>NZ_RHHO01000016.1 GCF_003710865.1 Brevibacillus borstelensis | reverse complement strand
GGGATAAGCGCTGAAAGCATCTAAGCGTGAAGCCCCCTCCAAGATGAGACTTCCCACAGCGTTAAGCTGGTAAGACCCCTCATAGACGATGAGGTTGATAGGTTCGGTGTGGAAGCGCGGCAACGCGTGGAGCTGACGAATACTAATCGGTCGAGGACTTATCCACACAAATCCTTACAGCATGCATATCCAGTTTTGAAGGCGCGAAGCCAAAGGCCTTGTTTCCATCTCCTGTGGAGTGAGAAGCAAGGCCTTTTTGTGTACAAGCAATCAATTTTCATACTTTAAAAACAGTAATATATATTATATAATGGTAGCTACCAAAAGAAGGGAGCTGTTACCATGCGTAGTCTGGATTCTTTTTTGGAATTGGGTTTGATTGGTATGGCAAGAGGGGGAAGACACGGCTGGTTTTATGCCCACTTTGGAGCAGCGTTTTTGGCCGGGTATTTTATGAATCAGGAGCATGAGCTACCCGAGCACGTAAAGCAGGGAATAGAGCGGATATGCGAAGGCTTTCGGCGGAATAACCCGGAATGGTACACACCGCTGCTAGAAAGCAGGGAGGAGCCGCATCTGCTGGAACGTTTGGTAACGGGCATTCAGACAAATACAGAAAGACTGAGAACCTCCGGACACGGATTGGCGCTGGGGGTACTCGCTCTCAAAGCGTTACGGCAACGGCCGGAACTCATTACAGCCGAGATCGTGGACGGCCTGGTCCATGTATTGGAATTGACTACGCAGGACAGACAGAACCGATATTGGGGCATCGATAACTACTTTGAAGTAACCGAACCGGATGTCCGGCCATTTGTTCCCCCCTATCGAGACACTGTCGATATGGCGCAACGTGCATTTGAAGAGCTTCATACAGTATCAGCAGGAAGAAAGATCGATGGCGTCATGTACCATTTCGCCGGAGAAACCGAGCACAGCATTACGTTTGCGCAAGCACTTACCGACCTGGAACGCTTCGGCTATAAGGACTTGGTCGATGCAGGCATGATTAACCACCGCATACAAATGTACCTCAATCGCCAAATGCCTGAGGAGGTACGAAGGGACCAAGTGCATGAACCGGAGTTTTCATCTGTTCTTGCACCGGAATATTGGGAGAAGACATACGAAGATCCGCATGCGTTAAAAGTGCCTTACGCCGCGCTCGACCTGTTAAAGCGAATTCCCGAGGGGGACAGGGAGAAGGCTGAGTATGGGGTTTGCAAATTGTTGACCATCATGAAATAATAAGGTGTACGGGATGTGCTGCGGAATCGGCACATCCTTTTTCGATGGATAAAAGCTATGAAGGACTTTTGCCTGCCTATCAGAAAAAGCGCTTTTGTTTTTGCAAGGATCACCCGATGCCGGTATTTAAAAAAGCCTCGGAAAGCAACGGAATGTATCGGAAAGCAATGGAATGCATCGGATTGTACCAGAAAATCCAGCCCCATCCTGTACTGGGGAATCATACTATGGCGGCATGACTTATGCAGGTCCACAAGCAAGCTATTATATGTTACCATGATAAAAATTTATGCTTTTCTGCTTACGGATGGCAGGCACTGTCCACAGAAGGGAGGTTGTTGACCATGATAAATACGAAAGTGTTAGTCGCGGACGACGATCCAAATGTGTGCGAAATTATCCGTCTGTTCTTTTCCAAACAACAAATTGATTTAGTCGTGGCAAACGACGGGAAGCAAGCCTTGGAGCTTGTGGAAAAGGAGATTCCCGATCTCATCGTTCTCGATGTGATGATGCCCCATATGGATGGCTTTGAAGCGTGCAGAGAAATCCGCAAGAAATGGGATACTCCGATTATCATGCTGACGGCCAAAGATGAAGAATTCGACCGGGTGCTTGGCCTCGAGCTGGGCGCCGATGATTATGTAACCAAACCGTTCAGTCCCCGGGAGCTTGTGGCCCGGATCCGGGCGATCTTGAGACGGACGCAGCCGAGAGAAAAGCAGGAAGAGGATACGGCGAAGGTACTTACCTTTGATCGGCTCATGATTGATATTGAAAAACGGGAAGTGCTGGCTGCAGACGAGAAAATCAGTTTTCGTCCAAAGGAGTTTGACCTGCTGGTGCACATGGCGAAGTCACCGGGCACCGTGTTTTCACGTGAGCAATTATTGGAACAGATATGGGGTTTTGACTATTTCGGAGATGCCCGTACGATTGATGTGCACGTCAAAAAAATCAGGCAAAGGCTCCAAGTGCTTCCTTATGAATGCATACACACCGTGTGGGGGATCGGCTACAAATTCGGAGTGGATGAAGCATGATGGGGATGTCAAAAAGCATCTTCCGCCGTCTGCTGTTCAGTTTTCTGGCTACGGTCCTCATCGGCTTGGGCTTTTCCGGCATCCTGATCTCCTTTCTCGCAAAGGAGTACATTTACGGTGCCCAAAAAGAAGAGATGCTTCGTCAGGCGAAGCGAGTGAATGCCGCCATCCAAGACAGCAATGTAATCAACCCGGCACTGCTTGGAAAATTGGCCTCGCTCGATGAGTCCTTTAACATGCGCATCTGGCTGTTTGACCAAAAAGGCAAGATTGTGGCGACTTCTATGAAGGATGAGGTATTTACGGGAAAAGCGGTTGCCCACTCCATTGCCGATTCCGTATTAAAAGGAAAGAATGCGGTTACGGAGTTAAAGATGGAAGGCTTGGAAGATCCGATGCTATCCGTATCTATCCCTTGGGGCAAAGGGGAAAAGGTGTACGGGGGGATCATTCTGCATGCGCCGATTGAGGGAGTGGAGCGGACCTTTGCCCAGATGAGGGAAACGATTCTCTGGGCGACCTTGTTTGGCGTGCTCTTGTCTACGGCGATGGTTTCGTATTTGTCCTGGTCCATTTCCAGGCCGCTCAGAAATATCGAACGGACGACAGCGGAGATCGGACGGGGGAACTACTCCGAACGTGTACAGGTAGACACTGCCGACGAGATTGGCGACCTGGCCCAGACGATCAATACGCTCGCCGGCAAATTGGAGCGTGTAGAACAGGAGCGGCAGCACCTGGAGCAAGTTCGGAACGATTTTCTTGCGAATGTCTCGCATGAATTGCGGACGCCGCTGACGGCGATGCAAGGCTTTTTGGAGGCGCTGCAGGACGGGCTGGTCGAGGAAGAGGAAGCCCGTCAGAAATACTACGCGGTCATGTATTCGGAGACCTTGCACATCAGTCGGCTGGTCGATGATCTGATGGACTTGATGAAACTGGAGAACAATGAAGTAACGCTGGCGAAATTCCCTGTTGATGTGGAAACGCTGATGAACAAGGTGGCGTTTTCCTTCAGCCCGGAAGCCGAGGAAAAGGGCATTGAGATCATCGTAGAGCAGCCGAAGGGCCTTCCCAAGGTGTACGCCGATAAAGACAGGGTCGCACAAATTTTGAAAAACCTCGTGAAAAATGCGATCAAGTTCACCGATGAGGGGACGATTCGCCTCTCGGCCCGAAGCAATGGACAGTGGGTGGAAATCTCCGTCAGCGATACGGGGATCGGCATCTCGCCGGACGATCAGGAGCGGATCTGGGAGCGCTTTTTCAAGGTTGACCGCGGCCGTTCCAAAAAGAACAAGGGGACAGGGCTTGGACTTGCGATCGTCAAAGAATTGGTTGAGCTGCACGACGGACAGGTAACACTGGAGAGCGAGCCGGGGAAGGGAAGCGTGTTTATCGTCCGGCTGCCGGCCCTGAACTGCGAACGATCGGTTTCCTGACAGTCCGACAGTTTGAGAAGGTCACCGTTTTTTCATATTTTGTTCATGGTTTTTTCCCACTCTCCTCACAGGATGATCATCTTTCCCAGCTACGATATACATGTGGCCGAAAGAAGTCACAAAGTAAAGACAGGAAAGGGGAGTTCAATCATGAACAAACGATGGATATCCTTAGCGGCAGTCGCACTTCTTCTGTCCGGCAGCTTGGTGGCTTGCTCCAGCCCGACCAGCAACCCGGAACCAGCGACACAACAAGACGGAAGCGCAACGACCCCTGGCTCTTCCTCCACAACCGAAACTGATCAGTCTACAGATAGTTCTGTTTCCCAAGATCAATCGACTCCTGACGCGTCGACGGAAGCTTCGGATTCCACACCGGGGTCTTCTGATGCGTCGACTGGATCGGATTCCACAACCGATTCAACGGATGCGTCGAAAGGTTCTTCCGATGCATCGACAGGTTCGGCTGATTCTCAGTCCGGAGATGCTGATGCAAGCAAAACTGAAGGTGGTACAACCGACCCAGCTGCTTCAACGGGTTCCGGCAACTAAGCTGTACATCTAGTACGACATAACGTTCAAGTCGCGTCTGAGTGCTTTCAAACTACTTCCCTCCCACATGATATACGGGGTGGCCTATGCCACCCCTTTTTGTTGTCTTCATAAACGAAGAGAGGGCACCTGTGAGATTTATCACAATCTCCTGCTCCAAATTCAATTACCATGAGGGTGTAACTTCCTCAAGGAGGATGAGTGCTCATGGTAAAGAAAATACAATTGCCGCTGCAGACCGCCAGTCTGGTCGTCGGGTTTATGGTCTGGGTGATCCTATCATCATTGATGCCATTTATGAAAGAAAGCTTGTCGCTCGAACAGGGGCAAATCGCCTGGATTACGGCCATTCCGGTTTTGCTCGGTTCCCTTTTGCGGATACCGGTCGGCTATCTGGCGAACCGTTACGGGGCGAGGCTGCTGTTTGCCATCAGTTTTTTGATCCTGTTGGTCCCCGTGTATTACATCAGCGAGGCTACGAGTGCAGCCGACCTGATGATCGGAGGACTGTTTCTGGGCATCTCGGGAGCAGTCTTTTCAGTCGGGGTGACGTCGCTTCCCAAGTATTATCCAAAGGAAAAGCTGGGCTCCGTCAACGGGATATACGGAATGGGCAATATCGGGACAGCGATCAGCTCTTTCGGGGCGCCTGTCATCGCAAGCTATTGGGGATGGTCGGCAACGGTTCAACTGTACATGGTGCTGCTAGCCGGATTTGCGGCGCTGAATCTCTTGCTCGGCGATAAAGCGGAACCGCGGGTAACCGTTTCCTTGAAGGAGCAGATCAAAAGCGTCTACAAAAACGAAAGACTCTGGTTTTTAAGTCTCTTCTACTTCGTTACGTTCGGCTCGTTTGTGGCCTTTACCGTCTATTTGCCTAACTTTTTGGTCGCCCATTTTGAACTGGACAAAGTGGATGCGGGGCTGCGCACAGCAGGATTTATCGTGCTCGCTACGCTGGCCCGCCCGATAGGCGGGTGGCTCGGTGACCGCTGGGATTCGTTCAAGGTGCTGCTGGTCGTCTTTACCGGAATGACCGCAGCGGGCATCCTGCTGTCCTTCTCGCTGTCGATCCAGCTGTATACAGTAGGCTGTCTGGTGATTGCAGCCTGCGCGGGTATCGGAAACGGAGCCGTCTTTAAACTGGTGCCGATGTATTTTTCCAAGCAAGCGGGAATTGTAAACGGAATTGTCTCTGCCATGGGCGGTTTGGGCGGTTTTTTCCCGCCGCTGATGTTGACCCTGTTGTTCAATCTGACCGGACATTACGCGATTGGCTTCATGGCGCTTTCCCAGGTGGCGCTCTGCTGCTTCATCATCGTGATGTGGATGTACTACCAGGATCGGCTTACGCTCGCCCTCAGCATCGTGGAAAACACGGTCGAGGCGATCGTCGTTACGGATAAAAAAGGGACGATCACTTTTGTGAATCCTGCATTTGAACAAGTGACCGGGTACAAAAAAGAGGAGGTCATCGGCAAGAACCCCAGCATTCTCAAGTCCGGCAAGCAAGATCGGGCGTTTTACGACAGGATGTGGAAAGCGATTGAGGAGCAGGGATATTGGGCCGGGGAGATATGGAACAAGCGAAAAGACAATGGCCTGTTTTTGGAGTGGCTCACGATCAGCGCGATCCGCAATGACGTCGGTGAGGTGAAGTACTATGCCGGGATGTTTAGCGATGTGACCCAGCAAAGAGCAGAAAAGGCTTCCGGGTGAAAAGGGCGGCAGGTGAGGCAGAAGTTGAGGGTAGAGGTGTGTAAAGCTGGGCGAAAGAACGATACAGCTTCCATGGAAGAAAGATAAAGGGGTGACAGACAAACAAATACAGGCAGACGCATACAGGCAGGCGCATACAGGCGGTCGTATGTGCCTGTCTTTTTTCATGTACGGACTTGCAAGTACGAGCCGACCGGTTTGTGAAGAAGTGATGACAAAACGAGCAGGATTCGACAAAAGAGGCCGTCCCGGGCCGACGCAAGTGACAAACATCACAACCGGCAAAAGGCCGGGTTGATAGAATGAAGCCGTCAAGAGAACGAACGCTTTCCCGAAAGAGAAGGAGGGTTTCCCGTGAATCACGCGTTTGCTTCCAAATTGGCTCAAAGGGCATTTGTCATAGTCTGTATCCTGTTTGTGTTGAGCTATCTGGGATCTCGATTCTTTACGCATATCGACCTGGCCCTGTACGGCTACATCGTCGGGACTCTGGTGTTTATCGGCGGGTTTCTGTACCGTTTCTCCGCCTGGGCGGAGCGGCCGCCCACCAAGCTGATTTTGAAAAAGGGCCTCAAGCTGCTGTTTCGCCGCGGTACGAGCAAAACGTCGGCGGAGCATCTGCTCACGTACCGCTTCATCTGGAATCGCGGCTGGTTTCGCTGGACACAGCACTTCCTGGTGGGGTGGGGCTGCATCCTCTCAGCGCTTGTCACGTTCCCGCTGGTGTTTGGCTGGATGTACTTCACGATGGAAGACAACGGCTATTACCACGTCGTCGCGATGGGCATCGACGTAATGAAAATCAAAGCAGACGGTCTGCTCGCCTACCTGTTTTACAATGCGCTGAATATTTCCGCCTTCATGGTCATTGCCGGCGTATGCATGGCTCTGTACCGTCGCCTCAAGAACATGCAGGCTCGCGCGGAGCAAACCTTCTTTTACGATTTCCTGCCGCTTTACATGCTGCTGTTCGTCAGTGTGACCGGACTTGCGCTGACAGGTGTAAACATGTTTGCTGGAGGGGTTGGCCATCCGGTGCTCACGATCATTCACCAGTTTGCCGTGATCGTGACGTTGATCTACCTGCCGTTTGGCAAATTGGCGCACATCCCGTTCCGTCCGATGAGCGTCCTTGCCCGAAACTACCGGGAGCATTACGGAGCGCAGGAGCAGAAGGCGTGCAAGGCATGCGGCACAGGCTTCGTTTCGGCCGAGCAGTCTGCCGATGTGGTTGAGGTGCTTGCGAAAAACGACCTTTCATTTCGGACCGAGCACGGGTACCATCTGGCCGAACTGTGCCTCCCCTGCCGACGCAAGTACCGCATGTTCCGGTTTACCGGTATTCCGACACACCAGATAGACGCCAAGGAGGCGAACCAGCATGCAAACGGATAAATTTTTCAAAGAGATACAAAATGTCGTGCATCCTCATGAAAAGCTGGTGTCCACGCATTGCTGCTACTGCGGAATGCAGTGCGGGATGAAGCTGAGAGTGGATACGAATACAAATACGATCGTCGGAGTGGAGCCGCGCTACGATTTTCCGGTCAACCTTGGCAAAATGTGCCCAAAAGGCGTGACGGCATACCAGCAGGTAAACCATCCGGATCGGATCAAACGGCCGCTGGTGCGGAAGAATCCGGCTTTAAAAGGAACGCCGGATGGCTTCGAGGAGGTCTCGTGGGAAGAAGCGCTCAGCCTGATCACAGACCGGTTCCGGGACATGCAGGGGAAATACGGCAAAGACACCCTGTCCGTCTTCTCCGGCGTTTCCATGACGAATGAAAAATGCTATTTGACAGGAAAATTCGCCAGGGTCGCGCTGCAAACCCGCTATGTCGATTACAACGGGCGGTTCTGCATGTCGTCGGCAGCAGCAGGCCTCAACCGCAGTCTGGGCATTGACCGGGGCTCTACCGTTCCCTGGACCGACCTGCATCAGACAGACTGCCTGTTTATCGCTGGCTCCAATGCAGCGGAATGCCATCCGACCAGCATGTTTCGCATCTGGGAGGTGCAGAATCGGGGCGGCTACCTGATCGTCGCCGATCCGCGCGAGACTCCGCTTGCCCGCCGGGCGGACATCCACCTCGATCTGCGTCCCGGAACCGATCTGGCCTTGGCAAACGGAATCGTCCATCTGCTGATCAAAAACGGCTACGTAGACGAGGAATTTGTGCGCAACCACACCAATGGCTTCGCGGAGACAAAAGAGCTGTTGGAAGCCTACACACCGGAATACGTCAGCGGCATTACCGGGATCGCCACAGAGAAAATCATCCGGGCTGCCGAGATCTACGGCAAGGCACCGGAAGCGATCGTCATGTTCTGCCGAGGAGCCGAACAGCAATCCAAGGGGACGGACAACGTATCGGCCTACACCAACATGGCGCTGGTGACAGGAAAGATCGGCCGGCCGAAATCAGGCGTGGCCACGTTTACCGGACAGGGAAACGGCCAGGGCGGACGCGAGCACGGGCAAAAAGCGGACCAACTGCCCGGGTACCGCAAGATGGACAACCCGGAGCACGTAAAAGAAGTGGCTTGCGCCTGGGGGATCCCCGTGGAGGAGATGCCGCAAAAAGGAGTTTCCGCCTACGAAATGTTCGGGCTGATGCTGGACAAAACGATTCGCGGGCTGTACCTGCTCTGCTCCAATCCGGCCGTAAGCGCGCCCAACCAGAACCACGTCCGGGCCGCACTGCAAAGCCTCGACTTCATGGTCTGCTGCGACTTCTATCTGTCCGAGTCGGCTGAATACGCCGATGTGGTGCTTCCTGTGACGACATGGGCCGAAGACGACGGCACGACGACCAATCTCGAGGGACGCATCATCCGCCACGTAAAGGCCCAGGAGTGGTACGCCGAGTCAAAGCCGGACTGGTGGATCCAGATCGAGATCGCCAAACGAATGGGGCGGGGGCAGTATTTTGAACATCTGAAGGACCCGCGGGATATTTTCGACGAGCTGCGTCGCGTCTCCAAGGGTGGGGTGGCCGACTACTCCGGCGTCACCTATGAGAAAATCGAGAAAAACAACGGGGTCTTTTGGCCGTGTGTCTCCGAGGAAGACCAAGGGATGCCCCATCTGTTTTTGGACAAAAAGTTCTACCATCCGGACGGAAAGGCGAAGATATGCGCCCTGCCGTACCGTCCCCCCGCCGAGGAGCCGGATGAGGACTATCCGCTTCGCCTGACGACTGGCCGTGTCGTGTACCATTACTTGTCGGGAAACCAGACGCGTCGCATTCCGTTTTTGCATGCCATGTACCCGGACCCGCTGCTGGAAATTCACCCCGAGACCGCTGAACGCTACGGCCTCCAAAACGGAGAGACGGTTTTGCTGAAAACCCGGCGGGGAGAAGCTCCCTACAAAGTGAAAGTCATCGCGGCAATCCGTCCGGATACGGTCTTTGTCCCTTATCACTGGGGCAAGCATGAATCGATCAACCTTTTGACCAATCCAGCGCTTGATCCGTACAGCAAGATGCCAGAGTTCAAGGCATGCGCCGCACAACTCATCAAGCTGGGGAGGGAGGAGCGCCGCCATGGGTAAGCAAGTGCTCTACATTGAAATGGACAACTGCATCGGCTGTCGAAGCTGTCTGGCTGCCTGCACGCAGTGCGGAGGTCATGACAATCGCAACCGCAACTACGTAATGGACGTCGATCCTTTTCACACGCGGCAAACGATCCCGCTGATGTGCCTGCATTGCGTCAATCCGGCTTGTGCCCGCAGCTGTCCGGCGCAGGCAATCCAGATCGCCGACAACGGCGCTGTCCTCTCGGCGCTGGTCGAAAAGTGCATCGGCTGCCAGAATTGTACGATCGCCTGCCCCTACGGTATCCCGAAATTTGATCAGGAGCAAAACCTGATGTACAAATGCGATCTTTGCTACGACCGTACAAAGGACGGCATTCCGCCCATGTGCGCATCTGTCTGCCCGACCAACACCCTGCAGTGGATCGACGAAGCGGAGCTCGCACGGAAACAGGAGCAGCACCTCCTGTCCAACGGCAAATGGGTTGCAAGCCAGCCGTTCAATCCGCTTGAGGGCGAAACAAACGTGAGGATCAGCTTGCCAGGCATTCTGCAGGGAAGGGAGAAGCTCTTTTAGCCGCATGGTGCGGTTCGCGGTATAGGCGACAAGACGACAAGCGCTGCTTGAAGTCCTTGAGTGCGGCGGCTGCCAGGCAACAGAGCCGAACGGAACGATTGCTTTGAAAAGGGGGAAGGACAGGATGAGTGACGACAAAAGAAGGAACGTGCCGGAGCGGGACGACAATTATACGCACAATATCCATCGGTCGAATGAACGTTCGCTGGACCGCAGGGCTTTTATGAAAACGGTGCTGGGCGGTGTCGGATTGTTCGCAGTCTCCACATTGCCTTGGGGGACGCTGGCTGCCAAACAATTGCTGGCGCCGGGAAGCGGGAAATACCCCCGGAAAAAGATCGTCGAAGCGGAAGCTGTGAAAACAGGGGAGGCAGTGGAATTCTTCTATCCAAGCGACTACGAAGGGGCATTGCTTGTACGGGTAGGAGAGGACGAGTGGAGGGCCTATCAAAATGCCTGCACTCATTTAAAATGTCCGGTTTTCTGGAGTACAGAAAAAAACGAGCTGCTTTGCCCGTGCCACCACGGCAAATTTGACGTCATGACCGGCGAGCCGTTAGCCGGGCCGCCGAGAAGGGCGCTGCCCGAAATAGAGCTGGAGATCGAAGGGGGAAGTATTTACGCAATCGGGGTGAAACCGTATGAAACATAATGTCAGAGGCATCATCCTGCTGGCTTTGGTGCTTTTGGGTAGCATCATTTGTACACAGTATACGGTGAATATGTACTTCGCCGAGCGATATGAAGTGAGCGTTATGCTTTCAGTTGTCAATCTTCTGCTGTTTCCGCTTGCATATATGATTTATCGGCGAGAGCGGGGGCGGGAGTAGGAAAAAGAGTCAGAAGTGAGTCAGTTTAGTGAGTCAGAACTGAGTTAGAATAGGTCAGAACTGAGCCGAAAAGTGCGTCAGTAGAGAGTCGCAAGAGACAGACAGCGGCTTGCCAGGCAATCGAACACCCTGCCAATGGAGACGGCAGGGTGCTTTTTGCTTGCAGCTATATTTGGCAAATTTCCGGCGGGCAATCGTCACAGCAAATCGTTTCCTTCAGATAGGTCAGATCCTTGATCAGGATATGTCCATGCGGCAGCAAATCAATTACTTGCTGCTTCTTCAGGTCTGACAGCATCCGGTTTACGCTTTCTCTGGTCAAGCCGATAAAATGAGCAAGGTCACGGTTGGTCAAAGAAAGATTGATATAAATGCCCTCGGACCGCTCTTCTCCGTAAGTATTGCACATGCGAATCAACGTGGAATACAAGGCGCCGACTTTTCCGTTCAACAACAGGTCGCGGAATTTTGATTGCATGCGCCGGTTCATGATTCCCATCCAACGCATGAAGTCTACGCAATACTCCCCGTTTTTTATCAGAATCTGTTCCAGGCCAGCGCGCGGGATCACTCGGACCGCTCCGTCTTCCAGTATGGCCGCGCTGGCAGTGTGGACCAGCTCTGCTTCAAACAAGCCGGCCAACCCGACGAGCTCGCCTGAACCGAATACTTGCAGGGTAAGCTCTTTTCCATCAACCGTGGTCTTCGTCAGCTTTACTTGCCCGGACGAGATGAGATAAAGGTATTCAGCAGGGTCGCCATCCATGTAGAGAACGGCTCCGGCCGGGAAATTTCTCTCCGTGGCGAGAGTATACAGCCTCGCCAGGAAGTCAGGCGAGATCTGCTGGACAAAGGTAAGGCTTTTAGCCAATCGCGCTCCCCCATTTCATACGAGCAGACGTCGATACTTGTTGAGTAGTCCAAACCATTCTATCGGATGGAGCTGTGGAAATGCAGTGACTACAGTCACATTTCAAGAAAAATCATGTATTTTTGAGCAGATTGTGACGATCCTCACTATGGAGGCGAGGAACGGGGTCTATCATGAATGTTGTGGAAAGGGGGGAATGTGCGACATTGCTGCGATATTTTCGCGGGGAACACGACCATTTGTTGCAGCAGCTAGAAACACTGAAAAAACTCCTATACTCCGGTTCCAATTGGGATGCGGAGAAGGAAGAGCAGATTGTGGCCCTTACAGCCGACCTGGTGCAAAATATGCTCCACCACTTTACGGAAGAGGAAGAGATTTTGTTTCCTCTGATCACACAAGCGAACCTTACCCTTGTTCACCCGGTCTCTGCAATGAAAAAGGAGCACGAAAGGATTCGCGCCACCCTTCTGCAGCTTCAATCTGAAACGGAATGCTGTCAAAAGACCAAACAGAGCAGCCACCGGCTGATTGCCTTGATGCGTGAGGCGTGGCAGCTCGTTTTGGACCACCTGAGCAAAGAAAATCTGATGTTAATTCCGATGGCCAATCAATTGCTGCATGAAAACGAAAGGGAAGCCGTGTTGAAAAAGGTAGGCAGAAAATAACGTGAGATGATACAGGTTGAATCAGCCCGTACCGGTTATGCAAGGGACGGGCTTTTTGCCGTTATTCATAAGAGTCGCAAGCAGGGTACAGGAGATTGTCGGAGCTGTTCGAAGAAAATAATGTTGCAGACTCGGAAAGATACTGGCGGAACCGAGGAGTAAATGGTATGGCATTATAAACGAAAAGTGCAGACAAAGGCCTTCATAACAAAATGAATCATCCAACATTTTGTGATAATGAAAGCGCAAGATCTTGAAACGTAAGTTCCCCTATACTAAAAATGCAAATTTGAATGGCAATGAGTTGTGACGAAAATGGGGGAACGAGCATGAGTAACAAGGCAGAAGGATTGTTAACGAACACAGATTTTCGCAGGCTCTGGATTGGGCAAACTGCATCACAGTTTGGGACTCAGGTAGCATTATTAGGAATGCCATTAGTGGCAGCTCTCTATTTAGGGGCCAGTCCCATGCAAATGGGGTTGCTTGGTTTTGCCGAGTATGCGCCATTTATCATTTTCGGTTTGCTCGCTGGTGTATGGATAGACAGATTTCCCCGGCGACCCATTCTTGTCGCCGCTAACTTTTTCAGGGGTGCATTACTGCTCATTGTGCCGCTGACAGCCTTGATTGGATTCCTGAATATGACAGTTCTATATTTGGTAGCCTTCATAGTGGGTATCTGTACTGTCTTTTTTGATGTTGCCTATACATCCTTTTTGCCTTCCGTCGTGAGCAAGGAGCAGCTTGTTGATGGAAATAGCAAACTAGAGACAAGTAAATCTGCCGCACAAATTGCTGGGCCGGGTTTATCAGGTGGATTGGAACAGGTAATCACCGCTCCTTTTGCAATATTGTTCACGTCGGTATTCTTTTTTGTATCCGCTGTGTACATAGCCCGGATTCGCAAGTTGGAGAAAGTCGTGACAGATGCGAAAAAACCAAAAAACATGTGGCTGGAAATGAAAGAAGGGCTGCATACGGTTTACACAAAACCGTTGCTGTGGGGAGTGGTGCGCTGCTCAACAGTCTTTAACCTTTCCTGGAATGTTATTTTTAGTGTTTATGTTCTATATGCATCGCAGGAACTCAAAATCAGTGCGAGCATTCTCGGCATCATTTATGGAACGCTAGGAGTAGGGTACCTATTTGGCTCTCTGCTTGCCCAAAGGGCTGTACATCGTTTTGGAGTAGGTCCGACAATTGTGGGTTCCGCTACGATCGCAGCAAGTGGCGGTTTGCTTGCTCCATTAGCAGTAGGATCAGAATTAAGTATTGCGTTGATTATGATGCTCGGACAGCTTCTTTTCGGAATGGGGGTCTCAATGTTTAGCATTAGTACCATCAGTTTACGTCAAGTAATTGTACCCGATGCCCTGCAAGGTCGCGTGAACGCTACATTTCGATTTATCTCGTGGGGTTCTTTACCTCTTGGTTCGTTAATGGGAGGAATGATCGGGGGAGCAATGGGTTTACGGTTCGCTTTATTTGCGGGTGGCATTGGATTGTTAGCTTCGGCTTGTACATTATGGTTCACCCCATTATTACAGCTACGCGTGAAATCATTTCGCGAATTAACATTGGAAAAAGATGTGTCTATAAAGAGCCAAGGAGTGACGTAAGAAGTATCCAACCATCGATAGCTTTAATAAAGCTGCGGGAGTCTGGGACTTTGTTTTCTGGTCCGTGGTTTCGGCTGTTTTGTTTGGGAGCAAATCAACAGATACAGTCTAAAACTTTATTTTCTGCGAACAGAAGCAGAATACAGCAGTCCCTGCCATAATTTAACATGGTCAAACTTTGCCTATATCCTTTATAATATGTTTTCGTATTCAACGGCCCCGACTTTCTTGCGAGGAGAAAGTCAATGTGTTTTTCGGCAAAATCAAAAGCTTGAACGAGACTCGGAAAATTTAGCAGATAAAGAGGTCATGCATTGATTACTTCACAACTGAAAAAGACTTGGCTATGCAACCTGCGGGGTGATGTGCTCGCGGGAGTGACGGTAGCTCTCGCTTTGATTCCTGAAGCGATCGCCTTTTCGATCATCGCCGGAGTCGATCCGATGGTGGGTTTGTATGCGTCGTTTTGCATCGCTTGTGTGATCGCATTTACGGGTGGGCGTCCAGGGATGATCTCCGCTGCGACAGGCGCAATGGCGCTGCTGATGGTGACGCTGGTCAAGGACCATGGCATCGAGTACCTGTTTGCCGCGACTGTGCTGACAGGGGTTCTCCAGTTCATCATGGGCGTGTTCAGGATCGGCCGGTTTATTACCTTCGTGCCGCACTCTGTCATGATCGGCTTCGTCAATGCGCTGGCGATCCTGATATTTATGGCGCAGCTTCCTCATTTTGTCGGCGAATCTTGGATCATGTACGCAATGGTCGCGGGAACATTGGCCATTATTTATTTGCTGCCTCTCGTCACGAAAGCGGTGCCGGCTCCATTGATCGCGATCATCGTGATGACGGTTCTGGCCATCTGGGCAGGTCTGGATGTGCGGACAGTAGGTGACATGGGGGAAATAACGCGGACCCTGCCGGTATTTCATGTTGCAGATGTCCCGTTTAGCTGGGAGACCTTGACGATCATCTTCCCGTATTCCTTTGCACTTGCTCTCGTCGGGATTTTGGAATCGCTTTTGACAGCGACCATCATCGATGAGATGACGGAGACGAAAAGCGACAAGAACCGGGAAGTAAAGGGCCAGGGCATCGCCAATATCGTGACCGGATTTTTTGGCGGAATGGCCGGATGCGCGATGATCGGCCAATCGGTGATCAATGTGAAATCGGGAGGCCGCGGAAGACTGTCTACACTGGTGGCTGGACTGTTCCTGCTGTTTTTGATCATGGTGCTGGGCGACGTCGTCAAGCAGATCCCTATGGGAGCGCTCGTTGGCGTCATGATAATGGTCTCCATCAGCACGTTTGACTGGAAGTCTCTCGTCAATTTGCGCCGCGTGCCTTTCAGCGACGCAGTCGTGATGATTGTCACCGTAGCGATTGTGGTCGCTACGCACGATCTGTCCAAAGGCGTTATCGCCGGAGTGGTCATTAGCGCTCTCGTATTTGGCTGGAAGATGGCTCGCTTGAAGACAAATGTCCTGTACGATAAAAACGGTGTGAAGGTATACACCGTCTCCGGACAGATGTTTTTTGGAACGATGAGTCATTTTGTCGAACAGTTCGATGTCCAGTCCGACCCTGAGCGGGTGGTAGTGGACTTCCGCCATTCTCATGTGTGGGATCAATCGGCGGTAACGGCCATTTCCAAGGTAGTAGCTGCTTATCGGCAGGCCGGGAAAGAGATTGTGCTCGAAGGACTGAATGAAGAAAGCCAAAAGCTGATTGAGCGGATCGGACTCGCCTTGCCGTCTGGGCACTAGAAAAAATGTACCGGAACGCAAATGAAATTGGAAAAGTCTTGGCAGTAGTAACCTTGAGTTGCTACTGTCAGGACTTTTTTTGGTGACAGAACCAAGCTGGTGCTTGTGGGCCAAAATCGGGGAACTCGGGCAAGCGAAAACCTGGCTGCAGCTAAAAAAAGACGGAACAGGAATAGAGATGGTTCTTTGTTTCTTCGGAACAAAAGATTCCCCCTTTTTTGTCGAGTGAAAACATTTTCAGTTGTTTGAATATAGTCAATATTTTATAATTAAACAAGATCATATAATGATTAGGAAGAGGGGGTCATTTTTTGGAGGCGTTCGTTAACTGGTTAAACGGCATTATTTGGAGCCAGGGATTGATTTATCTTTGCCTGGGAGCCGGCTTGTTTTACTCGCTTGCAACCCGCTTCATGCAGGTCAGGCACATCAAGGACATGGTCAAATTAATGTTCGATGGAAAAAGCTCAGAGGCAGGGGTTTCTTCCTTCCAGGCTTTGTCCATGGCATTGTCCGGACGTGTCGGTACGGGTAATATCGCCGGTGTTGCAACCGCTATCGCTTACGGGGGTCCAGGGGCTGTCTTCTGGATGTGGCTGATCGCCTTCCTCGGGGCCGGATCAGGCTTTGTCGAAGCGACGCTCGGCCAAGTGTACAAGACAAAGCAAGACGGACAATTCCGAGGCGGTCCTGCTTACTACATTGAAAAGGGTCTCAAGCTGAAGTGGTACGCAGTGTTGTTTGCCATCGTGACGGTTTTTGCTACAGGCATGCTTTTGCCTGGCGTTCAGGCGAACAGCATTGCCGCAGGGATGGAAAACGCTTTCGGGATTCATCCGGCAATTACAGGCATTTTCCTCGTTGCTGTGCTTGCCTTCATCATTTTTGGCGGTGTGAAACGGATTGCAAACGTTGCCCAGATCGTAGTGCCTTTCATGGCTCTCGGGTATATTTTGGTTGCCTTAATCATTGTCATTCTGAATATTTCTCAATTGCCAGCTGTTCTGTCTTTGATTTTTTCAAGCGCTTTCGGAGCGGACGCGGCCTTCGGCGGCATCATCGGTTCTGCTATCGCCTGGGGGGTAAAACGCGGAATCTACTCCAACGAAGCCGGACAGGGAACGGCTCCTCACGCAGCGGCTGCGGCGGAAGTGTCGCACCCGGCGAAGCAAGGGCTTGTTCAGGCTTTTTCCGTTTATGTCGATACCCTTTTCGTCTGTACTGCAACCGCTTTCATGATTCTTTTTACCGGGATGTACAATGTAACGCCTGAAGGTGCTCCCGCGATTGTAAACAACCTGGGCGATGTGGAGCCGGGACCTGTTTACACCCAACAGGCTGTCGAATCGGTGCTGCCCGGATTTGGGGCTCCGTTCGTCGCGATCGCCCTGTTGTTCTTCGCATTTACAACGATTATGGCTTACTACTACATGGCTGAGACCAATCTGGCCTACTTGAACCGCACGGTGAAACGAATCTGGTCGGATTACACATTGAAGATCGTGATTCTCGGCGTCGTTTTCTACGGAAGCGTGAAATCGGCCAGTCTTGCCTGGACGCTTGGCGACATCGGGGTAGGAAGCATGGCCTGGCTGAACGTCATCGCCATACTTCTTTTGACGAAGCCGGCGCTGAAGGTGCTGAAGGATTACGAGGATCAGAAAAAACAAGGAAAAGACCCTGTGTTCGATCCGGTAAAGCTGGGAATCAAGGATGCGGATTTCTGGGAAAAGGAATACAAATACCACGATGCGTCTGAGCCGAAGCGGAAATCTTCCTGATGGTGAAAAACTGCTCGCTTCTTTGCTTGGGAAAACATCGAATCGTTTGCTGGCATTGCCTCGTGCGATGCCAGTTTTTTGTGTCTGATTTTCCAACAGAATGCAGCTGTGTCATTTCCGTGTCTCGTGCTCACAGCGGGTAAAATTGTGGTTTAATAGAGATGAGAAACAGGATACAGAGGGATGATCTATGGAGAAAACATTGGTGCCCGAAGTACTGCAAATGATCGGAGAGGTAATACCGGACGGCGTTTCTGTTGCGATTTCGGAAGGCGGACGCTATATCTACTATCAGCCGAGCGCAAGCATTGATCTGAAAATCAAACCGGGAGATCAGGTGCGAGAAGGGTCAGCGACGTACAGAGCGTTGACGGCCAGGCAAAAAGTATCGGAGTATGTGGAAAGCGGTGTTTTTGGCATCCCGTACTACGGGGTTTCCCTTCCGTTGCTGCGCAGCGGCCGCGTAGAAGGATGCATTACAGCGATCTACCCCAAGCAGTTCATGCCGCAGCCGAAAGTGCTGATCGGCAAAGGAGAGGATGGCTGGCTGCCCATTCCGATATCCGATATCATGTACATCCGCTCCCAGGAAGGGAAGACATTGCTGCATACAGCGACGGATTCGTATGCAAACCGCTACAGCCTGTCAGAGCTGGAGCAAATGCTGTCACCCGCCAGCTTTATTCGCTGCCACCGCTCTTTTCTGGTCAATCTGGAGGCGATCGGTTATATCCACCCTCACTTCCATTCAACCTTTCTATTAGAGATGAAAGATAAGCAGCGCACCCGCGTGCCTGTCAGCCAGTCGTATGCGAGTTCATTTCGACAAATATTAGGATTTTAAACGGCAAGCCGGTCATCGGCTTGCTTTTTTACATTCAGGTTGAGGGTGCCTCTCTCGCTGATATCGCTGCAGAAGTGGGGATTAAAAAACTGTCTATTTATAATCACTTCAAAGGCTTATCTGCTGTTGCCGGGGGGATTATTTTTAGCTTCATTTGTTTGACTTTTTCAATGAGAAGTCTTCCTATGGGTACGGCTTACGCGATATGGACGGGGATTGGTACTGTGGGAGGCGCTTTAGTTGGCATGCTTTTCTTCGGTGAATCAAAAGAATGGCGTCGTATCCTGTTCATGGCCATGGTGCTAGCTGCTGCCATCGGACTGAAACTCATCTCTTAAACGTTTGTTTTTCTCTGATTGAAGAAAGCATGAAAGACAATACAAGCTGTAGAGATGAAAAAGCAGAAAACGCGAAAGTCTTTGGGACACCGCCCAGGCGGAACGGAAAGAGCGGAACACGCTCTCAGCGTCCAACTCTGAACAGCTTCCCCCGAAACCGCTGCTTTTGGACGCGGTTCCGCTTTTGGAGTGCAGCCGGACAGTGTTACCCGCAGCAAGTGTCCCACCGTACTGGAGCGTTTTCTGCTTTTTCATCTCCTCCACTAAAGTCCGACCCACAGGCAATAAATGAAACAGCAGAGAGTAATGACAACCAGTTCCGGAATCTATCATTCACCAGCCGAACAACTAACTGCCAAATTTTCTGTTTCACCGCGAATTCTTCTGCTTCGACCCAAATCGAGTGCCCGCTCAGCGACCGTGTGATACTGTAAAGAAAACAAGATCGAAAGTGGCAGGTGGTCATACATGGTATGGGAGCGCTTACGCGATAAACGCCTTCACGATAAAATTGTTCAAGCAGAAGAAGCAGCAAGCTGGATCGAAGACGGCATGACATTGGGTTTGAGCGGCTTTACCCGGGCGGGAGATGCCAAGGTAGTTCCGGTCGCGCTGGCCGAACGGGCAAAGCGGGAAGGAAAACCGTTTTCCGTCAATGTATATACAGGGGCATCGCTCGGTTCCGATGTAGACGCCGTTATGGCCGAGGCAGGCATTGTTCGCAAGCGGCTGCCGTTTCAAGCAGATCCGGTCATGCGCAAAAAAATCAACAGCGGCGAAATGATGTTTATCGATCAGCATTTATCCCACACTGCCGAATGGATTCGTTCCGGCGTGCTGGATCCGATTGATTACGCCATTGTGGAAGCGGTTGCAGTAACCGAAGACGGATACATCATTCCCGCCACGTCGGTCGGGAACTCCAATATATTTGTCGAGTACGCCAAGCATGTCATCATTGAATTGAACATGGTGCAATCTGCCGCTTTGGAAGGCTTGCACGACGTGTATACGCCGGGAAAACAGGGCGAGCGCGAGCCAATCCCGCTGACCAAGGTAGACCAGCGCATCGGCCAAATCGGCATACCGGTAGATCCGGCGAAGGTAAAAGGAATCGTTATCACCAATCAAATGGATTCTCCGTCTACCATCGTCGAACCGGATGAGGAGACGGCGGTCATGGCAGGCCACCTGATCCGCTTTTTGCGCGAAGAGGTGGAAAAGGGCCGCTTGCCGCGCAATCTCGCTCCGCTTCAATCGGGGATCGGAACGGTTGCAAACGCGGTGTTCAACGGATTTTTGGATTCCGAGTTTTCCGACTTGACGGTGTTTTCGGAAGTGCTGCAAGACGCTGTATTCGACCTTCTGGATGCGGGCAAGATCGCTTTTGCCTCGGGCTGCTCCATCACGCTGACGGCTGAAAAAATGAAGCACGTCATGGAAAACCTGGACCAGTATCGCGACAAGCTGCTGCTTCGGCCGCAGGAGATCACCAACCATCCCGAACTGATTCGCCGCATGGGCTTGATCTCCATCAACACGGCTCTGGAAGTGGATATCTACGGCAACGTCAATTCGACCAACGTATCCGGCACACGCATGATGAACGGCATCGGCGGATCGGGCGATTTTGCCCGGAATGCCCGCCTCGCCATCTTTGTCACCAAGTCGATTGCCAAAAACGGACACATCTCCAGTATCGTTCCGTTTGTATCCCATGTGGACCACACCGAGCACGACGTAGACATCATCGTGACCGAGCAAGGGCTGGCTGATCTGCGCGGACTGGCTCCCCGCGAGAGAGCCCGCCTGATCATTGAAAACTGTGCGCATCCGCTGTACCGGGATCAGCTCCGCGATTATTTCGAGGAAGCGCTGACCCGCGGCGGCCATACACCGCATGTACTCGAAAAAGCCTTTTCCTGGCATACGCAATATGCCCAGGAAGGCAGCATGCTTGCAAAAGAGACAGCTTCCTCCCGTTAATCGGGGGGAGGCTTTTTTTATGCCAGAAAAGACGGAGCAGACCCCACGCAGGTTATTTTTGCTGAATATACTGTTCATCTTTCATAAACATCCGCCAGAAGAAAACAAACCCGGGGATGAGGATGGCGAAGCCGACCAGATAGCTCACGAACAAAGCCCGGAACGTGTTGGGGTGAGTAAAACCGGATTCGATCGTAACGGTAGGGTACACGATATAGGGCAGACGGGCGGCTCCGTAGGCGTAGCTTGCCAAGAGATATTGAATAATGACGCCGACAACGGCAAGTCGCGGCGCATAGGCAAGCCGTTTTTGCTCCGGCGGGATCAACAGAGCGATATAACCGACCAAAAACCACGCGACGGAAGCAATCAGCCACGGGAGATAGGCAAGCAGCCTCTCATAGAGCCAGCTCGCCTCCGTTTTCATCGTGACGACTGTCAAAACGGCGGCAAGCAAGGTGAGGGGACCGATGAGAATGGCGTCGCGACGGTAGACGCGAAAGGCTTGCTGTGCGTTGGCTACGCGGGAGTAGTCCGCGAGCAGCAGCGAGGAGAGAAAGAGGGTGCTGCTCACAGCCAGTCCTACATAGGCGTATACATGCGGACTCGTCAGCAGCGCTCCCCAGTCCAGTCTTTCCACCCCATCGATCGTTTGAATAAATCCGCCCTGCGTCAGCGGCAGGACCAGGATCAGCAGAGCCGGGATGAAAAGGCCGCTGATTCCGGAAAAGAAGGCGAGCGTTTTATCGTATTTGCGGACGAGATGGGAGAAAACCATAAAGGCGCTGCGGATCAAAATCAGCAGGAGGATGAGGCTTCCGGGGATGAGCAGCACGGTGCCGAGCGTGTAGGTGGCTCCGGGAAAAAACGTGACCAGCCCGACGACGATCAGCACGATAAATACGTTGACAACCTCCCATGACGGGGACAGGTAACGGTTGGCGATGCTTGTCGCCTTTGTATCTATGCGGTTTACATAAACCATCGACCAGAAGCCGGCGCCGAAGTCAAAGGATGCGGCTACTGCGTAAATCACCACAAAGATCCACACCAGCGTAATCGCCAAAATCGTGTCCGTCATGAACAGAAGCCTCCTTGGATCAAATTAGGGGGCTGTTTCTCCCGACGGCCGGTCCGTTGGATGAAGCTCCAGCGGGTGGCGGCCAAAATAGCTGCGAAAGACCAGAATGGTCACGATGCCGAGAAACAGGTAAACGGCGAGAAAGGTGAAAAACAGCGGGCCGATCCCGGCTGATTGGGTGACAGAGTCGGCCGTGCGCATCACCCGGTAGATGACCCAGGGCTGGCGGCCCGTACAGGCAAAGATCCAGCCGAATTCGATGCCGAGCAAAGCCAGCGGGCCGCTAAGGACAAAGATGCCCAGCACCCAGCGCGGAAACACGGAGCGGCGCAGCAGTTTTTTCCAGGCAAAGCCGAGCAATCCGACGACGATCAGAAGGGAGCCGATTCCCACCATGCCGTTAAACAAGGTGTGGATATAGAGGGGAGGCCAGTACTCCCGAGGGAAGTCATTGAGCCCGACCACCACCTCGTCAAAGCGGTTTCCCGCCAAAAAGCTGAGCATCCAGGGAATTTCGATTCCGTATTTCACTTCCTGGGTTTCCGGATCGGTAAAACCTCCGACGGCCAGCGGGGCATAGGCCTGGGTCTGGAAAAGACCTTCGGCTGCCGCCAGCTTCTCAGGCTGATAGCGGTGCAGCAGTTGGGCCGATTCGTGGCCGTTCAAGGCGGTGAGGAGCGAGAAAGACCCGCCGACGATCAAGCCGAGGAGCAGCGCTTTTTGGTGGAAGGCGTATTCCCGGCTCTCCTGATCGGACTTGATCATTTTCCAGGCAGCGACGGATGCGATGGCAAAAGCGCCTGTCATAAAGGCGGAGACGACGACATGGCCCGCAGTGACGAAAAAGCTCGGATTAAAAAATGCCGCCCAAGGGTCCACATCCACGACCTCTCCGTTTTCAATGCGAAAACCGGCGGGCGTACCCTCAAAAGCATGGACATTGGTGATGAGAACCGCTGAAGCAGCAGCCCCAAGCAGGATCATAAAAACGGAAACGAGCCGCATCAGCGGGGTCAATCGATCGGCGGCATAGACGTAGATGGACATGAAGAGCGCCTCCAGGAAAAAGGCGAAAATTTCGATTTGAAACGGCAGGGAGATCACTTTCCCGACTACTTCCATAAAGCCGGGCCACAAAAGGGACAACTGTACACCTGCGATGGTGCCGGAGGGAATGGCCACACCGAGCAAAATGGCCTGTCCTTTTGTCCAGCGTTTGGCCATCAGCTCGTAGTCGCGGTCCCGGGTGCGCTGGAAGAGAATTTCGGCCAGCAAAATCATCAGGGGCAGCCCTACGCCCAAAGTGGCAAAGATGATGTGAAAGGCCATCGTAGTGCCAAATGTGGCTCGCGCCAGTACAAGATCGTCCACCGTATAACGTCCTTTCACTGTGATGCTTTGTCAAACATTCCCTTTTATTGTCTCTTGGGAGGGGCCGGAATATGCAAAGGCAAACAAACAGGCCGCTCCAGTCAGCGGAGCGGCCTGTTCAATCGTACGGTTTGGAAGGTTGCCTAGTTGTTTACTTTCGGTATAGCGGGTAGTCCACCTCTGACGGCACCTGAATCGCAACGAGGCGGAGCGATTCACCGGAAGGGGCGCTAAACCGGAGCTCTCCGGCCTGATCCGAGGACACCACGGCAAAATCGCCGCCGTGAAGGCCACTCGCTCCTTCTGCCAAATGCAGCTCCCCTTTGCCCGAAACGACAACTGCTGCCAGGGAATACCCCTTTGGAAGCTGCCAACGATAGGAATGATTGGCCGGGATGATGATATCTCTCATCAAAGAGTCGGTCACGAGAGAAATCGGCGCATCCGTACCGATCACCCGTTTCACCTGTACGCCGTCAATCACATCGAGCGGAAACTCTTCATGATTGTACTGGTTGTAAGTGGGCGGCACCTTGACCGCCTGGGAGAGATGAGGCTCAAACCAGATTTGAAACATTTCCGTGCCTGTACTCATTTCTTCGGCGTGATAAGCTCCTGATCCGGTCTGCATTACTTGCGCTCCGCCGGTGGATACTTGCTGCAAATTACCTAGTGTATCGCGGTGACCAACCGTTCCGTTTAGCACGTACGAAACGATTTCAAAGCCGGAGTGCGGATGCAGCGGTATTTCAAACGTCGTCAGCGATTTGGCCCAAGCCCAGTAAAAGAGGGGGCCGACGCGCTTGACAGCCGTTTCCTCGTGGGGAAAAGCAATCGGTTTGCTCTCCACGATTTCGCCATTGCCGAAATGGCCTTTTCCTTGCTGGTCCGGTGTATAGATGGAAATGTGCATAATGGCCTCCTTGTTATGGGACATATATGACAAAGAAAGTAGCTTCTATGCTAGCTGTTGTTTTGCATAAGGGCAAGGCATAACATGCTGATTGTTTTTGATTAGAACAGCGTATAGGCACCAGGACCGATCAGAGCAACGCCCAAAGCGACAGCAATCAGGGTCAGATTGTATTCGTAGCCGTTTTGTGTTGCCCAGTATCCGTTAGGGCCGTGGACTTTTACAATCGCTACAAGCATCGTGCCGATGATCAGCACAGCGCCTACCCAGGTGCCGACTCCGGCAGCAAACAGCAGTCCGCCAATCAGTTCACTCAAACCAGCCATCAGAGCCATGGCGACGCCGGGCTTCATGCCGATGGATTCAAACCATCCGCCCGTACCCTTTAATCCGTGACCGCCAAACCAACCAAACAATTTTTGTGTACCGTGAGCTGCAAAAGTAAGACCGACAACAAGACGAATGATCAACAAACCTACATCTACCATCATACATTCACTCCTTGTAAAATAATTTTAAATTAGAGTATTTTAAATTTGAGATATTAGTCCAAAAAAAGGCCGGCGGGCCTTAGAAGGATTCCGCCAGTTTTACAGCCTTTTCAATGCCTTCTTGAATAAGTGCTTCCGCTTTGTCAGGGGACGCATTGTGGCCTTCTACGATGACAGTGGACATGTCTTTCACGCCCAGGAAGCCCAGAATGGTTTGCACGTATTTAACAGCCATTTCAACATTGGCAGCAGGACCTTCGGAGTATACGCCGCCGCGTGCGTTCAGCAGAGCCACTTTTTTGTTGTTCAACAGCCCAACTGGACCTTCTGCAGTGTAGCGGAACGTTTTGCCTGCTTGGCACAGGTAGTCGAAATACGTGTGAAGGACAGCAGGTACAGTGAAGTTCCACAGCGGGAATGCGATCATCACTTTGTCGGCTTCGATAAACTGGTTCAGATATTTGTTAACCAGCTCAGCTGCTTTTTGATCTTCAGCAGTCATTTCCATTCCTTTGCCTTGTTTGAACATGGCATTGATTTTTTCTACATCGTAGTATGGCAGGTTTTCTGCGAACAAATCCAGTTCTACGATCTCGTCTTGTGGATGGGTCTCCTTATAAGAGTCCACGAAAGCTTGGTACAGCTTTACGCTGACTGCTTGCTCCACGGGACGGTTGTTGGCTTTGATAAATAATACTTTACTCATGCTTTTCTTATTCCCCTTTCAAAAGGAAAGTATATAACCTTGAAATAGTAAATCTTGATTTTAAGATTATTACGTATCGAGGATCTTGTCAAGAGTTTTTACACTTCCATGTTTTTTTATTTATGAAAGCGCTCTTGAGCAGAATGCCCCAACTTTTTTAACAGCTCGATTGCGCTTCTCTTTTCCTCCGGATTGAGGCCACTGACGGCTTGCTCAATGGCTATTTTATGGGAGGGAAAGATGGAAGCCAGAAACTGTTGACCTTTTTCCGTCAGTTCTGCGTAAATAACCCGCCGGTCTTCGGCACATGGCTTGCGGACCAGAAGCTGCTTCTTTTCTAGTTTGTCCACGACGTACGTAATGTTACCGCTCGAGATCAGGATCTTTTCGCCAATTTGCTGGAGAGGCTGGGGACCTTTATGGTACAGCACCTCAAGTACGCCAAACTCGGTGGGATTCAACCCATGCTGGCGGATTTCCCGCGTGGTATGTGCCGTTACCCAGTTATAGGCACGGGCCAAAACCACCATCAGCAAAAGCGAGTCGTCACGATGTTGCTGTTCTTCGGGCATTTGCGTGCACCCCCTTTAGGATTTAGTTCAGTACATATCTCAAATTTAAGATAATTATACACCTCTTAGTGGTGCTTGTCAAAGAAGCGGACAAAACGGCAGCAACGTATCCCGCATCAAATGTAGAAAGGGAAAGCAGGAAAAAGCTCCGGCCATTTGTTTTCATAGCCGGAGCCGGTTCCAGGTTGATTTTAATATTCCACTTTTGTTACCTCTTCCAGAGGTCCAAGAGGATTTTCGTGACCTTCCTTCAATTCCTTTTCCAAGAGCTTCTCATGGTGCTCGTCTGACAGATCAAAGTAGAAGAACTCGCCTTCCTGCTTGTCTTCGCCTTTTGCCTGCGCGTTGTTGTATCGTCCGTCTGTTTGATTCGACACCATCATCCCACCCATTTTTTTCGGTAGTATGTGCCGATGGACAGCAAATCATCCTTTCGCCGGGGGAATCGGCAAGCGGGGACAGCTTCCAAGACTTTTTCAGCAAGATGCAGACAGAGGGCGTTCAAACATGACCATGTCCCATGCCCGGATCCCGTTTTCAATCACGGGCTCGGGATAGGAACAGAAAAAATCCTTGCGAATTTCTGTCATGCGGAAGCCCGCCTTTTGGTAAAAAGCCAGATTGTCGATGCTGGAATTGGCGGTGCCTACTATGATCCGTGAAAAGCCTTTGGAGGCGAAGCGGCTGCAAAGCTCTTCAATTATGGCCTTCCCCACTCCCTGTCCGCGGAATTCCGGCCGGACGGCGAGGTTCTTGATCTCCGCTTCCTCGGGGGACAAAGCGTGCATCAGACAAACGCCCAGCACTTGGTCCTGCTGATCCTGGGCGATATACAGCTCTCCTCCGTACATGTACTGGTCAACGGCCTCGGCCCAGTCATCTGCCAAAAGCAAAAGAGAGCGGTATGCCTTTCTTTCTTCATTCGACTCAATCAGGGAAAGCTTTAGCCAGGGTCTATTCATCAGTCGTCTCCTTTGTTTGCTTTTTCCAGTTGGCGTGCTACCTCATGCATGGGTCTGAGCCAGTTTTGCGTCATCGCTTCGACAGCGGCCGCCGCATTTTTGTCGCGGAGGGCCTGAATCAGTAGACGATGCTCTTCTACTGAAGTGCGGGCAGGCAAAAAATGCTGGAAGAAGACAAATTTTAACCGGCGCAAATGCATGTGCAAGAGGGAGGTAAAGGATGATATGTACGTATTTCCGGCCGTTTCGTGGATCAGCTTGTGAAACGCCTCGTCCAGCTCCATGGCGGCATATGACTGGCTTGTCTCGATCGCTTCGGAAAACTGCCTGTTCAGCTCGGTCAATTCGTCCAGCACCGCATCGGTGATCTTGGGCACGACCAGCTCCGCAGCCAGCGCTTCCAAGGCGATGAGCGGCCGGTAGATGTTGGGGACGTCTTCGGGAGCCAGCTTGGTCACTCGCGTCTCCACACCGGGCTGCATCTCTACAAAGCCCTGCAGCTCCAGGATTTGCAGCGCCTCCCGTACAGGCGTCCGGCTGACTCCTATCGCGTCGGCCAGCTCCGTATCCAATATTTTTTCGCCCGGCTGCAGGGTACCGTCTATGATCCAGGTCTGCAGCTGCTGCAATACCTTGTTTTTCGCGGAGGTTCGTTCGACCTTTCGCAAATTGGGGGGAAGAGGCATGACAAGTCCTCCTTAGAAGGCGTTTTGGTAAAAGAAGCATCTTCTTGTATTTTACAGCAGAATGCGATATATTGCATAATATATTGGATGGGAGAGGAGAAAAAACACCATGATTTCTTCATTACGCGTCCGCGGCTTTACAATGGTGATTGTCGCTTCGATCTTATGGGGAGTCTCAGGCACCGTGGCCCAATCGCTCATGCAGCATTATCAGTTTCAGACGGATTGGCTGGTAGCGTCACGGTTGCTCGCCTCCGGATTGATCCTGCTCGCGCTGTCATTATGTGGGCCGCATCGTCAGAATGTTTGGCGGATTTTGTTCTCCGGCGGTGATTTGGCCCGGCTCCTGCTGTTTTCGATCGCAGGCATGCTCGCGGTCCAGTATACGTATTTTGCCTCGATCGAAGCGGGCAATGCGGCGACTGCGACGCTGCTGCAGTATTTGGGGCCCGTTTTTCTGGTTGTGTATCTCGTCATCAAACTTCGGCAGTTGCCTTCAGCAGCACAGGTGACGGCTCTGATCCTGGCTCTCGGGGGGACGTATCTGCTCATCACGGGAGGAAATCCGGGGAAGCTGACGATTTCCGCTGCCGCCGTTATTTGGGGGCTGGCCTCGGCGCTGGCGCTTGCTTTTTACACCGTATACCCGAAGCCGCTTCTGGGGCGCTGGGGGTCTACAGTCGTCCTTGGCTGGGCGATGCTGATCGGGGGCATCGGTCTTTGCCTGGCAAAACAGCCTTGGCAAGCAGTGGACATGATCTGGTCGGTTCCATCGGTTCTGGCTGTTGTCTTCATCGTCTTGTTTGGGACCTTGATTCCCTTTTATCTGTACGTAGACAGTCTGAACTATATCCGCCCGACAGAAACCAGCCTGCTTGCCTGCGCGGAACCATTGTCTGCCGTGATTACGACCGTTGTTTGGCTGCATGTGTCGTTCGGGATGTTTGAGTGGATCGGCGGTTTGTGCATTATCGGGACGATTTTTGCCCTGTCCCGCCATCGGGAAAAAGCGAAGGAGCCGGCGCTGCAGAATGCCGTAGAATCGTAAAAAAGGGCGGGCATAGAGGTCGGAAAATGCAGGCGATCAAAAGCGATCAACCATGGATTAGCAAAAAAGCAACATAACACAGCATAGCCGTTATAGAAGCGCATTCTTGTGCCCATCTTTTCGCGGATGGTCAAAGAATGCGTTTTTTCTTGCGGCACCATTATTTTCTCTTTGAAAACTTTTGTCTATGTGATAAACTTTTGTTTGTAAAGAGGAGCAGTTCGAGTTGCAAATGCTACTAAGGCAGAAAGGAGGAGGGCCGTGGACAAAGAAAAACAAATCCTCCGCTACATTCGTGAAAATCCGTTCGTCAGCCAACAGGAGCTGGCTGACAAGATGGGCATTTCCCGGTCGGCGGTGGCTGGCTATATCGCGCAGCTGACCAAGCGCGGCGAAATCAAAGGACGGGCCTATATTCTTCGCGACGAAGAGCTGATCGTCTGCATCGGCGGAGCCAATCTGGACCGGAAAGCGCGGGCCAAGCAGCAAGTGCGGCTCCACTCATCGAATCCGGTAACCATCTCTGAATCATGCGGAGGGGTCGGCCGCAATATCGCGGAAAATCTCGGTCGGCTTGGCTGCAATGTCTCGCTGATCAGCTGTGTCGGGGAAGACAAGGAAGGCGACTGGATTTTGCAGGAAACGAAAAAGCACGGGGTCGATATCAGCCAGGTGTGGCGGTTGCCCACTCAGCGAACCGGTACGTACACGGCGCTTTTGGACAAGGAAGGCGAAATGGTCGTCTCCCTGGCGAATATGGATATTTACGATACGCTCACGCCGCAAATGTTTGCGGAACGGTGGTCCCATATCGCAGCCGCCCGGGCCGTTTACCTCGATACGAACCTTCCTGCAGACTGTTTGGCATACGTGATCGGACGCTGCCGGGATGAGGGCATCGCGCTGTTCGTCGATCCGGTTTCTTCTGCCAAGGCGGAAAAACTGCCCGAGCGTTTGGACGGAGTCGAAGCAATCCTGCCGAATCGCGAGGAAGCCGAGCTTTTGTCAGGCATGGAGATCAAAACCATGCAGGACTGCGAAGAAGCGTGCCGGAAAATCAGGGCACGAGGCGTGAAAAGTGTCGTGGTGACGCTCGGCGAACAGGGCATTTATTATCAATCGGAGGACCAGGCGGAGAAGCTGGCCCCCTACCCGACAGAGGTAGTGGACGTGACGGGAGCGGGCGACGCTTTTGCCTCCGGTCTTTTGTACGGGGTCGTAAACGGTGAGCCGCTGGGCAGAGCGTGCCGGCTCGGCATGGCTGCTTCGGCCTTGACGCTGCAGACCGAGTATTCGGTATCGCCGCTGCTGAAGCCGGAGGAACTGGAACAAACGATAAACCAATACGAAGAGGAGCGATAACGGATGAAACAATACCTGACTTTTACAGATGAAGTGCGCCATGCATTGGACAATAACTTGCCAGTTGTAGCCCTGGAAACAACAATCATTTCCCACGGGATGCCGTATCCGCAAAATATCGAGATGGCGAAGGAAGTCGAGCAGATCATCCGTGACAACGGCGCGGTACCGGCAACGATCGGGATTATGGACGGAAAAATCAAGATCGGGCTGTCGGAAAGTGAACTGGAAGAGTTCGCGACGAACAAATCCGTTGAAAAAGTAAGCCGACGCGATTTCCCGTACATTCTCGCCAGCGGCAAAATCGGGGCGACGACGGTAGCCGGTACGATGATCGCAGCCCAGCTGGCAGGCATCCGCGTTTTTGCCACAGGCGGCATCGGCGGTGTTCACCGCGAAGGCGAAATCACCTGGGACGTGTCTGCTGACCTGACCGAGCTGGCGCAAACGGGCCTCGCAGTCGTATGCGCCGGATGCAAGTCGATTCTCGATATCGGCCGTACCCTCGAATACTTGGAGACACAAGGGGTGCCTGTCGTCGGCTATCGCACGGATGAGTTCCCTTCCTTCTTCGCAAGAGAGAGCGGCTTTGGCGTCGATTTCCGTCTGGATGCTCCAGAAGAAGTCGCAACCGTGATGGATACGAAGTGGAAGCTCGGTCTGGACGGCGGTCTTGTCATCGCCAACCCGGTACCGGAGAAGGATGCGCTTGATCACGGCAAGATCGAGGCAGTCATTCTGCAAGCGCTGAAGGAAGCGAAAGAAAACGGAATCGCCGGCAAAAAGGTAACGCCGTTCTTGCTCTCGAAAGTAAAAGAACTGACAGAAGGCAAAAGCCTGCAAACCAATATTGCCCTGGTGAAGCACAATGCAGCCGTGGCTGCGCAGATTGCCGCCGCTTATCATAAAAAGCAAGGGTAAATAAATACGCAAGGCTAATGAATATGCAAGGCTCAAAAGCAAATGCGGGAAGCCCTGTTCCGAATGGGAGGAGCAGGGCTTTTTGCCATTTCAAAAAGGTGACAAACTGACAACAACGGGCTTGCGATTTCAAGGAAGAGGGTCCGAAAACATTTACAAGTGAACCTTGCAGCTTTATGATGTAGCGGAGTACGTCTGCCATGCTGATCGCCCGTGACGGGGTCGCATGTGGCATACTAAGAAAGCAGAAGGCGTGAGAGTGTGTTAAAAGATTTCGGTACCAATCTGGCTATCTTGATTTCGTGCTTCTTGATCATCGGTCATATTTACAAAGGAAAGCTGGTCGTACCCCAGTCCCCCATCCGCATCCGTCTGGTGTATGGCGGTTTGCTTGGCATGGTAGGTGTCTTGCTGATGCTGTATGCGATCAGAGTCTCTCCTTCTGTGGTGGCGGATTTGCGACATATAGTGATTGTGTTGTCAGCTTTTTTCGGAGGGATGCCTGCGGCCCTGGCTTCAGCCGTCATCATCGCGGTCGGACGGGTGGGATTGTATGGTGTAAGTGCCGCCTCGCTGACTGCTGCATTTTTTGCCATCCTGATCGGAATCGGGTGTGGCGCCCTGTCCTATTTCCGAATGCAGCCCTGGAGCAGGATTATCCTTTTGAACTTCTACGGCATTGTCGTGGCCACATCTTCTCTGTACATGAATCTTCCCGATACATCTTTGTTAATGCAAGTGGCGATGTATCAGTGGCCAATATCCCTCATGGGGGGGATCCTCAGTTATTTGGTCATGACGTATATTCGCCGGACCAATCACCTGCTTTACGAGCTTGAGGAGAGCGAGGAGCGCTACCGGCGCTTGGTGCAGCTCTCTCCAGACGGAGTCCTTGTGGTGTCGGAAGGCAGAGTTGTGTTGACCAACGACGCTGCTTTAAAGCTTTTGGGACTGGAAAAAAGGGAGCAGCTGCTGGGAAAACCGCTGTATACCTTTACGAAAGAGGAGTGGCGAGCCGAAGCCTGTCGCGATACGTATGCGCATAAGCATATGGAGTCTGTCACGGATCTGATCGAGACAAGGTTTCGCCGCCAGGATGGCAGCGAGGTCGATGTCGAGACGGCGAGTACATGGATTTCCTATCGAGGCGAGCCGGCCCAATTGATTCATTTTCGCGACATTACGCTTAGGAAGCGGGCAGAGGAGCAGCTGATGTCAGCCAACCAGCTTTTGCGCGATTTGACCAATATGGACGGATTGACTGGCGTAGCCAACAGGCGCTGCTTCGACGAGCGAATTCGCGCGGAGTGGGAAGCATGTCAATCGAGTGGGGTTCCGTTCTCGCTCATTATGTTTGATCTCGATTATTTTAAAATGTACAACGATACCTACGGCCATCAACCGGGAGACAGGTGTTTGCGGGAAGCAGCAGGAGCAGCTGCAGCAGCCGTATCTGCGCTGAAGCTTCAGGGAGCGATGGTCGCCCGTTATGGTGGAGAAGAATTTGCGGTGCTGCTGCCGGGTACAGACGCAGATCGGGCCCTTGGAATAGCGGAGGATGTGAGGGAGCGAATCGTATCTCTGGCCATTCCGCACAGCGGCTCAAAGGCAAGCAGTGTGGTGACGGTGAGCGTAGGCGTCTCAACGCTCCTGCCTGCCGAGGCAATCTCCCCGGAAAATGCCATAGAGCGAGCCGACCAGGCTCTTTATGAAGCAAAAAAAGCAGGGCGCAACTGCGTTCGGATGGCTTCGCAGACCCCGTTTTGCTGAAATGGACAAGCGGGGAATTTTTTTTTGAAAAAAACGCTTGATATACCCTATGGGGGTACTGTATACTGAAGTTGCGATAAGAAAAGACGTAAGGGGAATACTAATAAAAATATACCCCATATGGGTATTTGGTTCGGAGGAATCAACATGAGCGGCAAAGTAAAAGAAGCGACAGTCGCCATATCCGGCATGACATGTGCAGCGTGTGCCATTCGGATCGAAAAAGGTCTGCAAAAGCTCGAAGGCGTCGAGTCCGCAAGCGTCAACCTCGCCCTGGAAAAATCGACAGTTGTCTATGACGCCGAAAAAATGAGCTTTCAGGACATCCAGAAAAAAATCGAGGATTTGGGGTACGGAGTGATCACCGACAAGGTAGAGCTCAACATCTCGGGAATGACCTGCGCTGCCTGCGCGACCCGGATTGAAAAAGGGCTGCAAAAGGTACCGGGCGTCATCCAGGCGCATGTCAACCTCGCCTTGGAAACAGGCTCTGTCGAGTACGACGCGAGCCAGGCGAGCGTCGCCGACCTGATCAGGCAGGTGGAAAAGCTGGGGTATCAGGCCGTACGCAAGGATGAGCAGTCCGAGGCGGAAACGGCGGACCGCCGGGCCCAGGAAATCGAACGGCAGACCGGAAAGTTTCTCTTTTCCCTGATCCTTTCCCTGCCGCTTCTGTGGGCGATGGTGAGCCACTTTTCCTTTACCTCGTTCATCTGGCTGCCCGATATGCTGATGAACCCGTGGGTGCAGCTGGCTTTGGCGACACCGGTTCAGTTCGTTGTCGGTAAACAATTTTATGTTGGAGCATACAAGGCTTTGCGCAACAAAAGCGCCAACATGGATGTGCTGGTCGCACTCGGCACCTCGGCCGCTTACTTCTACAGTTTGTACATGGCGATCCAATCCATCGGCACAGGGGCCCACATGATTGAGCTGTATTTTGAGACCAGCGCGGTATTGATTACCTTGATCCTGCTCGGCAAGCTGTTCGAAGCCAAGGCAAAGGGCCGCTCCTCGGAGGCGATTCGCAAGCTGATGGGCTTGCAGGCCAAGACGGCAGTGGTCATACGGTACGGAGAGGAAATGACGATTCCGGTAGACGAAGTGCGCCCGGGGGACATCGTCTATGTAAAGCCAGGAGAAAAGGTGCCGGTAGATGGCGTCGTTTTGGAAGGACAGTCGGCTGTCGATGAATCGATGCTGACTGGTGAAAGCATTCCGGTGGATAAGACTGTCGGAGACAACGTGATCGGCGCGACACTGAACAAAAACGGTTTTCTCCAGATTCAGGCGACCAAGGTCGGAAAAGAAACGGCACTGGCTCAAATCATCCGCGTAGTCGAGGAAGCGCAAGGCTCCAAGGCTCCGATCCAGCGCCTGGCGGACAGCATATCCGGCGTGTTCGTTCCGGTTGTAGTCGGGATTGCCGTCCTTACCTTCGTGATCTGGTACTGGTTCGTTTCGCCGGGCGATTTCGCCTCGGCATTGGAAAAGGGAATCGCGGTGCTCGTCATTGCCTGCCCGTGCGCATTGGGACTGGCTACGCCTACTTCGATCATGGCCGGTTCGGGCCGCGCGGCAGAGCTGGGCATCCTGTTTAAAGGCGGAGAGCATCTGGAAACGGCGCACCGATTGGATACCATTGTACTGGACAAAACGGGTACCGTAACGAAAGGCGAACCCGAGCTCACGGACGTCTTTGCTTATGACATGGACGAAAGCGAGCTGCTGGCACTGGTCGGAGCCGCCGAGAAAAATTCGGAGCATCCGCTGGCCCAGGCGATTGTCAAAGGGATTGGCGAAAAAGGAGTTTCACTGGGGGCTGCTGAAGCGTTTGAAGCGATTCCCGGATTCGGGATCCGCGCGGTCGTAAACGGCAGGGAGGTGCTCGTCGGAACGCGCCGCCTGCTTGCCGAAAAATCGATTTCCTATGAACAGGCCGCAGATGTCATGTCCTCTCTAGAGAAGGAAGGAAAAACAGCGATGCTCGCTGCTGTCGATGGACGCCTGGCTGGTATGGTCGCCGTGGCAGACACGATCAAGCCGACTTCCCGCGAAGCGGTAAAGCGGATGAAGGAAATGGGCCTGACTGTCATCATGATGACCGGGGACAACAGGCAGACGGCAGAAGCGATTGCCCGTCAGGCGGGGATTGACCAGGTGATTGCCGAGGTGTTGCCGGAAGGAAAAGCGGACGAAGTGAAAAAGCTGCAGCACCAAGGCCGCAAAGTAGCGATGGTGGGAGACGGCATCAACGATGCGCCCGCACTGGCTACAGCCGACATCGGCATGGCCATCGGCACCGGAACGGATGTGGCGATGGAAGCGGCGGACATCACGCTGATGCGCGGAGAGTTGACCAGTGTCGCCGACGCGATCGTGATGAGCCACAAGACAATCCGCAACATCAAGCAAAATCTGTTTTGGGCATTCGCCTACAATACAGTCGGGATTCCGTTCGCAGCACTCGGTTTTCTCGCGCCGTGGCTGGCCGGGGCCGCAATGGCCTTCAGCTCTGTCTCTGTCGTGCTGAACGCCCTGCGCCTGCAGCGGGTGAAATTGTAATGGGAAAGGGGAAACGAGGATGAATCTCAAAACAAAATGGGCGCTCTCGGCAATCGTCTATCTGCTGCTCGTCATCGGCGGCTATCAGCTGTACACAGTCTGGGCCGGTCCCGACGAGGCTCCTCACCAGCAACCGGCTGGCCATGCCATAGAACAAGGCAAGACCCATCTGTCTCATCCCCAGGGTTGACCTTGGGAGCGGTGAGGCGGCATGGTTATCATATAAAAAGGAAAATTGAGAAGGAGAGATCATGATGCAAAACGTAACGCTGAAAGTAGAAGGAATGTCCTGCAACCACTGCGTAAACTCGATTGAAAAAGCGCTGAAGGAGCTGGGTGCGGCAGGCAAAGTTGACCTGGCGGCAAAAACGGTCGAGGTGTCTTTCGACGAAGGCAAACTGACTGTGGATGCGATCAAGGAAGCGATTGAAGATCAGGGCTACGATGTTGTAGCGTAAAACGGTTTTTGGAAGTAAAGAAGCCGCGTATCGGGTGATGGCAAACGTCACTCGCATACGCGGCTTTTTTTGTATTTTTGGGGTGGATGAACGCTGCTGTGACAAACCTCACTTGCTTCCATTGCCATCTTCCACGGGAATATAGGCGTCATAACCGATGCTGTCCACAGAATCGGTAATAAGCGTCTGCCGGTCATACTTCCGCAGTGTCCACAGGATGTAAACATCGCCAAAGCTGCCGGCTATCATAAAAAAGCTCCACAAGTACCAAAAAAGCGAATGTCCCATAAGGGAAAGACAAAAAGGGACCAATCCCAAGATCAAGCCGGGCAGCAGTACTGCGAACCGGTAGCGGGATACCGCAATCGGTTTTGCGCAGCAGCAGTAGAAAACCAGTTTCTTCGGTACAAATCCAAAGCGGATGTCGGAGAACGAGACTTCCCTGCTGAGCAAAAAGCCAATCCCGTGCAAGCATTCATGGACGACAATCCCGGCGACCACCAATAGCAGAAAGAGAAAAAGACCTTGGATCGACACGGAAAACGTCACCTCGCCGCCGTACAGGAAAAGGGCAGCGATGAAAAAAGCGATGGAAAAGAAGATACTGTAAATGTTTGCTTTCAGAGGATCGAGCACCACCTGCTGCCTCCGATACTTTTCGTTCAAGCTTTGTTCCCTCCAAACGGCGATGACTCACTAGAGTTTAGCTTTTCATGTCCAACAGCGCCTTCTCCAAATCCTTGTTCAGCACGTAAACCTCGATCCGCTCGCCCATTTTTGTGCTGATATCGCTGTGGCTGGAAAGCACCCTGCAGCCGGTGATGGTTTCGACGATCTCCTCGCACTCCTTGCTGTACATCTCGCGCAGGACCTCTCGCATTTCCTTGACCACGCGGCGTCCCTTTTCATGATGAGCCAAATGCTTTTCCTCGACAGTGAGGACGCCTTTGAAGCGGCAGATCACCATATCGCCGACGATGTACGATTTTCCTTCCTGCGGGCCGCGTCCGATCAGTTCGCGCTGAAACTTAATAAACGCTTCGCTGATCTCGGCTTCCATTTTCTTCTTGTGGGAAACGGCCAAACCAATTCCTCCCTATCTTGTCATTGAGCCCTATCTTACTGAGCGCCAGAGAGGCTGTCAACGCGAGAATGGAGAAAAAAGGAAACGGGAGATAACGGGCAAAATAATTTGATCGCTTGAGAGAATGAACGATTTATCCGTTTTCATTCCGATTTTTCTCCCAAAAGAATCGGAAATCGGTCAAAATCAGCCGTTCACAACCAATCGCGTCCGACTTATAATGACACATAACAACCAATTGCAAATCTGGCCTAGTCCCGGGGCGCCCGGGAGCGGAGGACCCAATCAGTAGGGGTTAATTCCACGGTTTTTGTGGAAGGGATGAGAAACTCTTTCGCCATCCTACCCGTCAGCTAACTTCGTCGGCTAAAGCGAGGGAGGTCAAAAGACCGCCTGTTCGAGGAGGCTTTTTTTGTTGCCCAAATGCGGCAGCAATCCGCCTGTTCGATCTGATTTGCAGGTCTTTTCGTTTTTCTGTCAGTAAAAATCGTCTGTTTTGGAAAAAGGAACAGGGAGACAGAGCGCAAAGAGGGCAATGGATTGCCGGCTGGGCGTTAGGTAGACCAATGAGTACTTTTTCCCCGACAAGGCAAAGCAAGAGACACCGGCGGATCGAAGGGAGAAGCGATTCTGGATGAATCGCCGTCCGGCCCGATCCGTTTGCGAGCGGCTGTTTTTTTGGCTGCCCGCAGTGGCCTGTGCTTGTTTGTCGCCTGGGGAAGGAGTAAGCATTGGTCTATTTTTTTACCCAAAGGCACCGCTCCGGGCATCGCTTGGGAGAGGGGCAGAGGCGTAAGCGAAAGAGTCCGCTCGGCTCATACACGACAAGTCAAAGGGAGGATGAAAGCAAGCAAGTATTCCGGGTGGATTGGACTATAAGCAATTTCCTGAGCATGGAGGGAGGCTCGAAGATGGACGCGGTTTCCGTATTGCTGATCGCCTTGTCGTTTGCGATTTTTTACGGCGTCGTCAAGTTTTGCGAGGCAGTAGCAGAAGAGCAGGAGGGGAAGAAGGAATGAGCGTTTTGCTGTTGATCGCCGCCGGGCTGATCGTATACCTGTGCCACGCCCTTGTTTATCCGGAGAAATACTAGAGTCCGTCTGTTTGAAACATGTGAGGAGGAGCTTGTTGTGGACTTCATCCAAATTTCGTTGTTTTTGGCCTTGCTGCTTGCGGCCGCCATCCCGATGGGCCGTTATCTGGAGAGGGCCTTTGCCCTTGAGAGGACCAGGATGGACAAAGTGTTCGGCGGCGTAGAGCAGGCCCTCTATAAGGTGTCCGGCATTCGGACAGGGGACATGAACTGGAAGCAGTATGTTGTGGCTCTGCTGGCCAGCAACCTGGCGATGGCCGCCATCTGCTATCTGATTTTGCGGCTGCAGGGGATTTTGCCGGGCAATCCGGCGGGCATCGGCGCGATGGAACCGCTGCTGGCATTCAATACCGTCACATCCTTTCTGACCAATACGAACCTGCAGCATTACAGCGGCGAGACAGGACTTTCCTATCTGTCGCAAATGGCTGTCATTATGTACCTGATGTTTACTACGCCAGCGACGGGAATCGCCGCCGTGATGGCATTCATGCGGGGAGTGACCGGCCAAAGTAGCCTCGGCAACTTTTACGTCGACCTGGTGCGTGCCCATACACGGCTGCTGATCCCGCTGGCTGTCGTCGTCACGCTGGTACTGGTCAGCCAGGGAGTACCGCAGACGCTGGAGCCGGCGGCGACCGCCCATACGCTCGAAGGCGTGGAACAGCAGATCGCGCGAGGGCCTGTAGCTTCCCAGGTTGCGATCAAGCATCTGGGAACGAACGGAGGCGGCTTTTTCGGCGTCAACTCGTCCCATCCGTTTGAAAACCCGACGCCGTTTACCAATGTGCTGGAAATGCTCTCGATGTTTGTCATCCCGGCCGCGCTGCCGATTGCGTTTGGGCACATGGCGAAAAGCCGCAAGCAGGGGTGGATTTTGTTTGCCGCTATGGGGCTGATGTTCCTTGCCTTTTTAACCATGGCGTACATCAGTGAAACGAACGGCAACCCGGCTCTGGCAAAAGCGGGCCTCTCTCAGGAGATGGGCAGCATGGAAGGAAAGGAAGTGCGCTTCGGCATCGTGCAAAGCGCCCTGTTTACCGCGGTGACCACAGCCGCCACGACCGGCACGGTCAACAACATGCACGACACCCTGACGCCGCTGGGCGGCCTGGTTCCGCTCGCGCAGATGATGCTCAACTGCGTCTTTGGCGGCGACGGAGTCGGCATGGTCAACATCCTGATGTACGCCTTGCTGGCGGTGTTTCTGGCCGGGCTGATGGTCGGGAGGACGCCCGAGTTTCTGGGCCGCAAGATCGAGGCAAAGGAGATGAAGCTGATCGCGCTCACGCTTCTCGTCCACCCGTTGATCATTTTGGCGCCGTCCGCCGTGGCTCTTGCCACCGGGATGGGCAGCACCGCCATCTCCAATCCCGGCTTTCACGGCATTTCGCAGGTCGTCTACGAATTCACGTCCTCGGCTGCCAACAACGGCTCGGGCTTTGAAGGGCTGGGGGACAACACGCCGTTTTGGAATATTTCGACCGGCTTGGTCATGCTGTTTGGGCGGTACATCTCCATCATCACGATGGTTGCGGTAGCCGGGTCGCTGCTCAGAAAAACGCCGGTGCCGGTGACCTTGGGCACGCTACAGACCGACAGCAGCGTCTTTTTGCTTATTCTCTTGGCGACAGTCCTGATCGTCGGGGCGCTGACCTTTTTCCCGGTCGTTGCGCTGGGTCCAGTGGCCGAGTGGCTGACGATCCGATAGACACGTGTATGTAATTGATATGGCTGACCTTGGATTATAGCCGACCCGGAGTATAAACAAAGCGGCTCCGGGGGAAGGAGACTTTCGATGAGTACACAGCGCAAAACCGCGCTTTCCCATGATTTGTACAAACGGGCTCTGCTGGATTCATTCCGGAAGCTGGACCCGCGCGTGATGTGCAAAAATCCGGTGATGTTCGTCGTCGAAGCAGGATTTTTGATCACGCTGCTCTTGGCTTTTTTTCCGACCTCTTTTGGCGGCCAGTCCGATCCGGGCTACAATGCGGCCGTCAGCTTGATCCTGCTGTTCACGATCCTCTTTGCCAACTTTGCCGAGGCGCTCGCCGAAGGCCGGGGCAGGGCGCAGGCGGACAGCCTGAAAAAAACGAAACAGGATGCGGTGGGCCGGCTCGTCCAAAAGGATGGAAGCGTCAAAGCGATCCCGGCCACCAAGCTGCGAAAGGGCGATCTCGTCATCGTCGAGGCGGGCGAAATGATCCCGGGCGACGGCGAAATTGTCGAAGGCGTCGCGTCGGTGGATGAATCGGCGATCACCGGAGAGTCCGCCCCCGTGATCAAGGAGGCGGGCGGGGATTTCAACTCGGTCACCGGCGGAACGCGGGTCGTCAGCGACACGATCAAGGTGCGGATCACTGCCGATCCGGGCGAATCGTTCCTGGATCGCATGATCAGTCTCGTAGAAGGGGCCAAGCGGCAAAAAACGCCGAACGAAATCGCATTGAGCACGCTCCTCGTCACGCTGACGCTGATTTTTCTGATCGTCTGCACGACGCTTTTGCCGATCGCCGGTTACGTGAATGCAGCTATCCCCATGGCGACGCTGATCGCGCTGCTGGTCTGCCTGATTCCTACCACCATCGGGGGGCTTTTGTCAGCCATCGGCATCGCCGGCATGGATCGCGTCACGCAGTTCCATGTGATCGCCAAATCGGGGAAAGCGGTAGAGGCCGCAGGCGACATCAACACGATTATTTTGGACAAAACCGGAACGATTACGTTTGGGAACCGGATGGCCGCGGCCTTTTTCCCGGTCGGGAATGCGAGCGAGGAGGAATTGAGCCTGGCTGCGGCGCAAAGCTCCATCTTTGACGAGACGCCGGAGGGAAGGTCTATTATCGAACTGGCAAAGCGGCAGGGAGTTTCTTCGCCTGTTCTGGATATCCCTCGGGCAGTGGGAATCGAATTTCGGGCGGAGACGAGAATGAGCGGCACGCTGCTTCCGGACGGGCGTGAAATACGCAAAGGAGCTGTCGATGCGATCAAGGCGCATACCGCAGAAAAAGGCGGTCAGATTCCCGCGGAGCTGGAGGAGAAAATGCGGCAGATCGCCACAGAGGGCGGCACGCCTTTGGCTGTAGCCGTGGACGAACGCATCCTCGGGCTGATCTATCTCAAAGATACAGTCAAGCCGGGTATGCGGGAGCGCTTCGAGGAGCTGCGGCGGATGGGCATCCGCACCGTCATGTGCACAGGCGACAATCCGCTGACGGCGGCGACGATTGCCCGTGAGGCGGGGGTAGACGACTTCGTTGCGGAGGCGAAGCCGGAAGACAAGATTTCCTTGATCAAAAAAGAGCAGGCGCAAGGGAAGCTGGTCGCTATGACGGGAGACGGCACCAACGACGCTCCGGCGCTGGCCCAGGCGGACGTCGGGCTGGCGATGAACAGCGGTACCGTGGCGGCGAAGGAAGCAGCCAACATGGTGGATCTCGATTCCGATCCGACCAAAATCATCGAGGTGGTAGCGATTGGCAAGCAGCTTTTGATGACCCGCGGAGCATTGACGACGTTCAGCATCGCCAACGACGTCGCCAAGTATTTCGCGATCATCCCGGCGATGTTCATGCTGGCAATTCCGCAGATGTCGGCGCTCAACATCATGCAGCTGGCTACACCGCAAAGCGCCATACTGTCCGCGCTGATCTTCAATGCCGTCATCATCCCGATCCTGATTCCGCTGGCGATGAAAGGGGTCAAATACGTCCCGATGAGCGCAAGCAGGCTGCTTGGCCGCAATCTTGCCTTATACGGATTGGGCGGAATCGCCGCTCCGTTTGTCGGCATCAAGCTGATCGACTTGGCGCTGGTCTCGCTGAGCCTGGTCTAAATCGTCACGACACCCATAATGGAAAGGAATAGGTGAATGTCCATGCTGCAAAATGTTCGTCTCAGTGTCGTTCTGCTTTTGATCTGCGGGCTTGCCTACCCGCTGGCGATGACCGGCATCTCCAAGCTGGCGATGCCCGCCAAGGCGAGCGGCAGCCTGATCGTGGATGACAAGGGAAACGTGATCGGTTCAGAGTTGATCGGCCAAGCGTTTACAGACCCGAAGTATTTTGCGGGACGCATTTCTTCTATTGAATATAATGCGGCAAGCTCCGGCTCCAACAACTACGCCCCGTCCAATCCGGCTTTGGCCGGGCGGACGACAAAGGACATAGAGGCTTTTCTGAAGGCCAATCCGACAGTCAAGCAGGAAGAGATCCCCGCCGATCTCTTGACCAACTCCGGCTCCGGGCTGGACCCGCACATTTCCCCCGAGGCGGCTCGCGTACAGGCAGAGCGCATCGCAAAAGCGAGGAATCTCGATCAGGCTAGGCTGAACGCCTTGATTGACGAGTATACCGAGGAGCGGAGTCTGGGTGTCTTTGGACAGCCCCGGGTGAATGTACTCAAGCTGAATATTGCGCTCGACCGGATGAAGTAGAGGGCAGGCCAAAGGAGCTGGCAGACCAAAATGAACTGGCAGATAAAAATGAGTGGCAGGCCAAAATGAGCCGGCAGGAAAAAAGGAGCGGGAAAGACCGTGAAGTCTGCTTCTTTTTTCCTTCAGGAAAGCAGGCTTGCCAGTGACTTGCCGCAAGTCAGCTACCGTGTGCATTCCCGGAAGCTGACCCGGAAAGGAGCGCCAATTAAACGATCGATTAACAAGGCGGTAAGAGGCAGGCGGCGTTCCTCCATGATCGTTTCGTGAACAATTGCCGGTGCCACTCGCGCAGCCACCCAGCTTTTGCTACACTGGATATATTAGCGTTCGTTTATTTGATAAGGAGGAACCCGTCATGTTCAAAAAGTTGATGGCCAAATTCGGCGTAGGCGCAGCAACCGTGGATCTTCGGCTGGATCAGCCGGCTTATCGCCTGGGTGAAACCGTGACCGGACACATTCATATCGAAGGCGGGAACGTGGAGCAGCGGATTACAGAGCTGAGCGTTCTTTTGATGATGAACGCCCGGGTCAAAGGGCAAATCGTAACCCGTCAGGTGCATTCCGTCCAGGTTGCCCACAGCTTTAAGGTACTGCCAAAGCCTTACACAGTGGACATCCCCGTTTCCTTTGAGCTTCCGCAGGGGCTGGCGATCTCGTCGCCGTCTATCCAGTACGGCTTGCAGACAAAGCTGGACGTGGAAATGGCGCTTGATCCGACTGACATGGATCGGGTGGAGGTGCTGCCGCCGGAGCCGGTGGAGCGGGTACTGAACGCCCTGAACCGGCTGGACCTGCGGCAAAAGCCGGACTCCGGCGGTCTGACTCCTTATGGACAAGAGTTTTCGTTCTTTACAGGGCAGTCGCTGGGGATACCGCTGCGCGAGCTGGATGTCGTCTTTTTCTCCACGCCTGGCGAAATGCGGCTGCTGCTCGAGCTCGACTTGACCGTGCCGGGCATGCTGATGGGACGCCAGAAGGAGTACAAGGCAGAGCTCATCGTGCCGCAGGAGCTGCTTGCCGCAGAGAAGGAAGAGGAGCTGTCCCGTTTTTTGCTGGAAAAACTGCGCGAGTACGCGGAAAATCCGCAAGCCATCCCGTATGTTTCCATGGCTTCCTATGGGCAAATGCATGGAGGTCGTTCCGGCATGGGCGGCATGATCGGCGGAATGGCTGCGGGCCTCCTGGGAGGAATGCTCTTGGGCGAGCTCATGTCGGATGCGGGTGAGCTTGCCTTCGGGGAGTCGGGCGAAGAGTCCGGCGGCGATGAAGGCGGAGACGATTTTGACTTTGGCGGCTTTGATGATCTGTAAACACGCAAGTTTTTGGCCCGGGGCATACCCTCCGGGCTTTTCTTTTTGCTTGAAACATATCGTGTTTACAGATGAGCGAAAGCTGCGGGAAAACGCCCCTGGTCAAAAAGGGCACATCGGATAAGCGCGGAGCGTATTCTAAAGGGCAACGGGAAAGAGAGGTGATGGCATCATGAGCGGCTGGCTCTCGCTTCTTCTTGTGTCCCTGGCGATTAGCATGGATAGCGTCACCGTTGGATTGACATACGGTCTTCGGAATATGCGGATTCCTCTGATATCCCTTGCCGTCGTCGCCGGTTGTTCCTTTGCCGTGGTGTATACGGTAATGGCAGTAGGTTCGACGCTTGTATTCTGGCTGTCACCGGAGTGGGGCAAACAAATCGGAGCGGCTGTACTGATCGGGATGGGCTCATTTACCTTGTGGCGGCTGGTCTCTGCCCGTTCAGCCAAAAAGGACCAGACAAGTGCAGGCGAGTCTGAACAAAGCGGCGATCCGGCGCTCGTATCCCAATTCCGCATTTTTGGGCTGATCATCCAGATCCTCAGAGACCCCTCTTATGCGGATGCCGACAAATCGGGGCATATTACGGGCAGGGAAGCGGTTTTGCTGGGATTGGCGCTGTCGCTGGACGCTTTTGGCGCGGGGATCAGTTTGACATTCTTAGGCTATTCTCCCCTGACGGTAGCTGCATGTATCGCCGCGATGAGCGGTGGCCTGCTGTATCTTGGCGTGGTATTGGGGCAACAGGCCGGAAGGTGGAAGTGGCTGTCGCGGCTTACCTGGTTTCCCCCCATCCTGCTCATCTGTATCGGTTTGTTCAAAAGCTTCACGTGAGATCGTAAATCGACCCGTCCTTTCTGCAAGCAAGGACGGGTTGTTTGTGTGTTCCCCGGACAAGTGGGTTATTTTGGGGCCTGTCTGCATACATATGAGATGAAGTGTGAACGGGATGGAGGAGATTCAGGTGGACACAAGGCCCAATCAAAAATGGTACACGCTTGCGGCTGCTGATGTGACGAGAGCGCTGAACAGCGACGCCAGAGAAGGACTGTCCCAGAGTGAAGCGGAGCGCAGACTGGCCAAGATCGGCGCCAACCAGTTGGCCGCGAACAAGCGCAAGCCGCTGTTTACGGTCTTGCTTGACCAGTTTAAAGATTTCATGGTGCTGATTCTGTTCGTTGCCACGTTGATTTCTTATTTTCTCGGAGAGTATCTCGATGCCATCACGATTATCGCCATCATTTTCATTAACGGGGTGCTGGGCTTTATTCAGGAAGCCAAGGCAGAACGGTCCCTGCAGGCCTTAAAGGATTTGGCCTCCCCGATGGCCCGCGTGATGCGCGACGGCCAGCTTTTCCTGATCCCGGCATCCCGGCTCGTTCCCGGCGATCTGGTGCTGCTGGAAGCAGGGGATCGGGTCCCGGCTGACCTGCGTCTGTTTTCAGCCAATCGGCTAGAGATCGAGGAGTCGGCATTGACAGGGGAGTCTGTTCCGGTTTCCAAAACCGCGGGGGCGCTCTCGGCTGTGTCCGATGATGCGGTGCCGCTCGGAGACCAGAAAAACCTTGCATTCATGGGCACGATGGTGACCGGAGGGACCGGGCAAGGGCTGGTCGTCTCCACAGGAATGGATACCGAGATCGGAAAGATCGCCCATATGATGAATCAGGCGGAGATAGCCGAGACTCCTTTGCAAATCCGCTTGGAGCAAATGGGGAAAATCCTCGTAGTCGTCGCCGTTCTGCTCACGCTGGTCGTGATCGGAGCAGGGGTATGGCATGGGCATGAGCTGTTTACGATGTTTCTCGCCGGTGTGAGTTTGGCGGTCGCCGCGATCCCGGAAGGTTTGCCGGCCATCGTGACTGTTGCCCTGGCTTTGGGGGTACAGCGGATGATCAGGCGAAACGCAATCGTCCGCAAGCTGCCGTCCGTAGAAACGCTTGGATGTGCCTCAGTCATTTGCTCCGACAAGACAGGAACCTTGACGCAGAACAAAATGACCGTCACCCACATCTGGCATAGCAACACGACCTATCAGGTAACCGGCAGCGGCTACGAGCCGCATGGCGCCTTTCTTCTGCAGGGCAAGCAAATTGCTCCCGACCGCGATCAGGCGCTGGTTCAGTTGCTGCAGATCGCCCAGCGCTGCAACAACGCCCAGCTCTCCTGCGAAGAGGAGAAGGCGCGCAGACTGCTTGGCATGGGGAAAGCGGTGAAGCGGTGGCAGGTGGTGGGAGATCCTACGGAAGGCGCACTCAAGGTACTGGCGGCCAAGGGCCTCGGCTTCGATCCGGAGACAGGCAAAGGGCGTCAGGAGGGTGTTCGCGTAGACGAACTGCCTTTTGACTCCGACCGCAAAATGATGTCGGTCGTGGAGCAAAAAAGCGACGGAAGCTATGTCCTGTTGACCAAGGGGGCGGCGGAAGCGCTGCTTTCCAGATGCAGCCACATCATGTGGAACGGCCAGGTGCAGCCCCTGTCCGCCACGATGCGCCACCGGATTTTGGACCAGACAGAGGAAATGGCCGCCCAGGCTTTGCGGGTCCTGGGATTCGCCTACAAGCCGCTGCAAGGCTATCGCAGGGGTCAATCGGCCGAAATAAAGGAAACCGACCTGATCTTTGTCGGACTGGCGGGCATGATTGACCCGCCGCGCGAGGAAGTGCGCCCGGCGATCAATCTGTGTCATCAAGCAGGCATCAAGACGGTGATGATTACCGGCGACCATCGCATTACCGCTGAGGCGATTGCCCGCCAAATCGGGCTGATGCGCGGCTACGGAGAGATCATGGAGGGGCGCGAGCTGGATCGATTGACCGATGAAGAGCTGGCCGAACGGGCCGAGCGGGTCGCGGTTTATGCCCGGGTCTCGCCAGAGCACAAGCTTCGGATCGTCCGCGCCTTGCAAAGCAACGGGCATGTAGTGGCGATGACTGGCGACGGCGTAAACGACGCGCCTGCGATCAAAACGGCAGACATCGGGATTGCCATGGGGATTACCGGTACCGATGTGACCAAGGAAGCCGCCGATCTCGTTTTGCGTGATGACAATTTTGCCACGATCGTTGCTGCGGTCGAAGAGGGCCGCAACATTTACGACAACATCCGGAAATTTATTCGCTATTTGCTCGCCTCCAACGTGGGTGAGATTCTGGTCATGTTCTTCGCCATGATTTTGGGGATGCCGCTGCCCCTGGTGCCGATCCAGATTCTCTGGGTGAACCTGGTGACGGATGGGCTGCCGGCGATGGCGCTGGGGGTCGATCCGCCCGAGGCAGACACGATGTACCAGCGGCCGCGCAACAAGCACGAGAACATTTTCGCCAGGGGATTGGGATGGAAGATTGTCAGCCGCGGCTTTTTGATCGGCCTCATGACGCTTCTGGCCTTCTGGCTGACCTGGCGGGAGAACCCGGATGACCTCGTCCACGCGCAGACTGTCGCATTTGTCACACTCGTCATGGCCCAGTTGATCCACGTCTTTGACTGCCGCAGCCAGCACAGCGTTTTCCATCGCAATATTTTTGAAAACAAGTATCTTGTATGGGCCGTGCTTTCCTCGATCGTGCTCGTGCTTGGGGTCGTGTATCTGGATGCGCTGCAGCCGATTTTCAAAACGACCGATCTGTACTTCCGCGATTGGGCACTGATTATCGTAGCGGCCGGCATACCTACATTCGTCGCGGGTATGGGAGGTGTGCTGCGGCGCGGACGTCCGCGCCCAGCGAACAAATCGACTGCAGGGACAGTGCGTTCCTGATCCCTCTGCAAGGCAGATGTCAAAAAGCCGGGAGAGAGCGAAATCGTGGTTCGCTATAGAAAAGGAGGCTGGCGGCGGAGGGGGAGACGATTCTTCCTGACGCTTGTCGCGCTGCTTATCGCGTTTATGGTCCTGTTCGTGATCGTCGAGAAACGGATCGAACCGACCTTGCTGTTGATTGCGACCCAGAAAGCGGATCAGGTGGCGAAGCTCGCGATCACGGACGTGGTTACCAAGCGGCTGACCCAGCAGGGAGTGGACTTCAACGAAATTATCGTCATGGAAAAGGACAACGAGGGAAACGTCAAGGCGATGAATTTCAATTTTGAACAGTACGCCCGGATTGTGGGGGAAACGACCACCCGGATTCAAAACCGGATGAAGGAGTTCGAGGAGGAGAACGTCAAGATTACCGTCCCGCTTGGCCTGGCGACCAAAAGCGTGTTTCTCGAGCATTACGGTCCTGAAATCCCTGTCTCTTTTGTCCCGGTTGGTTCGGTAAAGACCAGGCTGGAGACGGGGATGAAGCAGGCCGGAATCAACATGGTGCTGGTCACGGTCTACATCCAGGTGGAGGTTACGCTCAGGATTGTCATCCCTTTTGCCACCGAGGAAAAAACGGTAGTGACCCAGATCCCGATCACGGAAGCGCTCGTCGTGGGCAAGGTGCCCGATTATCTGTACAACAACCCCGCCGGCAAGCCGGATGTGCCGTATCCGCGGGCTCCGCAGGGCGTGGCAAACCCTTAAATCAGGGGAGAAGCTTGAACTATAAACACTCCGTTTTCAAAAATCGTGAAACGTTTTTTTCTTTGCTGTCGTCCCAATAGCAGGACAACATCCAAACAAGAGATGAATGGGAGATGACAGCATGAAAAAAATGAAATCTGTTTCCATAACTTTGTTGGCAGCAGCAGTCCTCACGATGAATGGAGTCAGCGCATTCGCTACGTCTGAGCCCGTACGCGAACTGTCCGTACAGGTAAAAGGACAGGAAATTGGCAAGCTCGCCATTGACGATAAGCAGCAACAGACGATTCTGGTACCGCTTCGGGAAGTAGCGGAGTCGCTCGGATATGAAGTAAGCTGGAACAGCCAGACCAAAGCGGCTGAAGTGAAAAAGGGGGCCGTTTGGAGCTATGCCAAAGCTGGCGAGGACCGTTATCCCTTTGCCCGCATGTACAAATCGGTGGGAGCGACGCCAAAGCTGATTAACGGCAACACCTATGTGCCGGTCGCCTTTGTGGAGCAAATTTTGCAAACACCGGTGCAGGTGTCCGGAAACTCTGTCAGTGTTGCGGCAGAAGAGGAGCAGGATTATACAAAGAAGGCGGGAACGATCACCAGTATCCGCAACACGGACGGCAAAGTATCGATTTTGCTGAATGGCTATCAGCGGGGCATCCTGCTGCATGTAGCGGATGAAACGAAAATCGTCACAGCGGACGGCAAGGAAGCCAAGGCAGCAGACTTGAAGCTGGGCATGGAAATCGAGGTTGTCCACGAGAAATTCATGGCGATGAGCCTGCCGCCGCAAACGGCGGCGAAAGAGATCGTCATCAAGAACAGCATGCAGACCGAGGACGTTCTCGGAACATTCGGGTCTGTCGCCAGTGTCGAGGACAACAAGGATGGCGGAGTGCGAATCGCTGTCGAGGGCGAGCGTCTGACCGACAATTCGTTTGAAAAGATCCACCTGCTCGTAAACGACCAGACGAAGATTGTCACTACAGATGGCAACAAGGCGCTTGCGATCGCGGATCTGAAAAAGGATGCGAAAGTATTTGCTTTCTACAGTCCAAAGCTGACCCGCAGCGCCATTCCGCAGGGCGTGGCAGAGAAAATCGTCGTGGAGCCGGCTGACAACCTGGTGACCGTGGAGCCGGCGGCAGCTGATGAGCCGAAAAAATAAGAGTGAAAACAAAGAAGCGGTCCAGCTTGTCATGCTGGCCCGCTTTTCTTTTTGGGGCTGAGAGGGCTTCCCGGTACGGTTTTTGAGTCGGATCAGTTAGGCACTGAAACCCCGCCAGCTAGGCACGATCTTTGCTGAGGAGCATGCCGACAATATTGCCGATAAATTCAAACACAAAGATAAACAGCTCCATGCATCCCACCCCATTTTTTCCATTTGATGGAGAATGCGGAGGCCGCAGAAAATAGTTTCGGAAAATGGTGCAAGAAGCAAGATCGGTGATTGCAACATCGATTTTTCATACAAGGGCTACAGGGCTAAAGCCATGTAGTCTTCGTCCGAATAAACGCCGTTTTGCTTGAGGGCATTCTTTTCCGTGCCGAATACTTGAAAGCCCAAGGAGAGGTAGAGATGGCGCGCAGCCTCATTGTCGCTGGCTACGGTCAGATTGATCTGTTCAAGACCGTCCAGCTCTTTTGCCTTCTCGATAATGGCTGAAATCAGCTTTTTGGCGATGCCCTTCCCGCGCTGGGCAGGGGTGGTGTAGACGCCTACCAGAGAAGCCTTGTGCCGCAGTTTTACATACGTTTCCCGTTTGAGCGTGGCTACAGCGACCAAGGTATCGCCGACAAATGCGCCCATCGTGAACAAATCCAGGGTGGGGGTCAAGCGGGTTTTCCATGTGTCCAACAGGTTTTTGTCCTGGATCGTTTCTTCATAGGTGGTCGAGAAAGCTTCCGGATTTGCTTTCAAAGCCTCCAGGCGCAAGGCTATGAATCGTTCGGCATCTTCTGATCCGAGTGTTCTGATCGTGATATTATGTAACTCGCTCATCGATCTTCCTTCTTTCGAAAAGAATTTGCTAAATTATAACACGCAAAATACAGAAAAACAGATTTCATTTTTATAGGTGATCAGGGGGCGCATTCCTCACCTGTTTGCCTACAAATCCCATGCTCAACACTCCGGCCCCCAGCGCAAATCCTCCGCAAATCAGCGCCAGCGCAGTAAACCCCCATAGCTGATAAACCGGTCCGCCCAAATAAGAACCGAGCGTCATCCCGATGTACATGCCGGTAATGTTCCAGGACATGATTCTGCCCGTTTCGCCCGGATACTCATTGGACAAGCGCGATTGGTAGGACGGCACGAAGGCATACCCGACCAACGCCCACAGAAACAGGAGCGGATAAAGCCAATTTGACGAGGGAAGCGTACCGACCAGAGATAGAAAGGGGACGAGCACAAGCAGGCTGGCAGTAGAAACGGGACGCTCTCCAATCCAGTCGGCGATCCTTCCGCCGCTCAAGCTCCCCAGCATCGCTCCGACTCCGTATGCCGTCAGCGATACGGCAAGCTGTGCGGACGTAAACTCGTTCTGCTGGGCAAGGGCCGTTCCCAAAAAGGTATACACCCCGTACATCGCCATCGACCACAATATGGTTACCACGACAGAGCGCAGGACATCGCAGAGAGGGCGGCGCTTTGTCTGGGGCATCAGAGTGTTTTTCCGCATCTTTGGCCATACGCGCCCATTCAGGAGTGCAAGCAGCAAGCTTCCTGCGGCTATACAGAGAAACGGCAAGCGCCAGCCTTCCCAGCCTGCAAGCAAAGTGCCGAGCGGCGTACCGACCCACAAGCCGGTGAGATTGCCGGAGACGACAACAGACAGCCATGCCGCCCGCCGGTTGGCAGGAGCGAGACCGCTGACAAAGGCGTAGACGGAAGGGGCGATAGCGGCCAGCGAAAGTCCGGCTGCCAACCGGCTGCCGAGCAGTAGCAGAAAGCTGTCGGCAAGCGCTGTTCCCAGATTGGCAAGCGCAAAACAGACTAATCCTGCCACCAATACATAGCTGCGCCTTTCCTGAAGCCTGTCAAATAATGTACCGGCCCAGGGAGAGCCGCATGCATACATGACCGCCATGACCGTCACCAGCCAGCCCGCGGCAGCCGGTGTCACACCAAATTCAGCGGATATAGCAGGCAGCAGCGGCGACATGATAAAGACATCGGTTCCGACCAAAAACAGAGTAGCGGCTCCAGTAAACAGCCAGATTGCTTGATTCCCTGACATGCATAGCTCCCCCGGTGTGCCAACGCACAGTTGTTTTTATCAGCTATATGGCGTGCAAGGAAGGAGGTGCCGGGTTGCTCATGTTTTCCCGCAAAGAAAGCCGCCCAGTTTTTGCTTAGGCAAGACAGTGGAGCGTCGCCCGGTGCATAAACCGTGCCTCCAGTCCCATTAACAGGTGGATGGAGGGCGGAGGTTAAGGGAATTCCCTGATACACTTTCCCCGGCCCACAGCCTACAATAGCAATATGGATGTTTGTCTGCGAGGAGGAACAAGGTGAACGCGTGGAAGGAAGAACGGGGTACGTCTCAAGAGACCGTCTCGCTGCTGCAGTCGATTTTTACGAACATCAGCGATGCTGTTCTCGTCGTCGATCACAGCGGGATGATCGTGACCGTCAATGCCGCTATGGAACGGATATCCGGATGGTCGCAGGACGAACTGGTCGGGAAAAAACATATATGCGAAGTATGTCTGGGCATGGCGACATGTCAGGAGGAGAGCACCTGTACAGACTGCTTTTTCAAACGCTCGCAAATGCCTTCCTTTGAGATGCGGCTCAGGACAAAAGAGGGCCGGGAATATCCCGTGGCTGCCAGTTCGACCAGACTTCCGGAAGGGGCGCCAGGCAAAATGGTGATGATCCTCCGCGACATGACTGATCAGCAGCGGGCGGAAAAAGAACGGTACCAGCATAAGTTGACCAATTTCGTCATCCAGGCTCAGGAGGAAGAGCGGAAACGCATCTCCCGGGAGCTTCACGATGGCGTAGGGCAGGCTTTGTACAGCATTCTTGTCGGCTTGAACGTCCTTGGACAGAGCAAGCTGAGCGGGGCGATGAAGCAGCATGTCGCGGATGTCCAGCAACTGACGGCCAAAGCGATGGAAGAGGTAAAGCGGATGGCTCTGGAGCTGCGCCCCTCAGCCCTGGATGATCTCGGGCTTTTGCCGGCTCTGCGCTCCCTGATCAAACGGGTGGAAAAGAGCTTTGGCCTCACCGTGGATCTCCATGTGCAGGGTGCAAGGCGCCGCTACCAGGCAGCGATGGAAACAGCTCTCTACCGCATCGTCCAGGAGGCGATGACGAATACAGCCAAATACGCCCAGGCGGAAAAGCTGGGTATCGTCTTTGAAGACAGAGAAAAAGAAGTGGTGGTTACTATCGTGGACGACGGTGTCGGCTTTGACGTGGAAGCAGCCGAGCACAGAGGCTCCGGGCTGGGATTGTTCGGGATGAAGGAAAGGGCCCAACTGCTGGGAGGAAGCGTCGATGTCCGTTCTGCGATCGGGGAAGGCACCACTGTCATTGTTCGCATACCATTGCCAAAGGGGGAAGCAGAACATGGGGATACGCGTCCTGATCGCTGACGACCATGCCGTGGTCCGCTCCGGTCTGGGCATGCTGATCGACGCCCAGCCGGATTTGGAAGTCGTAGGCTATGCCGCAGACGGGAAAGAGGCTTTTGACAAGGCCTTGGAAATCAAGCCGGATGTGGTTTTGATGGATCTCAGCATGCCGCCGGGCGAAAACGGGCTTTCTGCCACGGGGAGATTGAAGGAGGCCGCTCCCGACATCCAGGTGCTCGTGTTGACCATGCATGACGACGAAGAGTACCTGTTCCGGGTGCTGCAGGCAGGGGCTGCGGGCTACATTTTAAAGAGCGCTCCCGATCTCGACCTGATCGCCGCCATCCGGACCGTGTCCAAAGGGATGGCGTACCTGTATCCGTCGGCGACCAAATCGCTGATCGAGGAATTTTTGCAAATGGTGAAAAACGGCGAGGAGCAGGCAAAATACGAGATTTTGACGGAGCGGGAAAAGGAAGTCCTGATCCTGATCGCCAAGGGCTTCAGCAACAAGGAAATTGCCGAGCAATTGACGGTTTCTGTCAAGACCGTGGAATCTCACAAGGCGCACATCATGGAGAAGCTTCATCTGCGTACCCGGCCTGATCTGGTCCGGTATGCGATCAAAAAGGGATGGCTTGATTTTGAATAGCAATGCAGAAGGGCAAGCGCAGATGCTTGCCCTTTTTTATGCTCTTTTCTGCCTCGCTTGCTCCGCGCCTTTCATCCGGTTTGGCTTATGTCCAAAATGTGTCAGGAATCGGGGAATATCGGGAGGTTCCCGGAGCATTTTAGGGGTTTTCCCTGAATTACACCGCAACTGGCCGGGGGGTAGAATGAAGGCGTAAAAAGGAATAACGCCGGTCACGGTTTCAGGAAAGGAGGAGCGAGCCGTGGAGACGAGAACAGATACGCAGCGTCAGATGGACAAGGCGAAGAAGCCGCAGCCTGAGTCGCAAAACCTGAAAGGGACATTTATCGCTGTATTGCTGGTAGGCGCAATCATACTCCTAAGCTGGTTTGGTGTGTTCGGACTATTCCTGGGTCGTGCATAGAAGAGCGAGTTCAAAGAGAAAGGAGAGGAAACGATGCATCTGCACCGTTATGAAAAAATCTGGCTGTCCCTGGGAGCAGGGGGCCTCGCGTTATTCATCGTGCTGCTGTGTGTGAATGCCTTCGCGATGGGAATGGCTCCTCCGAGCAACATGGAAATGATCGATCCGGCCAAAGTGACAGAAACGCCTCCGTTCGACAACCCTGGCCTGAAAAAGCTGAGTGACAACGAGTACGATGCGTACATGACGGCGTTTGCTTTCGGCTTTGCGCCCAATAAAATGGAAGTTCCGGTCGGTTCCAAGGTGAATTTTCACGTCACCAGTCCGGATGTCGTCCACGGATTTCAAATACCGGGAACCAACGTCAACTTCATGGTAATGCCGGGCCATATCAACTCTGCATCCTACACCTTTGACAAACCGGGAGAATACCTGATCTTGTGCAACGAATACTGCGGCGCCGGCCACCAGGTGATGGCGACCACCATTATTGTAAAATAGAGGCAGGTGAATAACATGAATCATACAACAATCGGGCAGGCGCAAGTCGACCGTCCTACGGCTCGTCTCAGTCTCGCTTACGTTTGGGTCGCCTATGCGGCGTTTGGCTTGGCTGCACTGGCCGGGATGCTCCAAGGAATGGTGCGGGGCGGACTTGTCGAACTGCCCAGCTGGACGAATTACTATCAGATTTTGACCGCGCACGGAGTGTTAATGGCACTTATTTTTACGACGTATTTCATCATCGGATTCCTCTTGTCCGGGGTAGCCAAAACGACGGGAGGCTCTCTGCACGGAACTGCCCGCGGGCTCGGCTGGACAGGATGGGTGCTGATGACTGTCGGGACAGCGATGGCTGTCGTGACGATCGTCACGAACGACGCTTCCGTTCTCTACACCTTTTACGCGCCGCTGAAGGCGTCGCCGTACTTCTACATCGGGGCTGCGCTCCTGGTCGTCGGGAGCTGGTTTGGCGGATTTGCCATCTTTAGCAGCTACCGCAAATGGAGACGGGAAAACAGAGGCAAGCTGTCTCCACTGTTTGTCTACATGTCAGTCACAACTTTTGTTCTGTGGTTGATCGCGACCGTTCCGGTTGCTGTGGAAGTTCTGTTCCAGCTCATCCCCTGGTCTCTGGGCTGGACACCGAGCATTAACGTCATGCTCAGCCGTACCTTGTTCTGGTTCTTCGGCCATCCGCTGGTGTACTTCTGGCTGATGCCTGCGTATATCGCCTGGTACGTCTGCGTTCCGCGCGTCATCGGCGGCCATGTATTCAGCGATTCGCTCGCTCGGCTTGCTTTTATCTCGCTGCTTCTGTTCTCCATGCCGGTCGGCTTCCACCATCAGCTGATGGAGCCGGGTATTTCCGCAGGCTGGAAAATGATACACGTCATTTTGACGCTGATCGTTGTCGTACCGTCGCTGATGACTGCCTTCTCCATGTTCGCCACCTTTGAAACAACGGGGCGGAAAAAGGGAGGAGTGGGACTGTTCGGCTGGTTTAAAAAGCTGCCGTGGTCCGATGTCCGCTTCTTCGCGCCATTCGTCGGCATGCTCTTCTTTATCCCGGCAGGTGCCGGCGGGATCATCAACGCCAGCAACCAGATGAACGCGGTCGTACACAATACGATCTTTGTCACCGGCCATTTCCACATTACAGTAGGTGCCGCTGTCGCTCTGACCTTCTTCGGTGTCAGCTATTGGCTTATCCCTGTGCTGACCGGGCGGACATTGACCCGTACAGCCAACCGCATGGGGATGGTACAAACCGTATTCTGGTCGGTGGGAATGTTCCTGATGTCGTTTGCGATGCACTATTTGGGCCTGCAAGGAACGCCTCGCCGGACGGATTATACCACCTACATGGATCATCCGCTGGCGCTCGGCTGGATGGATTACCAACGCGTCATGGCGTTTGGCGGCGGGCTGCTGTTCGTAGCGGCTGTACTGCTGATCCTGATCCTGGGCTACCTGACCTTCTATGCCCCGAAAGGAAAGACCGAATACCCGATCGCGGAAACAGAGGCGGAGCAGCATACGCCCCGGATTCTGGAACGCTGGCCGGTATGGGTGGGCGTACTGCTCTTCCTTATCGTGATGGCATACGGCATTCCGATCGCCGATCAGCTGACCCACAATCCGCCTGGTTCGCCACCAATTCGCACCTGGTAAACGTTGGGACAAATGTAAAAAGCAAAGGCAGAAGCAAAAGCAGAAGCAAATGCAGAAGCAAATGCAGAAGCAAAAGCAGAAGCAAAAGCAGAAGCAAATGCAGAAGCAAAAGCAGAAGCAAAAGCAGAAGCCACAACAAAAGCCACTCGGTTTTACGCCGAGTGGCTTTTCAATTTGAGTGAAGAAATTTTTGTCCATAGAATTTGTACATAGAAAGAAAAACCGCCTTCCTGCATATGGAGAAAGGCGGCTCAACGAAATAATCGAAAGCGAAGTTCGTTAGAGAGCGAAGTCAAGGCAGATAAATCATTTTCCGAGTCATGCCCCCGTCGAGGACGAGCTCGGTACCGGTGACAAAGTCGTTCTCGTCGTCGGTCAAAAATAGGCAGGCCCGGGCGACGTCTTCCGGACGTCCTACGCGGCCGGCGGGATGCTGCTCATGATCCTCCGGACGGAGTGCTTCTTCGTCGCCCGTTTCGATCCAGCCAGGGGAGATGGCGTTGACGCGAATACGGTCCGGACCGAGGGAAAGCGCCAGAGCGTGAGTCAGAGCAAGAATGCCGCCTTTGGAAGCGGCGTATGCCTCGGAGTGGGGCTCGGACATGTGGGCGCGCGTGGAGGAGAGGTTGACGATCGCGCCTCCGCCGGTTCTCCGCATCAACAGTGCGGCTTCCCGCGAGCAGAGAAAGACACTGCGGAGATTGGTATTGATCACTTGGTCCCATTCCTCTACGGACAGCTCATACGGAGACTTCCATGTGGATACCCCGGCGTTGTTAATCAGGATGTCCAAATGGCCCCAGCGCTCCGCGACTTCCTCCATCAGCCGAATAATATCGGCAGGAGAGCTAACATCCACTTGCTGAAAAAAGACGTTTCCTCCGGCATGGCTGATTTTTGCCGCAGCCCGTTCCCCCAATTCCCGGTTTTTTTCGGCAATGCAGACTCTTGCACCCCGGGCGGCATACATGGCGGCGACAGCATAGCCGATACCTTGTCCTGCACCGGTAACGACGACAACTTTTTCGGAAAACGGCATAACGGAACCCTCCTAATGAAGTAGATATAGCGGTGCATGAAATAGCAAGGATAGCTGAAAACTGAAAGCGAAGCGTACCTTCATACATACAACTGCAAGATATACAAAAATAGGCTGGAAATGCAGTATGTAACTATAGTAAAGTAAGTATTGACTTTGCTACTTGATGAAATAAAGGAGGATGTATATCATGCAAACAGACATGAAACTCACTGCTGAGCAAGCTATGGAAGCGCGTCACAGCGTCCGAAAGTACGATCCCAATGAAGCGATTCCGAGAGGAGTACTGAATGAAATCCTGCGGTTAGCAGCTACAGCTCCATCCTCCTGGAATCTGCAGCACTGGCGCTTTCTGGTAGTAACGGATCAGGCTCACAAGGAACGCCTGCTGCCGATCGCCCACGGTCAGGAACAAGTGGTGAAAGCTCATGCAGCGATTGTGATTTTGGCTGATCTGGAGGCCGACAAGTCGGCTCGCCCCGTTTACGATGGAGCTTTGGCTCAAGGCTACGTAAGCGAGCAGGTGCGCGACACGATGATCAGCCAAATCGAGAACGCATACCGAGACAACCCGCAGCTCGCCCGCGATGAAGCGATCCGCAACTCTTCCCTGGCAGCCATGCAGCTGATGTTGGCCGCCAAGGCAAAAGGCTACGACACTTGCCCGATGTGTGGATTCGACAGAGAGAAGCTGATCCAGGCTTTCAATATTCCTAGCCGCTACTTGCCTTCGATGATCATTACTTTGGGCAAGGCGAGCGCTCCTGCCCATCCTACGCAGCGATTCGGACTGGATGAATTGGTGATTGAAAACAGCTTTTAATACGGATGAAAGAAGGAAAACGCTCGCGTGGTCGGGCGTTTTTTGTTGGCTGAATTTGTTTGTTGGTTGGCCAAATATCGGCTATACGCTTTTCTCCTCAGGGGTGAGGCTTTGTGCCAGCGGCAGCTCGACCGTTACCGTCGTTCCTTTGCCCAAGGTGCTCGACACGGAAAATTGGCCGCCGTGCAGGTGAACGATGTCTTTGCAAATGGCAAGACCGAGACCGCTGCCTGATCGCTTGGATTGTCCCTTGAAAAACCTTTCCGTTATATGGGGCAAATCTTTCGGGGCGATGCCTTCCCCTGTGTCGCTGACCAGCACTTTTACATGCGTCTCATCCGTCTGACATGAAATCTGGATAGAGCCTCCGCGTAAAGTGAATTTGAAAGCATTGTCCAGCAGGTTTACGAAGATCTGCTTCATCCGATTGGGGTCCACCTGCACGGGAACAGGAGAGGGCGGGATATGGACGAAAAAGTCAATGCCCTCGTCCTGTGCCCGAAGGCCGAATTGAATCCGCACATCCTCTACAATATCGCGCAGATCGAGGCGCTCCGTCGATAATTTCAGTTCACCGGACTGAAACTTCGAGAAATCGAGCAGCTCTTCTACCAGACCAATCAACCGGTCCGTCTCCTTGGAGATGACCTGCAGCCCCAGCATCGTCTCTTCCTTGTCCTCCAGCCCTCCGGAAATCAACGTCTCGCCCCAGCCTTTGATCGAGGTAAGCGGCGTCCGCAGTTCATGGGAAACCGATGAGATAAAGTTGTTTTTCATCTGTTCATTCTTGCTTATCTCCGCTGCCATGTAGTTAAACGCCTCGGCTAAAGTACCGACTTCGTCATTAAATTGCTTTTTTGCCCGCGCGGAGAAATTTCCGGTCGCCATCTGTGTAGCCGCCCGGGTCAGCTCCTGAATCGGGCCGACGATGCGCTTGGCGATGATCAGGCTCAACGTGAAGGCGAATAACACCACGATCACCCCGACTCCCGCACCGTACATCGCAATCCGGTATACGGCAGCGTACAGCGGCTCGGCTGAAATCGAGTAGCGCAGGACACCTACCTGCTCTCCCATGTAGACAAGCGGATTGGATACCGCGACGACTCTCTCCCGCGTGTACGGAGACTTGCCGACATACAACCCCATGCCGGTTTGCAAGGCATTGAGCACATCTGGCGTTTCGATGACCTCTGCCGTCTGAAAGCCGTAAGAGTTGAGAATGACTTTTCCAGTCAGATCAAGGACTTCCACTTTGGCGGTTTCTTCTTTTGAGACGTTTTCCAATATATAGCGGGCTTTGTCTCTCAAGTGGTAGCTGTCCGCGTACTTGTTGATAAAGTTGGTGAAGGTCGTCGATCTCGTCACCAGAGTCTCTGTGGCCGTGCCGAAATAGTAGGTATGCACAGCCCAGTAGAACAGCCCCTCAAGGACGAGGACGATCAACAGCAGGATCAGGCCAAAATGAATGACGAGCCGCGCTCTAATTCCCCTCATCAGCGGTTTCCTTTCGCCATAAATAACCATAGCCCCAGACCGTCTCGACGTATGCGGGATGGGCCGGATCGTCTTCGATTTTTTGCCGGATTCGACGGATGTTCACGTCCACTACCTTTAGATCGCCGATATAGAACTGTCCCCACACTTCGGTCAAAATGTCGTCGCGGCTAATTGCTTTGTTGGCGTTCTCTGCAAGCAGCTTGATGATGGCAAATTCTTTCGGCGTCAAATCGATTTCCTGTTTGTGCTTGATCAGCTTCCGCTCGTCGAGAAGCAGTTGGAAAGGAGGAATGTCGATAATGCGGGAATCTTCCTCCTGCACCTCGAGCGCAGTAAGCCTGCGGTGCAGGGCTTTTACCCGGGCGAGCAGCTCTGCCGGGCTGAATGGTTTGACGACGTAGTCATCTGCGCCAAACTCCAGCCCCATCACTTTGTCCAGCTCCTGGCTCTTCGCCGTCAGCATAATGATTCCCATGCGGGGAAACTTGCGGCGGAGCTGTCCGCACACTTCAAATCCGTCGATTCCCGGCAGCATGACGTCCAGGATGGCGATCTCGATATTCGGTTGGCTGTCCGCAATGGTCAACGCCTCTTCGCCAGAGGCGGCCTCGATGACGTCGCATCCCTCGCGCTTGAGATTGATGCGGACAAAATCGCGGATTGATTTTTCATCTTCTAACAGCAGTACTTTCATGTTCTCGTCTCCTTAGAAAACCGAACCGGCCGAGCTTAGAGCTGCATTTTCAACGGTCGGAACAACTGTCTGATTTCGTCCGAGGTCAGCAGCATGGCGTTGTATTCGCGCAAAGCGGCACTGCTCAGATTGTCAGGCTTTTGCGGCTGGATCGCCACGAGCACTTGCTTGCCCTGTTCTGACAATACCAGATACGGCGTCTGCTTGCCCTCAGAGGATTTTTCCATTTTCGCCCACTCCTGCTGAGGGATCGATTGGAAGGTGAGGAGGGTCGCTTTCTGCTCGCCGTTCTGACCGTAGTAGACCATGTGGGCCACGGTCGAATTGGAATCGGGATTTCGCTCAACCGTAAACTTGTCCTTCCATTTATCCGGGATGCGAAAATCGATGCCAAGCCTGGTGCTTTGGAAATGATCCTCCATATGCTTTAGGCCGCTTTTGCCATCCCACTGATAGTAGGAAGAGATCCAGGGGATTTCCGCCATGGCCATTTCGTCCGTGCCTGGCGGCTGTGTATGAATTCCTATTTCTATAATCCCGTCATCGTTAATATCTTCACTATATAGGCTGTATGGTTTAAAAGTCAGTTCCATTTCTTCCCGGGTGCCAGCCAATGGACGGAGCAATTGGCCATTTTCCAGGATCAACAGCTCGGTCATAGCGGAATGGGCTCCGAGGCCGGCTTCGATGAAAATGCCATTTTTTGTCGGGGACGCCTTGCCGATGACTGCCTGCTCGTAGCCGTTTACATTGCCGTCCAGTTGGATCTCCGTCCATTTGGACAGTTTCCCGTCCGTTGGGCCGTACACCTCTGCTTTGGATACCAGATTGTTGTTGTCGTGAACGACGAGGGCCAGCTCTTGCTCCTGATTTCCGGCAAGATCTCCTACCGCCATGACCGAATAAGGCTGCTTCAGCAGTTCCACGGGCTGATTTTCTTTTAGGGAATAGACGGAAAGCTCCTTGTTCAGGCCGTCTCCTCCGCCCCATCCGATCAGCATCTCGGGAATTCCGTCGCCGGTCATGTCAACGTAATCGACATAGTCCAATTCCCGGCCGATCCCGGTGAAAGAGGCAGTCTTTTTCCAGTTTCCGCCACTCTGTGACAAGACCAGGACGCCGATCTCGTAGTCGGTTTTTTCCGTCTTGTAAAAGGCGATCACCTCAGGCGAGCCGTTGCCTGTCAAGTCGTGAAGGGCGACAGCACTAGACTCTGCCGGGTTCAACGGCACGGTCAGCTGTGAGCCGGGGGGGAGAAACTGCATGACCGCCTGATTGATCGACTGCTGGTTGACGTCGGCCGCAGGCGCACGCATCAGTTCGTTGGGAGTATCGGTAAAGCCGCAGCCGCCGCCGGTCAGCGCGACAGACAAGACAGCCAAATACAGCCAGATTTTTTTCATCTGTCTTTTCGTTCCTTTCTGTTGGTGCTCAAATAGACGCATGATTTCATTCCCACTCTATTGTAGCTTGCCCGAGAGGTGAATTTGTTGCAAACCGGTAAAAAAAACAGACCCGCTTAAAAAAAGAATGGGCATGGAGAAACCTGCCTGCAACAATTTAGGAGGTTATACCGTTTATGATTACAGAGAAATGAAACCCATCCATTGCGAAATATGGCGGATAAGTGGATGGGACATACATGAAAAGAGGCATGACTCTGGACCTGTGCTAATGATAACAGGAGAAAAAGAGCAGGAAAGCCTGGGTACTAAGGGAGGAAGAAAGAAATGAAAGCATGGCAACGAGCGTTATGTACAGTTGTTTTGGGGGGAGCAGTCACATTGACCTCTACGTGGACGGGAGCACCCGTTCAGGCACAAGCAAGTCAGCAGACAGCAGTTCAGATCGTACGGATTGCGCCGGAGGAGTCGATCTTGTTCACGATCCAGTTCATTGACGGATTCCGCGCCAAAGTCGTGGACAACAAGACGAGAGCGACGACCTATATCGATATCAAGGAAAACAAAGACGAGTACCTGCGCAGAGGGATTTATAACAAGCAGGGGAAAGTGACGCAGCCGACTAACGGATTTTCCGACAAGCTGGCTGAGCTGGTTCCCTATGTGACCGAGAACGGGTCGATTCAATACGTGGGGCGTCAAAGAATGTGGGGACTGCACGGAAACGACCAGATCGCTCACGCTACAAGCATTTGGAAGCTGGAAAACCAGAAGCCGAAGCTTGTCGGCCTGACTGTAAGCCCGGGGGAATCAGACAACTTTCCGTCTCCTGATGTGTTCCTCAATACGGGAATCTCTCTGGATAAAGACATCACATTTGTACTCGACACCAAGTATGCCGATGTGAACGGTGACGGCATCAAAGACCATGTCATGCTGGTCGGACACAAAGAGGGAGCTGCGTTTGGCCTGCCGGTCGATGATCTGCGCATCGTCGTTCGCGAAGGAAGAAGGGGCCAGCATTTCTTTGCTTCCGTAGGCAAGCTGGATGCCGGATACCTGCCGAAGCTGAACATCGGCTATATCAACTCGGACAAAGTAAAAGACATCCTTGTGACCATTCCGACCAAAAATGGCCGCGTATACAGCGCCCTGACGTGGAAGTATACCAAGTTTGTACCTTTGATCGATCAAGCAGCGCTCAATAACCCGAAACAGTACAAGGTAACATTAGATGGCCAAGGAGTCGGGACTTCGGTTCAGAGCGTTCGGTCCGCAAAAAAATAAACATGTGAGCTTGCAAGAAAGCCGAAGATAGGAAACAGCTCCTGTCGAGCACTTTTTCATTGAATACTGACGGTTAAGGGCTGTCCCTTGTCTATCGCAGACGGGGACAGCTTTTTTTGTTTCCAGCAGAGGAGGAGCAAATAGATTCAGGCAGTTGTTAAATCGTAATGAATACGATTTATCTTGACAACTTTTGTTTGCGGGGTGTAGGATGATTGTTAAATCGTAATTGTTACGATTTATTTGTTGCGCATCACAATCCACAAACAGGGAGTTGTACATAGGCATGAGTGACAATCGGATTCCGGTAACAGTACTGAGCGGGTATTTGGGAGCAGGCAAAACAACATTGCTCAACCACGTGTTGAACAATCGGGAAGGGATGCGAGTCGCGGTCATCGTGAATGATTTGAGCGAAGTGAATATTGACGGGGAGCTGATTGCCCAGGGAGGCGGGCTGTCCCGGGTCGAGGAAAAGGTAGTGGAGATGTCCAATGGCTGCATCTGCTGCACATTGCGGGAGGATTTGCTGACAGAGGTGGAGCGTTTGGCCACTGAAGGGAAGTATGACTACATTCTGATCGAATCGACCGGGATTGGCGAACCGGTGCCAGTTGCCCAAACCTTCACGTATGTCGACGAGGAAATGGGCATCGACCTGTCCCGCGTTTGCCGGCTGGACACGATGGTGACGGTCGTAGACGCCAACCGTTTTTGGCACGACTTTTCCTCCGGAGAAAGCCTGCTGGAGCGCGGTCAGGCTGCTGCAGAGGAAGATCGCCGCGATGTCGTGGATCTTTTGATCAGCCAGATCGAGTTTTGTGATGTGCTGATCCTAAACAAGTGCGACCTGGTGGAGCCGGAACAACTGGATGAACTGGAAGCGGTCCTGCGCAAATTGCAGCCGGATGCCAAGCTGATCCGGACCAGCCGGGGGCATGTACACCCGAGGGATATCCTGAATACCGGCTTGTTTGACTTTGAAAAAGCAAGCCGTTCTGCCGGCTGGATCAAAGGGCTGGAGCACGGAGAGCATACGCCGGAAACGGATGAGTACGGCATCTCTTCCTTTGTCTACCGACGCAAAAGACCGTTTCACCCGGAGCGCTTTGCGAGCTGGCTGGAGGACTGGCCGGAAGAGGTGGTGCGGGCCAAGGGCTTTTTCTGGATCGCGACGCGCAATGACCTGGCCATGACGCTGAGCCAGGCAGGAACTTCGATTGAAATCGGCGCCGCCGGGTACTGGGCCGCAGCTCTGCCTGAAGCGGAGCGGGAGGCCATCCTGGCAGAAGATCCGGAGTGGGCGAAAACATGGGATGCCGACCATGGAGATCGCCAAACCGAGCTGGTGTTTATCGGCATGGAGATGAACAGGGAAGAGATTGAGCAGAAGCTGGATCGGTGCTTGCTGACTGAGGATGAGTACCGCGGAGATTGGAGCGCGATTGCCGATCCGCTCCCGACAGCAGATACTGTCGTGGAAACAGCGCTGTGAGAAACAGCCGAATCATCAATGGGCTTTCAAGGGATGCAGCCCAAAAAGGAGGAGCGTAGATGCGCGTACAGGTAACGCTGCAATGCACAGAGTCAGGAGACCGGAACTACATCACGACGAAGAACAAGCGGAATCACCCCGAGCGGCTTGAATTAAAAAAATACTCTCCCCGCTTAAAAAAGCACACTTTGCACCGCGAAACTAAGTAAAGCTGCGGCATCCATGAAAAAACTCTCTGCCGGTTCGTCCCGGGCAGAGAGTTTCTTTGTATGCTGAAGCCAGTTGGTTCTTGGCAGATGCATTGCTTGCAGCTACGCTTCTTTTCTCAGGGCAATTTGCTCTTTCCCTGTCTCTTTTTCAGAGAAGAAGATCTTCATCATCGGCGGGGTCACGATCGTGGTCACAAGGACGACGACGATCAATACAGCAAACATGCTGTCAGCCAAAAGCCCCGCCTCAAGTCCAATCGATGCAATGATCAAGGCGACCTCACCGCGAGACACCATCGCGGACCCGATGCCCCACGAGCTGCGCCAGCCGAATCCGGACACCTTTGCGCCGAGTGCTCCGCCGATAAACTTCGTCAGGACGGCCAAAATGCTAAGGCCGACAATCAGCCAGAGATGATCGACAATGCCGTTGAATTGGGCCGACACCCCGATTGAGGTGAAGAAGACCGGTACGAAGATGGAATAACTGATCGTTTCCACTTTTTCCGTTACTTCATGGCGATAATTGGTCAGGCTGATGGCGATGCCGGCGATGTACGCGCCGATAATGGCGGCCACTCCGGTGTATTCCGCCAGGTAGGCGAACAGGAAACAGATAATGAGGGCGGCCGTTACGACCGCTTCCGTCACTTTCAACGGAGCAAATTTCCGCAAGACCCACGGAACGACTTTCCAGGAGAGCAGGATGACGACCGCGAAGAAGGCCACTTTCTTGAGTACGACCATTCCCAGATTGACATCACCGCCCGCAAAGCTCATGACAAATGCGAGTGCGATGATGACCAGCACGTCGTCAATGACGGCGGCTCCCAGGATGGTTGCGCCTTCTTTTGATTTCAGCTTGCCGAGCTCCTTCAAAGCCTGGACGGAGATGCTCACACTGGTGGCAGAAAGCAGCAGACCCAGGAATACAGACTCCAGTGTGGGCAGTCCCATGGCCATTCCGGCAGCGTATCCGAGAGCGAGCGGAACGACGATGCCGACGACGCCGACATTCATGGAGGATTTTCCGCTTCGTTTAAATTCGTCTATATCGGTCTCCAACCCGGCAATAAACATCAGGAGGATGACACCGATTTGGCTGATCTCTTTCAGAATCTCCGTATTTGAGATCAGGCCGAGCACCGAAGGGCCCAGGATAATCCCAATCAGCAATTTCCCGAGGACGGAAGGCTGTCCGAGCTTGGAGCTCACTTCTCCGGCAATTTTGGAGGCGAGCAGGATCACAGCCAGTTGGAAGATTAGCATACAGTATCCCCACCTTTTTCTAAATTGTTTGCAAATGGAAAACAAGCAAAAAGAGCCTGCCACCACTGGCTCTTTTGCGAAAAAAGGCAAAAGAAAGCCACTGGTGACAGGCTCCTCCTAAAAGTTCGTGCTTTTTAAATTATATAATCATTATATCCGAATGCCGAGGTAAAGTAAAGACGTATTCCTCATTTTGCGAATGGGAAAACGTGGGATTTGGACAAGAAGAAAAACCAGCCTGACCGTAATGCTGCGGCCAGGCTGGTTGCCTATTTCCAATAATATGTTCATTTAAAGTAATCGGTCATCTGAGCAAACACATCAGCGAGAGCGTGCAAGCTTTCTGCTGTCTGGTAAGCAAACAGCGGGAGTGCAATTACAGCCAACAAAGCTTCTCCGATATACTTGGCGATCATACTGATCAACCTCCTTATTTACGACAGATTTTCTGATCATGCCGGAAACAGGAGTGCCGAGCCGTCGTTGTCGCTGTCTGCATACCGCAAGCGTCGCAGAATCAGTCTGCGCTGCGGCTGCCTTGCCGCCGTCGGATACGTCTCGACCAAGCAACGATTGATAGAAGGTTCGTAAGTATCGCTAGAACGCCAGCCATTAGGCAATCTCTGCGGACGACACCAGTTCTGTATGTAGGAAACAGAGGTGTAGCAGCCCGCGAACAAGGCGAGCAAGGCGAAGAAATCATCCAGCGAAAACAGAAGAATCAGATCTTCCATCGGTGATTTCCCCCCTTTTGATTGGCGCTGGCAAGAACCTCGGTTCTTGGTACCCCATATTGTAACTCCGTTCCGGGAGTGGGTGCAACCCACAAAATCTGGAGCAGCTTTATCACTGGCTGATACATGGATTGCAAAAAAAGGCCTTTCCACCATTTGACAAAAGGGAGATCAACGTAATAAAATATTTTTACGTGAACAATAAGTTTTCTGAGGTGCATATAATGGATCAACAAGTATTGGAAACGTATGTCGTCGAGTCGCCGGACCAGGCCATGGCTCTGCTCAATCCGCTGCGGGCGGAAATCCTCGGTCGATTGACCGAACCTGCCTCCGCGGCCGAACTGGCCCGCGGGATCAACGAAATCCCCCAACGGGTCAATTACCATCTCAAGGCGCTGGAAAAGGTCGGTTTGGTACGCCGGGTCGGTACGCGGCAGGTGAGAAATCTGGTAGAGGTGCTGTACCAGGCTATCGCCCGGACCTACATTTTGTCGGAGACGCTTAACTGGCCGAAAGAGACCGTCGACCGGATCAAGGATCAAGGGTCGCTGTCCCATCTGATCACGGCCGCCGAACGGATCAAGCGGGATGCCCTTACACTCCTGGAGAGATCGGATCAGCAGGAGGAGGTCCCGAGTGCGACGGTCGATACCAGTATCCGGCTGGCAACAAAGGAACAGCGCAGCGCTTTTGTGCAGGAGTACGTGCAGTTGGTAAGCCAGCTTGTCGAGAAATATCAAGCACATGACGAGACAGAGGAAGCGTATAAAGTTGTGCTGGCTGTTTATCCCCAAATCGCCCAAGGAGGAGAAGAGAAATGATGCCGGTAATGAAAAAGCAAGCAGTAGTCATTTGGGAAAGTGATGTCAGGCAGCAGGATCGTTCGGTCATTCCCTTTCCTACGCGTGAGAGCGGCCGTGGAACAGTGGAGCAGGAAGCGACGGTAACCAGTTGGACAGTCGGGCCCAAAGAGAATCCAGCTACTGTCACCATCGTGTCGTCCGGCTTTGAAGCGGCCGAGCGCAAACAAGCAGCCCCTCAGGCTATGCTGGGCAGGAGAGCTGCCGCGTAACTCTTCGTTGTGTGGAAATGAGTAAACAAGAAGACAGGAGGCATGAACATGAATCTGATACCGGTTGTAGTGGAGCAAACCAGCTATGGAGAGCGTTCTTACGATATTTACTCCCGTCTGTTAAAAGACCGGATCATCTTTTTGGGCAGCGCAATCGACGATCAAGTAGCCAATGCGGTAGTCGCCCAAATGCTGTTTCTGACAGCGGAGGACCCGGAAAAGGATATTCATCTGTACATCAATTCCCCGGGGGGCTCTATCACGGCGGGGATGGCCATTTACGATACGATGCAATTCATTAAGCCTGCCGTTTCTACGATATGCATCGGGTCTGCCGCCTCGATGGGCTCTTTCCTGCTGCTGGCAGGAGCTCCGGGTAAACGCTACGCCCTGCCCAATGCGGAGATCATGATCCATCAGCCGTGGGGCGGGAGCCAGGGACAGGCAAGCGACATCAAAATCCAGGCAGATCGGATCCTGAACCATCGCCGCTTGCTGTTTGAGATTATCGCAAAGCGGACCGGACAGCCGGTTGAAAAAGTGGAGCGGGATGCCGACCGCGATTATTTCATGACCGCAGAGGAAGCAAGAGCGTACGGAATTGTCGACAAGGTAATCGAAAAACTGTAGCGCGGGGGAGAGATGGGAGATGAAAGTCCTGGTGTTGGGAGGGACTCGTTTTATCGGCCCGCATGTGGTCAGACAGCTTGTCTCGGCCGGTCACGAAGTAGCGGTGTTCAACCGCGGCGAGTTGAAAGCAGATGGTGGATTTCCTGATGAGGTCAGACGAATCATCGGGGACCGAGTGCAGCTGCAAAGCTATCGCCAGCAGTTTGCCGAGTATCAGGCAGATGTCGTGATTGACATGTTTCCTTATACCGAGTCCGATGCGACGAGTATGATGACTGTTTTCGACGGAATTGCCGATCGTGTCGTAGCGATCAGCAGCTGTGATGTATACAGGGCGTTTCAGATATTGAACCGGATCGAGGAAGGCCCTGTCGAGCGCGGGCTGCTGACGGAGGAGTCGCCGCTGGGCGAGAAGCGGTATCCGTTCCGCGGCATGAGAGACGACAGACAGGATTACGACAAGGTGCTCGTAGAAAGGGTCGTCATGAGCAGCCCCAGCCTGCCGGGAACGGTACTCCGCCTGCCGATGGTATACGGCCCCGGAGACTATCAAAACCGCATGTATCCGTATCTGAAGCCGATGATGGACGGCAGACGGTACATCCTGCTGGAAGAGGGGCTGGACGATTGGCGCTGGACCCGCGGATACGTGGAGGATGTGGCGGCAGCCATCGTTTTGGCAGCGGAGGACGAACGGGCAAAGGGGGAAATCTTCAACGTCGGGGAGTCGGACAGCTACTCGCTGCGTGACTGGATCATGGGCATCGCGGCACAAGTTGGCTGGCAGGGGAGTATCGTAACGGCAGCTCCCGACATGCTGCCCCCCTCCATGCAACTGGGGATAGAGACCAGCCAACACATCGAGATCGATACGGGGAAGATTCGCCGTCTGCTCGGTTTTTCCGAAAAAGTTTCACGCGCAGAAGCTTTTGCCCGCACGATAGCCTGGGAATCCTCCCATCCTCCCGCAGCAGGGGGACCAGACTCACGTTTATATGCGATTGAAGATGAGATTCTCACTGCTTTGGGGAAACTTGCGTAGAGGGAAATGATGGCGATTATCGTGGAGGGTGAAGATCTCCAACCCTCCATGGGCAGCAGGGAATAAACGGATGAAACAATAGAGAAGGGCTGCCCCGTCCAGTAGGTTCCTACTTTTCGGGGACAGCCCTTCTTGCGGTGTTATCGCGATTCTTCTCCAGCTTCCAGCTTCACTTTTACTTTCACTTTTTCAGTTTGATCCGGGTTGTCTTTGGATGCAATCGTAACCCAGAGTGTGACGGTTTCATTGCCTTCTTCCGGCAGTGCAAGCAGTACGCCCGCATTGTCGATCAGCTCGGGATGGGAGCTTTCGGTGACGGCATAGGTCACTGCATCAGAGTCTTCCGGCAGTTCCAGAACAGCCTCGCCTACTTTGTCAGTATTGACGACATTGCCTTCAAATTCCTCAGCCGCTTGCTTCAGGCTATCGTCGTTCTTCTCCGTTGTCCGCTTGCCTTTTTCCGTTTCGTTGATTTCCAGCTTGAACGACTTCCAGATCTCATACGTTTCGACGACCTGTTCGCCTCTCGGCAGATCAGGGTCGACTACTTGTGCCACCAGGCGCAGCTTGTAGACGCCTGGATCCAGCTTCTTCGGTATGAGAGAACCGTTCACGTACGTGCCGTCGATGTTGGAGAAGGTGATCGGGCCGGGAGCAAATGGTTTGTAATCGTTAAACAGAGCAGCCATCGTACCGATGTACGTGTCATCCATGCTCCAGGCTTCCAGCTCGATCACATTGACGCCTTCAGCCTGGAGCAATGCTTCTACAGTGATCGTATCGTTTTCGCCGTCACCGTCCGGAGACAGGATGGCGCTGGACAGCTTCATATTGTCGAGGCCAAAGTGGGTATCCTCCGGCTTGTCGCCCACGTGGATGACGAACGGAAGATGGAGCTTGGGAATGCTGCGATCGGAGCTGCGCAGGACAACTTCACCTTCGTACACGCCTTCCTCCGCATCCTCCTGCGGCTCTACAGTCAGGGTAAAGGTTTCAATCTCGCCGCCGTCTACGGTGATATTCTTGGTCGACAGCTTGACATCGATGTTGTTCGGGTCCGGTGTATCCTTTGGACGATAAGGATCGGTGGTTACCGAGCTGTGCATGTTGACCTCGGCTCTGTAGCTCACTTCTTTATCGGACGTGTTCTTGACTTGCAGCGTTTGCGAAACAGGCTTGCTGCCTGCTTTCAGCAGACCGAAGCTGTAGTTGGAGCCGTTGTATTCGATCGTCTCCGCTTCAAAATCTTCGTTTAAGATGGTGAGCTGCTCTACTGTCTGCAGCAGGGCAGGAGTTTTCATCGCCGCAAATCCATCGACGCGGCCTGCTCCCTGGGAGTAAACGTCGTAGAGAACATCCTCTTCCTCATACAGCGGCTTTGCCGTATTGGACAGAGCGGCTTTTACGTCAAAGGGAGTCCATTCCGGATGGGCCTCCTTCAACAGGAGAGCAAGGCCGGCAACGTGCGGGGTCGCCATGCTGGTTCCGTTGGAGCGAGCGTATGCCTTCTCGTAGCTGGCACCGTCGATCAGCTTGGACCATGCCGGATAAGCGGACAGAATGGAAACCCCTGGGGCGCCTACATCCGGCTTGATCGAGTAATTGTCGCCAAGCACGGGACCGCGGGAGCTGAAGCTGGCTACCTTGTCTCCATTGTCACTGGTGGTCGGATAGTCGCTGGAGAAGGTAAGGGTGACAGGACTGGACGGATTGTTCAGGAGCTGCAAGGCGAGAGCCCGTCCTTCCGTTCCCTTCATGTCAAAGGTAGGGATAGCATCCATCTGGTCGCCCAGTATGGTGTCCACATAACCGCCGCGATCTTCCGGCGGGAGATTGAGGTCTGCCTGTCCATCGCCGTCTTTGTCGTTTCCATTAAAGACGATTACCGCTACAGCGCCAGCCTTTTTCGCGTTGATGATTTTGTCAGTGAAGGCGAGGGTGCCGCGGGACACGAGAGCGACCTTGCCAGCTACGTCTACCTTCTCAAAATCTTGAACCGAGCCCAGGTTGGCGTACACGACAGGGAGCGGATTTGTGCCGATCAGCTCGCTGAAATTGTCTTCCCTGATCTGCCAGGCCATGACGTGGAATTGGTAGTCTTGGCCGAGAGATGAGCTGGCGGAAGCGTCGTACAGAACGCTTGGAGAATTCACTGCCGCGACAGAGATCGGCAGCTTCGCTCCTGCCGGGGAGCCAGCCGTGTAGTAAAATCTGCCCGGCTCGTCGGAGGCGGCATTGCCGTTGGCGACTACAGTGATGACGCCTGCGCGCATCGCGTTGTTGACCGCAATCGAGTCGGGGGAGTCGGCATTCTTTTCGATGTCTGCCCCGAGTGACAGGTTGATTACGTCCATGCCGTCTCTCACCGCTTTTTCGATACCGTCGATCACCTGTGCGGAGCTGCCGCCTTTTCGTCCGAGTACCCGGTACACGTAGAGATCGGCCTCATAGGCGATCCCCTTTACCTGCACATCGGACGTTTTGTTCTTGGCGCGGCCCACAATCGTCCCGGAGACGTGCGTACCGTGCGAGGAGCCCTCGTAGCCACCTTCGCCTTTTGCATCGTCATCGGGCGAGATGGGCGCCTCTTCATACGGGTCCTTGTCATTGTCGTAGGAGTCGTAGCCGCCTTTGTAGGCATCCTTCAGGTCAGGATGCAGATAGTCGACACCTGTATCGATGACACCGACCTTCAACCCTTTTCCGGTGAGACCTGCATCCCACATATCCAGGACGCCAATCTGCTTGAGGGGAGCGATATCGTACTTGAATTCGCGGCCATTCATCGCGTCAAGCTCGACATCGGGGATGGTGTAGATCGTGTTTTCATAAACCGCTTTTACCTGCGGCAGGCTGGCCAGACTCTCGATTTCGTTGGCAGGCAGCGTCATTTCCATCCCGTTGAAGACATGTGAAAAAGTGCGTTCTACATGTAGATCGATATTTTTCTTGCGCGCTTCCTTCAAGAAGGAGGTTTGTTCGCGGGAGACACGCGATTCAGCCGAGCGCGTGGCAGAAGAGCGCGAACCGCGTTTGTAGGACGCTTCGCTCGCGGCAGGTTCTCCTTGCAGCTGGACGATGACGCTTACCTCTTTCCGCGATGTTGTGTTCAGGCGGGGAGAGATTTTGGCTGTTGCTGCTCCCTGCTCCACTACTGCATTGGTGACGCTGTTCAGCTTTGACAGCTCCCGTTTGCTCAGATCCTCGGAAGCGTAGACACCGCCGGGAGCAACGCTGAACAATAAGGCTGCGGAGAGGGATAAGGGAATGAACGATTTCGCTTGTTTTTTCACACATTCTCCTCCTGTCATTTGATAGAATTCTAAATATTGGTAATTATTCGTCTGGAGAAACTGTATTCCTTCAAAGGAAAAGTAATTTTTTATATTCATTGCAAGGTTTTGCCATTTTTTTATCGACAAAAAAACCTCTTTCTTCAAAAGAAAGAGGTTTTTTGTCGAATCATCCGAACGAAAGCCCGGGTTTATTGCATAGGAGGCATGAACTCTTGGAACAGCTCCATGTTTTTCATCATAAACTGTTGGGCAGCAGTGCCTACTTCCTGCTGAATCTGCATCATTTCTTCTTCTGTCACAGTCGCGACGTTGACCGCATTGTCAGCGCTCAAGCTCGGCATGGTAATTGCCTTGCCGAATTCTTCCTTGAACTTGAGGTTCATGCTCAAGCTCTTTGGCATGTCAGGAGTGGATTGTTCAAAGTTCACCTTGAACGTGCCGTCAGTATCGCGTCCGTTTTCTGTTTTGGTTACGGCTGATGTCACTTGGCCGGTCAGGGAGATCGTCTCCGGATCAGAATCGGACTTGGCTTTCAGCGTGAAGTCGTACGTGCCGTTTTCCTTGTCGGCTTGCTTCGTTGTCTCGAATTTGGTTGTCAAGTCGAGCAATACGTCCGGCTGGGCGTCAAACAGGAAAGCTACCGTTCCTGTTGTTTTGTCGCCTTGTTTGTTTGCTTTGTAGCTGAGGGTCATTTCGCCTTTTTCGCCGCCATCCTCAACGAACAGGGAGTAGCGTTGGTACGTATCTGCTCCGTTTTTGAAGCCTACGCTGGACCAGATGTTTTGTTCTTTTTGGTTCTCTTCGACAAATACCAGCTTGCGGGAAAGAATCTGATGGTCTCCATCTACGAGAACGATCATTTTCAGCTGTTCTTTGGAGTTTTTTGTATCTTTCAGATCCTTCAGTGCATCGTCGAAAGCTTTTTCGTATTCCTTCTTGAACTCATCCTTGGAAAGCTCCTGTACGTCAGGGTATCCGCTGTCGATGAGCAGTGTTGATACGTTGTGGTAGCGGTTGTAGATCAGGTCGAACAGCTTTTCATCCGCTTTTGCCTTTTCGGCCATTTTCGTAAACAGCGCTTTCGCTTCCTCGGCGTTGAAGGTGACAGTGATTTCGCGTGCGTCTGTCTTGTAGCCTTCCTCGGAGAAAGAGGCGTTTTTGTTCATCGCGATCTGGGAGTCTTTCAAGCTTTCAGCGTACATCAGCGCATACGGAGCGAAAATGCTGGATACCTCTTCGCGGCTGAATTTGATCGCTTCATACATATCTTTGTTGGTAACCAGGCGCTTCGGCAGCTCTTCGCCGAGCTTTTCCTTGATCACATCGCGGTCTTTCAAATCAACATAGCCGTACTTGGGGTAGAAGTCAGGGAAACGGAAGCCCATCTTCGTATCGTCGACAAAATACTCCATGTTGATCAGCTTGTTGTCTTTGAGATGGATTTCAAAGTTGCCGGACTGCTGCCGCTTTTGTTCATCCGCATTCGCTTCAACGACAAGCTTGGCGCTCTTCAACAGGTCCAAAACCTTTTGAGCCTGCGGGTCCGGAATATCTGCGTCAATGTTGAATTGGCTCAGTTCCATCGTGGAGTGAACAGGCTTCTCCAGGTAAGGCTTCATATATTTTTCGTATTCTCCAAAGGACTGGGAGGCATCGTCTGCCAGTTGCTTGACATTGTTGGCCTCTGCCTCTAAATAAATCGTTTTGGCACTTTTGAACAGGTCCAGCTTGGCGTACGCAGTACCCAATCCGCCTAGAATCGCAACCCCGACTGCACCGGCGATCAGCAGCGCCTTTTTCGAGCTTTTGCGAGGCGGGGTCACGTTTGTGGTGGTCTCCATTTTCTTCCTCCTCAAATATTTTCTCTCTGTAGGGGCAAAAAAAGACGTTTCTCGCCCCGATTTCGTATTGTACCACATAAAGAGGGCAAAGATGTCGAAAATTGGTAATATGTTTAAAAAAGAGGAAGATGGAACCAGGAGAAAAGGGGGGGTATCCTGTCCGTTGGCTGGATTTCCTGTCGTGTTTCGTGATAATGGTAGACAAGAGAACGGCTGACAAGACGGCAAAAGTCCCGGATATTTCCGGTCGGTGGACACTGCCTGTGACAAATGTGGCGATGGCTTGCGCAAAAAAAGAGTCTTCCCTTCCTGTACGCCTGTCTGCATGGCAAAATAAGAAGTGCCGAGCCTAAAGCAAGTAGCAGGTGCTTCGCAATATTGGCAGCAGCATGGGGACGTTTTTCTTTGCGATATAGAATAGAATGGTGAGAACCCGGTACGACCCGATCATATATACAAGGGTCAAGCCTGCAAGGATAAAGGAGGGGGACCTTTGGATTTTCGCGTTTTGCAGACGTTTGTGATGGCTGCAACCACAGAGAATTTCCATCAGACCGCGGAGGCGTTGTTTATCGCGCAGCCAACAGTCAGCCAACATATTCGCATTCTCGAGACCGAACTGGGGTTGAAGCTGTTTGAACGCGTCGGAAAGCGGGTCCGCTTGACGCCCGCAGGCAAGCGCTACCTGCCGCACGCAAGAGGACTATTGGAGCAGTGGCATCACGGATTGGAAGATCTGATGGCGTGGCGGCAGGGCTACCGCGAGAAGCTTCAATTGGCTGTCTCGCCGATCATTGCCCGAACCCGGTTGTCCCATTTGATTCATCGCTACACCAAGCTTTATCCGGATGTGGACTTGTCGATCAAGCTGGCTGATTCCGTCGAGATTGGGCCATTCGTTCAGAGTGGACAGGCTGATATCGGATTGACGCGAATGATTCCGGGTGAGCTGCAGCTTTCCGCCTACAAACTGTACGAAGACCCGGTCGTATTTGCCGTGCCGCATTACGGTGGAGACATGGAGGCACCGCTGCCTGACTGGGAGCAGGAGCTGCAAACGAAGCGGCTGTTGACCCACAATCACCCCGGCTACTGGGACGATCTGCTTTTGCTGCTCAGACAGCGGGGCTTGTCGCTTCGGACCATGGCCGTTTCCCAGGTCGATATTACCAAATGGTTTATTGAAGAAGGTCTCGGGGTTTCCTTTTTGCCGCGCTCAGCGATCAGCCGGGAGCTGTTTGAGAACCGCTTTATCGAGCTGCCTACTCCCGGGCTGACTGTTCCCAGTGCGGCTTCCTACCTGCTCGTTCCGAAAACAGGCTTGAGCGAGGCCGCACAGCACTTTGTCGATATTTTGGAAGCCTTGTACTCACCGATGGAGACTGTGCATTAGCGTGCCCCGGTAGAGAAAAACGAACAGAGATTACAAAGCTGTAAGCAAACTGTAAGGAATATCGCTGGAACAGCTTTCTTTTCTTTTAGTATACTCCTTTTTGTTTAGTGTGATTAAACAAAGGGGTTGAAACCAATGGGGGCGGAACCCATCGCTAAAAGAGATCGGATCTTTTCCATCGACATCGTCAGGGGGATTGCTCTGTTTGGCATTTTGATCGTAAATATGCCCTCTTTTCTTATTTATACGGAAGAGATGCCGATGCCGGAAGAGACGGGGATTAATGCGCTTTTGAGACTGCTGTACGATGTAATGATTCAGACCAAGTTCTATAGTATTTTTTCATTCCTGTTCGGCCTGGGATTTTTTATTTTCATGTCTCGTGCTGAGCAGCGGAGGGACAAAGTGTATTGGCGCTTTACCCGGAGGCTGCTGGCCCTGCTTTTGATTGGTATTGTGCATATGGTGATTTGGTTTGGGGACATTCTGACCGTTTATGCTGTCATCGGATTTTTGTTGATACCGTTTTATCGGAGAAAGACATCAACCATCCTGGCTTGGGCGGGAGGCACAGGGCTTCTGTACACGGCGGCAAAGGCGATCGTGCTTTGGCAAACGCTGTCGGGCGTGGAAATAAACACCTGGGCAAGCGCTATTGGCAGCGACATTCTCGCCATTTTCACGATGTTCCTGCTGGGCTTGTATGCAGGGAAACGAGGCCTGATCAGTGCTGTGGCTACGCACGTTAAGCTTTTGAAAAGCGTCTGTCTGACCGCACTGGTGCTAAGCATTCCAGTAGAATGCGCCATGATTTGGACTTATGTACATCCGGGAGAAACGATGGACGCTGCCCGTGAAATTATGGTCAATCTGGGAACCCTGCCGACTGCCTTGTTTTTTATTGCGGGCCTGTTTGTTCTGTTGACGAAAGAAAGGATCCAGCGCGTGCTGCGACCTTTTGGATACGCAGGTCAAATGGCGTTGAGCAACTATCTCGGGCAGACATTTCTCGTGATGACGATCATTCATTTCTTCCACATCCAGCCGATGCCGCTTGTTCAGTGGCTGTACCTGGCTATCGGCATCTATGTCTTTCAGTTGGTCGCAAGCACGATCTGGATGAGATATTTCGAACGAGGTCCGATGGAAACCGTCTGGCGCTTCATGACGTATGGGCGTCGAAGGACAAAGCCGGCGACGCCTGCCAATTGATTGCAGAAAGTGATCAAAACCCCTGATTTCTTCTATTTCCCTTTGTGTTTTTTAATCGATATACTTAAGGGAAAGATACGGAGAAAAAAGGAGTGGTGATCATGACAACACATACGTTAGCAATCGGTTTAGACGGGATTGCCGTAGCCGAAACGGATTTAAGTCTGGTGGATGGCCAAAACGGACTCCTGGTTTACCGCGGCCACTGGGCGCGGGATCTGGCGATTCATCACACCTTTGAGGAAGTCGCTCACCTGCTCTGGTACGGGCACCTGCCGAGCGCACAGGAGCTTGCCGAGCTGCAAGACAAAATGAGGGCCAACCGGGAACTGCCTGCACATGTAAAAGGCATTCTCGATCTGATACCTGCGGATGTCGATATGATGAGTGTGCTGAGGACCGGCGTCTCTGCGCTGGCTGCTCCCGATCACGCATGGCCGCCAAGCCTCGATCAGGTGATTTCTCTGACCGCGAAAATGCCGACAATCGTCGCTCACCGCTTTGCCCGCCTGGCTGGACGCGAACCGCTCAATCCCCGCCAGGACCTGAATCATACAGCCAACTACCTGTATATGCTGAAAGGTCAGGAGCCGAGTCCGGCGCATGTCCGGGCCCTGGATGCCTACCTGATCCTCACCCAGGAGCATGGCATGAACGCATCGACATTCTCCGGACGAGTCGTCGCCTCGACTCAATCAGACCTGATCTCTTCGATCACAGCGGCAATCGGCGCATTGAAAGGACCGCTGCATGGCGGCGCTCCTTCTGAAGTAACGGAAATGATCGAAGCCATCGGCACGAAGGAAAACGCAGAGCCTTGGCTCCGCGCCAAGCTGGAAAACGGCGAGCGTTTGATGGGCTTTGGCCATCGCGTTTACAAGACAATCGATCCACGGGCGACAGCGCTTCGCGTGGTAGCTTCCCAGCTCTCTGCCGACGATCCGTGGTTTGACCTGGCGACCCACGTGGAACAAGTCGGCTTGAAGCTTTTGGACGAATATAAACCGGGCCGCAAGCTGCATACCAACGTAGAGTTTTTTGCCGCAGCAGTGATGCGTGCCGTGGGCCTGGATGACTTCCTGTTCACGCCGACCTTCGCCGTGAGCCGTGTGGTAGGCTGGAGCGCTCACGTCCTGGAGCAGGCGAGCAACAACCGGATTATCCGCCCGCAGTCCAACTATATCGGTTCCATGCCGGAATAAAGGAAATAGGAAAAGTTTTTGACGACCCCCGAAAGGCGGCCATACAGGTTGCCCAAGGGGGTTTTTTCGCTTCCTGCAACGAAGAATCTGCTTCTTCGAAGAGCTTCAATGGAAGCTTTCTTTATGTTTGTCTATGATATTTATTTACAGAAAATAGTGAATTCAGCTCGGATGGCGTATAATGAAGGGGAGGCGGAAGGGGGTTGTCATGAAACAGATTGCATACCTAATAGTGGCTATCGCAATTCTAACGGGCTGTACCACAGAGAAGACGCAGCCTCAGGATGTGTTTGATCAAAGGACCGCATCCGTCCAGGGACAGCAGGAAGCAAAGGAAACACCCGTACCGGATACTGCTAAGCCGGGTGCCAATCCAGAGCAGGGCACGGGGGCTGCCGCAGCCGGCAGCGAACCTGGTCAAATTGAAAATGCAGCAACGGGACTATTTGATATTACATTAATTGCGGGCAAGACGGAAGAAGAGGTTTCCGCAGTACTGGGGACACCGATTCAATCCGAGAATGGCGAAAGGATACTGACGTCCACAGAAAAGCAGATGCCGTACAGACAAAATGATTATACGGTTGGAATCGGGACGATCAGCGTCATATTTATGGACGGGAAAGCCGTGCGGATTAAGCTGTCGATAGAGAAGGGAGCGCCTTACAAATATCCGGATGATATCATGAAGGTGATGGGAGCGTTGGGGCTGACGGTCAATTCGGCAGGCGTGCCGGCAAAAAAGGACGCCGTCTCCGCTTCCTTTACATATGTGGACGGCTTTTATCTGCTTGAGATGAAAAGCGACTCTCCTGACAATCCAGGCCACCTCGGCGAGGTTGTTCTCATTACAGAAGATCTGTATGAATGAGGAGCACTGGACTGCCCGCAAGTCGGAACGCTTCGGCTTGTGGGCTTTTGTTTTTCTTGATTGGAGGAAAATGGCGGGCCATCAGAGAATGGCGGAAGGCCGCACCAGTTGTATCGGGTGTCTCCTCCTGTCAAAACTGCAACGAAAGTGTCAAGAAGCTTTGCCAATCGGGGGCGCTTTTGAGATGATAAACGTACCGAAAGAAAAGGAAGGAGCTGGAGCTAACAGTATGGCTATGATCAAGCTGGATTCCCCATTTCAGTACAAAGGGTTGTCGCTCAAAAACCGTATCGTCATGCCCCCGATGTGCCAGTATTCCGTAGAGGCCAAGGACGGCGCGCCGAACGATTGGCATTTCGTCCACTACGTATCCCGGGCTGTCGGCGGTACCGGACTGATCATCATGGAAATGACCGATGTGGACCCGGACGGGCGGATTACCGATTACGATCTCGGCCTGTGGTCTGACGAGCAAGTTCCCGCCTTCGCAAGAATCATCTCCGAAGTGCAGAAATACGGAACGAAGATCGGCATCCAGATCGCTCATGCTGGACGCAAGGCGCAGGATGCGGAAGTGCCTGTCGCACCGTCGCCTATCGCATTTAGCGATCAGTTCAAGACGCCGCGTGCCCTCACCACGGACGAGGTGAAGGAAATGGTCGGGCTGTTCCGCGATGCAGCGCGGCGGGCTGTCGAAGCTGGCGTAGACACCATCGAGCTGCACGGGGCGCACGGCTATTTGATCCACCAGTTCCACTCCCCGGCTACCAACAAGCGGAGCGACGAGTACGGCCAGGACCCCGCGCTGTTCGGCATCGAAGTCATACAGGCTGTCAAAAGCGTGCTGCCGCCGGAAATGCCGCTGATCATGCGGATATCGGCAGTCGAGTATATCGACGGCGGCTACGGATTGGAATACAGCACCGAGCTTTGCCGGCGTTACCGGGAGGCGGGCGTGGACATCTTCCACATCACCAGCGGCGGAGAAGGCCCGATCGGTTCGGGTGGCCGCCCCGGCATCCATCCCGGCTACCAGGTCCCGATGGCCCGTGCGATCAAGGAAGCGCTTGACGTCCCGGTCATCGCCGTAGGCATCCTCGACGACCCCCATCTTGCCGCAGCGACGCTGGGCAACGGTGACGCCGATCTGGTCGCCGTCGGCCGCGCTATGCTCCGCGACCCGTACTGGGCGCTGCACGCGATCAAGCAGCTAAACGGCGAACTCGTGCCTCCAAAGCAATACGGACGGGCTTTTTAAGGAATGCTGTTTTGTCTCAGTTAGATAAACAAAGCAAAAACGATTGGCGTGACCGACCCGTTGCGATATCGGAACGAAGCTTTGTTTCCACAAGCAGATGAATAAAAGTCTAAAGAAACAAGAAGCAAGGAAAGGCCTTCCCAATAAGAAGGTCTTTCTTTTTTGCGTCTTCCTTGATTCTCCTTCTAAAAATACCGGTAAAAACGAAAAGCTGTAGAGATGAAACAGGGAGAAAACAGCGAAGGTCTTTGGGACACCGCCCAGGCTCCATTCCAAAAGCGGAAGCTGCCCTTAGCGTCCAACTCTGAATCGCATCTTTGAAAATACTGCTTTTGGACGCGGCTTCCGCTTTTGAAATGGGGCCGGCCAGTACAGCCCCCCAGCAAGTGTCCCACCGAACCTGAAGTGTTTTCTCCCTGTTTCATCTCCTCCACTATCGCGCGAACACCCACCATTTTTAAAAGCACGAAACAACGATGAATTGCAATTAATTACCAGCGGAAACAGTTCACACCACAAACAGCCGTTGACAGGCAACAACGAACTTTTTATAATGATGTAAAAACCTATAAAAATACTTGGGATTACGCGCGAACACTGCGAAACCGACTGGACAACTGGAGGTTTCCCCGCAACCAAGGGGCTCTGCTTGTCTTTTGACGATCAGGAATACACGAGAACAGCAAGCGAACAGAAATCACGAACGGATTGTACGGTATTGAAAAAAGGAAAAGGTCTGGAGGGAGAAGCGATGTCAGCAGTTTTGGTCATTGGCGGAGACCGCTTGGGCAATATCACCGATGTGCTCCACGGACGCGGTTACCGGCAAATTTATCACGTCACGGGACGCAAACATTCCCAGTACAAAGTGAACATCCCCGCTGATACGAAAATGATCGTAGTGTTTACGGATTTCGTCAATCACAATCTGTCTTGTCACGTAAAGAGCCAGGCGAAAGCCAAAAAGCTTCCGATTGTCTTTTGCAGACGCTCGTGTACGATGATGGAAAAGGTGTTGTAGTACTTTTTTGGCCTTTAAATCCGACTTATATGATATGAATAATGCAGATTATTCATTTCTTTAATCGCGCCAGGTCCGGATAACCCGCGACCATGCAATCGAGAAAGCAAATCAAATCGGGCATAAACAGGAGTGGAACGTATGTCGAACAAAGGACATGGAAAATCCGTTGACACCCGTCTGGAGATGATTTTGCAAGCTCTTGAGGGGCTGGAGTACGGGACGCTGAACATCATCGTGCACGAATCGCAGATCACCCAGATCGAGCGGACCGAGAAAAAGCGGTTTCCGCTGGAAAAAACGGCCACGCCCAAGGAGAGGCTGCCGGTCGGACGCACACGGCAAGGCGGGTGATTCGCACAATCGAAAGAAAGCTTCCTTACATACAAAAACATAGGCAGGATAGCTCTGCTTCTTGGCTAAGAAATGAGCTATCTTTTTTTGTTCTCGTCCGCAGTGGTAATATGTGGCAACCTGTGTCAGGAAGGAGCCATACCGTGATCATCGCCAAACAAGTATCTTACGTAAATGGGCTGCATTATACGATTCGATCCGCCGTCCATTCCCGTGGAAAACCGCCCAGTCTCTACAGCCACCACCGTGTCTGAGAAATAAGCTTCACATCAGATTTCTCATCGGCGCCCAGCGCTTCCGCTTCACGCATTCGGTCGACCACATCCCCGCAGCCGGGAACGATGGCAATGCACTGAATCTTCTCTCGCTGTTTCCCTCAAAGTCAACGCAGGAGATGGCGAAAATCGATGTTAAACGATCGATTAAACACGGGGTATCCGTCTCTTTTACCCGGCAAATCATGCCGACATGCCCGTTTCCTTCCCGCCAGAAAGGCTGCATAGTTTGGGCTTCCAACGCTTCCATGATCGCACCGCCAGTACTGATGGGCCGGCTGGTGTCCATGGGCAAGTGACAGGTAAAGACCGAGAGCTGCTTCTTGCGGATTGCCTGCAAGAGCTCGGGGCGGATCGGGAGAAAGCTTCTTCCCCACACCCCGCGAGGATCGCCGCATTCCATCAGGAGCGCATGGGATTTTAGATAGAAAAAGGGAACGGCGAGGTGGATGGCGTGCCCGTATTTGTGAGCCATGACGGCAAGGGACAGGATCGCGTTTTGTTTCGGAAGGAATTCCGGTAGCTGCTATGCCAGAAAAAAGCCCGAGCAAATGAAAGAAAACAAAGCAAACAGCCACCGACTCTGGTGGCTGTTTTGTCTGAAAAAAACGGAGGGCAAAGTAAAGGCAAAGGCAAGGCTATACGGCTCATTTGCGGCCTTTTCATCGCAGCTTGAAACCACGGCTGCTTTCGCGCACCCGGCCGATACGGGAGGTGTGGTGGTCGGGATTGGCGAGGACGTGCAGGCTGAGAAAAAGCGCTTTTGCGGGAAGGTAAGAGATTGTCACCCGCTTGCCAAGCCACTGCTGCAAGCCCTGCATGATTTCCTCTCCTCTTCCATTAACCATTTGGTTCATTCATTTTTAAAAATGGCAAAAGCGAAGACAGACATTATTCACGGGAAGGGGGGCTGTCAACGGAAGCCTTGCGAAGCTGCGGCGGGAGATGAGCAGCATGCGAACGAGCCCAGGGCATGAACAACACTTGAGCGAGCCCAGGCCCTGAGCAACACGGGAACAAGTCCGGGACATAAGCAACACGTGAGCGAGTCCTCGACCTCGAACAACACTTGAGCCAGTCAGTCTTGATAGGGTGATAGGTGGAATAGATAAAAAAACGTTGAAAACTAAACCGTCCAGACGGTACACTAATGATGTGGACAAAACAGGGGGGCATGACATATGCGTTCATCTAAACGCGTTGACATAATCGAGGCCGCGACTCGCGTCATTCTTTCCGAAGGAGCAGCCCAGCTCACTTTGGATGCCGTTGCCAAGGAGGCCCAGGTAAGCAAGGGAGGCCTTTTGTATCACTTCTCAACCAAAGAAGCCTTGATCGAAGCCATCGTCATCTATGCCAAGGAACAAGTCGAAAAGCAATTCCAAGCCATTTACGATGAAGACGATGACCCTCGCGGAAGATGGACTCGGACGTACTTGAAGCTGACGGGCGACGACAAGTCAAAAAATAATGAGCTGTATTCGGCATTGTTCAGTGGAGTGATGGAGAACCGAGAGCTGCTCCGTCCTTTGGAGGACTGTTTTTTGCAGTTCTACGCCAAGACCGGAGAAGACCAGATCGACCCTGTGTTAGCCAATATCATCTACCTCGTCGCGGATGGACTGTGGTATAACGACATGTTCCAGTTCAATCCTGTAAATGACGAGATGAAAGCGAAAGTCATCGCGAGATTAATCCAGCTCACCAAGGGAGAATCGGATTGAGCGGAGCTGGCCTGGAATTGCACGTACACAAATGAGAGGGGAAAAGAATCATGGCCTATGTATTTCTGGGGGCAGCGATTGTCCTGGAGGTATTCGCTTCTACCATGTTAAAGCTGTCCAACGGTTTTTCGCGCTTTTTGCCGAGTGTCGGCGTGGTGATCGGTTACGGAGCGGCCTTCTATGCATTGTCCCTGGCGCTGAAAGCACTTCCGCTGGGGCTTTCGTATGCGACCTGGAGCGGCGTCGGGACGATTCTGACCGTGCTTGTGGGCGTGTACCTGTTTAGAGAAAAAGTAAACAAGCAAGCGATCGCAGGCATTGCCATCCTGATCATTGGCATTGTCCTGCTGAATCTTGCGAAATAAGTGGGAGGTTATCGGTTGTGACAGGTGTGATCTATTTAAGCTTGGCGATAGCGCTGGAGACGTTCGGCTCTACGATGCTGAAAATATCGGAAGGCTTTACGGTTCTCTGGCCCTCCATCGGTGTGGCCATCGGTTTTTTGGCCTCGTTTACGTGTCTGAGCTTTGCCCTCAAGACGATTCCGCTCTCCACGGCCTATGCAACCTGGTCAGGAGTAGGAACGGCTTTGACTGCTTTGATCGGGGTGTTCGCTTTTCAGGAAAGCCTGAGCCTGATCAAGGTTGTTGCGCTCGTCCTTGTTATCGTGGGAATTGTCATTTTGAACAAAGCGAAGGAAAAATCGGATGGAGAGGCAGAAGAAGCCGCCTAGATGTCACTTCCGGTTTGGCGGGGAAAAGGAAAACCCCGCGTGAGGAAGAGAGGCGTATTCCTTGCTTCATTTGGCGATTAGTCCGGTATACTACGGTGCGAAGACGCATGAAAGAGAGGGTGTCCCAGTCGGGCACCCTCTTTCCTATTCCATAGTCTTTTGTATCGTTTCCACACAATCCCGCAGGTCGGCCAGCTCCTCCGAAGACAGCGGCTTTTCCAAATACCGGTACTGCTCATAGTACCGCGTGATGCGTCCAGCCAATTCGAGCGCGTCCGGATGAGGCCACTCTCGGCGCAGGCGTCGCAAATACTCCTGGCTTGTCTCGAAGGGCTCGATTCGCAAGCCGGCATCTGCCATGTGCAGCAAAAAGCGGTAGTAGCTGTAGCGAACCGGGTCTTCCTCGGGGCCTGCCGTCTTTTTCCGCAGCTCGTCCAAATTCCAGATCGGCCGTCCTTCATTGGCTCCTTCATCGGTCAGTTCCTGCAAGGCGGTTTCAGCCTGGACGGGGATGTCAGCAGCGCTCAGACTTGCAGTCCGCCGTCTCCGCTTCCAAATCGCCCAGCCCACCGAGGCCGCCACAACGACAACAATACCCCCGATGAGATACGGCTCCCAAAGCGAAAATAATGGCTCTCCGGCAAACTCCATCTCGTCCAGCGGGAGTTCATCCGTTGCTTCCGTAGACTCGTTCATCAGGTCATTCACTCTTTGGTTGTTCCCCAGAGCGCCTGCCAGCTGTTCTATCAAATTTCCGGCCGCTCGCAAAGCAGGCCCGAACAACCAGTAGAGCGCGTCGCCGAGCGGCTTTTTGGCAACCCCCCAAAGGAAGCTCAAGACAAGCAGCAAAAGACCTGTCACCGCCGTATAGCCAAGGGCCAGCAGCAGGCGCGATCCGAGCAATTGCCCGCCCAGAGATGCAGCATACGCTGACGGCGGAAAAGCTCCCTTCGTGTCCTGCCGCGTCAAATACTCACCTATACTGGAGAGCAAATAGCCGCCGAGTATCAGCACCAAAACGGGGGACAGCTGCTTTGCGTCGTAGACCGCGTCTTTCATCATCGACCCGAACAAGGCGAGAATCGCCAAATGGAAGAGCGAGATGCAGAGCGCGATCACGAACAGCCGCTGCAGTGTGGCCCGGGTATATGTGAGCGTCGAGAGGGCATGGACCCGCCAGAAAAATAGCGCTGCAGCAAGAGCGGCAAGCAGCAGGGAGCCAAACAAATAGTACACGAGAACACCAGCCGCAATCACCAGCGGATAGAGCAAAAAGTGAAGCATGATATGACGTCCGCCGCCCTCGTACAGCCAGAGGCCCAGAGCGAGAAGAGCAGTGGCGCCGCAGGCAAAGCCGGCTACGCTACCCGGCAGGGAGGGAAGCCAGCCGATCAGCATCAACAGCACAGCGGCCAGGACGGATTCCTGCCAGAAGAGAAAAGACTGGCGGATCAGAAAGGATCGGCTCATCGGCAGCTCACCCTCCTTTGATTGGCAGCAGCAAGTCCGTAACGGCGAATGACAGGCTGGTCCTGCGACACGTCCAGCACCGTGATGTGATGGCCGCGCCGAGTCAGCCGCTCGATCATTTCCAATGCCGGTTCATCCAGCCGGGGGGTCACGATGACGATTCGCGCTTCTGCGGCGCTTTGCTGCTCAAGCCGGTGCAGGACAGCGGCGAGGGATGTCGGCGCGTACTGGTGGAGCTTGGCCAGATGGGTCATGATCTGGATGTGATGCGCCTTGCCGCTTCCGGCAGTCTGGTGGTAATGCTCCCGGCCGCGCTGCCGGACCGTCAGCAACAGCTCGTAGGACAGCGATTGTCGGCGGCAAAGGACGGACAGCGCTGCCAGGCCGGAGATAGTCCGTTCGTTGACGGCATCGTTGTGTTTCTGCAGAACCGGCTCGTAGGAGGGCAGGATGTGACCGATCACGATCCACTTCGGATTTGCCGTCGGCTCGAACAGCCTTGTTTGCAAGAGTCCGGTTTTGGCGCTCGCCTTCCAGTGAATATGCTTCAGGCGATCGCCGGGGGAATACGCTCTGACGCCCCGCAAAAAGGTAACGTCCTCTATCGGGTGGCTTCGCGTGACACGGCTGCCCTCCGGCTCGCTTGTTCCCGTATCCAATGGGGGAATGGGCAGCGGCAGCGGATACACGAGCACCGAAAAGGAGAAGGGGAGCACAAGAGCCTCCGCTTCTTCGCCAAACAGCGGAATGGTTTCAAACTGGGCTTCGCCAAGCCAGAGCACGCCTCGTTTGTGCGGAGTGATCACGAATGTCCGCTCCGCGGTTTTTCGCATCGGCAGATGAAAGCGAAAGCGTATCCAGGTTCGCGCATTTCGCTCCACCACCTCGTCTGCCTGCTCTGGGACAACATGGTCGGGCAGGGAAAATTGGACCAGCGTCCCCGGAAGCGGCAGCCAGGAACGGTTGTGAAGCCGCAGCCGGACGGTGATCGGCGTGCCGGGCATGACCCGGCTTTGATCAGCAGACCATTCCACCTGCACCCACCGGGTCAGGTTTCTAGCCCACCAGCTAGCGAGCCCGGACATAAAAAAGAAGAACCCGCCGAACAGCCAAAGAAACCAATTGCCTGAAAACAGGGCAAAGATCAGAAGTATAAAGCCCAAACCGTGGTACGTCTGCCGCGTGCTCATGCTTTAGACGCCCTCTTCGACCGGCGCGTGGACTTCCCGGAGGATTTCCTGGATGATTTCCTGTTCGGTGACGTGCAGCTCCGCTTCCATCGACAGACGGATGCGATGGACCGCCAGGGGAGGAAATACTTGTTTGACGTCATCTGGAAGGACATAGCTGCGGCCGTCGAGCAGGGCAGCGGCCTGGGCGGAGCGCAGGAGCGCGAGCATGGCGCGCGGACTGAGTCCCACTTCCACTGAGCGGTGATTCCGGGTCGCTTCCGTCAGGTCGATGACGTATTCTTCGACAGCGGGACTGACGTGGATGGCCGTCGTCTCCCGCTGCAAGGCCGCGATCTCGTCGGGGCTGACGACAGCATGCACCTGTTCCAGCGGAGACTGGCCGCGAAAACGCCGCAGAATTTCACGCGCATCCTCTCTGCTTCCGTATCCGAGCGCCAGACGGAACAAAAAGCGGTCCAGCTGCGCCTCCGGAAGCGGATATGTACCCTCGGATTCAATCGGGTTTTGGGTCGCGATCACCAGCAGCGAGGACGGCAGCGGCAGGGTCACGCCCTCGATAGTCACTTGACGCTCTTCCATGCATTCCAACAGACCGGATTGTGTACGGGGCGTCGCCCGGTTGATTTCGTCCGCCAAAAGCACATCGGCAAAAACGGGTCCGCGGCGCAGCTCAAATTCATTGGTGCGGGGGTTGAACACATGCAGACCGACGACGTCCGAAGGCAAAAGGTCTGCGGTAAACTGCACGCGGTTGTAGGTGCCGCCAATCGCTTGGGCCAACGTTTTGGCCAGAACAGTCTTGCCCATCCCGGGCAGGTCCTCCAGCAGGACATGGCCGCGTGCGAGCATAGCCGTCAAAAGGAGCCGAACCTGATCCTCCTTGCCTACGATCACTCTGTTTATTGTATCCAGCAAAGATTCCAGCTTTGGATGTGTCATTCTCAGAAAAACCCCTTTTTTATCCGATGTTTTTGCAAAAAAACAACTCGTCATCCATTATACAATCAAGTATCCTGATATCGCCAAATTTTCATAAAATTTTATAGATTGATCAAGGGGTGTTGACTGTTCTCTCGCATTGTCCGGCTTCGAGCAGGCGGGCCCGGAGAGGCAGCAGCACAGTGGCGATCACGATCAAAAGTCCCATACCTGCATAGACGAAGCGAATCCCCGCCTGTTCCCCCAGCAGTCCGCCCAGCCAGACGCCGAGCGGCATCGTGACGCGAATAATCAGCAGGCGGACAGAGAGCACACGTCCCAGCAGTTGCCGGGGAACCCTTGTCTGGTACAGGCTGGTGTTGTGCACATGGAAAAAGGGAGCTGTGATGCCGGCGATGATTTCGATGCATACGGCGAGCCAGATCGAGTGGACCAGTGCCAGCGCGACAAAGCTTGTGCCGCCCAGGAGCAGGGAGAGCATCATGATGACAGAACGCGGCCACCGTTTGGACAAGGTTGGAACCAGCATCGAACCAAAGGCGTAGCCCAGCGGGAAGCCAGCCAATAACAGACCGGCGTGGGAAGCTGTTCCATGCAGCTCGTCCACCACATAAGGCAAGGTCAGCACCATCTGGACCCCCACGGCGAACTGGACAAATGACAGCAGCACTCCGAGACGCAAAAGCAGCGGCTCTTTGCCAAAAAAACGAAGACCCTCGGCAAACATCGAGATCCAGGCCTCCCGCTTCGCCCGTTCACTGACAGACCTGCTCTGGCAAAAAGCCAAAAGAGTGCCGCTTGCGGCAAAGGCGGCCGCAGTCAGAGCGAGTGCTGCCGTACCGCCGAAAATGCCGATCAAAAGCCCGCCGAGCGACGGGCCGCCGACCATCGCCAGACGCAAGGTGCCGTCAAGCGTGGCATTGGCCCGGGTCAACGCCTCCGGCTTTACGACAGAGGGCAGGAGCGACAGGCTGGCAGGGACGTACAACGGTTGAACCAGGCCGTTTACCAAAGACGTGAGGTAGACAGGCCAGACTCCGCCCAAGCCCGTCAGCGCAGCCGCAAAGCTGCACGCAAACGCTGCGCTTCTCGCCAATTGGGAAACTATCATGACTCGCTTCGGGTCCCAGCGGTCCAGATACGGTCCGATAAACAACTGTACGGCGAGCGAGGGGAGAAAGTACAAAAGCCACATGCTGCCCACTGCTGCGGGAGAACCGGTCGCCTCCAGCAGAAGCCAGCTGTTTGCCAGCGTTCCCAGGCTCGCCCCCATTTCGGAGACGGCTTGTCCCGAGACAATCAGCCAAAATGAAGGGTTCGCGCCGAGCTTCCGGGACCTCATTGGCTGCAGTCCTTGTCCAGATACTCCGACAGGAAAAGCGAGAGCTGGTCGACATGAGTCCGCCGAAGCTGGTATTTGGAGGCGGCCATTTCGATCAGGCGGGCCGAGCGGAGCATGGAGAGATGGTGGTGGAGCGTCGACTTCGCCATGTCCATCCGTACCGCCAGCTCCTGCAGGCTGTGAGCGCGCTCTGCCAGATGCTTGACGATGCGCAGGCGATGTTCATCGCCCAATGCCTTGCAGGCCTGAACGAGCAGATGCGGCGGCTGGTACGGATCGACCTGCTCTGCCATGTTTTCGTCTGCGACCGGGTAATAAAACACCTTGGTGTCGGGAGCGTCAGCCTGGATCGTCCACGGACGGTACAGCGTATGGGGAACCAGCAGGACGCGAGCGACGGAAGGCTCAGGCTGGTAGTTTCCGCCGGTCGCCCATTCGACGAGCGCTTCCGGAGAGAGCTTTTGCTGCATGGCGCGCTTCTGTTCGCAGTCGCGCTGCAAGAGACTGTCCAGCTCCGTTTCTTGCGGGCGTACGTGGATGCTGTACCAGCCACGGAAAAGCGTTATCAAATGGCGTCGCAATTCATTTGCATCCACCTCGGAGACATGGGAGATGTACGCGGGGAAAAACTTGTGGCCCGCACAAGCCTGCAGGAGTTCTGCCACTGCTAGGCGGTTTCCTGTTGACGCAAGATAGCGCGCATCCTCGCGTTCTCTCCCGAGGTAGGGCAATGCTTCCAGACGAAGCTGCTGTCCGGGCAATCCTTCCAGATAGGAAAGGAATGCAGCGAGATCGGGAAAAGGGCGAGCATGCAGCAGTTGCAAAAGCGTTTTCCAAGTATGATGCCGCTGCGCGTCGTACAGTTCTGTTTGAACGTCAGGCGGGAGAGCGGCGATCATCGCCAGCCAATGCTCCCTCGGCTTTTCCAGAGTAGGATGGATTTCATCATAAGTAGCAGCCGCGATCCCCAAGGCTGCTTCGAACAGAGGAGAAGAATGCAGTGTCACCTGATAGCTGCTGCGGCCATAGCTCATATCCAAAAGCTTCATCGAATGGACATCCTTTCCGAATCGTAGTTGTTTATATTCTATATTTACCGAATGAATTGTTCAATAAAAACCGAATACCGAAATTTGGCCGGATCTTTTTCGTCGAATCTGTAAGGTTCCGTCGAAAAGACTGGAAATATCAGCAGATGTTCGACATTTTACACTTGTTGTAAATGACTGGAAACTGGGATACGATTAGGTCGTCTGCATCATATCAGTCGATATTTACTCTGACGAAGCTTTTGAGGGTAATCGGAATGAACCAATTGTTAAAAGAAATTCGTCTGATGCTGTATCTTTTGCAGTGGGTCTTGTTTCTCTCCTTTTTTTCCTTCTACATGCAGTCGTCAGCCAATCACGACACGTTTTATTTTCTCCTTTTGGGGCTGGTTGTCGTCTATGCAGGGGTGCTCTGGTACGCGCTCCCCCGGAAGTCGTGGTTCTTTCTGGGATTGGTCGATCTGGGAGTGGCGCTGCTGTTTATCGTCCTGACAGGAAAGTCGAACAGTCCGTTCATGCTGTATGCCTATACAACGCTGCTTTGGCTGACGGCTGTTTTGCGATTGGAACAGTTTCTCCTGGTCGCCGCCCTTTTTCTCCTCGCTTACTTCGTTCTTCAAGCATGGATACCTCACGATTTGCTGCTGCCGCAACCCTATCTCGATCACCTTCGCTTGCTGCTTGACATATTGCTTTGGATCAGCCTGTCTTATTGGGTCTTTACGATGATCAAACAACTGAAAGGGGCCTATTCCAAATGTTTGCAAATATATCTGTTTATGAGACGGATGTCGGAGAAAGAGCAGAATATCTATCTTACTAATGAGTCGGAAAAGGCGGTCAAACGGATGTTTCGCGCGGAAAACGCCTATTTATGTCTGTTTGAGGAGCGGGAAGGAGATGGGAACTGGCGGAGAGACTACTTTGTTCAGCGCTTGCTCGATCTGGGAGCGGAAGGGCTGGAACGGTTGACTTTTTTGCCTTTGCATGACTTTACAGGCAGAGAAGACACGTATGCTTGCGTGCCGCTGCGGCAGGATGGCCGTTCCGTGGGATGCCTGTTGTTTTCAGTTCCGCACGAACGGCTAGTGAGCCGCTATGAACAACTTCTGCTGCGAATGATGGCTGTCGTCATTTGCCAGCACGTGAAGCAAAATCGCGTCCGCTATGAAATGGCGCGTTCCCTCCATCGGGAAATGCGGCGAAAGCTGGCCCAGGATATGCATGACGGGCTGGCGCAACAACTGTTTTTCCTGTCTGCCCAATTGTTTCACATCAAGCAGACGCTGCCTCCGGAGGCGAGGGAGAGCTCTCTGGAAAGGCTGCAGCAGATGGAGGAGCGAATCCAGTGGTGTCATAGCGAGGTCCGCGAGTACATTACACACTTGCGGGATGCCCGGCCGACGCAAAGGATAACCGAGGCTGTCCAGCAATTGCTGAAAAGAATTACGGTGGGGACCGGGCTTGACGTGGATTTTGTGACGCGCGGCAGGCTGGGAGAGGAACCTCTGCCGATCCTCGATGCGATTTACCGACTGGTGGAGGAGGCTTCGGCCAATGTAGTGAAACACGCCGCCGCGTCCCGTCTGGAGGTGACCGTCGAGGCGTCCTCCCTGCAAATCACAGTGCGCATCAAGGACGACGGGATCGGTTTTTTGCCGGAAGAAAAGGCGGACCTGAAGAACAGCTACGGGCTTCTGGGGATGAGAGAGAGGATTGCTGAAGTGGGTGGGACCCTGCACATTCAATCCATACCGAATGAAGGAACCGAGATTGTGGCGATTGTACCGAAAAAGGGAGTGGAAATGTATGGATAAGGTAAGATTGCTGCTGGCGGACGACCACCGGATCGTTCGGGAGGGCCTGAAAATGATCCTGGAAAGTTCGCCTCGTTATACAGTGGTCGAGGAAGCCAACAACGGAGACGAACTTGTGGCAAAGGCGATGAGCAGCAAACCGGACCTGATCATATCCGATCTGAAAATGCCGGGCATCTCCGTAATCGACAGCTGCAAATCGATGAAGGAGCAGCTGCCTGAACTGAAAGTGATGATTTTGACTGCCTATGATGAGAGCGAGGACGTTTTTCGGGCATTGGACTCCCATGTCGACGGGTACGTCATGAAGGACACGGGACCAGAGCAAATCCTTCACACCATGGACATGGTCATGATGGGCTATTCCTGCTTTCAATCCAAGCTCCAGCGGAAACGCAAGGAAGAAGCCGATGTCGTATTTACAGAGCGGGAGCAAGAGATTTTTGAATTGATTGTCGAAAATCTCAGCAATCAGGAAATCGCTCACCGGCTATACATATCAGAGGCGACCGTCAAAACCCACGTCAGCAGCATTCTCAGAAAGACGGGCCAGCCCAATCGATCGCAAGCAGTGCTGTACGGTTTGAAAAAAGGCATGGTCAGGGTGCCGCGGTAGATAAGCAAATAAAGCCGATTGTAAAAACGGTAAAGAGGGTCTTACATGGAACTGCGAAAGAGGAAAGGAAATCATACCGAATTTCTGGCGGACAGGATGTTTTATTGGCTGGCTGTGCTGGTCACGGTCGATGCGCTGATTGCAGTGCTTCTGGCAGTAACCAATGCCATCTCTTCTCCATGGGTACATGTTATGGGCTTGGTCATCGGTGGAGCGGTATCCTGGACCGTCTACCTGCTGCACAAGCGCTATGTGCTGCCGGACGCCAGATCACCGCACGTGTCCGCTTTTCTCGTCATCGCCTTGCTGTTGTTTCTTTGTCTGTCCAACCGGCAGTATGATGCGGGATTGTGGAACATTTTTCTGATTTATCCGCTGTATCTCACATTCTTTCACAACCGGATGTTGCTGCTTATATGGGGAACCGTGAGCTGTTTGATCTACGCTTTTTCACTCGGTGTAAAACTGGAGCAAGCTTCTGCGATGGATGTGTTTGCCCATCTTTCGCTCGCGGCTGGAAGCGGCATCTGCGCATGGCTCGGATACTACTCCTTGAACAGATGGATTGGCGGTGCCAGGCGGGCGGCAGACGAGAGGAAACGCGAATACGCGATGACCCTGCTAAACGAGCTTGTGCCCACGGTCGAGCGAAAAACGCGGATCAGCTGCCGGGAGATCGAGCAGATGGGCAGGCTGATCAAGCGGATGCTCCGCGAGTTTCCAGAGGAAAAGGTAAGCGACTGGGAGGTGAATTTGCTGTCCCTCCTGCATTACGTCAGCCGAATCAAGTGGCCTGATTATGTATTTGAAAAGGAAGGCAAGCTGACCACTTACGAATATCAGGTCATTCAGGAGCACTGCTTCATCGGGACGGAGCTGTTCAAGGACGATCCGGCCTGTCAGCGCGTGGTTGCTGCGCTGCATTCGCATCATGAGCGCTACGATGGCACCGGTTACCCCACTCAATTGAAGGCGAATGAAATTCCAGTGCTCGCACAGGCTTTAGGGATTGTGGAATGCTATCTGGCCATGACCACCTTCCGGTCCTATCGCGAGCCGCTAACGGTGGAGGAAGCCTGCGAGCAAATCCGCCTGATGGCAGGAACGGTATACGATGAGCGTGTGGTTTGCGCTTTTTCGCGCTCGATACAGATGCCCCTTCCCGTCACCGTTTCCAATGTCCCGCCGATGGTTGGCTAAATCTCCGCCTGAAGGATAGGAGAAAACAGCCTGAAGCCTGATGCAGATGGTGTAAATAAATGGTAATCATAACGTATGAACTGTCGGTCAGGAGGGAAGGCAAGTGTGGCAGAAGAAATGCGGGAAATGCCAAAAGCGATCGTATAGCAGCGCAGAACGGTACGAATGGATCTGCCCCTATTGCGGCAAAGACCTTTCCCGTATCCGTGCCACTCCGGCCACCCTCTCGTATGTTCCCATTCGTCCTGTGCAGCCGCCCCGAAAAATAGAAGAAATTGAACTGACAGCTTGCCGAACACTCCCCGAGAGGTGAGATCTGCAAGCTTTTTTGTTTCCCTCATCCTTCAGTCTGAGATCGTCTCATCCCGGCGAATAAAAATCTTCCTCCCGATGTGTATGCGCAGTCCTTCCGGCGATGGAAGATGGGCCCCTGACTTCCGCGTAAAATGAAAAAAAGAGGTGATCGGCGTGGCAGCTCGCTGGGGAAAGAGAAGCGGTATTTTTATCCTGATCGTCTTTGTCATCCTCAATCTTTTTTTGTTCGCAACCAGCCGCTTAAACGATGACCGCATGCCGGGGATCGGCAGCTGGCGGGTGCTTTCTGTGCTTACGGGAAGCATGTCCCCCGCGATAAATGCCGGCGATATGGTCATCGTTCGCAGGTACGGGGAAGAGCAGCCGCGCGTGGGCGATATCATTACGTACTGGCAAGAGCAAAATGGCCTTTCCCTTACGACTCACCGCATCGTGCATCGAATGGAAAACGGTTATCTGCAAACGAAAGGAGACGCCAATCAAGGTGAGGATGGAGGGTGGACCGATCCGGACCGCGTTGTCGGCAAAGTGGTCGTCACCATTCCGTACGCGGCTGCAGTCCAGGAGGGACTTCGGAAGCCGCCTGTCTTGCTCGCCGCATTGGCTGCCTTTATCGTGGCTTTGGCGTATTCGCATCGGAAGGGCCAGAGTCGGTCGAAGCGTACGCAAACTGAGACAATTGAGGGGGAACTTTCATGAAGTGGGAACAGGTCAAAAATTGGCCGTGGAAGCGAATCGCGATGGGGACGGCTGTTCTGACTTCCATCGTAGCCAGTACCAGCTTTGGCACGTACGCCTACTTTACGAGCCAAGTGGAAGATTCCAGTACATTTGCGGCAGGAAAGCTGGAAATTTCCCTCGGAGAGACGAAAGCCAGGTTTCAAGCCGCCGACGATCAGCCGTTTTTGCCCGGAGTCCGGTTTGAAAAGACGCTGACGGTCCACAATCAGAGTGATGTCCCGGTGAAATACGCGCTTTTGGCTGAGAAGGAAGGCGGAGACGACATCGTGTACGATCGGCTGGTCGTGGAAGTGCGAAGGGAAAATGAAGGCGGCGAGCTGCTTTACCACGGGCGGGTCAGCCAGCTTACTTTGGCCAATGTGATCATTCCGGAGCTGCCCAAGGATGCCAGCGACGATCTGCATTTTTCCGTATACCTTCCGGAGAGCACCGGAAATGAAGTGCAGCAGAAGTCGGCCGATGTGACCTTTGGTTTCCTGGCTACCCAGCAGGATAATGGCCATTACTTTGCTCAGGGCGGTCCTGTCATGACGTTCACACCGCAGGATTTGAACGGCACCAAGCTGGTGGAAACGCTGCGGATGGCCAGCAAGGAAGCGGAAAAGGACAGCGTGACGGGATTGACCTTTATCCTCGAAGAAGGAAGCTACGATCTTTCCGACATGAAGCTGCCGGAAAAGGTGACGTGGAAAGCGGCTCCCGGCAAGGAAGGCAAGGTCGTCGTCCGGGCAGATGAGCTGCAGGTGAGCAACGCCGCTTTTGAAGGCATTCGCTTTGAAGGCAGCGGGACAGGCTTGTACGTCGGCTCCAACGTCAGCTTCAGCGGCTGCACGTTTGACGGCCGGTTCGACGCGGCAATCCGGACGATGCCCGATCTGAGCGGAGAGAAGACGCTGGAGGGGCTGACGGTAAAAGACAGCACATTTGCCGGAGCCGAGGCAGCGATCTTGCTGGATCAGACGATCAAAGGGGCATTCATCGCAAACAATTCGTTTTCGGGCGTTCAACACGCTGTGGTCGTAGCAAACGACCGGGAGACCGAAGTGCAGATCGTCGGCAATGACTTTGCCAACGTAAATAAATACGCAGTGGACAGCGGCGGCGTTCAAGTGGGCGATGGCATTGAAGGATTCAAGGAGACAAGCGAGGAGAACGGGGATGCGAAGAAACTTGCCCTCCATCTGTTCAAGGCAGACCTCTACCTGGAAGACAACAAATATGATTGAGCGGCGAAGCGGACAAAGACCCAAAAAGGAACGCCTGCGGCTTGCCGAACAGTGGGCAGGCGGTATTTTTCTGCTGGGGCTGACCGCCTCGCTTTGGGTACAGCCAGCCGGCACCTATAGCTGGATGTGGAAGGGGGTCAAAGATACAGGCAACCAATTTGCCATCGGGCTTTTGGACATTACAAGCAGCGTGTTTGGCGAAAAGTGGCGGGTGATTGAAGGGGGCAACCAGGCAGTCGACTTGTTCCGGATGATCCCGGGAGACGCCCGCCAGCTGGAGGCGACCCTTTCCAGCGGAGAGAGCGATCTGGAATTTATCTACAAGATTGTGGCTGAGGTGAAGGAAGCGGGCAAGCCGGAAGACGTGCAGAAGCTGGAAGAAGTTCTGCGCATCCGGATTGAAAGCGGCGGCAGCGTCATTTATGACGGGCTGGTCCGGGGGCTGCATCAGGAGCAGCCCGGGCTGAAGCATGTGAACGGAACGGAAGAGCATTTCTCTCCCCATCAGCGAAGCAAGACGTTTGCGATCACCGTCTATTTGCCAAAGGAAGGCGTAGATCACAGCTTTCAAGCGCTGAAGGGGAACCTGGAAATACGCTTCCTGGCCAAACAGGCCACGCTGGATGCCATTTTTGCGGAATAGGGGGGACGAATGGTGAAAAAGCTGGTGTCGGGCCTCATGGCTTTCGCATTGATCTTCGCGCTCCTCCCCCTCGAAGGTACAGTTGCCTTTTTGACCAGTGAGAAAAAGCAGACAGTCCCTGTCAGTCTGGGAACCAATGAAGACGTCTTTACAACGGAAACGGAAGCGATTCGCCTCGTGACAGAGGTGGAGAAGCACGTAACGATTACCAGAGTAAAGACGGAAGCAGGAAAAAGCACGGAGGAACGCAATGTAGACATTAGCATCGACGAGGGCACCTTTACGCTCGTATTCAAGCCGCAGCGTCCGCATCTCGATCTGGACGTGGAAAATCTGAAAGTGACGGGTGAGCCGGAGGGGCGCCTCGAGATCAGCCGGGAAGGCGGCGGGAACGGCATCGAGTTTCGCATCGGCCATATACGGGATCAAGTCAAGCGCGAACATGAAACACTGGAAGGGGAACTGCACATAACAGCCTTGGGCGGTTTTTACCGGCACGTGATTCCGTTGACGGTCGTTACGGAATACAAGGAAAGCTCGAGTGTCGTGGAGGTGAGCCCGCCACCTCCGCCCGCCAAGCCTGGACCGGGGACTGGCACGCCGGGCTCTCCGCCGCCGGGGACGGAAACCCCTGTACCGCCTCCGCCGGGTGCAGGGGGAGAAGCACCGAAGCCGCCGGGAGCAGGAGGAGATATTCCGCAACCGCCGGGAGCAGGGGGAGAAGCACCGAAGCCGCCGGGAGCAGGAGGAGATATTCCGCAACCGCCGGGGGCGGGTGGAGAAGCACCGAAGCCGCCGGGAGCAGGAGGAGAAATTCCGCAGCCACCGGGAGCAGGGGGAGAAGCACCGCAACCGCCGGGAGCAGGGGGAGAAGCACCGAAGCCGCCGGGAGCAGGAGGAGAAATTCCGCAGCCACCGGACACAGGAGAAGAACCTCAGTCTCCGAGCACAGGGGAAAAGACGCCGCAGCCTCCAGGCGGAGAAGGCGAGGATCAGCCGCCTCCGAGCCCGGGAGAAGACAATACTCCGCCGTCGAACCAAGACGGCGAGAGTCTGCCAGCCTCGACAGGCTGAGTGCTTTAGCAGCGTGCATTCAAACAAAGTGTAAACGGATCAAACAGAAACGGATCAAACAAGACCGGCGGGTCACCACTCGCTGGTTTTTTCATGCCAAAAGTCGTTTCCGTCGTTCCACTGCACCATGAAAAGCTGAGATAAGGTCATCCCTCGGTATGAAAATGCAGCCATACTTTCCGGTGCTTCGGATCATCCCGGACAGTCAGGAAGTTCACCCTGACGCAGGAAGATGGGAAAACGGAAAATCCGTAAGATGAGAACTGTGAACGGCATACAGCCGAACGCCAAGGAAAGCGGGGAGATCATCCAGTGGTCCTGTTGAAAAAGTGCATATCCATTCTGACGAGTCTGTTTTTAATCGCGGTCATCGCCATCACGGGTCTTCTCTTCGTCAGCAAGATAAACGGAGGGAAAACGGTTCTGTTCGGCAACCAGATCATGGTCGTGCTCAGCGGATCGATGGCTCCCGCCTTCAACACGGGAAGCATCGTCGCGGTAAAGCCGGTCGACTTCAAGGAGGTCAAAGAAAAGGACATCATTACCTTCAAGGACCCGGAAGGCCTCACGATTACGCACCGCGTCATCGAGAAACGCGATGGCCAGTTGATTACCAAGGGCGACGCCAACGACGGAAAGGACACAGCCCCGGTCACGCCAGACCGGTTTATCGGCAAAGTGCAGTACTCCGTTCCGCTCATCGGTTACTTTATCGAGTTTGCCAGATCGGGACTCGGCATGCTGCTGATGCTGGGCTTGCCCGGACTCTACCTGATCGTCAGCCAGGTCTGGAAGCTCTTGCGAATGATCAAGGAAGAGGAAGCGAAAACGGCGGCAAAGCCGCAGCCGTAAATCACCCTCGCGGTGATACCTTGGGGGCTGATAGCAGTTCTTTCTGGTATCAGGCTTCAAGTCATCATAAATATCATGAATGCGTGGGAGGAAGAAAAACATGAGCTTGAAAAAGCAATTTGCGGTAACCTTGGCATCCGTAGGACTTGGCGCGGCACTGATCGGCGGAGGCACCTTCGCATGGTTCAATGCCACAAGCGAAATCAAGGACAATACGTTTGCCGCCGGTAAAATGGAAATCGGCGCAACACCAGCCGAGTCCGTCTTCCAAGTGGAAAACATGAAGCCCGGTGATTGGTTTGAAAGAACATTTGACATCACCAACACAGGGACTATCGACATCAATAAACTGCTGATGAGCGTAGATTACACGGTAGCCGACAAAAACGGCGACAACGGCTCTGATGATCTCGACAATCACCTGAAGGTTTACTGGCTGTCCAGCGCAGATCCGAGCATCCCGATCTCCGAGCGGGTCATCGTCCATCCGCTGAACGGCAAATCGCTGAAGGAATTGAAAGACAGCGGTCAAGTGGATATCAGCAGTTGGGCTACCAAGCTCCTCACGCTGCCGCCTGACACGACAGACCGCATTTACATGGGTATTGAATTCGCAGATGACGGCAATGATCAAAACCGCTTCCAGGAAGACAGCGTAAACCTGACGCTGAAGCTGGAAGGCAAGCAAACAGCCGGCGAGCCGAAATAATTGGTTGGCTGCCGCAAAAAGAAATCCTCACTCAAAGACGAGTGGGGATTTTTTGGCAAGTACTACTGGCCGGGACGGACGACATTTGAAGCGGTGTGGAAACGAATCCAGCCAACCCATGCAGAGACGGCGATAAACAGCCCGGCAAAGCCAAATTCCAGCCAGCTGTCCCCCAGCTTGAACAGGAAGGCACCGATTACGGGGCCCGCCGCCATCCCTATGTAGCGGACAAAATTGTAGCAGCCGATGGCTGTAGCCCGTTCATTGAGGAAAGCCTCGGACAAAAGCGTCGTATGCAAAGGCATGCCGATCCCCAGCGTCAAAACGTACGCCATGCTGCCGAAAATCAGGGCGGTCAGCGATATGTTGGCCAGCAGCATGAAGAGAACGGTGGCAGCGGCATTCGCGATGGCGGTCATCAACAAAGCGCGCTCAAGCCTGAAGCGCTTCAACAGAAGACGGCTCATTTTGCTGCTTGCAATGAATACGAGCGAAATGCACAGAAACAATACGCCGATCTCATTCGGATCCAGTCCAAAGGAGTGAGTGGCCTGCACAGGCAGGAACACGAGGAAACTGTAATAGGTGAACATTTGCGCAAAAGCGATAAAAATGATCGCTCCTCCCACTGGATGGGTCAAAATAGAGGCAAACGGTCGCCCCTCTTTTTTCGTCGCCAACAAGCCGGACGGCCTGGTTTCCGGGAGCAGCCAGGCGTTGGCGCCAAAAAGAATCAGCGAGCTGACAGCGAGAAACAGAAAAATGACCGGATGTCCGCCAAGTCCCCCCAGCCAGCCGCCCAGCAGCGGCCCAAGCGCCGGGCCCAATCCCAGCATCATTTGATAGGTGCCCATCGCTTCTGCTCTTTTTGCCCCCTCAAACAGGTCCCCGATGACCGTCGCAGCTGCGATCGGAATCGCGGCAAAGCCGATACCCTGGAGCGCCCGGAAGAACAGTAAATAGGCAAGAGAAGGGGCATAAGCGCAGCCGATGGAGGCGGCCACAAACAGGAGCAGGGCAGGAAGCAGGACTCTCCGGCGGCCGAGGCGGTCAACCAGAGGGCCGTACACGAGCTGCATCACGGCAAGCATCAGCGTAAAAACGGAAACGGTCAGATTGATCGCAAAAGCGGAAGCATGGAAGGTTTGCTGCATATCGGTCAAAATCGGCAAGAATAGATTTTGGGCAAAGGTACCGATTAAAATCGTAATCCCCAGCAGGTATAAAATAGTAGACGAGCCAACCGTTTGTTTTTGTATCATGGTTGTTTTCCTCCTTTTTTGTTTCCGAGGAAACAATATGTTCAAAAGTAATGCGACGAAGATCGAATGTCATTCATCGCGTTGTTTTTGATCAGCCAGTTCCAGTGCATCCTGCAGCAAGCGGTGCAAAAAGGCGAGTTCCTCTGCGGTGTACCGCCCCAGAAACGCCTTCCACTCGCTGCTGATGTTTTGATGCTGCTGCTCATGGATGGAGAAAACCGCTTCTCCCTGTCGTGAAAGCCGAAAATAGACTTCCTTTTGATTGCCGTGAAGCTGGTAGCGCGTGATGAGTCCTTTTGTGAGCAGCTTTGCCGTGATTTTGGAAACAGCGCTTTTCGTCACCCCGATTTTTTGAGAGATCGCCGTCACGTTTGCATCGCCGCCGAGACCGATGCATTGAATCACGTGCAGCTCGGTGAGGCTCAAATTTTTGCATGGCGCACAGTCGGGAGCAAGTCGGTTGATTTCATCGAGCAATCGGTCGTGTCTCTGTTTTCTTCGCTCCTCCTGCTTATGAGACAGAACGAGAATTTGCTGGAAGATGCTTTCCTTCACATCCAATGTCGAGCAGCCTCCTCCTCAGTATTGTTTCCAAGGAAACAATACCAATGTACCACAAGCTTCGGTAGCATTGCAAGCAAGCCGACGAAATTGTCGTTCTGACAGAGTCTGTTAACATACGTCGTCTGTTAAAAGTACATCGCTTGTTGTAAGAAAGATTACCCACAGCGTATAGTAGAAAGAATAGATTGGCCAAAACCAGCAGTTGGGGGTGTCTGCTATGTTTCGTGAAGTAGAGGTTGAAGAATGCAATCGCATTGCCGAGCATGTTGAGAGGCTTTCGGAGATTTTGGTAAAGGTTGTCGAGGATGGTGCGTCTGTCGGTTTTCTCCCGCCGATGGAGCAGGCAGAGGCAAGGCGGTACTGGGAGAACGTATTGCAGCCCGGGGTCATTCTGCTTGTGGCCAAAATCAACAATGAGATTGTCGGAAGCGTCCAGTTGCATGCATCCACGAAGCAAAACGGCAGACACAGGGCGGAAATCGCCAAACTGATGGCCCATCCGGATTATCGCCGCAAGGGAATCGGCCGCAGATTGATGCAAGCAGCGGAGGCGAGGGCGAAGCAGGCGGGGCGGACGCTCCTTGTTCTCGACACGAGAGAAGGAGATCCTTCCAACCTGCTCTATGCCTCACTCGGATATAAGGAAGCGGGCCGCATCCCTGACTACGCCAGATCGGCGGATGGGGAATTGCATGCAACTGTTTTTTACTATAAATCTATTTGAGCTCACCTTGGCCCCTCTGCCAAGGAAAAGGAAAAAGGGAAGACCATCGTCCGCGTCATTCGCGACAGAGGGTCGTCCCTTTTGCTATGGCGGGTTCAGGAAAAAGGCTGTTCCCGGCTCGTTAAATGTTCAGCTACACCTTGCTGACCGCTACCGCCGCATGGAGTGCCTGCTCCAGATCAGCGATGATGTCGTCGATGGCTTCCGTACCGACGGAAATGCGGATCATGCCAGGGGTCACACCGGCAGCAAGCTGCTCGGATTCGTTCATTTGCTGATGAGTGGTGCTAGCCGGGTGGATGATGAGCGACTTGGAATCGCCGACGTTTGCCAAATGGGAGAACAGCTTCACCGACTCGATCAGCTTTTTGCCCTCGGCAACACCGCCGCGAATGCCAAAGGTGAGGATTGCTCCCGCTCCTTTCGGCAGGTACTTTTTCGCGAGTTCGTGGTAAGGACTGTCCTCCAGGCCAGGGTAGTTGACCCACTCGACCGCGGGATGCTGCTGAAGATAGCGGGCTACCGCCAATGCGTTTTGGCTGTGGCGTTCAATCCGCAGGTGAAGCGTCTCCAGCCCTTGCAGGAACAAAAAGGAATTGAAAGGAGCCACGGCCGCGCCGATATCGCGCTGGAGCTGCACGCGCGCTTTGATAATGTAGGCAAGCGGTCCGACAGCCTCCGTGTAGACGACGCCGTGGTAGCTCGGGTCCGGTGTGGTCAACCCGGGGAACTTTCCGTTGTTCCAGTCAAACTTGCCGGAATCGACGACGATTCCTCCGATCGCGGTGCCGTGTCCGCCAATAAACTTGGTCGTGGAGTGAACGACAATATCGGCACCGTAGTCAAACGGTCGGCAAAGCAGCGGCGTGGCAAACGTATTGTCTACGATCAGCGGAACTCCGTTTTCGTGGGCGATGGCCGCAATCGCTTCGATATCGGCGACGTCAATTCGCGGATTTCCGATTGTTTCGGTGAAAAGAGCTTTCGTATTTTCGTTGATCTTGGCCCGGAAATTCTCCGGATCGGACGGATCGACGAAATGAACCTTGATCCCCAGTCTGCCCAGTGTATGGGCAAACAGATTGTAGGTGCCGCCGTACAGGTTGCTGGAGGAGACGATCTCGTCACCCGCCTGGGCGATGTTCAGGATGGCGAATGTAATCGCAGCCTGGCCGGACGAAGTGGCAAGTGCCCCGACCCCGCCCTCCAAAAGGGCAACGCGCTGTTCAAATACATCCTGCGTCGGATTCATGATCCGCGTGTAAATGTTGCCTGGCTCCTTGAGGCCAAACAGGTTGGCCGCATGCTCCGTATCGCGGAACACATAGGACGTCGTCTGGTAGATCGGCACTGCTCGCGATCCTGTCACAGGATCGACGGATTGGCCGCCGTGCAGGGCAAGGGTTTCCGGTTTCCACTGTTGCTGGTCTGACATGGGCATCTCTTCCTCTCGTCAAAAGATATAAAGAAAACGAAGCCTTCTCCTGAGAGGGGAAGGCTTCGGACATGCCGGGCGGTTTCATCTCTCAGAATCAGCGATTCTGCAGGATTTGGCACCATGCGTCCTTGCGCAGGTTGCCGGGTTTCATCGGGCCTGTCCCTCCACCACTCTTGATGAAATGTTTGCAATTTTCTTATAGCGCTTATTTGGTATTATAAGGGGACAATTTCGGAAGGTCAATCAAATTTCCGACTAAATTGGTGGTTTTTCTGTGATTTCGAGAACGCTGCTATCGTATGGTCTTTTCTCTGCATCTGGAGGGTGGGGAGGAGCTGTTTCGGGTGGTGTACGCTCTTGGGCTTTTTGTTTTTCCTCACAGCAACAATAAGGAGGAAAGGAAAGAGCCATGGAAAATGAGTTTGCAGTAGGCTGGGAAACCTTGTCCTTGATCAATGCGGGACTGGCGCAAGGAAAAAATCGGAGCGGAAGCACAGGCCTCCGGCTTTTTTTATTGCTTTGAATATATTCAGTTGATTTTGGCGAATCCGTTACTGCAAGGTTCCTGTTCGAAGTGGGCGCCCTAGTGATGGATGCTTTTCCTTGCGCATTTTTGCACCGGTCGATGGCTGCGTACGGGCCATAACGAGAGGCAGGTATAGGTATACATATGCACAATATCCTGTGTTGAGGCTAGGGAGTAGCTCCCCTGGCCTATTGGTGTTGTTCTCGTGAAGATGGCCTGCATAGCTCTTGTCTTTTCATGATATCTTCAACCCTAACACGAAGGTCCCTGATAAATTTGTCGTTTTCTTCCTTCTCTTTTTCCAGTTCCTCAGAATAATGCGGTAGCTGAGTTTTGGAGGGGAACATGACTAATTCACCTTTATTCCTCACTTTTTTCCCCTCACGTCGATCAATTATTCCACGCCAATCCCTTACCTGTTCAAAAAAAAGAGTGAGCAAATTTCCTTGTATTTTACCTAGTAAGTGAAAGCGACAAGATGACCGGTCAAAAAGTCGTTTATCTCTTACAAAAACAAGGAGGACTTTGCATTATGATAGCACTGAACCGCATTCGAGGATTACACATTTATACAGGCGACGGTTATAACGTAACTACAAGTATGCTTAACGCACTCGACGGTCGAAGGCTTAACGTGTATATTATTCACCTCGGACATCCGGATGATGCAAGCACGAGGTTTGACCGTCTGAAATCTAAATCACATCGAGCGCAAGTCATTTCGAAATCCATTAGCTATTTGGAGGATTTTCTAAGAGTGTGGAAGCGATCAGACATTGCTGGAGAGGAAATGTACATTTCCCTCCCTATGCTTCACAACAATTCATCTACTATCGAGAAGGCGGACGAATTCTATTCTGACTATGTAGATTATATGAAACAAGTGAAAAGTACAATCGTTGATCGGTTGGGACAAACATATTGGGATAAGGATTTTGCAGGTTTTTACTTCAGTACAGAAGCCATTTATCCGATTCAGGAGAAACTTGACAGTTCCAGACCAACCTCAAATCCGATGGTGAAACTGTTGAATGATCTGTCTTATCGTATTCGCAACACTTATGAAAGATACTTTATGTGGTGCCCATACTATGGCTATGGTGCAAACAGGGAAAATATTGCTCACAATATAGGAGTTATCGCTAATCGCACCAATATTTTTGATGTTATTTGTATTCAACCAGCAACATATTATCACTCGGCTCCTGATAAGAATGTGAACTTGGTTTATAGGAGTGCCCGTAATGATGAAGTCGTGGACGTATATGGAGATCCAGTTGCTGGTGGTAAACGCTCATCCGCTACGGCCTTCATCGGTGTGAACATGGAAGGCGATAGCGATTTCAACAAGAGCAAGAGGGCAATCTTTAATGATTACATTGACACTTTTAGCCCGCTTATCAATGATGTGCCAATCGTGTTTTACGGAAATACGCTTGAAGTTGTGACGGGAACTCCGGGGCTGCTAGATGCAATTGAAGATTTCTACCGATCGTAATAAAAAAGGCGCGAGAAATCGCGCTTTTTACTTTTCCTCTATAAACCTGTCACCTATTTCATGAACATAATCAAAAAAGTATAGATAGACCGCCATAACTTCGTTATTGCTGTTATAGTCCTCTACTTTTATTGGCATACCAGTAGATTTGTCGATATAGGCCATATGGTAAGCAGGGTTACCCTTTGCATTATTATTCGCCTTTAACACTTCCACTTGTTTTCCGTTCAACTCTACAGCCTCGACGGATGTCCAACGCTTATCTTTATAATTGTTAGCTGTTCTTTGAAACAAAGAAGATTCCTCGTTACTGAATCTGGTATCTTTCTTAATATCCCTAGTATCCTCATAGAAGTAAAGATAGTCGTTTCGTTGCGATCCGTTCTTTGGATTAAACCAAGTATCATATACGGCAATGGTAACTCCATCAACTCGTACTACTTTCATATGCTCAATAGTGCCTTGTTTTTGTGCAGCTTGTGCTGGAGCAACCGTTTCAGCAAAAACGGGGGAAATTGATCCTGACCATCCAAGTGTAACGGATAAAGCAACAGGAAGAACGAACGCTAGTTTTTTCAAATGAAACACCCTCCATATCCTTTTTTGTAGCCTCACCTTTTTAGACGCAGGAAAAGGTAAAAAGTTACAAATGAAAAGAATTGTTTTATGTGACAATTCGAATTGTTTACAAACCAATATTCCCCAAAAATATTCTACTAGTGACAGGAAAAAGGTCTCGGTTAATCACATAAAATTTGGTAAAATAGAACGTGTGTTCCTGCTTTTATAAAAATTTATAGAGAGAAGGTGAGCAAAAACCCCCCTTTTTGTACCTAGTAGGTGGGGGGATTCTATGCCAAAACAGACATGGACAAAAGTTCAATTTCTTCAGCAGATCAAACGGACGGCTTGGAAGTTACAATACCAAGCCAAAAAGCAGTATCGGCGGGAAATGTTCCTTGACGATCACAAGGAAGTTCCGTACCACGACTCGATTGATTCCCAGTTATTTGTCGAAGAACTGCTCAACAGCTTACCTGAACGTGAGAGGTTCATCATTCAACGAGTGGTGATTGAAGGGAGAACGGAACGTGAAGTAGCGCAAGAACTCCGTATCTCCCGTTCTCGACTCCACGCCTGCAAAGTACAAGGATTACAAAGACTTCATAAAAAAATTGTCTTTGCCTAAAGGAGGAACGTAATGCTGGAAGATGATGTCTTTTGCAAATTGGTGCATGATGCGCAACGAGGAAATCGGGAAGCGCAGGAAGCCTTACTAAAATACTTACAACCCGAACTAGAAAAAATGACGTGGTTTATACGTATGCCACTCGAAGATAGTCTGCAAAGTTTACATTTAGCAGTTTTGGAACTGATCTCATCATGATCAGAGAAAAGGAGGAGGAAGGATGAATGAAACAACGATCACCATAATTGCTGGACTTGTTGCAGTTTTAGCCATCTGCATTATTTACCGACATGTAAGTTTAACCATTCAAATACGGGACATAGTAAACGTGTCCTTACAAGCTAACAAAGAGCAAGAAAGTCAAAAAAAAGAAGAATCCGAAGTATCCGATCCTTCCCTGGAAAAATAAATAGCAGAAAGAAAATGGCGATTTCTTTCTGCTCACAATTATATCAAATGATAAGGAGGAAATGAACATGGCCACAATCATAACAGTTTTACTTCTTCTGTCAGGAGCTACACTGTTTGGAGTATTGATGAGTCAGCAGCGTTTGTGTAAAGAACTGAAAACCATGAAGAAATGACTAATCCCCCCTTTTTGAACTGTGACCCGCAAGAGGGTCACTTTTTTAAAGTGTCCATCTTACGGGTCACAGTTCAATCTCTATTGACAAAGGGGTTTTTTCAAAAGCTTCGCTATGCTGGATCTTCTTACATAAATTTGTGTCAGTTACGCTAGGGTGCTGAATAAATATCGGTATTATGTCACCTTGTGTTCGAATCTCCATTTTCGGCCGTTTTTTGCCGTTTTCGGCAATTAACGCCCTGGCGATCGATAAGAATTGTCCGCCAGGCGTGAACAAAATGGGTTTTTTGGTCAAAAAAGTGCGATCTCGCTCTAGCTCCGTTTTTCTTCGTTTTTTGTGGCGTAGAAATTGCCAAGCGCTTGGCAATTTGGGCGCTTTTTTTGGAACCGATCGCCACGCTAAACATCGTCATCTGGGACAAGTTGCCTGAGAAAAAAGAGGAGAGCTAGAGGCTTTCCCTTTGTCTGTTACAAACAGCGATCATCTCAGTCGATTGAATCGCTCTTTTGCATCACGTAAAACACGTAGCCGTAATAGCTGGAATACTTTCGGTACAGCTCAACTTCCCGGCTGGCTTCTTTCAGCGTCGCGAGCGCGTCCCGGTCGTTCTTGTACCGATCCTGCAGATGACTGATCCGCTCACGCATCGGTTCATAGTAGTCATCCCACCAGGCCGAATCCGGCAGAACAAAATGCTCCTGCAAGGTGTAGCCTGCCTCAGCGATTATCCGCAGGTTTTGTTCAACCGTTTTCATGCTCGGGTAAGCCTCAGCCCAAAACCGCTCCACTTCGTCAGGACGTTCATCCCGAAGCCAGCAAAGCTCTGTTGCAGCCAGGTATCCTCCTGATTTCAGCAGAGGACGCCATGCCCGCAGCCCTTCGCCAAAGCCCATGATGTAGATCGCTCCCTCCGACCAGATCACGTCAAAGGAAAGAGGCTCAAAGGGCAACGCAAACATCGAGGCATTTACAGGCGTTATCCGATGGGAAACCCCTGCTTCCGCAGCTCGCCGGGCCAGTTCGTCCAGAAACGGCTGATGCGTATCGACTGCCGTTATCGGGCCGTCCGAAAGCTTTGCCAGCTCCATGGTCTGCATGCCCGGACCGCAGCCAACATCGAGAATGCGAGCATCGCCCGGAATGTTTTTGACATACGAAAAAGCTTTTCGGGTCGAATCATTGTTTCCGGGGCCTTCCCGGGGCAGATTGCTGTGAATGTCAAAGAAAATCTCCATGCTCATGATCAAATTCCCCCTGTTTGTCCTGCTTTCTGTTCATTCAGATGAAGAGGGGACAGGGAAACAATTTTCTGAATGAAGACAAGAAGTTATGATCCCCATCCCTCTTGAATACGAGTAAAAGAGCACGTGCAAAATGCGGACATCCCAACCACTCCTTTTCCGTTTCGTTGCTTCAAATCATACCACAGCAGAGGCGCTTTGGCCGATGACCGAGCATCGCCTTATTTTCGTAACCAATTCGCCGTTTTTCCGTAACCAATTCGTCCTTCGTTGTTCACAGCATAATGCGTGCACAAGCCATATGATAAAGAGGATTGTGATCACATTCACATATAACCACTGTGAAAATGTTGTTTTCGGGAGGGGAGACAACGTATGGAACTGGACAACACGATGCTGGCTCGTATCTTGACCTCGTTGACGCTTGGGTTTCACATCATTTTTGCCGCTATGGGCGTAGGCATTCCCGTAATCATTTCGATTGCCGAATGGCTGGGCATCCGGCGCAAAGATCCAATGTACACGCTGATGGCCCGCCGCTGGGTAAAGGGCTTTACCGTGACCGTTGCGGTCGGTGTCGTGACAGGCACCTGTATCGGGCTTCAGCTCAGCCTGCTTTGGCCAAGCTTCATGAAGGTGGCCGGCGAGGCGATTGCGCTGCCGCTGTTTTTGGAGACGTTTGCCTTTTTCTTTGAAGCGATTTTCCTGGGGATCTATTTGTATACCTGGGACCGCTTTAAAAATCCGTATATCCACTGGTTGTTCTCGATCCCGGTCGTGATTGGCTCGACGGCCTCTGCCTTCTTCATCATGACGGTGAACGCGTTTATGAATGCGCCGCAGGGCTTTACGCTCGCAAATGGCGCTATCGTCGACGTGCAGCCGCTCACGGCCATGTTCAACCCGGCTACGCCGACAAAGGCGGGGCACATGATTCTGTCCTCGTATGCAACTTCTGCTTTTATCCTTGCCGCCATCGCTGCATGGAAGCTGCTCAAAGGCAACCGTCACGAGTACTACCGCAAAGCGCTTCACTTCACGGTGGCCCTGGCGCTGCTTTTTTCCTTCGGGACGGCCCTGTACGGCGATTTTGCCGGAAAGTACCTGGCCAAATACCAGCCGGCCAAGCTGGCGGCAGCAGAATGGCACTTTGAGACGAAGCCGCAGGCCGAGCTGATCTTTGGCGGCGTTCTGGACCGGGAGACGCTTGAAGTGAAGGGAGCCGTGAAGCTGCCCTATGCGCTCAGCATTCTCGCGACCGGTTCGCCAAACGGCGAAGTGATGGGGCTGGATCAAATTCCTCGCGAGCTTTGGCCGCCTCTGGTTATCCACTACTTCTTTGACGGCATGGTGGCGATCGGGATGTACATGCTGGTTGTGCCGCTTCTCTATTTTGCTGTTCGCCGCTGGAAAAAGGGGAACGTCCCGAGGCCGCTGTTGCATGCGATTTTCTGGGGAGCGCCGCTTTCAATTCTCGCCATCGAGCTGGGCTGGATTTTTTCGGAGATCGGGCGGCAGCCGTGGATTCTCGTCGGCTACATGAAAACGCAGCACGCGGCTACGACGGCGGACAACGTCGGTGAGATGCTGGTGATGTTCAGTCTTATGTACGCATTTTTGGCCATCGTTTGCTCGCTTGTGTTGAAGCGGATGTTCAAGAACAAGCCGATTGAAGCCGAGCTGAAGTAGCGGGAAGGGAGGGTATGCGACATGGCTCTGGAAACATTGGCCATTACGGTGCTGTGGATCTTTTTGTACGGCTATATCATTATTGCGTCGATTGACTTCGGAGCGGGGTTCTTCTCGTTTTTCTGCAAAGTCACGCGGCGGGATCATATCGTCAACGCGATCATTGAACGGTATTTGTCGCCTGTGTGGGAAGTCACGAACGTCTTTTTGATTTTCTTCATGGTCGGGCTCATCGGGTTTTTCCCGGATACGGCGTATTACTACGGAACAGCCTTGCTTGTACCGGGCAGCATCTTTCTCGTCCTGCAGTCGCTCCGGGGGTCGTTCTACGCCTTTGCCCATTACGGAGCGCGCAACAGCACGGCCTACTTGTTCGTCTACGGCGTGACCGGGCTGTTTATCCCGGCTTCCCTGTCCACGGTCCTGACAATTTCCGAAGGGGGCTATATCGAGCAGATGGCTGGCGGAGAAATTGTCCTGAATATGGGCAAGCTTTTGACCAGCTCGTATTCGTGGTCGGTCGTAGCCCTTGCGCTGGTGAGCGTGCTGTACATCAGCGCGAGCTTCCTGACCTTTTATGCGGACCGGGCAAAAGACACAGCCGCGGTCAAGCTGCTTCGTTCCTTTGCGATTGCCTGGAGCCTGCCGACGATCTTCGCCAGCTTCCTGGTGTTCCTTTCCATTCACCGGCACAACCCGGAGCATTTTGACAAGATGATGGACATCAGTTGGCTGTTCCTTTTGTCCTTTGCCTGCTTTTGCGGTGCGCTTGCCCTGCAGTTACAAAAGCGCAGCTACGGCTGGGCGTTCATTCTCGTGATGCTGCAGTTTGCCTTCGCGTTCTTTGGCTATGGAATGGCCCATTTGCCGTACCTGCTCTACCCGTACATTACGATCACGGACAGCATCAACAGCCCCGCGATGGGCAAGGCTCTGGTGATCGGACTGATCGCCGGTCTTTTCCTGCTGATTCCGTCGCTTTTGCTGCTGCTCAAGCTGTTCCTTTTTGACGCCAAATACGTGCAGGGTCGTCCGATTCAAAAATAGCGTCCGCATATGGTATGATGGGAGACAGTGAAAGCAAGGTGAAAACCTGAGCATACAGGAGGCTGTTTGCAGATGAGCGATCAAGGCGTAAAGGAAATGACCCCGCAGGAGCTGATGGAGAAGCTGGCGGCGAAAGAAGAGCTGCAAGTCGTAGATGTGCGTGAAGTAGAAGAATGGAATGCCGGCCATATCAAGGAGGCCAGGCTGATTCCGCTCGGCTTTTTGCCGCACCGCGTAGACGAGCTGGACAAGGACGTGCCCGTTGTGCTCGTCTGCCGGAGCGGAGCACGCAGCCACATGGCGACCGAGTACTTGACCAATCTCGGGTTTGACGCGGCCAATATGGTAGGCGGAATGCTGGCTTGGCCGGGAGAGACAGAGCAATAGAGAACAGGTAAGCAACAATTGATAGGGAGAGGATTGTCGTGAGTGAAGGAAAACGGGAGCAGGCGACCTTTTTGCAGCGGCACTGGTTTACGCTGGTAGCTGCGGTGCTGATCCTGCTGATCGCCGCCGTGTTTGGCTACCAATACTGGCAAAAGAACCAGCTGCCTGTATTGAAGCAAGTGAATGACTTTTCGCTGGACAACATCGACGGCACGAAGTACACGCTGTCGGAGCACAACGGCAAGGTACGGCTGGTGGAATTCATGTTTACCCACTGCCCGGATATTTGCCCTGCGACCACGTTCAATATGTCCAAGCTGCAGGAGCAGCTGAAGGAAAAGGGAAGCTTCGGAAACAAGGTAGAATTTGTCACCATTACGTTTGACCCCGAGCGCGATACGGCGGACGTGCTGAAAAAATACGCCGAGCAATTCAACGTCGATTTCAGCGGCTGGCAATTCCTCAGAGGAGAGCAGGCCGACATCGACAAGGTGACAAAAGACTTCGGGATGGCGACCCTGAAACAGCCGGACGGCTCCTACGTCCACACCGCCCGCATCTTCCTCCTCGATCAGGACGGAAAAATGCGCCGCGCTTACGGAATGGCGTCCGATATGGACATGGACCAAATCCTGAACGAAATGATTCAACTGGCTGACTGATAAAAATCTAAGGGCGAGCATCAATATCGTCCCGACATGAACAATCCCTCCCGTGCAGTGCGTGGCTTGCAGCCGTGCCCTTGCAGGGGAGGGATTGTTATTTATGAAAAGACGATTTTGTTCAGGAGCGGAGCAGCTCTAGTATTCTTTTCTTCTCCTGCCCCCCAAAGCCCGACCCAGCAGGCCTTTCAAATTCATGTCTCCAATAGTCAGTCACCTTCCGCCCCAAAATAAAAGAGCCCATCCGCATACGCAAACAGGCTCACCGACTATCGCTATTCTCCGCGCTTCTTTTTCTTCCACTCCAGCTTTTCCACCCTGGCGACCGCCCAGTCTCCGCCGTTCTTTTCCAGAACATGCACATAGGAAATGCCGTCCTCCGTCGTCTCCAGCACATACCCCTCATCTTCATCGTCGCTTACGTAGAGCGAGGTAATTACGCTGTTCTTTTGTTTGCTTGCAACGACTGAACGAACAGCGTCTTCATACGCTTCCGTTTTGTCATTGCCCATGATGATCCGCACGGGAATGGCATTGTAGTTCAGGAAATTGGGGCTGATCGGCCGGGAGTCAGAATCCTTGCTTTTGTCATATGCAAATCGTTCCAACGGCAGTTCTCCGGTAAATTCTTCTTCTGCAGCACTGGTTGTCGAGTGATTCCAGCCGAGTGTCTCGGCTACCAACAGGGTACATGCTCCTGCCACAGCAATCCTTTTCATCACGCTACCACCCGCTTTTTTTGACCGGATATGTGGGACTTGCATCTTTCGCTGATCCATGGAAAAAGTAAGCAAGCACCCAAAATAGGATATCATGAAAATGGAAATTTGTAAATTTATTCCAGCACCCCGTTGTTGGATCAAAGCTTATGTCTTGCTTGGGTTACTTATAATACTTATGTAGGATGTGCAGGTGGTATGCTTAAAGCGTGTATGCAAACGTAGAATCCAGACGGACCGACTTTCCTTTCGCATGCATTTTGGCTAGACTGAATGAAAAGAACGTGCTGGGTTGTGATACAATAAATATGGCATGCATTGGTTCGGGTTTCCAACAAAACATGCACGTTGAGGTAGGAGGAAAGAAGTTGAGCGAAGTTAAGATTTTCGCGATGGGCGGTCTCGGCGAAATCGGAAAAAATATGTACTGTGTCGAGTATGAAGACGAGATCGTGATCATCGACTGTGGGGTGAAATTCCCCGAAAATGAGATGTTTGGGATCGACCTGGTCATTCCGGACGTTTCTTACCTGATCAGCAATCAGCACAAAATCAAGGCGCTCTTGTTGACACACGGCCATGAGGATCACATCGGCGCCATTCCGTACATTCTGAAGCAGATCAAGATGCCGATCTACGGCGGACGCCTTACCCTGGGCTTGGTCAAGGCAAAGCTGGAAGAGCACCGCATGCAAAACGAGGTCCAATTGATCCCGATCTCGGAGGAAACGGAGATTCCGTTCCAAAACATGAAGGCCACATTCTTCAGAACCAATCACAGCATTCCGGATTCGCTCGGAATCGTGCTGGAGACGCCGGAGGGCTTGGTCGTTCACACGGGTGACTTCAAGTTCGACATGACCCCTGTCGGAAAAACAACCGAGTACGGGAAGATTGCCAAGATCGGCAGCTCGGGAAATGTGCTGGCGCTGCTCTCCGACAGCACGAACAGTGAGCGCTACGGCTTTACAATGTCCGAGCGCACTGTAGGCGAAGGCATTCTGGACGTGGTGAGAAAGGCGCGGGGCCGTATTATTTTGGCTACGTTCGCGTCTAATGTGCATCGTCTGCAGCAAGTGGTCGATGCCGCCGCCGAGTGCAACCGCAAAGTGGCGGTAATCGGGCGCAGCATGGAAAAGGTGTTTTTGATCGGACAAGAGCTGGGCTACATCACTATGCCGGAGGGCATGCTGATCGACATCAAGCACATCGACAACTACGCGGACAACCAGGTGCTGATTATTTGTACAGGCAGCCAGGGCGAGCCGATGGCAGCCCTAACCCGGATCGCGTCCGGCTCTCATCGCAGTGTTTCGATTTACCCGGAGGACACGGTGATCATTTCCGCGTCGCCGATTCCCGGCAATACGGTCAACGTGAGCCGCACGATAGACAAGCTGTACCGGGCAGGAGCCAATGTCGTTCTCAACTCGGCCTTTGACATTCACGCGTCGGGCCACGGAAGCAGCGAAGAGCTGAAGCTGATGCTCAACTTTATCCGGCCGAAGTACTTCATCCCGATTCACGGGGAGTACAGGATGCTGAAGACTCATTCCAAGCTTGCCCAGCAGGTCGGCATCGAGGAAAGCAACATCTTTATCATGGACAACGGCGATGTGCTGAACTGCACCCGCGAGAAGGCGTGGTTGAGCAAGGTTCCGGCCGGCATCGTCCTGATCGATGGCAGCGGAGTGGGCGACGTGGGCAACATCGTGCTCAGGGACCGCAAGCATTTGGCCGAGGATGGCTTGATGGTCGTCGTAGTCAGCCTGGATATGAAAAACTTCAAGATTCTCACCGGCCCCGACATCGTCAGCCGCGGCTTCGTCTACGTGCGCGGATCCGAGTCGTTGATCCAGGAGGCGACCGTTCTCGTCCGCCAGCGCCTGCAGGAAGCGCTGGACAAGAAAATCAAGGAATGGTCCGAGCTGAAATCCCAGATCAACGAAGTGATCAAGCCGTTCATTTACGAAAAAACGGGCCGCAACCCGATGATCCTGACGATCCTCATGGAAGTGTAGGAAAGAACATTCTAGCGCCAAAAGGTTGTTCAATAGGAAAGGCCATTGTCATTACACTAACTTGACGATGGCCTTTTCAACATGCGGTCCGACGATGGCAGTCTTTCATACGTTGTTTTCATCAACACGTACTCTCGAAAAAAAGCCCGTAAACTGCATTTCATGATGGCAATTTCAAATTCAGTCAATTATAATAAATACTAATTTTTTTATTATACATAAACTAAGGAGTGCTACAAGTGGAATCGTTAGAAAAGTTAAGCAATTTCGTCGGCAGAACATTTGCCATCTGGGTGCTGTTGTTTGCGGCCCTGGCCTTCTTTTCCCCCGACGCATTCAAATGGATCGGAAAGTACATTACGCCGTTGCTCGGCATTATCATGTTCGGTATGGGGTTAACCGTATCGCCGTCCGACTTCCGGGAAGTGTTCCGCCGTCCCAAGGACGTAGCGGTCGGCGTACTCGGACAGTTCCTGATCATGCCGCTGCTCGCTTTCGGCTTGGCGAAGGGATTGCAGCTTCCTCCTGAGATCGCTGTCGGCGTCATCCTCGTCGGCTGCTGCCCGGGCGGTACTGCCTCCAACGTCATGACGTATCTGGCAAAAGGGGATGTCCCGTTGTCTGTAGCGGTTACTTCTGTCACCACGCTGCTGGCGCCAATCGTAACGCCTGCGCTCATCCTGCTGTTTGCAAGCCAATGGGTACCGGTGGATGCGCTGGCCCTGCTCTGGTCCATTCTGCAAATTGTCATCATTCCGATCGTTCTTGGATTTATCGTCAAAACGTTGTTCAAAAAACCGGCGGAAGCGGGAGCAAAGGCACTGCCGCTGGTCTCCACCATCGCCATCGTTGCGATCGTAGCAGCTGTCGTAGCCGGAAGCCAGCAAAAAATCGCGACGACCGGTCTTGCTATTTTCGGCGTCGTCATGCTGCACAATGGTCTCGGACTTTTGCTCGGCTACTTGTTTGGAAAACTGTTCGGCATGAACAGAGCGAAACAAAAAGCGATCTCCATCGAGGTCGGCATGCAAAACTCCGGCTTGGGCGTAGCAATCGCCACGGCCCATTTCTCCCCATTGGCTGCAGTTCCGAGCGCGATCTTCAGCGTTTGGCACAACATCTCCGGCCCAATCGTGGCGACGATCTTCAGCCGGATGAAAAACGAACAGCAAAGCCTGGACAAAAACACCTGATCAAGGTGTTTTTGTGTTTTTGCACTTCCGACATTCTCCTTGGGCACAAGAGAGGGTATAATAGGGATAAGTGAATCGTGATCCACAAAGGAGAGAATGCCAAATGATGTCCTATGAGGCATATATGAGCCAAGTCATTCAACCGATGCGTGACGAGCTGACACGTGTAGGTTTTACCGAATTGAAAACGGCGGAAGAAGTTGAAAAAGCCTTTTCAGAAATGAAGGGGACGGCTCTTGTCGTCGTCAACTCCGTATGCGGCTGCGCGGCTGGTCTTGCCCGTCCGGCTGTCGCTTATTCGATCAACCACGAGAAAAAGCCGGACCATCTGTACACGGTCTTCGCGGGCCAAGATAAAGAAGCGACGGCAAAAGCGCGCGAGTACTTCGAAGGCTACCCGCCATCCTCTCCGTCCTTTGCTTTGATGAAAGACGGCAAAATCATGACCATGATTGAGCGCCATCAGATCGAAAACAACGATTTGCCGACCATCGCCAAGCTGCTGACCGACGCATACGACAAATACTGCGGATAACGTGCAGCACATCATAACAGACTGTCAACAAGACGCTCCGAAGGGGGCGTCTTGTTAAATCGTAGCCCCTTTTTCACTTGGAAAGGATGAGAACAATGCTTACCCGTTCGTTTGGACGAGACTCCCACCAGGTTTCCTTGCTTGGCTTTGGCGCCCAGCGGATTGTAGACGAGCATGATTGCACGGAGGAACAGGCGATTGCGATCATCAGGCGCGCTGTAGAGCTCGGAGTCAATTACTTTGATACAGCACCCAGCTACAGCGACGGACAGTCCGAATCGCGGGTCGGGCTGGGCTTGCGCGGATTGCGGGACAAGGTGTGGATCGCCACAAAAACCGGAGGCCGTACGAGGGATCTGGCTTTGCGAGACTTGGAGGGCAGTCTGAAGCGGCTCGGGACAGACTACGTGGATGAATGGCGGGTGCATAACGTCATGCAGCCGCATGATCTGGAAGCCGTTTTTGCCAAAGGCGGGGCGCTGGAAGCGCTGATCGAGGCGCGGGAACAGGGAATGGTCAGAAAGCTCAGCATCAGCGGACATACCGACCCCCGGCTGCTCGCCGAAGCGATCCGCCGTTTTCCGTTTGACAGCGCTTTGGTCGCTCTATCCGCACTTGATCATTTCATCTACAGCTTTGCCCATGAGTTCGTGCCGCTGGCGGTGGAAAAAGGGGTCGCTGTGATCGGCATGAAAGTAATGGCGCTGGGACAGTTGGCCCCCTGGACCGAGCAGGCGCTGCGCTATACGTGGAGCTTGCCTGTATCGACTGCCGTCTTGGGCGTCAGCAAAATGAACGAGCTGGAAGCCGATGTAGCCGCAGCGAATCGTTTTGTTCCGATGACGGACATCGAACGGGTCAGCTTCTTTCAACAGATCATGCCGCTGGTCCGTGCGGATGTGCTGCGCTGGAAAGCAGGCGAATGGATGTCCGGAGAGTGGTACCGGCAGCCGAAGCTGGCGTGGGAAGAGTAGAAGAGAAGCAAGCTTGACTATAAATACACAAAAAAGAACGCGGGATTGTCATTGAACTACTCCTCATTTGTTAGACATATCGAAACAAATGGAGAGGCAGTTTATGATGCCGCGTTCTTTTGCTTTCATGAATCAGTTTTGCCGGAAGCCTCCACACGTCCCTTTCGCTCCCGATGGAACGATGCATGGATCAGACACAGCACGACTGCAGCCGACGAGACTACTGTCGCCAGCGTAAGCGCAGGAACAATCCCGCCCGCGTCGTACATCTGCCCGAAAAAAAGCGGTCCAAGCAAGCGGCCTCCTGATGTAATGGCCCCTACGGCTCCGAGATAAAACGGGGCCGATTCCCCGGTTTTCTCGCTGATAAAAGTCGGGACAGTAGGAGCGATCAGCATTTCTCCAAAGGTCGTAATAATCATACCGATGATAAAAGCCGCATAATTGTCATGAAAGAACAGCATAAACCCGAATCCCCCGCCGTAAGCGATGGCACTGGCGACAAGCTGGGAGGACAGATTTTGCTTTACCAGCCTTTTCAACCAGGAGGTGACGGGCTGTCCGGCAAATATGACGATGCCGTTGATCGTCCACAGCCAGCTGTAGGCAGCCAGCGGCATGCCTGACGAGGTGAGGTGGGGAGCGACGCCCGTGTTCCAAACGGTCGTGGAGAAGAAAATGAAGGTAGAACCAAGCGCCATAAACAGGTATATTTGATAACGCAGAAGCAGCCGCATCGAGCCTTGGCTCCGTTTTTCCGTTTTTTCGCTCATCGAGCCGACCAGTTCATCGTGAGACATGTTCCGCATGAAGAAAAAGAAAAAGCCGGCAAAAAGAAACGTGCTCACACTGTTGAACAAAAACGTAAAGTGAAAGGAAATGGCCGCAATCACGCCAGCCAGCGCGGTACCTACGGCCATGCCGAGGTTGTTGCCCACATACACGATGTTGAACAGTTCACGCCGCTGCTCCTTCCAGCGAAAGCCGATAAACGCCTGGATAGCGGGATTCGACACGTTAAACAAAAAGCCAAGACCGATCATAAATCCGATGTATAGATACCAGTTGCCCAAGAGCAGGATTCCGAGCATACAGCAAGCCTGCAGCAGGAGTGAGCCTACGATCAGCCGCTTGGCTCCGACCCGATGAAACAAGGATCCTCCGGTAAATTGACCGACGATGCCTGCCAGCGATTGCAGCATGAGCACAAAACCGGCCTCGGTCATGGAGCGGTGCAGCTGGGTATGGACATATAAGGTCGTCAAGGGCCACATAAAGGCACTGCCGGAAGAGTTGAGAAAGCTGGCGGCAAGAAACAGCCAGGCTTCCCGGGGATAGCGGTGGAGCCATGCCCTTGGTGAAATCATGCTGGGCCTCCCCCTTTGCGGTACGTTTTGGAAGTAGTATAGCTGAATTATTAAATATTGTAAATCAAAAAGTTTATAAATTAGCTGCCATCAGGCAAATAAAGGCTGCCCCATCTCGACGTGATTCGAGTATACTAGACAAAGTGGGAGTTGACCGCATTCAGACAGAAACAAAGGTGGAGTTATGCTTGATTCGTACATTAAAACGACTGTTGTTTATGCTTCTCCTCGTCGTCATTGTGGCAGGAGGTTATTACGGATACGCATTTTATCAGTTTGCTGAAGACATACAAGCGCCCAACGTCATCGAACATCGGCAGGAGCCGGGGGAGACGACCAAGGCAGCGGAGATGCCTGTATGGGATGGAAAGGACCGGGTCAATATTCTCCTCATGGGGGTAGACCGGCGCGGCATGAAGAACAATGGGCTTCCCCGTTCAGACTCCATGATGCTTGTGAGCGTTGACCCGGTGACCAAAAGATACGATTTGTTTTCCATTTTGCGCGATACGTATGTAGAGATACCCGGTCACGGCAGTTCACGCATCAATGCTGCTATCGTAGAGGGCGGACCGGAATTGGCGATGGAAACGGTCAGCCAACTGACGGGTCTTTCCGTTGACAGATATGTCATTACTGATTTTGAAGGCTTCAGGCACCTGATCGATGCTGTCGGCGGTGTGGAGATCGATGTGGAAAAAAACATGCGCTACCGCGACCCGACAGACAAAGGCATGTATGACATCGATCTGAAAAAAGGACTGCAACGGCTTGATGGAACCAAAGCGCTGCAATACGTTCGTTTCCGCCATGACGCTACTTCCGACTACACCCGGACAGAGCGGCAGCGCAAGCTGATGGCTGCTCTTGCCAGCCAGATGAAAAACGGAACGACCCTGATTCAGCTTCCTTCCATTTTAAAACAGATCACTCCATACGTGCAGACGAACATCAGCTCTATGGATATGTTGAAGCTGGCCGGATTGGGGCTTTCGCTGGACACGCAGCAGCCGGGGCAGTATCAGCTGCCGCCGATGGGAACTTTCCGTGAATCTCATCGGGCCGGCTCGGTATTGATTCCCGACGTGGACAAGGTGCAAGCGTTTATTCAGGAAGCGCTGCAGCCTCCGCTCAAAGAAGAAAAAGAGACGTCTTCCATTCCGCAGCAAACAAGCAGCGACACGCAAAGATAAGCGTGTCGTTTTTTTTTGCCATCAATCGGAGAGATTGGGGAAAACTAGCCGTATCCCATGTGTTAGGAGGGGAAGTGGTGGCTTCCGATGTCATCCGTGACTGGTTTTCCCATACAGCAGACCTGATTGTCGAGCATGTTGACGAACAAGAAGGCCGTGTACGGATTTATTTTCTGTCCAGCATGGCTGACAACAAGGTTGTCTACACAAAGGTTTTGCCGGAGCTGAGGCAGCTCGATCTCCAGAACGCAACGATCAGCGAGGTGGAAAATCGGCTCGGTGTCCCGGCCTCTCAGCGGATAATCCCGGCAGGAGCAGGTCATCAACCAGTTGCTCAAGGGTGCCATTTACATTCATGTAAGCGGAGCTCCCTATGGATTGGCGATACCTGCCAGCGGGGTGGCAACACGCAATTTGCAAAGGCCGGAAATCGAGACCAACGTACTTGGCCCGCAAGTAGCGTTCGTTGAAGATCTTGATATGAATCTGTCGATCATTCGCAAATACCTTGCCTCCCCTCAGCTATTTCACGAGCAGCTATGGGTTGGGAAAAGCGTGCCGCAGGAAGTCGCCATCCTGTACATGGAGGGAACGGCGAATCCGGAGCATGTTCAAACCATCCGTCAACGGATACAAGATTTGGAGGTGGATGGACTTGTTGAAGTCAACATTTTGGCTCAGTACATAGCGGACAATGAAATTACCGTTTTTCCCACATTGCTGCAAACGGAGCGGCCGGATCGCGTCTCAAGCGCTTTGCGGAAGGGTCAGGTGGCCATATTGATGCAGGGAAGTCCGTTTGTGCTGCTTGGGCCAACTGCGTTAATCCACTTTTTTGAGTCGCCGGATGACTATTACTTCCGTTGGAGCATTGCCACGTTTAACCGGGTTCTCCGTGTCTCCGCGATGATCGCTTCCCTGCTATTTACACCGCTTTACGTGGCGGCACTCACTTTTCACTACGAAATGATTCCGGCTGATCTCCTTTGTCACTCGCACAGTCCCGGGCCAGAGTCCCATTTCCGCCTCTGTTTGAAGCTTTGATGATGGAGATTATTATTGAACTCTTGAGAGAAGCAGGGGCAAGGCTTCCTACCAAAGTAGGACAGACGATTGGCATCGTTGGCGGTATCGTGATTGGGCAAGCATCCGTGCAGGCGGGCTTTACCAGCAACATCTTGATTATCATTGTTGCGCTCGGAGCCTTGTCATCCTTTATCGCTCCCAGCTACGTGATCGGCTCTACGATCCGCGTGATTCGCTTTCCCATCATTTTGATGGCGGGGCTGCTTGGTCTGATCGGAATCATGATGGCGGTCAGCTTCCTCATCAGCCATCTCTTGCGGCTGACGAGCTTGGGAAGACCGTACCTCTCCCCGCTTTATCCGGTTCGCCTCATCGACTGGAAAAACAGCTTCATCCGGGCTCCCTTTGCGTTCCTTGCCAAACGTCTCGAGTTTTTTCAAAACGGCAAGCCTTATCGCTACAACAAGCAACGAGCACGCCAAATCCATAATTTTGATGAAGATGAGTAGGGAGGAGCCATGAAGATCAATGTTCAGCCCAAACCAACGACGACCATAGCTCCTTACATGACCGGCTTCGTTGTCATGTCGACGCAAATAAGGGTAGGAATATTAGGCTATCAGCGGGTGGTCGCAGCCGAATCCGGCCATGACGCATGGATTTCCGTAGCCATCGCGGGACTGCTGTCGCATCTTACGATTTGGATCATATGCCGGACACTGAGGCACTACCCGTCCGCAGATTTATTCGGGATACATCGGGATGTGTACGGGAAAATCATCGGCAACCTATTCAGCCTTCTGTACATCCTCTACTTCATCGCAATGGCGATGGTCATCCTGCGGGGGTACATAGAAGTCGTACAATCATGGATTTTTCCAGGGATTCCGATCTGGATACTTGGCTCGATATTGTTATTTCTTGCGATGTACACTGTCCTCGGTGGTATTCGGGTGATTACCGGCTACGCGATCATTTCGGTGTTTATCACGATCTGGCTTTTTTTTGATCTCTACTTCACGTTGGAATACGCCCGCTGGCACTATCTTTTGCCGGTTATGGAGGCAGATTTCAAGCAGCTTCTAAAGGGGGCACTGATCATGGCCTTTACCTCCGTCGGGTATGAAGTGTTGTATTCGATTTACCCCTACGTCGGAGATAAAACGCGTTTGCATCGGCATGCCCAGTGGGGAGCGTTCATTACCAATTTCATCTACGTCGTCCTGATGATCATCTCGCTCATATTCTTCAGCGAAGGCCAGCTCATACGAACGATATGGCCAACGCTGCAGATCAAGACCGTCGTGTATTTCCCGTTTCTGGAGCGGTTCGAGTACCTTGCCATCTCCCTGTGGATGCTGATCATCCTGCCCAACGTCATGCTGTATATGTGGTCCGCCTCCAGGGGGTGCAAAAGAATGTTTGGCTGGAACCAGAAGCGGGTTTTGTACATCATCGGCGCGGTCATCTTTATTGCGATGCAATTTTTTGTCTCGAGACATGCAGCCAATTACATCATCGATCGCATGTCGTACGTTAGCTTGTACATGGCTGTGATTTACCCTTATGTCCTATTGTTGGGAGTTCTGATCAAACGGCGGTGGAACAGGAGGGAGGATTCATCGTGCCGAGATCCGGAAATAAGCGGCTCCTGAGAGCGGGAGCCGTGCTCCTTCTATGTTCTGTTCTGCTCAGCGGCTGTATCAGGACGCAAATTTTTGATGAGCTTGGAATGATTACGGTGGCGGGATATGACCTGTTAAAGGACGGGAACATACGCGGAACGGTGGTGATGCCCTCCATCAATCCCGAGGCTGAAGAAAAAGTGCAGGTGATGTCCGGCATCAGTCTGACGAGCAAGGGCATTCGCGACAAGGCCAACCTGCAGTCAGACAAAGAAGTGCTGGGCGGGCAGCTTCGGGTCGCGATGTACAGCGAGGAGCTGGCCAGAAAAGGGATAGGCAGCATTGTGGACACTCTGTACCGCGACCCCTCGATTGGAAGCCGGGTTTATTTAAGTGTCATTGAGGGCCAAACCTACGATTTGCTGACGTACAAATTCAAAGAGGAAGGCAATATTGGCATTTACCTCTACCAATTGATCCGGCACAACGTAGAGGATGACAAAATTCCGTCTCCTACTCTCCATGAGTTTTACCGCTCCTACTTCAGCGAGGGAATCGACCCTTACGTCCCTTTTCTTGAGAGGAAAGGGGATGAGGTGAGGATCAAAGGCGTGGCTCTGTTTCACAAGGACAAATATGTCGGCTGGATTCCTCCAAAGGAAGCCTTTCACATCAAGCTAGTTCATGATGCTTATCGAGCGGGAACGTACGAAACGTCGGTAGATCCGGAGAGGATGGGGGTAAAGCCGAAAAAGAAGAACACAACCGGCCCTGACATCCAAATGGTATTTGATACGCTGAGCAGCAAGGCCCACGTCGATATTGTCAGTACGAATCCACTGACCTACAAGGTCGATGTGAAAGTACGGACACGCATTCTGGAAATGTCAATACCGTTAAAAATAGAACAACCGGAGGTACTCAGAAAAATGGAGCAGGCCTTGTCTGAAAACATGAAGCAGGATTTGGCCAAGGTCGTCGCCAAAATGCAAAAATGGGAGGTAGACCCCTTTGGGTTCGGGGAATTATACCGGGCAAAATTCCGCGGGGCGCGGAAGCTGTCTCACGATCAGTGGCATGAGATGTACAGGAAGTCCCGCTTCGATTACAACATCGATGTAGAAATTGTCCGCAACGGCGTGTTGGATTAATTGCCCATTGACTTTCTATTTTGGTATAGCATATAATCCGTTTTGTATCATAAAAAGAAATAAAGTTCTTCAAACTAAATATACGTAGAATTCTTCTTATCCAGAGCGGCGGAGGGACAGGCCCTATGAAGCCCGGCAACCGGCTCATCGATTCTGATGGGTGGCGCGGTGCCAATTCCTACAAGATTGTAGAATCTTGACAGATGAGAAGGGTGAATGCGATCGTATAATGCGGTGCAGCCCCTTTTTCGCCTGATGAAAAAGGGGCTGTTGATTGTAATGGGAGGTGAACCGGATGATTCGGTTGCAGAATCTGAAAAAAGACTACATTGTAAAAGGCCATAAAACACCTGCGCTGCGCGGAATTGACCTCTCGATCGAGAAGGGGGAAATTTTCGGCATCATCGGACATTCCGGTGCCGGCAAAAGTACGCTGATTCGCTGCATCAACCTGTTGGAACGTCCGACAGCAGGCAGCGTCATTGTAGACGGGGTTGATCTGACCAAGCTGGATGAAGGCAAGCTCCAGGAACAGCGGCGGCATATCGGAATGATTTTTCAACACTTCAACCTGCTCTCGTCGGCTACAGTCGGGGAGAACGTCGCGTTTCCGCTCAAGCTGGCCAAGCGGCCCAAGGCGGAGATCGACAAAAAGGTGAAGGAAATGCTGGCGTTGGTAGGGCTGGAACAGCACCGCGACAAGTATCCAGCACAATTGTCAGGCGGACAAAAGCAGCGTGTCGGCATTGCCCGGGCGCTGGCGAGCGACCCCAAGGTGCTGCTGTGCGACGAAGCGACATCCGCTTTGGACCCGCAGACGACCAACTCCATTCTGGCGCTTCTTTTGGACATCAACCGGAAGCTGGGCTTGACGATCGTCCTCATTACGCACGAAATGCACGTCATCCGCTCCATTTGCGACCGGGTCGGTGTCATTGACGGAGGGCACATCGTAGAAATGGGCAATGTTCTGGATGTGTTCTTGAAGCCGCAGCATCCGACGACACAGGAGTTCGTGGAGCAAGTAGCAGACTCCAGCGAGCTGCGGGCTGCCGTTGCTCATGAAAAGGCGTCAGGCGAACGGACGATCCTGCGGGTCACGTTCCTCGGAGAACAAACCTACCAGCCGATTCTGTTCCAAACGATGCAGGAAACAGGTACGGTGTTCAGTATCCTGCAAGGAACCATTTCGCGTATGAAAGACACCCCATATGGCCAGCTCGTGATCGAGTTGGGCGGGGATGCGCAGCAGAACAGGAAAGCTGTCGATACGCTTCGTCAGCGCGGCCTGGAAGTGGAGGTGATTTAAAATGGGATTCACGCTTAAAAATATAGACTGGGCGGAAATTTGGAAGGGAACGCAGGATACGTTGACGATGCTTGGCTTTTCCACCTTGTTTACCGTCGTTATCGGGCTGCCGCTGGGCATTTTGCTGTTTCTCACATCCAGAGGCCAGCTTTTGGAGAATCGCGCGTTTTATTCGATCTCATCCTTTGTCGTAAACGTTTTGCGTTCGGTGCCATTCATCATCCTGATGATCCTGCTGATTCCTGTTACCAAAATGCTCGTCGGCACCTCACTCGGGGTAAAGGGCTCGATTCCTCCGTTGGTGATCGGGGCGGCTCCCTTTTTCGCCAGACTGGTGGAGACCTCCCTGCGCGAGGTTGATCGCGGCGTGATTGAAGCGGCGCAATCGATGGGTGCTTCCAACTGGCAAATTATCCGCAGCGTGCTCTTGCCGGAATCCCGTTCGGGGCTGATCGCCGGGATTACGATTACCACGGTGTCGCTCGTGTCCTACACGGCGATGTCCGGGGTCATCGGCGGCGGAGGCTTGGGAGACCTGGCGATCCGGTACGGGTATCAGCGCTTCCAGACAGACGTCATGGTCGTGACGGTATGTATTTTGCTTGTGTTGGTTCAGATCCTGCAGATGGTGGGCGACAGGCTCGTCATCAAGTTCAGCCGGAAGTAGGATCTTGTCCATAGAGAATGTTCAAAATAGAAAGGGGAAATCATCTGTGAAGAAATTGGTCGTATCTGTACTGTCCACTGTACTGGCACTGTCTCTGGCTGCTTGCGGCAGCCAAAATGAATCGGCTCCCGCGCCGTCTGCCGGCGGTTCCCAAGGCGAGCAAAAAGAAGTAACGCTGAAAGTGGGCGCAACGCCGGTCCCGCAGGCTGAGATTTTGAAGTTCGTCGCGCCGAAGCTGAAGGAGCAGGGCGTAATTCTGGAAGTCAAAGAATTTACCGACTACGTTCAACCTAACGTGCAAGTAAATGAAAAGCAGCTGGACGCCAATTTCTTCCAGCACAAGCCGTACCTCGATGATTTCAACAAAGGACAAAACATGAACCTGGTAGAAGTAGTACCTGTTCATATCGAGCCGTTTGGCGCATATTCCAAAAAAGTAAAAAGCGTGGATGAACTCGCTGACGGTGCAACCGTTGCTCTGCCAAACGATGCAACGAACAACGGCCGCGCACTTGCTCTGCTCGAAAAGCAAGGCCTGATCAAGCTGAAAGACGGCGCAGGCATCAGCGGTACTGTAAAAGACATCGTAGAAAACAAGAAAAACCTGCAGTTCAAAGAGGTAGAAGCTGCGATGCTGCCACGCGTCCTGGATGAAGTAGACCTGGCTCTGATCAACACCAACTATGCGCTGGAAGCGAAGCTGGTACCGACCAAAGACGCCCTGTTCATCGAAGACAAGGATTCTCCATATGCAAACTACCTGGTAGCTCGTCCGGACAACAAGGATTCCGAAGCGATCCAGAAGCTGGCGAAAGAGCTGAATACGCCAGAAGTGAAAAAGTTCATCGAAGATACGTATAAAGGAGCAATTGTGCCTGCATTCTAATGCCAGGCTTCAAGCTCTACGATAGGCTTCTTGCTCAAGATATCGAGAGGGTGCCCCACAGTCATTTAGACGTGGGGCACCTTCCTTTTTTAGGAGAAAACAAGCGGAAAATACGGAACGTGAACACCGTACCTGCTCATCCCCCTGGCTCTCCTCCTGTCCGAACCAGGATTGACGGAGAGGATCGTTCAGTACTATCATAACCACAGCCTTGTCTTCAGGCAGGACGATGCAAGCATGGACATACAAAGAAGCGGAAGGAGACAACGCAATGTCCGAGGATCTCGAATATGCAAAAGCGCCCCACGGCAGTAGTCGCCTCAGTCTGCAAGCTGACTGCGAGAACTGCTTCGGCAGATTTTGCGATTGACAAACATGCCGGACAGCCCTGTCAAAACCTGCAGGCGGACTTCCGCTGCGGCGTTCACAACAGCCTCAGACAGATGGGCTTTCGAGGCTGCACGGTTTATGACTGCTTTGGCGCGGGACAAAAGGTCTCCCAGGTCACTTACGGAGGACTCGACTGGCGCAAGTCCCCTAAGTCCGCGAAGGAAATGTTTGAAGTGTTTCCGATCATGTGGCAGCTCCATGAGCTGCTCTGGTATTTGACCGAGGCGCTGACGCTTCGGCCAGCCCGTCCCATCCGGGATGAGCTGAGCCAGGCTCTCGACAAGACAGAGCGCCTCACGAACCTCGATCCAGACTCGATCTTGAAGCTGGACGTGGCAGCACACCGTGCCGATGTCAACAAGCTGCTCTTGCGGACCAGCGAACTTGTGCGAGCCGATTTTTTGCGCTCGCAGAGGGGATCCGCAGGCAAGCGCAAGACGTACAGCCGGGGAGCCGATCTGATCGGAGCCAAACTGAGAGGAGCCGATCTGAGAGCCGCCAATTTGAGAGGAGCCTACCTGATTGCCGCCGATCTCAGAGGAGCTGACCTGAGAGGAGCCGATCTGATCGGGGCTGACTTTCGGGACGCTGACATCAGGGGAGCCGATCTGACGGAAAGCATCTTTCTGACGCAGCCTCAGATCAATGCGGCAAAGGGTGATGCCAGTACAAAGCTGCCGCCGTCCCTTTCCCATCCGATGCACTGGTCCTCACCTGAGGCGTGAAGCGGGAGGGCGACGTTCATTTAAGTGCTGTGGCAAAGGTTCGCAATGCGAAGTATATGAACCCGTTTTATTCCGTGCAAACAAGAATACCGGGAATCTGGCATACAGAATTACCGGTATTTTTTCTTTTTCATATCTATCTTTATATTTTTTTACTAATAGATAAAATATTCGTAAAATTTAATTAAATCTAAACAAAACCCATTCCCAACACGGTATTTTGCAGGTATATTTTGGTTGCATTGCTATTGATAGACAAGGGGGAATTTTCAGATGAAGAAGCAAATCTCAGTACTGGCACTGGGGTTGTCGCTTGTAGTCGGCGCGGCTCTCGCCGGGTGTTCGGCAGGCGGCGGCCAGTCAGCATCCGGGAACAAGTCGGCCCCGAATGCTTCCCAGGAACCGGCACCGGCGGCCAAATCAGGACCGCAAGTGTTTCGGGCCAATTTGACCAGCGAGCCGTCCACAGCGGACCCGGGCCTGGCCAAGGATGCAACCTCCGGGGCGATCGTTCGCGCCACCTTTGACGGCTTGACCCGCCTGGACAAAGACTCCAAGCCGATGAATTCGATCGCAGAGGATGTAAAAATATCCGATGACAGGCTGACGTATACGTTTACCCTGCGAGATGCGAAATGGAGCAATGGCGACCCTGTCACCGCACACGACTTCGAATTCGCCTGGAAGCGCGTTCTCGACCCTAAGCTGGCAGCGGAGTATGCCTACCAGCTCTACTACATCAAAAATGCGGAAAAGGTGCACGCCAACAAACTTGGCCCTGAGGAATTGGGCGTAAAAGCCTTGGACGACAAAACGCTGCAGGTCACATTGGAGAATCCGACTCCGTACTTCCTGGAGCTGACCGCTTTTTATACCTACTATCCGGTCAATAAAAAGGTCGTGGAAGCCAATCCGAAGTGGGCCATGGAAGCGGCGACGCATGTGGGGAACGGACCGTTCAAAATGACCGCTTGGGAGCACAAGGCCAAAATTGTGCTGGAGAAAAACGAAAACTACTGGGAGAAGGACGTCGTCAAGCTGGATAAAATCGAGTTCTTCATGATCGAAGACGACAATACGGCGCTCTCCATGTTCGAAAACGATGAACTGGATTGGGCGGGTCAGCCGTTCAACGGACTGCCGACGGACGCCATTCCGGCACTGAAGGAATCGGGCCAACTGGTCGTCCATCCGAAAGCGACCATGTACTGGTACAAGATCAACACCACGAAACCTCCGCTTAACAACGTGAAGATCCGCAAAGCCTTGGCGCTCGCAGTGAATCGGCAGGCCATCGTGGACAACGTGACACAGGTTGGCCAGGTCCCGACGATGGGTCTGTTGCCGCAATCGATGATTCTGAAGCCGGATGGCTATTTCAAAGACAATGATGTTGAAACCGCGAAGAAACTGCTGGAAGAAGGCATGAAGGAGCTGGGCGTGACAAAGCTCCCGCCGATCACCCTTTCCTACAACACGTCTGACCGCCATAAAAAAATCGCCGAGGCCGTTCAGGATCAGTGGAAACAGGCGCTGGGCATCGATGTGAAGCTGTTGAACAAGGAATTCAAGGTCTATCTGCAAGACCTGCACGAGCTCAATTACGACATTGGCCGCCTCGGCTGGAATGCCGACTTCAACGATCCGATCAACTACCTGGAGATGTTCCGCGAAAAGGATACCGGAAACAACGATACAGGCTGGGAAAATAGCCGCTACAAGGAGCTGTTGATCCAATCTGCTACAGCGAAGGACGCCGAGACCCGCAAGCAAATGTTTGCGGAAGCGGAGCAAATCTTTATGGATGAAATGCCGATCATTCCGCTGTTCACTGACGTAGACGTCTGGGTGCAAAAAGAAAAGGTGAAGGGCGTGCAGGTGGACGGTCTCGGATTTGTCGACCTGAAATGGGCAGAGATTAGCGAATAAAGAAAAAGGGCCTTACTGCCAGATCAGCGTCCCGGTCAGAAAACTAAGAATGGCAGTCCAGAACAGGGAAAGCGGGTTCCAGACTGCCATTCTGCCCACCTTCTGCCCAGCATTCCGCCCACCATTCTGTCTGCCATTCTGCTGCCATTTTGTCCGCCCATCACAGACTTTCCAGATATGATCTCACCCTATTGATGCCTGGCATCCTCCTCGGCTTCCCCGTACCGGCGGCTTTCGTCCTTCGGGATTTGCTCAATCTTCAAGCCGAAAATTTGCGGAGGGTCAATGTGGTTGGCTTGCATATAGGCAGAGAGTTGGCCCCGGTGATGAATCTCGTGTTCTGTCATGGCCATGATCATTCTCCATGCACTGACTTCGTAGCCGAGGACATTTTTCACTTTTCCCTTCAGCATCTCTGGCTCCAACTGGCGAAGACCGGCAAGTACAGTAGCATGACACTGCTCCAAATAGTGAATTGCTTCCGCTAACGTTTTGCCTTTCTCAGGCCCATGCCCATCGTACTTCCATTCATTTTGCGTGATTGCATGGAAAAACATGAGCTCGGCTGAGCCCAGATGCCGAATGATATCGCCGATCGAAAACTTGCCCTCGTCGGGACGCCAGTCGATTACCCCTTCAGGCAACTGTCCCAGATACTTCAAAGTTCGCTTCCGCACGCCTTCAAAATGGGAGATCAGTTCTTCTTTCTCCAGCATGTAATTCATCCTCCAAACGGCAGAGTAACATCCTTTGCACTTCCATTTTATATAAAATATTCTAAAAATTCATTAAATAAACGCGATACCGGTCTCGAATTTACTATCGCTTGCGTATCGTTTAAGCAAAAGATAACGATTAGGGGGAAGTCCATCATGAAAAAAAGGATAGGCGCTCTTTTGACCGGCATGGTCCTGGTATTGACGACAGTGCTCGCAGGCTGTACTGGCGGAGGGGGAGAATCCGCTGACACCGGGCAGCCGCAGCCATCTGCAGGTCAGACCAACCAGAATACACCTGCTCCATCAACTGAACCTAGCGTTTTTCGTGCGAACCTGCACAGCGAACCGTCGACAGCCGATCCGGGGCTGGCAAAGGATACGACATCGGGTACCGTGGTACGGGCGACATTTGACGGGTTGACTCGTCTGGATCAAAATGCCAAGCCGATGAACTCCATGGCCGAAGAGGTGAAAATCTCGGAGGATGGCCTGACGTACACCTTTACGCTGCGCGATGCCCTCTGGAGCAACGGCGATCCAGTCAAGGCAAGCGACTTTGCTTTCGCCTGGAAGCGGGCGCTCGATCCGAAGCTGGCTTCCGAGTACGCCTATCAGCTCTACTACATCAAAAATGCGCAAAAGATAAATGCAGGGCAGGCTTCGCCGGATGAGCTGGGCGCAAAAGCTTTGGACGACAAGACACTGCAGGTCACGCTGGAAAATCCGACTCCTTTTTTTCTGGAGCTGACAGCCTTTTACACCTATTATCCAGTCAATCAAAAGGTGGTGGAGGCAAATCCGGATTGGGCGCTGGAAGCAGCCACGCACGTTGGAAACGGCCCTTTTAAAATGACAGCCTGGGAGCACAAGAGCAAAATGGTGCTCGAAAAGAACGAAAACTACTGGGACAAAGAAGCGGTGAAGCTGGACCGCATCGAATTTGCCATGATCGAGGATGACAACACGGAGCTGGCAATGTTTGAAAAGGGCGAGCTCGACTGGGCAGGGCAGCCACTCGGCGGACTCCCGACCGATGCGATTCCCTCGTTGAAAGAATCCGGCAAACTGGTGATCCATCCGCAGGCATCGATGTACTGGTACAAACTGAATACGACCAAGCCGCCGCTCAATAACGCCAAAATCCGCAAAGCGCTCGCCTATGCGATCAATCGGCAGGATATCGTGGATAACGTCACCCAGGTAGGACAGGTGCCGACGATGGGAATACTGCCACAGACCATGATCTTGAAGCCGGATGGGTACTTCAAGGACAATGATGTAGAAACGGCCAAAAAGCTGTTGGCAGAAGGACTGCAAGAACTGGGGCTAAGCAAGCTTCCTGTTCTGACACTTTCCTACAATACGACCGATCGTCACAAGAAAATCGCCGAGGCCCTTCAGGATCAATGGAAGAAAGGGCTGGGGATCGAGGTCAGGCTGCAAAACAAGGAGTTTAAGGTCCACCAGCAGGACTTGCACGAGCTCAATTTTGAAATCGGGCGAATTGGCTGGAGCGCCGACTTCAATGACCCGATCAACTACATGGAAATGTATCGCGACAAAGACGGCGGGAACAACGACACCGGGTGGGAGAATGCCAGATACAAACAGCTGATCAAGCAGGCTGCAGCGGAGCTGGACCCGGAGAAGCGGAAGCAAATGTTTGCTGAGGCTGAACAAATTATTATGGATGAGATGCCGGTCATACCGATGTTCACGGATGTGGATGTCTGGGTGCAAAACGACAAGGTAAAAGGCGTCCAGGTTGATCCGCTTGGTTTTATCGACCTGAAATGGGCTGAAATCGTGACGTGAAATGTCAGAACCGTTCCAAAAATGGGACGGTTTTTATTTTCTTTTACGTAAATAAATGTTTAAATAAAGTAAAATTAAACTTAGTTAAAATCGCTTCAATATTACTAAAAGTACGGTATATTAAATGAGGTGAGTTATAGGTTATAAGGGGGTAACAAATCGTATGAAGAAAAGTGTATTTGCAGCAATGAGTTCTATTCTCGTACTGAGTGCGGCGCTGGCCGGTTGCGGCGGCGGCGACAAGGCAGCTGACAATGCCCAAGGAAATACAACAACGAAAGAAGAGAGCACAGGTCCAAAGGTTCTGCGCTTGAACCTCCACTCTGAGCCGCCTACAGCAGATCCTGCATTGGCTGAAGATTCTACCTCTGGTGCACTGCTGCGCGCTACCTTCGACGGTCTGACCCGTATCGGCGAAGACGGAAAGCCGCATGAATCCGTAGCAGAAAAAATCGACATTTCCGAAGATGGACTTACCTATACATTCCACCTGCGCGACTCCAAGTAGAGCAATGGCGACCCGGTTACCGCCCACGACTTCGAGTACGCTTGGAAGCACGCGCTGGAGCCTTCCGTAGCAGCCAACTACGCCTACCAACTGTACTACATCAAAAATGCTCAAGCATTTAACACCAATAAAGCAAAAGCGGAAGATGTCGGCGTAAAAGCGCTGGATGACAAAACGCTGGAAGTGAAGCTGGAGAACCCGACTCCGTTCTTCCTGGAGCTGACCGCTTTCTACACATACTACCCGGTTAACAAGAAAGTAGCCGAGGCAGATCCGAAATGGGCGACCGAAGCGAAGACTCACGTGGGCAACGGTCCGTTCAAAATGGAAACGTGGGAGCACAAGAGCAAGCTGGTTCTCGTGAAAAACGAAAACTACTGGGATAAAGATGCAGTAAAGCTGGACAAGATCGACTTCTCCATGGTTGAGGACGAAAATACCGAGCTGTCCATGTTTGACAACGGCGATCTCGACTGGGCCGGCGCACCGCTGAGCGCGCTTCCGACAGACGCGATCCCTGCGCTGAAAGAATCCGGCAAGATGCAAGTGCATGCCATCGCCGGTACCTATTTGTACAAATTCAATACGGAGCAAGCGCCATTTAACAATGCAAAAATCCGTAAAGCGTTTGCCTATGCGATCGATCGTCAATCCATCGTTGACAACGTGACTCAGGCAAACCAACAACCGGCTATGGGTCTCGTGCCGCCGACAATGGCTGTAGCGTCTGAGCCTTACTTCAAGGACAACGACATCGAAACTGCGAAAAAGCTGCTGGAAGAAGGCATGAAAGAAGAAGGCCTGACCAAGCTGCCGACTATCACGCTCTCTTACAACACCTCCGAAGGTCACAAAAAGATCGCGGAAGCTGTTCAAGACCAGTGGAAAAAAGCGTTTGGCATCGATGTCAAACTGGAAAACAAAGAGTGGAAAGTATACCTGGACGACCTGCACCAAGGAAAGTTCATGATCGGACGTTCCAGCTGGAGCGGAGACTTCAACGACCCGATCAACTTCCTGGAGCTGTTCAAGTTCAAAAACGGCGGAAACAACGATACGAAATGGGAAAATCCGAAGTTCCAAGAGCTGCTGAACCAATCCGCACTGGAGAAGGACGAAGCGAAACGCAAGCAAATCCTTGCAGATGCCGAGAAAATCTTCATGGACGAAATGCCGGCAGCACCGATTTACTACTACACACACTCCTACGTGAAAAACGACAAGGTAAAAGGTGTCGTACTCGACGGTCTCGGCTTTGTCGACTACAAGTGGGCAACAATCGAATAATCGCTCCGACTGGATCTGTCTGGTCTGGGATCAAAAAAGAAGGGCCGAGCGTCCTTCTTTTTTATTGTCCAAAGCGGCAATTTGTCGTTTTAGGAGGATAGTCTCGGGAAAGCATTGAAAAAATGTCGAAAAAATCCATCCTTTGACTCACCGCCAAATACAGCAAGTAGTGTTATGATCTGGGTAGATTTGGCAAGATATAGGGGGAGAAAGTAATCGTGAAGAAAAAGTCGAAATTGGGATTTTTGTCAGGATTTCTGTTGGGGTCCATCTTCTTTTCCAGCCTGACCTATGCAGCTACGCAATCTATTCCGGTCGATTTCAAGCCGATCAAGTTCATGGTAGACGGCAAGCTGCGTGAGACCAACGACGCGTTTTTATATAAGGGAGTACCTTATGCGCCGGTCGCATTTGTAGGTACAGCCGCAGGCAAAAATGTCTCATGGGATGCAAATGCAAGTACGGTGACGATCGGCGGCCCCGCGGCATCAGTCGGAAGCGAGACGAGATTGTCCTCACTGAAGTATTCCATGCCGTATGGACTGATTAACACAAAATCCTATGTCGACAACTGGGATAAGGGCTCTTTTTCAGCAGGGGGAACGGTTTACGATCACGGATTGGGTTATACGAATGTCGATAAGATCGCAAATGACAAGCTGCCCAACACGACCAGACAAGTGTTTAAAATCGAGCTGAATGGAAAATACAAAGCGCTGTCCGGTGTTGTAGCAGCAGATGACAATTCGCCGAATAAAACGGATTTGATCATCTGGAGGATCAAGGGAGACGGAAAAGTTCTTTTCGACAGCGAAAGAATGAAGGCTGGACAGAGCCAGTTAATCAATGTAAATGTAGCGGGCGTCAAAACCTTGGAGTTGGAAATTCGCAAGGTAGCCGGCAATGATAAAAAAGAAATTCACGCCTTTATCGGCAACGCGCTGTTAAAGTAGAGGGTTTACGACAACACAGCAATTGCTGCTAAAAAGCAGACTCTTTTGTTGCGTGCAAATCGCAGCGAAAGCGGTCTGCTTTTTTCTGTATCTTCAGCTTTTTCTCAATAGATTTGCCAATTCATTGGCTGTTTTCACGGAAATATTCCCAGCCGATACCGTTGCTGCTTCGGATCGTTCATTTTTGATCAATAAATATTTTTTTATTAATTTATAAATTTCTTTATAAACAAATAAAATTTTATTAAATCAATCTAAAACTTATTTAAAAAGAATATAAAAGGATGTATATTGATTAAAGATTTAGACAAGGGGGACAAGTGGCATGAAAAAGAATATTTTTGTAGCAATGAGTTCCATTCTCGTGCTTGGCGCTGCACTTGCAGGCTGCGGCGGCGGAAATACCGCTCAACCGGCTGACGGACAAAAGCCAGCAGAAAACCCGCAAGCGGCTGCTCCGGAAAAAACCGGTCCGAAAGTTCTGAAATTGAACCTTCATTCCGAACCGCCTACGGCTGACCCTGGCCTCTCTGAGGATACGACTTCCGCAGCGATCATCCGTGCGACCTTTGACGGTCTGACTCGTGTTGGCGCAGACGGACAACCTCATGAATCAGTGGCAGAAAAGATTGAAATATCTGAGGATGGCTTGACCTATACATTTAAACTTCGCGATTCCAAGTGGAGCAATGGCGATCCATTGACCGCAAAGGATTTTGAATACGCGTGGAAACGAGCGCTCGATCCGAAGACTGCTTCCAACTACGCATACCAGCTCTACTATGTGAAAAACGGGGAAGCGTTCAACAAAGGAAAAGTTGGCGCCGATGAAGTAGGCGTAAAAGCGCTCGACGAAAAAACACTGGAAGTAAAGCTGGAGAACCCGACTCCGTTCTTCCTGGAGCTGACGGCATTCCCGACCTACTTCCCGGTTAACCAGAAAGTAGTCGAAGCGGATGCAAAATGGGCTGGAGAAGCAAAAACCCACGTGGGTAACGGTCCGTACAAAATGGAATCCTGGGAGCACAAGAACAAGCTGGTTCTCGTGAAAAACGAAAACTACTGGGATAAAGACAGCGTAAAACTGGACAAAATCGAGTTTGCGATGGTAGAGGACGAGAATACCGAGTTGTCCATGTTTGACAACGGTGAAATTGACTGGGCAGGTTCTCCGACCAGCGCTCTGCCTACCGATGCGATTCCTGCATTGAAAGAGTCTGGCAAAATGAAAACCCAGCCGATCGCGGGTACGTACTGGTACAAGTTCAACACGGAAAAGCCGCCGTTTAACAACGTAAAAATCCGTAAAGCGTTTGCTTACGCGATCGACCGTCAATCACTGATCGATAACATCCTGCAAACCGGTCAGCTTCCGGCGATGGGCGCTCTGCCAATGTCGATGGCTGTCAACAAAGACGGCTACTTCAAAGACAACGATGTAGAGACAGCGAAAAAGCTGCTCGAAGAAGGTCTGAAAGAGCTCGGCATGAGCAAGCTGCCACCGATCACCCTGTCCTACAATACGTCCGAAGGTCACAAGAAGATTGCAGAGGCAATCCAGGACCAATGGAAAAAGAATCTCGGCGTAGATGTCAAACTGGAAAACAAAGAGTGGAAAGTATATATCGAAGACTTGCATCAAGGAAACTACCAGGTAGGCCGCATGGGCTGGCTGGGTGACTTCAACGATCCGATCAACTTCCTGGAGCTGTACAAGGAAAAAGACGGCGGCAACAACGATACTCGTTGGGAAAATGCGCAGTACAAGGAACTGCTGAACAAATCCGCAACCATCCAAAATCACGAGGAACGTTTGAAGGTTCTCGGCGAAGCTGAAAAAATCCTGATGGACGAAATGCCGATCATGCCGATCTACTTCTATACCCAATCCTGGGTACAAAAGGACAACGTCAAAGGCGTAGTTATTTCCGGTCTCGGCGACGTCGACTGGAAATGGGCAGATGTCGAATAAAAGATTTCCAAATAAAAAGAGGGCACAGGCGTGCTCTCTTCTTTTTTTTGCAACCATGGACAAATGACCAAACCCCCAGCCCTCCGCAAACATAGAGTAAAAAGGAGTACCACCACTTTGGGAGGGAAAAGCGCGTGGATATTGGAAAACTGCTTGGCATTGTCAAATCGATTCCAAAAGATAAGCTCAAGACAGACGCAGGTCTGAAGGAGGTCATCCGTGAACTCGGCAAAAAGTCGGGCAAGAAATTTTCCGACCAGGAGCTGAACAGCTACGTGTCCCAGTTCCGGAAAATGGCCAAAACGGAGAACGTCGGCAGCCTGATGAACAAGCTGGCGCAAAAAGGCGTCAATCCCAACGATCTCGGTGCCTTAAAGAAGAAATTCAAGAAATAACGACGGTGCAAAAGGAAGGGGGAGGTGGGTACGATCGCTGCAAAAACAAAGGCAAAGCAAAAACCAAAGAACAGCTTTTCACAAGCGAAAATGGCAGAAGCGATCCATCGAATCGCTGAAGCTCATACGACAAGCAACGAGCAAGTGATGCGCGAGATGCATCAGGTACGCCAGGAAATCCAGGAAATGAAAGCTACGCTGGACCGTTTGAAAGTGAGGCAGCCCTCACAGAGGCGAAGAGGGGGACTGTTTGGCAGGAGACGTTCCATTCCCGTTGAACTGGAACCGCCAAAGCCAAAGCCCGCACTGCCTTTGGAAGACCTGCTGCCGCTCTTGCCCCAATTGGGAAATGTTATTCCCCAGCTGAAGAATCCCAAGGTGGCCGAATCGGTGAAGGTGTTGTCCAACCCGGCTGTAATCGCCATGATTCAACAATTTCTGGCAAACGGCGGTTTAAAAGGCAGGACTGTCACACCCGTAAGTCGCAGGGAAAGAAGAATTTGGGGATAGCGAAAGAGACGTTCGAACTAAGAACGTCTCTTTTTTTTGCAAAAAGCGGCTATTTTTATGTCGGATGTTGCGTGAAATTGTCTGACGATTCAGTCTACACATTTTGCGCAATAGCCAAGATAATGGACATAGTTCGTGAATTCATTACCACAAGGAGGAGAATTATGCTGAAACACAAGGTCATTCCGATTGCTTTACTGGCAAGTTTGGCATGCAGTCTCCCTGTTTATGCGGCACCGCATCCGTCTGATGGCGCTTTTGACAACAAAATTGTAAAGCGAATCAAGGTTGACAACATTTATGAGACAATCGACTACCTTTCCAAGCAGCCCCGGGTAGCCGGGACAAAAGCGGAGCATGATGCTGCCAAATACATCGAGAAACAGTTCAAATCTTATGGGTATGATACCGAACTGCAGCCATTTGAGTTTTCCAGCTACAAGGAGCCGGACCGGGTATCCTTGTCTGTCAGCGGCTATGAAGATACCGAATGGGAATTGGGCAACTTTACATACGGAGTGAGCGGACAAGCCTCCGGGGAATTGGTGTATGCAGGCTTGGGCCGCGAGAGCGATCTGGAAGGCGTGGACTTGACCGGGAAAATCGCTCTCATCCAGCGCGGCGAAATCAGCTTCGGTGACAAGGTGTTGAATGCCGCTCGGGCAGGAGCTGAGGCCGTACTCCTGTTTAACAACAGCTCAGGGGTGATCAACGGCACGCTTGGAGGTCCAAACGACGACTTCGTTCCTGTGTTGGCCCTGACCAAGGCACAGGGGGAGGAGCTGCTTGCAAAATTGGAAGCGGGCGAGTCCTTGACCGCTGCTGTCGAGGTAGAGGGAGCAAGGATCGAGGACAGCACCTCCTACAATGTAATCGCCACGAAAAAGCCGGACAAGAAGAAAAGCACGGGTCAGATCATTGTGGTGGGAGCCCATCACGATTCTGTTGAGGGTGCCCCTGGAGCCAATGACGATGCCTCCGGTACGGCGACTACACTGGAGCTCGCCAGAGTGATGGCCAACATGCCGATCGATACGGAACTCCGTTTTGTTACGTTTGGAGCGGAGGAGAATGGGCTGCTCGGGTCTTACGCCTACGTGGAGTCTCTGTCAGAAGAAGAGATCGAAAGCACGGTCGGCATGTTCCAGATGGACATGGTCGGCAGCCGCGATGCAGGCAAGCTGATCATGTACACAGTGGATGGCGAGAAAAACATCGTCACCGACCTGGGTGCAGCGGCCGGATCACGCCTGTCGGAAACCGTTAACTATGGACGGGAAGGCCGCAGCGACCACGTTCCGTTTGCTTAGGTAGGCATCCCGGCAGCGCTCTTCATCCACGCTCCGGTTGAGCCATGGTATCATACGCCAGAGGACAGCATTGACAAGATCAGCAAGGACAAGCTCCAGGAGGTAGCGGAAATCGTGGGAGCAGCCGTTTACCAGATTGCCCGCCCAGATACGCCTGCCCTGGAAAACGCCCGGGTCGCTCCGAAAAAGGTTGAGTATGATTTCGAGGAAAGAGAGCTCGAATAGGTAGATGACTCGTCGCATCAGGCTGCCGGAATCTTTCGGCAGCCTTGTTTCGTCTAATCGATGACTGCTTTTGCCGTTCAGCAGTCGAATTGACGATGGAGAGGATTTGTTCGTCTCTTTCCGAAAAGGGATCTGTTCCCGTTTCGGGAATATGAATAGAAGAATAACACGTTTTTGGCTTCAAATATTTGCGGGACAACCAGGTGGAAAAATAATCAAGGAACAACTACTATTTGGAGGAATACACAATGAGTGGGCTAAATGCTTTGTTTCGCAAAAGAATCGGTATTCCGGAGGACGAACAGATTACATTTGAACACTTGGACACCGTTCTCGAAAAAACGGCAAAAAACATCCCTTTTGAAAACTTTTGCATCATTGGAAATAAAACGAGCGAGATTACGAGAGAAAGCCTGGTAAACAAAATGCTCGTAAAAAAAGAAGGCGGCCTTTGTTACGAGCTCAATTCGATTCTGTACTTCTTTTTGCTTGAAAATGGCTTTGATGCAGTCCTGGCCCGCGGAGTTGTTTACAAAAACGAGACGCGAGAGTACCAGACGATTGGAAGAACGCATGTAACCATCCTGGTCGTTCACGAGGAACAGACGTATCTGGTGGATACGGGCTTTGGAGCGAATTTGCCGTTAACACCGGTTCCTTTGACCGGAGAGACTGTAGCCTCCGACAATGGAGAGTTTCGGATCAGACAAGTAGATAGCGAACACGGAGACTACGTTCTTGAGATGAAATTGAAGCATAAGGATGCCGACTGGAGGATCGGATACGCTTTCGATTCCAAGCATCCTGTCACCGACGTATCGGAATGGAATGAGATTCAAAGGATCATCGCCGAGCACGAGGATTCCCCGTTTAACAAATCTCCGTTGATCACAAAGATTACAGATCAAGGAAATATAACCTTAACCAATACCTCATTTACACAATGGCGGGATGGAGTCGTGACGAAGGAGAAGATTGACGATGCGAGATTCAAAGAGCTGTTGAAACAGTATTTTGGACTATAACGAACGAATCACGTATTCGTCCAAAACATCACTCGGGACCACGAAAATACTTAGTTTGCACTCTTTTAAAAGTAGCCATCGGAAAACGCTCTGCTGTTAAAAAACGATGAATACTTTAAAGAGTGTTTTTTTGTGAAAAAAGGACAAAAGTTTGAAGCGCGTAGTTTTTTAGATGAAAAGAGGCGATTGAGATGCATCGTCAAGAATAAACAAGCTGACCGCTAAAAAAGATTTCAAGGGTAAACGAAAAAAGCCCAGCCCTGCACAATGGTGGCGGGGAAAGGCTTTCTTTTTGAGTGACACCAGCCCTGCGTAATGGTGGCGGAGAAAGTGAACACTCATCCGTATTTTAAGCTTAAATCAATTATAATATCCTTGAGGAATAACGTCAAGTTGACATTTCCAAATAGATGAAATGTATCAGTAGGGGGGAGAAGAAATGGGATACTATATTTATTTTGACGAATCTAACAAGCTCGATCAACCTAATGGTGCTTACTCTTATTACGGGGCATTTGGGACTAATGAAGCGACAATGAATGAGGTTGTTGAGCAGATCGAACGAATAAAAACACAACTTGGAACTACCAGAGAAATGCATTTTGCAGAGTATACAAACGATAAGGACTTTGGAAAATACTTTGAATCGATGAACTGTGTCATAAACTATGATATCCATATAAACATTTTTATTGTAAATTAATGAAGATGCAAAACGTATTGGTAGCCAAATGGCTCTGACCATTACAGAACTGCGAAAGTTATTTTACGTAAAGATACCTGAGCGCCTCTTTTATGGTATGACACGTTATTTGAATAATGGCGAGACAGTAAAGATTTTCGTGGACAATAACCAAGAATATAGTGATTTGGAGGTATACAATAGGTTAGAGGAACAAATGAATGCTCACTCTGCTTACAGAAACAAAGGCTATCGAGTGGATACTGTTATTCCTCAAACATCAGATGACTCAATACCATTACAAATCATCGATGTGTTTATGGGGATAATTGTTTTTTTAATGGAGAAACGTTATAAAAACGTGAATGAAAAAGAAGATGATGTTACTCTTAAAGTAAAGAGTGATTTAATTTATCGTTTTCTTATTCAAGACGATAACATAAACAAAATTCAACGCAAGGTCAATCTTTACAAATGGGAAGGAAACGAAGAACACGTTTCAGAAGTGAACTTAGGTGACTACATATCAGAATTTATGGCTTATAAAACACAGTTTGATATTAAAGAAATGATTCGTCTTGAAAAATTCAGAAACGAATATCCAAGGCAGACCACTAAGTTATATCGAGAAGCCATGGGGTATAAGAATAGCCAGTTAAAAATGATACAAGGCTATATAGATGAACTAGACGGTAAAGGTAGGAACAGCTATTTCTTAAGTTGAAACGAGTATGAAACGAAAGTCTGTAAAAGGCAAGATGATAGGGTTTCAAGTACTGAGGAGCTGGTAGTTGACAATATTCGGATAGGAAATGTGGAAACAAATCGAATCGTTTTATTGACAAGGTCAAATCCCCCTGTTAAAAAAGCTGACATTTATTACTTGGAAACATCATGCGAAGGCTATTTGTGTATTTAAGTGCCGAATTTCGGCACTTTTTTTCAGTATTCGACCGAATTTAGTACCAAAAGACTACAAACTTTGCAGGTGGTGCTGCGTCTAACTATACGGGGCAATTCATTCGCTCGGCTTCTTTTGCCAGAGGAAAACACAACATGAAGGAGGTCAGGATGAAAACACGTTTGTTACCGCTGTTTGTATTGTTGTTCCTGCTCATCATCCCCGGGTGGGCGTCAGCTGCAGGAAGCTCTGCGGCCCCATCGGTTCATCTGATGATTGGGGGACAAGCCGTACAGCCGGATGTACCGCCGATCATTGAAAAAGGCCGTACTCTGGTGCCAGTCAGAGTCATAGCGGAAGGTCTCGGAGCCAAGGTGGACTGGAATCAGGCCACGCGAACGGCCGTGATAACAAGAGGCCCGCAAACATTGCAGCTTACGGTCGGATCCAAAAATGCACTGGTGAACGGAAAAAAAGTGCAGCTGGATACTCCTCCTGTCATGCGGAATCAGCGAATGCTGCTGCCGCTGCGATTCGTCGGGGAATCGCTTGGAGTGACGGTAGGGTGGGACAACGCTTCGCGTACGGTCATTGCCAATGAAACGCCGGAAATGCGCTACAATGGCAATAAGCCAACACTGTCTCTCAAAGGCTTCCAGTACGGGGACAAGCTGTACATATCTGCCCAAGCCGCAGCCGAACAGGTAGGGAAAAAGGGACAGGTATGGAAGCATCCGGACCGCGGACTCACCATCGACGGCGAATTGGCTCTGCCATTGGAAGAGCTGGAGGCTGAGCTGGGTGGACGTTTCACCTGGGATCAGGGGAAAAACCGGGTGGAGATTGAACGGCTCGCATACTTCACGGGAGTTACCCATGATGATGAGGTTGTGCGCATTGAAACAAGCCTTCCTGTGACGGCCAATGCGTTCGTCCTGCAAGGACCGCATCGGATTGTCCTGGACCTGCCCCAGACAGAGCTGGATCAGGATTTGTTGGACAAGCTGAAGAAAAGCAGCAACTCTGATGACTACGAGGGCGGGGAAACAAGTGTGGACGATGAAGATCAGGATGCTGACGCTGACGAGAAAAAGAAAGGCAGCGATCAGGATGACGACGACAAAGAAAATCGCCACACGGACGCTTCACGGGAGTCGGACGAAGCAGATGACCAATCCGCAGCTGCTGAGCACGAAGACGAAGAAAAAAGCAAAAAGGACACTCTGGTGCAAGACGTGCGCTACAGTCAGTACAGCGCATCGCCGCAAACTGTGCGTGTCGTCATTGAGCTCAACCAGAAGAGCAAGTATAATCTGGAGTATACGGAAGACGGCATTGAAGTAAAGCTTTCGCCTGTTCCGAAAAAGACGGGATTCCTCATCGTAGTGGATGCCGGTCACGGAGGCAAGGATCAAGGCGCCAAGGGCGTGAACGGAAATATCGAAAAAGACTTCACGCTGGCTGTCGCCAACAAGCTGGTACAGCTTTTGAAGCAGTATCCGGAGTTTCAGGTAGAAGCAACACGCTCTACAGATGTGTATTTGACACTTGACGAGCGCGTTGTTTTTGCCAATGAGCGGCACGCCGATCTGTTCCTGTCGGTCCACGCCAATTCATTTACGAAGCCGACCACCGGCGGGACGGAAACCTTTTACTATAACGCCAACAGCAAGAATCTGGCCGAGGTCGTTCACCGTCACCTGCAAGGGGCGACACAGTTCCCGAATCGCGGGGTGAAACAGACAGGCTTCTATGTCATCAAGCATACGACGATGCCTGCCGTTTTGACGGAGACAGGGTTCCTCTCAAATCCGGGGGAGAATGCCAAATTGACGTCCCCGGCGTTCCAGCAAAAGGTGGCGGAAGCACTCGCGGCAGCCATCCGTGAATACTATCAGTCCTACCACTAAGAAATTGCGAAGGGCATGGATGAGAAAGGGAGGTTTCCGATGAAAAGACGCATGACGTTTTGGGTGACAGCAGCTGCAGCGATCCTTCTGGTCACAGGATGTGGTCAGGGAAAGGCGCCGCAAGCGCAGCCGCCCGCGGAACAAACGGAGACGCCCGGCTCCGCTGCTCAGCCGGAAACAGAGCAGCAGAAAACGAAGCAAACGATCGCTCTTTATTACACCGATGACAATCTGATGGAATTGAAGAAAGAAGAGCAGGAGATTGCTTACACAGATGATCTGGACAAGTACAAGCAGGCGATAGCCCTTTTGGAAAAGCCAAAGGATGAAGCTCACGCGCCGTTGTGGAAGGACTTTCACTACCACTCTGTCACATTCGACAAAGGCACGCTGACGATTGATGCAGACGGCAAAAACGTCTACAACCTTGGCTCCAGCGGGGAAGGAATGGCGATTGATGCGTTGAAGGATACGCTCTTCCAGTTTGACGAGGTACAGAAAATCGTCATCCTGGTCGATGGAAAACCGACTGAATCGCTGATGGGTCATGTAAGCATCGATGAGCCGTTAACCAGACAATAAACCGATAAATCGTAAAAAAGGCACGTCCTGGATGGTCAGGATGTGCCTTTTTTATTGTTCCGGAAAGCTTCACTCTGTCAAGCCCGTTCCCGGTCGCCTACCAAAAACTTGATCGAGTAGATGCCAGCAAGCCCAACCAGAGTATATACGATTCGGCTGACAAGCGAATTCTCTCCGCCAAACAGGGTAGCGACGAGGTCAAACTGGAACAAGCCGATCAATCCCCAGTTGAGAGCACCGATAATAACGAGAATCAATGCCAGTTTATCCATCGTATGTTTCACTCCTTGAAAAAAGTAGTAATAGTCTGCCCACTTTATCAAGCGATTACTCAACGAAATGGCCAATCTTTAAGAAAGCTTTACAAAGCCAAAACAATAGAACAACATTCCGCCTGTATCATCTGTAAGTGGAAAGAGGAAAACAAACCGATTTTAAGGAGGATTTTCATCGTGAAAAAACTCGGTAGTTTGATGCTGGCACTATCTCTCGCAGGTTCCATTCTCGCCGGATGCGGCAGCAACAGCGCAACATCTGCTCCAAGCTCCAATGGCGCTACAGGTTCTACCGGCGGCACGGAGGCAACGACTCCTGCAGCTGATAACAAAACAGCCAGCAATCTGTCGGGAACTGTTAAAGTAGATGGTTCTTCCACCGTATTCCCGATCACGGAAGCGGCTGCGGAGGAGTTCCAAATAGCAAACCCTGGCGTACAGGTAACGGTCGGGGTATCGGGTACAGGCGGCGGCTTCAAGAAGTTTGCAGCCGGCGAAACGGACATCAGCAATGCCTCCCGTCCCATTAAAGAAAAAGAAGCGGCAGCAGCGAAGGAAAAAGGAATTGATTTCGTTGAAATCCCGGTTGCCTATGACGGTATCTCCGTCGTCGTCAGCAAGGAAAACAGCTTTGTTGACAAGCTGACAGTCGATGAACTGAAAAAGATTTGGGAGCCGGACAGCAAGGTGAAAACATGGAAAGACGTTCGTCCGGAATGGCCAGCTGAAGAAATCAAGCTGTACGGGCCGGGAACGGATTCCGGAACATTCGAATACTTCACAGAAGCGATTGTAGGCGAGGCTAAAAAGAGCCGTCCTGACTACACCGCCAGTGAAGATGACAACGTGCTGGTACAAGGTATTGCCGGCGACAAAAACAGCTTGGGCTACTTCGGTTATGCGTACTTCGAAGAAAATGCAGACAAGCTGAAGCTGGTTCCGATCGACAACGGCGATGGCAATGCGGTAACGCCTACTTTTGACACGATCAAAGACGGTACCTACAAGCCTTTGGCTCGCCCGATCTTTATCTATGCAAACAAAAAGTCCCTGGAAAAACCGGAAGTAAAAGAGTTTGTGAAGTTCTATCTGGAAAACGCTCCTGAACTGGTCAAATCGGTATTCTACGTACCGCTGACCGATGACAAATACAAAGAATCGCTTGCCAAGATCCAGTAATCCTGACAGCGGGTGCACGAGGAATGTGGCGTTATGATCGAGATAACGCCACTTTTCCCTCTGTCCGCGAGAGGAAAGGGGATGTTCACGTTGGGTAGACAAGAAATACTAACATTAAATCAGGAAGTACGCTCGAAAAAAAGCCAGATTGTCGTCAAAAACGAGAAGAAAAATAGAGAATTCGGCATCCGCACGTTTTTGATCGCGTGTGCCTTCGTATCCGTTTTGACTACAGTCGGCATCGTCATGGTGCTTTTGTTTGAAACGATCAGCTTTTTCAAAGAAGTGTCGCTCTTTTCCTTTTTAACGGACACCAAGTGGACGCCGTTGTTTATACCGCAGCACTTTGGCATTTTGCCCCTCTTGTCCGGGTCTTTGCTGATTACGCTGGGGGCTTGTCTCGTTGCCCTGCCGTTTGGGCTGATGACAGCGATTTATTTAAGCGAATATGCGCATGAAAAAGTGCGTCGAACGATTAAACCGATTTTGGAGGTTCTCGCGGGTGTTCCGACAATCGTTTACGGCTACTTTGCCTTGACGTTTGTCACGCCGCTCATCCGCAGCATTTTTCCCGATACCGGGGTGTTCAACGCCCTTTCCGCCAGTATCGTGGTCGGTATCATGATTCTCCCCATGGTTGCTTCCTTGAGTGAGGACGCGATGGTGGCCGTTCCCCGTTCGCTTCGGGATGCCGCCTACGCGCTGGGAGCGACCAAGCTGGAGGTAGCGACCAAAGTCGTCGTGCCTGCAGGCCTGTCGGGGATTATTTCATCATTTGTACTTGCTTGCTCCCGCGCGATCGGAGAGACGATGATCGTGACGATTGCGGCCGGAGCTACGCCCAAGCTGACGCTCAATCCGCTGGAAAGCATCCAGACGATGACATCCTTTATCGTTCAGGTCAGCGGCGGAGACATCGAGCATGGCTCGATTGAGTACAGCACCATTTTTGCTGTTGGCATGACTCTGTTCCTTCTTACTCTTGGCATTAACATCATTGCGCAGTGGATTACGCGCCGCTACAAGGAGGAGTATTGATGTCGGCAGGAAATCTGACTCGTCGAAAAATCTATGACAGGGCCTCCCGCGTAGTGTTTTTGCTCGCTACGCTGCTAGGTGTAGCTGCCCTGGGCATATTGCTATATCGCATCCTTTCAGATGGTCTTGGCTGGCTGGACTGGCAGTTTATCTCCAGTTTTGCCTCCCGTTTTCCGGAAAAGGCGGGTATCTTGTCCGCGCTGTTCGGCAGCTTGTGGATCATTGGCATAACCGCGCCAGTCGCCTTTATTTTGGGGATTGGAACGGCGCTGTATTTGGAAGAGTACGCGAAAAAGGGCTGGTTCACCAACCTGATTCAGGTCAATATCAACAATTTGGCCGGCGTACCGTCGATTGTCTTCGGGATTTTGGGTCTCGGTTTGTTCGTGGAAGGCTTTCTGTTTGGCCGCACGATTCTGTCCGGTGCGCTGACGATGGCTCTCCTGGTCTTGCCGATCATCGTCGTCGCTTCCCAGGAAGCGATCAGGAGCGTGCCGCAGCATTTGCGAAATGCTTCTTATGCGCTGGGGGCGTCCAAATGGCAGACCATTCGGGGCGTCGTGATTCCCGCTGCATTTCCGAGCATTTTGACCGGCTTTATTCTGGCCCTGTCCCGTGCGATCGGAGAGACGGCGCCTTTGATCGTAGTCGGAGCGGTTACGTTTATCGCTTTTGTACCGAGCTCTCCGCTCGACCAGTTTACGGTCCTGCCGATCCAGATCTACAGCTGGACATCCAAGCCGCAGGATGAGTTTAGGGCGATTGCCGCCGCCGGTATTATCGTGCTGTTGATCGTGCTGTTTACACTGAATGCGACCGCGGTTTACCTTCGCAATAAATATCAGAAGCGCTATTAATAGAGGAACTTTTACAAAGAGAGGGGTCTGGCAACCGTGAGTATCATCGAGGTACGCGATCTGAACCTGTATTATGGACAACACCAAGCCCTGCACAATATCAATATGGAGATTGAAGCGAACAGCATCACTGCTTTTATCGGACCTTCCGGCTGCGGTAAATCGACGTTCCTGCGGACGTTGAACCGGATGAATGACATGATTCAGGGCGTGCGAATCGACGGCAGTGTGAAGGTCGTCGGCGAGGACATCTACGAGTCCAGGGTGGACGTAGAGATTTTGCGCAAAAATATCGGCATGGTTTTTCAGCAGCCCAATCCGTTCCCAAAAAGCATTTACGAAAATATTACCTTCGGCCCCAGATTGCACGGCATTACAGACCGCAACAAGCTTGACGAGATCGTGGAGAGCAGCTTGAAAGCAGCAGCCCTGTGGGGGGAAGTAAAGGATGTTTTGAAGAAACCGGCCTATGGCTTGTCCGGGGGCCAGCAGCAACGCCTCTGCATTGCTCGCGCTCTGGCCGTGAATCCGCAAATTTTGCTCATGGATGAACCGACATCGGCCCTGGACCCGATTTCTACGGCAAAGATCGAGGAACTGCTCGATGAGCTGAAAACGACCTACACCATCGTCATCGTTACGCACAACATGCAGCAGGCAGCCCGCATCTCCGACAAGACTGCCTTTTTCCTGAATGGAGAGCTGGTTGAATTCGATTCCACACCGGTCATTTTTCAAAATCCGTGTGACAAGAGAACCGAGGATTACATTACAGGACGTTTCGGTTAAAGAGAATCTGTAGTATCGTAAGAGAGCGGACACAAAGGTCCGCTCTTTTTGGTGTGTTCCTGGCAGGGAGGTTCTTTGGCGGCTGCTTCTGCCAGCCTTGTTCGCCAAAAGAGGAGAGCTGAGAGCTTTTCGTCATGTAATGAATACACGACTTTAGCATGTGCAGAACAGAGAGGAGAAACACAACCGTGGTCTGGCTTTCATTACTCATTTTTGCAGGGACACTCATCCTCGTGATCTGGCAGCCCCGGGGATTGTCGATCGGTTACCCGGCAGTGGGAGGTGCGCTGCTCGCATTGGCGACAGGTATCGTCACGATGGCGGATGTCGGCGAGGTGACGGGAATTGTCTGGAACGCCACGATTTCCCTTGTAGGCATCATCGTTATTTCCCTGATTTTGGACGAAATCGGCTTTTTCGAGTGGTCAGCCTTGCACATGGCGAGGCTGGCCAAAGGAAATGGCCGTCTGATGTTTATGTACGTGATTTTGCTCGGTACGCTCGTCTCCGCGCTGTTTACCAATGACGGGACCGCGCTGATTTTGACGCCGATTGTGCTGGCCCAGGTGAGAGCGTTGAAGCTGCAGCCGCAAATGGTGCTTGCTTTTGTCATGGCGAGCGGCTTTATCGCCGATACCAGCTCTCTTCCTTTTGTGGTAAGCAATCTGGTCAATATCGTCTCCGCCGACTACTTCGGGATCGGCTTTGCCGAATACGCCGCCAGGATGCTGCTGCCCAATCTGTTTTCTGTCGCCGGCAGCTTGCTTGTTCTGTTTCTTTATTTTCGCAAAAGCATCCCGCGTCGCTATGAGACAAGTCAGCTAAGGGAGCCGCGAGAAGCGATCAGGGACGAGTGGATGTTTCGGCTGTCCTGGCTGATTTTGGCTGTGCTTCTGGCCGGTTTCTTCGCGAGCGAGTGGCTGGATATTCCCGTATCGCTGATCATTACCGGTGCCGCCCTTGTTTTTTACCTGATGGCGAGGAGAAGTCCCGCCATCGAGACAGGACGTATCTTGAAAGGGGCCCCTTGGGTGGTGGTCATCTTCTCCATCGGCATGTATGTGGTCGTCTGGGGGCTGCACAATGCGCAGCTGACCGAAGTCGTTAGAGGATGGCTGGAACTGTTTGCGGCGCAAGGACTGTACGCCGCCACATTGGGTATGGGTTTTATTGCCGCGGCACTTTCTTCGCTCATGAACAATTTGCCGACAGTCATGTTCGACGCTCTGGCTATTCAAGGAACAGGGGTGGAAGGAATCGTTCAGGAAGCCCTGATTTACGCCAATGTCATCGGCTGCGATCTGGGACCGAAAATCACCCCTATCGGCTCGCTCGCGACGCTCCTGTGGCTTCACGTCTTGAGAAACAAAGGTGTCAGGATTACGTGGGGGCAGTATTTTCGCACGGGCATCATCCTGACTGTTCCTACGCTGTTCATTACATTGACTGGCCTGTATCTGACGTTGCGGATGTTTGGATAAGAAATGGAAATGAACGTCGGGGAATGGGAAAAACTTCAAAAATCACTTGCAGGAGAGCGCTTTGCTTCTTAAGCTGCAGTAAACAGCCGGATAAACACAGGAATGGCGCTGATTTTAAGAGCTTGCGCGGATCATGGCAGGGGAGAATTGACCGGGAAAAAGACAAGCGTTCACCGATCTGTCGACATCATATCTTCCCTGCCTTATGTCCGTGTAGTATACTTGTAATCAGAAACGCAAGGCAAAGGGTGGGTTTTTATGGACACAGATTTGATGCAGGTGTTGTATTTGTCTGAGATTTACAAACTGCTCGGCGACAAAACACGCTTGACGATCATGGCTCTCTTGCAGGTACAATCCTTTTGTGTACGAGATCTCGTGGAGATTCTGCAAACGTCCCAACCATCTGTCTCTCAACACTTGGCCAAACTGAAGACACACGGTTTGGTTAAAGAAAAACGCAAGGGACCTTGGGTGTTTTATTCCCTTAACACGGAGTGTTCACCCGCCATTCGGCAGATTTTGCAGCATTTGCCGGATATGTCGCCAATCGTAAAGGACAAAAAGGCTACAGCAGCGCATTCGCTAGGTTGACGTATAGGAAAAAAGCGTTGGATCAGGAAAGATCCAACGCTTTTTTTAGTTGTTCCTTGTCAAATCCGTGGATGACAATACGGTCGCCGCTATCTTTTTCGATCAGAGTAACCGGTGTCATGCTGGCCCCAAGTCCAATCGCTTCCTGAAAATAAGCGTCATTTTCACGTATGTCGCGATCCTCAAAGGCAACGTTTTGTTGCGACAGCCACATTTTTTCTTCCTGGCAAGGGCCGCAGGTTTTTTGTGTATAAATAATAACGGTTTGAGCCATAGTCCATTTGCTCCTCTCATGCTTTTACATTGAACGTACATATTCGCGGCAGGCGGCAGCTCTTCCTGCTTCTCGTTATAGCATAACCAAACGCGGCTTGATTAGCGGCTGGGATTTAACCCCCTGTTGTCGAGGTGAGGAAAAAACAGGCGGGGATACGGGGGCATTGCTCAGCACACATTATATTCAGTGACGTCGAGGAGGTGAAAAGACCATGCCGAAACAAAACAAGCAAGCAGGTATGAACCAAGCGATGCGCAACCAAACCGCTACGAACGCAACTGAGTTTGCGAGCGAAACCAACGTGTCGGAAGTACGCCGCCAAAACCAGCAATCCGCTGCGAATGCGGCTCAACAAGCGCAGCAACAACCGACTGAATAACAAACCCTTTAAGAGCGCCTCTCCCCCCGCAGCGATTGCGGGGGGTGTTTTATTTGTGTGCTTGCCAATAATGGATCGTAAGTGTTATGTTGGCAGCAAAATAAGTCGGGGAGAAATGATTGGTATGATAGTTGGCATCGGCATTGACATCGTTGAAATTCATCGCATTCAAGCGATTTTAAAGCGCCAGCCGCAGCTGCTTCACCGGATTTTTTCGGAAGCGGAAAGGAAGCTGCTAGAGGGGAAACCAGAGGGAAGGCTGGCTGAGTACGTAGCAGGGCGCTTTGCAGCCAAAGAAGCAGGAGCCAAGGCGCTCGGGACCGGCATCGGTGGGGCTGTAGGTCTGCATGACCTTCAGATCGCCCCAGGGACGACAGGAAAACCGGAACTGACGATTACCGAGGCGGCATGCAACCGGATCGGACATGACCCCTCCAAGCTGCGAATCCATGTAAGCATTTCCCACAGCAAAGAGTACGCAGTAGCGCAGGTGGTCATCGAATCGAAAGAATAGAGGACAACTGCAACTTGTCTGCATATTGGGACGAGATGGGACATAGATTTATATCGCGTAGATTAGGAGGGACTACCTGCTCTAGCCAGAATGGGAAGTTTGCTGAAAATCAGCGATAGACTAACACCTGCGGCCCATCAGAGGATGACAAGATATGCGCTGATCGGATGAAAGAATGACAGATTTCCCAGGAAATAGACAGGGGAGCCCTTCTTCGTCGAAAAATGCAGACAAGGAGGAGTTCTTTGAATGAAACGGGCAGCACTTCCATTGGCGCTCTTGTTGGTCTTTTCTCTGCTGCTCGGCGGCTGCTTCGGTCAAAAGACACCGGAGGACATTGTCGATGATCTAGGCAGTACGCTGGACAAAATGGGGGGCTACAAATCACAAGCAGTTTTGACCATGCAAACCAGCTCGACTCCCATGGAGTACGATGTGGAGGTCTGGTACGAGAAGCCGACCAACTACCGGGTAGCCCTCACCTCCAAGCAGCGGGGAATCACACAGATCATCCTGCGAAATAACGAAGGTGTGTTTGTGCTTACGCCCCATTTGAAAAAAAGCTTCCGTTTCCAAAGCGGATGGCCGGAAAACAATGGGCCGCTGTATCTCTACGAAACGCTCGCCCGCAGCATTATCGACGATACCGAGCGTAAAATGAACATGGACAACAAAGACTACGTGTTTGAAGTAAAAGCGAATTACAGTGGAAACCGCTCGCTCACGAAACAAAAAATTTGGCTGACAGAAGACTTGAAACCAAAACGCGCAGAGATCATGGATTCCAATCTGGATACGCTGGTCAAGATCAACTTCACGGAATTTGTGTTTAATCCGACATTTGATCAAGATGCCTTTGACAAAGATCGCAACATGACAACCAGCTCGATGTCTGTCATCCCGACGATGGCACAGGTATCTCAGCCAAGCCAGCAGCCGAACAGCCAGTTCGGGGTCATCGTTCCAACGTACATGCCTGAAGGTGTGAAACAGGGAGACATTGAGCCGGTTACCCGGAATGGTCAAAAGACGATCGTCCTGCAGTACAACGGAGCGTATAACTACAAGCTGATCGAGTCCCGTCCGACCGAGGCCACCGTTTCATATGAACAGGGAATGCCTGTCGACCTCGGATTTACGATCGGGGTGCTGACCCAAACGGCAGATAATCAGCGTTATCTGACCTGGGAGCTGGACGGCGTCGAGTTTACGCTGACGGGAGACCTGCCGGAGGTTGAAATGGTTCAGGTAGCTCAATCCACATACGGTTTGGGCGGAAAATAAGGACGAATCCAAGCCGCCGCAGTTTCAGCTTTGAGCGCAAGAGAAATGTCCGCATCACACTGAGATTCCGTTTTCCTTTCTCGCAAATCAAAGATGTTGCAACAAACACGCCCGGTCCTATGCAGGATCAGGCGTGTTTTTGTTTAAATTCTTACGGTAGTGTTTTCCTAGGAAAGTCCCTGTATCCGATTGTGATCACAGCCTAGTTCTATGGATTTTCAGCGGGGCAGGGGAAGGGACAGGGGCCTCTTCGCCTGACGTTATTGGGCCCCTTTCCAAATCGCAAAGTGTCCGTATTATATGAAAAAAACCATACATTTGTGCTTAACGAATTGACACCTTCTGTCCAAAAGAGATAAAGTCAGAGTAACTATGCTATGAGGTGAAGCGGTATTCATGAAGAAACAGTCGAACGACATTTTGTATCAAGAGGAATCGGGGTATAAAGACCTTCTTTTGCGGAAAAGCATGAAGATGCGGATTATGGAAACGCTAGCCTTTGTCATCGGAATGCTTTTGTTGTCGCAGTTCTTTGACTCCAGAACGGACGCATTCAAGATCTTTGCTTTTGCCATCGCGATTGCGGTGGTTGGCTTGGCCCCGTTCCTGTACAAATTCACGCTGCGTCCCTCGTATACACTGACAAAGACTCACCTGATCATTCGGATGAGCGGACAGGAAACCAGTTATCCGCTTTCCGAGGTGGAACCGATTTTTGAAGGGCGCCATCTGTACAGAGTGGGCGGAAAGCGCCAGTCGCTGATGGTTTCCAGGCAGTTTCTCAATCACTTGAATGAACGCTTGTATCTATACCAAAAGGGCAAAAAGAGGAGATAGCAAATGAAACCGTTTTGTCGCGACACGTGGGTAGAGGTAGATCTGGACGCCATTTCGGCCAATGTAGCAAGCTTTCGTCGGCATATTCCTGAAACAACGGGGATTATGGCCGTAGTCAAAGCGGATGGATACGGGCACGGGGCCGTGCATGTAGGCCAGCAGGCATTGCGGAGCGGCGCCGATTCACTGGCGGTAGCCATGCTGGACGAGGCAGTCGTGTTGCGCGAGGCGGGAATTACTGCCCCTGTCCTTGTTCTCGGCTATACCCCGGTCGACTCTGTCGAAACTGCCAGCCGGCTCGGAATTGAACTGACCGCTTACCATGCCGACTGGATCATACAGGCGAACGAGCGGATCGAGCAAGCCGGTGCAAAGCCGATCGGGATCCATATCAAAACGGATACCGGCATGGGAAGACTCGGAGTGCGTACAGCCGAGGAGCTTCTTCACGTCGTGAGAGCCTTGGAGCAAAGTCCGTTCCTTGATTGGACAGGAATATTTACCCACTTCGCCTGTGCGGATGAAGAAGATACAACACATGTCAGACGTCAGCACCAGCAATTTCAGGAGCTGCTGGCCGCCCTTCGCGAGGCGGGAAAAACGCTTCCGCGCGTGCACTGCTGCAATACGGCCGCCGCGATTGTCTTTCCTGAATGGGGGTATGATACGATCCGTTTGGGCATAGGTTTATACGGGTTATATCCTTCTCCGTTTTTGAAGCAGCGGGCACAGGTGAAGCTGGTGCCGGCGTTGTCCCTGAAAACTCGCATTTCCCATGTGAAAACGGCAGCGGAAGCAATGACGGTAAGCTATGGAGCTACGTACACCGCCAAGCCAGGTGAAACAATCGCCACGCTCCCGATCGGCTATGCAGACGGCTTCTCCAGGTCGTTGTCCAATCGCGGCTTTGTTCTGCACGAGGGCAGACGTTCTCCCATTGTCGGCAGGGTGTGCATGGACCAGATCATGGTCAGGCTGAATGGCGCTTCCGCGAAGGTAGGCGACGAAGTAGTGCTCTACGGTCGCCTGGGAACGGAAGAAATTTCATTGGACGAAGTAGCTGAGCTCGTGGGGACCATCAATTATGAGATTCCGTGCATGCTGAATTACCGGCTTCCGCGTGTTTATCGCAAAGACGGGAAAGTGTCGGAGGTGTTTCATCCGTTGACGATGACACATGCGCCAGCACAAAGTGTCAATAACTAGCAGCAAAAAGCAGGCAGGAATTTCGGAGCAAAGCACGAATACTAGTAAAGCGCAAAATCGGGTTATTCCCGAAGCGACCGGACAGGTATATTTTTGCAAATGGTTCGACATAATGGTAGTGACCCATACTGGTAAGTGGTAACAAGCACTGCGGATGTTACGGTCATGGTTGGAGGTGGATTTGTCTTGTCCAAGTCAAACACGAAACGCATCATGATCAGCCTGCCACAACACTTGCTTCAGGAAGTGGACGGCGTAATTCAAAAAGAAAAATCCAATCGCAGCGAGTTTATTCGCCAAGCGATGCACCTGTATCTGAAGGAGCGCAAAAAGCGCGTCATTCGCGAAACCATGCAAAAAGGGTACATGGAAATGGCGAAAATCAACTTGAAAATGGCATCGGAGGCATTCGGCGCTGAAGAAGAGGCTGACCATACTCTTGTCCGCTTAGTTAGCGGGGTGTGACATGTGATTGTCAAACGGGGCGATGTATTTTTCGCTGACCTGTCACCGGTCGTCGGCTCCGAGCAGGGAGGCGTGCGACCCGTATTAGTCATCCAAAACGATATTGGCAATCGATTTAGTCCGACGGTCATCGTCGCTGCCATCACAGCGCAGATTCAAAAAGCAAAACTGCCGACGCATGTAGAGATTGACGCAAAAATGTATGGATTTGATCGTGACTCCGTCATCTTGTTAGAACAGATTAGAACCATTGACAAGCAAAGACTGACCGATAAGATCACTCATCTGGACGACGAGATGATGGATCGAGTCAATGAATCGCTGCAAATTAGCCTGGGAATCATTGACTTTTAAATAAGGAATGGTAATATTACGAGCAGGAAAGAAAAACCACTTGGATAGCCAGTGGTTTTTTTGCTGTGATTGCAGGGATTTTGCGCCCTGGCATCGAATGGTGTACAAGAAAAAAGACAAAAAGTGACACGTTTTGCATGTTTAGCCGACTGCTGAAAAGCTCGTCGATGGAAGGAGTTTCTTGTTGTGACAGGGCTTCATTCATATAACATAACGATATATTCAGAGGCAGATATAGTCACAGCTAGACAAATAGGTCGAAACTTGTCGAAAAACCTGGGGTTTGGGACGATCATGCAATCGCGGATTGCCACTACGATTTCCGAGCTGGCACGGAACATTTTCCTTTATGCCGGTCACGGAAACGTATTGATAGAGCCTCTCGAGGAGGGCGAACGTGTCGGACTTAGGATCATCGCATCTGACTCTGGACCTGGCATAGAAGACGTGCGAAAAGCGCTGGAGGACGGGTACTCCACTTCCGGGGCGCTTGGAGCAGGATTGCCAGGCGTGAAACGTATGATGGACGAGTTTTCTTTGGAGAGCAGTCCGGGAGAGGGGACACAGGTTGTCGTCATTAAATGGCGGTAAGGGAACGAGGGGAGATGACGCCTGTTCATGAGTCAGGAAAATGAGGACATATACACGCGGATCGTGCGCGATTATCTGAAAGGAAAGCGAGAAGACCAGCTATACCTGGCTCAACAACTGGGAAAGTGGCTGCTCTCACGGAATATTTCTCCTGAGGAAGTAACCGATATGCACGCAAACGTTCTGGAGCATTTGGGAGATGTACCGGAGTTTATACAAGATTCCTTTCAAATTCTCACCGAAATCATGATCGAGTACGGCAATGCCTACCGCTCCTTTGACAGCTGGCGAAGCCGCCATCAACAGCTGCAGGCTGAAATCGCCATCGCGACCGCAATGCAGCAGACGCTGCTGCCAGAAACGCTTCCGCAATATCCGAATGTAGACATTGGCATGATCAGTATTCCGGCCAAGGAAATGAGCGGAGATTTTTATCATTTCCTCTGTGAAAGCAAAAGTGAGTTCACTGTTGCCATTGCGGATATCACCGGAAAAGGCATCCCCGCTGCGATGTGTATGTCGATGCTCAGGTACGCGATGGACAGCCTGGGAGAGATGAAGCTTGCTCCGGGCAACATGCTGAGACATTTAAACAGCGTTGTTGAACGAAATATCGACCCATGCATGTTTGTAACCATGCAATTTGGCCGCTATAACACGGCTCAGCACGTGTTTCGCTACGCTACAGCGGGCCAGGAGCCCGGATTTTTGTATCGGGCTCGGGAGAACCGATTTTTCGATCTGGAGGGTTGCGGGACGGCTTTAGGCATTGCGGCGGGCAGCGAATACGAAGAACGTGAGATTTATTTGGAGCCCGGAGATTTTCTGATCCTTCTGACAGATGGTGTAACGGAACGAAAGATTGGCCGATATTACATACAAAGAGAAGAACTCGTCTCTCTCCTGGAGGAGGAAACGAGTGCGTCTGCACAGGAGATGGCTAACCATCTGTACCGCAGACTGTTGCTTCTCTCTCAATTTGAACTGCCGGATGATTACACCATGATTGTGCTTCGGAGAACGTAAGGCAAGCAAGGGAGGAGAAACAGAATGGAGCTTATGATCAGAGAGAACAGCCAGGACGGCCAACATTTGCTGTACCTGGAAGGGGAAATCGATGCGTATACCGTATCGAAGCTGAGGGACTTGCTGCTCTGTTTGGTAAATCGGCCAGAGGTAAAGCGGGTTGCTGTTGATCTGAGTGCGGTAGAGTATATCGACAGCACGGGAATCGGTACCTTTGTTGCTGCAATGAAGGCCTGCAAGCAGACAGGCTGTGAGCTTGCTGTGCAGAATCTGTCGCCTCGTGTGGAACGGCTTTTTCGTATAACCGGCTTGTATGAAAGAATGGTGCCTCACAAAGGAGAGAGCGAATAATGGGTCAGAGACCGGAGGCAGATGTGATTACATTGACGCTGCCAGCTCGAGCGGAGTATGTCAGCATTGCCCGCCTAACTGTTTCGGGGATTGCCAACCGGATGGGATTCCCGTATGAAGATATCGAAGACATCAAGCTCGCGGTGGCGGAAGCGTGCACCAATGTAGTCGAACACGCCTACGATTGCCCGCAAGGAAATGACCAACTGCGCCTTTCATGCTGGCTCCTTGCTGATCGGCTTGTGGTGGAAGTAAGGGATAAAGGAAAGGGCCTCCCGTTGGAGGATAGACAGGAAGCGCCGGCACCGATCCGTCCTGACGTGGATATTGACGAAGTGAGGGAGGGAGGCTTGGGACTGTATCTGATTCACTCCGTAATGGACGAAGTGCAAGTGAGCAGCAATGATGGAGTGACAGTGACAATGACCAAGTACTTGCAGCGGGATGAGGTGTCTTGCGATGACCGGGCAGTCTCGGAAGCCTAAGCATAGTCGAGATGAGTTGGTCAGGCTGGTCAATGAATATCGCGAGACGGGAGACAGTGTCCTTCAAGGAGAATTGGTCGAAGCCTATACGTCTTTGGTAGAGTCCCTTGCCAAAAAGTTTGTTCGGGGACAGATCCCTTATGAAGATCTGGTTCAGGTAGGGATGATCGGACTTTTAGCTTCTCTCAGGCGGTTTGATCCCGCATTTGGCCGCTCCTTTGAGAGCTTTGCTGTTCCGACTATTGTCGGAGAAATGAAACGATTCATACGGGACAAGACCTGGAGTGTCCATGTTCCCCGCAGGGTAAAAGAGCTGAGCCCGAAAATCAAGCGGGTGGTGGACGAATTGACCATCAAGCTCCAGCGCTCCCCGCAGATTGCAGATATTTCGGCGTATTTGGGCGTCAGCGAAGAAGAGGTTCTGGAAACGCTGGAGATGGGACGGAGCTATCATTCCCTTTCCATGGACAGCGAACTGGAGGCGGATAGCGACGGCAATACCATTACCCTGTTTGATTTGATCGGTTCGGAAGACAGCGGCTATGATCGCATCGATCAGCACATGCTGCTCGACCGGGCGCTTCATGCACTCGACCATCGGGAAAAAGAAATCATACATCTTACTTTTTATCAAAATTTGAGTCAAAAGCAGGCGGGAGAACTGCTCGGGATGTCCCAGATGCACGTCTCCAGGCTGCAGCGGAGAGCGCTGGGCAAGCTTCGGGAAGTTCTTCGGACCGATCAGCAGGAATATACAACGTAAATGACAAGCGGGGGTGCATGCATCCTCCGCTTTTTTTGTCAGCTTCACATCCCGGGATTTTTTGCATTGCGCTGCCCGGAATAGCCGGTGAATGTAAAAGGGGCACCTGTCCTCCCGAGAGCCGGGAAGAGCGGAGATGCCCGCTTGGTTCCAGACATATTTTTGCCGGTGGCGAGATGGGTGTTGTGGTACAATAACCACGTAGATGAGCGCAGGAGGTAGAATATGGACCTAACGTTGATGATCCAGACGATCGCTCAGGAGACGGAAATCAAGAGGCATCAGGTAGAGCGGACCATCGCCCTTTTGGACGAAGGAAATACAGTGCCGTTTATTGCCCGTTACCGCAAGGAAATGACCGGACAATTGGATGAGACCCAGATACGGGCGATTGAGGAGCGCGTTCGCTACTTGCGCAACCTGTCAGTGCGAAAAGAAGAGGTAATCCGGCTGATCGAGGAGCAGGGCAAGCTGACTGAAGAGCTAAAGGCATCGATCGAACGGGCGGCAAAGCTGCAGGAAGTGGAAGACCTGTACCGGCCGTATCGCCAAAAGCGCAGGACCCGAGCGACGATGGCCAAAGAGAAGGGGTTGGAGCCATTGGCTGCCTACCTTTTGACCCTTCCGAAATCAGGAGATCCGGCGGCGGAAGCGGAAGCGTACATAAACGCGGAAAAAGGGGTGGAGTCGGCGGAGCAGGCGCTGCAAGGAGCGATGGACATCATCGCCGAGCAGGTGTCGGATGATCCCCAGATTCGCCAGTGGACCCGCGAGCGTACCTTTCAAAAGGGGACGATCATATCGGAGCAGAAGGCGGTCGAAGCAGACGAGAAGAACATTTACCAGATGTATTACGCATACAGTGAACCGTTGAAAAAGGCCGCGCCTCATCGCGTGTTGGCAATTAACCGCGGAGAAAACGAAGGTATCCTGAAGGTATCAGTTGAGGCTCCTGTCGATGAGATTCTGCTCTATCTGAAAAGGAAGCTGATTCCGCGGGAGACGGTAGCGCGGCCGTGGCTGGAGACAGCGGCGGAGGATGCCTACAAGCGCTTGATCCAGCCTTCTGTCGAGCGGGAGGTAAGAAACGAGCTGACAGAAGTCGCCGAAGAGCGGGCGATCCACATTTTTGCGGAAAACCTGCGCAATCTGCTCCTGCAGCCGCCTGTGAAGGGCAAGGTTGTGCTTGGGGTAGACCCGGCCTATCGAACAGGCTGCAAGCTGGCTGTCGTCGATGAGACAGGCAAGCTTTTGGAGGTAGGCGTCATTTATCCGACTCCTCCGTTAAACAAGGTAGCCGAAGCTTCTGCCAAGGTAAAGGAACTGATCAATCGGTACGGGGTACAGATCATTACGATTGGAAATGGAACGGCGTCTCGCGAGACGGAACAGTTTATCGCCGGCGTGTTGAAGGAAGTGAAGGGCGAACTGTCCTATATCATCGTGAATGAGGCAGGGGCCTCCGTGTACTCCGCTTCTGCCCTTGCCAAGGAGGAGTTCCCCGATCTGGACGTCGCGGAACGAAGCGCGATTTCCATCGCCCGCAGACTGCAGGACCCGCTGGCCGAACTGGTCAAAATCGATCCCAAGTCGGTCGGCGTCGGACAGTACCAGCACGACGTTTCCCAGTCGCGCCTGGCGGAAAGCCTGCAATTCGTCGTCGAGTCGGCGGTCAACCACGTAGGCGTAGACGTCAATACGGCGTCGCCGCAGCTTCTGCAATACGTGTCCGGCATCAGCAAGCAGGTGGCGGCGAACATCGTCAAAAAGCGGGAAGAGACCGGAAAATTTACGAGCCGGGCCGGACTCAAGGAAGTTCCCAGACTGGGAGCGAAAACCTACGAGCAATGCGTAGGCTTCTTGCGGATTATGGACGGGGAAAATCCGCTGGACAAAACGCCGATTCACCCGGAATCATACCCGGCTACACACAAGCTGCTGGACCTGATCGGGCTGTCTGCCGAAGAGATTGGCAGCGAAGCCTGCCGAGAACGGCTGCAGGGACTCGATGTGCCGACGGTTGCCCGGCAGCTGGAAATCGGGGAACCGACGCTGCGAGATATCGTCGACAGTCTGCTGCGCCCGGGCCGTGACCCGCGCGACGAGCTGCCCAAGCCGCTTTTGCGCAGCGACGTGCTTCAGCTCTCTGACCTCAGCCCGGGGATGAAGCTGCAGGGAACGGTAAGAAACGTGGTCGATTTCGGGGCGTTTATCGATATCGGTTTGAAAAATGACGGCCTGGCCCACATTTCCCGCTTGCGGAAAGGGTTTGTCAAACACCCGTTGGACGTGGTGACCGTCGGAGACATTGTGGATGTATGGGTAGTCGATATCGATGAAAAACGGCAACGGGTCGGATTGACTTTAATCCCGCCACAGGATTTATAGAACAAGCTGTTGTAAGCATATAAAAGGCGGCCACCCTATTGAGGGCGGCCGCCGTGTTTTTCCCAGTATAAAAACCAACAGCTGTTGAGCAATCGAATTTGCCGGACGTCCTTCCCGAAGAAGGCACGCTGCAATTGCCTGCGCATCCATTGTGGCATGAAGGGTACCTCCTGGTGTCATTCCTATATTGGCAATGTATGCGGCAAACACACAGGAGGTACCTATTTTCTTTGCACGACTCGGAAAGGCAACTTGCAGTTGTTCGTATATGGCTACAAAGCAGAACTGTGAAAGCACGTGAGAAAGCGGAACTTTCGGCCTCTGGGTACTAGAGGCTTTGCAAAGCCCTCGAAAAGAGATTACTCATCTTCCAGCAGGAATTCAAGCTGTGCCTGCAAAGCGCGAATCTCCGTCAACAACGAGATCAGCGGATAAACCGTTTCCTGCAAAGAGGAGAAATGGCTCTCCAGCCGGCTGACGTACGCCAGACCATCTTCTGTTTGAAACGCATCGGAGAGAAGCTCTAGCTCGGCGCATTCCGCGATGACCGTCGGAAGCTGCGGACGCTCTGCAATGGTCAGCTTGTCGATCTCCTTTTGAAGCCGTTTCAGAAGAGCGACCAGTTGATACATATGGGATTCCGGCATGGCGACAAAGCGCAGCCCAGTTTGTTCCTGCAAGATTAAATAGCGCATCAGTTTCCCCACCAATCTCATGATCTCATCAAATAAGTGTACTGTATTGCTCTGGCACTTTTCAACCAAAACTGCTATCGTCGAGGTACAAGCTTCAGCTGGGGAGAGAAAAACAATGACAGATCAGGAGTTGCAAGCACTGGTCGAAGCGGTCTCTGCACAGTATTTTGCCAGGCCGTTCCGTCACCAGGCCAGGTTCAACAGCAGGCTGCGGACGACAGGGGGACGTTACCTGCTTCGTTCCCACGACATCGAGATCAACCCTCGCCATCTGGAGCAGCACGGAGAGGAAGAGCTGATCGGGATCGTAAAGCATGAGCTGTGCCACTATCATCTGCACCTGGAAAAGAAGGGGTACCAGCATAAAGATCGCGACTTTCAGGAGCTGCTCAAGCAAGTGGGGGGAAGTCGCTACTGCCAGGAGGTCGGCGGCGGAAGAACCCGGCTTCCGTATCGCTATGAGCTTGTGTGTGAAGCCTGCCAGATGCGGTACAAACGAAAGCGAAAAATCAATCCGGCCCGTTACCGCTGCGGCCGTTGTTCAGGAAAGCTGCGGCTGTATGAGCTGGAAACAGCGGCAAAGCAGCAGGGCTGATGGCAGCCGGAGAGCAGCGGCAGCACGGAAAAGCCTGTCCGGGCTGTGCGCCCGTTTCCTTGCGTGCTTTGAAAGCAGGGCGGTATAATGAAGGCACTGTAAACTAAAGGAGCGGTAGTAGTGACGTACGACGAGTTTTCCCTCATCAGGCGGTGGACGAGCCGCTCCGCCGGCCAAACAGGCGACGGGCTCAGCGTAGGGATCGGAGATGACGCGGCGGTGTTTTCGCTGCCAGCAGACAGGGAAGTGGTAGCCTGCTGCGACGCCATGGTAGAGACTGTCCATTTCCTCAAAGAGACGATGAACCCGAGCGACATCGGCTACAAAGCCGTCATCAGCAACATCAGCGACGTGGCCGCCATGGGGGGCATTCCCAAATACGCGTTGATCAGCATTGCCGTCTCGCCAAATTGGACAGCAAAAGAGTGTCAGCAGATTTACGACGGCATTTACGCTGCGTGCGAGGCCTACGGCGTACGTGTGATTGGCGGCGATACGGTGTCCAGCCCCGCCGCTCTTTCACTGTCTGTCACGGTGATGGGTGAGGTGGAAAAGGGACGGGCGTTGCTCAGGTCAGCAGCGAAGCCTGGTCAGCTTGTATTTGTGACAGGGCATGTAGGCGGGTCGGCAGCCGGCCTGGATCTGTTGTTGCAAACGGCAAAAACGGGAGAAGCTGTAGAGGAGATGTGGCAGCCGTTGGTTGCTTTTCACCAGAGACCGGTGGCCCAGGTTGCCGCAGGACGCATTTTGGCAGCCTCTGCGAATCCAGGAGCGCTAAACGACGTCAGTGACGGACTTGCTTCTGAATTGTGGGAGATTTCCGAAGCCAGCGGTGTTTGTCTGCGGATCGAAGCGGAGTTGATCCCGGTAGCGGAAACAACCCGCATGTATGCGTCTCACAAGGGAAAAGATCCTCTCCATTGGGCATTGTACGGAGGAGAAGACTATCAGCTTGCAGGAACGATTGAAGCGGTGGAAGAAGAAAGGATCGGAGCGCTGTTTGCGCAGCAGGGGATCCCGTTTACCGTGATCGGGCGGGTGGAAGCGGGCGGACCATCGGTAGTGATGAACCGCAATTCGCGCTGGGAGCCGGTTGCGAAAGCGGGATTTAACCATTTTGGCAAGGCCGATGCCAGGAAAGGGTGACAGGATGAAGTACGAATGGAATGCGTCAGGCGTAGAAGAGACCTTGCGCTTTGCGGAAAAATTGGGTGTCCGCTTGCTCCCCGGCGACTTTCTCGCCCTGGAGGGGGATTTGGGGGCGGGCAAGACGACCTTCACCCAGGGACTGGCTCGCGGCCTTGAGGTGAAAGGAACAGTCAACAGCCCCACCTTTACGATTATCAAGGAATATGAAGGGCGTTTGCCGCTGTATCATATGGACGTCTACCGGGTGGGAGAGGACGTGGACTCGCTCGGGCTGGACGATTATTTTTTTGGGGAAGGCGTCACTGTGGTGGAGTGGGCTTCTCTGATCGAGGACGTGCTGCCGCCGGAACGGCTGACTGTCATCCTGCGGTCGGAAGGCGATGATGCCCGGCGGATTCAACTGATTCCCCGGGGGGATCGCTATGTGAAATTGTGTGAGGAGATTGATTGGTGATGCGGGTACTTGCAATGGATACATCCAATCTCGTGTTGAGCGTGGCCGTAGTCGAAGAGGACAGGATCTTGGCTGAATTGACGACGAATCAGCAGAAAAACCACTCTGTCCGCCTGATGGACGCGATCTCCGAGTTGATGGATGAAACGGGAACATTGCCGGAACAGCTGGCTGGCATCGGAGTTGCAAAAGGGCCAGGCTCTTATACGGGTGTACGGATCGGTGTGGCCACGGCAAAAAGCATGGCCTGGTCGCTTCAAATACCGGTGATCGGCGTCTCCAGCCTTGAGGCTGTCGCTATGAATGCGCGAGGCTTCTCCGGCTTGATCGTCCCGCTCTTCGATGCGAGGCGCGGACAGGTCTATACAGGGGCCTTCCGGACAAAAGACTGGGCGGAACTGTCTGTAGTAGCCGAAGAGCGGTTGGTGCTGCTTCGCGATTGGCTCGCTTCGTTAAAGGAACAGGCTGGGAATGAGCGCGTTCTGTTTATGGGAGAGGATTTGCGCATTCACCGGGAGACGATCGCGGAGCAGTTGGGTGAACAAGCCCTTTTTGCGCCTGCAACCCACAATCATCCGCGAGCTGCCCACATCGGTCTTGCTGCTCTGGGCAAGCTCGCAGAGGGTGGTCATCCGCACGAAATGGTTCCCGAATACTTGCAGCTGGCAGAGGCCGAAGCCAAGTGGCTGGCCCAAAACCCCGCATGCGGGGTGAAGGAATAGCAATGACTGAGCAGATTGATATAGAATTCCGCTTTATGACACTAGAAGACGTAGACGCGGTCTGGGAATTGGAGCGTTTGGCGTTTCCGACACCTTGGCCGCGTGATGCCTTTGTCAATGAACTGACGATCAACCCAAATGCCCGCTATGTCGTAGCCGTGATGAATGGCCAGGTCATCGCTTATTGCGGGATGTGGATTGTACTGGACGAGGCTCACATTACAAACGTGGCCGTCCATCCCGATTGCCGCGGGCAAAAGGTAGGCGAGCGGTTGATGCGGCAGATGATGGGGCTCGCCTATGTATTCGGAGCGAGAAGCATGACGCTGGAAGTGCGCCCGTCCAACACCGTGGCGCGGAATATGTATACCAAGCTGGGCTTTACAGAACAAGGACGTCGGAAGCGTTATTATTCCGATAACGATGAAGATGCTCTCATAATGTGGGTGACATTGCATGAAGAATAGAAAACCATCACGCTATGAAGAACGGGTGCAGCAGGCGTATCTGGCTCAGCAGCAGTCTGGTCGTCCGGTAAACATTTTGGGGATCGAGACAAGCTGCGACGAAACCTCGGCCTCCGTCGTTCAGGACGGCCGGACAGTCCTGTCCAACATCATCGCTTCGCAGGCAGATATACACAAGCGGTTTGGCGGTGTCGTGCCGGAGGTAGCCTCGCGCAGGCACGTGGAGAACATTACCCTGACGATTGAGGAAGCCTTGCAGGAGGCGGGGAAAACGCTGGATGACATCCAGGCCATCGCCGTCACCTACGGACCGGGCCTGGTTGGCGCCCTGCTGGTAGGGGTAGCTGCCGCAAAGGCGATCTCGTATGCCCGTGGAATCCCCTTGATCGGGGTGCATCACATTGCCGGCCATATTTACGCCAACCGGCTGGTCACGGAGATGGAGTTTCCTTTGATCGCTCTGGTCGTGTCCGGGGGGCATACAGAGCTCGTCTGGATGAAAGAGCATGGACATTACGAAATTTTAGGTGAGACGCGGGATGACGCTGCCGGGGAGGCGTACGACAAGGTTGCGCGCGCCCTCCAGCTGCCGTACCCGGGCGGTCCGCACATTGACCGCTTGGCACACGAAGGAACTCCCAGCATTCCGCTTCCTCGCGCGTGGCTGGAGCCGAATTCCTATGATTTCAGCTTCAGCGGTCTCAAATCGGCTGTACTCAACACGCTGCACAATGCGTCACAGCGCGGAGAAAGCATCAGTCCGCAAGACCTCGCTGCAAGCTTTCAGGACTCTGTGACAGAGGTGCTTGTGGAAAAGACAATCCGTGCGGTAAAGGAATACGGAGCCAGGCAAGTATTGCTTGCAGGGGGAGTAGCAGCCAATCGCGGGCTGCGGGAAAGACTCTCGAAAAGATGCGGGGAGGAAGGCCTTCCACTGGTCATCCCGCCGCTCTCCCTATGTACCGACAACGCGGCGATGATTGCCGCAGCGGGATACATTTCGTATCAAAAGGGGCGCTTTGCACGGCTGGACTTAAACGGTGTGCCGGGCCTGCCCTTGTCATAAAACGCATAATCCTGACTGCTCACTTGGGGGAGCAGTCTTTCTTTTCCTCATCATTATCCACAGCTTCTGGATAATTTTTGAGGTTTGTCTTCCCCACACCTGTGAATACTGGTGATAACACGAGGCATTTACCGGGAAAATCACGTTTTTTCTGTGGATGAATCTGTGGAATATGTGGATAAACAGAAAATTTTATCAACAGTGGGGGAAGATTGATGAAAAAATGGTTGCTGCTCGCCGCACTATTTGTCCTGCTATGGTCGTCGCAGCTCGGACAGGATTACGCAGCTGCTGCTGTGGAGTCAAAGAAGAATCTCCAAAAGCGGCAGGTGATAGCGCTGTTTGTGGAGGGGCTCTCCTTTCAGGATGTTGAGCGGCTCAGGAAGTATCCACATGTGGATAATTGGCTGAGAAAAGCCGAGGCCGGAGCGCTGTCTATCCGTTCGCCCGGAGCGAGATCGGCAGCCAACTCCTATTTGCTGATGGGCAGCGGCGGACAGGCTCTTTACACGGACCGGAGCGGCACAGCCTACCACCCGGAAGAGTATCTTTCCAAGTACGAAACAGCCGGCGAGCGGATGGTGGAAGTAAGCCCGCCTGAGGTGGAGCCTGTAGCGCGCTATCGCATCGTTTTTCCCGGCATTTACCGGCTGCAGGCAGAGAATCGAGACAAGCCGTTTACCTCCCGAATCGGCTTGCTGGGAGAGACACTGGCTCGGCACAATCTGTCTGTAATCAGCTACGGGAGCGGAGACTACGATGACATCAGGACCCGGCACGCCGTTCTGTTCGCGATGGACGAGCGCGGTGGGGTGCCGTTTGGAAATCTTTCGGACAAAACGGCGATACAAGCGCCTTCTTATCCTTACGGGGTTAAAACGAACTACGATTACTTGCTCCAGAGCATCGACAGGGAGACGGCCTCTGGATTGATCTCGATCCAACTGGCTGATTTGGCGCGCTTGTATCAGGTAGCCGACGATATGGCGCCGGAGCGGTTTGCCAAACAGTACGAGCAGGTGCTGAAGGACTTGGGCGGGTTTCTTGACCGGCTGCTTTCGTCGCGCAAGCCCGGACAAATGGTGATGCTGCTCTCGCCGGTCCCCAACCAGAAAGCGGTACAAGCCAAAATGCTGCTGCCGCCTGTGTTTGTTTGGAAGGGGGGAGAGGCAGGGCTGCTCACCTCTGCGACAACGAGGCAATCCGGATTGGTCAGCGGGCTTGATATTCTCCCGACAGTGCTTGCCTTTCTGCAGGTTTCCGTGCCGGATGGGCTGGCTGGACATGTCATGAAAAAGGAAACGGGAAAAGGGATCGGCGAGCTCGCCTATGAGGTGGAACAAATCCACCATATTTACGCCAATCGCAGTTCTGTGCTTTACACCTACGTCATGCTGCAGATCGTCATTTTGGCGGCAGCGGCCGCTCTCTGGGTTTGGGGAAGGGGGAAAAGCGGAGAGAGCCTGCAATGGGGGCGCAGGGCTATGCGTCTTGCTCTCCTCTCCATGCTGTGGTTTCCCCTGCTGTTCCTGCTCGAAGGCTTGGCCGGTTGGCGGGTATCTCCGCCGGTCATTCTCGGCGAGCTCATTTTGGCAGCGATGGCGGGTGCCTGGCTGATGGAGGGAAGGCCGCTGCCGGCAGCGCTTGCGGTCGTGGCCGGGTTGACAGTCGCCCTGCTGTTGATCGATGGCTGGAGCGGCGCCCCGGCGATGCGCCGCTCGTATCTGGGGTATGACCCGGTAATCGGCGCTCGTTTTTACGGATTGGGGAATGAATACGAAGGAGTGCTGATCGGATGCACCATCCTTTTTGCAGCCGCCTTGTACCAGTGGAGCGATTCGAAAACAGCCGAAAAAGCGCCAGGCCGGGAGAATAAGTCTGCTCTGTGGGTAATCGTGCCTCTCTTTCTGCTCGTCCTTGCCTATATGGCCGCTCCGGCGTGGGGGGCGGACGCGGGCGGTTTCTTGGCGGGACTGATCGGTTTTGCTGTCGTGCTCATTCGGCTGCAGGGGTGGCGCCCAGGCAAAAAAAGCCTCCTGCTGCTCGCAGGAGGCATGCTGGTCGGTATTGCGTTGCTCGCATCTGTCAGTCTCTTGTCCAGCCAGCCGCCGACTCATATTACGAGAGTCGCAAGCCAGCTTTTGTCCGGTGACTGGACGGAAGTGATGCATATCGTGGAACGCAAGCTGGAGATGAATCTCAGGCTGATTCGTATTTCCGTGTGGAGCCGGGTTTTTGTCGTGTCCCTGCTCGTTTTGGGGCTGCTGGCGCTGCGCAGTGACAAGTATCTGCGCCATTTCGCCAGCGATTATCCGTTGCTGGTCAAAGGCTTCTCCGGAGTGATCGCCGGTTCGCTGGCCGGCCTGCTCCTGAATGATTCCGGCATCATTACCGCGGCCACATGCATCATCTACCTGGTCGTACCGACTCTGTACACCGCTTTGTGCGAGCCAGTCGAGGAACGCTATTCCAGCTCTTGAGAACGTCTTGCTTTTACGGGAGCCGGGAGCAGGCTAACTCTCTGAAAGCTCGCTCCACTCATCGTACAACTGCTCCAGCTCCACCTTTGTCTGCTCGATCTTGTCGTTGCGCTCCTTGGCCAGGACGTGGTCGCTGTAGATTTCCGGGAGACACAGCTCCTCCTGCCAGGTCAAAATGGCGGCCTCCCGCTCCTGTATCGCCGCTTCGATTTCCTCCAGGCGGCGCAGTCTTTGGCGCTCGCGGCGCTTGGCCTCCTTGTCGCGCTCATAGCTCGATTTCTCCTGCAGGTCTGCAGCAGAGGAGGCTTGTTTCTTCGTGCTTTGCGCTTGCTGTTCAGCTGCCAGCTCGGCCAGCTCCTGCTTCTTTTCTACGTAATAATCGTAGTTGCCGAGATAGCTGGTCACGCCATCCGGGGAGAGCTCCAGTACCCGGGTGGCGATTTTATTGAGGAAGTAACGGTCATGGGAGACGAACAGAATCGTTCCCGGGTAGTCGTACAAGGCGTTTTCCAGCACTTCCTTGCTGAAAATATCAAGGTGGTTGGTCGGCTCGTCGAATATCAGAAAATTGGCTTGCTTCAGCATCAGCTTGGCCAACGAAACACGTGCTCTTTCGCCGCCCGACAGATCGGAAATGCGCTTTTGCACGTCGTCGCCGCTGAACAAAAAGTTTCCGAGCAGGGTACGGACATCCCGCTCCAGCATCAGCGGATAGTCGTTCCAGATTTCATTGAGCACCGTATTTTGGTCATTCAGATTCCGATGCTCCTGGTCGTAGTAGCCGATCGTGACATTGCTGCCGAACTGGATGCTGCCTGTAATAGCTGGCAGTTGCTCCACGATCGTCTTCAGGAGAGTCGATTTTCCGATTCCGTTGGGACCGACGAGAGCGACGCGCTCCTCCCGTTCCAGCTCAAAGGTGAGGTGTCGGGACAGCACGGCGTCCGGGTAGCCGATGCTGACATTGGCCGCCTTCATCACGATGTTGCCGCTCATTTTGGCGACATCGAAGGAAAAGTTGACCGACTTGTTGTTCATGATCGGTTTCTCCAGCCGGTCGATCTTCTCCAAGGTTTTTCGACGGCTTTGGGCCCGCTTGGTCGTTGTCGCCCGAGCGATGTTCCGGGCGATGAAGTCCTCCAGCTTGGCAATTTCCTCCTGCTGCTTGTCGTAGCGCTTTAATTCCTGCTCCAGCCGGGCCGCCTTTTGGTCGAGAAACTGACTGTAGTTCCCCGTGTACCGGGTCGCACGGGTGCGCTCGATCTCGTAGACGACGGTGACGAGCTTGTCCAGGAAGTATCGGTCATGGGAGACCACGAGGATGGCGCCCTGGTAATTTTGCAGGTAGCCCTCCAGCCAGGTGAGCGTCTCAATATCCAGGTAGTTAGTCGGCTCATCCAGCAGCAGGATCGAAGGAGCCTGCAAAAGCAGCTTCGCCAGGGCAAGCCGGGTCTTTTGCCCGCCGCTCAGGGTGAAAATCGGCGTCTGATAGTCCATATCGGCGAATCTGAGTCCATGCAGGACGCCGCGAATCATCGCCTCATAGCCGTACCCCCCGCGTTCCTTGAATGCCTCGGAGCGGCGGGAATAATCCTCCAGTATCTGCTGGTACCGTTTTTCGTCAGCCAGAACGGCCGGATCGCCCATCAGCGTCTCCAGCTTGCGAAGCTCCTGCTCTTCCTTTTGAAAATGAGTGAAGACGGAGAGCATTTCCTCCCAAATGGAGCGTTCGGACTCCAGCCCGCCGTTTTGCGCCAGGTAACCGAGCGTGACATCCTTCGGAATTCGGACGGTTCCACTGTCATAGCTGAGCTGCCCGGCCAAAATCTTCATTAGTGTCGATTTTCCGGCCCCATTGACTCCGACCAGTCCGACGCGCTCTCCTGTTTGAATTTGCAACGAAATGTCCTGTAAAATGGTCTCAATCCCGTACGTTTTTTGTATATGTTCAGCTTGAAGTAAGATCATTGCTTCCACCTCTTTATCAATACCGTAAACGATCTGTCGGCCTGCGTGGCACAGATTGCTGATCCTGGCGCTTCTGCAAGCGGCCAAGCATGCTCTGCTCCTGTCTGTATCAGTGTAGCTTAGAGACCAGAAAGGGACAACCCCGACCGATATGGGAGTGGCCGGGAGAAAAGAGAGGGGAAATCACATGGAGCTTCTCGATCATAAGAGGGAACTTCGCAGAGAAATTCTCGCCCAAAGAGCATCTGTCAGTCCGGAAGAACGCCAGGCCCGCTCCGAACAAATGTGCCGTCATTTGCTTTCCTTTGACAGACTGCGCCGCTGCCGTACGGTCATGGCGTACTATCCGTTTCGCGAAGAACTGGATATCGTCCCGTTCCTGGAAAAAGCGCTTGAGCGTGGGCAGGAGATATGGCTGCCGCTGACGCTTCCGGCGGAGCGGCGAATTGTTCCCTACATCTATACGGGGCCTGATATGCTGAAGCGGGGAACGTACGGCATACTCGAACCCGATCCCGGCCTGGCTGCGGAAGGAAAAGCCGAAGACCTGGACGCTGTGCTTGTTCCCGGTGTCGCTTTTGACCGCAGGGGTGGGCGCATGGGGTACGGTGCCGGTTATTACGACCGCTTTCTTACCTCCCTCCCGCACAGGCCGCTGTTGATCGGCTGTTCGTTTGACCTGCAGGTACAAAAGGCGGTGCCGATGGAACCCCACGACATTTCGCTCGATTTTCTTGCGACGGAGTCAGGGATCAGAGAAACAGGCCAGCCAGACCTATCGTAAATGTGACTGCTTTGTGTCGAGATTGCGTCATTTGCCCCTGCCCTATCTACATGTGAAAAAAAACAGTGTACAATACAGTAGCAAGAACTATTGGAGGAATGGGCTGTGACCAACTGGAAAATAGGTGTAATATCCGCAAGCGATTCCATTGCAAGGGGAGAGCGCGAAGACGATCGCATCCCGATTATCCGCACGCTTGTAAAGGAATGGCTGCAGGTTGATGTATCTGTCTACCGTGCTGTGTCTGATGATATGGAAGATTTGAAGGAAAACATGATCGAGTGCGTAGATCGTGAGAAATGCGACTTGTTGATTGTGACAGGAGGCACGGGTTTGAGCCCGCGGGACGTCACTCCCGAGGTGACAGCGTGGGTCATCGACAGACCTGTTCCGGGATTGGCCGAGGAAATGCGCCGCGCCGGCTTGCAGCAATCCCGCCGCGCAATGCTGACCCGTGCAGTAGCCGGAACGAGGGGAAATTCGCTGATTATCAACCTGCCAGGCAATCCAAAGGGCGTCGAGATTTGCTTCAACGCCATCGGGGACATGCTGTCTGACGCCTTGCACATCTTGCAGGGAACCGGAGGAGCCAATGAAGATTGGGGAGGATTGGGTTGGTAGAAAAACCGAAGCTGAAGGAAGTGCCTGTTCGAGAAGCGATCGGCATGATGCTCCCGCACGACATGACGCAGATTCTCCCAGGAGAGTTTAAGGGACGCTTGTTTAAAAAAGGACATGTCGTCACAGAAGCGGATATCGAGCCGCTGCTTTCCATCGGCAAAGAGCATATTTACGTCCTTGAAATGCCGGAAGGGTTTATCCACGAAGAAGAAGCCGGCTTGAGGATTGCCCGTGCCGTTTCGGGAGGAGGGCTTGTCTTGACGGAGCCCTACGAAGGCAAAGTGTCGATGAAAGCCAAGCATCTGGGGTTGGCCAAAGTACATGAAGAGGCTGTTCACGAGCTGAATGAGCTGGAGGGCATCGCGTTTTCCACCATTTACGGCGATCAGGTGGTGCAACCGGGGCAAACGGTGGCCGCTACCCGAATCATCCCGCTGATTATGGAAGAAGCGCGAATTGAGCGATTGGAGGAACTGGCACGCCAGTTTTCCGGCCCGATCGTGGAAGTGAAGCCGTTCCTGAAAAAGCGTGTCGGCTTGGTGACTACAGGTGGCGAGGTCTTCTCGGGCAGAATTTCCGACAAATTCGGTCCTGCCATCCGATCCAAGGTAGAAGCGCTTGGTTCCGTCGTGGTCGAACAGCGGTTTGCTCCCGATGACAAAGAACTGATTGAACAAGAGATTATCCGTTTTCTTGAGGAAGGAGTCGATCTGATCCTGGTGACAGGCGGCATGTCTGTGGATCCGGACGACCGCACTCCGGGAGCGATCGCGGGAACCGGTGCAAAAGTCGTACGCTACGGCACACCGATGCTTCCCGGTTCGATGCTGATGGTAGCGTATAAAGGAGACATACCGATCCTCGGTTTGCCGGGAGCGGTAATGCACGAACCGTTTACTTCATTTGACGTCTTCCTGCCACGCATCCTGGCCGGAGAAAAAATTGCCGAACAGGACATGACCCGTTTGGGATATGGCGGATTGCGCAAGTGTTAGCTGGTTACACTGTCAAATGACAGGAAAAAAGGAGTGAAGTGCATGAGTACGATTGGAATTCCTGGTCTTATTTTAATTTTGGTGCTGGCGCTGGTTTTGTTTGGGCCCAAAAAGCTTCCGGAGCTCGGACGGGCAGTCGGTCATACCCTGAAGGAGTTCAAGAATGCGACCCGCGGCCTGACAAGAGACGATGACGAGGAAGAAGAGGCTAAGCCTAAAGATCAGCAGCAGCAAGCAAAAACAGCTGTCGTCACAGAGAAGGATGCCTTTGACCGCGAGAAAATGGAGCGGGAAATTCGCGAACGCCTCGAACGTGAGCGCCTGGAAAAAGAAATCCGGGAAAAACTGGAGCAGGAGCGCCTGCAAGCAGAGAACGCACAACACAAGGCGTAGCCGGACAAGGTGGGTGCCATGTTGGAAGATCGCGAAATGACGGTAGTAGAGCACCTGACCGAGCTTCGTACACGGATCATTTGGGTGCTGGCAGTATTTTTTGTTGCTTTGATCGCCGGATTTTTTTGCGCCGGCCCGCTGATCGAATACTTGAAAGAGAAACCGATCACCGAAGGAGTTCCGCTTATCTCCCTGCATCCGTCCGACACGCTGCGCGTCTATATGCAGTTTGCCTTTCTGGTGGGGGCGGTGGTGACACTGCCGGTCGCATTGTTTCACATCTGGAGATTTGTTTCCCCGGGCCTGCAAGTAAATGAGCGCAGGGTGACGCTGTATTTTATCCCTGCCGCTTTCTTCTTGTTCATCATCGGGGTTTTGTTCGGGTACTATGTCGTCTTTCCGATGATCATGCTGTTCGTGACAGGCATGTCGCTCGGGATGGACGTCAAGCCTAGCTACGGGATCGCAGAGTACTTCGGCTTTTTGTTTAACCTGGTCATTCCGTTTGGGATTTTGTTCCAGTTGCCGATTATCGTCATCTTCCTCACGCGGCTGCGGTTATTGAATCCGATGCGTTTGGCCAAAATGCGCAGATTTGCCTACTTTGGACTTGCGGTTGTCGGCATTACCCTGACGCCGCCGGAAATTGTCAGCGACATTCTGGTCACAGTCCCGCTGCTGCTTTTGTACGAGGTGAGCATCTGGCTCTCCAAGATCGTGTACCGTAAGCAGCTTGCGGAAGAAGAGAAGTGGAACAACGAATACAACATGGAAGCGGATGAGGCTGTCCGCTGAACGTGAAAAATCTCTTGCCCCCAGGGCGGGAGATTTTTTTTTGCTTGGACATACTAAACGGGAAAGTTTGGGAGGTGACGGAAGATGTGGAAAGCTGCCTTTTTGATCGTGGCGCTATTTAGTTTTTTGACGGCAATGCCAAGCGCTTCTTCAAATGCTTCTGCCGAAGGCGCAGGGATCGGATTCCTGCATGACTCTGTAAAAAGGGCCATTACTTTGAATCAAGCGGAAAACGGCGAGATTCAAAAGGGGACTGAAGCTGCTGACCCATTGGCAGCCGAGCAGGTAGAGCTGTTTGATACGGACAAGGAGCGCGTCATCAAAACTCTCGAGAATACGAGCGAATTTCAAACCGAAGCGCAAAGTCTCCTGAAAAGCGTCAGCGGGCGGGTGCAGGACCTTCAGCCTGCTCTGTCCCACGCCATGATTGTCAAAATCCCGCTGGCGCCGCCGCAAAAGCTGCTTCATAAACAGGCGGGAATCGATACGATGATCGCCAACATGTTCGTCGTCATGCCAAAGGATAGCAGCCGCCGGCCCTGGATGATCCTGCATACGAAGGAAGCGGAAACATTGGTTGTTGAATTTTCGGGGGAGATCGGCAAGTTGAAGAAGCTGCTTCTCCTGCCGTAGTGCCAGTACAGGGGAGCAGCGAAGTAGAAAGGAAGCGGAAGGGGAAGCAAAACGCCCGGCCGTCGCAAGGACTGGTCGGGCGTTTTTGTGGCGTTGAAAAGCCATTTTACCGGTTTTATTGCTTGGGAGTGACAAACGCTTGGGTGTAGTAGTCGGCAACGACCCCGACGCCAAGCTGGGTAAAGTTCTTTTCCAGGACGTTTTTCCGGTGGCCGGGACTGTTCATCCAGCTTTCATGGGCTTCGATGGAGTCGGGATAGCCAGCCGCTATGTTTTCGCCCGCCATGCTGTAGGAAAGTCCCGCTTTGCGAAGCCGTTCAAACGGGTCCATCCCGGTCGTAGCGGAGACGTGGTCGAAAAAGTCGTGGTTTTCCATATCGACGCTATGGCCTCGGGCTACCTGTGCAGCCTGCTCATTCCAGCGAAGCGGGGAAAGCTTGTAGCGGTAACGGATGACATTCACCAGGTCGAGTATTTGTCTCTCTCTGGCTGCATCCACCTGTTCCTGCTCCTTGATGCTCAACGGAGGCGGGTCAAAGTCGGGGGCTGCCCCGGAATAGGTCCAGCGCGTTTCGTAAAAACCGCCCCGCAGCAGCATCAGCGTATCGATCAGCCGAATGGCCGTTACCTTGTCGCTGTTCTGGTTGTCCAGATAAAAGATACGCGGAGTGCCGTCCTGAATTACCAGCGGACGCTGATTTTTTTGATTGGTAATCTGGACGCTGGCCTTTTGATAAGAGAAAGAGACAGTGTGCTGCAGCTTGTACATTCGGCTCAAAGAAGAGAGGCTGGTGCCGATTCCCACCTCGCCGAGCTTTGCTTCCGGGGCATTGGAATACAGGTCGACCACTTTTCCGTTCGCAATCCCTACCTGGAGGTAGCGAGCCGGATTTTGGTTGTAGATGTACCATTGATAGCCAAGGCCGCTCGGCTCCTGCCGTCCCGGTTGGCCGAGCAGTTTTGTCACCTGGGCGACAGGCATGCCCAATTTGATGCCAAACAGGCTGTTTGCGGACTTGTTTGCCGTTTGGGCGGAAGCAGCAGCCGATGCTGGCACCGCTGCAGCCGGAGAACCCGGAGGTGTTTGAACCGGCTGCTGCTTTTGCGGCGGCTTGTCCTCCTGCCGGCTGCCAGCAGCTCCCCTTGGGGCCGGAGCTTGTCCGACAAAAGCAGCCGAATTGGTTTGATCGAGGTGGACCGGCTTGCCTTCAAGATAGCCGGCAAGCGACAAAGGGATATAGGTGGTGCCTTTGTATTCCAGCGTAGCGGGCCGGTATCCGGTTTTGTCCCGATAGTAGCCGGGCTTGTCCGCATCGGTTACTTCCTTTCCATCCCAGTAGAGCTTCACCGGTTGGACCGAGGCGAGGATAAAGGGCGAGCCAGGAGACAAGAGGCGGCCGATTCCTGCCACAGAGAGAGCGAACACGCCGATCCAGAGCCATTTCCGCATGCAGTATTCCTCCTTCAGAGTGGATCTGATTCTACGTTCTCTCTATTTATATGAACGAGCCGGATTGATAGAACAAAGAAGAAGGGCCAGGCATATCTGGCTAGTGACGAGCCTGGAACAAGAGATTGGAAATTTGTGAGGGAAAATACTTGCAAAGTACATAGCGATTCATTATTATAGGAATTGGGTGTTAGCACTCCCTTTGATTGAGTGCTAACAACGCAAAACTTCTTGAACCTACATTTTTGAGGAGGGTGTTTTTTGTGCTGAAGCCATTGGGTGACCGTGTAGTACTCGAACCAATTTCCAAAGAAGAGACGACCGCTAGCGGTATCGTTCTCCCTGACACTGCGAAAGAAAAACCGCAAGAAGGTCGTGTAGTCGCAGTCGGTTCTGGTCGCGTTTCCGACAACGGAGAGCGCATCGCTCTGGAAGTAAAAGAAGGCGACAAGGTTATTTTCTCCAAATACGCCGGCACCGAAGTGAAAGTGGATAACAAAGAATACCTCGTGCTTCGCGAATCCGATATCCTGGCGATCATCGGCTAAGGCTCTTTCACATAAGGCAAGACCGGTACGAACCGTAAACACATAACGCAGGAGGTTGAGTTCTGATGGCAAAACAAATCAAGTTCTCTGAAGATGCTCGCCGCGCGATGCTTCGCGGTGTTGAAACACTGGCAAATGCCGTTAAAGTAACCCTCGGTCCAAAAGGCCGCAACGTGGTTCTGGAGAAAAAATTCGGTTCCCCGCTGATCACCAACGACGGTGTGACCATCGCAAAGGAAATCGAACTGGAAGACGCATACGAAAACATGGGTGCGCAGTTGGTTAAAGAAGTAGCAACCAAAACCAACGATATCGCTGGTGACGGTACGACAACTGCAACTGTTCTGGCTTATGCCATGGTTCGCGAAGGTCTGAAAAACGTAACTGCCGGCGCTAACCCAATGGTAATCCGCCGCGGTATGGAGAAAGCTGTTCGCGCAGCTGTTGAAGAAATCAAATCCATCGCGAAGCCGGTAGAGAGCAAATCCGCTATCGCACAAGTAGCAGCGATCTCCGCTGACGACCAAGAAGTCGGCAACCTGATTGCTGAAGCGATGGAAAAAGTGGGCAAAGACGGCGTAATCACCGTTGAAGAGTCCAAAGGCTTCACTACTGAGCTGGATGTAGTAGAAGGTATGCAGTTCGATCGCGGTTATGCTTCTCCTTACATGATCACTGATACCGACAAGATGGAAGCGGTTCTGAACAACCCTTACATCCTGATCACTGACAAGAAAATCTCCAACATCCAAGAAATTCTGCCTGTTCTGGAGCAAGTTGTACAAAGCGGCAAACCGCTCCTGATCATCGCAGAAGATGTAGAAGGCGAAGCGCTGGCTACTCTCGTAGTAAACAAACTGCGCGGTACCTTCACAGCTGTTGCTGTAAAAGCTCCTGGCTTCGGCGACCGCCGCAAAGCTATGCTGGGCGACATCGCAACCCTCACTGGCGGCGAAGTCATCACAGAAGAGCTGGGTCTCGAACTGAAATCCACCAAGCTGGAGCAACTCGGCCGCGCTGGCAAAGTTGTTGTTACCAAAGAAAACACTACGATCGTGGAAGGCGAAGGCAACAAGGCTGATATCGATGCACGCGTTGCTCAAATCCGTCAACAAATCGAAGACACCACTTCCGAGTTCGATCGTGAAAAACTGCAAGAGCGCCTGGCAAAACTGGCTGGCGGTGTAGCAGTGATCAAGGTCGGTGCAGCTACCGAAACCGAACTGAAAGAAAAGAAACTCCGCATCGAGGACGCCCTCAACTCCACTCGCGCTGCTGTGGAAGAAGGTATCGTGCCTGGCGGTGGTACTACCCTGATCAACGCTATCAAAGCGGTAGAAAAAGTTGTAGCTGAAGGCGAAGAAGCGGTTGGTGTTCAGATCGTTCTGCGCGCTCTGGAAGAGCCAGTTCGCCAAATCGCTGCCAACGCTGGTCTGGAAGGCTCCGTTATCGTTGAGCGCCTGAAGAAAGAACCTGTGGGCATCGGCTTCAACGCTGCTACTGAAGAGTGGGTAAACATGCTCGAAGCAGGTATCGTAGACGCTGCGAAAGTTACTCGCTCCGCTCTGTCCAATGCTGCATCCGTAGCGGCTATGCTGCTCACTACCGAAGCAGTTGTGGCAGACAAACCAGAAGAAAACAAAGCGCCTGCCGGCATGCCTGACATGGGCGGCATGGGCATGATGTAAGAAACGGCCATCCGTTTCGCAAAGAGACAGACTTGCGGGTCTGTCTCTTTTTTGGTGCGCCCAGCATGGGCGATAGCTATAGGGTGAAAGTCCCGAACGGGGGTTGGCTGTACCAACCGTTAGCTCAAGGCAAGGGTGTCGACCGCGAGGCCG
>NZ_RHHO01000015.1 GCF_003710865.1 Brevibacillus borstelensis | reverse complement strand
TCGCTGTTCAGTTTTCAAAGAGCATTTCGCACTCACTGTCGTGAGACACGTATTCTAATTTAACATATCACTTTTTGAAAGTCAAGCATTTTTTAGCTATCTTTCAAAAGCGCTTGTTAATTTCAATGTGCCTGCAAACATTCTCGCGGGCAGGAATCTAATGTACCATGTTTGACGAACAATATCAACTGGTAAAACACGGTTTTTTTGGTGCGGTCGAGAGGACTTGAACCTCCACGGTGTTGCCACCACTAGAACCTGAATCTAGCGCGTCTGCCAATTCCGCCACGACCGCATATGAATGAAAGAAACTGGTGAGCCATGAAGGACTCGAACCTTCGACCCTCTGATTAAAAGTCAGATGCTCTACCAACTGAGCTAATGGCTCAAACTGAAAGTCCGCAAGCAATTACTAGATTGTTTGCTGTCATTTGCATCACAGGATTTAAATACTACCAGCACTCGTGAAAAAATGCAAGAGCCAATTTTTGTTTTATGAAGCTGCCATTTAAAATTACTTTAATAGAATTGAAATTTCAATCTCCCCGGTTATTTGTTCCCGCTCTACATTGATTCTATTATGAATCGTATGTTCTTGCGTTCATACCCGCAAAAAAACGAAAACAGCGGAAACCCTGGCAACGCCGTCATCTGGCAGGCATCCGCCTGGGTTCTTCCGCTGCCATAACAGCTAATCGGCTACCATTTCTTGTTTCACTCTCTTAACTGCTCTCTATGTTCCTTGTCCATGAATGCGCTTCTCTACCGACTCGGCAAAAGGAGACTTTTCCAATCTGCAGCCATTCCTTCATGCCTCGCTTCCAGACATAGCTTGTCTCCCAATCGATTTGGCCGGTTTCAGCAATCCACAGAATGATATTGGCGGCCAAAGGGCCCCGTATTTCTCCACCCTCCACGATCATCCATTCTGCTTCTCCAGCTTCTTTGACAGACAGCCTCCACTTTTTCTTTTGTGACATCCCTGTCTTGAATGGAACGGGCAGCGCATCTGCTTGCAAGGACGAGATGTAAATTTGCAGCTCCTTCAGCAAGCCCGCCAACTCATACACGAAGGGCCACAACAAAATCATGGAAGGAGGCATTCATCGTCAGCGACGTCTAAACGGCCTGGTCAGCACTTTGAAAACAAACATGAAGATGAGATAGACAAGCGCTACCGCGTAAATCAACCCCTGAAAAACAAGTGCAATCCAAGGGAGTATGTATATCTTGAACGTTCCCTTATCCAATACGGTTTGGATCCAGGTCTCTATGTGTGTATTCCCGGGAAACTGCTGCTTTATCTTTTGAAAATGGGCAAGGGCCGCCTTGTATTTCTCGTCATCAAACAACACCTGGCCGTACGTGATCTGCATTTCCAAATCATCCGGCTTTATAGACAAGTACCTCTTCAGCTCTTTCTTCGGCTTTCGTTCAAATTGAAGCTTGATTCTGATCAATTGCTCAAGATACCACAGGCTGTCCCGATACAAATGGGACCATGCTTCAAATGTTTGGGAAATAAACCGGTAGTAATCCTGGGGATCTTTATATTGTTCAAACTGGCTCGATACGTATTGGACTTCCCGGGCATGAGGAGCGATACTCAATGCTTGGTCGAGATAGCGCTGTCCCTCTTCTCTCTTGCCAAGAGTGAATAAAAGATAAGCATAGTTGGCGTGCTTCTCCCCGTCATCGGGCCTTAACTCCAGAGCGGCAGCATACTCCTTTTCTGCTTCCTCGTATTTCCCCAAGGCGTAATACAAGTGCCCTCTGATGGAATGAATCCGCGAATTTTGAGGATCGATGCCAACGGCTTGCTCCGAAATCCTTAACGCTTCTTCCATCTTCTTCTTGCTTTCCCCGACAAAGAAATACTCGAAGCGCAGCTTTCGCAGATTGAAGCCATAAGCATACATGCGATAGGAGGAGGAATCGGTCTGGGAGTAATAGATCGTCTCCACCAGCTCACAGTAATGGACGATATTGAGCGGTCTCAGCTCGATAGCCTGCTTGAAGCTTTCCACAGCCCGGCTGTAATCCCCGCTATATCTGCACACACATCCGTAAAGGTGAAACACCCTCGGGTGGGAAGGCCACAATCCCAGCATGTATTGGGCGGTTTCTTTGGCCTCATCCATTCTGTCGAGATTCAAATAAGAGTAGCCCATTTGCAGCAGTGCATAAAAATGGTCAGGTTCCACCGCGAGCAGCTCCTTGGCCTCCGCGATCACCGTCTCATAATTGTCATTGTCAAAATGGTACTCGATGCTGTCTACCAGTCTTTCCACTAGCTCTTCGGAATCGTTTTGTATCCTTTCTTCCATCTCTCTCAACTCCTGGGTGAAAATTAAATCTGTCTGCCAAACTTGCGCAAATACGCCTCTATATCGTTGTAAAGCCCGCTGTGGTTGGAATATTTGACATAGTTCTTCGCCGTGCGCAGCCAGTCCAGGGTGGTCGGCTTCACCTCGCTCAAAACCGTCTCCAAATCCTTCATCATGATCGGGCGCTCCACGCCGGTCTCCAAGATTTCCTCCAGAACAAGCTCCGCTGCCCGCTCACACACATTTTCAATGTCAGCCCCGGAAAAGAACTCCGTGTGCTTGGCCAGCCAATGGGGATCGATTCCTTTGGCAAATCGTCCGTGCAGCTTCAGCGTGAACATTTGCTCACGCGCTTCCAAATCTGGCGGCGCAACAAAAATCAACCGGTCAAACCGCCCCGGCCGCTTCAGTGCATTGTCTACATCCCAAGGGAGATTGGTAGCTCCAATGATCAAAACCTGATCGGTGCTGGTATCAATGCCTTCCATTTCCGACAAAAAGGTATCGATCACGCCCCGCATGTAATTGGATGAAGATTTTGAACGATTGTAGCCGATCGTATCGATCTCATCAAAAAACATAATGCTCGGTTTATGGTGACGCGCCTTGTCAAACATGGCTTTCAGATTCTGCTCGCTCACTCCGATATACGGGTCCAGAATATCGGTGATGTGCACCGGGACGAAGGTGGCTTTGCATTCTCCTGCAGTCGCTCTCGCCACGAACGTTTTCCCGCAACCGGGAGGGCCGTACAGCAATACGCCGCCGCCCACTTTTTTGCGGAACTTGGAGAACAGGCCTTGATTGAAAAACGGGCTTATTATCCGCAAGCGAATCGTTTTCTTCAATTCATGCAGGCCTGCCACATCCTCAAACGTGACCTTGTTTAACGTTGGCAGTTCCTCTTTTTTCTCCCGTTGGCCGCCATCGATAATTTTTAGGCCCGGATGGTTCTTTACTTTGTAGGAGTGGTTTTGTCTGCCCGCTCCAGTTCCCTGGCTGCCAGCATAACGGTCATCCTCGTAATCGCTGTTGTCGTCATCGGCTTCATCGTATTTCTCATCGTCTTCCCCGAAATCATTTTGCAGCGAATGGTTGCGGCCATCTCTTTTATGATCTGTTTCTTGGGGGGGAGCCTCGTTTTTCTCTCCGATGTTTTCTGTTTCCATCCCTTTGGCCAGAGGCGCGACATTGCTCATCCCTGTAGCCGAGGCGGCGGAGGAGTTCTTCTGGACAGCCGGGGCAGCAGCACTGCCCGTTGCCTGTTGCTGCAGCTGTTGTGTGGCCAGTGACAGCTCCCGAATAAAGTCATTGCGCAATTCCTCATTCTCGCAATATGTGAGTCCTGCAGAATATGAACTGATCGCTTCCAGCCACAAACCGTTTTCGGCCAGTTCCTTTCCTAACCAGAAGTGCGTTTGGGCGTCCTCGGGATGCTTTGCCGCCATTTGACGCAGCCATTGTATTTTTTCCAAAGCGTGTTCACCGCCATTCATCCATGGTCTTCTATCTTGACGCGTGCATCCAGTTTCGGATATTCGTTTGCAACCTCTCATCATTCTACATCAAATGTAAAAAACTTCAAGAAACATGGTGGATTGTGACGATTTCTGCGGGTTGTCCTTTTCTTTATTTTATGTGGGTATTCGGGCAAAAGAAGCAGCGAAAACGGGACTTTCTTACCATTCCCTGTTCTGTTTTGATGTCTTGGCTATTACAAACACCCGATACAAATACTTCCATTATTGATAAACAATATAAAAAGGCCGTCACGCTCTCGTGCGAAACGGCCTTTCCATCCTTAATAGGGATCAGCCTGATGCCCTTTTCTTTCGGCTTCCTTCACTGCTGCTCCAGCGTTTTCTGTGCCGATCGGACCGCCCGTCCCCAATTTTCCCGAATCCTTGCTGCCGGCCTGCTCCAGACCCTCCCGGACGCGACGGCCGTAATCGGGATCGCATTTTGTTAGCATCTCGATCATCTTGTCCTGAATTTCCTTCCTGCAGACGCGCAAGGCGTTTACCAGATTTTCGATCAGATCGTCCCGCTCCCAGTCCTCGAACATCCGGTAACGCTCCCCGGCCTGTTTGAAGTCATTGGTCCGGTCAATTTTTTGCCGCACCACATTTCCCGCTACGTACGGCTCGTGGTCCTTTTCTTCCTGCACGACCTCACGCAGTCCCCCAATCGTGGACGGCTCGTAGTTGATATGCGGATTGGTCCTGTCCACATGGTAGAGCATTTGACCGCCTTCCTGATTGGTGGCTACGCGTTTTTTCGGAGCGTTGATCGGAAGCTGCAAATAATTGGCGCCTACCCGATAACGCTGTGTGTCAGAGTAGGAAAACGTCCGCCCCTGCAGCAGCTTGTCATCGGAAAAATCCAGTCCGTCGACCAGTACGCCCGTCCCGAAGGATGCTTGCTCTACCTCCGCAAAGTAGTTTTCCGGATTTTTGTTCAACACCATTTTGCCTACAGGGAGAAACGGAAATTGTTCCTCCGGCCAAAGCTTGGTCGGGTCCAATGGATCAAAATCAAGCTCCGGATGCTCGTCATCGCTCATGATCTGGACACAGAGCTCCCACTCCGGGTACTCGCCTCGCTCGATTGCTTCGTACAAGTCCTGAGTAGCGTGGTTGAAATTTTGTGCCTGAATTTTTTGGGCTTCCTTTTGCGTGAGGTTCTTGATGCCTTGGGAAAGCGGCTGCCAATGGTACTTCACCAGAACGGCTTCGCCCTCTTTGTTGACCCACTTGTACGTATTGACGCCCGAGCCCTGCATCTGGCGATAATTGGCCGGGATGCCCCACGGAGAGAAAAGAAACGTAATCATATGCATGGCTTCCGGGGTGTTGGAGATGAAGTCAAAGATGCGCTCCTGGTCCTGAATATTGGTCACCGGGTCCGGTTTGAACGCGTGAATCAGGTCCGGAAACTTCATCGCATCCCGAATGAAAAACACTTTCAGGTTGTTGCCTACCAGATCCCAGTTGCCGTCTTCCGTATAGAATTTGACGGCAAAGCCGCGCGGATCGCGCAATGTCTCCGGCGAGTGGATGCCGTGGGTGACCGTGGAAAACCGGACAAACACGGGTGTGCGCTTGCCCGCTTCCTGAAACAGCTTGGCCCTGGTGTACTTGGCTATAGGCTCGTCTCCCACTTTGCCGTACGCTTCAAAATAGCCATGGGCACCTGTCCCGCGCGCATGAACGACCCTCTCCGGAATGCGTTCCCTGTCAAAATGGGTGATTTTTTCCAGAAAATCGTAGTTCTCCAGTGTCGTGGGGCCTCTTCTGCCCACCGTCCTCATGTTCTGATTGTCCGTAATGGGGTGTCCTTGCCGGTTGGTGAGAGAATCTTCGCCCTCCCCCGCAGTCATTCTTTTGTCGTATACGCCGCCGGCACCCATTACCGAGGTCCCGTTCTCTCCTTCCGCTGACGCTCCTCGTTCCTGATGAACATCACTCATTGCATTCCCCCGCTTTCAGTCAAATAGCTTGCTTGCACGTTTTTTGGTTGCACATATGTAATATCTTCCTGCGGGGGTAGCTTTATGCAAAAATTGCCTGCGAAACCATTAGAGAGGGAATTTCATGCCACATACGAATGTGTAACACTCTGGAGATGTTGGTCGGCAAAACCGCTACAGGGCACAGCCTAAAGTGAGCCTGAAAACTGGCTTCTTCTGCTGCGCCCTGTATGTAGCGACTTTCATTTGGCTTCCAAGTCAGCAAAGGATTGACTCCAATCCTTCCTACGCCCGCTTTCTGCGCAATTGATAGTACGTGACTGCCAATGCCAGCGCCAGGACAATTCCTTTAATGATGTCATACGCATAATAAGGAAGATTCAGCATCGTCATGCCGTTCAGCAGGACACCGATCAGGATGGCCCCGACGAAGGTGCCGAATACATTGGGCTTGCCTGCGCCAAATACAGAGAAACCGACAAACGCCGCGGCCACCGCATCCATCAGCATGGAGCCTCCGCTGCTCACCTGACCGGTTCCGATTCGCGCAGCCAAGAGCATCCCTCCGAGTCCGGCAAACAGGGCAGAGAGCACGTAAGCAAGCGTCCGGTACCGGTTCACGGGTATTCCGGAGAGCCGTGCCGCTTCCACATTCCCTCCGGTCATATAAAGCATGCGCCCTTGTCTCGTATAGGTCAAATAAATATGCGTGACCGCCACCAGCAAAAAGGTAAGCAGCACAGGCACCGGTACGGAGAGAATCTCGCCTTGCCCCAGCCAGAGAAACCATTCCTGAAATTTGCCCGGAGCAGTCGTCCCGTCCTCCATCGGCATATTGGCGTAGATCGAGTAGCCCTTTGAATAGGTCATATGGACGCCGTTTACGATGTACAGCATCGCCAAGGTCGCCAACAGGTCGGGAATCCGAATCTTCACGACCAACAGCGCGTTGATCAAGCCCACCAGAACGGCCAGAACGATCGGAACCGCCAATGTCGCGACCGCTCCTTGTTCGTACCAGACCATCATCGATGCGGAGACAACGGTAGTCAAGGAGACGGTCGAACCGACAGACAGGTCGAATCCGCCGACAATCAAGGAAAACGTAACACCGACGGCCACAAATGTGACGATGGAGATGGAGCGCAAAATATCCGTGATGTTGGCATAGGTAAAGAAATAAGGATTGGTCAGGCTAAAAAGCAGGATGACGATGGCGATCACGGCAACTGTTCCGTATTTATAAACAAAATCAAACAAGCTGTATTTTTTTGCTTCCATCTTATTCACCCCCGCTTGCGTAATACATGATTGACTCCTGGGTCGCTTCTTCCCGGCTCAGCTCTTTTACGATTTGTCCCTCGAACATGACGAGGATCCGGTCCGCAATCCCCAGCACCTCGGGAAACTCGCAGGAAAAATACAGGATGCCTTTTTTCTCCGCGGCGAGCGAGCCGATCAGGCGGTAAATGTCGCTTTTCGCCCCGATGTCCACACCCTTCGTCGGCTCGTCGAACATAAAGATGCGCGCATCCGTATCCAGCCATTTTCCGATAGCGACCTTCTGCTGGTTTCCCCCGCTCAAGTGGCCGACAGGCTGACGAATGCCCGCTGTCTTTACCCCCAGTTTTCGGACGATCTTCTCGGCTTGCTCCGACTCCAGTCTTTGCTTCACAAAGCCCCTTGGCGACCATTTGGCCAGGGTAGCCACCGACAGATTGCGGGCGACCGACTCCTCTACGAATATCCCTTCCTTGCGGCGCTCCTCCGGCACGAGGACGATCCCCGCCTGGACTGCCTCTTTCGGCGTGCGAAGCCGCAAAGCCCTGCCGTTTACAATCAGCTTGCCATCCTCCCACTCATCCGCGCCGAACAGCAGACGTGCCAGCTCCGTCTTCCCTGCTCCAACCAGGCCGACGACACCGACGATTTCTCCCTCGCGCACATGCAGGTCCGCTCGGCGAACCTTGCCTCCTCTGGCGTTTTTCACTTCCAGGATGGTCTCGCCGATCGGCACCTGGGTCTTCGGGAACTCCTCGGAGAATGTCTTGCCCAGCATCGCGGCGATGACCTCGTCCATCGTTGTGTCCGCCGTCTCTTTGGTAGAGATCCGTTGTCCATCGCGCATGACGGTGATCCGGTCGCAGATTTGAAAAATTTCCGGCAGCCGGTGGGAGATGTAGATAATGCCCAACCCCGCTTGCTTGCACTGCTCGATGATCTGAAACAGCCGCTCTGTTTCCGTGTTGCTGAGCGGAGCTGTCGGTTCGTCAAAAATAATGAATCGGGCCTGCTGTACCGTCGCCCGGGCGATCAGGATCAGCTGCTTTTCGGACAGCGTACAGGCTTCCACCTGCTTTTTCACTGGAATGGAAAAGCCAAACCTTGCGAGAATCGCTTCCGCCTCTTCATACAAGCGGCGCCAGCTGATCAAGCCCTTTGCTTGGATTTGGCGATCAAGCAAGATGTTTTCCGCTACACTGAGGTACGGGATCAGCGCCGTATCCACTTCCTGATAGACGCATTGAATCCCGAGCGCTTTGGCATCCTGCGGCGACTGGATCGCGGCCTCCCTGCCATCAATCACAATGGAGCCTCCGTCCGCCACATAGGCTCCCGTCAAAATCTTCATCAGCGTGCTCTTCCCCGCTCCGTTGGCTCCGAGCAGAGCGTGAACTTCTCCCGCTTTCACTTCGAAATCGACGGAACGGAGCGCGGGTACGCCAGAGAACTGCTTCATGATGCCGTTCATCTGCAAAGTCGTCATTTTCTGTCCCCCCTTATTAAGGAAGAATCCCGTTGATGGATGATCAACGGGATTACGCTACACCATCTATGCAGGATTACTTGCCCCATTCTTTCACGTACTGGGAGAGATCTCCCATCGTGATTTTCTTGTCCGTCGGCAAATCGTCTCGCTTGACCAGCACAGGATTCAGTTTGACGCTGTCCGGCACCTGCTCGCCGTTGATTTTTTTGAAGACGGTTTGGGCTTGAATCCGTCCGATGTTGCCCGGGTCTACCGCTGCAGTCGCTACCCACGAGGTAGAGGGATCCTGCATGAGCTGCAGGTCTTCGTCGCTCAAATCGATCGAGTATACTTTGATCTCGGTACGGCCGGCTTGCTGAATGGCGCGGGTCGCTCCTTTGGCGAACTCATCCCAGGAAGCCCAGACCGCTGTAATATCTCCTTTGTTTGGATACTTCTTCAGAATGGCTTCCATCTGCGATTGCGTATCCAGCGCGGTGTTGTTGGTGGTGCTGCCGAAAGCGGCAACCTCCTTGATATCCGGATATTTCTTCAAAAAGGCTTCGTACGTGATCTGGCGTTTTTCCATCGGTGCAAAGCCAGCCACCCAAATTTTCACGATGTTTCCTTTGCCGCCGGTATCTTCAGCCAGCTTCTCCAGGCTAAGCTCAGCCAGCTTCTGGTCATCCTGCTCTACTACAGGAACCCCGGGAAGCTTGATGTCTGTATCAAACAGCACGAGCGGGATGTTTTGCTTCACAGCCTTTTCTGCTCCTTGCTGCAGTGCTTCTGCAGTGCCGTGGTCAATCAGAATGCCGTCGAAACGCTGGTTGACCGCCGCATCCAGGTTGGAAGCCATTTTGGACAGATCGGTATCTGCGTTGAAAACAGTCAGCTCTCCGCCGTTCTTTTCTACTTCGGCTTTGACGCCGGCAATGTACTGAGCCGAGAATGTGCCTACGTTTTGCCGCATCACGAGCGCGATCCGTTTTGCTTTCTCGCCGGAGCCGCCACCCGCTCCGCCGTTTCCGGAAGACGCGCTGTTGCCCCCGCCGCAAGCTGTCAGCAAAAGAGACACAGAAAGGATAAGCGATCCAATCAAACTAAACTTCTTTTTCATATCGGAAAACCCCCTTTTTAAAGTAACACGGTACGCTGTTCTGCGGTTTTGAACCGGAATCGACATCCATTTGCTCCATCAAAAAAGCCTCTTTCCAGATGAAAGAGGCTTAAATCAGCGGATTTTCGCCTCTCATCTGTCAGGTATCGCTACCTGTAGGAGTTAGCACCTTGGCTCAAAAGAAACGTGTTCCTTTGCGCTAGGTTGCCGGGCTTCATTGGGCCAGTCCCTCAGCCTTCTCTGGATAAGAGTTCATATTCTCATATCAAAACCTTTTGTATATACAGAATATAATGGCTGCTTTCAAACCTGTCAACTAGGATTTTTTCCCCTTCCCTGTCCCTATCTTTTCAAATGCCTGGGCGACAAACCAACTGTGCTCCTCCCGCATCTTTTGTTCCGTAGACGCATCGAGTCCCCAGTCGGATATTTTGGAAGCCGGGCGCAAAGCTGCGAACAGATCCCAGTAAGACAGGTCTGTAAAATCGAACTTCGTCAAGGATTGATAGCGACCGGTAAAACGAAGCATCGCCTCGATGCCGAATACCCACAGAATCTCCAGTCTGGCGTTGGCAACATCCGCGAGCGGATCTCCGAGCTGCGCGTCCTCCCAGTCGATCACTGCAGCAAGCTGTCCGTCCCTCCACATTACATTTCCTGGCCAAAAATCTCCATGAAGCAGTACGCATGGATTCCGCGAAGGAAATGGCCAAACTGCCTCCAGAACATCCCGAATGCGTCCCTCACCCAGCGATTCATCTGTGATTGCCGGCCGTTTTTCGATTTTCTCGGTACATGCCTTCTCCAGTTTGGGCAAAAAGGACAAATCCAGCTTCGAGACGTCCACACTGTGAATCCTGGAAAGCTGCGCAGCTAGCTGGAAAACGTGGTCGGTCACATCGGCAGGAGTGAACTCAGTCTTTCCCTCGATGTATTCAATCACGACGTACGGCGTGGAAAAAATCTCGCCTGATTGATCCAGGAAAAATGGCACTGGCGCGGCCACCCCCACAGACTTCAGGAGTTCCATCAGCTTGAATTCATCTGCCGCCACATGGGGATTCTGTGCAATGTCTGCCGCACCGTGCCGGCGCACAACCACTTTTCTCCTTTTGCCGTCAAGCTGCTCGATTTCAAGCGCCGTCACCTGCGCTGAGACACCGCCTTTCAACTCCCAGGAGCGAACCAGCTTGCTTTGGGGTTCAAGCCTTTGAACCAATCTTTGAAAGCAGTCCCTTTCCGTTGATTCTGTCATTTGCACCTCTCCTTTGCCTTTTCCGGAATATTCGCTGCCCCCGTGATCAAATCATCCCGGTTTCCCGCAGAAGATGAAAAATGAAAAGCGGACAGCTCTCGAATGGGCCGTCCGCTTCTTTTGCTCGCTTTACGGGTCAATCGCTGTTTATCGCTTTAGTTGGATGTGCAGCCATTGCATTTTTCACCTGGACTGCAACTGCTAAAGCCAGCGCCTGACCCAATCCCCCCCACAAATTCCCAACTACTTCTGCTGGTAATTTACTCTTACGATCTTCCAGCCATACGGGCTTGATTCTTCCTGTTCCAAAGAGTATTCCACCTGATAATTTCCTGTCAGCGTATGCTGATAGCTTCCTGTCACCCACAATCGCTTCGGATTGCTGTCATCTTTCCTGACCACCAGGCTGCCGCTGTAATCATGCAGAGGGAGCGGAGCGATCTCTTCCAGTGACTCTTGGGCGTCCTTGCTGAAAAACTGCCCGATCCGCGACGGGTCCTTCTGGACATACGCCTGATTGGCGGCGGTGAGGAAGAGGTTGACGATGTTTTTCTGGCGAAGCTGCGTTTCCTTGAACTGCTGAGGCGTATCGCGTTTCCAAAGATCATGCAAGCGTTTCAGGACGATGGCAAACTGCGCTCGTGTCATTTGTTTTTTCGGGTCAAAATTTTTGTCTGCGTTAAAGAGATAGAATTCGGAAATCGCTGCCGCATAGGGCGATGCCGTATCCTCGTATTTGGGATCGTGCTTCCACAGATAGTAGCCCGTATAGTAAGGCTTCACTTCATCCAGCTTGAGGGTTGTCGCCCGCATTTTGTAAGGAGCCAGGACATGGAACAGGATCATGCTCGCTTCTTCTCTGGTCAACGGCTTTTGCAAATAATCGGAGGACAGCCACCAGTCGATGTTGTTCTTCTGTGGCTGCTTCATACCTCCACGTTCGGATAAGTGCAGGTAGTACAGCATGCTTTCTCCCGGATCGAAGGAATTGACAAATCCGGTTTGTATGTCTAGCATGGCGCGCATATTGGCAAGGAGTTGTTCCGTTTCCTGTTTATAAGAGAACCGTTGATCCACATGCGTATTTGGCTTGGCTGTTTCCAAGGGACCATAGATGCCTTCCAGCACCCGGTTCAGCAAAGCCAGCGCTTCGCCCCTGGTAACCGGATTGTCCGGATGAAAATACCCGTACTTGAGGCGGTAAACATTCAGTGCGCTCAGTTCCTCGATTTCCTTTTGGGCCCAATGCCCCTGAATATCCTCATAGTATGCGGGAGCCGCAGAAGCGCCGGGGACAAAAAAGCTTTGGACGAACAGACCGAACATAACGATCCAGGCAAGATAACGTTTGTACATTTCTCAGTACTCCTTTCCAAATAATGCTTCGGGCAACATTTTCCCTAGGTAAGTGATCGTGCTGATGCTGACGGACGGGAATACCATGCGATTATCGGATTTCCGTTTACTTGTGGACTGCTCCTGTTTTATCGATCTGGATCAGCTTCCCGTTCTGTTTGACTGTGGCGACGCCATTTTTAAAAGGCGTGGCGTACTCGTACTGGCAATCGATGACGAGGCTTCCCTCGGCGTTGATGTACCCGAACTTCCCGCCCTTTTTCACGACAGCGAGCCCTTCGGAAAAGCTTGTCGCATGGTCGAATTGATACGCAATCGCCAGCTCCTTGTCAAACGGATTGATCTGTTTGACATAGCCCCATTTCCCGTTCTGCTGGACCGGTACAAGCACAGGGGCTGGTGCGGCTTTTGGCTGCGGCTTTGGCTGGGCGGGCTTTGCTGCAACCTGACTGGGCTTTGCTGGTTGTGGTTGCGGCTGTACGCTAGGAGTCGGCTTGCTTTGCTTTTTTGGGCTTTCTTTCTTCGGTCTGGGGGCGGCTTCTTTTTTTGCGACTGTCGGAGGAGCGGCTTTTGCGGCAGTCTCCGCTGTCGCCGCCGGGCTGGGCGTCGCTGCCGCTTCTGCTGGCGGTTGTACCGCCTGTTCCGCTGGCAGCTCTGGCTGCGGCATTGGGGGAACAGATGGAACCAGCTCTTTCCCCTGCCCGCTGAGACTCGACGCTGTCTCTATGGCTGCAACTGCCTTTTCCTTGGCAAATCCAAACAGGGACGAGCGCATATCTTTTCTATCTCCGTCACTTGCGGGGCTGGACCCATTGGGCTCCTCCGTCTCCTCTGCTGGCAGTTCTTTGCTCTCGGAGGTCTGGCTGGCCGGAGCGGGTTCTGGCTGGGCACTTGCCGAATCGCCTTTTCCGCCGCTCATCTGGGACAGTGCGACGCCGTTAATAATCAGCGTGACTGCCACGATCGCTCCTCCGATGATCAGGCTTTTGCGATTGCCCCAGCTCTTCTTTTTTTTGACTGGTCCGGCGGCGGCCGTCACCTGGATGTGCGTTTCCGTCCGCTGCCCCTCATACTGGGCCAGGACGACCATGTTTCCGACCACACCTACAGTTACAGCACCTGCCTTGGTTACTGTGCCAATCTGTGGCTGATCTGTGCTCCAGCGTACTTGCTCAGTAATGTCCTCCTCCCGTCCATCCATCCAGACGAGGTACGCCTTCAACTGTGCGGTTTGACCGGGATGCAGCTCCAATTCAGCCGGTACGACTTTGATGTAATGGGTAGTAGGCTCCCCGGTATTCGATTGTATGGACATGGTGGCACCCCCTAATTCTTCAGGTTTATCGTATAGGTATTTACACCTTGAACAGAAACGGCGTTAAAGTAAGCAAGACCGGACTGAGGAAGCTTCACAGCGTACGAAATGCCTCCTCCGGCATCTTTTAGGCCTTTTACCGTCACTACGCTCGGGACGGGAACGCTGATCGCTGCCGGCTGATTCGTCAAAGTAAGTACGGGGTATACCGACTTTCCATTGACAAGGATCTCGATCTGATCTCCGTCTTCGGCGTTGAAATCCCAAATCAGCATGGTTGCCTCCCCCGCTTCGTCGGCAGGGCTCTCTACGACAAAATCCTTCGCTTCCAAACCGGCCGTATTCTCTTCGGCAAACAACTGTTCACCGGCTGCGACGGACGTGCTGACCCGGCTATTGACGATCTGAGCGGCATCCCCCTCCGGCAGTTGTCCCCCCGTAAAGAAGACGGCCGCGGCAATCAAAATGGTTGCCAGCAAAAATGATTTTCCGATTCCTTTTTCGCCGGGAACCGCATCATGGGGCTCGGGTTTGCTTCTGCTGTCCGGAGCGTATGACCGAGGCGCATCTCCCCTCGTCTCCGACTTGCTTGACATGCGGCGCGACTCTTCCACTTGCATCACCCCTGCTTTCTCACGGTGAGACTAATCGGATATTTGCAGTACCAGTAAGACAAGAAGACCCGGGTCACCAGAACAATCACGACCGCTCCTCCTATCGCCAGCCACTTCGGAAACAACAAGCTGTCTGCCCACTGGTTCATCACTTCCAGACCTGCAGATGTTCCAATCGCCATAAAGTAAGCGATATGCAGGAAAGGCAGCAAAACCGGGTATTTTCGGTACAAGGTTCGTAAGGCTCCCACCCGGACGGATGCGAACAGCAGTCCGCCGATCACTCCCAGCACAATCAGGGGATACCCCAGACGGGGAGCCTCGTAATTGGCTACCTCGATCATGTCGAGGATAGAGAACAGCGGCATGGTGACCAGGATCAGTACACAGGGGAGCAGGAGCAGATAGAAACAGACCGCGAACATCGCCTTAGCTGCTTTCATAGATAGCCTCCTCCACCACATCGCATTCTTCCAACATGGTCAGCTCTTGTATGGTTGCGTGTTTGTTTCGGCTCAGGCGCATGGCGTGCGAGCGTATTGCCCGTTCACACAGATTCCTGGCAAAGCGTCCGTTCCCCGCCATCTTGTCCCCTTGCGTCTGAACAAACTGCTGCCGCATGGCTCGCTCTGCCGCAGCAGAAGCCTCATAGCCTCGCTGCGCCAACAATTGCCGGGTGATTTGCAGCAATTCATCAGGTGTATAATCCGGAAACTCAATGATCGTCGGAAACCGTGAACGCAAGCCGGGATTGCTTGCCAAAAACCCGGTCATATCCTCGCCGTAGCCTGCCAGAATGACGACGAGACTGTCGCGAAAATCATCCATCGCCTTGACCAGCGTGTCGATCGCTTCCCGGCCAAAGTCACCTTCGGCCCCCGCCAGTGCGTATGCTTCATCGATAAAGAGCACACCCCCCAGCGCACGCTCGATGACTTCCCGCGTTTTGAGTGCCGTTTGCCCCACATAACCGGCGACGAGCCCGGAGCGATCCGTTTCAATCAGCTCATCCCGCTTGATTACGCCCAATCGATACAACTGCCGCGCAATGATCCGGGCCACCGTCGTCTTGCCTGTTCCGGGATTCCCTTGGAAAATCATGTGCAGCGTCTGTCCCGCCGCATCGGGTATTCCGGCCGCTTTCCGCCGCTGTGCGATCTGGATTTGTGCCGCCAAAGACCTGACCATGTATTTGACCGGCTCCAATCCCACGACGGCAGCCAGTTCCTCCTCCAGCTCGGCCATTATGTTCTCTGCAGTACCGCGCTCCTTATCACCGATGCCCCAGTCTTCAGCTCGCAGCCACCTCCACTCTTCCGCCCCCGCTTCCAACTGGGCCAGACGAGCTGATTGCCTCCTCACAGCTTCCTCAAACAGGTTGCGAACCAGACGCCCGTTTCCGGTATCGCTTCGGCCCCTTACCTGCTTGCCTTCAATCATTCCGAGCAAATGCTGACGGGCATCGGGATGGATTTCGTACCCGCGGCCGATTACCATTCTCTCCAGAAGCTCCGCCATCTCTTCCGGCGTGTAGTCGGGGAATTCGATCTGCAGCGGAAAGCGGGAGCGAAGACCGGGATTCACTTTCAGAAAGGCGTCCATCTCCCGTGTATAGCCGGCCAGGATAACGATCATCTGGTCCCGGTGGTCCTCCATCGCTTTGACCAGTGTATCGATGGCTTCCCGGCCGTACAGATCGGCAGGGTCCCGGGACAGTGTGTATGCCTCATCAATAAACAGCACGCCGCCAATCGCCTCCTTTATCCTTTCTGCGGTTTTGACGGCTGTGGAGCCGATATATTCGCCTACGAGATCCTGTCTGGTCACCTCGACCAACTGACCGCCCGACAGCAGCCCCATGCTTTTCCAGATGCGGGCCACGAGCCTGGCTACGGTTGTTTTTCCCGTACCCGGATTGCCTGAGAACACCATGTGCATCGACATGGGAAGCTTCGTTTGGCCTGCCAGGCTTCGCTTTTTTTCAGCCGTCACGACATCCAGGCATTCTCGAACGAATTTCTTAACGGCGTCCAATCCGGTCAACTGCTCCAGCTCCAGCAAAGCTTCTGAAAGCTCCTGCTCCTGCCCTCTCGCCAAACCCGGCAGCGGCAAGCTGACCGCTCCGCTGACGAGAACGAGCTCTCCCTCCCGGAAAGCCACCAGCGCCTCCTGATCGGAACGAAGCACTCCTCTCGCTCTCCAGTCCAGCAATTGCGGGGTAAATACATGTGTGACCCATTCCTCAATCGCCTTCTCGTACCGTTTTGTCTGTTCTACCTGTTTGGCGAGCTCTTGAAAAACGGACTCTTCAAAAGAAAGGGTCAGCCGGATATCCGCTTCGAGCCTTTCTGCTTGCGCCAGACACCTTTCTCCCAGCAGCTTCGCCAGAGTATCAAGGCCGGGGGCAGCAGTGAACGCGCACGTATCCAGACTTTTTACCAGGGCTTGCGGAACGGCTGGCGAAATCATTTTCTCCAGCGTCCTTCGCTCCATTTGTTCAGCGGCTCCTGCTGTTTCGCTTTTGGGAGACGGCTGGTCCACATGGAGGACCAGGAAGTAGTCGGAGGCCTCTATCTGTCCCCCCTCCGGAGTCCGGATCAAGCCATCTGCAAACAGCTTCGTAACGTACTGGACGATTTCCGGGCCAGCCCGCTCAATGCCTCTGAAGCAAACCGTCCCGATTCCGTCCCGAAAGGCATTTGCACAGTCGAGGAGAAACAGCGTATGTGCCTCCCGCTCACCATATCTGTCCAAATCGACCGTCGTGACGTGGCCGTACGGCAACAGCCGCTTTCGGCAAAACTGATCGAGCAGCAAAGATAATGTTCGCAGCTTGCCCGTCCCTTCGGGTCCGGCCAGCAGGAGCCTGTGCTGGACTTTTCCGCTTTCCCGAAGCAAAAAGCTTTTTTTGTAGGCGATCGCCACTTCGTAGACGAACGGCTCCTGCCGGTTGATTTGCCCGTTAACCTCTTCGATGATGGCCGGGAAAAGATCCTCCAGCTCGGCCCGGGACCGGACCCAGGCATGCTTGTTCCACCCCCGGACGGTATCTGCCACTGCCTCTCTTCCGCTGGCCAAAGGGCCAAAGGTCTCTTTTCCCGCAGACGAGGCTAGCGATTGGCTTTGCCCGGCCATCCCGCTCTGCCGAAATGGCGATGTTTCGGGCTGTTGCTGACGCTCTGCCTTTTTCCCCGAAAACCCTCGCTCCCGTATATGGTCAAGCAGTTGAAGCTCCGGAAAGAGAATGCGCATCCACTTTTTCCATGCCATGTCTGAATCGTTTCCTTTCGTCATCCCGCCTCGTCTCAATGGGCTTGATAGAAAAATCCAGAATTGTTATGATGTAGAACAAATGCCAGATTGGGCAAAATATCCAGCCCGGAGGGGCGTTTATGAAGATTTGGAATGCAACGAAAAACAGAATGATCGCACAGCAGGCCAAATGTGCCGACACGTCGGTCACAAGGATGCTCGGCTTGCTCGGGAGAAGCACGCTCCCGGAGGGACAGGCATTGATCATAAACCCGTGCAAGGCTGTCCATACCTGGTTTATGCGTTTTTCCATTGACTGTCTGTTTGTCGATCAACACGGCGAGATCGTCCATCTCATGGAGGAGCTGCAACCATGGCGGTATACTCCGTTTATAAAAAGGGCGGCCTATGTTATCGAACTGCCTGCCCATACGATCCGCAACACGCAGACTGAAATAGGCGATCGACTGGAAATTACAAGCTAACGAAAGGAATCGTGACCATGATCATTCAGCCATCGAATATCCAACCTCAGCCCATTTCAGTTCTTCTGGGCCATAGTCTGAAAACGGGGAAACGGATCTGGCTCAGCCAGTTTCCCTTCCTGTTCCTGATCGTTTCCCTTCTCTTTTGGTCAGAGCAAGCGCTGACAGGATGGGCACAGTCCCAGCAGTTGAAGGAAGCGTTCAGCCCGCTGATCATGACGCCGGTCAACGGCATTCTGCTGTCCCTCTATTTCGTCTACATGGGAATCGTTTTGAAACGATCTCATTTGGGAACACAATGGGATCAGCAGCTTCAGGCGCTGACGGCCTTTGGCAGCCTGGTGCCCGTCGTTATCCTTGCCAGCCTGCTTGAATTTGCAGGGGTGGCATTAGGTACGCTACTGCTGATTATTCCGGGCATTTTGCTCATGATCTGGTTTACCGTCTTTCCTCAGGTGATCGCCTTTGAAGGGATGGGGGCGATCGCGGCACTGAAGCGAAGTCTCTTTTTGGTAAAGGGCTCCACACTTCGCGTCCTGGGCATCATCCTGATCTTTGCCGTCGTGAGAGCAGTCCTGCAATACTTGCCCGGCTTTTTGTTTCCGGCAATTGCCAGTCAGCCGGCGATAGCCTTCCTGCTCTTCCTCATACGCGAAATGCTGATATTGCCGTTTGAGGGCGCCGCCTACTACCTGCTGTACCTGGAGCTTCGCACAAGAAAAGAAGCATTCGATTTCGACGTATACCAAGAGGAGAGCAGCAGAATGTAATACCGTATCTTGTACGGACGGTCGCGGGTGGCCGTCCTTTACTCTTCCATCCTCGCCTCCGCAGATGCGGACAAGGTGGTCCCCTGGATGCCAAACATTTTCATGAAGAAAAACTGGCACTCCGCTTCCGCTTTCACGACTATGGTGCCACCGCTCACCTCTACACCGGTAAGTTGAGCCTGGGGATAATTGATCGCCAGGTAGCTGGCTGCTAGCGACCGTGCTTCGCCCGGTACAAGCACGACCCGCGGTTCTTCGGGCGGCTCTACATTCCAGAGATCGCGGTCATACGAATCCAGTCCCGCCCAGGCAGCAGCGTCAGTGGCCTCGGACAGCTTCGCCTGATGATAGGCGATCACCCCGGTGTCAATGACCAGCCCGGCCACAGCCACAAGGACAGGAAGAAAAGCGGCGAACAGCACCAGGGCGCCGCCCTTTTCGTCCCGTTTCCACCGGCCCCACTTTCGTTTCCATTCCTTTTTCCACTTCGCTGGTATTTTCATCTGACCTCATTCTTTCCTGCTCAGGATTTTTGTCCCACCGCTATAGCACTTTATAGACAGCCGTATGCTCAAGCTTTACAACAGGATTGGAGAAAAACGCGCTGATGATCGGGATCGTCACCGGGTAGTCATAAGTGACTGTCACGCTGATGTCATTTCCCGTTTCCCGGATCTGGACATCGTGAGACCCGCTCAGGCCGTTCGTTAGAATGGACAGGGCGGTGTTGCGGATTTTGGCCCGCGCGGCTCCTGCCCCCTCATCATCCCAGACAGCGCCGCCCACCCGCGCTCCCTGGCTGGCAGACAAGACCACGAGGGTTTTGGCGTACATCATATGTCCAAAAACGAGGATGCCCGTGATCAGCAGGATCATGACAGGCAGGACAATCGCAAATTCCGTGATGGCCTGCCCTTCTTCTCTTTTGACAAGTTGTCTCAGACGATTGCGGATCCCCAATACATGGTCACCACCGTTCCGATAAATATTGCGATGCCGTACGGAAATACCGGCTGGGAGCGATCTTTCAGCACATGTAAAAAGTCCTTCAGCTTTCCGCTACACAAATAGACAATAAAGAGATAGAGCAACTCGCATGTCCCTTTAAAGCCTCGCGCAGCGACAACGATCCCGGCTGCGATGACTCCGCCGACTGCGATCACGACAAAACTGTTGGTGACGATAAAGGGAAGACCCATGACCGCACCGATGCTGCCCATCATTTTTACATCACCTGCGCCAAAGGCTCCCATCAGGTAAGGGACAAGAAATATTCCAAGTCCGGCCAGCAAGCCCAAAAGATGCTCCACGAAGCCGGACCAGCCGTACAGAATGGTACCGTTTGCCAGTCCGGCCAGCGCGAGCGATACCGTCAACAGGTTGGGGATTCGATATTTCCACACGTCAAAGATAAGCGCGATCGTCAGACCGAACAGGCAAAGGCCGTATGTGAACATTTCCAAACTCAGCTGCCCTTGCCAAGACCGTCAGCAATATCTTTAAATACTTTGACAATCTTATCCTTCATGGCGACCAGGCCAGCGATGGCGGCAATCGCGATGATGCCGAGAATCAAGCCGTACTCGCTGAGCGCCTGTCCTTCTTCTTCTTTCCAAAATTTCACCAGTGCTTGTTTCATTGCGAATCCCTCCATTGAATGGTTGATTGATTTAGAAGCCTTGCAGTGTAAAAACATACCCTTCCTGCTGAAATGAATAATTGCTGTTCAGAACGTCCTTCTTGTCAACGACGATGCTGAGCGGACGTGCTTCCCCTGTCGAAAGACTGCCAATGTCCTGAGCATTCGGAGCAAACGGAACCTCGACTACCTTTTGTCCATCTGCTTGGTAAATCGTCAGCACAGCTTTCGAAAGGTCGGCAGACGTCAGTGTTTTCCCTGGTACGCCATTTCTCAGCAGCATCACCGCGAGAAGCGAGCCGTCCTCCTGGTAGGCTGCCGTCACTGGAACGACATCCACGCTGCCTTCAGCCAGCGGCAGATAGAGATCCATCAGTGTCGTCAAATATTTTTTCATTTCCTCTGTTCGAAATGGTTCTTGATGCTCCAATACGGAAAGCTTCGATTCGACCCACTTTCCGCCTTGGCCGATGATTTCATCCCTTTTTGCTTTTAGCTGATCCTTTACCGCTTCCAACTGCTTTATCCGCTCCTCCAGATCTTCTTGCTGCAGATTCGCCAGTTGTTCAGCGCGATACTGAAGCTTCCGGTCAGCTCCGTTCTCCGGTCCGGTAGCAGGGGCGGACGTGCTGCTCTCCCCGCCGCAAGCGGCGAGAAAGAGGAGCAGGCACGTCGCCATCATGATGCTGCTTATCTTTTTCAGTTGCATGGTAACGTCCTTTCCATCATCCGGTCGACTCAACCAAATGACTTTCGTACATTGCTGAAGAAGCCTCCGATTGCGTTTCGTGCAGAGCTGGCTGCCTTGCGTGTCGAGCTCCACGCCCGGCTTGCTGTCTTCTTCGTCGAAGACCATGCGCGGTTCGCCGTCTTCTTCGTCGAAGACCAAGCATGGCTCGCTGTCTTCTTCGTTGCAGACCAAGCACGGCTTGCTGTCTTCTTCGTTGCAGACCATGCACGGCTTGCTGTCTTCTTTGTCGAGGACCAAGCACGGCTTGCTGTCTTCTTCGTTGCGGACCATGCGCGGCTCGCTGTCTTCTTCGTTGCGGACCATGCGCGGCTCGCTGTTTTCTTCGTTGCAGACCAAGCACGGCTCGCTGTCTTCTTCGTCGCGGCCCAAGCACGGCTCGCTGTTTTCTTCGTTGCGGCCCAAGCACGGCTAGCTGTCTTCTTCGTCGCGGCCCAAGCACGACTAGCTGTCTTCTTCGTCGCGGCCCACGCCCTGCTTGCAGCCTGCTTTGTTGCACTCCAAGCCTGGCTCGCTGTCTTCTTTATTGCGGACCACGTATTTGCGGCAAAGTTTTTCGTCGCGTTCCATGCGTATCGGCCCAATTCTTTGCCTTTGTTCCACACCCATTTGGCGGCTGCGGCAATTTCTTTCCGATACTTCAGAGCTGTGGACACGACTGCCGCTCCAAGTGCAATCCCCGCCACGATCGGTGCAGCAGGCGTCGCAAGCAGGAACGGCAACGCCACTCCGGCAAGACCTCCGATGATATCGACGGAGCCCTCTGCGATTTTCCAGCCGTCGTTGTTCTTCGCTCCCTGAACGACATCATACACACCGAATCCAGCGGAAATCGCGGCGAACGGCGCCCCGACTTTGGCCAGAAAAACGCTGGCTGGCCCGTTTTGCAGCGTCGTCCAGGCGAACTCGTTTTTCAGCTTCGTCCACCAGCTTACATTCGCGGCGGTATTGACTGCGCCTGTAAACACGGTTTGATAGTTGAAAGCTGCCCGGAATTCCACAGCCTTGAGAGCAGGGTCTATCCCTTTCTCGATCAGCTGCACGCTCCAGTGGGTATCTCCTGCTTCGTTGAAAATCTTTGACCCGGAGGCTACGACGCCGAGGGTTCCCACAATGATGTTGCCTCCGCTCGGGGAGCTGCTGATGCTCTCTACTGCCTTGGCGACCTCCAGTACATACGTAAATGTATTATTGAATGTCTTTCCGGCCTTGTAGGCAGTGTCGTCCTGTCCCTTTCCATCCGGCAAGGCTCCGGGTGCTGCCCCGTTTGCTCCAGATCCCGGCTTTACGTCGTTCTTTTCATCTGCCTTGATCATGTTGGGAGTGGGTTTCTCGTTTGCCGACACCATCTCTGAAGGCACGGCAAACCATAGCAAGTTGAGCAGCACGATGAGGAAAACAGACACACCGGCGATCAGACGCCTACTCTGTTTTTTCCTGAACCACCTGTACATGATCTACCTTCCTTCCTGCTTAGTAAAAAAACCTCCATCGAAGACTTTGCAAGGATGAATGAATAGCGCTTTGCCGGAAGGTTTTTATGCGGTCGTATAGGGAGAGATCCACCTCCTCCAACAGATTTTGTATTTGTTATCGCAGCTACCCCCCCCCTTTCTACGCGCTCCTCTCGGATGGTCAGTCATGCCTGTATGCTGCTTCCTTCCGCTCCGAGGAGCCATTTTTGCCTCAGCAAATCAGCGGTATGCTTGCCGATAAAATCCCTTGTTTCGTTCTTGGCTGTCCAGATTGCCTGCTCAAGTGTTTGCGCACCGCGCTCCGCTATTGAGACCCGCTCCACCTGAAAGGAATTCTCCAGTAAAGCGACGATGTTCTGAGCTAGCTTCTCCTCACCAGCACCAAGCCATTTCTGGGCCAGCGCTTCAGAGAGCAGTCGCTTTGTTTCCGTGCGGGCTGTATGCGACTCCAGAAGGACCAGCACTCTTTTCCGCGAGTCATCCATGAAATCCAGCATCGCTTTGTCAAGCTGAGCCACCTCTTGCTCCCTCAGCGGCTGGCCCGCCTTGATCGGCTCGAGCCGCCACAAAACCTCTCTTCCCGATGAGTTAATGCGCTCACCGAGCTGTGCTCCTTGTTTCAGGTACTGCTTGTAGCCATCCAGGTGAGCCTGTGCCGCTCTCCCCTGCTCCTCCCCGAGACGATCCAGCACCTTCTTTCCCAATTCCTCCACGTGCCGGATGATCGGCACAAACGACTGAGGATCGACAGCCAAATTTTTTTTGAGATAACCGGCGTTGTTGTCGAGTGTCACGATCAACTGGTACATTCGCAGACAGCGCTGCGTCACGTTCTGGTCTGGGACCAACCGGCCTGTTTGATCCACGATGGCGAATTTCTCAAAATTCGTTTCCATCCGAAGCAGCACAGACATTGGATAGATGCCCACCAGACGATAAGCTTCGCCGTCCACAACCATCTCCGAGCTCATGTATATCTGCTGCAAGCCGCGCTTAAACGGGGACAGCGCTGTTTTGAAAACACCCTTTGCCGGCGACATGATCCATAGCAATTTCATTGTCAGTCCTCCTTGTTCGTACATGGACAAATCGCTTAATTCATGACAAACCGAGCCAACTCAATAAACACAGGTCCCAGCATAAATATGGTCATCGCCGGAAAGGCAAGCAGCAGCAAAGGCAGGAACAGCTTCAAAGAAGCTTCCGCACCCAGTCTTTGCGCTTTTTTCTTGCGGTCCTCCCACACCTCCGAGGCTTGCTGGCGAAGCACGCCGGTGATCCCGGAAGCCCCCCGCTCGATCGTCTGCGACAGGGCCGAGACAAACCGGCTTACCTCTTCTACCTGACAGCGATCGGCCATCCGCTCCAAAGCCTCGATTTGTCCCACGCCGTAGGCCACATCATTGACGACCGTCAACAGCTCCCGGGCGAGCACTCCCTTTTGGCGAGTCGCTACTTCGCGGAGAGCGGGAAAGAGATGAAGTCCCGCCTCGCACATGATAGCGACAGCGTTTAGCAGATGCGGAAGCTCACGGCGTATCGATTCCTGCCTGCTTTTGATCTTTTGCCTGATCCATTGCTGCGGCAGGAAGTATCCAATCAGTACGGCTCCTATGGCGATGAGGTAATAGTCGGAATTCCCGTTTGCCCAGCCCAGAAACAGAAAGTACAAGCCGGCCAGTACAGCCGATCCCGCCTGGACGCTTACGAAATTCTCCACGGTCCAGTTCTCGGCCAACCCTGCGTGAATCAGCTTGGTTTGGATATCCTTGCGCTGTTTCGGACGGATGCGAAGCCGCAAAGCAGCCATCATGCTCATCACGAAAGGAGTGATGAGGTGTACGAGACCGGTTTTTCGAGTGGTGGAAGAAGTCACGTAGGATGACATAAAGACAAAGCCCTTTTTTACTTTTTGCACCTGCAGCCATTTGGTCGGCAAAAAGAGCATGACGACCAGTACGAATGTGAAGCAGGCAATCAGCGTCGGCATAAACATTCACCCACTATATATTGATCTTCGTGATGGCGCGGCCGAGGAAGTAGTTGGCGACCAGCATCAGAGCGGCTAGGAACATCAATGACGACCCGACCCAGGAATCGTACATCGGCTGCATATAGCCCGGATTGAGCGCCATGATCGCCAGCACAATACCGAGGGGCATGAATGTGAGCATTTTTGCCTCCATTCGCTTTTGAGCTGTCGCCACCATGATTTCCTGCTGGACCGTAATCTTGTCGGTGATCATCATCGTCGTATTTTGAATGACCTCGGCCAGGTTGCCGCCGCGCGATTTCGTGATGAGGGCCGCGTTGACGAATTGCGTGACGTCCTCCTGATTGACCGCATCGCGGAATTTTTGCAGCGCTTCCTCCAGCGATACGCCAAAATGGATGTCCCGATTGAGCTTTTCCAGTTCATCCAGCATGGGGCGATCCTTTTTATGGCCGAGCTGCTTCGCCAAGTCTTGCTGACTGCGCAGGAGCGCGACCTGCAGGGAGGAACCTGCCTTCAGCGAGCTTGCGATGGACAAAATCGCCTCGCGAAACTGGAGAACCATGATCTGACGCAGTTTTTCCTGCCTTCTTTTCTTTATGGCCCGCGGAACGAAAAGCCCAAGTACGCCAAACAAGGCTGCGTAAAACTCGTTTTGGAACAGCAGCATGCCAAAGAAAAACAGCGACACGACCGAAACGGCGATCAAGAGATAGTCAAGCAGCTTCGTATCCGACGACGATCCCAGTTGCAGCCATCGCGACAGCCCGGCCCGCTCCTTCTTTGTTTCAATATGACGCAAGCGGTCAAACTGCCGGGTCAGCCACTTTTTTTGCGGAAATTCCCCGTAAATCAGCACGTACAAAAGCTCGATGAAGGAACGGAGCAATACGTACAAAGAGACCATGACCGCTACATATGTCCCTAGCATCTCAACTCCTCCGCTTCAAACATGGTTTCTCCGTATCCCCTGGACAGCCATTTCTCCATCTGCATGACCGGCTCGCCGGTCGGAACGAGAGCCCCCCGCAGCCGACCGTCCTCATCCATGCCTTCCATCCTCCAGCGAAACAGGTCGACGCACTCGATTTCGCCATCGACGTAATCACGGATTTCCGAGATTTGCAGGACCTTGCGGGAGCCGTCGCGAAGGCGGCCCAGGTGAACGATAATCTCTACCGCAGAGGCAATCTGCCTGCGGATGGCGGGGAGAGGCAGTTCCAGTCCCGACATCAGTACCATCGTCTCGAGACGAGACAGCATGTCGCGCGCCGAGTTGGCGTGGCCCGTCGTCAGCGAGCCGTCGTGGCCCGTATTCATCGCCTGCAGCATGTCAACGGCCTCTCCTCCGCGGACCTCCCCGACGACAATCCGGTCAGGACGCATCCGGAGCGCTGTCCGTACCAGGTCGCGAATGGCGATGGCGCCTTTCCCTTCTACGTTGGGCGGCCGCGTCTCCAGGCGGACAAGGTTTTCAATATGAGTGACCTTCAGCTCGGCCGCATCCTCTACCGTAATCACCCGCTCCGTCTGCGGAATGAACATGCTGAGCGCATTGAGAAACGTGGTCTTCCCCGAGCCGGTTCCCCCGGAAACCACGATGTTGTACCGGGCACAAATCAGCTTTTCGAGCCACTCTGCTATTTGAGGGGAAAGGGCCCCCAGCTCCACCAGCTCCTGCATGGTGTAAGGATTTTCAGGAAACTTCCGAATCGTTACGATCGGCCCGGACAGCGAGATCGGACGGATGACTACGTTTACGCGCGAACCGTCGGCGAGCCGGGCATCCACGATCGGATCGCTTTCATCCACTTTGCGGTTGATCGGGGCCACGATTTTTTCGATCAGGTGCAGCAGCTCCGACTCGGACTCGAACTGCAGCGGGGCGCCTTTTTCCGTCATCGCCCGGCGCATTCTCCCTTTTTCCTCAATGAAAATCCGTTCAATTCCGTTGATCATGATCTCTGTGATCTGCTCGTTCTTCACCAACGGATCAATAATTCCGTAGCCGACCAGCTGCTGGACAATTTCTTCGACCATTGTCCGCTTTTCTTCCAAGGTGAGAAGGGCATGGCCGAAGCGGGACTCGCTCTCCTCTTCAAGCACTTTCCAGATCACCTGGCGAAGCAGCTCCGGCTGGCTCAGCAGCTGTTGATCCTTTTCGTTCTGCTCGATGATTCGCTCGCGGACAGCCTGTTTCAGCTCGGGAAGCTGGACGGTTTCCTGCGCACGCCCTTCTGCCGGGCCCTCGCCGGTCGCACCCGCCTTCTTTTGCCTAATGGCCTCTTCTACCCGCACGTGTAAACACCCCCCGCAAGCTGAAGCCCTTGCCCAGCTCTCTTTTTGTAAAAACCGGACAGATGAAGTGTGCAATACGCCGGTAGTACCTGTTGATCTTCAGATGGGGTCTCTCGACGAGCGAGATTCCCCGGTTCGTAAAGCCTTGTATCTGCTGATACATATCCGGGATGGTTTCCGCGATTGGCATGGAGAGGATCTCCTCCAGCTCCGAGGTCGGGAACCCGATCGACGAATGGTAGCGATTGAGCACCAAATAACGGGATTGGAGCGGCCGGTTCAGCTTTTCGACGATATCAAAGGTGGACAAGAGCGACCAGTTGGCGACCACATCCGTCGTCGTCACGTAGAACAGATCGGTCGCTGCGCTCAGCAGAGCGATATTTTTCGGGGAGAGGTCGGTCGATGTATCCATGACGATTACCTCGTAGTCGAGCGCCTCCAATCCCTCCAATATTTTGTCGGTCATGTCCAGCGTCATGTTGCTCATCTTGAAATGCGTAGCCGCACTCAGAACATGCAGCTTTTTCCCCTCTACCTCGACCTGGTGAACCGACTCTTTGAGAGTCGCCACGAGGTCATCCTTTTGTCCGATTCCCTGCTCGATCATCCTGATCGCATCTGTCAATCCCCGGGTCCGGGGCAAATACAGATAGGCAGATATTTGTCCGAAGGTAGCGAAGTCGACAAGCAGCACCTTCTTATCTTTTAGTGCCAGCTGGCAGGCCGTGTTGATCGCCAGCGTCGTCTTCCCTACCCCTCCCTTCGGAGAAAAGAACAATACTTTTCGCGTTTCCTGATTGCCCAGAAACTCGTTCACCGCCGCCTTGCTTTGGACAGGCTGCGTATGTCCCGGCGTAAAAGAATAGATCCGGGGAGCCAGCAAATCGTACGGGATGTATTTATAGACGAACTCTACGGTTCCGCCGTGGAGATCCACCTGCAGCTTCCGCAGCTTTTCCATCTGGTCCGTCCAAATCATGATCTTGGCTACCCGGCGATTCCTGATCTGAATGATCTCCTCTTGCGGGTTCGGCATCAAATCCAGGTTGATCAATACCACATCTACATCATGGGCCCCGCAGTAGGCATACAGCTCTGCCAGGGAACGGACTTGCGCAACCACGCGAATGGTCGGGTGATTTTGTTCAAAATAGTGTTGAATGTCCTGTGTATGCTCACGATCCGTATCCGCTACAGCCACTCGGATAAACGAGGTTGCGCTTGCAGTCGTGTTGTCGTACTCCATCTCTTTTCACCTTCTTTTGCGATCCTTATTTCAGCAGCAGCGAATCTGTTACCGGAGCAACCCTCTCCCGGTCTCCGTTCCAAGGGTTCAGGATCAGATCGATATCACCCTTGTGCTTGGCGAGCGAGAGTTTGACGGCTTCCTGCGGAGAAACGAGAAGCGTGACGTGCTGCATGACGCTCTCCCTTCCTTCGCCCTTCACATTCACACGCTCGATGTCAAACACCTCGACCTGCTGCAGAATCATGTGGGAAACAGATTCTCCTATCGCTTTCGAGTCTGATTTGGAGGTGTAGATCACGTCGACCCAATCCCCTTTGCTCAGTCTGTTGTCCACCACGGAAGCCGGTGGCAGCGCGACGGCTATCAAGCGCTTTTCTTTTGGAATGAAGTAGGTCATATCCACGCTGCCGTCCTTGCGCAAATACATGCTTCGCTGTTCAGGAAAGATGAGCGCTTTGGGGTCCAGTTCCATCGGTTTGCCCGCTTCGATTTTTTGCAGGGTGATGCCGCCTACGACATCTTCCTTGACGGTAACGGGCTTGGTAATCAGCAATCGTGCCGAGTCAGCCGCTACCTCGACGGGCTTTACCATGTCTTCGGTAATGAGCGTGTGTGCCGGAATTTCCTTGGCCGCGACAATGACCACCGTCGTTTGGCGCAACGAATCCAAATATTCGTACACGGAATATGCGATAGCTCCTGCACTCACTAAAATAAAGAAAATACGCCAGCCCACTTTCGCAAACATATGAGTTCCTCCTGCTATGACATTGCCATCGTTTCAATACATTTCCTCTATAGACCGAAAAACCCAAAGATTGGTTGCAAAAAGTAAGAAAAGAACACCATTTTTTATGAAAAAAATTGGGTGTTTTTTCTAAGCATTGTCGCATATCCTGATGGATTCAATGGGAATACCTGTACATAAGAACTGGAGGAAAACGGGAAAATAAGCAAAAAACTAGCCCAAGGAGATTACTTATGGACCTGTCCTCCCAATCAAAAGTCTCTGGTTTTGTCATACCGGTGGAAGGATTGAAGTCCCCGGAAGAGCGGTTGCAGCCTTTTGCCTGGTTTCAAAAAATGCGGAAGGAATTCCCTGTTTCCTTTGATGCCAAGCGAAACTCCTGGGACCTCTTCCGCTACGACGATATTCTGGCCGTTCTCAAGGACCCCGCTGCCTTTTCATCGGTGAGGCCGCAGCAGGGCCCTGTTTTGTTGGGAAGTATTTTGGGGATGGACCCACCGAAGCACCATCAGATGAGAAATATCGTGAGCAAAGCGTTTACACCCCGTTCAATCGCTGAACTGGAGCCACGCATTACAGAGATCATGGGTGAGCTGATCGCACAAACAGAAGGGAAAACCGAGATCGATCTGCTCCAAAGCATTTCGATCCCGCTGCCTGTCATCGTGATCGCCGAGCTTCTCGGCGTTCCTGCGGCAGATCGCCAGCTGTTCAAGGACTGGTCGGATCGAATCGCCGAGTCGGTCGAGGACGACTCCGAAGCAGCCATCCAAAAATTTCTCGCTGATAAAGAAAAGGTACGCCGCGAGCTTGACGATTATTTCATGAAAGTAACGCTGGAGCGGAGAAAACAGCCCGAGGATGATTTGATCACCAAGCTGGTGCAAGCAGAAGTAGACGGGGAGAAACTGACGGACGAGGAAATCATGGAGTTCTGCATTCTGCTTTTGGGTGCCGGCAACGAGACGACGACCAACCTGATTACGAATGCTGTTCGCATCTTTATGGAAGAGCCGAGTCTCCAGGAAAAGCTGAGGCAGCAGCCGGAGCTGATGAAGGGGGCGATCGAAGAGGTTCTGCGCTACTACTCGCCCATTCTGGCGATGAACCGCTATGCGACAAAGGATGTGGAAATCGGCGGGAAGCAGGTGAAAAAGGGCGACCTCGTCGTGACCTGGATCGGTTCCGCCAACCGGGATGAGGAAAAATTCCCGGACGCCGACCGTTTTATCGTCGACCGCACGCCCAATGCCCATCTCGCTTTCGGACAGGGCATCCATTTTTGCCTGGGCGCCCCGCTCGCCAGACTGGAGGCATTGATCGCCCTGCCGCTCATCCTCGCTCATTTCCACGACATGAGGCTGCCCGAGGGAACGAAGCTGGAGGCGATCCCCAGCACTTTTGTTTACGGCGTAAAGGAGCTGCCGGTCCAGTTTACTCCTGCCGCCTATCATTAAGAGCGTTTTTTGAACAAAAAAACGGACTTGGGCAAAGTCCGTTTTTCTGTTCTTATGCTTGTGCTTGCTGAGAAAGCTCATACAAATAAAACACGTAGTCCGTCGGCACGCCTGCGTACCCCTGCTGTCTGAGCATCGCCGCAATATTCCCGCGATGGTATGTGCCATGGTTGACGACGTGCTGCACGATATCAGAATACCTGGCCTCCAGCACCCCGTAAGTAGGATGGCGGTATTGAGTCGTCGCGTCCAGATCTGGCAAACCCGCCAAAAACTCCTTGTACCTCTCGGAGGCAGTGCGGAACAGCTGCTGGAGTTCCTCTGCGCTTTTGCCATTCGTCTCCTCGGTGATGCCCCCGATCGCCTCTCTTATCTTCTCAAAGCTTTCGCCAGCCATCGCGTACAGCCAAATATGATCTGCCGTATAGATATGAACCAGTGCACTGTAAACAGAAGAAAAAATGCTCTGAATCTCTTGACGGCAGGCTTCTTCGGGCAATTCCTTCAGTTGTTGAAAAATCCTCTCATTGGCCCATATGTGGTATTCGTACAATTGTACTGCGTGGTGCTTCATTTCAGATACGCCTCCATTCGCCTAACCTTTTCATGTCCACAGCATAACCGAGATTCACTGACAAATACAGTCAGTCAAGATGAATACGTTTCGTAATGCACAAGCAATGCCTTCGTGACACTCACCATTCTTTCCCGAAGCAGCTTCGGCTCCAGCACTTGAATCGCTCCACCGTACGGCAGCAGAAAGTACGGTACGTAACCCGAGATCGATTCTTCATCCAGTTGAAAGCGGGCCTCACCCTCCGACCGCTCCACCAGAGCGTGTCCGAACAGCCAATGTTCGCAAAGGTCGCGTATGGCATGGGGTTTTCCCTTGATCCGAACGGCAATGAGCTTTTTCCTCTCCGCATCGGGCAGCAAGTTTTGCATGAAAAACTGCCTTGCGGAAAAATCGTCGGGTGGTTGGAACAAAGCATCAGTCCGGGATACGTGATGAATTCTGTCTACGCGAAAGCTGCGGATCTCGCATCGCAGATGGCAATAGCCGACGACGTACCACTTGTTCTTCCAGTAAACCAGCCCGTATGGATCGACATCGCGGACCTGCGGAGACGGATCACGGCCCTTTTGATAGGCCATGGACAGCGTATACCCATCCGCTACCGCTCGCTGCAGCTCTTGCAAAACTGACTCTATCGCAGGATTCGGTGGCGGGTTAATCACATCGAAACCGCGTTCATTCCGCTGAATATGATGCAACTGCTCCTGATTGGTGTACCTCTTCAGCTTGGACACGGCACTGTCCAACGCCTCGCCAAAAGGATAACCGGCCTCTTTCGCAAAAATGGCTGCATGAATCAGCGCCTTCTGCTCGTCCAGGTCGAAAAACAAAGGAGCCTCGATGAAGTGATCGGGCAGGGTATATCCGCCATTGTGACCGGAATCGGCGATGATCGGCACGCCGCTCGCGCACAAGGCATCGATGTAACGGTAGACGGTCCGGATATGAATCTCCAGCGTCTCTGCCAGCTTCTTGGCCGTCATCCGTCTCCCTGTTTTCAAGAGCCACAAGATGGAAAGCATGTTGTCGGCTTTTGACATGTTATGAAGTGCTCCTTTCCTGTTGGCGAGGTTATCGTTATTTCTGTTCACCGCATTAAGATCCGGTTCTCTTTTTTCATGTGGAATTGATATACAATTATCCATGAAGGCACCATAAACCTGCTGGCTTGTTCCATTCGTTCATGCTAAAAAGCATCGTTCCCGTTCTCCGTTATTTTGGGAATGATGCTTTCCATTGCCGATGTAGTCCCATAGAAATGATCGGAACCCTATTCTGAGGCACGTCTCGTCCCCCTAAAAAACAGGGAGGTGTCGCTCATGATAAAGCGAATCCTATGGTTTATTGTAACAATTGGCTTCGTCATCCTTTTTGTGGCAGGCTGTTCTGAATTCTTTGGGACCATACCAGACAGAGTCAAAGTACGACAACAAGCCATTGCCTACATTCATAACAAATACAATGTTCCCATCGAACAGATAAAAACGGATATTCCTTCTTATCGGTATGGAACTTTGCGCTATGTAATACATGTATTCGATACAGAAAGCGAGGACGTCTATTTCCTATCTGTTAGAATCAGGCCGAAAAACCATGTGGAAGACATAGAAGAGCCTATGGGGAATCCTATCAAGGAATGAAAAAGCAGTTGTAATAAAAGCAATCAGCCGTTTGATGCTGCAGCCTTGAATCCGCTACAGGCCGAGGATGAGCGATAAGCCACTTTCCCCAACCAACAGCCATCGGACGCCTTTAACGGAAACACTTTCGTTCTCGTACCTCAAGAGACAAAAAAAAAAAGACCACGTCAGTTCGGGTCCTTCGCATGCTTTCCGATCATATCCAGTTCCACGTCTGCAACCCTTCGGTTTACATACCGTACTTTCTCTTTCATGTCGCGAATCTCGGACAGTACCAAATTATCGCTATTAATATTGGCGATGTGCTGGGAGTGAAGCGCGACTTTTATTTCGTCTACCTTTGTATCCAGTCGGTCAAAACGTTCCTCCAAATGGTCTACCTTTGCCTCTAGCCGATCAAAACGTTCTTCTTGTCGATCTACTTTCTCCTCAAGTCGCTCGAACCGCCCTTCCAACTGGTCCACCTTTGCCTCCAGCCGATCAAAACGTTCCTCTTGTCGATCTACCTTCTCCTCAAGCCGGTCGAACCGCCCTTCCAACTGGTCGAATCGTCCCTCCAACTGGTCGAATCGTCCCTCCAACTGATCGAACCTTTCTCCCATCCGCTTCATGCCTTCCGCGATTTCCAACAGGAGCTTTTCCATTCCGCTGTTCCCCTCCTTATGGGCATTATACAGGATTTCTGTCGGCTTGTAACTCACTGAGAAAGGGCCTTCATAAAGAAGGCCCCGCTGTTTTTCCCACTATTCTTTTGTATTGCGCCAAAGGCATAGCGCCTCTACTATCAGTACTCATAGCCTGACGCTATTATTTCAAAGCGCCCTCTACTTCTTTTACCATTGCGTCGACGGAGACGAGTCCGCCGCCGGACAGATACCAGAAGTCCGGTTTGAGATAAACGATGTGCCCTTCTTTAAAGGCTTTCGTTTTCTTCACCAGTTCGTTTTCAACTACACCCTTCGCGGAGGATTCTCCCCCAACTGCAGCGGTGCGGTCGATGACGAACAAGAAGTCCGGGTCTTTCTCCACGATGTATTCAAAAGAGATGCTTTGACCGTGAGTGGATACCTCGATGTTCTTATCTGCCGGTGTAAAGCCAAACACGTCGTGAATAATACCGAAACGGGAGCCTGCTCCATACGCGCTTACTTTGCCGTCGTTGGCCAGAATGATCAGCGCGTTTTTGCCGCTGGCTGTTGCTTCTGCGTTCAGTTTTTTGATCGATTCATTGATTTTCGCCAGCTCTTCTTCAACGGCTGCTTCTTTGCCAAAAATTTGGCCAATCGTTTTTGCGTTCTCGGTAAAGGACTCCATATAGCGGGAGGTGTCCACGCCCTGGTAGATCGTTGGTGCGATCGCTTTGAATTCTTCATACATAGCCTGTTGGCGTCCGGAGATGATGATCAGGTCAGGCTTCACTTCGTTGATTTTCTCAAAATCAGGCTCTTTCAGGCTTCCTACATTCACATACTTGTCATCCTTGTATTTTTCGAGGTAAGTAGGAATGCTTGTTTTTGGCAGCGCCGCTACTTCAACGCCCAGCTTATCCAGCGTATCCAGCGTACCGAAGTCAAAGACAACTACTTTTTTCGGGTTTTTCTTCACTTTGGTTTCGCCCAGTTGGTGTTTGATCGTCAACTCTTCACTTTGCGCTTCCGTTGCCGGAGTTCCTTGCGCTCCTTGTGCTTGCGGCTGCTCCGCCGTGCCATTGGTGCTGCCGGTCGTGCTGGAACCGCCCGAACCGCATGCTACTGCGAAGACTGCCAGTACGGCAATCATGAGATATAGTGCTACCTTCTTCATGTCGTCACCTCTAAAAGGGATTTTTTATATTGCATCGATGATTGTCTGGAAAAGAGTCTGGCTTGCTGCCAGCCCATTTAAAAACGGGATTTCTCTTTTTCAGACACCATCGAAATGATGCCTGACACAATAGATTTTCATCAAGAGAAGTAAATACAGATTTTATTGTCATCGATGTGCTGGATCGGAATGTCCATGTCATAGACCTCTTTCAACACGGGAGACGTGATAATCTCCTCGATCGTTCCCTCCCGGACGATCTTTCCGTCCTTGAGCGCCACGATGTAATCGGAGTAACAGGAGGCGAAATTGATGTCATGGATGACGATCACCACTGTTTTCCCCAGCTCATCCACCAGTCTGCGGACAATCTTCATGATCTGTACGGAATGCTTCATGTCGAGATTGTTGAGCGGCTCATCCAGCAGGATGTATTCGGTGTCCTGAGCAATGACCATCGCGATATAGGCGCGCTGCTTCTGTCCCCCGCTGAGCTGGTCCAAATATTTGTCCTGCATGTCATGAAGCTCCATATAGCGGATCGCTTCGTCGACATGCTTCCAATCCTCCTCTGTCAGCCGTCCCTGCGAATAGGGGAAGCGTCCAAAGGAAACCAGCTCGCGGACCGTCAGCCGCAGATTGATGTGATTGGACTGCTTCAGAATGGAAATCTTTTTGGCCAGGTCGTTGCTTTTGCACTTGCCGACTTCCTGACCGTCAATGTAGATATCCCCTTCGTCCATGGCGATCAAGCGGCTGATCATCGACAGCAATGTGCTTTTGCCTGCCCCGTTTGGACCGATAAAGGAGGTGATTTTCCCTTTGGGGATTTTTACAGAGACGTTTTCCACTACTTTTTTCTGTCCGTATTTTTTGGACACGCTTCTTACCTCTACCATGATTTATTCTCCTTCAATAGTAGATAGATAAAATACACGCCGCCGACAAAGTTGATGATGACGCTAAGGGTTGTCGAGAAGGTAAACACCCTCTCTACGATGAGCTGCCCTCCGACGAGTGCAATCACGCTGATGAAGATGGAACCGAGAATCAAATACTTGTGGTTGTAGGTTCTCATGAATTCGTACGTGACGTTGACCACAAGCAGTCCCAGGAAGGTGATCGGCCCGACCAAAGCAGTCGAGATCGAGATCAGAATCGCTACGGCGACCAGCAGCCTTTTGACTACATAGTCGTAATCAACCCCCAGGTTTATGGCTTGATCTCTCCCCAATGACAGGACATTGAGGTATTTATTGAACCGCCAAAAATAAGCGAATACAAGCACCATCAGGATACCGGCGATGCCGATCAGATTGTTGTTGATGTTGTTGAAGCTGGCGAAACTCTTGTCCTGGATGACCTGAAACTCGTTCGGATCGACCAGCACCTGCATGAACGTCGCCATGCTCTGGAACAATGTCCCGAAGATGATGCCGATCAGCAGCAGATAGTAAATATTTTGCTGATCCCGTTTAAACAGGATCTTGTACAAAACAGCCGAGAACAGAACCATCAGGCCCACGCACAACAGAAAGTTCAAATTGTTGTCTACCATGGTGAGCGACTTGGAGCCGAATACGTAAATGACGAAGGTTTGGATCAGCATATAAAGCGAATCCAGGCCCATGATGCTCGGTGTCAGGATTCGGTTGTTCGTAATCGTCTGAAACACCAGTGTCGAGTAGGCGATGGCTGTTCCCGTCAGAATAATCGCCAGTACCTTCAAGCTCCGCCGGGGAAGGATGTAATCCCAGTTGCCCCCTGCTTTGATTGTCATAAAAATGGCGATCAAAACGAGGGCCGCCGCTGCCAACCAGACCATTTTCTTTTTATATGCCATATGCCTTTCTCCTCATCAGTAAATAAGCAAAGATACCACTTCCGAGCACCCCGACGGTCAGGCTGATGGAAATTTCGTATGGGTAGATGATGACCCGGCCAAGGATGTCGCAGAAGAGTACGAATACGGCTCCCAATAAAGCGGTATGAGAAAGGCTGTTTTTCAGGTTGTCGCCACGATAGATCGAAACGATGTTCGGGATGATCAGGCCCAGAAACGGAATCATCCCCACAGTCAACACGACGGACGCGGTGACCAGGGCAACAATCACCAATCCGATGTTGACCACCCGCCTGTAATTCAGGCCCAAATTCTTGGAAAAGTCCTCGCCCATCCCGGCTATCGTAAATTTGTTGGCGTACAGGTATGCGATAACAAGCAGCGGAATGCTGATGTACATCAGCTCGTAGCGCCCTTTCATGATCATGGAAAAATCGCCCTGCAGCCATGCCGACATGTTCTGGATCAGGTCGTACTTATACGCGATAAAGGTAGCGAAGGAGCTGATGATGTTCCCGAACATCAGTCCGACGAGCGGGATGAAGATCGTATCCTTGTACTTGATCTTCTCCAGGATTCTCATGAACACAAAAGTGCCCAGCAAGGCAAAGACGAAAGAAATCAGCATCTTGACCAACGGACTTGCCGTGGTAAACAGCATCAGCGATACGAGAATCCCCAATCTGGCGGAATCTAGCGTCCCTGCTGTCGTGGGAGAAACAAATTTATTCCGGCTCAGCTGCTGCATGATCAGACCGCAAATACTCATGCTGACGCCTGCAATAATAATGCTGATCAGACGGGGAAGCCTGCTCACGAGCAGTATTTCGACCTGGTCGTCTGTCAGCTGGAATACATCCAGCGGGGAAATGTCCTTTACACCGATAAAGACAGACCCGAATGAGAATAGAAGCAGTGCAAGAAACAAATATCCGATTTTCATTGGCTCTTTCCTTTGTGGTCAGGTAAGATTCTCAGTCAAAATGCCTATGAAGAACAAGAATATGTACTTCCGGCATCCAATAATGATATTCATTATCATCTGATTACATTGAGTATTATACCCATTCATTTACATACAGTCAATGAGAATGATTAGAATTCTCAGTGGCGGATGTGCTCTTGATGCGTCCATTATAAAAAACCCGGAGCGGCGCCCCGGGCTTTATCCTTTTACATCTTCCTATCTCAGCTTTTCGGTGTACGCAACCAACTGGGCAGCAAATGCGTCCAGCCTTTGCTTCAAATCCTCGGCTGTAACGGCGTACCGTCCATTCTCAAGTATAAAATCGCTTTTGCAAGACGCCACCTGCATGGGGATCGCCACGCCCAACAGTCCCCTCACGACAATGCGCAGATGATCGATCGGCTGCGTACTGCGGATGCCGCCCCCATTGCCTACGAGCCCCACCGGTTTGTCCCGGAACATATCCATATTGAGAATATCCAACGCATTTTTCAGGACACCCGAATACGAATTGTGGTAATTGGGCGACCCGAGTACAAATGCATCTGCTTGCCCGGCCAGCCGGATCAGCTCGCGAGCGGTTTCATCGGGGTGCTTTTCCGGTTCATAGTGATATTTCGGATCGGCGATAGGCAGCGGACGTACCCGCAAATCCCAGACATTCGCTTCACAGCCTTTTTCCCGCAGCCGTGCGGCGATCTCCTCAATCAAAGCCGTTGTATGCGCAGGCTCCGCTACACTTCCCGATATGAGCAAAATTCGCATCAGATCATTCTCCTCTCTTATTGATGCTCAGATACCGCAAGTCAGCTCCCGCCTTACTTTCCAACAGATTGTCCCGTTGTCTCCATTCGGGTTTGCTGCCTTGCATGCCGCAACCGCAGGCCGTAAAACATTGCCGTTGTCCCAAACACATACACGGTCACTGCCGTAAAAGCGAGAGGCAGTGAGAATGCGGACAAAAGACCGCCAATCAACAGGCAGGCAAAGGCATCAGACACATTGCCGACGCTGGAGCGGAGGGCCATCACCTTTCCCAACATTTCGTTGGGGGTCCTCAACTGCAGAACAGTCGTCAATGTCGTGCCGGATATCGTATTTCCAAAGCCTTGGATCAACGCCGATAGAAATGTTTAAATCCTTTTTGTCAACAGCCAGCAACGGGATGCTCGCTTGAATGGCCGGAAAGAAAAAGGCCCGCAGGCAGGTCATGACAAAGCTGACGATCATGATGTGCTCCAATGTCAACACATCGGCAGCATGAGCAATGGGAATGGACAAGGTAAGCAATCCCCGTGTCCAACCGCAAAACAGCATGATCGCTTTGCGGTCTACTCGATCGACAATGACACCGCCTATGATTCCGAGAAAAAAATAAGGAATCTACGGAGACAAACAGCACCGCTCCCGCTCCCAGTGCACTGTCGCTGTATTGCAGGGACAGCAGTGTCAGTGCAAGCGTATAGACCGATGTGCCGAAAATAGACGAAGCATCTGGAAACCAAAGCAGTTTAAGATTGCGCTTCACGATTTTTCCTCACTTTTACTTATGTAGTAACTCCTTTACTGTCATTACATTGCTCCAGATGTCTACTCCAGCTAAACTGCCTTGCCTTTGGCAGCTTCTGATACCTTTCCTCGTTTTCAGCGCTCAAAATGTCCGATATTTCTAACAATTATATCCGTACTGCTATTTAAAGTGAAGGCGCTTTTATGCGCCTTCACTAAACTCTCCCCGTCAAATCCCGTCAAATCCCGTCAAATCCCGTCAAATCCCGTCAAATCTTCCAGCGTATCCGATCATCGACGAAACAAAAAATTCCACTCATCGCTTTTAAACAAAAAAGCCAATAGCGAATCAAGCGTACAAGTATACAATCTCATCCCGGTCCTTCCGGTAATCCACCAGCATGTCCTTGCCGTCCAGATACCAGATTTCATCCTCTACGATGTAAAAGGTAATGCCGTTCACTTCAGTGGAGAGACCGATATTGTCCGGCTCTTCTTTGGTGAATCCCATGGAAAAGGAGTCCTGAATCGTGCTGCTGCCGCCATAGCGGGCAAAAAAACGAACGTAGTCCCCCGATTGAAAGCCGCACTCCTCCTCGAACCAGGCAAGTGCCGACTGTGTAACTGTTAGTTTCATGCGCTAGCGCCCCTTTCGGCAAAAGGCTGCCGATGGAATAGGTGATGCAGAAAAAGAAGACGGCTGTTTTCCCCATGAAAAGGCCCTTCTGGGAGACAAGTGGACGTACCAGAGAGGAATGCGCCTTCTATGCAAACAGAAAACAGCCTGGATCAAACTTTGCTATACATACAGTATAGGCAACTTACTATACTATTTCAATCATTTAGTTTATAAATCAACCAAAAAATGATGAGCTCCTTCACAAGGGTCGGATGGTATGAACCCAAACCATTCATTGGTCCAAAGCTTTATCACCTGAAAGCGCACTCTTTCTGCCGGACGAGAACACATTCGCCCCGACAACCCCGATGAGGATCAAAGCGCCGCCAACGACATGGAAAATCTCCACTCTCTCGTTTAACCAGATCACACCCGCAATTATCGTTACCAGCGTCGATATTTGATTGCATACACTCATCTTGGAGGCTTCGATATGCGACAAGGCATAATTGGACAAAAAGGAGGTAACGAGCGACGACAGCACGCCCAGGTACAGGACGCTGACCAGAAAGGACGGATTCGCCAAAGGCTGAAAGAAAGCGGCGAGCGTCCCCGCCGAGATATGGCTGACAACGGACATGCCGTTGAAAAACAGGAAGCCGAACACGGTCATTGCATACGTGACATCCATGTAGTGGTGTTTCTTCACAACCTTGCGGGCCATCACGCCATAAGCGGACAAGGAAAGAGCGGACAAAAACACCAAAACGGTTCCCGTCAGATTGGCGGATTGCGGGTCGACCCCTTTGGAGGCGAAGATGTAAACCACTCCCGCTACGGACAACAACGTAAACACCTTTTGCATCCCATTCGTATACTCCTTTAGGAAATAAGCGGCCAGGATCATGGTGAAGATCGGTACGGTAGCCTGAATAATCCCTGCCTCCGATGACGACGTATAGACCAGGCCAAACGCCTGCAGAGCAAAGAAGATGACGGGATAGAACAGTGCCACAGGCAAAAATGAAACGATGTCCCGCAGCGTGGTCCGCAGCCTGACCCAGCCCAGCAGAACGGGAATCGAAGCCGCCAGAAACGACAGGGTAAACCGGTGAGCCAACGTATCCAGCGGATCGCTGATCGCAAGCGCCACCTTCACGAACAAAAACGACAATCCGACGATAAGAGCGTTCAACACCGCCGCCAGATACGCTTTTTGAATTGTCTTTTGTGTCATATGATTGCCTCCTCATGCATGGCGTAACTGTGATTTCATGACCGGTCATGGCTCTATCGTAAATGGCAGGCACGTGTGCTACAATTCAAAAAAAACAAATCTGTATCGGTACAGATTTGTTCTGGAGTGAGATGATGCACAAATATTTGCAGTTGCTAAGCGAGCTGGAATCAAAAATCGAAAGCCGCCAATGGACAGATGGAAATAAGCTTCCCTCCATCAGGGTCCTTGCAGACAGGTATGGATGCAGCCAAAGTACAGTTATCCGCGCTCTGAATGAACTGGAGAGGCGCCACGTCATCTATTCGGTCCCGAAAAGCGGCTACTATGTAGTGAAGGGGGCGCTTGCCTCACCCAAGGAAGGTACTGGCGTCATCGACTTCGCTACTTCCGCTCCGGATCGCAGCGTCTTTCCCTATCTCGATTTTCAGCACTGCATCAACAAGGCCATCGACACTTACAGCGGCGACCTGTTCGTGTACGGGACACCGCAAGGACTGGATACCCTGATCCAGGTTGTCCAAAAGCAATTTGCCGATTATCAGGTTTTTGCCAGCCCGAAACAGATCTTTATTACCTCGGGCGTTCAACAAGCCTTGGCCGTTCTCGCTGGGATGCCTTTTCCCAACCGAAAGTCAAAGGTCGTCCTCGAGCAGCCCGGCTATCACTTGTTGATTGAATACCTTGAGACGCACAACATCCCGGTCGTAGGTGTAGGGCGAACCGCAAAAGGACTGGACCTGGAGGAGCTGGAGAGAATTTTTCGCGGAGGGGACGTCAAATTTTTCTATGCGATGCCGAGATTCCACTCTCCCTTGGGTACGTCTTATACAAAACGGGAAAAGCTCGCCATCATCGAATTGGCCGAGAAATACGACGTGTTTGTCGTAGAAGACGACCACATGGCCGATTTTGAACAAGACAGCAAGGCGGACCCTTTGTTTGCCTACGACAGGTCCGCCCGCGTCATTTATTTGAAAAGCTATTCGAAAATCCTTCTGCCCGGCCTGCGGGTGGGAGTCGCCGTTGTCCCGGACCAGTTGGTCGATGTCTTTCAGCGGTACAAGCGATTACTGGACATCGATACCTCGATGCTGTCCCAAGCAGCGCTTGAGATCTACATCAAAAGCGGGATGTTTGAGCGGCACCGGCACAAAATTCGCGCGTCCTACGCCAGGAGGTCGAACGTATTGGCAGCGTCGATCAAACATCATTTCGGGCCATTGAGCGACATTTCCGCTATCTGCGATGCCAGCCAGCCGATGATTCATACCCATGTTGCGTTGGATCGGAGCATTTCCGTCCCGAGAGTCATTTCCCTTCTGAAAAAGAAAGGCGTCGTAATCGAGCCGATCGACAAGCATTATTTGACTGCCTATCCAAAAGAAAATCTCCTGAAGATCAATGTGTCGAACACAAAGGACGAGGATATTGACCAAGGAATTTGCCGCCTGGCGGAAACGGTCAAAAAGCTGGCGAATACAAAGCGCAGATCAGCTGCCCGCGATCAGTGACAGCCGGCTTACTTGACAGGCGTTTCTTTTTTCACCGGAAACCAGCCTTCGACGGTCATGATGCGCTCCCACAGCGGATCGGGAATTTCCAGTTTCTCCTGGTCGTTTGGACCCACCGTGGTGGCGATTTCGTCCTCTTTGCCGTCCATCACTTTTTCCACCCATTCCGGTTCGATAATGATTCCGCGTCCCAGCGCGATCAGCGGCACTCCCGTCTGTCTGGCGGCCAGCACATCGTCTGCCGTATACAAGGAACCGACGCCGATTACCGCCGTGCGATCACCGATCCGCTCTCGTATCTGCTCGATTCGCGTGCGGGCCGAATCGCCGCCCCGTCTCGGCTTGGACCAAAAATCCTGCAGCGACACATGTAGATAGTCGAGTTCCTTATCTGCGAGAGCGTCCACCAAAACGAACGTGTCGTCCATCGTAATTCCCTTTTCATATGGCTCTTCCGGTGAAAAGCGATATCCTACGAGGAACGGGCGGTCTGCGTGTTTGGCCACCACTCGCTTTACCTCGTCTACGACGGCGAGCGGAAAGGCAAGGCGTTTTTCCAGGCTGCCTCCCCAGCGGTCCGTACGGCGGTTCGTATGGCCGGAGAAGAATTGCTGGACCAGGTAGAAGTTGGCGCCGTGAATTTCTACACCGTCAAAGCCGGCTTCGATGGCGCGGCGGGTCGTTTCTCCGTATGCGCGAATGATCTCCTGAACCTCTTCATCCGTCAGCGCACGGGGAATGGGCGCATTGTCATCAGCGACTTCACTTGCGCTGACGATCTCTCCTCCGGGAACAAGCTCCGGCGGAGCCATTCGTCCGGCATGAAATATTTGCAGGACTGCCTGCGCTCCCTTTTCCTTAATGGTCGAAGCCAATCGGCGCATGCTCGGGATCATTTCGTCACTGGTTCCAGAAAATTCGCCGGGGAAGCCCTTGCCGTTCTCTGTCACATAGATGCAGGCGGTAATCACCATGCCCACGCCGGTAGCGCGACGGGAATAGTAGCGAAGTTCCGCATCGGAAACGGTCCCGTCGTCATTCGAAGAATAATTGGTCAGCGGAGCCATGACGATCCGGTTTTTCAATGTGATTCCGCTGCGAAAAGTAAAGGGTTCAAACAAAGGCGTATATTTTTCTTTCATGTACCGTACACTCCCAACATATTTCGCTATTGTGTCCAATTTGGCTTTTGCTCTCCAATCACTGCTCGCGTATCTCGTCCCTCCAGGTCCGCCCGAGTCTCCCCATCATATTCTTGCCTGGGATCCAGCCTTTACTCCGCTGCAACCTGTTTTACGATCTCAAAGGAGCGCAGGCGAGCCTGATGATCGTAAATCGCGCCGTTGATGATGATCTCGTCGGCTTGCGTGGCATCCAGCAGCTCCTGCAGCTTTTCTTTGACGACCGCGGGACTGCCGATAATCGACGCCCGCAGTTGGGCATCTATGCTCGCTTTCTCATAATCGGCCCAAATTCCCTCCATGCTCTCGACCGGCGGCTGAAATTTTTGCGGACGGCCTCTTACCAGGCTGAGGAAATTGAGTTGCTGCGAGGTTGCCAGACGTTTCGCCGTTTCATCGTCATCCGCTGCGATCACGTTTACCCCGACCATCGCATACGGCTCCTCCAGCACTTCGGATGGGCGGAAGGCACTCCTGTACAGCCGGAGCGCCGGCAAGATATTGTCCGGCGAAAACTGGCCCGCGAAAGCGAAGGGCAAGCCCAAAAGACCCGCCAACTGGGCATTATACAGACTGGAGCCCAAGAGCCAGATCGGGATGTTCATGCCTTCGCCGGGAACAGCCCGAACGCGCGGCCCATCCGAACCCTCTGTGGAAGTCGGGTTCAAATATTCCCGCAGCTCCGCTAGCTGTTCCGGGAAGTCTTCACCGCCGCTCTTGCTGTCTCGGCGAAGCGCGCGGGCCGTGAGGTGATCCGTACCCGGCGCTCGCCCCAGTCCAAGATCGATGCGGCCCGGAAACATGGACTCCAGTGTGCCGAACTGCTCGGCGACGACGAGCGGGGCATGGTTGGGCAGCATGATGCCGCCGGAACCGACCCGGATCGTCGAGGTGCCTGCCGCCACATATCCAATCACCACGGACGTCGCGGAGCTGGCGATTCCCGGCATATTGTGGTGCTCAGCCAGCCAGTAGCGGTTGTACCCCCACTTTTCCGCATGCCGGGCCAGATCCAGCGTGTTTCGGAAGGAATCGGCCGGTGTCCCTCCCTCCAGGACAGGCACGAGATCCAGTACGGAAAGCGGGATGTCGCGAAGCTGTTTGTTTCTTTCAGTCTGCTTGGCCATTGTTTTCATCCTTTGCTATGAGAAGATCGTTCCCCTGATCATTCTTACAAAATTACATATCTGAATATCTAGATTTATAGATGATAGAACATCCGCATACATGGCTGGGTCTCGCAGCAACGCGGGAAACACATCCATGTACATTTCGGCTGTCTGGACAGGCAGCTACAAGTCGTGTTGGATAAACGCAGCCAACTCTTTCAACTTCTGCTCATTTCGCTTGTAGTAGGTCCACTGGCCGTATCGGTATACTTCCAATAGGCCTGCCCGCTGAAGTGTCAAAAGGTACTGGGAAACGGTCGATTGCGATAAGCCAGCCTTTTCCTGAATGTGGCTTACACATACCCCGATTTTTCGGCAATCTCCTCCTTCTTGCGGGGGGAAGTGTTTCTCCGGTTCCTTCAGCCAGTCCAGAATTTGCAAACGCGTTTCATTAGATAAAGCCTTGAAAATGAGAAGGGGATCCATGCCCTTTATTATATCTTTATATCCCGATAGATCAATGCAGCAAGTGTAGGCAAAAAAAAAGAGAGGGCTCCCCCCTCTCAGCGTACATCCAGCAACACTTTTCCCGTACTCTGCCTGCTTTCTACCCACTCGTGGGCCTTGGCCGCCTCGGCGAGAGCAAAGCGTCTCCCGACTTTGATCTTGAGGCGCCCATCCGCCAAATACGGCAGCACCCGCTCCGCTGTCTCGCGCAAAAGCTGCGGCCGTTTGCTGCGGGTCGTTCCCAGGCTGAAGCCCAGCACGGAGCGGCAACTGGCATGCAAATCAATTGTTCTGATTTGTCCGACTTCCCCGCTCGCATTTCCAAAGTGAACCAGCCGTCCGTATGGAGCCAGACATTCCATGCTCTTTTCCGTGACCCGGCCAGCGATCGAGTCCAGAATAACATTCGCCCCTTCGCCGTCCGTCCATTCGTTTACCTTTTCGGCAAAGTCTTCTCTATCCGTACAAATCACATGATCGGCACCGGCCTCCAGCGCGATCGCCGCCTTGCTCTCGCTGCCCACTGTCCCGATGACCTTCCCTGCCCCCAGCAGCTTCGCTAGCTGGATTGCGGTCGTACCAATGCCTCCCGCCGCGGCGTGGATCAGGACGGTTTCTCCCTTTTCCAGCCGCGCTACATCAGCGAGGAGCTTGTAGGATGTAAACGAAACGATCGGGCAAGCCGCTGCGGTGTCAAAGTCGAGCTGATCCGGAATAGCAAACGCGAGATTCTCGTCGGCAACGATATACTCCGCATATGAGCCGTTATGAGGGAATGCGATGACCCGCTGGCCCACATGCAGCGACTGCACCTCGGAACCGACTCTCTCAATCACGCCGGCTGCGTCGAGACCGGGAATAAACGGCAGATTTCCTCCGCCCTTTTTTCCGTAGCGCGATTTGATATCCGCAAAATTGACGCTCGTTTTTTCTACCCGGATCAATACCTGCTTTGGGTGTATGGACGGCATCTCGACTTCCGTATACACCATGCCCTCGGTTCCGCCAAAAGCTGTGACAAGAACTGCTTTCATGTACCTCTCCCCCTTTTGTCGCATTGGATCAAATGGAATTTCGTTACATTCCGATGAGGCTCTTTTATTATAGTACTAGACACCTTGTTTCAGGAGTGATCGCATGCTTGCCGAAAAGCTGTTTAGCAAAATATCCAGCTTGTTATTTTTGTCTACGCTTGCGATAGCACTGGCTGGATTTCCCCAATCCACACTCTCCGTCTATTACGCGATCCTGATGCCGCCTTTAGGTTTGGGACTGTCGTTGGTTGGAGTCTACCTCGGTGAAAAAGGAGTGCTTCGATTCATCGGTATCTGGGGAAATGCTGTTCTTCTCGTTTTTTCTGCCTTTACTTTGTTTACCTATACTTTATTTGTTTCTCTTTGGGGGAGTCTGTAGACAACGCTCTTTCTGTTGCACCTACAGACTCCCTCGGACTTGCAGAGCCAACCCAAACCTTTTTGCCGTTTTCTTACTGGTATACCGCGCCAAACTGAGCCTGGTGCAGCCGGTGGTAAATGCCGCCCGCAGCGATCAGCTCCTGGTGCCGTCCCTGCTCAGCAACACCGTCTTCATTGACCACGACGATTCGGTCCGCATTTTTGATCGTCGTCAAACGGTGCGCCACGACGAGGGTCGTACGCCCCTGGGACAGCTCGGAAAGCGACTGCTGGATCGCCAGCTCCGTCTCTGTATCCAGCGCCGAGGTGGCTTCATCCAAAATAAGGATCGGCGGATTTTTCAAAAACATGCGGGCGATGGCCAAACGCTGTTTTTGTCCGCCGGAAAGCTTCACGCCCCGCTCTCCGATCACAGTATCCATCCCTTCCGGCAGGTTCCGGATCACGTCATCCAGACGGGCTCGTCTCGCTGCTTCCCAAATCTCGTCCATACTGGCATCGAGCTTGCCGTACGCGATATTTTCCCGAATCGTCCCCGAGAACAGGAATACATCCTGCTGAACAATCCCGATCTGCTTTCTGAGCGAAGCTAAAGTCATCTTGCGGATATCGATTCCGTCGATGGTAATGCTGCCTTCATTCACCTCGTAGAACCGCGGCAAAAGACTGCAGATCGTCGTCTTACCCGCACCCGATGGCCCGACGAAAGCAACGGTTTCTCCGGCGCGAATGGACAGGTCGATGTTTCGCAAAATGCTCCTGCCCTCTTCGTACCCGAATGTCACCCCGTTGTAGCGAATATCCCCCTTCAGGTTTGCCACTTCAATCGCATCGGGCGCATCTGCCACATCCGGTTCTGTGTCGAGAATCTCTACATAGCGTTTAAACCCGGCGATTCCCTTCGGATAGCTCTCAATCACCGCGTTGATTTTCTCGATCGGGCGGAAAAAGACATTGGTCAACAGCAGGAACCCGACAAACTCTCCATACGACAGCTCGCCTCTGATCACAAACCACGTACCGCAGATCATGACAAACAGGGAGATGAGACGCATCATCATGTAGCTGATCGACAAGCTTTTGGCCATGATTTTGTATGCGAGCAGCTTTGTCTGGCGGAACTGCTGATTATTGACGGCAAACAGCTCTTTTTCGTAGGCTTCATTGGCAAATGCCTGAACCACGCGAATGCCGCTGACATTGTCCTCCACCCTCGCGTTGAACTCACCCACATCGCCAAACAAACGGCGGTATGTCTTGGTCATTTTTTTGCTGTAAACAGTCGCAACGACAGCCATCAGTGGAACGACCAGGAACGTTAAAATCGCCAGCTCCAGATGAATGTATGCCATCAGTCCGAATGAGCCGATCAGTGTCATGACCGCGATGAAAATATCTTCGGGTCCGTGGTGGGCAATTTCCCCGATCTCGTTCAAATCATTTGTGATCCGGCCGATCAAATGCCCTTTTTTGTTGTTGTCGAAAAAACGAAACGACAGCTTCTGGAGATGCTCAAACAGCTTTCTTCGCATATCTGTCTCGATGTTGACCCCGAGCATATGTCCCCAATAGGTGACGATATACTGGAGGACCGTGTTCAGCGCATAGATGGCAAGCAGGCCCAAACATGCCAAAAGAATCAGCGACCAGTCTTTGCCGGGCAAGAGCTTGTCGACGAACTGATTGACAGCCAGCGGAAAGCCAAGCTCAAGCAAGCCGGCGATCACCGCACACGAGAAGTCCAACAAAAAAAGTCCTTTATAGGGACGGTAATAAGAGAAAAAGCGCTTGATCAATTCGGGATCACTTCCTTCCTGCTTCGTTACCTTTGCGATACATGCTATCATACCAATCTTCCCAAAATTTGAAAATGGAGTTCTCGGCTGACAGTTTTGAAAAGGGGAGCGATTGGCTTCTGGTCAGTGCCACGGCAAAAAGGCTGCCGAATCATCGGCAACCCGCTTTCCTCTGTTTTATCTCTCTATACGTTTTATTCGCGTATTCAGTTATGTTCAGTCCCGTATTTATTGCTTCAAATCCAATACTTCATCCGGATCGGCCACGTCTCGCCCGTAATATCGCTTGGCACGGAAGTTGTGGATTTCCTGGCAAGCCTTCGCCATTTTTTCCAAAATGACCTCTTGCGGCTCGTCCTGATCCGGACTCCAGTAGTAAATCTTCATCTCGTACGTCTCGCCGCTGTCATCCTCCCGGCGGTACTGGATCCGGTCCGCCTTTACAAACCCGTTTTTCCGATAAAAGTTGACCCGTTTCCACGTGTCCTCGTCTTCCCGGTCGATCGGCTCCACTTCGAGGATGATCGTCTTTCCTTTTTCTTTCAGCCGGTTGAGCAGCTTGGTTCCGATCCCTTTCCCTCTCGTCTCCGGGTTGATCAGCAGGTAATCGATGAAGAGAAAGGTCGGAAATTCCGCATACAACAGCAGATAGTCCTCTGTCTCTTCCTTGTGGTAAACATCCTTGTCCTCGATCAGAGCCTGCAGCTGGCGCGGGTCCTTCATCTCCTGCTCAGGAAAATATTCGCTTAAACGCTCGTACCATTCCATGACGACTCCCCCACATTCGATCACTCTAACTATCTGTCATAGCATTTCCATGAAGAAACGATTCCACTCGCTTTGGAGAGAACCTTCTGCAATATAAAAGCCGCTTGCTGTGAGGTAGACAATCCAAAAAAGAGGACGCTCCATAGCGGATTCGCCCCCCTTCATGGCACGCAGCGCTGGATGGCACGCAGCGCTGGATGGCTCTAGCGTATCCGGGCAACTGCTACGACGAGATCTCTTTGTCTATTGGATCTGTCGGTTGCTGAAAGGCTGTCGGATTGGCCTTCTTCCAAATAAAGTAACAAATCGTGATCAGGATCAGCCACGGAAAACCGAGCCTCAGCGTGTCCTTAAACTCCGGCTGAAACCAGGTCGACAAGACGACAGACGCAAGCAAAACGGCTCCCAGGACACTCAAATACGGATAGCCGATCATCCTCACGGGCAGCTTTCGCCCCCCCATTTGCTCCCATTTCCGGCGGAAGAACAGGTGCGTCACGAATACCATGAACCAGGCGAACATCGCACCGAAGCTGGAAAGCGAGATCATGACGGCAAAGGAGCTGTCCGGCACCACCATGCCTACGATCGTCGCAATTGCAATCCCGATCGTAGACAAAGCAAGCGCCTTTACCGGAACGCCTTTTTTGCTCAGTTCGCCCAATTTTTTCGGGGCAAAGCCTCCACGGGACAGCGAGAATACCATCCGGGTCGAGATATACAGCTGGCTGTTCATTGCCGAGAGAGCTGCCGTCAGGACGACGAAGTTCATAATTCCTGCTGCGCCCGGAATGTGGATGAGCTCGAACACCTTTACAAATGGGCTCCGATCGCTTCCCGTCTCGTTCCAGGGCACGATCATCAGCATCAGGGCAAGCGTCAGGATGTAGAAGAGCACCAGCCGGACAACAGCTGATTTTAATGCGATGGGTACGGCCTTCTCCGGTTCCTTTGCTTCCCCGGCGCTGACCGCGATCATTTCGATGCTGAGGTAGCTGAACAGCGAGATGAAAATGGCAATCCACATGCCCCAGAATCCATTGGGGAAAAACCCGCCGTTGGCCGTGAGATTCTGGATGCCCATTTCCGGATGGCTGCTGCTCCCGAATACGACAAAGGCTCCCAATACGATAAACAGGATAATAGCCGTTACTTTAATCATAGAGAACCAGTATTCAACAGTACCGAACAAATTGACACTGGTTGCGTTTACATAAATGAGGACGGCGGAGAAAATCAAAATCCAGACAACTCCCGGCACAGCGGGAAACCAGTATTTCATGTAGACGGACATCGCTGATACCTCGGTTCCGACCGCACACACCAGGCTGAACCAGTACGAATACCGGACTGTAAAGCCAGCCCACGGGTTGATATACCGCTCGGCGTGTGCTCCGAATGAGCCTGTGGTGGGATGAGCGACCGTCATTTCAGCCAGGCAGCCCATCAATAGCAGAGCAATGACTGCGCCGATCAGATAGCTGACGATGACACCGGGACCGGCGAAGCCGATTGCCATCCCGCTTCCGAGAAAGAGCCCGGTTCCGATCGCTCCGCCGATGGCAATCATCGTGAGCTGGCGGGTCGTCAACCCGCGCTGCAGCCCTTTCTCCCGCTCCATAATATCTTGAAAATGAACGTTCTTCTCCGACATCGCAGCTCCCCCTTTTTCCAAACGCTAGGCAACCACACTGCACGTATTTCCGAACTTTTCGCGAAATTCATTGCACATGATCTTCCGGGCGTAGAGCTCTTCGGCAAAGCATTTGGTCACGGGTAACGTTGAATTCGCGATAAGGCCCTCCTTTCATCTTTTCATGCTTCGTTTGCAGCATCTAATGTGAACTCAAGATTGCTTCTCTTTGGTGACGCCGCCAACACCCCAGTGCGTGGGCGGAACTTCGGACACAATTACGCGCACCTGTTCAGGTCTGACCTCCAGGCTTTCGACGACAGCTTCGGTGACACTCGCGATCAATCGGGCGATTTGCTGTTTGTCTCTTCCTTCCAATACCTGAATCTGTACTATTGGCATGAATCCACCTCCTATTCGGCAGTTGTCAGGAAGCAAGGCACAGTCTCTCAACGAGCCGGGCAAATATGCCGACCCCTACGGCCAAGGCATCCTCATCAATCGTAAAGCGCGGATGATGATGGGGAAAAGTGATGCCCTTCTCTTTGTTGCCTGCCCCGATCAAGAGAAAGCAGCCGGGGGTTTTCTGCTGGAATGAAGAAAAGTCTTCCGCTGCCATAACCGGTGCCATCCGTTCGATCGCATTTTCTCCGCAATACTCTCGTACAGCAGCTTCTGCCTGCCTGGTCACCTCCTCATCGTTTATGACTGCCCGGTATCCAAAATCGTAGCGGAATTCATAAGAAGCGCCGTGGGCTTCCGCGATCCCTTTTACGATACGCTCCATCAGCGGAGGGACTTGTTCGCGAAACTCAGGCTGAAAATACCGCACCGTCCCCAAAATTTCGACCGTGCCGGGGATGACATGAAAAGCCGTTCCAGCCTGAAACTTCGTAATCGACAGAACCAGCGTTTCCAACGGATCGGTATTGCGGGAAACGATCTGCTGGAGGTTGCTGACGACTTGGGCGGCAACCGCGATACTGTCAACGGACAGATGGGGCATTGCAGCGTGGCCGCCTTTTCCATGAATCCTGATCGTAAAAGAATCGCCAGCGGCCATAGCCGGACCGTAGAGAATACCAATTTTGCCGTATTCCAAAGGGGACCATAGATGGGCGCCGACGATCATGTCTACTCCGTCCAGCACTCCTGCACGAACCATCTCTTCTGCCCCGCCCGGCGGCGACTCTTCCGCGTGCTGAAAGAGAAAACGGACCTCACCGTTCAGCCAGCTTTTGCTTCCGGACAGTATTTTGGCCGTGCCCAGCAGCATTGCCGTATGGCCGTCATGACCGCAGGCATGCATGACGCCAGGATTTTGCGAGACAAAATCAAACGTGTTTTCCTCCGCAATCGGCAGGGCATCCATATCGGCCCGAATGGCGATGACCGGTCCCGGCCGTGCTCCGCGCAAACGGGCCATTACGCTTGTTTGGGTCGGCCTGGACAGTTCCAATCCTCCAAATGAGGTGAGTGTGTCGCAGACGAACTGGGCTGTTTTTTCCTCCTGGTAGGACAGCTCTGGATACCGGTGCAAATACCTGCGCCATTCGATGACCTCCATCTGAATCTCGTCGACCAGCCTGCGTAGCTGCTCTGCTGCCATTCAGGCACCTCCCCTCTCCGCGAGTTTTTTGTCAGTTGGAAAAGAAGAATATCAATCGATAGCGACGTTTTTTGTACGACAGTATCGAGCAGCATTTGTTCTTGTTCCGTTGGCTAGGATTTTATTATAAGCTTCCTCAAAAGCACGTACAACACACTATTCAGAATATTCTAACCCAAAATTTGTATGCTCATTTCCAGAAAAGCAAACGGTCAACCGGTACAATCCGGTCGACCTTCAAAGGAATTGCATTACATTTTTCTGTTGGCCGCTTCCTCCCCAAATGCCGGAAGTGGCAAACACGCCGGAGCTTGTCATATGCACCAGTCAAACGCAGCCGTCTAAACGCTGCCGCCAAACTCGATCAACCTATTCGTCCTGCTTCGCGTACCAAAAAAGCGCAAATTCTGTCATGACCGAGGCGTGGCCGATTTGCCGCAGCATGGCGGAAATATTGCCGCGATGATACGTGCCATGGTTTACGACCTGCAAAACAATTTCGGCATAGCTCGTTTTCCGGAACCCTGCATATGGATTGTCAAGCTCGATCGTCTGGTCCATGTTGTCCTGCCTGCTGAAAAATGCTTTGTACCGCTCCGACAAGTCTGAAAACAACGCGTCCAGCTCCTCGATGCTTTTGGCTTCCGCCTGTTCTATCAGCTGATTGGCAGATGCCAGCGCTTCATTCATGCTTTTGCCGGAAAGAATGTCATACCAACAGTGATCGACCATATAAATATGGGACATTACTTTTGAAACGGAAGGAAAGACGCTTTGCATCTCCATCGTGTATACGTCTTGGGGCAGTTGTTTTAAGTGATTGAAAATGGTTTGATTTGCCCATACATGGTAGTCGTACATATTGAATACAAGCTTTTCCATAATAGTTCCTCCCTTTTTCGGAAACCCATCGTCTGCATCAGTATGTAGCCATCATAAAACAGCTTCCCTGACATCGGCGGTCAGGGAAGTTTTGATCATCTATATTTTTAATTTTGAGCCGGCTTTGCATCATTTCTCCCGCTCAGTGAAACACAAGCGAGGGCGGCAACCAATCCGAGCCCTACAATCAAGCTCGCCAGCCACGGATTGTAAAGGACGGTTGAAGCCGCATTGACCATGACTCCCCCTGCTCCCGCTCCAGCCGCCAATCCCAAATGAATGATCGATGTTTGCAAGGAAAGTACAAGATTCGCTGACTGAGGAGCCTGCTGAATAAAGAACGTTTGAATCGCAGGAGCGGTCGTAAACATGGCAAGCACGATGACGGCTATCAGGAGGCAACCGATTGCCGGCAATGAGGAAAACAGAGGCAAGAGCGCCAATGATACCACATGAACAGCCAATCCGATCAAAATCATCCGAACAACTCCCCACTTGTCGACGACAAATCCGCCCAATTGCGACCCGATCACGCCAAATATGCCAAACACGAGCATCAGCATACCGACCGTAGAGAGCTTCATCTGCAAAATGGACTGCAAAAACGGCGTCAAATACGTAAACATGACGGAATTTCCCGATTCCCTGAAAAAAGTCAGGAACAAACCGCTTACGATGACGAGATTCCCCAGTACCTTAAACTGGTCTTTGAACGAAACGGGAGCGTCTCCCTCAATCTTGGGGAACCTGCGGAAAATGACAACCATGACAAGCAGACTGAAGAGGCCCAATATGAGAAAAATGGCTTGCCAGCCAAGCCAGCCGGCAATGGCTATCCCGATCGGCACTCCCAATACCATCGCACTGCTGAACCCAAGGATGACCGTTCCAATCGCGCCGCCCATTTTATCGGCAGGCACCAGTTTTGCGACAGAGCCGAGTGCGACGACAAGATATACGCCCGAGCTTGCACCCAGGATCATTCGAGATACCATCAGGGTCGCATACTGGGCGCTAGCAAACGAGACGAGACACCCGAGGATAAACACAGCAAGTGAACCAACCAGAACCTGTTTGCGCTCCATACGGGACGTAAACGACACAATGATCGGGGTTCCAATCGCAAACGCGAGCGAATAAGCGGTGATCAGCTGCCCCGCCAGAGCGGTGGATATATGCAATTCTTCGGCGATGACATTCAGGATTCCGGATACCACCAGTTCAGAAGTCGCTGTGAAAAAAACGCCGAATGCAAGAAGGTAAACATACAGTTTCTTCATCATTGTTATTCCTTTCTGACCTATTCACGGGCTTTTGGTCGATGATCCTGTTTCGGGCGCTGGCAGGGATTTCTGCCGCTTTCGTCACCCCGCAGGTCTGGGCGGCTATCCCCGCGCTTGTTCCCCTCAAAACATCATGAAGGCGATGGGAATTGCCACAGCAGGTTTACAGCGATATGCTTCGCCCTTTCGCTGCTCTTGTGGGCAAGCAGCGGTGTACTGAGGTCCGTTGCAGCAAAAGAAAACGCGGCCTGAAAATAGAACAGACACATAGGCTAGGTATCATGCCGCTCACAAAAAGCGGCTGATAACAAGCAATGCACCGGGGCTTCCGCGATTTGGTCTTCGTTTTACCAGGGTTTTGCCCGGGTTTTGCCCGGTTTCTGTTTGAACCAATCGCACAAGCCCCGCTCCCTCTGCCGACTATTTCATCGATTTGGAATGTGATGTGGCCTGAACCTTTCTCACGGGCGCATTCTTCCCTACCATTACGGAAAGCACGACAATGACAGAGGTTGCTATCGTGAAAAGCGTGATCGATTCGTTCAACAAAAGAGCGGAGAACAGAATCATCAAAAAGGGCTGCAAATACTGCATCTGGCTCACCCGCGAAATTCCCCCCATGGCAAGGCCGCTATACCACGCTACGTATGCCAAAAACTGACTGACGACGGCAAGGTAGATAAAACTGATCCAGGCTTTCAGGGGGGCATGCAGTATTTCCCCTGTGACGTTCATCAGGACAGGGACGACGATAAACGGAACCGCAATGACTAGTGCCCAGGCTATTACCTGCCAAGCGCCCAAGTCCCGTGCCAGCAGCCCTCCCTCGGCATAGCTGAAGGCGAGGAGGATGACTGCCGCAAGCAGCGCGAAATCCGCATACTGCAATTGGCCGAATCCGAGGTGGAAGGCGTACGCGATAACCGCCAGAAAGCCTACCACACTGGCCACCCAATACTTGAAGGAAGGAAGCTCTCTTGCGCGAAGCATGGCGCAGCCTGCAGTAGCCAATGGCAACAAGGCGACGACTACGGCTCCGTGAGAAGCAGGCAATCTCTCCATCGCCCAGGATGTGAGTAAAGGAAAGCCCAGGACAGCACCGAGAGCGACGACAATCAGTCCTTTAAACTGTTTGGCAGACGGAAGCTTCTCCCTCCGAATCAATAAGACAATCGCAACCAGGACCGAAGCGATCACCGTTCTTCCCAGCCCGACAACAGTGGGGCCGAAATATTCGACCGCTATTCGCGTGGTCGGAAGCGTTAAACTAAAGCAAAACACCCCGATTACACCGAGCAACAACCCTAGCCGTTCTTTCTTTTCCTGTTTTTCTCCCAGCATGACAATCCCCCACTTTTTGCTCGCAGCCGGGGGTCAGGCATCTGTCCCCCGTTTGCCCAAGCTGCAAGCGAAATAAATGAACTGTACCACTCCAAATTTTTATACATTGCTTCCAAAGACATGTCAGAATAATTACACTATAGGGGAGACAGACAGCGATTGAAATCGCGCTTTTCCTCATCTGTCCTGGTACAGAATCGGGAGGTTTACCTTGTGGCCGCAAAATACGAGATGATTATGAGCGTAATCAAGCAGCAGGTGGCAAACGGAACAATCGGTCCCGGAAGCAAGCTTCCCTCGGTCCGCATGCTGGCCGACCGATTTTCCTGCAGCAAAAATACCGTCATTCAGGCTTACAGCGAGTTGGAAAAAGAGCATCTGGTGTATTCCGTTCCGAAAAGCGGGTACTATGTGGTGAACGAATACCGCTCGCCGCATGATGAGCTTGCAAACAAAAAGGTTGATTTTTATTCCGCCGGTCCGGACAGGGAAGCGATGCCTTACATTGAGTTTCAGCATTGCATCAACCAGGCCATCGACATTTACAAAGAAGAGCTGTTCAGTTATTCCGATCGCCAAGGCTTTTATTCCCTGCGCCTCCAGCTCATCAAATACTTGCAAAATCTGCAGGTGTTTACAGACCCGGAGAGGCTTTTCATCACGTCGGGAGCGCAGCAGGCTCTCCATCTGCTGGTGTCTATGCCATTTCCCAACGGCAAAAGGAATATCCTTATGGAACAGCCAACCTACTTCGGGTTTATCGAGGCAGTGGAGCTTCAGAGCGCCACGGCATTGGGCATCGAACGGACAATGAAAGGACTTGATCTCGACCGTTTGGAATATATGTTCCGAAACAATGACATCAAATTTTTTTATACCGTCCCGCGGTTTCACAATCCGCTTGGTCACAGCTATACAAATGAAGAGAAAAAACAGATTGTGAAGCTGGCGCAAAAATACGATGTGTACATCGTTGAGGATGATTTTCTGGGCGATCTTGATCCGAACCCCAGGCATGACCCCATGTTCTCCTACGATCCTTCCGGGCGAGTGATCTATCTCAAAAGCTTTTCGAAAATCATGCTGCCCGGACTAAGACTTGCCGCCGTCGTCCTGCCCAAGCTCATGATCCACACATTTTCGCGCCATAAATTCAGTGCAGATTTCAACAGCTCCGCACTTTCTCAAGGAGCCTTGGAAATTTATTTGAAGAGCGGCATGTTCCAGGGACACATCAAAAGAATAAAAAAGCTTTATCAACGAAAGATGAAGCTGCTTCAAGAAGCCTGCGACATCCACTTGCCCCCCGGCGCTTCCATCTCCAGGCCGACTTCCGGTTTTTATCTGGCCGTCTCTCTCCCTGAACATGTGAAGGCCGGGCGGATGGCCGATTTGCTGCTCCGGGCAAATGTCTACGTCGATGACGCGGTGCGCATGTTTTTGCCTGAATATCGCCAGGAAAATATGCTGCGCCTCTGCATCTCCCAGGTGAGCGAGGAGCAGATTGGCCGCGGGGTCGAACAAATCGCCCGGTGCATTGTCTTTCTTCAAGGGAAAAAGGATCATTTTCATTCCAGACCATCTTTGCTGCTGTAAGCCTGAAGCTGTACCCTTTTTTGGAAAATACAGGTTGTATCTGCAATCCATTTGCGTTATTCTAATGGCATCTCGCTTTTGAAGGGAATGATTGGCATGAAACGCCGGGCTTATTTTCCTTATGGAATGATGATGAACTAAATAGTGCAGATGGTGCTTCCTCTGCAGTTTTATAAGGATATCGCTGCTCATGGCTCCTATAAAAAGGGGGTTTATTTGCTTTGCAGATAAACCCGGCAACAATAGGCCGATAGAGACCGCAGGCGTTGTCTGCGGTCTTTTTGCGCCCAAAAACAGGCGTACGCAGAGATTACGGAACGAAAAGGCCGCGATTTTATCAAAATCCGGGCGATGCGCAAGCAAGGCAGTTGCCGTCATGGAACAGCGTTTTAGCCGTTATGCGATTTTATGCTTTTCCCAAACAAAAGGAGGTTTTGCTTCATGGAGCTGCAAAGCAAAAACTATACAAAGGCCCTGGACATTTTTCAGGATTGCAAGAACCACTTGTGTATTCACGGAGTGATCCGTGGCCTCATACCCGGCCGAATTTTTATGGCGGATGATTCTGCTACGGCCATGGTGGCAAGCACAGAAGGAATATATCTGGGCGGCAATCCCGATAATGATCTGTTTTTACGGGAGATGAACAGCCTGTTACGCCATGAGATTTTTCCCAAGCTTGACACCGACGATGTGCTGGACTATGTCGTCTATTACCCGCAAAGCCCGCTGTGGGAAGCGAAAATGGATATCGTGATGAAAGATCTGTACGCGATGAAAAGCGGCAGAATGACCTTTTCTCACGATCTGGGCAACACGGATGCACCGCTTGCCGACGGTGTCATCCCTGTGGATCAAAAGCTGCTGGCACGCGAGGATTGCATCGGTGTGGACGACGTTTTGGAGGAAATCTCGAACCAATGGCCTTCGCTGGAGGCATTTCTAGACAAAGGTTTCGGATGCGTCGGCATTGAGGAAACAGAGCGAGGACCGGTCATTGTCAGCTGGTGCCTGACAGATTGGGTGGTCGGCAGCGAGTGCGAGCTGGGCGTTGAAACCGCAGAAGGCTACCGGGAAAAAGGCTGGGCCAAAAAGACAGCCGCAGGCGCTCTCGCACTGGCCCGGAAACGGGGCCTCACACGAGCAGGCTGGCAGTGCTGGTCCAGCAATGCAGCCTCTCGACGAACGGCCCTTTCTGTCGGATTCAAGCCGCTTGCCGAATACCCGGTCCTGTTCGGGTGGACGAATCCGCTGAACAATTTTCTCGTAAACGGCAATTATTACATGCAAGGAGACGGGACTGTGGGCACTCAAAAGGATTATGCCCGCGCCGCATGGAGCTACGCCCAGGCCCTTGACAAAGGCTGGGACTGGGACGGCATGGCCTCGCTGTATTGGAATGCGGCCTGCCTGTTCTACCGGATCGGCGAGAAGGAGCGCGCCAAGCATTATTACCGGATCGCTGTGGAGAAAGGCTGGGACGGTACCGAGTGCCAGACCGCCGCAGACTATGTGTACTCCGAAGCGGATTCCGCGGCCATAGCTCTGGAATTGGCGAAATAAAAACGCAGGCGACCGACGCATTGGCGCCGGAGAGCAAATCCCGGACTGTCCCTCCGTATGAATTTTGCAGTAAACAAGTTTAGCTGAAACAAACAAAAAATGGATAGAGTTTCAGGCATCAACTGAAGCTCTATCCATTTCTATTACCTTTATTGCGAAGGCTTGATCAATACCCCCCGCCCGGCGTAAAAACGGGCGAAGACCTCGAGGCTTAACCGGACATTTTCCTGACTGGCGGGCGTGTCCCCGGATGGATTGTGAAAAACGACCTCCCGGGTTTGAGCATTGCCGCCAAATACATACACCAGATGCCCGCCTTGCCGGGGCGGCGTCACCTCAGGCGTGCGGATACTCGGGTGGACAGAAGCAAAGAAGACTTGGCCTTGATCGAGCAATTCGCCGATCTCTTCAATCGGTGTATGCTCCTTGACCTCGGCTGCAAGCCCGAATTTGTCCGCGACAAAGGAAACAAAGGGACGGTAGAACAAGCCTTTGATCGTCCCGTCCCCGTTCTCGACATACCCTCCGTATTCCCGGCATTGTTTCATTAACTCGATGGTTGGAATGATTTGCTTTTGCCGATGGGCGAGCAGCATTTTCAGGCAGGCCATGCCGCAGATGTGAGCGCTCCAGGTCGCATATTCCTCCCGGTTGGAGGCGCCGGACAGATGCCACAGGGGGTCATCGGCAGGAAGCATGCGCCCGGACAAAAAATCCGGCACCAGCTCCCGAGATTCCCATTGCGAAAAATAAGGCACTACAGCCATATTCTCATTCCTTTCCATGGCGATTTGTTCGCTCCCGATCAAAATGAAGGTACCAGTACAGCGCAGTCTCGCCGCTGCTTTCGGGAATGCCTTTATACACAAAAAAATCAAAGCCGCCTATGACAAAGCCGCAGCTCTCGTAAAATTTGCATGCGTTTACATTGTTGCTTTGCGTCTCCAGCATGATGCCGGCCATTCCGCCCGCCTTCGCCCAAAGCACGGCCTGCTCGATTAATTTGCGGCCGATACCAAACCTTCTGCAGCTTTTGTCTACTTTGATGTCTTCTATATAAGCGAAATGGTTCCAATTCCGCTTCAACACAATCAGGCCCGCGACTTTATCGTCTGCCAGTGCGACATAGATGATTTGATCGGGATTGCCGATGTATTCGGAATAGTCCACGTCTTCCTCTTCCAAATAGCTTTTCTGATAAGCAGGCACTTCTCTGACTGTATACCCGATTCGCCCATCGGTTACGGATAGGACAAGCTCGGAATCAACGAGGAAGCTGCCATCGATGCTATCCACGCGGTAATCTCCGTGAGCGTCCTTCAGTTCCGCTATTTTTATATTCATTGTCTTCCTCCCGTACTTAACTGGCCCCCACAAGAAGACCGACAATCCAGCTACTCTCCCTTTGTTCTAAATGGACAGCCTTGCTTTGGATATACTAAGTCCAAATTCATTGTCCATACATGAAAGGAGGATTGTTCCCCATCGACACACACCGCGAGGACCATTTGCCCGATTTTAAACAGTTGACCGACCGCGTGATCGCCCCGCCTCCCCAAGGTCCAATCATTGGCATTCGGACCAATCTGGACAAAGAATCCGAGGATGCGGGAAAAGAAGCGCCGAAATAGGCGATCCAGCCTCTTGTACGAAAGGCTACAGGCACAAGCCGCCCAGCTTTGGTACGACGGCTTGTGCCGAACCATCAAGGGCGCGGATTTGGCCTGGGGGAATCAGCCACTCTTTTGCATCCCCTCTGGCATGTTGCTCGCGCAGCCGCTGCCTTCCATAGTTGCAGTCCGCCAGGGAATACTTACTATTTGTCCATTCTGCTGCCTAAGTCCTTCTCTTTATATCGGGCAGCTCAATTTTTATCCGGGAATAGAAAAAGACAGCCCCTTTTCAGAGCCTGCCTTTGCCATTGCGAATACCCGCCAACATATGAATTTGTCGGACTGGTATGCTTACAATTCCAGAAAGACGCCCACCAGCGAATAGAGAATCACGGTAGAAAACAAGACGGTCATGTGCAGCAGTGAAAACAGGAACAGCGATTTTGCCCACTTCTCCGGGTCCATTTTTTTATAGCCATACACACTTAAAATCAGCCATGCGACACTCAACAAAAGAGCCACCAGCATCAGTCCGAGGCTAAGCGAGCCAAGCAGAAAGCTGGTCGCGATCAATACGACCAAATACACATTCGTTTGGATATAGGTTCTGCGGACGCCCTTGACTACAGGCAGCATGGGAACCTTCGCTGCCTTGTACTCATCGTGCTTGCGGATCGCGATTGCATAGAAATGGGGCATTTGCCAAATTACCATGATCACAAAGAGGCCCAGGATCGCCGGATGCGTGATATCCGGATGAATCGCTGCCCACCCGATGAGCGGAGGAGCTGCTCCAGAGATGCTTCCCACCTCTGTATTGTAGATCGTCCTTCGTTTCGTCCACATCGTATAAGGGACGACATAAAAAAACAGTCCCAAAAACCCCAGCAATGCCGCAAGCGGAGTAGTCCATGCGAGAGCCGCCAGTCCCAGGATCGTCATGACAATCCCCAGCCACAATACCGTCTTCGGCTCTATTTCCCCTGTTACAGTAGGTCTGTTTTTGGTCCTCTCCATCACAGAGTCAATGTCGCGGTCATACAGGTTATTAAAAGCCCCCGCCGCCCCCATTACCAGACTCGAACCGACGAAAGCCAAGATGATTTCCGGAAGCTTTTCAAACGGGCTGATCTTGTACGTATATAAGGCCAATGTCAATCCCGCAAACATCGGAATCAAATTCGACTTGATAATCCCCGTCTTCACGGTTTGCGCCAAAATCTTTGACAATGTCTGTTTCGGAGCCGTTGAGAGGGCTTGTTGTATGTTCGTATCGATTTTTTCGTCCTTTTGCATTTTCCCTATCTTCCTTTTCTAATCTACCCGAAATGTGACCAGCTCTTTTTACTCCTACCTAGTATATCAATTTATCATTCATTATGTTGCGAGTTCAAACAATTGGCACACACCAGTACCTGCCAAATGGGAAATGACTATCCCGAAAGACGCTGCAAATAACGATTTAAAGTAGAAAAATACAGATGTTTCCTTATATACTCATTGGAATTTACATACTAATCGGTATATTAATAGTATATGGGACGGCAGTCAAGAAAGGAAGGACGAGCGGTGACGAGACGACGATTGACCCAAGAGGAGCGCAAGCAGGAAACACGGCAATTGCTTCTGGAATCGGCAGCGAAGACTTTTGCCCAGCTCGGTTTTCACGGGGCCTCTGTCGATAAAATCGCGGAGTTTGCCGGGTTTAGCAAAGGAGCCGTTTACGCCCATTTTCAGTCCAAGGAAGAGCTGTTTCTTGCTATATTGGAACAGCAAATGAAATTGCATGTGCACACTATCCATAAAATTATTAGCCAACAGCCTTCACTTGAGCATTTTCATGAGACGATGAACCGCTATTTCCATTCAGCCAGACAGCAAACCCGGACCTGGAGCATGCTGAACATGGAATTTCTTTTATATGCGATGCGAGAGGAATCGGTTCGCCAGAAGTGGTCGAGCATGATCTTGGAATCGGCAGAACAACTCTCAAAGACAATCGAGGAAATGATGGCAAAGGAGCATTGCGAGGCGTCTTTATCTGCGGAAGAAATGGCGTGGACTCTATTGTCGCTGGAAAATGGCATGGCTATCTTTTCTTCTATTGTGGAAAACGCCGCTCCTCCCGATTTATTTGGAAAAGCGCTGCAAAGCATGCTCCAGCCCCCTCGTCAGGAAGAATAGGTTTCCCCTGATGGGAGGGGGCAGCATGTCAAATGCAGGGTTGGGCGTTTGTGATCATCTATACGGAAATAAGGGGTGAACATGATCGTGCCATACAATATGGATTAGCTCCCCCAAATCGTCAATGACAGCATCCGCCTCTGCTACAGTTTCAAACTGTTCATTTCTCTTCCAAACCGCCTTCATTCCGACAGCCCGGCTGGCTCTGACATCGTTCTCCGGATGATCCCCTACAAATAGAGCATCTTCTGCCGGAACGCCAAGCTTTGCAAGCGCCCGAAGAAAAATCGCCGGGTCTGGCTTTTGCAGCCCTTCCCATTCCGATATCAATGCCTTATCGAAAAAATGCTCAATGTGCAGCGCCGGACACACCCCTTTGCGCTTTCATGCCTCGCTAAAAAAGCGGCTATCCAGACATACGCTCAAACACTTCCATTGCTTGAGCAGCCGTGGGGACCTGGACGACATTCTCCTCTGCGAACTCATGGGCTTGTGGATCGTCACTTCTTCTAATTTCGCTTGCGGCCGCTTCTACGTCGTAAGCCGTCCGCCGAAACTCGCATCCGTTCGGGCCAAGCAGCAGCCAATAGGCACCGGGCTGGTCGGCATAGGGCATACCCACGCTTCCTGCATTGATGACGCGAGTTTTTCCGGCAAGCAGTTCAAACTGAATATGCGTGTGCCCGCAAACAACCGTTCCTTGCTCAACTCCCTGAAAGATAGCGTCCAGCCTTTCCTGCTGCGTGAGCGGTGTAAAAATCACCTCGTCGCTATGCGGGGTCGCATGACAGAACAATACCTCCCCAATCCCTTCGATATATTGGACAAACAGTTGCGGCATCTGCGACAAAAAATCGCGCTGAGCGCGTGTCAACTGTTTGGCGACCCATTCCGTCTTTTCACGCCCCTTCGCTGACATTCCGGGACGAAGCGGCTCACCGTCAAAAGCCATGACGACTTCGCGATCACAGTTGCCACGTATGAAGCGGACCTTTGTTTCCAGCCGGAAAAGACGCTCGAGCGTCTGTGCAGGCATTGGCCCAGAGACGATATCTCCCCCAATGACAAGCAAGTCCGGTTTCACGTCTTCAAGCTCATCCAACACAGCGTGTAGGGCTGGCAAATTGCCATGGATGTCATAAAGTGCTGCCACTTTCATCGTACATCTCTCCTTTCGACCATCAAACCGTATTTTTAAAAAAACCACCACGGAAACGAAATGCTTGCGTGGTGGTTTTGCTTTGTGCCAGGTTAAACCGCTGTTTTCTTTGGCGCTCTTCCGTACGGGACGGCCATCATTCGCTCCCACATCGGGATAAACTGCTTGATCAACGGCCCGATCGCTACTGCCGTCACCAGTGTACCGATCGAAACCGGCCCTCCCAAGAGAAAGCCCACGAGCGCAACTGTACATTCGATCCCGACCCTGACTTTGCCGATCCCCCAGCCCATTCGTTCATGCAGCGCCAGCATAAAGCTGTCGCGGGGTCCGGCCCCGATTCGCGGCGAAATGTACATCCCTGTTCCGAACGTATAGATCAGAAGCCCGCCCGCGAACAAGACGACGCGCTCCGTCAAGGTTTCTCCGGTAGGAATCCATTCCAGCCACAAGAATAAGTCAATGAACAGCCCGAAGAAAAACATGTTTAAAAACATGCCCACGTTTGGCCTGATCTTTCCGATTACGTAAGACGCGAGTATGATGAGCGCTCCAACGATTTGCGACCAACTGCCGATGGTCAGTCCAAATGTCTTTTGCAATCCAATGTGCAATGTATCCCACGGAGCCACACCGAGTTTCGCTTCGATCATCATCCCGATTCCAAAGCCCATCACAGCCAGGCCCAGCATGAAAACGGCATACTGAACCGTTACCGGGCTTGAAAAAAACTTCTTTATCATGATTGGTTCCCCCTGTTGTGTTGGGGTGGTCAGCCCCTATTTTCGGTTGTCCTCTTCAGGACGCATAAGGGGGAGATTGTGCGAATGCCATCCATTGTCCGAAGACGGGCATCACGTGTGTATCCATAAGCTTCACCTTCTTTCTGCAAAATTGAATATTCGGACTACTTGACCGAGTAAATGACCCTACAGGAGGAACCGGCTTCAAGCTCACGCCATCTTGCATCTTATGATAATTTCTCAGGATTTATTTCTCTTTCCCTCTCCCGTTGAACGAAAGGACTTGCTTATTCTCTCTTTTCTACCATTCTCGTTTCCACTTGTCTATAGGAAAAAGGCAGTCCCATACCAAATCATGGTGATGTAAGGAACCCCTCTTGGCTATTTGGGAACAGGAAGAGTGCAGATAAGCAAGAGACTCTTTCAACTTTCATTCACGCTGGAAAGTTGAAAGAGCCTTCTTCAGGCAGCCAGAACGGCAGAATTTGACTAGTCGTTTAGACTGGAAAGATACTTTCTCTTTAACCCGAAGTAAAAAAGAACCTGCAAGAAAAGGTACACGGCCACCACATACAACGCCTGCAGCATCGTATAATGGATTTTTGAGTAGTTGGTATTCACCAATGCGATATAGTACAAAGCCATAGCAACACCAAAGATGGCTGGTACCGAAAAGATCAATTTCAACTGTTTCGTCAGATTTTGCGTCATCTCGCGGTTGGTGATCCCGATTTTTCTCAGTATCGTGATTCTCTGCGTTTCTTCCGCAATATCTGTAACAATTTTATAGAACAGCACAATACTTGAGGAGATCAGGAGCAACGCTCCCAAAAACGCCATGGAGAAGTAAAAGACGCCATTTATTTGTACATCTATTTCTACTTTCTCGGCCTTGGAGAAAGGGCGATATGCTTCCAGCAAGGTCCTTTCGTTTTTCGGTCCACCCAAAAAGGTTTTGTCCTTCCAGATGGACTCATCAGCGTGATTCGCTTCCCGCAAAGTGCGGAGCATCTCAGCAAATATCTTGTTTTTATCACCGCTGGCGAGGTTGATCAAATGATACTTGGAAGTATCGGGATAGCCGCTCTTTCTGCGGATCATTTCATAGTCTGCATCATCGACTACATAGATGTGATACGTTGAATACGCATTGGTATACTCTAAATTTGCAAACTGAGCCATATCACTTTGAATCCGATCTTTCGAGACGGTAAATACATCGGCAGGGTCGACCTGACGAAAGAAGTCTGAAGAGCTCATTGTTATATTCGCCTCATCGAATGATGTGCCTGGGCTTTGCACGCTTTTTTTATTCATCAAAAACATGACATCTTCAGCAGGTTTCGTTTGAATCTCTCCGCCATCAAGAAATACATCCAGCATGCTGCCTTGTTTTACGTCCTTGTTTGCAGCCATATGCTTGTTGTAATTCCTTTCGCTAACAAGGACACCGTTGAAATACGTACGCTCACCCGTTTTCACTTTGCCATCCTTCATTTTGTAAATCGGTAAGGAAAGATACTCCAAGACCGCATATTTCTCGATCTTTCCGCCGCTATCTTCAATGACTTCCCGCATCTCATCTGGCGAAACATGATTGTATATACCATCTTCAACGAACATGAAGTCATACGGTCTCTCCAAATCATTGAATGTAACGGTATTTTTATGGATCGTGTAACCGACTCCGATCAGAAAAACACCCAGTGACACCATGAGGGAAACCACGTAAAGAATCGTCCGGTAGGATAAAAAACGGTGTGCAAGATTAGACAGAACCAGCAAGTTGTTATTGTACACCCTCGGAAATTTACGAATGAACAATTGGCATGTGCTGATCAATGTACCGAAAATGAAGAATGGACTAGCTAATACCACTATTGCACAAAGCGCAAGCATCGCCTTGCTACCATCAAAGATTTCATCCGTGTAAATTTTCGGCAATAGGTACAAGGCTAGTCCAAATAACAGGATAGATACCAAGCCGACGAAGGGATTGGCAGTGGCTACTTCTTTTTTCGAGCTGGATTGAATGACTTCAATGATGGACAGTTTGGTCAAATATCTCTCTGTAAAAAATGTGCTGATGATATAAATCGGCAAAAAGACACCGATCGTCAGCAAAAAAGAATCAAAGCCGATGCTGTATTCGATAGTTTTCAGCAATTTGCCCAGAATCAGGTAAAACATCCTCGAAAAAAGCAATCCTGCCGTAATTCCGGTTAGCAATGAGATGGAGATAATGATGATATTTTCTCGTCGCGTCATCTTTTTGAGGTCTCTGGCAGTCATCCCCAATGTCAAATAGACGCCAAATTCTTTTCCTCGGAATTTTACAAAATACGTTTGCGTGTAGGAGATAAAAACGATACAGAACAGCACGATCGCCACAAACGAAAAATTGAACACACTTTTCGTGTTGTCCGGGATGCTGTCGTTAAAAAACAAGGTTCCATACATAAATAGAACAGCGACAATAAAACTGTTTACGAGATAAAAGGAGATATAACGGGCGAGGTTGTACTTCAAATTTTTATATACAATCGCGGAAAACGTCATTGGAGCTCTCCCCCAATCATGCTTTCAGCTTCCAGGATGCGGTCAAAAAATTCCTTTCTGTCGCCACTCGATGCGATTTCCATCTTGATCGCTCCATCTTTGATAAAAATGATTCTTTTGCAAAAAGACGCAGCAAAGGGGTCATGACTGACCATGAAAACCGTGCTGTTTCTTTCTTCATTGATCTTTTTCAGCGTATTCATAATATTTTTGGAGGATTTTGAATCGAGATTTCCCGTCGGTTCATCGGCGAATACGATGGCGGGGTCATTGATCAACGCTCTGGCTACAGCTGCTCTTTGCTTTTGTCCACCCGATATATGATAAGGATAATTATTTTGGATATGCTCGATTTCGAAAAATGCTGCAAGCTCCTGAACTTTTCCGTTAATTGTTGCCGGGTCGATCTTGTCCAGTATCAAGGGAAGGGAGATGTTTTCCGAGATCGTCAGGCTGTCCAGCAAGTTAAAGTCCTGAAATACGTAGCCTACACTGTGCCTCCGAAAAAGCGCCATTTCCTCCTTCGACAGGTTTGTGATGTTTTTGTCCTCGATAAAGATTTCTCCCGACGTGCATTGATCGATACCAGACAGCAAATTCAGCAAAGTGGTTTTGCCGCTACCGCTCGGCCCCATAATGCCAACAAAATCGCCTCTCCTCACACTGAGGTTTATTCCATGCAAAGCCGTAACTTCTTTGGCTCCTTTAAACGAGTTGTACACTTTTGACAGGTCATTTACTTTTAATACTTCCATCAGAAAGAAAACCTCCAATACGCAACGTTTGTTCTGTTCTAAGCAGAAGTTTATAGGAGGAATGGATAACAAAATATCGATTTTGCTCTCAAAGTCTTACAGTTTTGAAAGAAAACCGATGTCGACCGTCGTTCCTTTATTCTTTTGTGATTGAATGTGAATGTGATGTCCCAATCGATCCGAAATAAGCTTGACCATATAAAGCCCGATTCCTGTGGCATTTCTGTCCCGTCTCCCGCCATCTCCCGTAAAAAATGGATCAAATACGCGATGGAGATCCTTTTCGTCAATCCCAATCCCCTCATCAATAATCGATAGAATCACCTTGTCCCGTTCTTTTCTTGCGCGAATCATGATTGATTCGCTCCGCTCTGCTATGGAATACTTGATGGCGTTTGACAGGACTTGCTCAAGCATATACTGTGCCCATTTTTTATCGGTCAAGATTTCAAATTCTTCCGGTATATCCACAATCGGTTCGATTCCTTTATACCTGATTTCTCTTCTTCTTTCGTTCAAGGCTTGATAGACGAGTTGCTTCAACGGCATGCGCTGAGCGATAAAATCCCTGGAAAACTCTTCGATTCTAAGCAAGTTCAGAGCTTCCTCCAGGTTCTTTTTCAATCCTTCATTCTCTTCCTTGATGTCTTCCAAATACTCATCATTTTCTCTTTCCGCAAGTCCGATTTCACAAGCCAGGTGGATGACGGAAACCGATGTTTTCATGTTGTGGATCCATTGTGAAAACAAGGCATTTTTATTGTTCTGTTTGACTTTGTTATCATAAAGCCTTGCGTTATAGTGACGATGGAGTTTGGAGAGCGTCTGAAAAACAAGCTTGTCTTTGTGATTCGAGACATGCTTGGCGTAGTCCGGACTCTTCCCTCCGTCCTCGATCTCGCTTACAAATTGATGATATTTGTATACTTCGTAGCCTACATAAAGAATGAGCAGAGTACTGCTCAACAGGATCGGATATACATACTCCGCGCTATCCAGCAAAAGCATATAAAATAAAATGATCAAGAACGTATTCATCGTGTACACGAAGATCGTCACTTTCTTGTCCTGGATCACTTGGGTCTGTCAAGATTTTTG
>NZ_RHHO01000014.1 GCF_003710865.1 Brevibacillus borstelensis | reverse complement strand
TTCTCGACAGCCTGAACGCAGAGATTATTCTGCGTTCTTTTTTTGCTCGGTCGCTTGGCTCCGGCCCTATCGGCATATTTCCCCTTATCGCTTGATCTGTCCCTCCATCCTTTAATTTATAGTGGTACCGGCTTCCCTGTTCTTTACAAAGTTTGCGTGCTCTTGCTCTGTCAAATATGGCTTAACTCGCTCTGCGATTAGTACTGGACACCCGGGGTTTTGGAAAAGCCGGAATGCCTGGAGGCGGTACGGTTTGCTCCGGCTCACTGCGCTAAAAAACAAAAAACTACCGTTTGCACGGCAGTTTTTTATCCTGTAATTGAAAGATCAGTATGAAACGATGTTTAACACTGTTTCTTACTGAAGTTTCATAGTCAAAATATCCTTATAGCCGTCAATCCCGCCTGTTGCGAATAAATTATTGCGAACCTACTCCCGCCTTTGCTTGCGCATAATCCTGCAGACAATCCAAAAAAGCCTGGCCGTACTTCTCAAACTTGGCCGCCCCAACCCCTTTCACGGTCAGCATCGTCTCTCTATCAGTCGGACAAAGCTGGCTCAGCTCCTTTAAGGTGCTGTCGTGGAAAATGACATACGGCGGCACGCCTTCCTTCTGCGAGATTTCTTTGCGAAGCTGTCGCAGGCGCTCGAACAGCTCGTCGTCCTCCTCACGCTTGACCGGACGGATGAGCACCTTTTGCCACACCTGCTCTTCCCCTCTGAGCACAGGCAGTGCCCTGTCGCCCAGGGCGAGGGTCGGGTACTTGCTTTCCGTCACGCGCAGGTAGCCCTCGGCGATAAACAGCTCGATCAGGTCGACGATCTGCTTTTCCGTGTAATCGCTCATCAGGCCGTAGGTCGGCAGCTTTTCAAAGCCGAATTGCAGCACCTTTTTGTTGCGGGAGCCCTTCAGTACCTGGGCGACGAGTGAAGCCCCGAAACGCTCGCGCATCCGCTTGACGCAGGAAAAGACCTTCTGGGCCTCCAGCGTGACGTCGGCCAGCTCAGCGTCATTGGTGCAGTTGCCGCATTTGCCGCACTCCGGCGCCGAGTGGTCGCCGAAGTACCTTACGATGTACTGCTGCAGGCAGCGCGGCGTCCGGCAGTAATCGATCATGGCGTACAGCTTTTTGTATTCGTGCTCTTTTCTCTCTTCCCCGAGCGGATTCTGCTCGATGAAGAACATCTGCGTCTGGATATCCTGCGAATGAAAGAGCAGGATGCATTCGCTCGGCTCTCCGTCCCGTCCGGCGCGGCCCGCCTCCTGGTAGTAGGCCTCCAGGTTTTTCGGCATGCTGTAGTGAATGACGTACCGGACATTGGACTTGTCGATGCCCATGCCAAATGCGTTGGTGGCGATCATGACCTTGGCGTCGTCGAAGAGAAACGCGTCCTGATTGCGGGCCCTTTCCGCCTCGGACAGACCGGCGTGGTACCTGGTGACGGAAAAGCCCCGCCCATCGAGGAATTCATACAGCGCATCGACGTCTTTGCGCGTAGATGCGTAGACGATCCCGGATTGCTGCCGGTTTGCCTCCAGGTAATCGAGGATAAACCGGCGCCTGTCTTCCCCCTTTCGCACGGAAAGGTGGAGGTTGTCCCGGCCAAACCCGCTGATGTAGACGCGCTCATCCTGCAGCGTGAGCAGTCTTTTGATGTCCTCGGTGACCTCGGGCGTAGCCGTAGCCGTCAGGGCAGCGACTACAGGCCGGACGGGCAGCGCTTGGATGAAGCGGGAAATCGCGAGATAGCTCGGGCGAAAATCATGCCCCCATTGGGAGACGCAATGCGCCTCATCGACCGCTACCATGGAGATCGGCAGCTCGCTTGCAAGGGATAAAAAGCTCTCCGTTTCCAAACGCTCCGGGGCTACGTACAGCAGCCTGTACGTCCCTTCCCGGGCTTTTCTCATCCTGTCCCGCACCTCAGAGGAATCCAGCGTGCTGTTGATCTCCGCAGCCGCGATCCCCATGCTGACCAGCGCGTCCACCTGGTCCTTCATCAAAGAAATCAACGGGGAAATGACAATCGTGACTCCGTCAAACAAAAGGGCCGGCACCTGATAACAGATCGACTTTCCGCCCCCGGTCGGCATGATGCCCAAAGTGTCGTGGCCGGAAAGAAGACTCGCGACAATCGTTTTTTGTCCTTCGCGAAAGGCAGTGTATCCAAAATAGTTTTGCAAGACTTCTTCAGCTTGGTGCAACAAAGAGAATTCACCTTCTCTTCTGAGTTTTTATCCTGTTATTTCTATTAGTGTATAGAAAGTGTTTGAGACAAAACAAGAGAAGGTCGGAACTTCCAGAAAAAAAGCACCGCATTGGGTGCTTAAAAATGTTCTGCTCGCTCCATCTCGTTGGAGGAGCCGCGCCGTTTTTAAAAGTCCACTTTTTTCTCTACTTCGTGCTTTCCACTTTACTCCCTGCTTTCCACTTCTACCGACACAATATGGTCGACTTCTTTCAGGGAGCGGTAAATATCTGTCGTGTACGTATCATCCTCGGCAGAAATCACCATTTCGAGCTTTTGGTGGCCCTGCTCCACATCCTTGACCTTTACCCGCTTCACACTCATGTTCATACGCTTGATTTGTTTGAAAATCGTATCGAGGTCTCCTTCCCCCTCAACGATGATCTTGACGGCCAGATCCCTTTGCCGCAACGTGCTCGGGCCTACCCATTTCAAGATGAGCGGAAACAGATTAATCGCCAAAATGATCAGGATCGTGGCCGAAACGGCTTCAAAGTAAAAGCCCGAGCCAACTGCGATCCCAAGGGCAGAGGCTGCCCATACCATGGACGCTGTCGTGAGGCCGGAGATCACATCGTTGCTTCTCCGCAGAATCACCCCCGCGCCCAAGAAACCGACCCCGCTGACGATTTGTGCAGCCAAGCGCATCGGGTCCATATTGGTGTGTCCGGGCAAGGAGAATCGGTGAACGGATTCGATCGACACAATCGTGATCAGACAACTGGCTACCGAGATAACCATGCTGGTTTTTACCCCCAGAGGCTTGTGCTTGAGCTGTCTGTCCACACCGATCAGCAGGCCTAAAAACATGGCGATGCCCAGTTTCACCAAAAAATCATAAGCCATCATCATTCTCCTCCTCTCTATGTCAATGTAAGGTTTTCTAACATGAAAAGCCTTGTAGAAAGTATAAACGTTTTTTCGTAAAAATTGGAGAAAAATTTCGGGACATCTTCCTTCCCTATTGTAAACGCGCCCCGGTTTCTTCATACAAAAAGCGGAACGCCTTGTAGAAGGCATCCCGCCGAAGCGAAAATCGGTATGAAGCTCGCTAGGTTCCTCTGATTTTCTGCTTCTGCAATGACAGGAGACGGCCAAACAGGAAGATCGCTCCCGCCGCCAGGCCTGTAATGAGTCCGATCCAGTATCCGAAGGCTCCCAGCGACGTCAGCTGGGCCAGCGCAAACCCGAGCGGCAGACCAATTACCCAATACGATACAAGGGCCACGATAAACGTCACCGTCACATCCTTGTACCCCCTGAGCACTCCCTGAATCGGTGCGGCTACCGCATCGGACAGCAAGAAGAGGATGGAATACATCAGGAAATGCTGGGCCAGCTCCAGAACGCTCGGGTCATTGGTGTAGAACCCTGCCACTTGTTCACTGAAGAAATAGAGGCCTACAGCGAACAGCGAGGCCATTCCCACGGCTGTAGTGATGCCCATGTAGCTGTACTGACGCGCATCCCGGAACCGCTCTGCCCCCACTTCAAAACCGACCACAATCGTCAGTGCCATGGAGATGCTGAGCGGCACCATATAAATGAAGGAGGCAAAGTTCATCGCTGCCTGGTGGGCGGCAATGGTGATCGTGCTGTATTCGCTCATCAAAAGCGTAACGGCGGCGAAAATGCTGACCTCGAAGAAGATAGAAAACCCGATCGGAACGCCGAGCTTGAGAAGCTCCTTCCAGGCAGCCATCGAGACGCGGTAAAACTTGCTGAACATGCCGTATTCCACAAACGGTTCTACCCGGTGCACCACGTACAGACTGATCAAGACGATGATCCAGTAAGTAATGGCCGAGGCCAATCCGGCACCGATACCGCCCAGCCGCGGAAAACCGAAGTAACCGAAAATCATGACGTAGTTGAGCGCGACGTTGATCGGCAGCGACATCAGTGTAATGACCATGGTCACTCTGGTCATGCCCAGTGCATCTATATAGCATCTGAGAACGGTATAGACAAACAAAGGAATAATGCCAAACGAGATTGCCACAAGATAGTAGTAGGCAATATGGCGAACTTCCGTCTCCAGACTCATCCCGTCCAGTATGGGACCGAGCAGCAGCGCGCCGAGTATGACGACCCCAATCGCGATGACAACAGACAAATACAGCGCCTGCATGACGGTAAACGGCACTTGATCCTTTCGCATCGCTCCCGCCATCTGCGCCACCATCGGCGTGACGGCCAGCAAAATTCCTGTCAGACCGGCCTGTACAGGCGTCCACAGGCTGGAGCCGATCGCAACCCCCGCGAGGTCAACCGGGCTTGCCTTTCCGGACATGACCGTATCAAAAAACGTCATGCTGAACAAAGCCAGCTGCGTAACCAGAATCGGCAGCAGCACTACGAAAAGCTGACGGAGTTTTTCCTGAAACGTATTCGTTTGTTGCATGGTTGTCTAACATCCTTGTAGTACAGATTTTTAAAACGTACTGACTGTTATTATAGAGACAGCTGTAAGGAATAGTAAAGAAAAGAAGTGCACGCCAGCTCCCGGCTGATAAAAAAGGTGCACCGCTTGGGGGCACCTTTTATCATACATTTATTTTCTATAAAGCAAATTTTTGCATTGTCCTTTTCAGCTCATCGGCCAACTGATGCAAGGACGCCGTGGAAGCGGCAATCTCCTCATTTGTCGCCAATTGCTCCTGAGAGGAGCTGGCTACGCTTTGGGCTTGAGACGACGCTTCGACTGCCAGATTCAGCACTTCTTTTACGGCCTCGTCCACTTGCTCCGAGCTGGCGGAAAGCTGCTCCGCAGAGCTGGATACCTCGTGGATTTCTTCGTACACCTTTTGAATGGAGCGTTGGATGCGCTCAAAGGACTCTCCCGCGACATTGGCGACAAGTGTACCGTCTTCTACGACCCGGGCTACCTTTTGCATCTGCTGGACGGCTTGTTCCGTGCTGGCCTGAATGTTGCTGATCAGCATGGCGATCTGTTCCGCCGACTGCTTGGAGTCCTCGGCCAGCTTGCGTACCTCATCGGCTACAACCGCAAATCCTTTTCCATGCTCGCCTGCGCGGGCCGCCTCAATCGCTGCGTTCAGCGCCAACAGATTGGTCTGCGTCGAGATCGCCGTGATCACCTCGACGATTTGCCCGACTTCCTTGGACTGCTCACCCAGTTCTTTGACGATTTCTGCCGTCTGAGCCACACTCGAATCGATCAGCTTCATCTGGTTGACTACGTTCTCGACGGAGCTGCTGCCTTCGACGGCCTGCTCCGAAGCTTCTTGGGACGAGACCGATACGAAGTTGGACGACTCGGCAATCCGTCTGATCCCCTCCGCCATTTCGGAGATCGATTGGCTGCTCGTCTGCGCCCCGATCGCTTGACGCTCGGCACCGGTCGCCATCTCCTGCATGGCGCTCGCTACCTGGTTGGCCACTTGAGCGGTTTGCTCCGAGCTCATCAGCAAGTCATTGGAGGAGGAAGCGATTTTATCGCTGGAGTCACTGACAACGCTGATGACTTCCCGCAGGCTTTTCGCCATCTTCCCTACGGACTGGCTCAGTTGAGCAACCTCGTCTTTTCCGCTAATAGACAAATCCGGTACGCGAAGGTTGCCGGATGCGATGAGATCGGCTGTCTCCGTTACGACCGATAGAGGTTTTACCTTCCGATACAAATAGAGAATCGTTCCTATCGAGTTGAGTGCCATAATGACCACCAGGGCAATCGTTACCCACATGAACAAATACATTTGATTGGTCATGCTGTCCGCCAGATCCGTGGCCCATGCATCCAGCTCCTGCTGGAATTCCTCCAGCTTCTCGATGACCATTTGCTTCTTTTGTTTGTATTCTTCACCGAACGAAACCTTGAGTGCCAGCTCATACTCTCCGGCTTCTGTCAGCTGGAATATCCTTTTTTCAAGCCCGACCAAAACATCGGAGCTTTGCTTGGCTTGTTCTACCTTGTCCACCAGGTATTCCGGAACGTGCATTTCCGTCATTCGTTCGAGGACTCTTTCCCGAGTCTTGGCCTCGTTAACCTCCCGCCAGTAGTTATCATAATTTTCTTTATCGCGGGATTGGACGTAGTTCCTGAGTTCATTGGTCAAGTATTCGCTGGAGTCGAGCAATTCGTCACCGAGCTGCTTTGCTTCCATTTGCATTTCGACTGCCCGATCCTGTTTTTGAATCGATTCGGCCAGCATATACAGGCTGCCTATGGTCAGAACAGAAAACAACAGGAAAAAAACAATGGCCACCTTTATGGCTTTGGCTATCTTCACAGCGGTTTCACTCTCTCTTTCTGTAGTTGGTTCCGTATAGCTGCACTCCTATCTTTTGCTTCCACCTCTTCTTTCCCACTGATGGTTTACCCGTTTACTTACTCCTATTGGAAGGTAGAGCGAAAACATGACTTTCCCCTCAGCGAAACGATCGTCTTACTCCTGTTAAAAAATAGACCCAATTTATGAGTACGTAGACTTATCGCCTGATGGCAAGCCCTTCAATAATTCCAGAGCTTTTACCCTATTGAATTTTTTCCATGTAAGTAAAAAGGCTTGCTTCACCAATATATACCAAAGTATCGCTTGCTGCCTAACACTTTTTTTGCAGCTTAAATTTTTACCTTTTTATGGGTAGTGTGTTAATATAAAGGATATTAGAAAATTGAGATTTTCCATACCGGAGCGAGGGGACCTAGTATCTGTCCATTGGGGAGTAGGGGGTATTTTCTCATGAGGCTGCAAGAGACATTGAAACGGTCGTTGCGGTCAGAAATCGAAAAAAACTTAAAGGAAAATGGCTATACACTAAGTAAATTCAGTGAATTGACCGGTATTAACCCTGGAAGTTTGAGCGAAATTTTAAACGGCAATCCGCCGCGTGCTTTAACGATATGCCATCTCGACAAGATGGCTGAAGCTTTTGGTTACCCTCCTGGATGGTTGTACGAATTGTATCCAGAAGAATGTTTGGGCGAAGGGAAAATTTCACGGCCGCGCTTGATTCCGTATCTGGTTCGTTGTGCGGAGATCGGCAGACAAGATTGTATCGATGCTGCCGTTTCCCGGCTGCTGGATAACCCTAAGAACATTTCGATTCTATTTACCGTAGCAGAGCAGCTATTTGAGAGTGGAAAACGGAGAGAATCCGTTCCTTTTTACGAGTTCGTCATCGATAACGAGAAGGACAGCTACTCAAATCAGTTTGTCATCAGCCAATATCGACTGTTCCGAGCGGTGGAAGGAACGAACTCTGAGGAAGATTTTAAAGCTGTCATTCGTTTTGAGCCTTATCGCAAGCGGCTAGCTGAAGATTACCAGTTGGATGCTCTCCTGCATTTAGCAAATGTATGTTACACCCTACGAAGGTGGAAAGATGTTGAGAAGTACGCTGACGAACTAAGGGAGCTGGCAATGATCGTCTATGAGGACGAGCTTCGCCGACGAAAAAACAACAGGCCCAGCGAATTGCCAAAAACGGAACGCCCTTTGATTGTTTACTATGGACAAGGTTTTCTGTTAAAAGCGGTAGCATTAAAAAATATGGGAAGGTACGAGGAATCGAAGCATTATACGAACGGCTATGCCGATTTGAGCTGGTTCGAGCTTCTTGATGAAGAAGCTGAAGCAGAGGTTGAAAAACTGCGATTATGGGCATTGGCTAATTCGTACACCTTGTCCATGAGTACAGGAAGTATAGAAGTGCTGCCCGATTATTTGGATTTCCTGTCTGAACATCCAAGTGAGGTGCTTCCTGGCCTGGTAACGATCATGAAATCTGCGAATGAGTTCGGCTTTCCCGTTGAATCTGTGTTGGAGCGGTTTTCAGAAGACATAAAACGTTTTGAAGAGTACCAAGATGCTGTTGATAAAATTCTCCATCTTCACTTTCTGTACCAATTAGTGGTATACTTGTTTAAAAAAGGCGATTACTCCACAGGCCTGGACGAAACCTTACGTTGCCTTGTTTTGTCCGATGCATCCAAAGACTTCGACTATTTCAAACGATGCATTGGGTTGTTTTGGACACATCTTCAGCACGCATCGGACAAGCAAAAGAAAACATTTCAAACCCTTGTAGACGAAAGGAGCAGGAAGGTATGAAGAGCTTTATTTTGTCGGTATGTTTGGTATTGGGGTTAGGGATCGGCATCAATGGAGTATCTGGAGAAGTCACCATAAAAAAACCTCCAACAGTAATCCAATACGATCATGGGGTAGGAAAATAAAAGCATCCAAATCGGATGCTTTTTTCTTTTATACAATTTTTGTCAGTCCCTCATTTTTCGCATAACAGATTATATTTAAAATAATTGTTCTTACAAAAAAAGGGGGTATTGGTATAGCTGTAGCTGCAAGCAAGAGAGCGTACACAAGCAGTACATTTGAACCCCATTCAGATAAGTATATATTCAGGGTGATCGAGCCAAAAGAGAAGGGGTTCCAGGAAGAAGATAAAGAGTTAATAGAGGTCACAGAAATGCTGCGAAGGCAATTGGTCGAACTGGCTTGCGAAAAGGGATTTTCACATAGGGAAGTAATAGAGCTGAGCCAGCGCCTGGACAAGTATATTGTCCAGTTGCAAAGCAGAATGAATGTGAAGAAATCGATAAACTGAGATCGAGCAGCAGTATACACCTTCCTGTCGGAACCGGGCGCAATCTGAGCGCTGCCGGTTCTTTTTTTGTCCAAATCAAGGAACTGGAACGAGCTGGCCAGTTGTTTTATATAAAGAAGGAAAGCTGGTCATGAAAAAACGGCCCTGTCTTCTATACAGCGGCCGTTTTTTGTTATACCGTTTATATTCGTTCTCGTTCCGTATTGACAATCTTACTGGACCAGCAGCGGAACAACCTTGCCCTGGTTTACATCGATCAATCCGAGGTCCGTAAGCTTGAGGGCCGGACTGACCGGCAAGGAATGCGTGCTGATGGACATGATCGGGTTGTAGTGTCGATAGCCGAGCGACAGCATCGCTTTGCGCAGCTCCTCCACTTCTTTGGCCGTCTTCTCCAGCGGTTCCTCGGTCAAAATCCCGCCTACAGGCAAATGCAGATTGGCCAGCACCTCTCCGTTGTCGACCACACAGAAGCCGCCCTGGTTGCGGATGACTTGATTGGCTGCCATCACCATGTCTTGCGGATTGTGCCCAACTACGAGCAAATTGTGATTGTCGTGGGAGTAGGTAGTGGCCACAGCTCCCCGCTTGATGGTGTCGCCGCCGATCAGGCCGTAGCCCCGGTTGCCGTTCCTGCCGTAGCGCTCGAATACGGCGATCAGACCGTAGCCGCTCTCCTGCCAGCAGAGCTCTCCCCCGCGGATGTCGACCGGGGCGTGATGCTCCTCGGTGAAGGTGGAGCCGTCTTTTACCAGCATGACCCGGGCGGTGTATCGTCCATCGGCCGCATCCGCATCCATGCGCACCTTGAAGTCTTCCTCGGTGAGTGGCGAAAGCTGCACACTTTGATAAAAATGGGCCGGGAACTGATTGGGCACTACCTGCTGGCGATATGCTTCATTTTTGTCGTATACCTTTTTCCCATTCTTGTAGACCTCATCAATCGCCAGCTCGCGCAGATCGGACAGCAGCATGAAATCGGCTACCTTGTTTGGCGCAATGGCTCCGCGGTCGAGCAGCTTCATCCTTCTCGCCGGGGTAAACGTGGCGGCATAGATCGCCTTCTCCGGCTCCATCCCCATCTGGATCGCCTTTTTGACGATGTGGTTAAGATGTCCGCGATGGTAGAGCGAATCAGTCATCACATCGTCCGTGACGAAGCAAAACAGCTCGGATACGTCGTTTGTGACGAGGTAGCTCATTACTTCCTCCGTCATCGACTTTTCCTGAATCTCGATGAACATGCCCGCTGCCATTCTGGCCTCCATCCCCTCCAATGTCTGGTGGGTGTGATCGGAATCCACACCGGCGAAAATGACGCGGTGCAGGTCGAGATCGAGCAGCTTCGGACAGTGGCCTTCGATGACGAGATCCGGGTAATGGCTGCGGATATGCTCCAGGATGCGATTGGTCTTGCAATCCGGATCGGTGATCACGTCGACGTAGTTCATGATTTCGCCGAGGCAAATAATCCGCTCGGAACGAAGCAGCTCGTCGATGTCCTCGATCTCCACAGCCCCTCCGGTCGTCTCCATCGATGTCGCCGGCACCGAGCTGGGAATCGCGTAAAACATATCGACGATACAGTTCTGACTTGCCCGGATCATCTCCCGGATGCCAGAGATGCCAAACACATTGGCCATCTCATGCGGCTCGGGAACGATCGTCGTCACTCCGTTTTGAATCAGCCCAAACGAAAAGGTCTCCGGCGTCACCATCGTGCTCTCAATATGCAGATGGATATCGACCAAGCCGGGAATCATGTAGCGCCCTTTTGCGTCGATCACTTCCCTGGCTTCAAAGCTTTCCGCGCCGCGCTGCCCGATATAGAGAAACCGTCCGTCCAGAACGGCGACATTGCCTTTCGTGAACCGTTTGAAATAACTGTTGTATACGTTTGCCTGCAAGATGAGCAGATCAACCTGCATGGATACCCCTCCTGTCTGCTGACGATTAGTCGACCAAAACCAGCTTTTCTTTGGGAAACATCAGATAGACCGGCTGGCCTGCTTTATAAGGGGAATCCATTTCCTGATTGACCGTAAAATCGCCCAGGTCGGTCTCCACGACATACTGATAGCTTCTGCCCAAAAACGTGCTTACTTTCACCTTGCCCTTCAACACATTTCGTACCGAATCGGCCGGTTCTTCCGCGCTGACCACCAGGTCGTCCGGACGGATCGCCCCTTTTTTCCCGGAATGGTTGGCTGTACCCGGATTTTTGGCAGCCCGGAACGTATGGCTGCCTGCAGTCAAATGGATCTCCCCGTCCTGCTCCGTTCTTTCGCCAAAGTCGATGAAGTTGTTGAAGCCGATGAACCGGGCGACGAACTCCGTCCGCGGATACTTGAAAATAGTCGCCGGATCGTCAAGCTGTTCGATAATCCCCTTGTTCATGATCGCCACCTGGTCGGAGATGGAGAAGCACTCCTCCTGGTCATGGGACACATAAACCGTTGTAATGCCCAGCTCCTGCTGGATGCGGCGGATTTCCACCCGCATGTTTACCCGCAGATTGGCGTCCAGATTGCTCAGCGGCTCGTCAAACAGGAGCAGATCGGGCTGTATGACCAGTGCGCGGGCAATCGCCACACGCTGCCTTTGCCCCCCGGAAAGCTCCTTGGGGAAGCGCTTTTCAAAACCGTTCAGGCTGACAACATCGAGAATGTGGCGGACGCGCTGGTCGATTTCGGCTTGATTGACCTTTCGCAGCCGAAGTCCAAACGCGACATTGTCAAACACGGACAGGTGCGGAAACAGCGCGTAGCTCTGGAAGACAAAGCCGAAGTTGCGCTTGTTTACCGGCACACGGGTATAATCCTTGCCGTCGAACAGGAATCGTCCCGCTTTGGCCTCCAGGAACCCGGCGATCAGCCGCAGTGTCGTCGTTTTCCCGCAGCCGCTCGGACCAAGGAGTGAAATGAGCTGGCCCTTTTCGATATTCAAACTGAAATTGTCCAGGATGTTCTGATTTTCATAGGCGACCGATACGTTTTCCAGCGTGAGCAATGCCATGAATTGATGCCTCCATTATCGTTTGGTAAAGTAGGACAAACCCATGAGACGTTCAATGATGAACATGAAGATAGCCGTAATGATCATGAGCAATACCGAGATGGCGGCGATCGTCGGATCGAAGTAGTTCTCCACGTACGTCAGCATCTGGATCGGCAGTGTGCTGACCCCTGGCCCCGTCATGAACACGGAAATGTCGACATTGTTGAACGATTCGAGAAAAGCGATCAGGACCGCCGCGATAATCCCCGACCGAATGTTGGGGAGTACGACTTTGAAGAAGGTTTCCAGCCGTCCGGCCCCAAGACTGAGCGAGGCCTCTTCGATGGCAAAATCAAAGTTGGACAGGCTGGATGCGATAACCCGGATGATAAACGGGAGCATCAATACGGTGTGCCCGACCAAAAGGCCCGCGTAAATCGGCAGTTGGTACGTGATGATGACGTATTTGAGCATGGCAAATCCCATGACGATTCCCGGAATCAGAACGGGAGAGATGAAGACGCCGTTTAGAAGCGACTTCCCCTTGAACTGAAAGCGGCTCAGCGCATAAGCGGCCGGGATGCCCAAAGCCAGAGCCAGCAAATTTCCCGCCAGCGACACAATCATGGAGGTTTTAAATGTCTCCATGAACATTTCTACCTCAAAAATGTTTTCATACCATCTCAGCGAGAAACCCTGAGGCGGAAATTTCAACACCGTGCCGGGCTCGAATGAGGTAACCGAAATAATCAGCAACGGCCCGAGCAAAAAGAGAAAGATTAAAAACGTAAACAGGGCGAGCCCTCGATTTTTCTCCCGCATGCCTCTTACCCCTTCGGATTTAGTTTCGTAGCCAGTTTGTTCATCAGCCCGATCACGATAAAGGTGATTGCAATCATGATCGTGGCGATCACGGAGGCCATATGCCAGTCATTCAAGGTAATCGCGTTTTGATAAAGGAACGTCGAGATCACCCGCTGCTTCCCTCCGAGAAGCGCCGGTGTCGTGTAGGCGGTCAGGCTGCCCACAAAGACCAGAATGCTGCCGATGATCAAGCCCGGCACACTCAAAGGAACGATCACCTGGCGAAACGCCGTAAACTTGGATGCACCCAGGCTTTCTGCCGCTTTCAGCAGGTCTGGATCGATATTTTCCATGACCCCTACCAGTGTGATGATGATCAGCGGGAGAAACAGGTGAATCAGGCCGATCATCATGGCGCTCGGCGTATAGAGGATTTCCAGCGGCTTTTCGATCAGCCCCAGCGAAAGCAGCGAGCTGTTCAACAGCCCCTTTTTCCCAAGGATGATCATCCAACTGAACGAACGGACGACAGAGCTGGTCAGCAGCGGGAAGATCGCCAGCGCGAGCAGAACTCCCTTTTTCCGCGGTCCGAGCTTGGAGATATAGTAGGCTGCCGGGAAGCCCAGCAGAATGCATGCAATCGTCGTTACCACGCTTACCTGCAAGGTTGTCCACAAGATCTTCAGGAAGTACGGGTCGGCGAGAAAGTGCAGATAGCCCTCAAGCGTAAAGCTTCCTTCCTGGAAAAACGTAGACAGTACCGTCATTGCAATGGGAATGACCATAAACAGCGTTAAAAACAGCAGTCCAGGCAGCAGCAACAAATACAAACCCAGTTTTTTCATCACATGTACTCCTGTTCCTGATTTCGCTACGACTGCAGCGTGCGGATAAATAGGTCGAGAAACGCTTTGGAATCTACCTCAAGGCAAACGTCCATGTTCGGCGCTTTGGACAAGCGGTTTTGGAAATCGCATACTGTCTGGCCGTCGCACAGCTCGCTCCGGGTCTCCACGTCCACAAAAAGCTTCCGGGTCCCTACCAGGTCTTTTTGCAGCGCGACCCCGACTGCGAGCGGGTCGTGCAGGGCACATGCACGTACGCCATTCCTCTCAAAGTAGCGCTGCATGTAATCAGCCGTGCTTGTCTTCACGTATTGGCCGACAGGAGTGTCTCCAAGCTGGCGGATATGCTCCTCCGTCAACAACGCTTTGCGCGTCACGTCCAGACCGACGAGTGTGAGCCTTTGGAATCCGGCGTGAAAGACGATCTTGGCCGCTTCGGGGTCGACGTAGATGTTGTACTCCGCCGTCGGGGTAACGTTTCCGAAATCCTTGACCACGCCGCCCATCACAATCACTTCTTTTACATGGCGGACGATCTCCGGACATTTCCGCACCGCCAATGCGAGATTGGTCAGCGGCGCCGTCATGATCAAGGTGATTTCTCCGTCATGGCGCAGCACGTTCTCGATCAGGAAGTCAGGGGCAAAGCCGACTGCTGCTTGTGTCTTCACGGAAACGTCCTGCAGCGCTCCGCCAAGCCCGTCCTCTCCATGGACCCGGTGTTCAAAAAAGGTCGGTCTGAGTACAGGACGGTCTGCTCCACGGATCACCGGAATTTCCTTCTCCACGCCCAAAAACTCCAGTACCTTCAAGGTGTTCTCCGTCGCTTTTGCCAGCGACACATTTCCGTTCACCGTCGTGATCCCGAGAATATCGAAGCGTTTGCTTTTGACTGCCAGCATGATGCCCAGGGCATCGTCAATTCCGGTATCGACATCGAGGATGACTTTTTCTTTCACGGCAGGGTCCTCCTTTGGCATGTACAATTGCCAGCGTTTACTTGTCCTTTTGACAGAAAAACAAGGGCATATGTGTGTGATATACCCTTGTTTTCGTCTTAGCGATCTATTGGGCGATTTCCCGGTTCCAGCGGTCAATCCATGCTTTGGATTGCTCGTTTACGGCCTTCATGTCCAGCTTGCGCAGCTTGCCGATGACCTCTGCACCGTAGGTGACGCCTTTTGCTTCCTCGTCGGAAAGCTGTACGTTCGTATTTACAGGAGAATCGACTTTGGCTTTCGCCGATTTTTCCTGGACTTCCTTGCTCAGCTGCCAGTTGATGAACGCTTCGGCCAGCTCTTTGTTCTTGCTTCCCTTGACGACGTTCACGGTGTTCATGACCGCGTAGCCGCCTTCCTCAGGGGATACGAATTTTGCTTCCGGTACGGCAGCCTGGATGTCCTTGAAGTACATTTCCATGATCGGACCGATTGCGATTTCGCCTTGGCTAAACATGTTCACATATTCGGAAGTTTTGTCGTAGTATTTTACGACGCCCGGATTCACTTCTTTTACCTTGGCAAACGCCTTGTCTTCATCGAATGCTTCGCTGCCCGCTACAATTGAAGCAGCGTCCAGCAGCATTGGACCGGTGGTCGACGTGATGTTCGGCAGTGTCAGTTTGCCGGCCATCTCCGGATTCCACAGGTCTTTCCAGAATTTCACCTCGGTCTTGATGACGGTCGGATTATAGGCAATGCCAAATTGGCCGATGGTATAGGCTGGGCCGTAGTCCTCGCCCAGCGGCGCTTTGGCGATGTCGTAGATTTGGTCAATGTTCGGGATCTTGCTGCGGTCGATTTTTTCAAACAGACCGGCATCGATGCCCTGCTGAGCATAGTAGTCGGAGAGGTAGATGACGTCTACTTGCGAGCTGCCCTGGCGGATTTTATTGAGTCGTTCCGCATTGTTTCCGATTTCCACGACGATTTTTACGTTGTGTTCTTTTTCAAACGGCTCGTACACTTCTTTGCGGAAAAAGTCCTCGGAGAAGCCCCACGTAGAGATAACCAGCTTTTTCGGTTCGCCTTTGTTTGAACCGCCTGCTGCTCCGTTTTCCGCTTGTCCGTTTCCTCCGCCGCATCCGGCCAAAGCCGCGGACAACAGGGAAATGGTCAGAAAGCCACCAAACAGTTTCGTTTTCTTCATCGCTATATTCCTCCACCCATTGCGTTATTCACTAAAATCGAACATTAATATAATAACATCAAAATACGTTCGTTTTTTTAATTGTTTTTTAGTAAAAAAAAACAAAATAATGCTTATCATTGTCCTGTTTGCTAATCTTCAGTTGTGTTTGGGTTCGCTCGGCTGCGTTTTTCTACGTTTTGTTTTGCTTCATTTCGCTTGTTTATCTTGCGCTGCAGTCTCACCGCCTTGCCATTTGTATTTTTTTGCCAAATAGAAAAAGAAAAGTACCCTTGGTAGAAAACTTGCTTTCTAACAAGAGCACTTTTCTTTGTAAACAAAGAACAGTGACGCCCGTTTCAGCCACGCTCCGGTCATCTCTTAAGATAGATCAAAAGGGATAATCCGTTCACTGGCGGTTTCACGTATTCGATTATGGCGACTCCAACAAAATCACATTGGTGATCGCCCACAACGTCGGTGCATCATAATCCCGCAAGACTGCCTCAATGCGCAGACCCATCTCTTCCTCCAGCCGCTCGCGGAGTCTCTTTTTGTACAAAAGCGACATCCGGAAATCGACTTCCAGCTTGAGCGTTGGGGCTTCACCTTCCAACGCTGCTGAACGAGGCGACCTGCGATGCTTGGCTTGAAAGGTAATGATCTGCTTGTCAATCTCCACTCGCAAGAGCGTTGTGCCAAATCCGAATAATTCCTTGGAGATCTCGTTGTAGATATGGCTCAGCTTTTTTTTACTCTCATTCGAGTCCAGTAGGCTCATGATATCACCTGCTAGAGCGATGTTCAGGTATATTCATTGTCCTCATTATACATATGATCTTGTCTTCGGGCAAGTAAACATTCGTATTTTCGCACAAATAATAGACGATGCGCAGCTTTATCATTCGGAATGGGCTTTATCCTGGCTTTATCCTGGTGTGTACCTGCTTTATGAGGATAGCCGTTGCTGTCGTGAAAACCTGTATAAGCAACGGGACTGCAGGGAAAGAAGCATGTTCCCAGACTCACTTCGGCTCCGCCCTGCGAGGAAGCTAAACTGTCCGCTTCGCAAGCAATCGCGGGAAAGCGCAAAACGACGCGCAGCTTCGAAGCTTATTCATAGGTTGCGCTTTGTTTCCCCGCGATTGCTTGCGAAGCTGGGCAGGGCTCCACAGGCGTTCGTCTGGGAACATGCTTCTTTGACGAGCAGGGGGTTTGCTTCGGGTTTTTGCTGGGGAGTCTTAAGGGAGGTAACGGATTTTGTAGGAAACTCAGGATGAGAAGGGAGTCTGAAGTGTTCAAGGATGACGGCTTATCCGATGGTTGAGATATGATCTGATGGCGAAGAAGGTGGACGCTTGCATAATAAGAATAAGGTTGCAATTCTGATTCAGACTCGGATTTCATTTCTTATTCCTCTGTCCTTTATCCTTCCCTCTTTGATTTACCCGGAAAAAATGTCTGAACGAACCCCAAAGCTGTAGAGATGAAAAAGCAGAAAAACGCGAAGGTCTTTGGGACACCTCCCAGGCAGAGCGAAGAGTGCGGAACACGCTTTTAGCGTCCAACTCTGAGAAGCTCCCTGAGTCGCTGCTTTTGGACGCGGTTCCGCTTTTGGAGTGGAGCCGGACAGTGAATCTTCCAAGCAGTGTCCCACCGAACCTTGAGCGTTTTTCTGCTTTTTCATCTCCTCCACCAAAGCCCGATCAGCGGCCTTTCGGGCTGTACCCATTGGAAAGAAAAAGAGCCCCAGTTGCCAGACGCCGACCAACCGATTACAGTGAAGGAAAATCACCTGCGGAGGGAAGCTGAACACGATGAACAAGACGGACCGCCTGCTCGCCATCGTACTCGAATTGCAGCGTAAAGGAACATTGCGTGCCGAAGATCTGGCAGCCATTTTCGAAACAAGCGTAAGAACCATCTACCGCGATGTCCAGGCGCTGTCAGAGGCTGGCGTTCCGATTGTCGGCGCTCCCGGGCAGGGATATTCCTTGATGGAGGGCTACTTTTTGCCGCCGCTTCATTTTTCGGCGGACGAAGCGGTAACCCTGCTGCTCGGACTCGACTTCGTCGAACAGCAGCTCGATCCGCTCTATCTCGCCAAAGCGAAAGCCTCGCGCAAAAAAATCGAAGCGATCCTGCCCCAAGCTGTACAGCGGGAAGTGGAGAAGACGCGATCCGGCATGAAACTGCTCACCGCCCAATCGGCAGCAGATGCCGATTCCCGGACGATGCTGCAATTGCTCCGTCAAGCAATACAAGAGGAAAGGAAAGTGCGGTTTCTCTATACGAAAAAGCTACCTGAAGCAGATGGAAATCGCCAAAACCTCCGTACCGTCGCTCCTTATGGCTTGGTATTCGTAAACGGCTCATGGGGACTGCTCGGGTACTGTGAGCTGCGGGCGGACATCCGCCGTTTTCTCGTAAAGCGAATGCGTGATCTTACCCTGTTGGATGAAAAAGCGGTGCGGCCTCCCGATTTCAATCTGCAGGACTATACCCCGGCAGATGACCGAACTATGACAATCACTGTCCGCATTGCGCATGACGTTTCCGACAAGGCAAGGGAATCGCGTTTCTATTATATAGACGCTATTCAAGACCATCCGGACGGCCTGCTCGTCACGCTCCGGGTCCGGCAGCCCGAGGAAGTGCTGCCATGGGTGCTCGGCTGGGGAAGCAAGGCGGTGGTCGTCGAGCCGGAATCGTTTCGGCTGCAAGTGCGTAAAGAAATCGAAAACATGCTGAAACACTACTGACATACTGCTGTCAGGAGCGCTCTCGTATAGTAAGGATAGTAGATCGAGAAAACGAGAGGAGCTGTCTGATATGCTTATGAATACGAAAGAGACGTTGAAAAAAATGGAGGAAATCACGGAGCTGTACGTGAGGGAACTGGACCGCTATGATATGGAGCAGCTCACCCGCAAACCAAGTGAAGACGAATGGTCGCTCGGACAAATGTATATGCATTTGATCCGCGCCGCCCTGTTCATGCAGCTTCGCCACGTGGATACCTTCAAAGCGCAGAGCGAGCAGATTGAAGCCGCAAACGGCGAAGCTGGCAGCGAGTCCTTGTCAGGCGGAGATACGCCAGGAGAAAAAACGGAAGCAGGGCAAGCGGTATTTGCCCAAGGCAGCCTCCCTCCTGTGCGCATTCGTGTCCCGGCCTCCCCGGAATATACGCCTCCGCAGCCGGAGAGCAAGGAGCAGCTTGCAGAAGGATTGCGCCAGGTTTTAAGCAAGATGCGCGAGCTGGAGCCGGTGTTGGCTGACATTTCTCCCGTCTTTACGGCTCCCCATCCAGCCTTTGGCCACTTGAATGCGACGGAGTGGTTCGCCATCGTAGAGATGCACTACCGCCACCACCTGCGGCAAAAAGAACGTCTGGATGCTCTGCTGATGCAGGTATGACCGACTGCTGCGAGAGACCGGCCGGAAGAAACTGAGGCACACGGTCCGAAGGCATGGGACCAACTCCAAGTGCCCAATAAGCAAAAAAGGCTCTTTCCTCGACACACGTTTCGCCGGGAAAGAGCCTTCCGCTTTTTTAAGACGTTCACTTGCTTCGAGTATGATACAGCACCCATGCGGCAGGACTCGGGCTATTGCCGCCCCTCCTCGCTACAGCACCATCTCCAGCCATTCCTCTTTGGTGACCGGCCCGAAATAATACGCGAGATCCAACGTATCCAGCACCTGCTCCAGTGCTTCCCGGTCATACCTTACACCCACCAGCTTGTCCGTAAACTCCGAAGTTTCGCCCAAGCCAAAGAAGTCTCCATAGACGGAGGCAGATTTGATCAATCCCTTTTCCACATACAGACGGACATCGAAGGTCCCTGAGCCAAGCCGCTTCACCCGCTTGACGTTGAAAGCCGGCGACTTGCCGTAGTTCCAGTCCCAGTTCCGGTAGCGCTCCGCCGAGATCTGGTCGATGCGTTTCCAGTCTGCTTCAGTCAGTACATACTGCTGCACTTGTGATCCGGCAAAAATCGAGTTGAGAATGTGCTGCCGAAATTGTTCGATGCTCATCGGCTCACGCAAAAACTCGGAAATGTTGGCCACGCGGCTGCGAACCGATTTTACCCCTTTGGATTTGAACTTTTCCGGGTTCACATTCAAGGCTGAGGCTACATTTTCCATCTGGGAGTCAAACAGCAGGGTCCCGTGCGTAAACATGCGCCCTTTGGTGGAAAACTGGGCGTTGCCGGAAATTTTCCGCTCCCCTACCTGAATGTCGTTGCGTCCCGTCAGTTCAGCTTCGACGCCCAGCTCGTTCAGCGCTTTTACGACCGGCTCCGTGAACTTGCGGTAGTTGTGAAAGGAGTTCCCGTCGTCATTGGTGATAAAGCTGAAATTGAGATTGCCCAGATCGTGGTAGACAGCCCCTCCACCGGACAGGCGGCGGACGACGTGAATGCCGTTCTTGGCTACATAGTCGGCATTGATCTCTTCGGCCGTATTCTGGTTCTTGCCGATGATAATAGACGGTTCATTTATGTAGAAAAGCAGGTAGTCGTGATCGGCGGGGAGATATTTCAATGCGTATTCTTCGATGGCCAGATTGATCCTGGGGTCGGTTATGTTTTGATTGTCGATGAAAAGCATCAGGCTTGTCCTCCTGTCACTCTTTTGTCTTTTGCTTTTATTTCTGCCTCTGTCGAAGGCCGGGAAAACGGATGCACTCTCTTGTACTATAACCGATCCGGCCCTTTTTTCCTATGAGTCTGCTCTCTGTATGGCACACTCTCTGTCACTTCCAGGCAAAAAAAAAGAGAAGCGTTCGGCCTCTCTTTAAAACGAACGCCCCTCCGCGTCCGTTTGTCATTGTTTTTCAGAGGACACGATCGTCTTCACTCTGCCGACCTGCCCATCCTGCAAGCGAACCTTTATCCCGTGCGGGTGAGCCGGAGAATTGGTCAGAAGATCTTTGACGATCCCCCGCGTCGTCTTTCCGGTGCGTTGATCCTGTTTGAGAACGATCTCGACCTCAAGTCCCGGATATATGTTTTTTCGCTGCTGCCCCGCCAGGCTGGTTGGCAGCGGTTGATTCGCTTTGTCTGCCATTGTTCGCAAAACCTCCAGTTGTCTGTATCCTTCCTTGTCTTACAGCCTTCTTTTGAACCTGCTCTGTCGACAAGCTCAACCCAACATCCTCACTTCGTGCAAACCGCCACTCCGATAAAATAACGAACGCCGTTTCTCGGCTTCTCAAAGGTAACACCCCGCTGATAGTAGATGTCTACATCTGAGAAACGGACAAACAGCTCCTGGAACTCTTCCGGCGTCAGCTGATGGACATGAAAAGGCTCGCTGGTCGGCATGCCTCTCCCCCGTCCGAACGGACTGGACAAAACAAGCGTCCCGCCCGGCTTCAGCAGACGATAAAGCTGGTCCATGAACCGAACGTCATCCGCTACATGCTCAATCGTTTCGAAACTGAGGATCGTATCAAACATCCCGAGCTTTTCCGGCAGGTGCGGGTCAAGCGCATCGCCCTGCTGATAGACAACCTTTTGGTGATTGTACTCCCGATTGGCATACTCGACCGTTTCCGGATCAATATCCACCCCGACAATCTCGGTGACTTCGCGCTTTCGGTCCTTGGCCACCATATGACAGCCATATCCAGTGCCGCATGCCAAATCCAACACCCTTCCGCGGATGTACGGAGTGGCGAAATAATAGCGGGCGATGTGCTCCAGCAGCATGCCATTTGTCGGCTTTAGCAGCTTGGGGATAATCCTTTCTCCTGTCCATGAAAGCATACCCGTCACCCCTTCCTGCATGATTTTCTCCCATCTTACCGCATTCACAGGCAAATTCATAGAAACGGCTCGGAAAGCACCCAAAGTCATTATTGACATAAAATATTTTCATGTGGTAAGATTATTTATTTTTACCGAATATCAAATTTGTGTTATACTAGATGTATTACAAGATCGGGGGTGGGGTTATGTTTCACATTGGCGACAAGATTTTTTATCCGATCCACGGAGCCGGAGTGATCGAAGCCATTGTTGAGAAAGAATTTCTCGGCGAAAAACAGCCATACTTTGTTTTGGACATGTTGCTTCGAGAACTGCAAATCATGGTCCCGCTGCACAAGATGGACGATCTGAACATTCGCCCGATTGTAGAAGAGCATACACTGGAAGCTGCTTTTGTCGCCCTGAACGAGGGAGAGCCTGACTTGAGCGTCACCGCTGCCCAGAGACACCGCATCAATATGGAGAAGATCAAACGCGGGGATATTTACGAGGAGGCCGAAGTCATCCGCGATCTGACCTGGATCTCGAGAACAAAGGTGCTCGGCACAGGAGACAAGCTTATGCTCGATCAGGCACAGCAATTATTCATCAGCGAAGTAGAACTCGTCAAAGGGATTGCAACAGAAGAAGCATCCGCCCTATTGATGCAGGCCATTCATCGGTAATTTATCACTGGCTATAGCAATACCCTCCACTACCTCAACGAACCTGTGAGGCAGTTTTTTTATGCGATACGCAAACAGGGGCTCCCCTCGTCTTTTCAGACATGAGGGAAAGCCCCTTTTTTCTATGTTTTTTGATAGACCATGCAGTATTGTTCCAGATCGCTGTTTGGCCATTTGATGATGTCCACGATCGCGAACTGGTTTTGTAAAAATTTTGGGTCAGGAGAGATTATTTCACGAGCTTTTCCGCGATGGCGAGCAAGTCTTCCTTAGCAATGTCCGGGGAAGAAGTCGATACAAAGACCATCAATTTTTTATCTTCCTTGTAAAATTGAATGGACTTGTCAACCCTTACTACACTTCCGTTTTCTCCCTTGAGATTAGTCAGTTGGTAAAGGGCCTCCTGGCCGCCTACTTTTACATTTTCCACAGTATCGTCCGGGCCTGCTTCCGCGGCAGAATACTTGACTTTTTCAAAGTTCTCGATTCTTACCGTAACGTCACCTTTGCTATTGGAATAGGTACCTGCTATCAGCTGGAATGTCGGTTCCACCTTCAGTTCTTTTACGATGACATCCTTCTTTGTTTCCTCTGCCTCTTTATAAAAGTCTTCCTTGTTGTAGTCACGAATGACTTCGTGTTGAACCGAACCATCTTTAAACGTGAAACCGCCTGCCAATTCGGCCGGGAAAGTAAACTTGTCTCCCGCCTCCTTCTGTATTACTGCCCGGTCAGTCGAGGTAATCGGGATCTGGAAGAAGCTCACGATCTTATTCGGATTGTCCGGGACGATATAGACCGCAGCAGCATTGCCCGGTTTGACAGATTCACGGACTTCATTGAACAATTGGCTGTAGGTTTTATGCTGACCCTCTCCCGGTTCTGCTGTCGTGTGGGTGATCTGCGATACGACTTCGCCTTTTTCATTTTTCAACTCGTACACTTTTACCGCCCCATACGCTGTTGTCACACTGAATACCATACACGCCGCAATGATCAATCCCATTCTTTTTTTCACTCGAAATTCCTCCTTTTTATTTTGCCGCTCGCGCAAACGATCCAGCACCTGATCCTTGACATCAATCTGGGGAACTGGTGTATCCGTTATCAGCTGTTTGACTTCATCGAATGAGTCTGAACGCTTCACTCATTTCCCCACCTTTCTGCGAAATTAGTTGGTTTTTGCACTTTTTCATTGCCCGCTCGTATCGTTTTCTCAAGGTTGCCGGCTTTTCTTGGAAAAGAACAGATAACTCCTCATAGCCTTTTTCTTCGATTACCCGTAAAAGGATCAAATTTCGTTCCTCCGGGGATAGAGTCGATAACGCCCGATGGAGGGGAGCGCTCAACTGGCCCTGTTCCACCCGGGCTGCTCCTTCCTCTCGGTCATCCGCCGGCACCCGATTGTTCAAAAAGGGAACCAGGCGGTAAATCCGCTTTCGCTTGATCAAGTTAAGACAGTGATGATAGGCAATCTTGTAAACCCATGCGGAAAAGGAAACCACTTCCGTGTACTTTTCCAGGTTTTCATAGGCTTTAATGAAAACCTCCTGAACCGCGTCCTCCGCCTCCTGCCGATGCCCGAGCATGTGGTAGCAGTAGGTGAAAATAGGCTGCTGCAATTGCTCAATGACCATTCCGAACCCTTCAAGCGAACCGGAGGCCTTGATCTCCACGACAAGCCGCTCGATTTGCTCTTTATCCAAGAGCTTTTCACCCCCTTTTGCCCTTCTATAACAATCAACGATCGCACTTTGTGACCGTATCCGAAAAATTTTTTTCGTTTGGGAAAACTGTCTACTGGCAATTGACCATAAAAGTGCGTCTATGCTAACGTAAGGTAGTGATAATGATTATCATTATTGAAATTTGGAGGTTTCCAGCTTGGAATATACCCCTGACCATACACAATCTGTCCAAAACATTTTAAACGACCTGTGGCTGAAGCTGCAGAGCGCCGAACTGATTCGCGTCGGCAAGATGGAACAACAGCTCATCGAGTCCCATATTCTCTTCGTCTCCAAAGCCGGAGAGGGGCGTTTGATGATCGATTTTCACGATTACCGATTGCGTCCGGATGCGATTCATTTCGCTTATCCCGGTCAAACCATCGGGGTGTTTGCCGAGTCTGAAAAGGAAGTCGAGCTATATGCGGTCAGATTCGCGGTTTTGGAAGACACAAAGACCGCTAGTGTCTTCCCCTTGGCGGGCGAGGTGCCGGTTTACCCCGAGCCCAAGGCTTTGCTGCTGTGCGATCTGGTTACCGCTTGTTTTCGCAGCGACCAACCGTTGGAACATTTTCGCGGGCAATCGGCGTTTTTGGAGCTGATGTATGTGCTGCTGAAAAAGATCCGGCTTCTCCCCGAGCGGGACCCGCGAACAACGCTGGACAGCATCAAGACGTATATCGAAGCTCACTACCAGCAGAATCTGACGATTGAACAGTTGGCCCGCATGGCCGACATCAGTCCGAAGTACTTTGTCGACCTGTTTAAAAAGACGTACGGAAAAAGCTGCATCGACTACCTGACAGAGGTGAGGATCAACAACGCCAAACGGCTCATGCTGCAATCCGATATTCGCCTTCGCGATCTTGCCCACCAGGTAGGCTATAGCGACGAGTTCTACTTTAGCCGAAAGTTCAAGAAAGTGGTAGGAGTTTCCCCCAGCATTTACATAAAAAACCGCCGCCGGAAAATCGTTGCCTATACTCCGTCCATTCTCGGACATTTGCTCGCGCTGCAGATCACGCCCTACGCCGCACCCCTCCACCCGAAATGGACGCATTACTACCATCGGCGGTATCGGGCGGATATTCCGCTGCACCTGAGCGCCTATCGGTTCAACCGGGACTGGGAATCCAATGTGGAAATGCTCGCCCATGCCAAGCCGGATATCATCGTTTGCGACAAGGACAGCCTGCACACCAGGGAGCGGGAAGAGCTGGAGCAAATCGCGCAGATCCTCTACATACCCGGAGCGGAGATGCACTGGCGGGATCAACTGAAGCTGACGGCCCAGTTGTTGGGGGCGGAGCATGAAGCCGACTGCTGGCTGCGCAGCTACGACCAAAAGACAAAGTCCGCCAGGGAGCGGCTACATCGGGAACTGAAGGATGACAAAGTGCTCGCCATGAGTATCTACAAAAAAAGCTTCTACGTATCTCCGGCTCGCGGGATGATGGATGTCCTCCGCCGCGATTTGATGCTGAACGTCATTCCCGGCCCGCGTCCTGACGAACACCGGCAAGCCATTTCCGTGGAGCAATTGGCCGATCTGGACCCCGATCATATTTTGGTCAACGTTTGCCAGGAGCCGGAATCGCTTGGGGAATGGCACCATTTGCAATCGTCCGCAGTTTGGCGGGATTTGAAGGCCGTCCGCAAGAACCGGGTGCATCTCATCTCCTCCGACCCGTGGCGAGAATACTCCGCCTATGCCTGCGACCGAATGGTGGACGACCTTTTGATGCGGCTGCATGGAGATCGTCCAAATGATTTCCGGATATAGTCCATGTTCCGTTCGCGGGAGCTGGTTTATACTCATTGTTGAGAATGATTATCAAACGCATTTCCTGGAGAGGAGAAAAGCAACGATGCTCAAAAAATATTGTGCGGTACTGTTCGTTTCCCTGATGGCAGCGGCGCTTGCGGCATGCGGAGCCGACAAGGCGGCGACAACGGCAAACGGTTCATCGACAAGCCCTGCCGTGGCCCAGGAAGCTGGCGGCAAGCCTGCTGCCAATCCGGCAAACGCTACCGCCGAATCAAGGACAATCCAATATCTCGGGAAAGACTACACGGTTCCGGCTGTCGCCGACCGGATTGTGATCACCGGATCGGTCGAGTCAATGGAGGATGCTCTCGTGCTTGGCGTGAAGCCGGTTGGGGCGATGACGACCGGAGGCAAGTTCGCTCCGATGTTCGCCGAGATTACCGAAGGAACCGTAGGGATCGGGGAGAAAACACAGCCGGATATCGAGGCGATCTTGAAGCTGAAGCCGGATGTGATTCTGGCCAGCACCAAATTCCCGGCAGAAACCATCGAGAAATTGAACAAAGTCGCTACTACCATTCCGGTCTCCCATATATCGACAGACTGGGAAGCCAATCTGAACCTCTTGGCAGAGCTTGCCGGAAAGCAAGACAAGGCCAAGCAGGTGCTGCAAACCTACAAGGAACAAGTGCAGGAGCTCAAGGAAAAAATCGGGCCGATCTTTAAAGACAAAAAGGTTTTGGCCATTCGCGTCCGGGCAGGCAGCACGTTTATTTATCCGGAATCCGTATTCTTCAACCCGTCCCTTTACGCCGACCTCGGTGCGGAAGCTCCTGCGGAGGTCAAGCAGGCGAAGGCGCAGCATCTCATTTCCCTTGAAAAGCTGTCCGAGATGAATCCGGATTATCTGTTCGTCCAATTTGCCGAGAGCGAAAACAAAGACACCCCCCGGGTTTTCGAGGAGTTGCAAAACAACCCGATCTGGAAGAGCATCAACGCCGTTAAAAACGGCAATCTCTTCGTGAATATCGTAGACCCGGTTGCCCAGGGCGGCACAGCCTACAGCAAAGTGGCCTTCCTCAAGGCGGTAAAAGACAGTGGCATCCAGCAGACAAAGTGAGCAGAATACGATGCGTTCAAACAAGCTTGCATCTGCCCTGATCCTGGGGAGCTCGCCGGTTCTCATCGTCCTTGCGATCCTGCTGTCAGTCCTTTATGGGGCCAAGGAGATTGATGTGGATACGATTCGCGATGCGCTGTTCCATTTTGATCCGGGCAATGTCAATCACCAGATTATCATGCACTCCAGATTTCCGAGAGCGATCGGGGCCCTGTTGATCGGGGCCTTCCTGGCTATTTCAGGGGCGATCATGCAGGGGATTACACGAAATTATCTGGCGTCGCCTTCCATTATGGGGGTGACCGACGGTTCGGCTTTTGCCATCACGATCTGCATGGTGTTTATGCCCAACTCGTCCTCGATGGAGATGATTCTCTTTTCCTTTATAGGATCGGCCCTCAGCATCTTTCTTGTTTACACACTGTCCACCCTGCTGCCGGGGGGGCTCTCCCCGGTGCGCATGGCGATTCTGGGGACGATTATCGGCACGTTTTTGAGCAGCGTGGCTACCGCTGTGGCGACCTACTTTCAGGTGTCGCAAAGCATCAGCTTCTGGTACAACGCCCGGCTTCACCAGTTGGACCCGACGCTGGTCAAGCTGGCAGTCCCGTTTGCGGTGGTCGGCATACTGGCAGCGATCTGGCTCTCCAAGTCCATCTCGGTCCTGTCTCTCGGAGAGGAGATCGCCGTCAACCTCGGGCAAAAAACGACCGCTATCAAGTTTATGGCTACCGGAAGCGTGGTCATCCTGACCGGCATATCCGTAGCGCTGGCAGGAAAAATCGGCTTTGTGGGACTCATCGTTCCCCATATCGCCCGCTTTTTGGCCGGCGCCGACTACAGATGGATCATCCCGTGCTCCGGAGTGCTTGGCGGCATCTTTCTGGCGCTATGCGATGTGCTCAGCCGGTTTGTCAACTATCCGTACGAGATGCCGATTGGCGTGGTCACTTCCTTGCTTGGCGTCCCTTTCTTTCTCTATCTGATCCGGACAAGAGGGGGCGAAAAGCGTGCATAATGCTTCCAAAGGCCGTTACGCTGCCGTATTGGCCGCCGGGATCGGCGTGATTCTGGCCGCTGCTTATATCAGCTTGACGAACGGCTCTTTCGATATGACTGTGCTGGATATTGTTCGGACGCTTTTGCGTATCGACCCGCAGCCGGAACATGATTTGGTCATCCTTGAGTTTCGTCTGCCGCGCATCGTCATCGCCGTGCTGGTCGGAATCGGGCTTGGCATTGCCGGAGCGGTCATTCAGGGAATTACGCGAAACGGCCTGGCAGATCCCGGCATTTTGGGAATCAATGCGGGGGCAAGCGCGGCCATGGTGATCTTTCTGTTTTTTTATCAGGGACAGGTAAAGGGAACCGGGTGGACGGCGATTTTGACCATGCCGCTGTTCGGATTGGCTGGCGGTCTTCTGGCGGCCCTCCTGATCTACCTTTTTGCCTGGAAAGACGGGCGGCTGGAGCCGCAGCGCCTGCTTTTGACCGGGATTGCGATCGGTTCCGGGCTCGGTGCGCTCACCCTTTTTCTGACCTTGAAGATGAACGCGAGCGATTTTGAGATGGCCGTCGTCTGGAACTCGGGCAGCATTTACAACGCCAACTGGAAATATATCGCCTCCATCCTCCCGTGGCTTGTCTGTCTGATTCCCGTCATTGTCAGCAAGTCGGCCATCCTCGATGTGTTCAAATTGGACGAAGACATCGTCATCGGCATCGGTGTTTCGTCGGAAAAAGAAAAGGCAATGCTCATCCTGTGCAGCATCGGCATCGTGAGCGCCTGTGTTTCGGTGTCGGGTGGCATCGGTTTTATCGGACTGATGGCTCCCCACATCGCGAAGCGACTGGTCGGCCATTTCCACCGGTACATGATTCCTGTTTGCGGACTGGTCGGAGCGGCGCTGGTGCTGGTCTCCGACACGATTGGCAAGCTCCTCTTTGCCCCGGCCGAATTGCCGGTCGGAATCGTCATTGCGATCATCGGTGTTCCCTATTTCATCTTTTTGCTTTCCAGAAAAAAAAGCCGTTGAGTCCGAAAAAAATACTGCGAGAGGAAGTAGATACAGTGGAGAGCCAGCAAAAGGAGCTTGAAGAAGTGAACGTGTGGGAAGGCGGAGGCGGGGTCTTTCTTCCCCAAACCGAACAGTACGCCATGCGCTCCAGCGTCAGCAGCCGGGAGTATCGCATTCTCATTTACAGGCCAAGCGAGGCTCCGCCACCCTCGGGGTATCCGGTGATCTATTTGCTCGACGCCAACGCCTTGTTCGCCACGATGGCGGAGGCCGTACGCATTCAGTCCCGCCGCTCCGAGAAGACGGGCGTTTTTCCGGCGGTTATTGTCGGGATCGGCTATCCTGAAGAAGCGCCGTTTCCGCCCGCCCGCTTTTATGATTTTACGATGCCAAGCCCCCTTGCCGAGCTGCCTCCTCGGCCCGATGGGACCGCATGGCCGGAGCATGGCGGCGCCGAAGCCTTTTTGACATTCATCGAGGAGGAGCTCAAGCCGAGGATTGAAAGCCGCTGCCCTGTCGATAAAAGCAGACAGGCCATCTTCGGGCACTCTCTTGGCGGTCTTTTTGTCCTGCAAGTCCTGTTCACCCGTCCGCAGGCCTTCCAGACTTATATCGCCGGCAGTCCGTCCATCCATTGGAACAAGGCCTTTCTGCTGGAAGCCGAGAAGCAGTTCTCTTCCCTTGCAAAGCAGCAGGCAGTCGGCGACATCGGCATCATGATCGCGGTAGGAGAGCTGGAGAAGGGCCACCAGAGCCGCATGAACGAGAATGCAAAGGAGCTTGCAGAGCGTCTTTCCGCCTTGGCAGACTGCGGGATTCGCACCGAGTACAAGGAGTATGAGGGAGAAGGCCATGTTTCGGTGCTGCCGGGCTTGATCAGCCGCGCCGTGCGGTTTGTATCCCGCCCTTTATAAATGGGGCCGCTTCATAAAAGGGAGCCACTTTTCTTTATAAGCATAACGCCGAAGCCAACTTACCTGGACAACACCGCTACAGCCAGTCCAGCTTCTGCTATACCCATTTGCAGCGGAAAAGGAAAAAGCTGACGTATGCAAACTAGCTTGCAAACGTCAGCTTTTGTTTTCCTCTCAAGCAGCATGGAGGCGGGGACTCACTTTCCTGACAGCCTGACTTACGCTTTTGCTTTGAGTCCGGCCCCTTCGCCAAAGCCGCATCCCTCACATTACTTCCACGGAATCAGCTTTCGCTCCAGCCACTGCAGCGTGCGGTTGAAAATCAGACCGAGCAGGGACAGGAACAGCACGCCCACCATCAGCTTGGTCGTTATCATCAGGTTTCCGTAGTGCAGCACCATGGAACCAATCCCCTGCTGGGCCGCGATCATTTCCGCAGACACCAACAGGAGCAGCGAGGTTCCGGCCGCCAGCTTCAGACCGGCAAAGATCATCGGGAGCGCCCCTGGCAGGATCACTTTTCGGATGACATTGAGATGGTTGGAGCCAAAGGTGACAGCGGCCTTGATCAAAATGGGATCGACCGTTTTCACGCCCGAATACGTATTGATCACGACCGGGAAGAACACCCCGAGCGCGATGATTGCGACCTTGGGCATCTCGCCAATCCCGAACCAGAGGATGATCAGCGGCAGCAGGGCAATTTTCGGAATCGGATAAATCGAATAAACGATAGGGGTCAAAATGGCATCGGCCCACCGGGAGAACCCGAGGATCAGGCCAATCGCGATTCCACAGATCGCTCCGATGGCGTATCCCGCTCCGATCCGGTACATACTGGCCAGCAGATTCTCGATCAGCTCGCCGTTCACGAGCATGTCCCATGCTGCTGTCAAAATAGCGGAGGGAGCAGGCAAAAAGAGCGGGGGTACGATGTTCATCCGGCAGACGATTTCCCACAGTACCACCAGTCCGGCAATCCCCAGTGCGGCGGCATACCCCGGAATTTTTTGCTCCAGAAAGGCGACGCGGTTGGTAATGACTTGTCTTTGCTCGTTCATCTTGCTCACCCCTCCTTCAGCGCTTCCTGGGCATCGTGTTTGATCAGCTGCCAGATTTGATCGGCGTATTGCTCGAACTGGCTGCGGTACTCTTCTTTGTCCCTTCCTATTTTCGGAAGGTCAATGCGAATAATCTCCTTGATCTGGCCCGGATGTCTGGACAGGACAATCACCCGGTCAGCCAGGTAAACGGCCTCTTGAATGTTGTGCGTTACATACAGCGTGCTCAGTCTGGTCCGGTCCCAGATCGTCAGCAGCTCCTCCTGCATGAGTGTGCGCGTCTGGGCATCCAGCGCGGAGAAAGGCTCGTCCATCAACAGCAGATCCGGCTCGACCGCAAGCGCTCTGGCGATCCCGGCCCGCTGCCTCATCCCGCCTGAGAGCTGTTTCGGGTACGCCCCTTCAAAGCCCTGCAAGCCGACCATGTCGATGTAGTGCTTGCCCTTTTCCTGCTGCTCCTGTTTGCTGGCGCCGCTCTCTTCCAGTCCGTAGATGACATTTTCATAGACCGTCCGCCACGGAAACAGGGCAATTTCCTGAAAGACAATGCCTAGTTTGGGCTTTTTCCCCTGGGTTCCTTCAAAATAGACCGTCCCGCTGCTGGGCGACATCAAGCCTCCGACGATGTTGAGCAGCGTGGACTTGCCGCAGCCGCTCGGTCCGACCAGCACGACGAACTCCTGCTCTTCAATGGAAAAATTGATGTTCGTAAGCGCGGTCACTTCTCGTTTTTTTGAATCAAGAAACGTCTTGCCGACATCTTCGATGACAATTCTCATGCGATCACTTCCCTAACTTTTGCAAAGCATCTTCCAATAGCTGCGTATTCACGATTTCGCTCGTATCGATCGCTTTGTCGATCAGCTTTTCCTTGGCATACCACTCTACCTGGGTCTTGATGTCGGACTCCAGCAGCTTGCCGTCGCGGTCAATGTAAGGCAATCCTTTTTTGATCATGTCCGGCTCTTGATCGGTGTACTTGGCGATGATTTGGACGACTTCATCGTAATGCTTGCCAGGGACGATCTGTCCGTCTTTCTTTGTGAGAACGGCATCGTAGTAGTAACGGGTCGCTTTTGCGTATGCCTTCAGGAAGCGTTCGGCCACATCCTTGTTCTCAGCCAGCTTCGGAGAGAAGAAGATGCCCGAAGTCTGGTACTCGATCTCGTCGCCTACCTGGGCGATTACCTTGCCGTAGCCCTCGTCTACAACGGTCGAGATATTCGGCTCGTTCAAAAGAACAGCATCCACTTGTTTGCTCTTGAGGGCTTCCATCAATCCTTTGATGCTGTTGAGCGGGACGAGCTCCACGTCGCCAAGCCCGAGGCCGTGCTTTTCGAGCATTCTGCCGGCCATGTAATGATAGGTCGATCCGGTCTGTGTGATGCCGATTTTCTTGCCCTTTAATTCTTCGATGCTTTTAAGTGGTGAATCGCCAGGTACTAATAAAGCAGAGGAGGAGTAGCCCTGCTGTTCCCTTCCTTTATCGGCCACAATTACCAGTTTTTGTCCGCCAGACACCATATTGTACAGGCTCGCCGTAATCCCGGTCGCTCCGACATCCACGCTTCCCGCAGCTGTCGCTACCGCGATCGGCTGAGCAGCTTCAAACCACTTTGCCTGCGCATCAATGTTTTCTTCTTTGAAAAAGCCTTTCTCAATCCCGATAAACAACGGTGCAGAGCTTGTCAGCTTGAGCATCCCGATTTGGACAGTAGCCGCTTCCGCCTTCTGCTGCCCGTTTGATCCTCCGGCTGCGCTTTCCCCTTCCTGCTTTCCACAGCCAGCGAGAGCCAGGGATAGAGTCAATAGAGTGCTTGCAACTAGCATTGCTGATTTCTTCACGTAACGCCCCTCCATGTCGTGATCTTTTGATCGTCGTAAAATTACCATTATATTTCGACAAAGTAACACAAAAAGTGACATAGATCAATGCTTCCAGCTCAATAAATGCTCATCGCCGTCCTGTAAAAGCTTGGTCATGTAGACAATTTGACCTGTATGATACGAATAATGGGCAGTCGTATGGTACAGGATTTCCAGCAAATGACGGGTGTACGAGGCCATTCCCGTGTCCGGCGGATAGACAATCGTCACTTCTCTTTCCATATCTTCTGGCGAGAGCGATTCCAGTATCGCCCGCGTCTGCTGGCGCACGCCTGTCAGCTGCGCCAAAAGCTCGTCCGGACTGACGCCGCCTTCCGCGAGAAATTCTGCCGATCTTTCCCGGATGAACGGCTTTTGGCCGATCCCGCTGACGATGTTTTGATATTCGTTTCCGGCCAGATGCAAGCAGAGATTGCCGACGCTGTTGGTGCTCCCGCGCACTTTTTTCCACACCCGCTCCTCCGGCAATCGGTCCAATGCTTTTTTGATCCGTTCCAGCTCTGTGTCCAGCAGCTTCAGTGTTTGGCTGTAAAAACGATGCATGCCTGCTCCCTCTCTTCCCTATGTATTTTGATTCATACTCCATAGGATACCACAGGTCTTCCGGGAACTGGCGCAATGTCGGCATCAAGCGCCTGACGCCCCCTTTTGCCTTTATGAAAATGGGCTTCGCGAAACTTTGTTGGCCAAAGAAAAAACGGCCGGAAGCCAGCCGTTTTTTCTCCCTGCGGTGCTGTATGGCAGTAGTCGGACCACATTGTCTACCATTGCGACGACCCGGAGGATCTCCCGCTGTTCGACGACCCGCCTCCCCAGCTTGAGCTGCCTGACGAATGGCCGCCTCCGCCCCAGCTCGAGCTTCCCGAAGAGCGTCCTCCTCCCGAGCCGCCGCCAAAACCTCCTCCGAAGCCGCCTCCAAATCCGCCAGAATTGTTTCGTCGGCGCTCCTCATCCAAAGCTCGCCGGTACTCCCGATCCATTTCGCTGAGGATCGTTTCTCCTCGGGAGATTTCCTGCATGGCCTCGGCAAAGGACCCCTCCCTGATCGCCAGCTCCACCTGTTCTTTTAAGCGATCGTACTGGGAGGAATAGCGGGAAAGGCGGATTCTTCTGCCGTATCGATTGCGTCTGCTCGAATAGGCGTCCTCGAACCTCCGGAAAGCGCGCACCGTCTCTTCCTTTTTCTGCTTGACCAGCTCCACCCGGTGAGCAAGCTGATCGACAAGCATTTCAAATGAAGTCAGCGCCTCCTCGATCTGATAGACGTCGAGCAATTGACCGTTCATCAGGCTCTCCAGCCCGTTGATCTCCTTGTCTATCTCGGCGATCATCCTGGCAATCTCGGGAATTCTGACATAAAGCTGCTCAAAAGCAGACGCTGATTGATAGAAACGGCTTTGGAACTGCTGAAAACGGTCGCCTGCCGTCTGTACCCGCTCCTCCAAAGCCATGCGATAGCCAAGGCTCTGCTCCCGGACATTTTTTATCTGTGAAAGCAGGTGCTCTGACAGCTCGCTCCGTTCGTGGGCCAGCCTGTATTTTTGCACGCGCTCGTCAAGCGCCGACTTTATTTCGATCAAAAGCCGTTCAAGCTCTTCCTTGTCCCCCATGATTTGTCCGTAACGCTCTTCCTGCTCACGGAGATGAACTTCGGCAAAGCGTTCGCGCAGTCTCGCGAACTCCTGACTGTACGCGGAGTCATATTCCCGCAGTTCAGCGAGAAGCTGTTCCGTACTGCGCACTGTCGTCTTTGCCCTGTCCCGGTGCCGAATCATTTCTGCTACGACGTCGCTCGCCTGCTGCAAGTCATTCTCCAGGCCATCGACACATGCTTTTGCTTCCTTGCTGTCGCCTGCTTCAATCAGCGCTCCGAGGCGAGGCACTTCCGCTTCCGCCGCTTTCAAAATGGCAAAGGGGTCGGCATCGACAAGCAGCAGTTGTTCACGTCCTACCACTTGGCGAAGCTCCTCCTCCTTCGCTTTGATTCGGGCAGGAAGCTCCCTGTGCTTTTCGATCTGGGCTCTGATCTCATCGACAGCAGCCAGCAAGCCGTCAAACATCTGGTGGACCTCTTTCGCCGGTCCTTCGGCTTGCAAGTAATCAAATTCGTCCATGCTGTCCGCTTTGTTCAAAATGGCTTCCGCCTGCTCCAGCTGCTTCCTCATGACGGTCAAGGAGAAGGACGTTTCCCCGGCGAGCGCCTCGATGATTGCCGACGTCTCTTTTTCTCTGTCTTTGGCCTCCTCGACGAGACGCCTTACCTCGACGGACAGCCTTTCAATCTCTTTCAATCTTGCTTGATTTTGTTCAATCTTCGTGCAATACTCCTCCACTGTATCCAGAAGGTCCTGTATGGCCTGTTCCGTTTTGGCCCCGGAGAAAAAGGAAACCTTTTGTCCCGCCAACTGCTCCTGCAGCTGCTGCGATTCTTTATGCAGTTGGAGGGCGGCTTGTTCAAGCTGTGCAACCTGCTTTTTCGTTTCCCCCTCGATGAGGCCGACCTCCAGCTCGCGGAACAGCCCGGAGACGATCATCTGGTCGACGGCAGGCGTCGCTTCCGCATGGCTCTTTACAGCCCGGTCCAGCATTTTCTTTAGACGGGAGCGATAGACAAGCTGTCTGATCGTGAAAAACAGAGCCGCTCCGACGCACAGAAAGAGCAGAACCCAGACGATGGAGTTCTGGGAATGAGCCGATGTCGCCGATTTGGCCTGTGCAGGAGCCGAACCGGATGGAGCGGATGATGGCGGCGGAGTCGCAACGTGCTTCGATGTTGCCGCATTGCCGGAGGGTGCCGTTGAAGCGCCTGAGGCCGCGGGCGATGCTGACGGTGCCGTCGTCGCATTTGCCGGAGACGATGCCGGGGTCGTCGCAGTGACTCCCGCATTCCCCGCAGACGCCGACTCGGAAATCTCATTGACGTAGTCGCTGACCGCAATCACTCCTGCAGCGACATTTCCCTCTCGCGCCAGCGGTACGAATTGCAGGTCGAGAATCCCCTTTACATCCCCCGCATCGCTTTGGGCGACTTGACTTGCCAGCTCCTTGTTTTCGAATACGAGATGCACGTGATTCGGATTCACCGTCACGACCAGCATCAGTTGATTTTTTCCGAGCTTCCAGCCGTCGTAGGCCTCGTTGGCCAAGCGCTCCCCTTCCGCCTCATCCAGCCCGCTGGCGGTAAGGAGCAGCAGCTCGTACTTTTTGTCCTTCGTACTCTCTTTGATCTGCTCGGCTTCATCGGATGAAAACAACCCGACGGGGTCGGTCACGACTCCATTCCGCTCCGGGAGAGCGGCCGCGGAGGCGATGGAGCCCGAGACAAGCCACAGGATCGCCAACATAAACAAACTGATTCTCTTCATTCTTTAATCCTTTCCTGATATGTCGTTCATTTCCAAATTATACAGTAACGAGAGCTGTCGCGCTTGCCCGGCTTGCTTTTCCATTTTTCTCCTCCGCAATCGAAAGGCCAATTGTGGAAGTGGCTCTAGACTCGCTCGTCGGCTGCAAGCAATACTGTGGGTATTGACGAGAGGAAGATCATGAAGGAGGCGATACCCATGTGTTCAGAAAAAAAGCTGGCGGTTATTACCGGTGCGGCTCAGGGACTTGGCTACGCGATTGCAGAGGACCTCGCTGCTTCTGGTCACCGCGTTGTTTTGCTGGACCGCAATCCGGATAAACTGCTTGCCGCCGTCGAAACGCTCCGATCCAAAGGTCATACAGCAGATGGGAAACAAATCGATCTGGCGGAAACAGATGCGATACAAGGCCTGCTCTCCCAGATCGTTCAGGAGCACGGGGCCTTCCACGTTTTGGTCAACAACGCTGGCGTCAATATCGTCAAGCCGATGGATCAGGTCACAAGCTCCGACTGGGACCTGGTGATGAATATCAACCTGAAGGCTGTCTTTTTCATGATACAAGCCGCCGCTCCATTCCTGCATGACGGCGGCTCCATCGTCAATATCGCCTCGGTTGCGGCAAACAGCCCGCGCCCGCTCTCCGCAGCCTATGCGGCTTCAAAAGCGGGGGTTTTGAGCGTGACAAAAACTGCATCGATTGTCCTTGCCCCAAGACGCATTCGCGTAAACGCCGTTTGTCCCGGTGCCATGGAAACAGAGCTGTTGGCGAAAATGGCTGACGACATGAGCACTCTCTTTGGCCAAAGCAGCGAAAGGTCCCTGCAAAATTACATCGGTAACATCCCGCTCGGGCGAATCAGCTCCGCGCATGATGTAGCAAAGACCGTTTCTTTCCTGGCATCCGACGCCGCTGCCTATATAACAGGCCAATCCATAAACGTCTGCGGCGGGTGGACAGTTACATAGCCGGGAGGATCGCCTATGCTTCGCTTTTTCCAAGCAGCCGTCACCAAATTGTTGCCCTTGTGGATCGTCTGTTGTGCGCTTCTCGCCTACCACTTTCCCGGCCACTTTCTGTTCTTGAAAAATTGGACCGCCCCTGCGCTCGCTTTTATTTTGTTTAACATGGGACTTACCTTGTCGCAGGAGAGCTTGAGACGGGTCATTCGGCAGCCAAAGAACGCCTTGCTTGGCGTAGCCGGCAAATGGACGATCACGCTGGGCATTTCCATCGGGCTCGCGTTTCTGTTCTTCCGGGATCAGCCTGATCTCTTGGCGGGGACAATCCTCGCAGGGGCGGTGCCCAGCGGGACATCAGCCAATCTGTACACCTTTATGGCAGGAGGAACGCTCGCTTTGAGCATCATGATGTCCGCTGTGGATACGCTGGTGGGCCCCGTTTTGACCCCGCTGATCATGAAAGCGACGGTCGGCAGCGTTGTCCCCGTAGCTTTTCTGCCGCTGTTTTTGCAAATGGTGTACGTCGTCCTCCTGCCGATTTTGGCGGGCCTGGCGATCCAGTGGAAATGGGAGTCGCGGCTGGCCCCTGTCAAGAAAGTCATTCCCCTGCTCTCTGCTGCCGCCCTCATCGTTGTTGATCTCGCTGTCGTTTCCGGCGCGCAGACTATGCTTCAGGAGAATCTGGTCCTGCTCCCCTGGCTGTTTCTCTGCGTATTTCTGCAAATAACCGTTCCCATGGTGCTCGGGTACTGCTTTGGCGCCGGTTTCCGGATGCCGGAAGCGGATCGACGGTCCGTCGTCTATGAATTCGGGATTTGCAATACGGCCCTGGCTGCGCTTCTTGCCATGGAGCACATCAGCCCGATCGCTGCGGTCCCTGCTGTAGCGAATATGATCACCAATACGTCCCTCGGCGCTTTCATCGCCGTTTTGTGGGAACCGGCCCGCACCCGCTGGCAGCGATACAGATCGAGCTCAAGCTCTGCGGCACAACATCAGTCAACGCAGTAAGGCCCCTTTTGTCTGCGAGACAAGGGAGCCTTTTTTTGTCTGTTTAGGTTTCTGCAAACCAGCCTTTTCCCTGGCGTGTACGGCAGTGCCTCTTGGCAGGCATGCAAGCCGCAGCCTCCCTGGACTAGGGGAGGTGAATTGCTTGCCCCATGATGCTCATCGCGGCTTCCTGGATGCCTTCCGCGACCGTAGGATGGGGATGGATCGTTTTGACCAGCTCGTCGAGCGTAGCCTCGAGCGTCAGACCGAGCGACGCTTCCGCAATCATTTCGGTCGCGTGCGGAGCCAGCAGATGAATGCCGAGAAGCCGCCCGTACTTTCTGTCCGCTACCACCTTTAAAAACCCGTCCGTCTCTCCCCCAACCAGGGCTTTGCCGCTTGCCATCAGCGGAAAGACCCCTTCCTGAACGTCGAATCCCCTGTTTCTCGCCTCTTCTGCCGTTAGGCCTGCCATAGCCGCTTCCGGATGAGAGTAGACGCAGTGAGGGACGAGGTCGAAGTTGACTGGCTGTGTGGGGAAGCCCAGGGCATGTTCAGCCGCTACCCTGCCTTCTGCCATCGCGACATGCGCCAGCATGATCGGACTTGCGCAATCCCCGATGGCGTAGATGCCCGGCTGATTCGTCTGTTGATACGCATCTGCCTTTATTTTGCCGTTCACTACCCGAATCCCCGCCTTATCCAGCCCGAGCGGTTCCAGAACGGCTGCTCTGCCCACCGCCGCCAGCACCAGGTCGGCCTGTACCGATTTGCCTTCCGACAATTGCAGCTCCAGCCCTTCCGTTTCCTTCTTGATGATTTTTACGACCTTTTGGCCAAGGCAAAAGGCAATGCCTTGTCTTTCCAGCAGCTCTTTCAACTGCCGGGACAGTTGCGGGTCCATATTCGGCAGGATGCGCTCTGCCGCTTCGATGACATGCACATCCACGCCCAGCTCGGAAAAAGCGGTCGCAAATTCCACACCGATGACCCCGCCTCCGATGATGGCAAGGCGTTTGGGCAGCTCGGCAACGGAGAGCAGCTCATCGCTTGTGACTACTCCCGGCAGGTCAATGCCTTCAATCGGCGGAACGACCGGACGGCTGCCTGTCGCCAGGATAATGGCATCCGCCTCCAGCAACAACTGCTCTTCTCCCGCAACAGCCACCCTTTTCTCTCCGGCAAGCGAAGCTGTCCCTTTTACGACCCTGATCTGCCCCTTCCGAAGCAACCCTTCTACGCCTTTTCGAAGCTGCATGACCGCTTTTTCTTTCCGCTCCAGAATGGACGGCCATGGAACTTCACCAGCTTTGTTCTCCGGGAACCACTGACTGCTTTTCGCCCATATGTGGGAGGACTCCAGCAGGCTTTTTGTCGGGATGCAGCCGACATTCAGGCAGGTGCCGCCGAGCTGTCCTTTTTCAATCAGGGTGACGTCCGCCCCCAGTTGGCCCGCGCGCAAAGCTGCCGTATATCCTCCCGGCCCTCCACCGATGACGATCAGCCTTTTTTTCATCCTACCGCCTCCCCTTTACAAGCAGCCGCAGCGGCTGCTGGATGTAGTCATGCACCGTCTGGAGGAACCCGGCTGCCTCCGCCCCGTCGAGTGCCCGATGGTCAAAAGAGAGGGACAGCGTCAGCATGGAACGTCGAGCGAGGTCATCACCGATCCATACGGGCTTTTCGACGATCCTGCCGATCCCCAATATCCCGGTTTCTGGCGGATTGATGATCGGCGTAAAACCGTCGACACCCATCATGCCGAGATTGCTGATCGTAAACGTGCCCCCGCGCATTTCATCGACCGTCAGGCGCTGCTCGCGGGCGCGCGTCGTCAGATTATGCAAGGCTTCCGCTATCTCGCCCAAATCTTGTTTGCACGCGTGAGGAATGACCGGAACGAGCAGCCCGTCTTCGACAGAGACAGCCACGCCGAGATGGACGTCCGGGTGGATAGTGATCGCCTGATTTTGGCACCAGGCGTTCAGACTGGGGTGCTTTTGCAGAGCCATGGCAACGATTTTGACCAGAAAATGGGTAACGGTCAGCTTGGTCCCCGTACTCGCCAAATCTGCGGAAAGAATGGCATGTGCGGCCAGCAGCGGAGTTACATCGACTTCCCTGGTGAGTGTAACGTGGGGGATCTGCTGCCAGCTTCGGGTCATCCGCTCCGCGATCACCTTGCGTGCGCCTGTCATCGGGCGGGTTGCGGCTGCCGACTCCGCTTCCCGTGGCGGATGCGTCCACTGACCTCCCGCTTGCTTCAGTTGTTCGGCAATCACGTCAGGCAGCATGATCCGCCCCCGCTGGTCGATCCTCTCCCAGGCCACACCTTGCTCCTCCGCATATTTTTTGGCTGCTGGCGAGATAGCCGGCTGCTTTGCCCCAGTATCCCCGACATCGCGGGAGACAACGATGCTTCTCGGGCCGGATGCACTGACTTGGCCTATATCGATTCCCTTCTCCCTGGCGAGCTTGCGAGCGAGCGGAGTCGCGAGGCGAAACCCCTCAGAAAGGGTGTGATCGCCTGATTCGAGACTCGAAGCATCGTTCGAATCACGGCTAACAGCATCGTTGGATTTGTGATGTGAACCCTCGCCTGCCCCCTGCTGACCGTCTGCTCCCAGCAACCCGCTAATATCCTCGGACTCTTCCGCCACGATCGCAAGCGCTGCCCCGACCTGTGCCGCTGCGCCTGCGGGCGTAAAAATATGGCGCAAAACCCCGGTTCCTGGTGCCGTCACTTCATTGGTGATCTTGTCTGTCTCCACCTCGAACAGCACTTCGCCGCTCTCGACACGCTCGCCTACAGCTTTGCACCAGACGGAAACGGTCCCCTCTGTCATCGTCAAACCGAACTTGGGCATGGTGATTACGAATGCCATGTTATTTCCCCCCTTCCTTCAATTTGTTTACCAGCGTGCCCGCAGAACAGCTTCTACGATTGATTCCACTTGTGGAATCACCCGCTTTTCCAGAGGCGGGCTGAAAGGAATCGGGGTAAAGGCGGCACCTACGCGGATGATGGGGGCGTCCAGGTACTCGAGGATGTTTTCGCTGACCGAGGCGGCAATTTCTCCCCCGACACCGCCTGTTTTGACAGCCTCATGAGCTACGACAAGACGATGTGTCTTTTTGACAGACTCGTAGATCGTCTCCATGTCCATTGGAACAATCGTCCGCAGATCGATCACCTCCGCCTCGATTCCGTGCAGGCTGCCAAGCTGATCGGCGGCCTCCAGACATTTCCCCAGCATGGCCGAGTACGACACGATGGTCACGTCCTTCCCTTCGCGCACGACCGCCGCTTTGCCGATCGGGGTGAGGTAGTCGCCGTCCGGAACAGGTCCTTTTTTGCTGAACAAGTCTTTGTGTTCAAAATAGATCACCGGGTTTTGGTCGCGAATCGCCGCTTTCAGAAGCCCCTTGGCATCCGCGGGATTGGACGGAATGACGACCTTGAGGCCCGGAATATGCAAAAACCATGCTTCCAGCGATTGCGAGTGCTGCGCCGCCGCTGAGCGTGTCACGCCGTCAGGTGCCCGCAGCACGAGCGGCAGGGTCGCCTGGCCCCCGAACATGTAGCGTATTTTGGCCATCTGGTTGAGCACCTCGTCCATCGTCACCCCGATAAAATCGGCAAAGTGCATATCGACGACCGGCACAGCTCCCGCGAGAGCGGCGCCAATTCCCGCTCCCACCAGCGCAGTTTCCGAAATCGGCGTATCGCGTACACGCTCCAGGCCGAATTCCTTTGGCAAGCCCTTGAACTGCCCAAAAATGCCGCCCTGGCTTGCGATGTCTTCTCCCATGATGAAAACTCGCTCGTCCCGGCGCATTTCTTCCTGCATCGCTTCCAATGTTGCCTGAGAAAAGGATATGTTACGCATGGCTGGCCTCCTCCTCTACGTACAGATCATCAAATGCTTCCTCCGGATCAGGGTAAGGGCTCTCCTCGGCAAAGCGGATCGCCTCTTCGATTTCTTCCGCGACCCGCTGCTCGATTGCTTGGAGCTGCTCTTCGGTCAGAAGCTTTTCCGGGAGAACCCGCTCGAGGAATTTCTTGATCGGGTCGTTGCTCTCCATCTGGCTCATCACTTCTTCCCGCGTCCGGTACTGCTCCGGATCGCCTACGAAGTGGCCTTTGATCCGGTACGTTTTGCACTCGACAAGTGTAGGGCCCTCGCCTCGCCTGGCTCGTTCTACGGCTTCTACTGCGGCTTCATACACGGCAAAAACATCATTGCCATCCACCATCGCGCTCGGCATGGCATAGGACGACGCTCTTACGCAAATATCCGTGACGGCCGTCGCTTCGTGAATCGGCGTCGTCGATGCCCACTGGTTGTTTTCGCAGACAAATACGACGGGCAGCTTCCAGACGGCTGCCATATTCAGCCCCTCGTGAAAGGTACCCCGGTTGCTCGCCCCATCGCCGAAAAAGCAGACGGCTACCTCTGAGCCTTTGCGCAATTGGACTGCCAGCGCGGCTCCGACGGCCAAATTAAACCCGCCGCCCACGACGCCGTTTGCCCCGAGCATGCCAATGCCAAAGTCAGCAATATGCATCGATCCGCCCTTTCCCTTGCAGTAGCCTGTCTTGCGCCCGTACAATTCGGCCATGCACCGTTTTGCTTCGGCGCCTTTTGCCAAGGTGTGGCCGTGCCCCCGATGTGTGCTGGTAATGTAATCGGTGCGGTTCAAGGCGGAGCAAACGCCGACTCCGGTCGCTTCCTCGCCAATGTACAAGTGAACAAAACCCGGAATGTCCCCGGCTAAAAACTTCTCGTTGATCGCCTCTTCAAAGCGTCTGATCAAGAGCATGTGGTAATACCAATCCTGCAAGAGGTCCGTCGATATCGCTTTATTACCCACCAAAAAACACCCCTTCTGGTAAGATTGTGAGAATTCCCACCATCAGCATAAGGGGTGTGCAAACGTTTTCATATAACCATTCCCGTGATTGGTCTTACTGATATTCGGAAATGGCCTCACGAATCATTTCGAATCCGGGTTTCAACAAGTCCAGCGAGGGCTGTGTATAGGCCAGGCGGAGATAATTTTCTCCCAAGCCCACGCCGCTCATCCAGTTCCCCGGCACAAACGATACGCCTTTGCGCAGGGCTGTCTGCAGCAGTCTCTCCGCCCGGACCTGGCTGGGGATCCTGCACCACAAAAAGACACCGCCCTCCGGCATGCTGCAGCGGATTTCAGGCATGTCCTTTACGATTTCCCTGATGAGGGACAGACGCGCGCTGTAGGCCTGACGGAGCCTGGCTGCGTGGACCGACAGGCGCCCTTCCGTCAAATAGGCATGAACGGCAATCTGCGTCAGGTTGTTGCTGTGCAGATCGATCCGCTGCTTGATCGTGGATAAATTGGAGATGATTCCCTCCGGGGCTACCAGGAGAGCTACCCGCAGGCTCGGAAACAAATACTTCGAGAACGACTGGAGGTGGATGACATAATTGTCCTGATCCAGCGCTTTGAGCGGCGGCACCGGTTTTTTGCCGAAATAAATCAAGCTGAACGGATCGTCCTCGACGATGGGAACCCTGTATTTTTTCGCGAGGACGAGCAGGTCCTTTCTCCGTTTCAGGGACATGGTCACGCCAGTCGGATTGTGAAACGTCGGGTTTACGTAAATAAACTTCACCGGAAACTGCATCAGGAGATTCTCCAGATTGTCAATGCGAATCCCTTCCTGATCCAGGGTGATGCGCAATATTTTGGCGCCGGTCGCCGTAAACGCGTCAGAGGCGGCGAGAAATCCGGGGTCCTCCATGATGACGTAATCGCCCGGAGCCAGGAACAGCCTGCTGATGAGATCCAGTCCTTGCATCGCTCCGGAGACGATCATGATCTCTTTCGGGTCGACGTGAATGCCGCTCTCCTCCAGCCATTTGCAAGCGTCTATCCGCAGAGGCTCATAGCCCTGCGTCGGTGCGGGCAACTGGAGCAGGATCGGGTTTTTCCGCAAATGCTCGGCAAAGTATTGGCTCAGCTCGATTCCCGGGTGAACCTCGGGGGCCGTGCCGACACCCGCGAAATTGATCAGGCGCGGGTCTCGGCCAAAACGCATGATCTCTTCCATCGCATGATTGACATTCCCCGTCTGATAGGCGAAGTCGGCATGCCAGGTGACAACCTGCTCTGTCCGCTCCATCTGCGGTCCGCGCATGATATATGTGCCGCTCCCCTGCTGGCTGCGGACGATCCCTCTTGCTTTCATGTCTTCATTGGCAAGCGTGATCGTCATCCTGCTCACCTTCAACAGCTCAGCCATCCGCCGCTCGGAAGGCAGCCGCGTCCCGGGCTTCAACTTCCCTTCGTGCACCATTTGTTCTATCTGCCGCGAGATTTGCTTGTACAAGGGCTCTTTTTCCACCGCATCCAGAACAATTTGATCCCAATGGGTCGCTGACAAAAGAGATCACTCCTTATTTCATGTTCAACAGTTCAGGAAGCCACAGTGTAATAGACGGAATGTAAGTGATCACGAGCAACGCGAGTATGGATGCGACAATAAACGGAATAACCCCTTTCGATATCTCCTTCAACGAAATTTTCGCCAGTCCGCAAGCAACGTAAAGATCGAGGCCAACGGGCGGTGTGACCAGACCAATGGCGAGGTTCATCGTCATCATGACGCCAAAATGGACAGGGTCAATGTCCATCATGGTGAGAATCGGCAAAAAGATCGGCAAGAAAATATAAAATGCGGATATGGCATCCACAAACATCCCCGCGATCAGCAGGACCAGGTTGATCATCAGCATCATCGTAATCGTGTTGGGGGCGATGCTCATCAAGGAATTGGCCAAATCCTCCGCAATCCCCTCAACCGTGATCAGCCAGGCAAAGGTGGAGGCCGAGGCGACGATAAGCATGATCATCGCTGTCGTTTTCGCAGATTCCACCAAGAGGCTTGGCAAATGTTTGATTTTGATTTCCTTGTAGATAAAAATTCCGACAAACAAACCGTAGAATACTGCCACAACGGCAGACTCTGTCGGCGTGAAAATCCCCGTGTAGATTCCCCCCAGGATGATCACAGGGGCCATCAAGCCCCACGAGGCATCCTTCAGAGCAGCCACAATGTCCCTGGCGCTCGCTTTCGGAAGCGTAGGGATCTGTTCTTTCCTGGCGATCATGTATCCCGTCAGCGCCAGTATGGCACCCATCAAGAGGCCGGGGACAATCCCCGCCATAAAGATTTTACCAATGGAAACCTCCGCGATTACACCGTAGATGATATAGGCGATGCTGGGCGGAATGATGATGCCGATGCCGCCTGCCGTCGCGAGAAGCCCTGCCGACATATCCTTGCGATAGCCTTGCTTGACCATGGCCGGTATGATAATCGCGCCCACGGCGGCCATCGTAGCGGGACCGGAACCGGAAATCGCCGCGAAGAAACACGCTGCCACGACTGACACGATGGCAAGCCCGCCCGTGAAATGGCCGGTAAGCGTCTGAGCTAGCTGGATCAGCCTTTTGGAGATGCCCGCCCTCTCCATGATCAGCCCGGCGAGGAAAAAGAACGGAATCGCGAGCAGCGTAAATTTGGTCAACGATGAATACAAGGTCGGCGGCAGCGACTGGATGGGCAGATCAAACAGCAGCAGCGTGATCGCGGTAGAGAGGCCGAGGGCTACGGCGATAGGCATGTTTAAAAACAGCAGCAGAAAGAAGGACCCGAATAGACAAATCGCTGTTGCGCTCATTGGTTTGCCTCCTCTCTTTTATGCCTTCGTATCTCCAGGACGTACCCTTCCCAGAAACGAAACATGCACAGCAGCGCACCGAGCGGCACCGACAGACCCATCAGCCACTCCGGCAGGCCCATGGCCGGCGTCTTCTGGTTGTACTGATACTGCTGCATGACCATTTCCCAACCGTACCAAAGCAGAATGACGAAAAACACCGTCGTCAAACAGCCGACAATCACGGTACAAACGATCCGGAAGCGGGCGGGAAGCTGATCGGTCAAAAGCGCAAAGCCGAGGTGCCCGTTTTCCCTGGCAAGCAAGGCCGCTCCGATAAAAATGATGAAAGCGAAGATGTTGGTGGTCAGTTCTTCCGTCATGGAAAGCGAGCTGTTGAAAAAATATCTCGATAATACGTTGACCATTGTCAAAACGCAGATGATGCCCATTAAGACTGCCAGAATCCACTCTTCCAGCCGAACCCAGAATTTCATGACGATCCCCCCGTAAAAAGCAATTGCCCTGCGATTGGGATGAAAAAGGGGGCTTTATCGCCCCTTTTTCCACCTGTCGTGTTTACTTGCGGAATGCATCCAAAAGATCCTTGCCGATGATGCCCTCATATTTGTCGATAACCGGTTGGACTTTTTCCTGGAATGCCTTGATCTGCTCAGGTGTCAGCTCGACGACTTCCATCCCTTTTTCCTTGAGCTGCGCCAGCACTTCTTCGTTCTCTTTGCGATTCAGCTCGATCTGGTATTTGGCGGCTTCTTGGGCCGTTTCTCTCAGCAGCTTTTGCGTGTCCGCGTCCAGACTGTCATACAGCTTTTTATTGACGCCAAAAACAATCGGATCGTACATGTAGTTCCATACAGTCAAGTACTTTTGCACCTCGTACAGTTTGGAGTTGAGAATGATCGGAAGCGGATTTTCCTGTCCGTCGATCACACCTTGCTGCAAGGAGGTAAACACCTCCGAGAAGTTCATAACCGTCGGATCTCCGCCAAACTCCTTATACGTAGCCACCATCGCTTCCATGGAAGGCGTTCTGATCTTCAGTCCGTTCAAGTCTTCCGGGGTGAGAATCGGCCTCTTGCTGTTTGTAATTTGACGGTAGCCGCTTTCCCCGAATGCGAGAGGCTCGATCCCTTTGCTGCGAACGAGCTCCATCAATTTTTGCCCGGCTTCTCCGTTCATCGCTTTGTCAGCCTGTTCGTAGCTTGGTATGAGCCAGGGAAGAGAAGGCGCGGCAAACTTCGGGTCGAGTACGTTGTAGATAATCGTAGAGTGGAGAGAAATGTCCGTCGACCCGTTTTGGACTGCCTCCAGACCTTTTGGCTGGTTGCCGTTGGAGAGAGATTCATTTGCATACATTTTCATTTTGATCCGGCCATTTGACTTTTGCTCGACGTCCTCCATCCACTTCTTCACCGCAACTCCCCAGGTGTCTTTCTCCGAGACCGTAATGCTCACTTTGAGCTTTAATTCCTGCGACGCGCCTGCCCCCTGAACTTGAGAGCTTCCGTTCGATTGCTGGGAACCGCAGGCTGCCAGCGCTGCCGCCATCAATACAGAGAGTCCAAAACTTACGAGCCTTTTCATATGTCCTCCCCCGCGTTGTATACGCTTTCAATTTTTAATTTTTAGAATAGTGGCAATTATGTTAAGGGTATATATCCAATAATCAAATTGGCCTTATATTTTGGGCGTTATTTGCAAACATCCCTTTATTTGGATAGCGATTTTCCTTGCAATTCCTTGATTCCATATATCCACTTTCAAGATTTGCCCCTTGCCTTTATCTCCTTTTTTGTGAACTGGATTCGGAACGAAACAGCAAAAATCGATCAATTATGTTACTATTTGTTGGTAATTGTCGTCTTACCTTTGGTAACATGCTACATAGTAAATAGATTGGAGAGTCATATGGGATTGCCGAATTCTGTGAAAGTAAAAGCGCAAACAGCACCTGTCCAAAATGTTTTGGTTTTGTTGATTCGTCAGCTGCGGCCTCAGCAATGGACAAAAAACCTGCTTGTTTTTGCTGCCCTTTTGTTTTCTTTCCGCCGAGTGGATATGGATGTTGGCGGCAAAGCTATTCTCGCCTTTTTCCTTTTTTGCTTCGTATCCGGCTGTGTCTATATATTGAATGATTTTGTAGACATCAAAAACGACCGGAACCATCCCGAAAAGCGGTTCCGGCCCATGGCTTCGGGGGCATTAAACCCGTTTTTGGCACTGACTTTCGGTGCTTTGCTGCTGATTGTTTCCCTTTCTGTCGCCTTCTCTGTCAATACGCTCCTCGGTTTTGTGCTGCTGGTTTACTTTTTGCTGAACTGCGCGTATTCACTCAAGCTGAAGCATGTAGTCATTCTCGATGTGATGATTATCTCTGCCGGTTTTGTCCTCCGTGCGATCGGAGGCGGCCTCGCGATCGGAACCCCGCTGACCCCGTGGTTTTTGCTTTGCACCATGCTGCTGGCTCTCTTCTTGGCCATCAGCAAGCGGCGGCACGAGCTTCAACTGCTGCAAGCGGAAAAAGGTTCCCACCGGAAAGTACTGGAGTTCTACTCGACAGAATTGTTGAATCAATTCAATACGATCGTGACAACGGCAACGATCATCAGCTACTCGTTGTTCACCTTCACATCCGGGCGGACGATCCAGTTGATGTGGACGATTCCGTTCGTGATTTTTGGCATTTTCCGCTACCTCTATTTGATTGCGATGAGCGGCAAGGGAGGCAGTCCGGAAAAAGTGCTGCTGGAGGACAAGCCGATCCTGATCACGGTGCTCTTGTATGTGGTTACGGTGGCCGGCATCCTGTATTTTTTTGAATAACAGCACAGATAGGTGGATGAAGGGTATGCAGGCGCACGTCCTGATTTTTGTTTCGATCCTGCTCAGCGCATGCGGGCAGGTCGCCATGAAGCTGGGAGCCTCGTCTCTGGCGGGAAAGAGCGATCTGTTTTTGCTGAAAATCTTGCAGTACATCACCAACGTACCGATCGTCGTCGGACTTTCCCTGTACGGAATCTCCGCATTTGTCTGGATAGCGGCCATCGAAAGGGTACAGCTCTCCTACGCCTACCCTATGGCCGCCTTGGGCTATGTCCTCGTAGCGATCCTGTCGGTTTTTCTGTTTCAGGAGCCGATGTCTGCCACGCGGATGGCGGGCCTTGCGATCATCATCATCGGCGTCATTGTGCTGGCACAATCCTGACACATCCCGCAGCTTGGCAGTTTATCTTATCGGAGGAATTCACATGTTGTACGCGTTGGCACCGTTTATCGGATGGCTCGTCTCGGGAACGGTCAAATTTTTTATCAACTACCTTCGCTTTGGGAAGGAAGCCCGGTCAAAAATAGGAAACGGCGGATTCCCCAGCACCCATACGACTGTGATGGTCACCAGCATTGCCCTGATCGGCCTGCGCGAAGGCTTTGACCATCCTGTATTCGGGCTGGGAGTTGCGGTTACGTTTATCGTCATCATTGACGCGATGGGATTGCGCAGGGCCGTCGGCAAGCATGCGGAAGCGCTGAACCGGATGGCGACAGCGCCGTACCAGTCGGTCTCTGCAGAGTCGAGTGTCACAGCGGATTCGCCTGCTTCCGTCGCAAAGCCGCTGCGCGAAAGCATGGGGCATACCAAAGGTGAGATTGTAGGAGGGATTGTTCTCGGCGTGCTGCTTGCGAAGCTTTTGCACGTGCTTTCACAAGCAAGCCCGAGTCTATTTGGCTAGGAATGGGAGAGAAAGAGAAAGTATGAACGAATCAACAAATATAAACAAGCTGGGGAACTATTCCTTTATTCTGGGGATTGCGTTGATCCTCTTTTTAGCCTTTATGCTGTTTTTCACTTCGGTCCTGTTGTTATGCGGAATACCGATTACCGGCATCAGCCTCTGGCTGTCCCTGGCTCTCGGCCTTCTTAGCATGTGGGGCATGACGCGCTCATTCTTTCCTGCCCGCACAGTGGCCGCGTTTCTCTCCACTCTCGCGGGGCTTGCGCTCGTTTTGGGAATCAGCTTGTATGCGAGCGCCCACACCTACGACCTGTCATGGGATGGGCAAACGTATCACCAGGAAGCGATTATCCTTCTGAAGGATGGATGGAATCCGGTCTATGAACAGCTGGAGGCGCCCACAGATGCAGAGCTTGCGAAGCTGCAGGGACGCGAGCTGCTGACGGTGTTCGAGCTGTGGATCAACCACTACAGCAAAGGCCCTTGGCTCCTCGATTCTCTGCTTTACAAAGTGACCGATCAGATTGAAGTGAGCAAGATCTTCAACTTCATCCTGCTGTTTGCGTCTTTTTTTCTGTCTGCAGCCGCCATGCTGACAGCTTTTCCAGCGAAGCCGAAAAGAGCGGTTATTCTCTCGCTCCTGTTGGCCTGCAATCCTGTGGTGGTAACGCAGCTGATCACCTTTTACATTGACGGACAGCTGGCATCGCTCATTTTGTGCATCTGTGCGCTCGGCTATCTTTTGTACAAACGGTATCACCCGTGGACGCTTGCCGGGCTTTGCTCGGCGCTCATTCTGCTCGGCGAGGTGAAATTTACCGCCCTTGTTTACGCCGTCCTGCTCGGCTGCGGGCTGCTGCTGCTCTTTTTCCTCTACGACAGCGAGGGGCGGTGGAAAAGCCTGCTTGCCGCATTCACGGCCAGCTTGCTCATCTGTGTGGCGCTCGTCGGCTACAATCCATACGTAACGAATACGCTGACGAAGGGCCATCCGTTTTACCCGCTGGCTGGCGAAAATGCGGTCGACATCATGAAAACCAACAGCCCGCATGATTTTCTGGACAAAAACCGGTTTGAAAAGTTCTTTGTTTCTCTGTTTGCGACGACCGCCAACGTCGGAAACGACGGAGAAAGCCAGCTCAAATGGCCGTTTTCGGTCACGCCGTACGAGATAACGGCGTTCATCTCTCCCGATGTGCGGGTAGCCGGATTCGGTCCCATGTTCGGGGGAGCCGTGCTGCTCGGCTGCCTGGTCATTTTTGGCCTGCTGCTGCAAAAGAGACGGGCGCATCGGCCAGTTTTCCTCGTCATGGCTATCCTGCTGTTTACGGTTTTGATCAATCCGGAGTCGTGGTGGGCCCGGTATGTCCCCCAGCTTTGGATCATTCCCGTCCTGATTGCCGTGATGGGACTGGAAAGCGGAAAGGCGTGGATTCAAAATGGAAGCAGGCTTTTGCTCTGCGCTCTTATAGCAAACGCGTTTTTGGTCGGCTTCGGTCATTTTATCGGACAGAGCTATTCGCATCTGCTGCTCAAACAGCAGCTGCAGGCGATGAAGCAGAGCACTCAGCCAGTGCTGGTCGATTTCCGGCACTTCAATGCCAACCGCGTCCGGCTGCAGGAGGAGGGAATCCCGTTTGTTGAGACCAAAATCGACGAAAAGCAGGCGAAAGGTTTGTCTTCTTCCCGGACGCTGTACATTATTCCGTAAGTAATAAGGGAATCTCGAAACAAAAGCGCCTTCCTGTCATCAGGAGGCGCTTCGTTTGTTTAATTGGCTGCGATTTTCTATATTGTCGAGGTTTCTACCGGATCTTTGCTGTTAGGAAAGCCCGTTGTTCTTCCCCTGTCTGCTAGGCAGGGTCTCTCTGTGCAAGCTGCTCCAACTGCCCTTTCACATTTTGATCGCTGCGCCCGCCGTGGTAGCAAATGACCGACTCGATCTCATAATCGAGAAGCTTTGCAAGTGAGCGCCGGGCTTCTTCCATGTCCAGGGTTGTCCGGGCTACAGGACCTTGCAAAGTGCCGTTCACACAGATCAAGGCATCGCCTGCAACCAGCGTCTTGCTTTGGACGAGATAAAGGCTGATGTGCCCATCGGTATGCCCCGGTGTGTGAATGACGCGAATCCCGCCGCCATAGGGCAATTCGTCGCCGTCATCAAGAGTATGGTCCACCTTGGCCTTCGGCGGATTGCCAAAAAAGTCTATCGCCTTCTGGCGTTCTTCTTCCGGGAGCATCTCCAGCAAAGGAGCCATTGCTTCGGGACTCGTTTTTATGAGAGGCAGCGTCCCCTCGATGTAAGGCTGATCGAGCTTGTGTGCATACACTTTTGCTTGCTCCGCCTCAGCGATGATCTCGGGTACGCTGCCGATGTGGTCGAAATCCTGATGCGTCAGAATTACTGCTTTCAATATGGCAGGAGAAACACCCGCCTCCAGCATGGCTGTGCGGATTCGCTCCCATGATCCGGGCATACCGGTATCGATCAGGACAGCTGCCTCGTCATCCCAGATCAGGGTCGGGTGCAATGCGGTACTGCCACCGACAGAATTCTCATGCAAATGAAGCATGTTTACACCAGTCTGTTTGCTCAAAAAAGATTCCCCCAATGTAAAAGTGGATGCAGGAGATTGTCAAAGTATGGATTCTCCTATAAGCTACACAATATTATGTATCACACTTTCAAAGTTGAGGTCAATTCCATAAATTATAATCATAACACAAATATTTATTTTTGTCAACAGATATTTTTCCGGTAATCATGCCAACATTCTCCGTTCATTCATCCACTTGAGATCCGTCAAGATTTGCATATTCGTTAGTCCTTTTGCAATCAATTCCACAGCTCCGACCTGCTGAGCGATACCGCATCCGCTCCGTGGGCAAGCGCTTCCTGCACCTGCTTCCGGGTCCAGATCAACCCGCCCAAAATAATCGGCTGGGAGAGCTGTTCTTTGATATACGGAATGATCGAAGGCGCGATGCCCGGCATGATTTCGATGGCATCGGGCTGGTTTTCCTGCACATTTCTGATCGTATTCTGCAAAGAGCTGGAGTCGATCAAGAAGACGCGCTGAATCGTCAAAAGCCCCTCCTTTTTCGCCACGCGGATCATCGGTCCTTTGGTTGTGACAATACCTGCCGGGCGTATGTGCCGGGATAAAAAACGGCAGGATTCCTTGTCATTGGAAAGACCGTTCATCAGATCCGTGTGAACGAAAATCGGCTTGCCCGCTTGCGTGAAGGTCTCCGTCTCCTCCATCAGCCGGGTCAGCTTTGCGTACATCAGCAAAATGGCGCTGACCGGAGATGCCATCGCCGCTGCAAGCTGGTCCTGCTCCGTGGCGGCAATGACCGGATTTGCCTTCAGTAACGTCCTTATGTCCATCGGTATCCCCTCGCCTTCTGACATTGTTCCCTCGCAACCTCCCTCATCGCTGCTGGCTCAACCGCGAGATACTCAGCTCGGCATCCGCGACGCATGTCGTCTCAATGACCCAGCTGCCGGCAAACCCCTTTTCCTTGAGTAGAGACAATATCGCGGCAAAAGGAACCGTTCCTTCGCCTACAGCCAGATGATCGTCCTTGATCCCCCGGTTGTCGCTCAGGTGAAGGGCCTGCATATACGGAAAGACCTCCCGGAGACCATCCAGAGCGTAGCCTTTGCGGATCAGATGAGCGTGACCGATGTCGTAGACAATGCCCACCGATGGCGAAGCCACTTGTTTGCAGATGGCGATCAGATCGGAGACAGTCCAGCCGAGCACCTTGGGGTAGGGTGGCACGTTTTCCAGAAGAAGCCGTGTACGCGAATCCCCGATATGTGGCAGAAGCGGTTCGATAAACTGCGCGACCCGCTCCACTCCCCGCTCGCGCTCCGCCCCATCCAGGCGATCCTCTACCTCTCCGGCGTGCATCACCACATGCGTGCAATCCAAAAATGCAGCCACCTCCAGACAGCGCTTCATCGCATCTGCCGTCTGCTCCCTCAGCCCGCCTGCTGCCGCCGGGTTGCATCCGTCGATAGGCGCGTGGATCGACCAGACGATCCCCTTTTCGCTGCCCAGCGCCCGCAGATCGTTCAGCTCGCCAGCCGACCACTCGAGAAGCTCCCTGTGTCCTGCTTCGCACATGATTTCGATCGACGTCCAGCCGCCGTCGGCAAGCCGCTGGATCGCTTCCCTGAGCGGCTGGTCAAACAGCACGTACGTTGAGATGGCATAAGAAGCTTTTGCACTCATCGCTTTCCCCCCTCGTCATTTCACACCGGAATGGATGAAGCTGTTGATAAACTGCCGCTGAAACAGCAAAAAGGCAAGCAGCAGCGGGAAAATGACCATCACTGTGGCGGCGCTCACCTCGGCCCACTGCGCCCCTGTCTCGAACGACTGGGCAAAAATGGCGAGTCCGACGGTCAACGGACGGTTTTCCACCGAATTGGTGACGATGAGCGGCCACATGAAATTGTTCCAGTGGTAGCTGACCGACACCAGTCCAAACGCGATGTAGGTCGGCCGGGCCAGCGGAACGTACACCCGCCACAAAATCTGCCACCACGAGCAGCCCTCCATACGTGCGGCTTCCTCAAGCTCATGCGGGATCGTCTTGAATGTCTGCCGCAAGAGAAAAACGCCGAACGCCGAGGCGAAATACGGCATCATGATGCCCAGCTTCGTATCCAGCAAGGACAGGTCCCGCAGCACGTTGTAATTGGGAAAGATGAGGATGTCTGCCGGCACCATCAGTTGCACCAAAAACAGGATGAACAGCGCGTCCCGCCCCCAAAACCGGAGCTTCGCAAAGGCGTAGGCAGCCAGCGTGGCGGTCACGATTTGCACGGCGAGCACGCCCGTTACGATCAGAAATGTGTTGAGATAATACTGGGCAAAGGGAGCCGCATTCCATACCTTGATCACGTTATCCAGCGTGAAATCGGGACTGAGCGTCCAGGAGATCGCCAGCTCTCGCGGCCGGAATGCCGTCCAGAAGGCCCACACAAGCGGAAACAGCCAGAGGGCGGCCAGCCCGTACATCGCCACCCCCGTTATTTTGCGAAACATCTGACTCCCCCTCAGTTGTAATGAATCTTTTTATCCAGACCAAAAAATTGAATCGCGGCAACGAGCAGCAGGATGACCACCATGACGACTGTCAAAGCGGAAGCCATGCCCTGATCCCAGAAGGAAAACGCCGTCTCGTAAATGTAGTAAAGCAACAGGTTGCTGGCGTTGTCCGGACCGCCCTTGGTCATGATGACGAGATGGTCGACCAGCTTGAACGAGTTGGTAAACGCAATGATCAAGACGAACATCGTGGTGGGCATCAACAGCGGAAACGTCACTCGCCTGAACACCGTCCACGGCTTGGCTCCGTCCATCGAGGCGGATTCGTACAGTTCCTTGGAAATATTTTGCAAGCCGGCCAGATAAAAAATCATGAAGTAGCCCGCTTCCTTCCAGATCACCATGAAGATCATCGCAAACATGACGTTCGTCCGATCTCCCAGCCAGTTCATCCCGCCGTGGCCGAACCATTCCATGACATGGCTCAAAGCCCCGTACTCCGGCGTGTAAATGAACAGCCATATATTCGCGACGGCAATCATCGGGACGACCGTCGGATAAAAGTAGGCAGTGCGGACAAACCCTTTGCCGCGCAGCGCCTTGTTTGCAAACAAAGCCATCGCAAGTCCCAGGGCGATACTCGTCGGCACCGTCCCCAGAGCAAACCACAAGTTGTTGGTCAGCACCTTCCAGAACACGTCATCTTCCAGCATGATTCTGTAGTTGTCTCCCCCGTTAAAAAACGGCTCCGGGGAACCCAGATCCGCTTGGTAAAAGCTCAGGATAACCGTTTGAAGAACGGGATAAAAGGTAAACAGAACAAGGAAGATGAGGGAGGGAAGGAGCAGAAGCCAGGCGTAGATGTTGATCCTCCATTTTGCGCGATGTTCCAACCCCATTGTCGCTCCCCCAATTCATCTGCTGCTTTTATTTGTTGAACGGCGCGAGGATTTTGTCCGCTTCCTCCTGCGCTTTTTTCAATGCCGCGGCAGGCTCCGCCTGACCGGTAATCACGGCTTGCAGACTGTCGTTCAGCGCTTTGGTCACCTTCCCGTTGTTATGTGTAGACAGCTCGGCGTGTCCGTATGCCAACTGGTCGCGGGCGACTGCCGCCACCGGGAATGTTTTGACGTACTCTTTCATGCTCTCGGTTTCGTAGGCCGATTTGCGCGTGGCTACGTACCCTGTATCGATGCTCCATTGCGCGGCCCTCTCCGGCTCAGTCATGAAACGGATGAACTTCCACGCCGCTTCCTGCTTCTTCTCGTCGATGCCTTTGAACATATAGAAGTTTCCTCCGCCTGTCGGGCTGCCAAAGGTCTTTTTCGCGGGCAAAAACGCTACCCCAAAGTCAAACTTCGCGTTGTTTTTCACGTTCGTCAGGTTTCCGGTCGTATGGTACATCATCGCCGTCTTGCCCTCGAGAAAATCGGACGGCACCGTCGCCCACTCAATCACGCCCTCCGGCATGACCTGATGCTTTTTCGCCAAATCGACCCACAGTTGCAGCGCTTCGACGTTTTCCGGCGTATCGAAGAAGACCTTTTTCCCGTCTTCGGTCATCAGGTTTTTGCCGTTTTGCAGAGCAAAGGACTGGAACATCCAATACGGAAACCCGGATGTCGGGATTTCGACACCCCAGCGCCCGTCTTTTTTCAGCTTTGTCGCATACTCCACCAGCTCATCCCAGTTTTGCGGCGGCTTTTCCGGGTCAAGGCCGACTTCTTTGAACGCTTCCTTGTTGTAGTAAAGGACGATGGTGCTGCGCTGGAACGGGATGCTGTACGTCTTGCCGTCTACTTGCGAGTTGGCCATGAAGCCCGGATAAAAGTCGTTTACGTACTCGCTGCCGCCATCCTTGGCGATAAAATCGTCCAACGGAAGGATCGCGTCCATGTCCAGCATCGTGTACAGCTCCGTCGAGAGCATGACCGCAACGTCAGGCGGCGTCTTCCCTTGGACGGCGGCCTGGATTTTCGTCGTCGTATCCTGGTAGCTTCCGGTGTAGACCGGTTTCACGGCAATATCGGGATTCGCCTTGTTGAATTCCTCCGCCATGCCGTCGACGATCTTCGTCAGCGGACCGCCGACCGCTACCGGATAGAAGAAGGTAAGCTCTGTTTTTTCCCCGCTTGCCTTGCCCGCTCCCGATCCGGCCGCGGCTTCCGATCCTGCTCCTGCTCCAGCCTGACTGCCCGTCGCCGGGGCATTCCCGCTCGAGCAGCCCGTGATCAATGCCATGCTCATCAGTACGGAAAACAACCCTTTCACAACTGTACGCATCGGTTACTCTCTCCCTTTTCGCGTCTTTTAGATGGCGTTTATTTGCAAAACGTTTTGGTGGATGGTCTTTGACTCCGAAGCAGTCAGATTTTTGCCCGACTGCGGGTCAAACAGGCAAATTTGGCCCGGGTAGAACCCGACTCGGACCATTTCTCCCCTCCGGCAAGGCCATTGCCCGTTCCATTTGGCCTTCCAGCGGGCGCCTGCCAAAGCGAACTCGACGATCGTCTCCGAGCCGAGAATCTCGACAGCCTCCACCCTGACGGGCAAAGTGATGGCTCCGGCACTCGCATCCGAGCCTGCCGCCGGGCTTGCAACCGGATTTGCAGCCAGGCTTGCCAACTGGCTTATGCCCTGGACCGCCCGCTCCGCTTTGCCCTGACCGGCTCGCTCGCTCGCCGTATGGTCCGGGATGCCGACGGTCGGTTCCGCTGCGAAGGGCTGCAGCGCCTCGGGACGGATGCCCAAGACCACCGGAGCGCCCTCCCTGATCCCCTCGCGATAGCCAATCGGGAGAAATGCTTTTTCATTGCCTGTCCCGATCACCACGCCCTGGCAAGAACCGTCGCCTGCCCACGTTCCGTTCACCGTGTTCATCGGAGGGGAGCCGGTGAATTCGGCGACGAACAAATTGGCCGGCTGGTTGTACACGTCCAAAGGTCGTCCGATTTGCTGGACTTGCCCGTCGCGGAGCACCATCATCCGGTCCCCCATCGTCATTGCCTCCACCTGGTCGTGCGTAACGTAGATCATCGTGATCCCCAGCTCCTGCTGCAACTGGCGGATTTCCGTGCGCATGTGGCCCCGCAGCTTGGCATCGAGATTGGACAGCGGCTCGTCCATCAGGCAAATCGGATGCTGGCTGACGATCGCCCTCCCGAGCGCTACACGCTGGCGCTGCCCGCCGGACAGCTCGCGCGGCTTTCGCTGCAGCAACTGAGAGATCCCCAGCATTTCTGCTGCATGCGCAAGCCTTTTGGCCTGCTCCTGCTTGTCCACCTTGCGCACCTTCAGGCCGAACAAAATATTTTCTTTCACCGTCAAATGCGGGTACAAGGCGTAGTTTTGAAACACCATCGAGATGCTCCGGCCGCTCGGCGGGACGTGATTCATCTGTTTTCCCCCGATCAGCAGCTCCCCGGAGCTGATATCCTCCAATCCGGCAATCATGCGCAGTGTGGTCGACTTGCCGCATCCCGAGGGACCCACCAGGACGAAAAACTCGCCCGGCTCAATCAGGGCGCTCACCTCGTGGACAACCGTTTGCCGGTCAAACGTTTTGCAAATGCGCCGCAATTCTACTTCGGCCATGTCTCTCCCCCCTTATCTCTGCACTTGTGCTCCATCGTTCTCTGCATGCCCCTCCCATCATAGCAATCGCTTGCGAAGGAATAATTTGGTTTGTGTAAAGGTCCTGTTAAGCCGTCATGAAACGGCTCCCGTTCCGGTTCCCGCAATCGAAAACAACTGCCCAATCGTCGGCAGGATGTAGTCCGGAACAATTTCTGAGGATTCAGCAGCGCATCTGTCCGTTACCCCCGTCAAGACGAGGGCCGTTTTCATGCCGCTTTTTCGTCCGAGGAGGATGTCCGTTTCCAGCCGGTCCCCTACCATCAGGCACCGTTCCGCTGACAGCCCTGCTTTCGCCAGCACCTTCTCGGCGTAAAAGGCGGAAGGCTTGCCGATCATCGCCCAGGCGCTCTTGCCGCTGGCGGTCTCAATTGCTTTTGCCAGCGCTCCTGTATCGGGAATGGAGCCGCCGGGAACGGGACAGACCGGGTCGGGATTGGTGACGATCAGCCGGGCGCCGCTGCTGACGGCTTCCATCGCGGCCTGCAGCTTCGCATATGTAAACGCGCGGTCCATGCCGACCAGTACATGCGTCGCCTCCGCTGGATTTTGCACCTGCTCAATTTGAAAGCCATCCACTTCCTCTTTCAGCGCAGACTCGCCGATGATCAGCACGCGCGGCCGGGCTTCCTGTTCTCTCAAGTACAGGCCTGCGGCATAGGCGGCCGTCATGATTTCCTCCAGCTCCGCGTCTACGCCCAGCTTGTGCAGGCGCACCTGACAGCCCTCCCGCGTCTGGACGGAGGTGTTGGTCAGAAACATCACTTTTTTGCCGCTTACGCGCAGCCCCGCGAGTGTCTCTGCCGCTCCGGGAAGCAGCCGGTCTCCGAGAAAGACCGTCCCATCCAGGTCAAAGAAATACGCATCAAACAACGTTGTGTCCAGCAAAGCCTCCCGCCTGCTCCTTTCCGTGACAGCATCGGCTGTACGCAAAATGCCCCCATGCAGCAATAGCACAGATAAACATCCCTGCAAAAGCCAGGTCTGTCTTTTCTCCACGCTATTCCTGTATGGGGGCTTTCTCCTCGTCTCAACCCGCGTACAGTCGGTATCAAATGATTGGTTGCAAGATGATCGTACCAACCGATTGTTAAGCTGGTGTTGAAGAATCGTCTCAGTTTTGTTAAGCCGCGTCAAAAAACAGAAAAAGTGGCCTCACAAATACATAAGGCCACTCCATTATCACCGATAGCAAACGATTACTGATCGCGATCGTTGCGAATGAATCATTAATTGTCCAGCTTCAGCTTGGCAAGCGCGTCTTTGAGTGCCGTATTCATCATGCCGTCGGCTTCCTTTTCCTGCTCCTTCAAAAACTTCGCTACCTCCCGCTTGGACACCTTGGTGTTCTTTTCCTTGCTCCGCCGCTCGTTAAAGGTCGACAGCTTCTCCCGGTGGCCGCAGACGCAGACGAACGTCTGGCCTTCTCCCTCGCCCCGCAGCTCCAGCCTTTTGTGGCATTGCGGGCATCTCGCATTCGTCACCTTGGCGATTGTTTTCCGGTGGCCGCATTCCCGGTCCTGACAGACGAGCATCTTGCCTTTTTTCCCGTTTACCTCCAGCATGAACTTTCCGCACTCCGGACATTTGCTGCGGGTCAGGTTGTCGTGGCGGAATTTCTTGTCGCTATTCTTGATTTCCTGAACGACGGTTTTGGCATAGCTCTTCATCTCGCCGATAAACGCTTGCTTGTTCAGCTTGCCTTTGGCGATCGACCCCAGCTTCAGCTCCCACTGGGCTGTCAGCGTCGGCGATTGCAAATCTTCCGGGACGAGCTCCAGCAACTGCTTTCCTTTCGAGGTGATATGGATGTGCTTGCCCCTTTTCTCGATCAGGAAGCTGTTGAACAGCTTTTCGATAATGTCGGCGCGCGTCGCGACCGTTCCGAGCCCGCCCGTCTCGCCGATGGTCTGGATCAGCTCTTTCTTTTCGTGCGCCATATATTTTGCCGGATTTTCCATCGCGGACAAGAGGCTCGCTTCGGTAAACGGCTCCGGCGGCTTCGTCTCCCCGGTTGTCCGCGTCGCTGAACTGATGCGCAGCCGGTCTCCCTTGGAGATGCTTGGCAGCAGTTGATCGGCTACACCTTCTTTTGACTCCTCTTCCTCGTAATCGTGATCGTACACTTCTTTCCAGCCGGAAGCCGTGACCCTTTTTCCTTTGGCTGTAAACAAATGAACGCCGATTTTCGCCTGGATCGTCGTCTGCTCGTACTCAAACGGCGGGAACAACACCGCCAGAAAGCGTTTTACCACCAGGTCAAAAATCTTTCGCTCCCTGTCGCTCAAGTCTCCCAAAAAGACCTTCTGCTCGGTCGGAATAATCGCATGGTGATCGGATACCTTGCTGTCATCGACAAAGGACTTGTTTGCCCTGATTCCGGACCGCAGCACCTTCGCAGCCAACTGGGCATACGGCTTGATTTGTACCGCTTTGATCCGGTCCGCCAGCGTCTCAACGATGTCAGAGGACAGGTAACGGGAATCGGTTCGCGGATAGGTCAGCACCTTGTGGTTTTCATACAGGCTCTGCATGATGGAAAGCGTCTCTTTGGCCGAATAGCCGAACAGCTTGTTGGCATCCCGCTGCAATTCGGTCAAGTCGTAGAGCTGCGGAGCATAGCTCTTTTTCAGCGTTTTCGCGACTTCGACGATTTCGGCCTCCTTCCCCTTGATGTCCTTCAGGATCTGATCGCTGGCATCCTTGGAAAAGGTTCTCGTTTCCTTTGTTTTCGGGTCCTGCCAAATCAGCCGCAGGTTGTTTTCAGCGACAGCGGCAATGCCGTAATAAGGCTTTGGCACAAACCGGCGAATTTCTTCCTCTCTTTTGGCAATGATGGCGAGCGTGGGCGTCTGTACCCGTCCGCAGGAAAGCTGGGCATTGTGCTTGCAGGTCAAAGCCCGCGTCGCGTTGATGCCTACTACCCAGTCCGCTTCCGCGCGGGCAGCCGCAGAGGCGTATAGATGCTCGAATTCCTTGCCGTCTTTTAACCGTTGGAAGCCCTCTTTGATCGCTTTATCGGTCACGGACGAAATCCAGAGGCGTTTGAGCGGCTTGTTTGTCCGGACCATTTCGATGATCCACCTGGCCACCAGCTCTCCCTCGCGGCCCGCGTCTGTGGCGATGACGATGTCTTTTACGTCTTTGCGGAGCATTTGCTGTTTCACCGCATGAAATTGCTTGCTGCTCTCCCTGATCACCACCAGCCGGAAGGAAGGCGGCAGGATCGGCAAGTCCTCGATCTTCCACGAACTGAACTGCTCGCCGTACGCTTCCGGATCAGCCAGGGTAACAAGATGGCCCAAGGCCCACGTTACGATATACTTGTCTCCCTCGAAAAAGCCGTTTCCTTTTTTATGGCAATGCAGCACTCTTGCTATATCCCGACCAACGGAAGGCTTTTCAGCCAGTACCAACGTTTTGCTCATTGATGACATCCTTTCTTGAGAAGTGAAGAGGGACCGGTGTTTGTTTGCCATGATGTTCTTTCCTCTTCAGAGAATCCTTCCCCCATCATAATCAATTCTCTGTCTCTTGAACAATGTTTGTGAGGGATCCATGTCCATTTTGCGCCCGCCAATGCTCGAAAGGCATTTTATTCCCCCCCTGAATAAAAGGGATTGTATCGCCTAAATAGAATTATTGAAACTATGACGAAAAGAAAACTTTTCCTAATTGCTATTATCTTTATACTGACTTTGACAAGTATCCGGATTTTATGGATGTACCTGAACTTCCCTCCGGATCAGCCACGCGCTGTCCAGGGCGTACTGGACTTGCGTGATTGGGACTTTGCGTCTGAGCGTCCGATTTCTTTGAAGGGCGAGTGGGAGTTTTATCCCAGTCAGTTTCTCGCAAGGCACTCAGGCACGGATACAGGTTTGCAAGGGCAAACGGAGACATCCAAGAAAATCGTTCAAGTACCCGGCCACTGGAAATCTTATCTTACTTCCGAAAAGAACTCATCATTCGGGTACGGTACATATCGCTTGCGCGTACTGGTGAATCCTGACCGCCATCAACCGTACGAAATACGTGTCCACCGCATCGTCTCCGCCTCTGAACTGTACGTAAACGGCCGTTTGATGGGGCAAGCCGGCTATCCGGATGTAAACGCTGAACAAACCAAAGCGATCAGTGTCCCTTATTCTGCTGTTTTTACGGCGGACAGCGGGGAGATAGACATCGTCATTCACGCCGCCAATTACTACAACGGCGTTTCCGCGGGAATGGTGGACCCCGTCAAGTTCGGGTCCCAGCAAGCGGTGAATCGGGCCGTGGAATTTTCCGTCGGAACCCAAGTCGTTGTCATCCTGATTTTGAGCCTGCACATTATTTATGCCTTGATCTTCTTTTTTCTCGGGGTACGGCAAAAGTCGCTCATCTATTTTGCTTTGTTGATGATGTCGGCCATTTTCACGATTGTGCTGGATGATGATCGGCTCCTCCTGCAATGGATGCCGCTCGAATACGAATGGCACCGGAAGCTGGTCTCCATTTCCTTTCTGGGGCTTCCGTGTTTCTCTTTCAATATGTCAGGCACCTCTTTCCGGATTTTGTGGTCTTTCGAGCTTCCCGTTGGTACCTCGTCGCTGCTTGCATCAGTTTGATCCTGAATTTGTCGACGTCTGCCCTGTACCCTGCCATCAATCTCTTTAAGGTGCTTGTCGTCCTCTTTCCTTTTTTGATCATCCCCGGGCTCTTTTTCCAAAAGACCTTGAAGGATGACCCGGATGTCGTTTTCTTGTGTCTCGGCGCCATCAGCATCATGCTCAACATGCTATGGGGGATTATCAAAGGCAACAGCTCGATGGAGATGGGTTATTACCCGCTTGATATGATCGCAACGGTCATCGCTCTCGCCTCCTACTGGTTCCGGCGCTATTTCAGGGCTTCCACCCAGACGGCCTTGCTTGCCGAGAAGCTGAAAAAGACAGACAAGCTGAAGGACGACTTCCTGGTGAACACCTCGCATGAACTGCGAAATCCGCTGCACGGCATTTTGTCGATTGCACAGTCGGTACTTGATAGCGGAAGCATTTCTGACAACAACAGCAGGGAAAACATGAAGCTGCTCATTTCCGTCGGCAGACGAATGTCCCTGATGCTCAATGACCTGATTGATTTGAATCGTCTCAAGGAGGGGCGGATTCAGCTGCAGGTAGCAAACGTGCAAGTGCAAACCGTTGCCTCGGGCGTGCTGGATATGATTCGTTTTCTTACGGAAGGAAAACCTGTGCGGCTCGTCAATCAGATCCCCGGCAACCTGCCCGGCGTCATGGCCGACGAACACCGCCTGATCCAGATTTTGTTCAATCTGCTTCACAATGCGGTGAAATATACGCCCGAAGGAGACATCGTCGTCAAAGCACAGGCAAAAGCGGGGAAAGTCTTTATCATGGTCTCCGATACCGGAGTCGGGATGGACAAAGAGACACAGCTAAGGATTTTCCAGCCTTACGAACAGGGAAGCGCCGGGATGGAAGGCGGCGGGTTCGGATTGGGCCTGAGCATATGCAAGCAATTGGTTGAGCTGCATGGCGGCACCATTGAGGTAAGCTCGACGCCTGGAAAGGGCACTACTTTTACCTTCAGCCTGCCGCTTACTGATCCATCTCGTCTTCCATCTGGCAATGTTTCCGTTCTGGCCTCATCCGATTCGGTTACCCGTCTGGAAACTGCCGTATCCGTTTCCGAGCTGCCCGCGGTCGCGGCGAAGCCAAAAGCGGACGTCCCGGCAACGGAAGGAGCACGCATCCTGGCCGTCGACGATGATCCGGTAAACGTCAACGTACTCGTAAACATTTTGTCGTTGGATCACTACGAAATCGTCACCGCTTCGAGCGGAAAGGAAGCGCTGGCCATTTTGAGCGAAAACGAGTGGGACCTGGTTATTACGGACGTGATGATGCCGCAGATGTCGGGGTATGAGTTGACGGCGGCAATTCGTGAGCGGTTTTCCATTTCTGAGCTGCCCATCCTGCTTTTGACCGCACGCAATCGCCCCGAGGATATAGAAGCGGGCTTCCACTCCGGCGCCAACGATTATGTCACAAAACCGGTCGATGCGATGGAATTGAGATCCCGGGTACGGGCCTTGACCGAGCTGAAAAACTCCGTCAGCGAACGACTGCGTCTGGAAGCTGCATGGCTCCAGGCACAGATTCAACCTCACTTTTTATTTAATACCTTGAACACCATTGCCGCACTCAGCGATATCGATTCAGCCCGAATGACAGCCCTGCTTGAGGAGCTTGGTAAATATTTGCGGGCCAGCTTTGATTTCAACAATTCCAAGAAGCTGGTGCCGATTGAGCATGAGCTTGCCTTTGTCCGCTCGTACCTGTTCATCGAAAAGCAGCGGCATGACGACAGGCTGGACGTCGTCTGGGAAGTGGACGACCACATCGAGGTGCAAATTCCGCCTCTTTCCATCCAGCCTCTCGTCGAAAATGCGATCAGACATGGCCTCATGAAACGGGCAAGAGGAGGAAAAATCCACATACGTGTTACCAATTGCAAGGAGTATGTGGAAATTTCTGTAGTCGATGACGGCCTAGGCATGGATGACTACACGCTGAAAAACGTCCTCGAGGGTACCTTGGAGAAACCCCGGGGCATTGGACTCATCAATACGAACCGGCGATTGAAACAAATCTACGGGAAAGGTCTGCATATCGAGAGCATTCCTGGTCAGGGCACCGCCATTACTTTTTCCGTTAAAAAGTAGGAATCTGTCCTCCCCCTGATAATGAGAAAAAGGCTAGCCAGCGGCATTCTGTGCCGCGGCTAGCCTTGCTTCATTTGTTGCCTGTCGCATTCGGAGATGCAACTGCACCGTTTAGATTTTTTGTCGCAACCGGTACAAGACCCCTGCTATCAGGAAGAAGGCAACTCCTATAAACGGCAAGTACGACATCGACTCGCCTGTTTGGGGAAGTGTCTTGCCCGGTGTTCCGTCCTCGGATGCAGGAGGAGCTTGGTTGTCTGGCTCCAGGGACCCTGCCCCTGCCGGGATATCGTCAGGGTCAATGGTTTCCAGATTTTCGGTTGGCGGAGTGTTTGGTGTTGCAGCGCCAGGTTGGCCCGTGCCCGGAGTCGGAGTGACGTTTCCTCCACCGGGATTGCCCGTACCCGGTTGTACCGGAGTGCCAGGGTTGCTCGGATTGCCTGGATTACTTGGATTGCCCGGACTGCCTGGATTATCAGGGGTTCCTGGGTTATCCGGGGTATCCGGTTTATCTGGCTTATCTGGCTTATCTGGTTTATCTGGTTTATCCGGCCTATCCGGTTTCTCAGGTTTCTCCGGTTTCTCCGGCTTCTCCGGTTTGTCTGGTTTAGACACCAGACCTGCATCGATGCTCAGATTTTCCTCTTCCTGCTCCAGCTTGATCCGCTTGGTCCAGCCGTCCTTGTCAGGATCTGAGTCAATATTTTCGTCAGAACCGACTAGCCTTTCGGTAAAGGAGTATCCTTCCGGCAAGATAAAACGGACCTGGTAGGTACCCGCATCCAGACGGGCAAACTCGTAATACCCCTTTTTGTCGTTGACGGTTGCTGTCACCGTATGATCAAGCTGTTTTCCGTTGTCATCATACAGCTCGACCTTGACGCCGTTTATACCGGGCTCATCCTCATCCTGAAGGCCGTTTTTATTTTTGTCGATCCAGACCGTATCGCCCAGTTTCGCTTTTCCGCTGTTGCCAGTGGACGCGTAGACTCCGGCATCAATGGTCAGATTCGTCTCTCCGGCTCCGAGGATGATCGGCTTGGTCCAGCCTTCTTCGTTTGCGTTTGAATCTTTGCTCCGGTCTTCGCCCTCCTCCGTCAAGGTAAACTCGTACCCGTCAGGAAGAAGGAAGCGAACCAGATAGGTACCGCCCGTCAACTGGTTAAACTCATAGTAGCCGGCTTTTCCGTTGACTGTCGCCGTTTCCGTGGTCGCGATCAGTGACGCCGTTTCGTCAAAGAGCTGGACGGTTACACCGTCAAGACCGCTTTCGGCTTCGTCCTGAAGACCGTTTTTGTTCTCGTCGATCCATACTGTATCACCCAGCTTTGCCTTCAGTACAGGACCTACCGGAGCCGAATAGACTCCCGCATCAATCGTCAGGTTGGTCTCGCCCGGCTGAAGAGTAATCTCATCGGTCCAGCCCGTCGATTTTGCGTTGGAATCGGCAGCCCTGTCGGAGCCCGCGCCGGTTGTCGTGAACACATACGCTGAAAGCGGAACAAACCGGACTTTGTACGTGCCCGCATCCAGTGAATCGAACAGATAGTAGCCCTTTTTGCCGTCCTTGGTTTGTGTCTTCGTCGTCGCTACCCGTTCGTTTTTACTGTTGTAGAGCTCGACGGTCATACCGTCCAGGCCCGCTTCACCAGCATCCTGAAGGCCGTTTCGGTTGCTGTCGACCCATACATAGTCACCCAAAGCGGCTGGCGGCAGTTTAACCAATCCGGCGTCAATCGTCAGGTTCAGCTCGCCTTGGCCCAGCTTGATCACTTTTGACCAGCCTTCTCTGTCCACGTCGGAATCTTTTCCGCGGTCGGAGCCCTGCTCCTGCTTGCCAAAGCCATAGGCGATGGACGGAGCGATTACCTTTACCTTGTAGTCGCCTGGCGGCAGCTGATCAAACAGGTAATACCCTGGCTTGCCGTCCTTGGTTCTTGTTGTCGTCTTGATTGGCGGACTGTTTTCACCGCTATACAGCTCGACAACAACTCCATCGACTCCGGACTCGTCGTCATCCTGTATTCCGTTGTCGTTGGCATCGAGCCAGACGTAGTCGCCGATCGCGCCTTTGTTTGGAATATAGCCGGCGTCAATGGTGTGATTCTTCTCGTTCTCCGACAGCGTAATCAGGTCGGTTCTGCCGGTAGCGGGATCGGCATCCGAATCCTTTGCCGCATCCTGGCCCGCCTTTTTCACTGTCAGCTTCTCATGATGGAGGGAGCTTCCAAAACGGACCATGTATGAGCCCGGCTCCAGGTTGGGGAACAGGTAATAACCCGGATTTCCATTGAAATCGTCGCCCGTCACCGTCTTCTCCAGCGTTGTTCCTTGCGCGTTCAACAGTTCCACGACAATTCCGTTGATTCCCTCTTCGCCGTCGTCCTGAATGCCGTTCTCATTTTTGTCAGACCATACATAGTCACCGATTTCCGCTTTGTTGCTCTCGTAAATGGTCATTCCGACCTTGGGAGGCTCGGCAGGCAGAAGCGGTTCTCCAGCTTTTGTCTCCGCCATGTATCCAAAGGAGTTCCAGGCTACTTCCCCGTTCGTAGGTGCACCGACCGGCGCCCTCATCGGCCACTGGATTTCCAGTTCATCCTCAGGCTCAAGATAAATACCCGGGTCAAGGACGAATTTCAGCGCTGTCACCTTTGTAATGTCAGAAGGCGGACTTGCTTCCCAATGACCGTTATCAACGCCCGTTACCGGGTGCATCGTGATATTGGGCGTAGTGGAATAGTACACCGTTATGTGTTCGGAAACGCTGACTTCCCCCATCAGAATAGGGCCCCACTGGCTTTTCCGCTTGCCGTTTGTGGAGACGACTCCCGTGTCGCCAATTCTCGGCAATGTGTTGATCATGACGAGATTTTGCAGTGTTTGATTTCCAACATTGGAAATCTTCAACCGGTAGTCGGCGGTGCCGCCCGGCGTTGTCCTTCCTTTGTCCGGATAGCGGGACCAGTCTCCATCCAGCTCGCCTCGTATCCACATGATCGATTGAACGGTAGCACTGACCACGACCGCGACTTTCGCAGACCGCTCGATAACATACGTACCGTCTGTCGGCTTGCAGTCCGGACATTTTTTGTACGTAAAGGAGACATCGTTGAGATAATCGTCATCCGAGGTAAGCTGCAGCTTGTTTTCAATCTCGCCCGGCTTTGCACCCGCCTTGACATGGGTACGCAGGACGATCTCGACCGTTTCCCCAGGCTTCAAGCTGCTGTTCTCCCAATGCCATACGAGCTGCTTCGTGCCGTCACCTTGAGTATCCTCATGAAACGATGGTTCCGGGAGGCCCGCAGGAGCTTTGGTCATTTTCCATTCGTCAAATACAAGATCGGCTGGCAAGATATCTGTCAACTTTGGGTTAGTCAGGTTTGCGCTGCCGTATTTGGTGTTTTGCATCGTCAGGGTGAATGCAACTTCCTCTGTAGGCTGCAAAGAGGTTCGGTTCGCCTTCTTTTCCAGGTTCACCAACGGCCGGGGCTTGACGACGTCAATAGTGGCCGAACTTGTTTCCTCTCTTGGCTTGCCTTCGAATTCATACTGCAACAGAGCCGTATTGGTAATTTTTTTGGCCTCGTCATCAGCTAGCGGAAGGTTCTCTGGTACGCGGTAGGTCAGGACGAATGCTTTTCCCTGAACAAAATTGATGGGGAGGTTTTCGAAACGATATTGAATTCCCATGATGACCTTGCCCGGCACCACGTCGCTCACTACCAGCTTCTGCGACTTGGAAGCCGAAATGTCCTGCTTCAAAGGCACCCAGTCAGCGTCTGTTGGGTTTTCTGTCTCCGTGTAGTAGATGTCATACTTTTCAATGCCGGAGAAGGTGGCGGTTTCCAGTTCTTCAAGAACAAACTCGATATCGATATCCTCGGTTCCAGGTATCGAAGATCCGGCCTTTGTCGGGGTCATATCGGTGATGACCGCTTTTGGTATGCTCTTGTTTGACCTGTTTTCAAAGCCTTCGATTGTAAAAGAAACGGTTTGGTTTGGGGATACTTCCTTGTTGTACCAAAAAGGCTGCTTGCGAATGGAAGCTCCGAAGTCGTCCGGATTTGTGTGGAATTTGTGCTCGACGAAGGCATCGAGGGTGACTTCTTCCTGCTCCAACGGGGTAAACTTTGCAGTTACTGTGTTTTTCACCGTGTCTTTGTCAAGGTCTTCCGGGTATTTCACCTTCACTTTGAAGATCTTCTTCCCTCTCGTGTCATCCTCCAGTTTCCAGCTTATGGTGTGCGTTTCCGGATCGTACTCCCCTTTCGGAGAGGAGGCCGAGGGATCAGAGTCGTCATACACCGCCTCCGGCGGCAGTGTATCTACGATCGTAATGTTCTTGATATCGAGTCTGCCGGTAGAAGTCGAACCTTTTTCAGTGAAATCGATTTGATACTCGACTACCGAGCCTTTCAGCGGATCAGGCAGGGGCCTTATCTTCTTTTTGGTCAGCTCCCACTCTGCTTTGGCTTCGGCAGTAACCACAGCTTCGTTGGAAGGCAATTCTTTCGGTTCCGCATCAACCGTCGTTTCAAACGTGCATTGCGCTGTTGTAGACGTCCCGTCCGGCGTTTTGTAGTTGGGATATCTGGCCTGGACCTTCAGCGAGCCAGTGGAACCAGCCGGGAGCGGGTCATCGAGAAAGGTAAAGGTTACTGTGTTTTTGTCTTTGTCAAAGCTGCCCTCCGAAATTTCGCTATCGACCAGATCGACAAACTCGACGCCAGCTGGCAGCGGAAATACGATTTTCGGAGATTCAAACTCAAGCTTTGACGTACTGGACACGCTGTATCTGATCGTATACTCAAACGTTTCTCCGGACTTCACATGATCCTTGCTGGCCTTAAGATCGAGTACAATCAGTTCGTCAAGTTCCTCCGGGGTTGGTGTGACTGGTGGTGTAACTGGTGGCGGTGGCGGTGTAACTGGCGGTGTTCCCGGAAGAGGTTCCCCTGTTGGCGGGGTACCGGGCGTTTCTCCGTTCGTCGGCGGGGTACCAGGGGTTTCTCCGTTCGTCGGCGGGGTGCCGGGCGTTTCTCCGTTC
>NZ_RHHO01000013.1 GCF_003710865.1 Brevibacillus borstelensis | reverse complement strand
GTCTCTCCGTTCGCTGGCGGGATTTTAGGGCTATCCTCATCCACTGTCACGACTACCGGGTCACCTGTCTCCGCCTGCAATACTCGCACCGTTTCTGCATGGACAACCGCATGTGGCAGGGTCATTTGCACAAGAAGCAAAAAAGCCAACAGAATCAGGTGCAGCTTGTTTCCAATCTTCATGTACTGCTATTTCCCTCCATTCCTCAAAGTTCCTTTGACAATCAAACGATGAGTCGGATTGCGTGGAGGATCACAAGTGATCAAGGTGATTTCCGATTTTCCCCGGCTATTGTCAAGCACCTGGATATCCTCCGGTTTTACGAGAAAAGTGTCGGTGACATAATACTCGAAGTTGCCATTGCCAGATTCGATACGGATAAGATCGCCCTCTGCAAGCTCATTCAGCCGACTGAACTGCTTCCCGTACGTCCAGCTCCTGTGACCGGCAAGCACATAGTTGTTCGCTTCTCCCGGTTTCCGGTCCGGTTCCACTACGCCGATGCCAATCCGAAGCTGCTCTTCTTCGGAACCCGGCAGGATCGGCTCTTCCAAACCGATTTTGTCAATGCTGATCATGCCAAGCACCCCGTCATCACCCGGTTTCTCAACCGAGACAGGAGCTTGGGAAATGGGGGGAGTCGATCCGGTCTGGGTCGCGAGCTGGTTCTTATACTGCTTCCATTCGTTCAATAGCCGCGTTTGTTGCTTCTCCTGCATCCACCTGTCCACGTAAGGGTAGAGAACCAAAACAATGCCTGCACACAGCAGCAGCCAAATCAAGACAGTCACAACGGCTTTCCTTGCAACCGGCAATCCAATAACACTGCCCTCCTTTCCTCTCCTGCTACCTTGAGATTCTTTGCCGCGACATTCGAATTTGCGATCAGCATTTTGGACAGTCGAATTTCGCGTAGATTTGAGTATAAAAAAACGTTCTGAACAATTTCTGAACCTATTTCTACCAAAAATGGATATAATTCCAATATAAAAGAACCCCTCAAATTGCTAGAGGGATTCTCCCCTATTCTTCCTGAAGCTCTATCTGAATTTACAATCCCATCACATTTCGGACGGACCACTCCATTCGTTCTCTCTGCACCGGCTTTGCGATGAAATCCCGGGCTCCCGCCTGGATGGCTTCCAAGACTATATCGCGTTGCATTAATGCTGAACAAATGATGATCTTGGCATTTCGGTCGATCTCCATGATTTTTTTAACCGCACTCAGCCCATCCATCTCAGGCATGGAGATGTCCATCACCACCAGCGACGGCCGATACATGCGGTACTTTTGCACAGCTTCTTGACCTGTCGCCGCTTCCGCCACTACATCAAAGCCCAACGACTCAAATATATTCCACATCATAAACCTCATTAACACTATATCATCGACAATCATGATACTTTTCATTCCATACCTGGTTCTCCTATACGTATTTGCGCGCCTCTTCTATTTTCAAAACAAAAAAGCCCGCTCCTTTTGTAGTCCATTCTGGATACTACAGAACCGGCCTAAACAAATTCTGAACAAGTCCGGCCAGGGCAAAAAAAAACTGAGAAAGGCACACTCCCCTTCCCAGCTTGCTTTCGCCGATGCATTTACTTTCGATTTTTCCATTGCTGATACCATTCTTTTATATGCGGGGGCGCTTCCGCTTCAAATTCTTCCCGGAGCATCTCCCTCATACTGTTATACTGTCCTGCCACCGCTTCACGGTCTCCCAGCACATCGTAGAGCTTCATCAATGAAAAGTACAGCTCCTCCACATGGGGATAGAACCGCTGAATCCGGAGATAGAGGACGATTGCTTTGGAATATTCGCCATTCGCGACGAGAAAGTTTCCGACCTGGCTGGCGAGATTATACCAATCCATTCGGAGCCGTTGGCGCTCACTTTCTGCCCACAAGTAGTCGTATTCTGCAAAGTAGTCTCCTCTGTATAGCTCAAGCAGCCGCGTATAATCGCCAACGCTCTCTTCTGTGAGCGGAGGCAGGCTGCGAAGGCCATTTTCCCATTCATCCACGTCGAGACTGACGTTGTTCATCTCTAACAAATAACCATCGTCACAGTTTATAATCTTGACGCCAATCCTGAGCTGATCCAACGTCTTCCGTATTTGATATACCGTTGTGTACAGCTGGGCATACCCCTTCTTCCAATCCACCTCTTCCCAGAACAAATCCAGCAGCAGGTCTTTGCGGACTGGCTGGCCCCGGCGATGGAGAAAGTAGGAAAACAGTTCCTGAGCCTTGTTCGTCCGCCAGCGGATGGTTTCTGGACCACGACTTTCCGACAGTTCTACCTGAAGAGACTGAAAACAACGGATACACTGTGTAGAGCCAGTTGCCGGGCTATTGTCATCCCTGGACTCCTTCTCCTTTTGTATCCTCATCAACGTTTTTTGCAATCGCTCTTTCTGGACTGGCTTCAATAGATAATCGAGCGCATTCAATTCAAATGCTTTGACGGCATAATCGCCAAAAGCAGTTACAAAAACAATGTCGGTCTCAGGCGAGCGCAGAAGAATTTGCTCCGCCGTCTCGATACCGTTCATCTCCGGCATCTCTACATCCAGAAACACAAGGTCTGGCCTTTTTTTTTGAATCACTTCAAGAGCCTCCCGGGGGTCTTGGAACTTGCCTACAAGCTGCAGGCCTTCTATATTTTGCAGCAATTTTTCCAAGTACCGGAGCGCCATCCGTTCATCATCGATCAGCAACACTCTCACGTTCCCCACTCCCCCTCCTACTCTAATTCTTCTCCTCTCATTTAGGAAAGCGCAGTTCTATGGTAGTCCCCTATGTGGATCGCTTTGATTGGACATTCCCCGTCCGTAGAGCTGCTTCATTCGACGCTCTATGTTCCTCAGGTCAACACTTGGTTGCCCTCTGTCTGAAGATCTTGGTCTGCCTTCCAGGCGGAAGAAGAAAGTCCTTAGCGGCATGGTTATTCATACAAAAAGATGGAGCCGAGTCCAACCCTTGGCTCGATCCCGATTTTCTTTCTATAACAAGCAAGCTTTCTATGTCTTGTTGTATTCTCTCTCTTTTCAGCAATTCCCTTTATTATAAAGCACTCTCGCCGATCGTCGCGTCATCTGCTGCAGAACCGTTGTTTAGAATTTGTACAGACCCGCTCGTTAGAATGGGGCGTTGTCTCTTATAGCAGCCCAAATTTACCAACCCATACAGACAATAACTCTCTCGAAAGGAGTACAAATATGGGAAAGCATCGCATTTTTGCGGGATGCAAAATGTTTGCCGGCATACTCGCTCTGCTAGCGGCACTGACAGTGATGTCGGGTTGCCAGCCAACTTCAAGCGATACCGTCGAAAGTGGTCCCGAGACCGGCTCGCTCGATCAGAAAATTGTTCCTTATCATGGTGAAAAGAGCAGAGCCGTTTCGTATGTGTATACAGCGAGAAAGGAGCTGGCCCTGACCTTTAACGGGATGGGCGACTCCCAAACGATGCGCCGCCTGCTGGATGAATTGGACAAGTTCCAAATCAAGGCCACGTTTTTTCTGCCTGGCATGAGGGTGGCCGAGGAGCCGGACATCGCCAGAGACATTTTGGCCCGGGGCCATGAGATCGAGAATAACACATTGAACCGATTGGATTTGACCAAGCTCAGCTACGAACAAATCTACAAGGAAATTCACCTGGCCAATGAAGTTATTCAGAAAGAAACAGGCGTAAAGCCTCGCTACGTAAGGACAAAATCGGGCGATTACAATGACGATGTTCGGCTGGCGGCTGCCCACCTGGGCATGGATGCCGTCATCCAATACAACATCAACCCGAAGGATTGGGACATGAAGGATGCCCAGGCGATTGGCCACTATGTGGAACGGTACATTTCCCGGGGCGGCATTATTTCATTAAATACAGACAAAAATCCGGAAGTGATTGCCGCCATTGCTCTCATCGCCAAAGCAGCGAAGGAAATCGACTACAAGCTGATTACCCTTGACGAACTGATGAAAAATGGCGGAGAGAGGAAGCCGCTGGAGCAAATACCCGGTTATGACAAAGCCCAAATCAACCTGAATGCGAAAAATCCGGCATACAAGCTCGTTTACAACGTCGACACAAACAAAAAGCAGGTGGCTCTGACCTTCGATGATTGGGGAAGCGACAAGACTGTCTCCAAAATATTGGACATTTTGAAGGAGCACCAGGTTCCCGCAACATTTTTCCTGCGGGCCAACGGCGTCAAGAACAATCCGAACCTGGCCAGAGCAATCCTGGAAGACGGACACGATGTGGCTAATCACACGTACAGCCATCCCGTCATTACCGATATCCCTCCGGAGAAGCTGCAGCAGGAGGTCGTGGAAGCCCATAAAGCCATTACGGAAGCGATTCAGCAGCAGCCTACCATGCTGTTTCGCCCTCCGACAGGAGAAATCAACGACCAGGCAGGCAAGGCGGTGGCCTCGGCCGGTTATCCCATCATCGCCATGTACGACGTCACAACGCTGGACTGGGATGCAAACAACAGCGCGCAGGATATCGTGAACGGCATTATGAGCAAGACAAAACCCGGAAGCGTCATCCTGCTTCACATGCTGGACGACATCCATACGATTGAGGCACTGCCGACCGCGATCGAAGGCCTGAAGAAAAAAGGCTATACCTTTGTCAAAATGGCGGACATGATCGACATGAATTCAAAATAATGGAGATGGACGAAATGGAAGAAGCATTCAGAGTTTATGAGGAAATTGCCGACCGGCAAGGAAAACTCGCTGTCGTCGGCCTCGGCTACGTCGGCTTGCCGATCGCGGTCGCCTTTTCAAAACGGGCAGACGTCATCGGATTCGATGTTAACACGCAAAAAATTGAAAGCTATCGCCGGGGCATTGATGTAACCGGAGATATCGGAGATGCGGCCCTGCGTAGCTGCAGCGTCGATTTCACATCCGACCCGGACAAGCTGGACGGGGTACGCTTCTTCATCGTGGCGGTCCCTACTCCGATCAAGAGCGGCAATGTCCCGGATCTCGCCTATGTCAAAAGCGCCAGCCGCCTGATCGCGAAGAAGCTCTCGCGAGGCGCCATTGTCGTATTCGAATCGACAGTTTATCCGGGAGTGACGGAGGACGTGTGCATTCCGATCCTGGAAGCCGAATCGGGATTGCGCTGCGGAACAGACTTCAAGGTCGGGTATTCCCCGGAGCGGATCAACCCGGGAGACAAGGTCCACCGGCTCGAAAACATCGTCAAGATCGTCTCCGGAATCGATGAAGAAACTGCCGAAGCGGTCGCCAGGGTCTACGAGCTGATTATCGAAGCAGGGGTGTACAAAGCCGAAAGCATCAAGGTTGCCGAGGCCGCAAAAGTAATCGAGAACGCCCAAAGGGATGTGAACATTGCGTTCATGAACGAGCTGTCCATGCTGTTCAACCAAATGGGCATCGATACGAAAGCCGTACTGCAGGCTGCCGCTACCAAATGGAACTTTTTGAAGTTTACCCCCGGACTGGTGGGCGGACACTGCATCGGCATCGATCCGTACTATTTAACCTACAAGGCCGAGGACACCGGGTATCATTCGAAAATCATTCTGGCGGCGCGGCACATTAACGATGGAATGGGGACATACGTGGCCCAGCAGATCATCAAAATACTGGTTCGGATGAAGCTGGATATCAAAAATGCAAGAATCGGGCTGCTCGGCTTGACCTACAAGGAAGATTGCCCGGATATCCGCAACACCAAGGTCACCGATATGATCGAAGAGCTGAGCGAGTACGGCATCACGCCGCTCGTCGTTGATCCGTGGGCGAACCCCGAGCAGGTGTACGAGGAATACGGAATTGAGCTGTCCAGCATGTCTGCTCTCACAGACTTGAATATGATCATCGTCGCGGTACCGCATAGCGACTTCATAAATATGAACAGCAGTGATTTTGCAAACCTTTTTGCTCCTGATCAAGGACCGAAGATCATGGTCGACATAAAAGGCATATACAATCGATCAGACTTTGAAAACAGCGGGTTTTATTACTGGAGCTTGTAAACAAAGGATTGGAGACGGCAACAGTGATGATAAGAAAGAAAAAAGAAATCGTTGAAAAACTTTCTGTTCCGAAAGCAGACCGGCGGACGCTCAACAATGTCCCGGACCCGGATCAAATCCGCGTCACTGCCGATCGCAGGGGGCTCTCGGATTCGCCTGGCGAAAACAGGGACCAGGATTATTTGGACAAGCTGCGGGTGCTGGGCTTGCGCTATTTGGCCGATTTTGACGTGTTGATCCAGGCTCGGAGCGAAGCCGGGAAAACAATCGTCAAAGCCCGGGCTGTCGACATCTCCGCTACAGGCTTGCTGGTGAAGCTGGATGCTGGCGCCGGCAACAGCGTAAAGGTCGGCGATACGGTCAGAATGCGTTTTGAAATACCGGCGGGCACGATGCCGGAGGGCTTTGAGTCGACAGTCAAGATCGATGCCGTAGCAGTCAGGTCAGAGACCGAACAGCAGGAAGACCGCGAAAAGCGGATGGTGGCCTTTCAATTTGCCAAGCCCCTGACAGAGTACTTCCAGAAAAAAAGGTGGGGGTATTCCGTTTACATGGGCAGCAGCATGCTGTTTGTCACAGTGGCCTTCATCATGCTCATGCGCATGGAAAGCTTTATTTACTTCAAATACAACATGTTCTTGTATTTGTACAGCCTTGCTGCGGCCGTATTTTTGCTGACCCGCTATCTATTCGGCGCGCTCTACCGGGATGTGCCCATCAATCCCGACTATACGCCAGGCGTATCCATTATCATCCCCTGCTTCAACGAGGAAGAGTGGATCCGCCGGACGATTATCAGCTGTATGAACCAGGATTACCCGATCGACAAGCTCGAGGTCATCGTCGTCGACGACCGCTCAACAGACAGATCCGTCGAGGAAATCCAAAAGGCAATTGATATGATTCACAGCATGGCCGAACGTTTTGGGACCCGCGAGCGGCTGAAAATGGTTGTTTTGCCCGAAAACCGCGGCAAACGGGAGGCCTTGGTAAAAGGCGTGGAGATGGCCAAGCACGATTTGGTCGTTTTCGTAGATTCCGACAGCTTCCTTGAGCCTACGGCGATCAAGCATCTTGTACAACCCTTCCAGGACCCGCAAATGGGCGGTGTCGCCGGCCGCACAGATGTCGAAAACAAATTCACCAACTCCATCACCAAACTCCAAAGTGTCCGATACTACATTGCTTTTCGTGTCATCAAAGCAGCCGAGTCCTGGTTTGACAGTGTCACTTGCCTGTCAGGCCCGCTGTCCTGCTACCGAAAGGATTTGGTGCTCCAGCATGCCGAAGCGTGGCTGAATCAGAAGTTCCTCGGCCAGCCGGCTACGTTCGGCGATGACCGAAGCATGACGAACTTCATCTTGAAAACCCATCGGACAGGCTATCAGGACGCAGCCATCTGCTCGACGATCGTGCCCTCGAAAATGAACGTCTTTCTGAAGCAGCAGATGCGTTGGAAGCGATCTTGGCTGCGCGAGTCGCTTCGGGCGGCCACGTTCATTTGGCGAAAGGAACCGTTTATGGCGCTGTTCTTTTACATCGGCCTGATCGTTCCGATCGCCGCTCCGATTGTCGTGCTGTACAACCTGGTATATGTCCCTCTCGTCTATCAGATCTTCCCGGGAACATTTTTGATGGGGCTGCTGCTGATGGCGATGCTCATGAGTCTTGCCCATCTGATGTTCCGCAAGAGCAAGCTGTGGGTGTTCGGATTTGTCTTTTGCCTGTATTACGAATTTGTGCTGCTCTGGCAAATGCCTGTCGCCTGGGTAACCTTCTGGAAATCGACTTGGGGCACGCGGGAAACGCCACAGGACGTCGAAGCGAGACTGAAAAAAGAAATGCGTAAGAAGAATAAAAAGAGAATCTGGTTGCCATTTTGATGCAATCGCCACATGATTCTTAGAGTGAGGCTAGCTGAAATGACGCAAGGAAAACAGAACGTAGTCCTTGATTATCGCAAGAAAAATCGCGCGAAAAGGATGAAAACGATCGTGCAGCTCATCCTGCTGCTGGCGGTAGCCATTTTACTTTACCAGACAGTGTTTGACGTCCGAAAATACGCCGAACCGGACAAGACGGCATGGAGCAATCATGACGGTTTTATCGCCCTGTCTTACTTTGGCGTCGGCCGGTCGGGCACGCCCAAACTGGTCGCCAAAAAGCAATTGGACGAGCACCTGAAGGCACTCTACGATCAGGGATATGTCACCATCTCGCAGCAGGATATTCTCGACTTCTATGAAAAAGGGAAGCCGTTGCCGGAGAAAGCGCTGTTCCTCTCTTTTGAGGATGGACGGAACGATTCCAGCCTGTTTGCCCAGCCGCTCCTCGAAAAGTACAATTACAAGGCAACCTTTCTTTCTTACGCAAACAAGATGGGCAACAGCGATCATAAATTTCTCCAGCCCAAAGACATGCTGAAGATGATGAAAACCGGCTATTGGGAGCTGGGCACGAACGGCTACCGGCTGACTTACATCAACATTTTTGACAAACAGGGCCGGTTCATCGGAATGAAAGACGAGACCGAACTTGTAAGCAAGGAACATGTCGAGTATTACAATCACTACTTGATGGACTTCATCCGGGACGAAAACATGATCCCGGTGGAAAACCGCACCGTTATGGAGGAGCGGATCAATCACGACTACAAGGCAATGAAAGACATTTATACGGGCAGTCTCGGTTTTGTCCCGCAGGTCTACATGATCATGCATGCGAATGTTCTGTACGAGGGAATGAATCCGCTCGTGTCCAATGCGAACTCGGAAAACATCAAGCAGCTTTTCAAGATGCATTTCAATCGTGAAGGAAATGCATTCAACGATAGTGAACGAAGCTTGTACGACCTGACGAGGGTCCAGCCCGCACCATATTGGTACACGAATCATTTGTTAATGAAAATTCAGAAGGACACCGGACAGAAAATGAAATTTGTCTCAGGTGACGAACAGCATGCGGACCAGTGGCGTCGAATCAGCGGCGCGGCTGAGTTTATCGACAACCGGATTGCCCTTACCTCACCGCCTGCCGGAGCTGGCATGCTCTACCTGCATGACAGCAACGGCCTCAAGAATGTCGGGCTGACCGCCAAGATCGCGGGGAATGTGGTCGGAAAGCAGATGTTCTACGTTCGCTATGACCGCGAGAAGGATTCGTTTATCCGCGTCACATTTGAAAATAACGAAGTACGTGTCGAGCAGAAAAAACCGGGCCAAGCCGCCCAGCAGGTTTTCACCCAGCCATTGAGCGAAATCCAATGGAAACCGGAAGACCTGTCCTTTGACAAAGCTACCGTCTACTCCAAAGAGCAAACGGCCGCCGGCGCACCATCCGACGAAGGAAAATACCCTGTCAACATCAAACATACCAGGGACGTTGAGATTGTAGTGCAAGAAAACAAATGGAAGCTCGCCATCGACGGGCAAACGCTGCTGGACAATCAGGAGGTGGACAGCGCCATCGGAAACGGCGGTGTGGCGCTCGCTTCGGAATACAGCAAGCAAAATAAAAAGGACGACATCTACGACGGCGTGTTCGACGACGTGCAGATCGTTTCCCTCGAGAAAGAAAACAGCTCTCCGGCTGTTTTGTTCAGCAACAAGCATACCGGTTTCCAAGGAGTCGTTCACCATGTTGAAAAAGCGATTAACGCATCTATCGATTGGGCTATTGATACTTTCTGATCTCGCAGAGGCGGGGACGAGCGCCGAGGGGGAGCACAAGTGAATTTGACAAGCAAGCATGCAATCGCCATCGCTGTATTCATGATTGCCCTCTTGGCCGTCCTCATCTTTGTGATGAAAAGTACCGGTTCAAAGAAGCCCGACCCAAACCAGCCTCATGTGGAGCTATCGGCTTGGCTCGCCGACTGGCAGTGGGGGGACGGCCTGGACGAATTCAGACAAATTACAGAGGGCCTCACCAGCTTGCAGGCCTTCGCCGTGTACTTTGACGACAAGGACAACCTTCACCTCACCGAGGAGCTTCGCGAAGCCTTGCCGCAAATCGTAGAGGCGTCCAAGCAAAGCAGCCTGGTGTATGTGGACCTGACCATCGTAAACGATGTAATTTTAGGGGATGGCACATCAGTTCAAAAAGACCCTGCGCTTGTGACCAGGCTGATGGCCACAGAGCAGAGCCGCAAAAAGCATATCGACAACATCCTGGCTGCCGTCACCAAGTACGATGTTCGCGGAGTGGAGATCGATTACGAAAATATCCGCAGCGAGGATTGGGACCATGTGCTCGCGTTTTATAGAGAGCTTTATGAAAGACTCCGCCCTTTGGAAAAATCGCTGCGAATCGTGCTGGAGCCACGGGCCCCTATCGATAAGCTCAAGCTGCCGGAAGGCCCCGTCTACGTCATGATGGCATACAACCTTTTCGGCAATCACAGCGGACCCAGACCGAAAGCCGATCACGCCTTTATCGCCGATCTGGCCCGCAGGATGGACAAGCTGCCCGGCGAACCCTTCATCGCGTTTGCTGCCGGAGGATTTGACTGGGCGGAATCGGGCAAGGTCGCTTCGGTAACAGAAGAACAGGCAGCAGAGCTGTCGCAGCTAAGCCAAGAGGCTCCCAGGCGCGACGCCGGCAGCGGAAGTCTCTACTTCCACTACACCGATGATAACAACGTAAAGCACACGGTCTGGTATGCCGACCATGTCACCCTGGCCCAGTGGATCGACGATGCGCGTCAGGCCGGATATGAGAAGATCGCCCTGTGGAAGCTCGGAGGCCTGGGGCAGGAAACGCTGAAGGAATTGAATCGCTATTAGGTATCAACCATTGCAAATCAGACTCTCCCATTGACCACAAAAAACCAGACGGCCTGCTGTTCGGGCCGTCTGGTTTTTTCATAGGGCAGAAATCGTTGCTTCTGTCGTTCTATCTGGCCATCCAGCCGCCATCGACAACGAGCACATGACCGTTGACATAGTCGGATGCTTTCGAAGCCAGGAACAAAGCCGCTCCGACCATATCGTCAGGCCTTCCCCATCGTCCTGCCGGAATCCGCTCCAAAATGGACTGCTGGCGTTTGTTGTCATTTCGAATGGCTTCGGTGTTATTCGTCTCGATATAGCCCGGGGCAATCGCGTTCACCTGTACGCCATACCTTGCCCATTCATTGGCAAGGGATTTGGTCAAACCGGCTACCGCGTGCTTGCTCGCCGTATACGCCGGAACAAATACGCCGCCCTGAAAGGAAAGCAGAGAAGCGATATTGATGATCTTGCCCGATCCCCGCTCGACCATCCCTCTGCCGATTTCCTGCGAGAGGATAAACACAGCGTTCAGATTCACATCGATGACACGCATCCATTCCTGTTCGTCGTAATCGACTGCCGGTTCACGGTAAATAATACCCGCGTTGTTGACCAGGATGTCGATACTGTGCTTTTCGAGCACCGGCTTGATTTTTTCCCGAATCTGCGGCACTTCGCCCAAATCAACCAACACCGTTTCGCAGATGCCGCCCGCCTCGTCGATTTTGGCTTTTGTTTCATCGAGATTGTCGCGATGGCCCAGCAGCAGCACATGCGCCCCCGCAGATGCCAGTCCTACCGAGATGGCTTGGCCGATCCCCGTCCGCGCCCCCGTCACCAGGGCTGTCTTTCCTTTTAACGAAAACAGATTCTGAATCATGTCCATACCGCTTCTCCCCTTCTATGACTCGATTTCCTCAGTGGCTCGCCGCAATACTGCTCAAGCCCTCCAGCAGCATATAAACCCCGGTGAACAGCAAGATGACATATGTAAAAATACGAAAGAGCTGCTGGTTAATCCTCTTGAACAAGATCTGGCCGAGAAATAGTCCCAGAAAAACGAGCGGCAGCGCATAACCGCTGGAAATCCAGATCGTGTCTGTCGTTCCGGCAAAGAGGATTTGGACGAGCAGGCTCATCGAATAGATGAACAAATAGAAGGCTAACGTCGTGCCCCTCAGTTTTTCTTTTTGCGTGTCTGTCCCGGAAAAGTATAAAAGCAGCGGCGGTCCAGGCATGCCTATGCTAGTGGTGAGTATCCCCGACAATCCTCCAACGGCGTAATCCCTCGCCTTGGTCTGGTCCATGCGAAGTTTTAGAATCAACAAGACGGTTAAAAGCAGGATGATGATGCCAATGCCAAGCTTCAGCATGCTGATGTCTGCCGTTAAAAAGACGGTGATCCCTATCGGCAGTCCGACCGCACTGCCGACCACAAATCTTTTTAGGATTCCTTTATCAATGTCCTTTTTTATCTTCGTGATAAGCGCGACGGAGATAACAAGCGACAAGAGCAGATTGATTTGAACCGCTTCTTTTGGCTCAAACAGAAGGAGCAGAAACGGTGTCGCCATAAGCGAAAAGCCAAAGCCTGTGCTCGTTTGCAGGACAGAGGCTACCAACATGATCGCAATAAACAGCAGTACCGTACCCGTGACAGTCTCACCTCCCCGCTACATTCCCTGATTGGTCAAGCGAATCACGTCCATGACAGCGACCTTCCGCTTGGTCGCCTCGTGGTACAGCCACTGGTCCCGGACATGGTCTACAAACAGGATTCCATCCAAGTGGTCCACTTCATGCTGGATACAGCGGGCAAGATACCCTTCGGACTCCAGCGTGAATTCCTCTCCCTGCCTGTTCAGGCTCTTTACTTTTACTTGATTGGCCCTTTTCACATATCCCCAATAGCCGGGGAAGGATAAACAGGCTTCCGGTCCGAGCTGTTCTCCGCTCATGGAGACGATCTCGGGATTGATCAGTTCAATCAATCCATCGCCGCAGTCCATGACGACCACTCTTCGCAAAATCCCGATCTGCGGCGCAGCCAGACCGGCTCGGCCGTCAGTGGCGTACAACGTTTCCACCATATCATCCAAAAGCTTGATCGTAGCGGGAGTAACGGGATCGACCGGCTTAGCCTTTTTCCGCAAAATCGGTTCTCCGAACGGCAAAATCTGTTTGCTGGCCATCGTTATGCGCCTTCTTTCTGTTTGGGTGGTGTATGTACCCATAAATCGCTTGGTGTGCATTCCAAAGCTGTGCACAATGCGTCAAGCGTGTCCGCTTTCATCTGTTTGGGTTGACCGGTCAGCAAGGCGCTGATGGAGGCAGCCGACAGACTGTACCCCGCTTTTTCTTTCAAAAGCCTCGCCAAAGCTGCGCCTGTCCAGATTCCTCTCTCCGCCATTACTTTGCGTAGCATCCATACAAGCATCTTGATCGCTCCTTATTGGAATATCCGTTATGAACCGGCAGTTAATAAATTAAGGTATTACCTAAATAATTAAGGTGTAACCTACTATATCACAAAGCAATGCTGAATCAAACCCTTTCGCTTTGTAGAGTAGAGAACTGAAACTTTCGGGCGACCGTATGGTCGCCTTGCTCATTTCAGCTCCCCCTCATCAAACCGTACGTGAGGTTTTCCCTCATACGGCTTTCCGATGTTCTTCTTTCTTTGGCATTCGGCTTACTTTATCCGGCTAATTTCAATAAACTACCCTGCGTGTTTTGTATGACCTT
>NZ_RHHO01000012.1 GCF_003710865.1 Brevibacillus borstelensis | reverse complement strand
CAGGGCTGAAAAGCTTAGTGCAACGATATTCTCAAATTCGTCAAGCTTGGTGAACCGCCGTATACCGAACGGTACGTACGGTGGTGTGAGAGGACGGGGGTTAGTCGCCCCCTCCTACTCGATTGTAAAACAGGGATGCACGCTGGCGGCCCTACATCCTCGTTGCCGCCAGCCGTTTGGTCTGCCCGGCCAGATACAGCAGGAACACCAGCAGAACAAGACCCTGGGCAATGATCGCGCCGCTGACGGTTGTGCCGAGATAGATGATGACGTAGTAGATACCCGATCCAACCAGCATGAGCGCGTTCTCGACAAAGTTCTGAATGGCAATCGTTTTTCCCGTACCGACCATCTTCTTTCCTTCCTCCTGCAGGACGGTGTTCATCGGGACGATAAACACGCCGCCCATAAAGCCAACCAGGAGCAAAAACAGGATGGCAACCGCCGTGATATGGAACAGCGGGAACAGCAGGATCAGCACAAACATCAGAAAGCCGTACATGATCGAGCGGTAAAACCGCTGCAGCGGAATCAGCTTGGGAGCGAGAAACGCACCGGCGATAATCCCGATGGATGTCGTTGCCAAAATCAGCGAGACCGCAGAGCTTTTCGGATCGATCCCGAGCGCGATCGGAATCCAGGCGATAACCGCTACGCGAAGGACCGAGGAGCTCATCCAAAAGGCGCCTGTTCCGACAATGGCGAATCCGGTCTCCGGCTTTCTGAGCAGCTGCCGGAAGTGTGCAAAGAACAAACGGGTTTCCGTGCCGTAGCGAATCATCGCGTTTCCGTTGATCCTCGGGATGTTGAACGTCATCAACACGGACAAGCCGTACAGAACCAGACAAATGGCGGACGATACGAGGGTGGGGGTCATGGCGGCAATCGCGCCGCCGCCCCCGATCCCGGTCAAAATGGCGATGATCGTATACGCTTCGATGCGGGCGTTGGCATGGAAGAGCTGGTCTTCATTTTGCGTCAGCTCCGGCAGGATGCCGTACTTGGCGGGAGAGTAGACGACCGCCCCCACCCCGACGGTAAAGTAAGCGAGCATCAGCATCAGGATACTGCTTTGGTCAATAACCAGAAGAATCAGGACACCCAGCACCTTGATCAGATTGCCAACCACCAGCACGAGCGACTTCGGATGCTTGTCGGCGAAAGGCCCCACGAGCGGGGCCAAAGCGATATAAGGAAGAAAGAAGGCCATCGAAACAAGCGCCAGCATCACGGGTGAAAAGCCGTTGTCCTGCAGCAAATTGGCGATGACAAACAGGATCATGTTGTCGGCAAAGGCAGACAGGAACTGGGTAAAGTAGAGGGCCTGCAGCGGTCGCATTCGATTTTTCATCATGCGGGTTCTCCTTTTTCAGCCATTTGTTTCAGCGTGACGTAGTCCGTTTTTCCGCTGCCAAGCAAGGGCAGCGCTTTGGTCCAGCGGATGGAGGACGGGAGCAGCAGGGGAGAGAATTGCTTCTCCGCCAGGTAAGCCCGAAGCCGATCCAGCTTTGCCGTTTCATCTGTCGTGTAGAGGAGAATGCGCTCTCCTTTGCGAGCGTCGCTGATCGTGACGGTGGCAAAATCGGAATGGCCAAAGCACTGGGCAGCCAGCTCCTCCACGAGATTGAGCGAAACCATCTCTCCGCCGATTTTGGCGAAGCGCTTCAGACGCGACTGAATGGTCAAATATCCGTCGGCATCGGCTTCCACGAGGTCGCCTGTGTGGTACCATTCCTCGCAGGGAATAAACCCTTTGCCGTGAATCAGGTAGCCCTTCATGACGTTCGGGCCTTTGACGAGCAGCTCGCCGCCTTGGGTGATGCCTTCTACCTGCTCTAGCTGGTATTCCATGCCGGGCAAGAGACGCCCGACCGTACCCGGCTTGTTGGCCAGCGGCGTGTTCAGCGAGAGGATCGGGGATGTCTCTGTCGCACCGTAGCCTTCGAAAATGCGTACCCCGAATTTGTCCATCCACATCTGCCGTACATCGGGCTTCAGCTTTTCCGCTCCGGCGAAAATATAGCGGAGCGAGTAGAAGTTGTACGGATGAGCATATTTGCCGTAGCCGGCGAGGAATGTCGATGTCCCGAACATGAGCGTGATGTTCTGGTCGTAGCACAGCTCAGAGATGACCTTGTAATGAAGCGGACTCGGATACAGATAGGCCGGAATGCCCGCGATGACTGGCAGCATCGAACCCGCCGTCAGGCCAAAGCTGTGGAACATCGGCAGCGCGTTTAAAATCTTGTCCTGGTTCGTCAGATCGATCACGCTTTTTACCTGCATGATGTTGGCGTACAGGTTGGTATGCGTCAGGACGACGCCCTTCGGCTTGCTTTCGCTGCCGGAGGTAAACAGGATCAGCTCGTTTGTCTCAGCCTTTGACCGCTTGCCGGTCAGGTAGGAGACCAGGGCGGAAAGCTTGTTGCCTGTCGTAGCGGACGCCTTGACATCCTCCAGGTAAACGATGTGTACGCGCCCTTCCAGTCCGTCAATCAGATGCTGCAGCTTTCCTTTTTCAATAAACACGCGGGAGGTCAATACTGTTTTGATCCCGGCCGTTTCGCAGCAATCCAGAAGCGAGCGGATGCCGAGCGAGAAATTCAGGATCGCCGGGGTCACGCCGATCCGGAACAGGGCAAACAGTGTAACCAGATGCCCGACGGATGTCGGCAGGAGCACACCTACCGTCCGCTCGCCTTTCAACAGGTTCTGCATTTTGTCGCCGAGCAGATAGCTGCCGATGAAAAGCGTCCGGTAGTTGATGGACGATGTCATGTCTTTGGCGATGACGAGCTTTTTGCCGTGAATCCTGGAAGCCTCCAGCGCTTCGTTGAACATGTTTACATTCTGTTTCATCCGAGCCTGGAACAGCTCGCGCTGCATCGTGCGCAGGATCAGGTCGCTTCCGGCTGCCTTTTGCTCCCGCATCGAGACGTTTTCCTTTTTATGCATCGTAAATGGAGTGCCGACCGTGATGTCTACCTTCGGGAACCAGACGATGCGCAGCTTGCCTTTCAGATACGAGAATACGGAGCGCTCGAGGCCCTGGATGATGACCGGGTAAACGGTAGCGCCGGTTCGCATCGCCAGATAGCCTACGCCGCTGTAGATCTTCATCAAGCCGCCGGTTGTCGTGATGCGGCCTTCCGGGAAGATGACCAGCGAATCGCCGTTTTTGACGACGCGGATCATATGGCGAATGGAATAAGGATTCATCGGGTCAACGGTGATATGTTTTCGGAAACGCAGGAAAAGTGAAAACTTTTTTGCGATCTCTGTATTGGCTACAAAGGTCGTGTTGGATGGAAGGCAGAAGGACAGGAGCACCGCATCCAACAAAGAGACGTGATTGGGAATGATGATGCCCGGCTGGGAGAGATCCAGCTTGCCGAGGCCATGGACACGCGGGCGAAACCAGAGCATCAGAAGCCATTTGATAAAGGTATAAATGAGAACCATCTGAACCACACCTTTTCTTGTGATAAGGACCGGTCTTGTTAGTTCTCATTCTACGCGGCGCCAGAAGTAAAAAAAGTACCAACTTTCATTGGTACCTGGTCATAAGACTACCGGATAAGGCTGTGAGGAGCTGGAAAGCCGCTCAAAACAGCTTTTTTTGTTTGGCCTTGGCCGCCGCTTCCTTGCTCGTTTTGACGCCCATTTTTTTCAGGATGCGGTTGATGTGGTTTTTGATCGTGCGCTTGGTGATGTGCAGGGTCTGCTCAATCTGGGATTGCGTCTGGCCCTGGTGGATGAGCTGCAGGATGTCCTTTTCCGCCGGAGACAGCAGCTTCTGGTCCTCGCCGCTTTTCAGCCGCATGAATTCGTTTCGAAGCGCGGCGGCGGCGGTGGGATGGATGGCGGACTGGCGCTGATAGGCGGCGCGGATCGCACCGGGTATTTCCTTGAAATTGGACTTGCTGATGTAATTGACGACCGCCGCGGCGGAGAAGGATTCGACGATGACCTCCTCTGCCGTCAGCGAGGTGAGCATGATGATGGCCAGCTCGCGGCCCATCTCCGTCAGCGCCAGCGCGGTTTCGATCCCGTCGAGATTGTTCTCGGTCAGGTTGATGTCCATCAGCACGACGTCGGCTTCGCCGTCCTGAAACCAGGCGAGCGCATCGTCCTTGGCGGCGGCCTCGCCGACGATGGAGAGATCGGCCTCCTTGCTGATGAAATCAATCAATCCCTTTCGCCACACAGGGTCGTCCTCCACGATATAGACGCGGATTTGTTCCATGGGTCTCCCTCCTTTTCACAGGTGCTTTCTTTATTCGACTGACTCCACCCGCTGGTGCGGGAAGTACAAGAAGACATTTGTTCCCTCGTCCTTGACGCTGTAAATTTCCAGGGTGCCCTGGTGTTTTTGCATCACGTTGTAGCAGTAGGAAAGCCCGAGCCCGAAGTTTGTCCCCGTCTTCTTGGTCGAGAAGAAGGGATCGAGTACATGCGGAAGGTTTTCCTTGGCGATCCCTACGCCGGTGTCGGCTACGGCGATGACGAGGTGTTTCTTGGATAAAAACAGGTGCAGCGTTAGCGTGCCGCCCTGCTTCATCGCCTCCAGGGCGTTCATGGTCAGGTTGATCAAAATCTCGCGGACCTGCACAGGATCGCAGCGAAGCAGCCACTGGTCGTCCAGCTCTGTCCGGATATCCACCTGCTGTTGTTCCGCGAGGGGGCGCAAATTTTGCAGGACGTGCTCGATCAAGGCGGCGGGCTGAATCGTTTCCTCGCGCAGGGCAATGTCCCGAAGCTGCCCTTGGATGCGATTGACCATATCAAGCAGGTGGGAAGTGGACTGCTTGATCACTTGTATATCTTCCTGCAGGGCAGGCTGGTTGGTTTTCTCCGCATAATCCTGCATCCGTTCCGTGTAGAGCGAGATTTTTCCCACTTCGTTTTTGATGGTGTGGTTAATGATTTGCGCCCCTGACGTCATCGCCCGGAGTGTGCTGTCCAGACGACGTTTTTCCACGCGCCATTTGACTCCGAGAAAGCCGTACTTGACACTGATCACCAAAATCAGAAGAAACTGAATTCCGACGATCAGACTGTTGTACCTCCAGGCTTCATAGTGGTTTTGCGTCCGCATCACGTAAATGGTAATAAACACCAGAAGCACCGGGAAAATGACGAGAATATTGGTAAACAGCCTGCTCTGTTTCACGAGCGGGTCTTTTTCCTTTTTGTACAGCAAGATGAGGATCAGACTGGCGGCGATAAAATACGGAATCACCCATGCCACCATCAGCCAGTAGTCAAACTGCAGCACCGGGTAGATCGGTGTGATGAGCAGCATGATCAGGGGCGGGAGCAGAGCCGCATACTGGAGAATGGTCTTGGTCTTTTGCCTCAGAAAATCTCCGGAGTGTACGGCGAACATGAGAAACGCGTAAGGCAAGCCCACCTGACAGATAAAGGACGAGACCCTGCTGGCCATGAGCAGCGCGGCGGACAGGGCAGCGGAAAGCGGAAACGAGTCCTTTACGAGCGGCAGGAGCGTCTCGTCGAATACGGCGGACAAGAACCCGCATCCTCCGACGAATGCGGTGGCGCTGGCCCAGCGTGTAGACGTGTTTTTCGGATCCGTGTACAAGACAAAGGCCCCGAAGGCCCATATGGCCAATAAGATGAGAACCATCATGGCGGCTTTTCTCCTGTCATTTGTATAGATTCCATTATACCGTACCGGAGCGGCAGGCGCCTTATTGGCAAGGTTCTCTTTTGCGGAAACTTTTGCTTCGCCCCGTCCAAAATCAAGCGGAAACAAGCATGGCTGACAGAGAAAAGGAAAAGCGCCGGCAAAACGCTTCAAGCTTTCTGATGGACAAATAAAAACAGGCCCCTTTTTCTACATGATAAGTAGAGAAAGGAGCCTTTTCCTTTGCTTCGTGCTTCTCTATTTTTTTACCGGATCTTTCGGAACAAGCTCAAAAATCTCATGCGACTCCATCGTGTCGATGAACCGGGAAAGCCAGTCGTAGTAAGCCAGTGCGTTGTCTATGCGGGTGATGCTTCTCTCCACGCGCGCCTTTAAATCTTCGGAAAGCTCTTCGTTCTGGAGCAGGGATTGGAGCTCCAGCCGGGACTTTTTCATCGCATGCACATTTTGCTCGGAAGCAGCTCTCCATTTCAAGGAGAAGAAATCAATAAAGGTCTGGTGCCAATCCAGATTGACCTCGTAGTGATCCTTCCGTGTGCCTTTTTTCCAGATTTTGTCCACCATCTGCAAATCCATCAAGGTGCGGACACCTGTGCTCATGCTCGTTTTGCTCATGCCGAGCGCTTCGCCCATCTCGTCCAAGGTCATGGCTTTATCCTGAAACAGCATTGTGCCATACAACAGACCAGTAGACATCGTAATCCCATACAGCTCCATGTTCTTGGCTAGTGTCTCGATGACCCGTTCCTGGGCCTTATTCAATTTTTCTTCATGTTTGTCTTCCATTTTGAAAAGAGCAGCTCCTCTGGTCAATTTACCTGTTAACGATTGTACTAATGAAGTTTGCGAAAGTAAATAAACGAATCTTACCGTATATGCTAGATATACTGAGAATACGGAACAAAAAGTACGTAAAGTTTTTTCTGAACAAAGATTACGCTCGAATATGGCCCCTTACCAAATTTGTGGAAACAAAGGGCCGACCGATACAATAAGAGGGTCAGATTCGTGCGAACAATTTATTCGGAGGTGACGTTATGCCAAAAATCAAGGTAGAGCAGTTGACGAAAGTATTCGGGCGTCAGCCGCAGCGCGCCCTTCCTCTTGTAAAGCAGGGTAAAACCAAGCAGGAGATTTTGAAGGAAACCGGTCTGACCGTCGGGGTCAACCAGGCCAGCTTTGAAGTAGAGGCGGGCGAAATCTTTGTCATTATGGGATTGTCCGGGAGCGGGAAGTCGACGCTGGTGCGGCTGTTGAACCGGCTGATTGAGCCTACAGAGGGAAAAGTTCTGATTGACCATGCGGATATCGTGCAGATGAACGAACAGCAGCTGCAAGAGGTCAGAAGAAAAAAACTGGGTATGGTCTTTCAAAAGTTTGCCCTTTTCCCCCACCGGACCGTATTGGAGAACGTAGAGTTCGGTTTGGAAATACAGAATATTCCAAAATCTGAGCGCGAGCCGAAAGCGCGTGAAGCTCTGTCGCTTGTCGGGCTGGCCGGCTGGGAAGACAGCTACCCGGATCAGTTGAGCGGCGGGATGCAGCAGCGGGTGGGACTCGCCAGAGCGCTGGCAAACGATCCGGATGTGCTGTTGATGGACGAAGCGTTCAGTGCGCTTGATCCGCTCATTCGCAAAGACATGCAGGATGAGCTTCTGGAATTGCAGGCGACGATGCAAAAGACGATTATCTTTATTACGCACGATCTGGATGAGGCGCTGAAGATCGGGGACCGGATCGCGCTGATGAAGGACGGGACGATCGTTCAGATCGGAACGCCGGAAGAAATTCTGACCAATCCGGCCAATGAGTACGTGGAGAAATTCGTGGAAGACGTGGACCGCTCCAAGGTTCTTTCTGCCGAGCACGTGATGAAGCGGGCCCAAACGATTACGCTAGACAAGGGGCCGCGGGTCGCCCTGCAGCTTATGAGAGACAGCGGCGTCTCCAGCCTATATGTGGTGGACCGCAAAAAAACGCTGCTTGGCGTAGTGACGGCCGATGCGGTGAATACGGCCAAGCAGGAGTCCTTGACGTTGGAGTCTGTGATGCGAAAAGAGATTCCGACGGTCTCGCCAAAGACATTGCTTCACGAGCTGTTTGACCTGGTCGCTTTTTCAGACATTCCGGTAGCAGTAGTCGGGGAACAAAACCGCCTGCTCGGTGTTGTCGTGAAGGGCAGCGTGTTGGGAGGTCTGGCAGGGAAGGTAAATCCGGAAGTGGGCAGCACTCCCCATGCCGATCAGACTGCCGCTGCGATGGAAGGTGCGAATAGCGGTGAGAATGCAGGGACGAATGCGATGAATCCTGCAAGCTTGAATGCAAGCGCGAATACGCGTGTGAATATCGGTGTGAACAAAAGCGAAAACAAGCAGGCTGCCGCGGACGTGAAAACGGATGAGGAGCATGCTTTCGCGGAAGAAAGGCAGGTGAAGTAGGATGGGAGAGCTTTTTCCTAAGTTGCCGGTAGACCGTTGGATAGAAAATGTGGTTGATTTTCTGGATGATCATCTGGGCATCGTCTTTGACATGATTACGACAGTGATCGGCGGTCTTGTCGATTTGTTTGCCCTGTTGTTTTCGGGGTTGCCGTCGTGGCTTTTGATCATCGTCCTGGTGCTGCTCGCTTATCGTGCAGGAAAATGGCCGATCGCCCTGTTCTCGTTTATCGGACTTCTTCTGATCGAAAATCTGGGGTATTGGGAGCACGCCATGGATACCCTGGCATTGGTTATGACTGCTGGTCTTATCTCTGTCATTATCGGTATTCCTGTCGGGATTTGGTGTGCGCGAACGGATAGCGTCCGCAATGTCGTGACGCCTGTTCTGGATTTCATGCAAACGATGCCGGCGTTTGTCTACCTGATTCCGGCGATCTTCTTCTTTGGTCTGGGCAAAGTGCCCGGGGTCATCGCCTCCGTTATTTTTGCGATGCCGCCGACGATCCGGCTGACCAATCTGGGGATCAGACAAGTGCCAGCCGAGCTGATCGAGGCTTCGGATGCATTCGGCTCCACGGCGTGGCAAAAGCTGGTGAAAGTACAGATGCCGCTTGCCAGACCAACCGTTATGGCAGGTATCAACCAAAGCATCATGCTCGCGCTGTCCATGGTCGTGATCGCGTCGATGATTGGTGCCAAAGGACTCGGGGCGGACGTGTACCGCGCCGTTACCCAGATCAAGATCGGTGCAGGCTTCGAAGCCGGTCTGGCAATCGTCATCATGGCCATTTTATTGGATAGGATCACCCAAAGCATGGGGAAAAAGAAAAACGCCTAGGAGGGGTCTTCATGAAAAAGAGATGGAGCACAGGAATCGCAGCCGTATTGGGAATTAGCTTGCTGATGGCAGGCTGCTCGGGAGCGCCATCCGCGGAGCTGCCAAAAGATAGCCAGGGCGGCCAGTCCGCAGAAGGTTCAACCGGCGGTTCCGGCGGTGTCGGAGCCCAGGTCGACTACAAAATCATCGGGATCGATCCGGGTGCTGGCATTATGAAAGCGGCAGAAAAAGCCATCGAGGAATACGACCTGAAGGATTGGGAGCTGGTCGAGGGCTCCGGTGCCGCGATGACCGCCGCTTTGACACAGGCGTACAAGGACAAAAAGCCAATCATCATCACAGGCTGGACACCGCACTGGAAGTTCTCCAAGTATGAGCTGAAATACTTGAAGGACCCGAAAGGCGTGTTCGGAGCAGGTGAAGAGATTCATACGGTTGTGCGTAAAGGGTTGAAGGAGGATCAGCCAAGCGCGTATGCTTTCCTCGACAATTTCCATTGGACGACCGAGGACATGGAAAAAGTGATGCTGGACATTGCAGACGGGAAAAAGCCCGAGGAAGCAGCAGCCGAATGGGTGAAAAACAACGAAGAAAAGGTAAACAAGTGGGTTGAGGGCATTCAGCCTGCGGACGGCAAGAAGATTTCCCTGGCGTATGTAGCGTGGGATTCGGAAATTGCCAGCACGAATGTCGTCAAGACCGTTCTGGAACAAAAGCTGAAGTACCAGGTCGAGCTGAGCCAGGTGGAAGCAGGTCCGATGTGGGCTGGCGTAGCCAATGGCGATGTGGACGGAATGGTAGCGGCATGGCTGCCGACCACTCACGCCGATTACTATGAAAAGCTGGGTAAAGACGTCGAAGACCTGGGCGCGAATCTGGAAGGAACCAAGGTTGGACTCGTCGTTCCTGCTTATATGGACATCGACTCGATTGAGGATTTGAAGAAGTAAGGACAAATCCGGTGAGAAAAGGCTAGGTAAGCGAGCAAGTAGGGAAGCGGATAAGCAAAAAAGCAAATAAGTTAGCGGGTAAGCAAGTAAGAGTGAGCAAGTAAGTGAGTAAGTAAGCAAACAAAGATGCAAGCAAGGTATCTAAAAGAAAGACAGCCCTGTTCCCGATTCATTCGGGTGCAGGGCTGTACTTTTTTGTATTTATAGACCTGGAAGCTGCAGAGGTGAGGAAGCTAAGGAACACGGAACACGACCTACCCGGGTTACTTCGGAAACGCGACCGTGACCTTGAAGTAGTCTCCGTCGATCTCAATCTCGAGACGTCCTCCCTGGAGCTCTACGATGCTTTTGGCAATCGCCAGACCGAGGCCGGAGCCTTCGGTATGCCGTGATTTGTCACCCCGTTTGAACCTCTCGAAGAGTTCTTCGGCATCGAAGTCGATCTCGTAGGCGGAGACGTTTTTCATGGTGAGGATGACTTCTGCGTTTTGCTCGGACAGGGAGACGTACACGCGCGTATTCGGCATGGAATACTTCAGCGCATTGACGATCAGGTTTTCCAGCACTCTCCACGTTTTGTTGCCATCCAGCTTGGCAAACATCTGCTGCTGCTCGACCTGCACGCGGAAGGTGAGCGAGGACTCCTCGATCTTGTCACTGAACTCCGCCAGGGCCTGATTCAAAAGCGAAGCCACGTTGACGTTCTCCACCTGCAGCTCTACCGCTCCGCTGGCCATCTTGGACGCCTCGAACAGATCGTCGATCAGCACCTTCAGCCGCTGGGTCTTTCTGTCCAGCACTTCGATGTAGCTTGCGACTTCTTCAGGCTTCAGATTTTCCCCTTTTAAGAGATTGACATAGTTGACGATAGAGGTGAGCGGCGTTTTCAAGTCGTGGGAGACATTGGTGATCAGCTCCGACTTGAGCCGTTCGCTTTTTATCTGGCCTTCGACGGATTCCTTGAAGCCTTGCTTGATATTGTTCAGGTTGTCGGCCAGGCGGGACAGGTTTCCTTTTCCTTTGCCTGTCGCGATGATCTGGTGGTCCAGATTTCCGGCTGCCATCTCTTCGGCACCGCGGAAGATTTTGTTCATCAGGCTGATTCTCCTGAGAATGTACGGAAGCACGATAGTGACGTAAAACAGGCAGTAAGCTCCTGAAACCAACAGAAAGAGCTCTTCGCGACGATCAAGGGAAATGAGAGCGACCAATGCGCTCACGGGAAAGGCAAGCGACAGGCCAACCATCAGGATGAGCTTGACCAAGATGTTTCGATTGGCCAATACATCCGTGAGCAGTTCACGGTATTTGACAAACCAGCTTTTCTGCCATTGCCGCTGCCACAGCTCTCGGTCCCGTAGCATCCGAGCGGCCTCTATCAAGCAGAGCGTAACGTAGGCTGCGGCGAACGATTCCAGCCCGAGGATAATGAGCTGCTCGGGACGAAGAGGCAGCGAAAAAAACGAGACGGAGATGGCCAGCACAACCGCGCAGAAGACGGCAAAGAACAGCACGAAGATTCGCAGGTCAACGGGAATGCGCCGCAGCAAGAAGAGCGAGCCTTCGACAAAGGAGAGCTCGGCTGCGCGCTTGCGCAAATACAGGAACAGTCCGACCGCAGCTACAGCGGTGATGACGAGCAGGGCGCATTCCTTGAACAGCCTTTCGCGGATCGCCGCATAATACTGCGCGTTGGAGTGGATCAGGCTGTATCCTTCCACATTTTTCGGGACGTAGATGATCCCTTCCCAGTGATTGGTTTGAAAAAAGTGATTGATCCAACGGAAGCTGTTATCCGTTTCGTTGTCGCTGTTAGGAAAGCGGATGGAATAGACAGAGTTGGATTTCAGTTCTTCCACCGAAGGAGGGGTCGGTACATTGGTGTACACCTCGTCCCTGTTCTTGTTCACGATGTAGTAGCGGAATGACCCGCTCCGCAAAGCGATGCTATCCTCCAGATCCCTGTATTCCTGGTCCTTTGCGGCAACGGCTTGCTTCACCGCTTGCCGGAACGATTCTTCCTGAGACTGGCGTATCTTTTGCAGTTCCTGGTCTCTTGCCTGTTCCAGCTTGGGGACATTCGCCGCTTTTCCGGAAGCCTCGGCTTCCGCGATCAGTGAAGCGTAATGCTGGTTGATTTCTTCCATTTGCCCCGCAGAGCTGCTCGCGAAATCGCTCTTGAGCTGCTCGTATTGATCTTCTCCGAGCTTCTCCATATCTGTTTTGTCGGGATACCCCCGGTAGTTGAAATGAAGCCTTTTGACCATGTCGATAAACTGGCTGAGCTCCTCCTGGAAGCCATTTGTCTTGTAGTAGCGGTCCTGTTGAAGGTAATCGGTCCGCAAAGCGATGTCCGCCGACGCCAGGAAAGAAAGAGAGGTCATACACAGGAACAGCAGGGAAACCAGAATCAGCCCCAGCTTATTTTTCGATTTTGTATCCAATTCCCCATACCACCTTTAAATATTTCGGTTCCTTCGGGTTGATCTCGATCTTTTCCCTGATTCTTCTCACATGTACAGCCACCGTATTTTCGGCGTTCATGTACGGTTCCTTCCAGACCAGCTCGTATATTTCTTCAATGGAGAAGACACGGCCCTTGTTTTTCATCAGCAGCTCGAGGATTTTGTACTCCGTAGGGGTCAGGCGAACCTCCTCGTCATCGACAAAAACCGTCTTGGAGGTCGTGTTGAGGACCAGCCCCCTGACGTGAATTTCGTCTTCGCCCGCAACATACGTCCCCAGATGGGTATAGCGCCGCAGCTGCGATTTGACCCGCGCTACCAGCTCCATCGGGTTAAACGGCTTCGTTACATAATCGTCCGCTCCGACGTTAAGCCCGAGGATTTTGTCCGTATCCTCCGATTTTGCCGACAGCATGATGATCGGAATGTTTCGGCTTTCCCGGATGGCAAAGGTCGCTTTGATCCCGTCCATCTGCGGCATCATAATATCCATGATAATGAGGTGCAAATCCTCGCTGTTTAACACTTCCAAAGCTTGAAGTCCGTTCTCCGCTTTGAATACCTTGATGTTTTCGTTCTTGAGATAAATTTCGATCGCGTCGCGGATTTCTGCTTCATCGTCCACGACAAGCACATTATACTTGGACACGCCAGCTTCCCACCTTACGAATCTTTCTTGTGTCTGTTCATTTCCCGAACCGAGGAGATATTTCTATCATACCGGGTACTTTTTACAAAAGGGCTTTGAAAATCCTTACAAAATTCTTACGAAAAGAAATGATAGGCGAAAAAGAAAACAATGACCCGCAAGACAGGGCACCTGGTAAAGTGTCCGGCTTGCGGGTCAAAGCTCAACATTCGGATCATAGCTCAGCAATTTTCCGATGATGCTTTTTTATGGCAAACAATGATCGTGCAGAATTGTGCTGCGTTTTTATCAGCCGTAGCTCGCATAGGCGATAATGCCTTCTTCTTCGTCTAGAACGAGTTCCAGTCTGGCCGAATAAGGATCGCGGTGCATGTACGTCTGCAGCCAATAACGGATCGCTTCAATAATGTTGATTTTGATAAAGATCTGCTTGCGGTCGTTGGCGTACACTTCAGCGGAAAAACCGTAGTCCTCGTCCCACATCAGCTCGACGGCAACCTCTTGCGGCTGAATCTGCTTTTTGCTCGCCACATGCATGCAAATGGCGTTTATAATGTCCTGCTCAAGAATTTTTATCGTTTCCATGTATCCCATTCCTGCTTTTTACGCTGGTTTTTAAAGAGCAAGTAAACCTTCCGGATCACAGCGATCAACACGATGACCGCGAGGATGTTGATCATGAATCCGAGGATGGAGCCGAGTACGCCCAAATCGCTGAACAGGCTGCCAAACAGCAATCCTGCCAGACCGCCGACGAGCAGGCCTTTCATGAAACCGCCTTTGCTCGGTGCAGCAGTAGATGTATTTTTTACCGGTGTTGTGGAATTCGTGGTGTTGTTGTTCGTCGTCGCATTTACATTGGAATCCGCTTTGTTCGGCGTCGTTTTTGTAGGAGCGATAGACTTTTTGCCGGATTTGTAGCCTTTGGCATCGGCGTGATCGGTTACAAAGCCAGTTGGAGCCAGTACAAGGACAAACGCAATGACCAACATCAGTAATTTTTTCATTATAGGAAAAGTCATCTCCTTTTTATTTTCCGTCTATATATAAGTCTATGATTATTTTCCGGCTTATTCAACCGGTATTGATAGTAAATGATGATTTGTCACAGATTGTATGATATTTTTTTGTTCGCAAAATAGTCCTCATTTACTACGCTCAATAGGTTATGAGTATGTTATTATAATTTTGCTATAGTATTTTTAACCTAATTAAAAATTCTGAAAAAGGCAAACCCACTGAAAGGCGGGGACGCAAAGCCACGGGTCTAAGGCTGCATAAAAATGCGGCTACGACAGCCGGGTTGCCAGACCGAAGCAAAGAAGCTGTCGGAATGGCAGTCTTCTTTTTTTTGTGCCCAAAAAAGAAGGCAGGTCGTCGCGTGTAGGGGGATAGGGAGGGATCATATCCATGGGAAACAGTCTCAAGCAAAAACTGATTGTGGTGATGAGCATCCTGCTAATTATCAGTTTGATTTCTGTATCTGTTGCGAGTTACTGGAGCTCCTCGAGTATTCTGGAAACGAGCCTTGACAAGGAAGCCGAGCTGAGCGCAAAAAATCTGTCTGAACAGATTGAAACGTTTTTTAACAGCAAAATTATCATTCTCGAAACGATTTCCAAAATGATCTCGGAAGACAACGATCAGGCAAAGGACCTGAAGCTGATTCAGGACGCCCAGAAGCAACACCCGGAGTTTGAAACCTTCTTCTTTTCCTACGACCTGACCGGAAACCGTGTCATCAACTTCAAAGGCGAAGTGACACAGGTTTCCGACAGGGAGCACTTTCAGGCTGCGGGAAAAGGCGAAGGGAAAGTGATCATCTCGGAGCCGGTCGTCTCCAAGCGTACCGGCAACAATATCGTGACGATCATCGTACCGCTGATGAAAAACAACAAGCAGTACGGGTACATGGGGTCTACCATCCCGATCAACGAAATTCAGACAACCGTTTCCGAGGAAACCTTTGGGCAGACAGGCTACGCTTTCCTCGTCAGTCAAAAAGGAACCTATGTCTGGAATCCAAATGAAGAGTTGATCCTGAAGGAGTCTCTGGCTACTACCGATATTCCGCAGCTGCAGGAGGCTTTCCAAGCGATCCAGAGCGGCGGAGAGGGAACGGTTCAGTACGAGGCGGATGGCAAGGAAATGTTCGCATCCTACGCGTCTACTGACCAACACTGGGGGGTATTTATTGCCGCTCCATCTGAAGAGCTGCATGCCCCTATCGCTGAATTGATGGTGAAGCTGTTGATCATCTCCGGCGTCGCTATCGTTCTCGCTATCGCCGTCGTTTATGCCGTGGCAGTCAGCATGGTCCGGCCTATTCAGCGTCTGAACCAGGTGGTGCAGGTGGTGGCGAAGGGCGACTTGACCAATAGCGTGACCGTGCAAGGAAAAGACGAGATCGCCGTGTTGTCCCGCGATTTCAACCAAACGGTGAATCATTTGAAGGACTTGATCCAGGGTGTCTCCCTGTCTTCGGATGAGGTGCTCTCCTTCACCAAGGAAGTATCTGCCGGGATAGATCAAGCGACCCAGGCAGTAAACCGGATCAGCAGCTCTGTTCAACAAATTGCTGACGGCGCCGCAGCGCAGGCTGGCAGTGCGCAGGAAGTCGCGCTTTCGATGAATGATATGGCCGTCGGCATCGTGAAGATTGCGGAGACATCCTCGCGGGTATCGGAATCTGCGCAGGAGGCGGCCAAACAGGCGGAGCAGGGCGCTACGGTGGTAGATCACGCCGTGCAGCAAATGACGAGTATCGGAGAGGGCACTGCCAAGGTGTCGACAGCCATCGAAAAACTGCATGCGCGGTCCCAGGAAATCGAAAGCATTCTTGACACGATCAGCGGGCTGACCTCACAGATCAATCTCCTCGCCTTGAACGCATCGATTGAAGCGGCACGGGCAGGCGAGCATGGCCGCGGCTTCGCGGTTGTAGCGGGTGAAGTGAAGAGTCTGGCGCATCAGTCTGAAGAATCGGCGGCGAAAATCGCTCAGCTGATCCAGGAAATCCAGCAGGATACCGCGGAAGCAGTAGAGGCGATGGATGCCGGGAATAAAAACGTGAAAGACGGTGTTGAGCTGATCGAGGAAGTGCGAGCCATTTTTGATCGCATCATGAGCGCCTCGCGCAATGTAGCAGACCACATCCTCGAAGTCTCCGCCGCTTCGGAAGAAATGTCGGCCGGTTCGGAAGAGGTAAGCGCATCGGTGGCAGAAATGCACGCCATCGCCAACCATGCATCCGAGGATGCAAAAAATGTGGCGGAAGCGACACATCAACAACTGCGTACGATTGAAGATATTGCCGAATCCGTCGGCAAGCTGCAAGATGTGGTGGATGAAATGCAGAAGAGGCTTGGGAAATTTACGCTGTAGCCATACGCTGTGGCCATTTTGGATATCAGTAGGAAAAGCCTCCTGCGAAAGGGGGGATGCCTCTGGGAGATAGCAGGAAACATCTGGAAAGTGTTGAGGCAGAAACAAAGACAAAAGCATTGGATCTGGAGGAGAAGAAGATGAAAAACTGGAAAAAACTCATGATGGCAAGTACTGTAGCCGCTGCTTTGCTTGCGACAGGCACAGTCGGCAATGCTTCGGCGATGAGCTCTGTCGCGGCGGCCAATCAAAATGCTGTATACGCGAAAAATACCGATCTGAAACAGGAAAATAAAAAGTTTGAGTCCCGCCTCGATGCGATCATTAAGCGGGGGTACATCCTCATCGGCACACCGGGTGACTACAAACCTTTCACATATTTGAATCCGAAGACTGGCGAGTTTGAAGGTTACGATATCGACGCCATGAAAGAGTTTGCGAAAAGTCTGGGCGTAGAAGCCCGCTTCGTCCAAACCTCCTGGCCGACATTGATGGATGACCTTTTGGCTGACAAATTCGATATCGCTGTTGGCGGCGTTACCCGCAATACCGAAAGACAGAAAAAGGCCCACATGAGCGAAGGCTACATCCAATTCGGAAAGGCTCCGCTGATCCGCAAAGAGGATAAAGACAAGTACAAAACCGTTGAAGACATCAACAAGCCGACTGTCCGCATTGGCGTGAATCCAGGCGGAACCAACGAAAAATTTGTTCGCGAGCACCTGACAAACGCGAAGGTGACAGTAGTGGAAAACAACCTCGACATTCCGGGCCTCGTAGCCAATGGCACTTATGATGTGATGATTACGGACACGCTGGAAGCCATGGTTTACCAAAAGGCAGACCCGCGCTTGTATGCGGCTTTGACTGACAATCCTTTCACCAAAAGCGAAAAAGCGTACATGATCCACCGCGGAGATTTTATCTTTGCCAGCTATCTGGATGTATGGATGGATGAAATGAAGCTGCAAGGCAAATTTGATGAGCTGTACAAAAAGTGGCTCCAATAGCCAAATATTGCTATAGTGGAAATATCGCTGCGTGTAGGCACGCAGCGATGTTTGCTAATTGACGAAAATGATGGTATGATATTATCTATGTTAAAAAGACATGAATACCCGGGAACGATTTTGCGGCCTCTCATGAGGTTTCAAGCGGAAACGGTTTTGAGGTTTTCTTGCTTTTTATCAATTGTTTACATGAGGAGGCCACAATCGTGATCGGAAAAGTAAAATGGTTTAATGCAGAAAAGGGCTTTGGTTTCATTGAGCGTGAAGATGGTGACGACGTATTCGTTCACTTCTCCGCGATCCAAGGAAATGGTTTCAAAAGCCTGGAAGAAGGACAAAACGTTGAATTTGACATCGTGGAAGGCAATCGCGGTCCACAAGCTGCAAACGTAAACAAACTGTAAATCCTTCTGATATAGACGCGAAAAGAGGGCTTATTCCATCAACAGGAATACAGCCCTCTTTTTCGGTCATTTTAAGTGGTAGGACATTTAGATTTAAGCAAAGGAGATTGACGCGCATTGGCAACATTTTATGATTTTGGGCTCCATCATCTGGTAGCCCGCGCCCTGAGTGACATGGGGTTTGAAGAGGCGACACCGATTCAGGCGGAGACGATCCCCACCGTCCTGCAGGGACAGGATTTAATCGGGCAGGCACAAACCGGTACAGGGAAAACCGCTGCTTTCGGCATCCCGCTCGTGGAAAGAGTGGATAGCGAAAAGGAACAGATCCAGGCGGTAGTCCTCACTCCCACCCGGGAACTGGCTGTTCAGGTAGCTGAAGAACTGAACAAGATTGCCCAGCACAAAAAAGTGACTGCTCTGCCGATCTACGGCGGACAGGATATCCAGCGCCAGATCAGGGCATTGAAAAAGCGCCCTGAAATTATCGTTGCTACTCCGGGCCGGTTCATGGACCATATGAACCGCAAGACGATTCGTCTGCACGGTGTGGAAATGGTCGTACTGGATGAAGCGGATGAAATGCTCAACATGGGCTTTGTCGACGACATCAAGGCTATCTTGCAAGAGATGCCGGAAGAGCGGCAAACCCTGCTGTTCTCGGCGACGATGCCGCGCCCGATCCAGGAAATTGCCCGCAATTTCATGAAAAACCCTGTTACCATTTCGATCAAGGCGAAGGAATTGACCGTTCCCAATATCCAGCAGCAGTATATGGAAGTGCCGGAGAAGCAGAAATTTGATGTTCTGTGCCGTCTCCTGGACATCCATTCGCCTGAGCTGGCGATTATCTTCGGACGGACCAAACGCCGCGTAGACGAGCTGGCAGAGGCTCTGAACAAGCGCGGATACGGTGCGGAAGGCATCCACGGCGACTTGAATCAGGCAAAACGCGACAGCGTGCTTCGCAAGTTCAAGGAAGGCACGATCGAAGTGCTGGTCGCTACCGATGTGGCCGCTCGCGGATTGGATATCAGCGGGGTTACCCACGTGTACAACTTTGACATTCCGCAGGATTCAGAGAGCTATGTCCACCGCATCGGCAGAACCGGGCGTGCGGGTAAAACAGGCTTGGCGATTACGCTGGTCACTCCGAGAGAAACAGACCACCTGCGTTATATCGAGAAGGCTACCAACCGCAAGATGGAAAGAAAGCCTGTTCCGACGCTTGCCGAAGCGATCGAGGGACAACAGCGTCTGACAGTGGACAAACTGATGGAGACGACAGGCAGCGGCGAGCTGAGCATGTACAAGTCGCTGGCTGAGCAGCTTTTGGATGAGGTCGATTCCGTAACGTTGGTAGCCGCTGCATTGAAGCTGCTTACCAAGGAACCCGACACCACTCCTGTCCGTTTGACAGAGGAAGCCCCTCTGCGCGTAGGCAAGAGAAAAATGATGGATCAGTCCAGAGGCAGAGGCCCTCGTACCGGAGCCAAGCGGAGCGGCGGAGGCGGAGGCGGCTTCTCGCGAGCGGGGCATGGAAAAGGAAGACCGGCCCAACACAACAGGAACAGAAGAGACTGGGATCGGGATCGCGACCGTGACCGCAATAGAGACTAGAGCAGCGCCAGAGCAACCTCTGCGCCGACTCTAGGCCACAAAAAGAGCCGCCAAGCGCTGATGCCGGGCGGCTTTGATTATTTGATCCGGAATGTGCAGGAGCTCTACACCCAGCCTCTTGCTCTCATCGCCTCTGCGATGCGTTTGAGAGAGATCATGTAAGCGGCTGTGCGGAAATCCGTTTTGTACTCCTGCGCGATTGAACGAACGGCCCAGTACGACTGGGTCATGACGTCGCGCAGCTTCTGGTTTACTTCGGCTTCGCTCCAGTAGTAATTCATCAGGTTTTGCACCCACTCAAAGTACGAGACGGTCACGCCGCCTGCATTGGCGAGAATGTCGGGGATGACCAAGACGCCGTTTTGGTGCAGCACTTTGTCTGCTTCGGGCGTAGTCGGGCCGTTGGCCGCTTCGGCGATGATGCGCGCTTTGACTTTATGGGCATTTTTCAATGTGATCACGTTTTCCAGCGCAGCGGGGACCAAAATGTCTACATCCAGCTCCAACAGCTCCTCTGGCTGCTGGAGGTGGAAACGGGCGTCGTAATCCAAAATGGTGGACGAATCCTTCAATTTCTCCACCTGGGCCAGATCCAGCCCGGCCGGGTCGTAGAGAGCGCCTTTGGAGTCGCTGACAGCTACGATCTTGCAGCCGAGCCCGGACAGCAGGTCAGCCGCGATGCGCCCTGCATTGCCAAAGCCCTGGATGGCGACGGTCGCTCCCTGCAGCGATTTGCCCATATCCTTCATCGCTTCTTCGATGGTGTATACACAGCCGCGTGCGGTGGCCTCACTGCGTCCTTTCGATCCGCCGATGATCAGGGGCTTGCCGGTAATGACGCCGGGGCTGTAAGAACCTTTGATCCGGCTGTACGTATCCATCATCCACCCCATAATTTGCGGGTTCGTATAAACGTCCGGGGCCGGGATGTCTTTTTCCGGACCGACGATGTCCGCGATCGCTTCCATAAAGCCGCGGCTGATCCGTTCGATTTCCGCTTTGCTGAACTCGTGGGGATCGCAAATAACACCGCCTTTGCCGCCGCCGTAGGGCAGGCTGACGACGCCGCATTTGAACGTCATCCACATCGACAGCGCCTTTACCTCATCCAGGGTCACATCCGGGTGAAAGCGGATGCCCCCTTTTGTCGGTCCGATCGCATCGTTGTGTTGGGAGCGAAAGCCTTCGAATACGCGGATACTGCCGTCGTCGAGCTTGACCGGGAAAGAAACGTACAATACCCGTTTCGGTTTTTTCAGTATTTCTACCACGCCGCGCTCCAATCCGAGCAGGGATGCTGCAGTTTCAATTTGGGTCTGCACAATTTCATACGGATTGAGGACTTCACCCGCCGATTGTTGAACCTCCTGGAAAATCGCCATAGTTCTCTCCCTCTTTTTTCTCTATTTTTAAATAATTTTAAATAGAGCAGTAATAGTAATCAGAACAATTTAAAAAAAGATGAACGGAATACAAAAGTATTTTATCTGTAAGGATTAATCGAAACAATATAGAATATAGATGAGATTAATGCCGAAATGAGATGAATAAAAATAGAGAGGGGGAGAACGGTGGAACTGAGGCAGATTCAGTATTTTATCGAGGTAGCCAAACGGGAGCATGTGACGGAAGCTTCCCATGCCCTCCATATCGCGCAATCGGCGGTCAGCAGGCAGATCGTCAATCTGGAGGCAGAATTGGGCGTCAATCTGTTTATCCGCGATGGACGCAACGTACGGCTGACCCCGATCGGAAAAGTGTTTCTGGAGCATATGGAGCAGGCGATGAAGGTGATTGACAAAGCCAAACGGGAGATCGAGGAATTTTTGGACCCGGAGCGCGGGACGATCCGCATCGGATTTCCCAGCAGCTTGGCGGCCTACACATTGCCCACCGTCATTTCCGCTTTTCGCGAACAGCATCCGCATGTGCAGTTTCACCTGCGCCAGGGATCGTACCGGCAATTGATCGATGCGGTGATCAAGGGAGAAATCGATCTGGCTCTCCTTGGACCGGTTCCCAAGGATGAAAAGCAGGTGATTGGCCATACGCTGTTTTTGGAGAAGATCGTGGCGCTGCTTCCTTCCCACCATCGATTGGCAGGGGAGGCTAGGCTGCAGCTCAGTCAGCTTCGCGAGGAAGGGTTCGTCTTGTTCCCGGAGGGGTTCATTTTGCGAGAGCTGGTCGTACAGGCGTGCGGTCAGCTCGGCTTTCGGCCGACCATCTCGTTTGAAGGGGAGGACATTGACGCGATCAAAGGGCTGGTGGCGGCCGGACTGGGGGTCACGCTGCTGCCTGAAATCACGCTGACAGACAATCGGCCCCGCAGCACCGTCATGATCCCGGTGACGGAGCCGACCGTTACCCGCACCGTGGGCGTCATTATCCCGGCTGACCGGGAGCTGCCGCCCACGGAGAAATTGTTCTGTGACTTTCTCAAGCAGTTCTTCAGCGTTTTAGAGGGATTTGATAGTTAGCCGCCGTTTTCTTGCGACGGAAAAAATACGCCGTCAGCAAATACGTCCATATCCAGCAGATCGCAATCAGCGCGAGCTTGTCCAAAAGCGGCGCCGTCTTGCTCAAAATAACGACGGTCATTCCGGCGGTCATCAGCCCGAGCATGGCCAGGCAAAGCCGGAAAGCTGCCCGCTGCCGCTCTTCCGATGCGATCGGCAAAAGCCGGATGGACGGAGGATGCACGATGGTGCGGATATGCTGTGTTACCTGTTTTCCGGCAGCAGCGAGGCCAAGCAGGCAAAGCGCGTACAGCAAAAGAGGCGCTTTTGCCCATGCGATCAGGGCGAGCGTCAAGAATGCCAAACGCAGATAAATCGCAAATGTCTCTCCGGTCCGAATGACGTGGCGGACGAGCACATAGAGATACGCATCGCCCTTGTCTCCGGTCAACCGATCAAAAAGGCGGATGGCCCACGTTCTGGGGCGCACCTTTTTCCGCTTGTGGGGGACATCGATAAACATATTCAGGATGGTGTAGTACAGGTCGATACGCTTGTTTTCCTTTTCGATCAGGAAAAGCCACGGCAGGTGGTATCGAGCGGCCTTGCTCATCGCCATGGCGGTCAGGATCACCATGAGCACAAGCGCAGCGGCCGCGTACACCCTATTGCTTGTCCAGAAGCCGTACAGAAACAGGGCGGCAATCCCCCATATGGCGACAAGGAGCAGAAAAGAATCGCGCTCCAGTCGCACGTGCCGCCAGTACAGGTCGCTGCACCACATTTTCAGCAGGATGAGGCTGCCGGCGAGCAGCACCCATGAGCCCGGAGACAAGGCTGTCCTTTTATACACCGGATAGACGATCACGGCCAAAAGCAGCATGCCGGCAGCTTGCACCAGCAGACTGTAGACAAACGCGGACCGCAAATAGTGTTTCATCGGGTAAGGAGAAGGCGCCAGCATGGCCAGATCGGCTTTTCGCAAAAAAGTGCGAACGGAGGACGGAGCCACAAACACAGCGGTCAACAGGCAGGCGGCCAACTGGGTCCAGAAGGTGCCGGTCAGGGACTCGGCAACCCTCATGTACAGGAAAGCGGCCAGAAAATAAAGCACCACCAGGCCGAGCGAGTTGCTTCCGGCTACTGCTCTCTTGGCGTACCTCTGCCCTGTTTGCCAGGCGGCCTGCAGCCTTGTCGCGTAGAGTGGATCAAACGCCATGGCACATCACCCCCGCACCGCAGCCAAAAACAACTGTTCAAGCGTAGCATCCGGCAGCCCCGCCTGCTGGCGCATCTGCTCAAGCGTGCCGTGAAGCGACATATTCCCGCCGTGGACGATGACGAAGCGGTCCACATACGTCTCCGCAAGGCTCAGCACATGTGTCGACAGCAAGATCGCCGTCCCTTCCTGCTTGATTTCTGTAAGCTGGTTCAGCAGTGTCTCGGTTGCAAGCGGGTCCAGGCCGACGAACGGCTCATCCACGACAAGGACATCCGGCTTTACGAGAAAGGCGCAGAGGATCATCACCTTTTGCCGCATGCCTTTGGAAAAGGAGCCGGGAAAATGATGCGCCCTTTTGTCCAGTCTGAATAGCTCCAGCAGCCGTTTGGCCCGTTCCTGAAACTGCTGTTCCTCTAGCCCGTACGCTTTTGCCATGAACTGCAGATGCTCCCACAGAGTCAGCTCTTCGTACAATTCCGGCATTTCCGGTACATAGGCGAGCAGCGGCTGATCTGTGGAGAAGGCGATCGTCCCGGAAGACGGCTGCAAAAACCCGAGGACGTGCTTCAAAATGGTGCTTTTCCCTGCTCCGTTCAAGCCGATCAGTCCGACGATTTCACCGGATTGGACGGAAAAGGAAATATCGTGAATGGCGGGCTTTCCCGTCGAGTAGCCCCCTGTGACTCTCTCCAATGTAAGCATTTGGTTTCACCTCAAAGGCCGTGCTTTTTTCCAATATACGGATAAGGCCCTCTTTATCATATCACGAATGCGGGGGACAAGCAGAATGCCAAAAGAAGGAGGGGATTGCATATGGCAGCCTCTGAATCCGAACAGATTTCGGACAAGGAAGACAGAATCGTAAAGATAGGACTGGTCGGAGCCGGAAATATCGGCCAGACGCATTTGAACGCCTACCGGCAAGTCAGGAGCGCCCGGGTGGTGGCAATCGCGGGGCGCAATCGGGAAAGAGGGGAGCAGATGGCTGAAGAATACGCCTGCCGTTATTATCCTGCTCTGGAGGCTATGCTGGAGCAGGAGGAGATCGACATCATCGACATTTGCCTGCCTACGGATTTGCATGAACAGCATGTCGTACAGGCTGCCCGGGCCGGCAAGCATATCTTGTGTGAAAAGCCGATCACTCTCACGCCCGCTGCGGCTGAACGGATGCTGGAGGAGGTCCGGCAGGCAAATGTACTCTTTATGGTCGCGCAGGTATTGCGCTTTTGGCCGGAGTACGTCGCGATCAAGCAGTGGATCGATGCGGGGCGGCTCGGTCGGCCAGAGATGATCTATGCCCAGCGGCTTTCGCAGCCGCCTGACTGGAGTTCGTGGTTTCAGGACCCGGCGAAGAGCGGCGGGGCTTTATTTGACCTGCATCTGCACGATATCGACTTTTTGATCCACCTGCTGGGGCCGGTCGCTTCGGTATACGCTGTCGGCAAGCAAAGCGAAAATGGAGCCTGGAATCACGTGGTGACCAATCTCGTGTTTGCAAGCGGAAGCAAGGCAGTCGTCGAAGGCTCGCACCTGATGGGGAAGGACTTCCCGTTTTCCGTCGCGATGAGGGTGAATGGACCAGTGGGAACGCTCGACTTTTCCTATACGTCTGACAGAGCTTCCGGGAAAAAACAGAGCCATTTTTTCTGGTATGGCGAGGGGAGCAGACAGCCTGTTGCAATCGAGCCGGGTGACCCCTTTGTCAATCAGCTGCAGTACTTCGTGGACTGTGTCAAAACCGGGGAAAGACCCCAGGTTGTCACTCCCGAGGAGAGTGTTCAGGTTCTCCGGGTCATGACGGCGATCCAGCGGTCGCTGGAGACGGGGGAAGTGCAGCGGATAGACTGGATGCGGTGATTTGGGACGATAAGCAAGAAAAGGGATTTGGAGGAATAAAGGCGCGGGCCGGAGACAAACTATGTGCGTAACAAGCCGTGGAAAGGGGGTAGGAAACATGAAGAAGACGACGACCAGAAGGATGTTGGGCGTGTTGGGGTTGTGCTGCATGATTGCTTTGGCAGGCCAACCAGCTTTCGCGGCGAATGACTCCGGTCGTGTGGACCAGCCTGCCAACCTGGCTCCGGCGCGGCAGCTTATCACCGTAGAGCAGGCCAAGACAATCGCATTGCAGCAGGTAAAGGGACGAGTCGTCCATGTAGAGCTGGAAACGGAAGATGGCGTGCCCGTCTATGAGGTCATCGTGATCAACGAGCAAAATCAGCCGTATGAAGTGGAAATCGATGCGGTGACAGGGAAAGTGCGCAAGGTCGAAAGAGAAGACGTGTGATCGAAAAAGACGGCTTAGGCGAGGGGTTCGCAGCAAGCCGTCTTTTCCGTTTTTGCTCTAAAGCTGCGCCAGGACGTGCCCGCTGATTGCCATCAAGTCACCATGCTCCTTTAGGCGACATCCACATCTACACGAGTACAAACGTCAACACGGAAAGCAAAACGGACGTAATCGCCATGGCGATGAGCGGGCGGGATGCTTTGGTCCGCAGATCGCGCAGGTTGACATTGAGGCCGAGGCCGACCATGGCCATCGTCAAAACAAAAGTAGTGAGGCTGGCGATTCCGCTGCTGAAACCGTAGGAAACGGGAATCTGCTTGCCCAGTACATAGCTGCCAAAGACACTCATGGCGATAAAGCCAATCAGGAACCAGGGAAACTCGATCTTGGCGTTTCCATCTGCTTTGCCTGTCCGCTTCATCCAGTACATGAGGATGAAACAGAGCGGAACGAGCAGGAGAACGCGGCCCAACTTCGCCAAAAGCCCGATCGCCAGACCGTCCTGTCCGGCTGGAGCCGCTGCGAGTGCGACGTGTGCGATTTCATGCAGGCTGACCCCTGACCAGGTGCCGTATTCGATTGGCGACAAAGGCAGAATCGGCCTCAGGATGGTGTAGGTGATAGCGAAAATGGTACCGACGAGTGCGATAATTCCTACACCAATCGCCGTATCCTCGTCCTTAGCCTTGATGATGGGGGACACCGCTGCAATGGCTGCCGCTCCGCATACACCGGTACCCACTCCAAGCATGAGCGACAACGAGGTGTCCGCTTTCAGCCATTTGGCGATCAGCAGGGTCAGGAAGATGGAAAAGACGATAACGCCCGCATCGTATACGAGCAACCCCAAGCCATCCGACATGACGACATCGATATTCAGCTTCAGTCCGTACAAAATGATGGCGAGACGCAGCAGCCGTTTGGCGGAAAATTGGATACCGGGCCGGATCGCTTCGGGGTATCCCCAGATTTGGCGGTAAGCTACCGCGATCAGGATGGCGCATGCCAGTTGGCCCACGCGGTCAAAGCCGGGAACCTGTGCAAGGCCGTATCCGAGCAGGGCCACGATAAAGGTAAAACCCACTCCCGCCAGCCACAGCCAGGCTGCCGGCGCTTTTTTTGCCGCGCCGGGCCTGCCTTTTGCCAAAGCGGCTTCGTCATCCGTGGGCATGCTGTTTTTCAATTGAGTAGACATTGCATCATCTCCGTTACTTTTTTGCAGAAGGAAAAGACAATGGCCCTCGTGCCGCACTCTCCAAAAGAGAGGCTTCCTCCGAACTGTTTTACAACCAACTCCAGCATACGGCAAACCGGTGAATAAGAAAAATAAATCATTATGATAATGATGATAAGCAAAATAGTATAATGGGGCCAAGACACACGAAAACGGGTGGGGGGCAGAATGGATCAGCAGTTGCTTGTTTTTGTAACAGTGGCGGAAAAAGAAAGCTTTTCCCGCGCGGCCGAGCAGCTTCACATGACACAGCCGGCAGTCAGCCAGCATATTCAAGCGCTGGAACGCGAATTCGGCACTCGCTTGCTGGAGCGAAGCAACAAATATGTACGCCTGAACAAAGCGGGAGAGATCGTGTATCACCATGCCAAGGAGATTCTCGGACTTCACACGCGCATGCGCGATCTGGTGGACGATCTGATGAATACGCCAAGCGGCAATTTGATCATCGGTGCGAGCTATACGTTTGGCGAGTATGTGCTTCCCCACGTGGTTGCCCGCCTGCGCGACCGGTACCCCAAAATCAAGCCGACGATCACGATCCACAATACAAAAGAGATTGTCGATCTTATTGCCAGACGACAGCTGGATGCGGGCATCGTGGAAGGAGAGTGTCGGCATGAAAAGCTGAGCATTGAGCCGTTTGCCGACGACGAAATGCAGATCATCGTCTCGTCCAGCCACAGGCTGGCCAAAAAAGTAAAGGTGACGGTAGAGGAGCTGGAGGAAGAAACGTGGATCGTGCGGGAAGAGGGCTCAGGGACGAGGGAAGCCGCCGAAAAAATGTTTGCCAGACTCGGTCTGTCTCCGGCAAACCTGATGGAATTTGGCAGCACGCAGATCATCAAGGAATCGGTAGAGGCGGGAACGGGCGTCAGCTTGCTTTCCTCCTGGGCGATTCGCAAAGAGCTTACCTTGGGGTCGCTGAGCACCGTAAAGCTATCTGAAACGCCGATCATGCGGAAATTTTCCCTGGTGACGCAAGCGAATCCGTTTCGGACGAAAGCACTCGATATTTTTCTCGATTTGCTGCGGAAAAATGATGTGCTCCCCGATTCTCTGGAGCGGAAGTGATCAGTGTTCCTTCTCCTGCGGTTTGAGTAAGGCGTTATTTTGGGGCAAAAAAAGACCGCTGCTCTCTGAAAAGGCAAACGGTCTGTAAAGCCGTTACGTACGGAAATCACAGGAAAAACGGAAGAAAACGCTTGCATTTTCGGGTGGGCTATAATAAAGTGAAAACACGGGGAGTAAACAGAATTTCCCCACTTCTTTCTTTTTTATGACAAGTGAACAATCAAAGGCAAAGGTGCCAAGAACACGAGGGTTACACCCATGTGTTTCGGCACCTTTTTTGCGTTTTTTGGCAAAGGGTTGGTGCCTTTACCGGAAAGGAGCGTGACTGGCATTGGAAAAACCGATCAGAGCAACGCCACTGGCCGTACGGATGATCCCCAATGTGGATCCCCGGCTGGCCGAGAAGCTGAATGTGGCTCCCCACATCCGAAGCTTGGGGCTGCTTACCTCAACGATCGATGATGTAGGCTACACAGCCATTGATGAAGCGACAAAGAAAGCGGCAGTGGAAGTGGTCTATGCCCGTTCGTTTTACGCGGGTTCGGCCCACGCCTCGGGTCCGTTGTCGGGTGAGTTTATCGGAGTGATCGGAGGCGCTACTCCCTCCGAAGTGGAAAGCGGCCTCGATGCGGCGATTGCTTTCATGGCGAACGGGGCTTGCTTTTATTCGCTCAATGAGGAAGGAACGCACGCATACTACGCTCACGTCGTATCGCGGACAGGAAGCTATCTGTCCCAGGTGGCGGGTATTCCCGAGGGCGAACCGCTGGCCTATCTGATCGCCCCTCCCCTCGAAGCCATGTACGGCATCGACGCCGCACTCAAGGCGGCGGATGTGGAGCTCAAGCAATTCTTTGGCCCGCCTACAGAAACCAACTTCGGGGGAGCGCTCCTGACCGGCAGCCAGTCGGCGTGCAGCGCTGCGGCAGAGGCATTTGCCGAAGCGGTGCGAAGTGTCGCTGCAACGCCAGTAAAACGATAAGCGGGAGGAAACGTAAATGCGTGCTCATGCATATGCGCTCGGCATGATCGAGACGCTGGGCTTTCCGGCACTAGTCGCTGCCGCAGATGCCGCGGCCAAAGCGGCAGATGTCCAGGTAGTAACTTATGAAGGAGCAGATGCCGGAATCGTCACCGTCTACGTCATCGGCGATGTCTCGTCGGTGCAGGCCGCAGTCGACGCGGGTTCGGACGCAGCAAAGCGGGTTGGACGCCTGCTGCATTCCCACGTCATACCGCGCCCGGACGAGTCTGTGCCCCAGATGATCAAAAAGATGTTTAGTCAAAAGGAATCCGCTCCGCAGGCTGCTGCCCAGGAGCAATCGGCTGCAGAAAAGGCGGCGGTCGACAATACCGAAGCTGCAGAGCTTGACGCCATGTCGATCAACGATCTGAGAAAGCTGGCCCGCTCGTATGCGGAATTCCCGCTTTCCCAGCAAGAGATCAACACGGCGAAAAAAGAAGACCTGATTCGCCATCTGGAAGCCAAGCGGAAAGATGGAGGTGAAGACAAATGATGCTGGATGCTGATTTGTACTCGGTGCAGGAAGTAAGGACTTTCCTCGCCAAAGCCAAAGAAGCGCAGGCCAAGCTGGAGAGCTTCAGCCAGGAACAGGTGGATGCCATCGTTGCGGCGATGTCCAAGGCGGGCGAGGAAGCTGCTGAGCGATTGGCTGCGATGGCTGTGGAGGAGACCGGCTTTGGGAATGTGCCGGACAAACGGATGAAAAACCTGTTTGCCGCACAGCGCGTCTACGAAGCGATCAAGGACCGCAAAACGGTAGGGATCATTCGCAAGGACGAGGAGAACAAGGTCTGGGAGGTAGCGCAGCCCGTAGGGATTGTAGCGGGAATCGTTCCTTCCACAAACCCGACCTCGACGGTGATCTTCAAGTCGATGATCGCGCTCAAAGCGCGCAATGCGATCATCTTCAGCCCGCATCCGTCTGCGGCAAAATGCACGCTGGAAGCGGCAAGGCTGATGGCCGAGGCAGCTGTACGCGCAGGGGCCCCAGAAGGGCTGATCCACTGCATTACCAAACCGACTCTGCAGGCGACGAATGAATTGATCAAGCACAAGCTGACTGACGTCATTCTGGCTACAGGCGGAACGGCGATGGTAAAAGCGGCTTACAGCTCGGGCAAGCCCGCCTTTGGCGTCGGACCGGGAAACGTGCCGGTCTACATTCACCACACGGCAGACGTGGCTGCAGCAGCGAAGCATATCGTACAAAGCAAAACGTTTGACTACGGCACGATCTGCGCCTCCGAGCAGGCACTGGTCGTAGACGAGTCGATCAAGCGGCAGGTCATTGCCGCACTGCAGCGGGAAGGCGCCTATTTCCTCAATGAACAGGAAAAAGAAAGAGTGGCCGCTGTCATTATGATCAACGGCTCGCTCAACGCCAAGGTCGTGGGCCGCTCCCCGCAAGCCATCGCAGAGCTGGCGGGAATCTCCATTCCGACGGGCACCCGCGTGCTGATCGGAGAAGAAACACAGGTGGGCAAGGCGTTCCCGCTGTCGGTGGAAAAGCTCTCTCCGATCCTCGGATTTTATACGGTCCTGGACTGGAAAGAAGGGGCGAAGCGCTGCCGGGAGCTGCTGGATTTGGGCGGACTCGGCCATACGCTGGGGATTCACGCCCAAGATGAAGCCGTCATCACGGCATTTGGCCTCGCCCAGCCGGCATCGCGGATCGCGGTCAATACCGGCACCACCTTTGGCGGCATCGGCGCGACGACCGGAATCCAGCCGTCGCTGACGCTCGGATGCGGTTCGTTTGGGAACAACATCACGTCCGACAACATCGGGCCGCAGCATTTGCTCAACGTCAAGCGCGTCGCCTTTGGCATCCGCGAGATGCCCCCGTCCCAGCCAGTAGCGGCAACTGCCGCGACGGAAGCAGCGGCTCTTGAGGCGGTATCGTCTCTCAACGTCGGCCTCAGCCGGGATGAGATCAAAGACATCATCAAGTCGGTGCTGGCGGAAATGACCGCAAAGGCATAAGCGAAGTTAACAAAATCAATATCCATATAAATCCAAAGACAATATCCAAGGAGGAATAGAAAATGGCAGGAGAAATGGCAGCATTGGGCATGGTGGAAACAAAAGGTCTGGTAGGTGCAGTGGAAGCTGCAGACGCAATGGTAAAAGCAGCGAACGTGAAGCTCATCGGCAAGGTGCATGTCGGCGGCGGTCTGGTAACCGTTATGGTCCGCGGCGATGTAGGCGCAGTAAAGGCATCCACTGACGCAGGCGCAGCAGCAGCAGAAAAAGTAGGCGAACTCGTATCCGTTCACGTCATCCCGCGTCCGCACGGCGACATTGAACTGATTCTGCCGAAGCTCGAAGGGTAATGCCGTATGGCGGTCATTACAGAAACATCCTTGCGAGCTATGCATAAAAGCGGTATTCCCAACCCCTTTCTCCTGGAGAAAGGGGACAAATTAACCCCGGCAGCGGCCGATTTTTTAAAGGGAAGAGGGATTGAAGTGAAATCGTCTGAAGAACATCTGCAGCCTGCCGTCCAAAGTCAGCCGGAACGATATATCCCGGTCGGTGTATCCAACCGGCACGTGCATTTGTCGCCGGAAGATGTGGAGGCACTCTTTGGTCCCGGTTATCAGCTGACCCCTCTTCGCGAGCTGTCGCAGCCTGGCCAGTTTGCCTGCCAGGAAACGGTCACGATCGTCGGCCCCAAAGGCTCCATTCACGGCGTCCGCATCCTGGGACCGGCCCGTGGCGCGACCCAGGTGGAAATCTCCCGCACGGATGGTTTTCAATTGGGCGTTCACGCACCTGTAAGGATGTCAGGCGACATCGAAGGGACACCCGGCCTGGTGCTGGTGACGGCCAAGGGCTCGCGGATTCTGGAAAAAGGCGTGATCGTAGCCAAGCGGCATGTGCACATGTCCGAAGCCGAGGCGCAGGAGTATCAGGTACAGGATGGCGACACGCTGATTCTGGAGACGACCGGCGAGCGTCCCATCATCTATCCGGATGTGGTGGTTCGCGTGAATCCGCGCTTTGCGCTTGATTTTCACGTCGATCTGGACGAAGGCAACGCAGCCAACCTGAAAACGGGCGACCGGGTCAAGGTCATCGGCAAGAACGGCCAGCTCTACACCCGTCAAGGGAGGTAATACACCATGGATATCAGGGAAATGGTGGCATCCATCACCAAGGAAATCCTGCAATCGATGAACCAAGAGAAGAAGCCGCCAGCTCCGCGCGTCCTGTACGTCTTTTGCGACAGCCAGGCGCACGAAGCGTTTGCGGATCATTTTATTCAGTTGAAAAATCACGGCATTTGCCACGATATTCTCTTCCTGGACGGCGAGACGTCAAGCTGGCTGGGCATGCACAAGATCGAGTGCGGCGGAGCCGGAAAGATTTTGACGGCGGATGAATACGCGCCGATCCCGCTTGAAGTCCCCAAGGAATACGCGGGGATTGTCATTCCGGAAATTGATTTGGACAACGCCGCCCGCGTGGCGAACGGTCTGAAGGGAACGATCAAGGCCGAGCTGGTTTTCTCGGCGCTGGTGACGGGCAAGTTCGTGCTGGTCGGCTCCGATGTTCCCGGTATCAAGCGGGCGGACCGCCGTACGCTGGCTACGCTCACATTGCCGCCTGCGTACGAAAAGCTGTTTCACCGCCACGTGCAGGAGATGAAGGAGCTCGGTGTGGAGTTTGCCGAACAAAAGCGGCTGGCCGACAGAGTCATCGCCAAGCTGAACGCAGGAAAGAAAAAAGAGGAAGCGGCCCCGGGGCAGCCAGTACTGACAGCGTTGGACGAGACCGAAGCGGTATTTTCGGGACGCTTGCTGACGGCTGACTGGATTCGCTCGCAGCCGCAGCTCCGCAATACCACGCTGTACGTCAAGCAGGGATCGATTGTTTCTCCCCTGGCTTACGACAGTCTGAGAGAACGCGGGGTAACAGTCTCCTATCTGGGAAAAGGGTGATCGCATGTTTTTGGGAAAAGTGATCGGCAGCGTATGGGCCACCCAAAAAGAAAGCGGGATGGAAAATCTGAAGCTGATGGTCGTTCAGCCTGTTGATTGGAACGGGCGGGAAAACGGCCAAACCGTGATTGCCGCAGACCGGATCGGAGCAGGAATCGGCGAGCAGGTGATTGTCTCCAGAGGCACGCCTGCCCGCATCCTGTTTGGCTCCAACAGCGTACCGATCGATGCCGCTATCGTGGGCATCGTCGATTCGTTTGAGGTGCCGGGAGCGACCGAAGGGGAGGGATAGGGTATGGAACAGGAACGTTCACGCGTCATACAGGAATTTGTGCCGGGGAAACAGGTAACGCTGGCCCACGTGATCGCCAATCCAGACAAAATGCTGTACACCAAGCTCGGTATCAACGAAGCGGGTGCCATCGGCATTTTGACCCTCACTCCGACGGAGACCGCGATCATCGCGGCCGACATCGCCACCAAGGCAGCCAATGTGGAGCTCGGCTTTCTCGACCGCTTTACCGGCTCGCTGATCGTCGTCGGCGACGTCTCTGCGGTGGAAATGGCGGTAGACGCCGTCAATCGCGTACTGAGCGAAAAACTGCGCTTTACCCCTGCGCTGGTGACGAAGTCATGAAAAAGCGGGTCATGATCATCGGTGCGATCGAGGCGGGCAAGTCTTCTCTGGTCAAAGCGCTGTTCAACGACGAGCAGCCTGCCAGGAAAACGCAAGCATTGGAGTTTCGCGACTGGCTGATCGACACGCCTGGTGAGTACAGCGAAAATCCGATGTACTACCGGACGCTGATGGCGACGTCTCTGGAAGCGGGAGCAATCCTGATGGTACAGGACGCGACGCGTGAGCGAAACTACTTTCCGCCGGGTTTTTCATCCGGTTTTCCTCAGCCGTGCATCGGCGTCATCACGAAAATCGACCATCCCGCTGCCAACGTGGCCCGGGCGGAAGCGTTTCTCCGTCAATCCATCGGAAATGCCGTCATTTTTCCCACTTCCGCCTATACGAAGGAAGGCATTCCCGAGCTGATGGAGCATTTGAAAAGCTTGGAAACTCGCTAGTTTTCCTTTTCGTCCGAGTTGTTATGTGAGAAAATTTAATTGATTTCATCGAATTATGGGTATTATCGGACGGTAAAGAGGGATCAGATGCAAACCTTACGAGAGCTTTGCCAATCACAAACAACGCTGCGCGAAGAGGATATTCGGGTTTTGGAGGATTTGGCTGACAAGCTGCAAATTTTCTCGGACTTGTACCAAGCGGACATGTTTATCGACTGTTTGACGGCAGATCGAAGTTCCGCGCTGGTAGTGGCCGAAGCATCTCCCCGTACGGCCAAATCGCTGTACAAAGGATCGGTCGTCGGACAATTGGCCACCGCAATCAATGAGCCGGCTGTGATGTACTGCCTGACTACTGGCAAACCGGTCATCGGCTCGCGAGGAGTTTCCCAGGAGCAGGTCGTGATGAGACAGAGCGTCACCCCGATCTGCAATGCCCAGGGAGAGACGATCGGGACGCTCATTACCGAACAGGATATCTCTGAGCAAGTGGAGCAGGAGCGGAGCGTCGAGCTTTTGAGAGAGACTACGGAGCATCTCAGCGAAACGCTGATGCAGTTTGCTGAACCGGAGATGCCGATCTCCTCGCTTTTGCACGAGGGGATGATCCTGTTTGATTACCAGGGAAATATTTCCTACGCCAACCGGCGGGCGCATGAGCTGCTGGCTTCCATCGGGTATCCCCAGCCGGAAAAAGGGGAGAGCGTCGAGCGCATCTTTTCCTGGCTGCTTTCTCCGGAAAGCTTCGTCAGGAGCGGCGGCTTTATCCAGAAAGAGCTGTCGCGAGGAAAAACCTTTCTGTTGCTGAAAGCGGTTTCGGTTGCCCGCAAGCCAGACGACAGGGGAGGGATTGTACTCCTGCGAGACATATCCGACATCCGCGAAAAAGAAAAGCAGCTGATGATCAAATCGGCTGTGATCAAAGAAATTCACCATCGGGTGAAAAACAACCTGCAGACGATATCCAGTCTGCTGCGGCTGCAAATGCGCCGCTCGCAATCGCAAGAAATTGAAAAAGTATACCGGGAGAGCATCAACCGGATCAACAGCATTGCCATCATTCATGAATATCTGGCCCAGGATGGGCTGGAGCAAATCGATTTCAAAGACATTTTGACCAAAATATCGAAAATAATCGTCTCTTCCATGAGGCGTTCAGAGCAGAGTATACAAGTAACGATTGCGGGTGAATCCGTATGTTTGCCGTCCAGCAAGGCGACCTCCTTCGCCCTGATCGTGACGGAGCTGATACAGAACTGCATGATCCACGGCTTTCGGGATCGGCAGGAAGGAACCATCACTGTCTCGCTTGTTCCCAAGGACGATTTTGTCAGCCTGTCCGTAACCGATGACGGTGTCGGCATGGGCGATACAGAACAACTGTTGAAAAAAGGGCATCTGGGGTTGAAGATCGTGGACACTCTGGTCAAGGAAGACCTGGAGGGAACGATTCATTTCAGGAACACGGGCAATGGAACAGAGGTAACGATCCTCTATCCGCTGCATAAGGGAGATGAACAGGATGACACAGCCGAAAATTATGGTGGTTGATGACGAACCGATTATCCGCATGGACTTGCGCGAGATGCTGGAGGCGGAAGGGTACCTCGTGGTGGCCGAAGCGAAAAACGGCGAAGAGGCCGTAGCCCAGGCTCACCGCCACAAGCCGGATTTGATCATTATGGACGTGAAAATGCCGGTCATGAACGGCATCAAGGCTAGCAACATCATTCGTTCCTTTTCTGATTGTTCCATTCTTCTTCTTACTGCGTACAGCCAGAGGGTGCTGGTGCAGGATGCCCGCAAGGCTGGCGTAACCGCCTATTTGGTAAAGCCGGTGTCAGAGGATGACCTGATCCCTGCCGTCGAGATCGCTTTGAGCCAGAAAGAAAAGGTAGTCTCTCTGAAAAAGGACATCAAGGATATTCAGCAAAAGATGGAGGACCGCAAGAAGATCGAGAAGGCAAAAGGGCTGATCATGACCCAACACGCCTTGGAAGAGGATGTCGCCTACAAATGGATGCAGAAAGTCAGCATGCAACGGCGCATGCCCCTGGTGAAGCTGGCGGAAGAAATTCTCGCAGGAGAACAGGTGTATTCTGCTTCCGTGTAGAAGAAACAGGGATGGATGGAGACGGTACGATCTCCGAACTTCTGCACCAGAAATATCCGCAAATGAATAGAAAAGCAATGGCGCTTTGACAATCGGCCGGTTCCATATTCGATCCGGCGGTTTTCAGGCGCCTTTTTGTTTTTGTTTGGAATGCCACTGCTTCAAGGAGGTTCATGATGGATGAACAATGGATCCAAAGCGTGGGTATAGATGTGGGGACGAGCACGACGAAGATGATCGTCAGCCGGCTGCGGCTCGGGAGGATGTCGAGTACATTCTCCCTTCCGCGTTATCAAATCGTGGAACGCCAGTTGCTGTATGCGAGCAAGGTTCACACGACTCCCCTGCACGGCTTTGACGAGATCGACGCGGACGCGATTGGAGCGATTTTGCAAAAGGAATACGAGCAGGCACAAATCAGCCTCGGCGACATCAAGTCGGGTGCCGTCATCATCACCGGAGAAACGGCCAGCAAGAAAAACGCGCAGCATATCTTGCACTTGCTCGCGGAAAGATCGGGTGATTTCGTGGTGGCGACGGCAGGGGCCGATCTGGAAGGCGTGCTCGCGGGGAAAGGCTCGGGCGCGGAAAGGCGTTCGGTCGCCATCCAGGGAACGATTGTCAACGTCGACATCGGGGGAGGCACGGCGAATGCCGCTTGCTTTCACCGGGGGAAGGCGATCGCGACGGTGACGTTTCACGTAGGCGGACGCTTGCTGCGTCTCGGCCCGCAAGGAGAGGTGCAATACGTCTCTCCAAACATCCAGGCGTGGCTGAATGCCAAGGGCCTGTCAATTACCGTCGGAGAAGTGCTGACGTACGAGCGGATCAAGGACTTTTCCATACAGATGGCCAGAGGCATGCTCGACTATTTGAGCGGGCGGGAACGACAAGTTTCCGGTCTGCTTGTGCTGGGCCAGCCTTTGAAGGAAAACGTGTCAGTCGACGAGCTCTCGATCTCTGGCGGAGTCGGACAGCTGATGTCGGCCCCCACACCGGAGACGATTTCCGATGTCAGCCGATACGGCGATTTCGGCCCGATGCTTGCCTGGGCCTTGCGGCAGGAGAGGGAAGCGGGGACGTATCCGATGCAGTGGATCGACCCGGAACAAACAGTTCGGGCTACGGTCATCGGGGCAGGCATGCAAAGCACGGAGATCAGCGGTTCGACGGTGCATATCAAGGCGGAGCTGCTGCCGATCCGGAATGTGCCGATCGTCAAGCTGGAATTGACCGAGGGGCATCTGGGCGACCCGCAGCAGCTTCGCCGGGAAGTTTCGGATGTGTACGACCTGGCTCTGCGCCTGTTTGAAAAGACGACGGGAAGCCCGTTTGCTCTTGCCATTTCCGGCATCACGTATTGCTCGTACTCCCTGCTGCAGACGATCGCAGAAGAGCTTTCGCAGCAATACAGGCAGAAATTCGCGGAGAGCCGGACCATGATCGTGGTGTGCGAGACGGATATGGCCAAGGCCTTGGGCCAGGCGCTGGCGCTCAGGTGCAAGGGCCAGCCGGAAATCATCTGCATCGATCAGGTGCGGGTCGAGTACGGGGATTACATCGACTTGGGAGAGCCGATCTCGGGAAGCATCATCCCGGTCATCGTCAAAACGCTGGCATTTGATGAAGCGCCGCAAAAAGGGGTGTAACAATGAATACGAAGACGACTGTTCTGGGGCAAACCTACCAGTTTCGCAATTTAAAAGAGATTTTCGCAAAAGCAAACGAGGAAAAATCGGGCGACCAGCTGGCGGGAATCGCCGCCCAGGACTCCCGGGAGCGGGTGGCGGCCAAGCAGGTGCTGGCTGATCTCACGTTGGCCGATATACGCAACAATCCGATGCTGCCGCCCGAGGAAGACGAAGTATCCCGGGTGATTGAGGAAGGCATCAATGAAAAAATTTATAGTGAAATTAAAAACTGGAGCGTTGCCGAACTGCGCGAATATATCCTGAGCCATCAGACGGGGGACAGCGAAATCAAGCGGATCAGCCGCGGACTGACGAGCGAAATGATCGCCGCGACCGCCAAGCTGATGTCCAATCTGGACCTGATCACGGCTGCGGCCAAGATCAAAAATATCACGCACTGCAATATCTCCATTGGTCAACCAGGCGTACTTGCTGCCCGGGTCCAGCCGAACCATCCCTCCGACAACGTGCAGGGAATCAAGGCCGCTTTGTATGAGGGTCTCAGCTACGGGATCGGCGATGCAGTGATCGGCATCAATCCGGTTATCGATACGTCCGACAGCGTGAAGGACATCCTGGAGATGACCAAGGATGTCATGACCAAATGGAGCATCCCGACACAAAACTGCGTATTGGCTCACGTCACGACGCAAATGCGGGCGATCCGCCAGGGGGCTCCGGCCGACCTGATGTTCCAGAGCCTGGCCGGATCGGAAAAGGGCAACCGGGCTTTCGGGATCGACGTCGCTTTGCTCGATGAAGCAGATGATCTGATGCGAAAAGAAGGCACGTCTACAGGTCCAAACTTCTGGTATTTCGAGACCGGGCAGGGCTCGGAGCTCTCCTCGGAGGCGCATTTTGACATCGACCAGGTGACGATGGAGGCCCGCTGCTACGGTTTGGCCCGGAAGTACAATCCGTTTATCGTAAATACGGTCGTTGGCTTCATCGGACCGGAATACCTCTACGACAGCAAGCAGGTGATCCGCGCCGGTCTGGAAGACCACTACATGGGCAAACTGCACGGCTTGCCGATGGGCTGCGACGTCTGCTATACGAACCATATGAAGGTAGACCAGAACGACATGGACAATCTCGGCATTCTGCTCGCGGCAGCCGGCGTCAACTTCGTGATCGGCGTGGCCATGGCCGACGACGTCATGCTCAACTACCAGTCGACCAGCTTTCACGATATCGCGGCTTTCCGCGAGGTGCTCGGTCTGCGGCCAGCCCCGGAATTTGAAAAGTGGCTGGAAAAAATGGGCATCATGGAAAATGGCAAGCTGACCCCGATTGCGGGCGATCCGACGATTTTTATGTAAGGAATGGAGGTGAGGACGGATGGAACGACAGCTAGACTTTTTAGTCGACAAGGTTCTTGAGCAATTGGAAAAGAAGCTGGGCGAGATGGGATCGGGCAGCGCGAAGTCGCAAGCTTCGGGGGCAAGTCATGCAGGGATTGCGGCGGCAGGAGAGCAAACGGCGGCTCAGGAAGCCAGCAACCGGCAAACGGCAAACCAGCCGACAGGAACAGAGGCGCTTGCGTCCGCTTCGGCAGCAGCAGCTTCCACAGCCTTTTCCCAAGCACATTCCGGTGAAGGTGCTGGACTCAATGCGTCAACAGAGCCTGAACGAATTTCTCAGGTGCCCAATCCGAAATACAGGGAAGGCATGCAGGAGCTTCTGGCCAGCACACCGGCCCGGATCGGGGTATGGAGAGCAGGCGTCAGGCCGTTGACCAAGACGATGCTCCAGCTGCGCCGCGACCATGCCGCTGCGGTGGATGCCGTATACGGAGAGGTAAGCGAGGAGACACTCAAGGAGTTTTCCTTGTTTACGGTGGAGACGAAATACGACAATACGGAAAACTACTTGAAGCGTCCCGACATGGGGCGGATCATCAATGACGAAGGCGTACGGCTGCTGGAGGAGCGCTGCCAGAAGAAGCCGCAGGTGCAAATCGTCGTCTCTGACGGCCTGAGCGCCAGCGCTGTCGACGCCAACCTGCGAGATGTGCTGCCGTCCCTCTACGATTCCCTGCAAAGCTACGGCCTTAGCTGGGGAACCCCTTTCTTTGTAAAGGGGGGACGTGTGGCCAGCATGGACCACATCGGGGAGATTTTGCAGCCAGAGGTATTGGTGATGCTGATCGGGGAACGTCCGGGACTGGTCACGGCCAACTCCATGAGCGCCTACATGTGCTATCGCCCGCGCAAAGGGATGGTCGAGTCCGAGCGCACCGTGATCTCCAACATTCATCGTCAGGGTACGTCTCCTGTAGAGGCGGGGGCTCATATCGGAACGATTTTGAGCAAGATGCTGGAGCAGAAGGCGAGCGGCGTGAAGCTGGTCTTGTAGTCGAAGGACGATGAACAGCGAGCAAAGAACAAAGAACAAAGAACAGTGAACTATAAACGAACAAACTACAAACTATAAGGCGTTAACGATCAACTCTAAACTATGAACAGGATTGGAGGAGGATTCAACATGACATTCAAAAGGAAAAAAATCGCTGTGATCGGCAGCGGTTTTACCGGGGCCACGACCGCGTTTATTTTGGCGCAAAAGGAACTCGGTGATATCGTATTGGTCGACATCCCTCAGTTGGAAAACCCGACAAAGGGAAAAGCGCTGGATATGATGGAATCTTCCCCTGTGCTAGGCTTTGATGCCGCGATTACCGGAACCTCCGACTACAAGGATATCGCCGGAGCGGATCTGGTCATCGTCACAGCGGGTATCGCCCGCAAACCGGGCATGTCCCGTGACGATCTGGTCAACACCAATGCGGCCATCATGCGCTCTGTAGCGGAACAAGTAAAGCAGCACGCGCCGCATTCGACCGTGATCATTTTGTCCAACCCGGTAGATGCGATGACCTATACCTTCTACAAAACATCCGGTTTCCCGAAAAACCGCGTTATCGGCCAGTCTGGCGTCCTTGATACCGCCCGCTTCCGCACCTTCGTGGCGATGGAGCTGAACGTGTCCGTAGAAGACGTCAGCGGATTCGTGCTTGGCGGACACGGAGACGATATGGTTCCGCTGCTCCGTTATTCCTACGCTGGCGGCATTCCACTCGACAAGCTGATCCCGGCCGACCGTCTGGAAGCTATCGTGGAAAGAACCCGCAAAGGCGGCGGCGAGATCGTCGCTCTGCTCGGCAACGGTTCGGCCTACTACGCTCCGGCTGCATCTATCGTCCAAATGGCGGAGGCGATTTTGAAAGACAAGAAGCGCATTCTCCCGTCGATTGCATATCTAGAGGGCGAATACGGCTACCATGACCTGTATCTCGGCGTGCCTACCCTGCTCGGCGGCAACGGCATTGAAAAAGTCATCGAGCTTGACCTGACAGCCGATGAAAAAGCGGCACTGGACAAGTCGGTTGCTTCCGTCCGCAATGTGATGGCTGCGCTGAATTAAAGCGAAGGGCTTGGACTTGGAGATTCTAAAGCGACTGCATGGTTAGTCGGTCTGCCCGTAAAGCGGCTGCAGTGGAGAGAAGCCTGTTTCCATTCTGCGCTCCGGTCTGCGTCCTGCAAGGGAGAGTGGACTGTCCGCTCCGCAATGATCCCGAGGGAATCGCAAAACGGCGCGCAGCTCCGAAGCGTAATCATAGGTTGCGATTCTGTTTCCTCGGGATCATCGCTCCGCTGGGCCGGACTCCGCTAGTCGCTCCGAATGGAAACAGGCTTCTCTGGCGAGCAGAACGGCTTCGACGGGCTTTGAAAAGCAGTGTCCCACCGAACCTGCAGCCGTTTTCTCCTTTTTCATCTCCTCCACCAAAGCCCGTCCAACCGAAACAAACAAAATAACGTTCTTCCGAACGAGACAAACAAAAAAGCGGGAACCATGCATGCAGCCAATAGCATGCATGCATAGCCCCGCATTCCAGAAATGCCTTAATCCGCCAGCAGTTGCGCTTCCTTTTTCCCCAGCTTGACCGTAGACTCCGAAGGAATCCACATGCCTGTATTTTCATCCCGCCCCTGCAGAACAAATGCCGGATTGTTCTTGCCCATTTGCGACGCAGCCTTGGCGGCAGCTTGTCCGATCGTTCCCCCCTTGACCCGGTTCACGACCAGCACCAGCTTCACGCTGTCAAGCTCCGTCATCATTTCATAGTCCCCGATGCTGTCACCCGCGATAAAGATCGGACCATGACCGTATTTTTTGACCAGCACCGATTCGATCACTTCTGTTTTCCCATGATGAACGGTGAAAGGATAGTTTTTCTCGTACACGGGCTTGATCTTCCCGTTCTCTACCTGCAGACGCATGCCAATGACGTTTTCGGCAGGCAGGTTGTATCCGTATTTGGGCAGGGTGGCAAATACCCGCACGACCTCTTCCAGAGAAGCGGAGACGACGTACACATCGATTCCGTTGGAGCGGAAGGTGTTCATCAAATTGGCGACCTCAGAAGTCAAACGCAGTCCGGTCGTATGCGACACCGTGATCACTCCCGCTTTTCCTGAAAGCGCTTTCGGACTTGTCCACGAAACTTTCTCGATCGCCATCCCAAGGCTGGCATCGTTCGACGCTTCGGCCAATGCATGCACTTCGTCGATTGTCATGTTGGCAAACAGGTAGAGGACCCACGGATAGCCGATACTGCTGCCGTGCGTGCCATTGATCGCTTCATAGAGGAAATAGAGCTTGGCGCGAAAATCGGCAAACTGCTCGGTCGCTTTGACCTCATCGAGGGATTTGGTTCCCTTCATGCCTTTATACTGATTGTAGAGGAAGGTATAGTCCGCTGCCAGATCGGCGGCGATGTCATCGAGTGTAACCGGCTGGCCGTCGTCGTTTTTGTAATCGTCGGAGAAAGGACCTGCGGGTACACCGGTACGGATGACGCCGGCAAACTCCTCCGGGGTCATTTTAAATGCGAGATGATTGATTTGATAGACAAACAAAGCCTCTTCGGTATCGTGCATGATGCTGGTGTTGTCCCAGTCAAACACGGCGTAAGGCTTTTTTGCCGGATTATAGGAAGGGCTTTTCACCCCGTGCTTATCAATTAAATCTTGCACAGCCTGGTACGTTCCCGGCGCCCATTTCCCCTTGTCGAGCACCTGCAGCTGTTGGAGCGGTTCTGCGGCCCACGCCGGGGCTTGTACGCTCACCAGGGCCAAACAGAGAAACAGTGCAAAGAAGCCCCATTTCATGCTTTTTGTGTGTTTGATCGACATTCGTCCTCATCCTCTCTCTGCTCACGTTCTCAAATGTCACGAAATGCAATACGGCAGTTTCCCTTGTCTCTCCACCTCCTCAAAAAAATAAGCCGCCTACCCGTGGACGGATTCTTCCACAGGTAAACGACTATCATCGTCTGAAAATATTGACTTTTATAAAGAATACATAATTATTCGTTTGATTTCAATGGCATTCTTTATTCTCATTTGACTTTTTTCATCGTGCTCCAAAAAGGGTATCATGATAGCAAGAGCGTAAAAAGGGAGCAAAAGCGTGTGGCAAAAGATCCGTTTACCGTAGAACAGTTGATGCAGCTGCCTGCTTTTCAAGGGGCAAAAATCATGGCGGGCATAGAAGGCCTGAAAAATGAAATCTATTATGTGGACAGCATGGAAATTCCCGATCTGACCGGCTGGCTGCGGCCAAACGAGCTGATTATTTCAACCGGTTATGCCCTGCGGAACGAACCGTACCGGCTGAGCCGTCTGCTGGAAGAGATGCACCGGGTGGGAGGCGCGGCTGTCGCGATCAAGACCAAACGGTTTTTGCAGGAAATTCCGGAAGAAGCATTGCGAAAAAGTGATTTGTATCGCATCCCTTTGATTGATGTCCCAGCGGAAACTCCTTATATAGACCTGACGCACTCGGTCATGGAGAATATTTTAAACCGCCAAGTCGTCGTCATGAGAGGAATGCAGGAGGTCAATCAGCAGTTCACGCAGTTGGTGCTGAACAGGCGGACGCCCGAGCTGGTGGTGATGGTCGGGCAATTGCTTCATTGCGACGTAGCTGTGCTGAACCAGCAGGGAGAGATTGAAAGCAGCACCGTCCATTTTACGAAAGAGCTTATCGCGGAAAAGCGGAGCATCCTGGTCAGCAACAGAGTCGTCGGCTACCTGGCGATTACAAAAAAAATCGAGGAAGACGATCGCTTTGGGCAGCAGTGTCTGGATCAGGCCGTTACCGTTCTGGCGATCGAATTTACGATCCGGCAGTCTCTGCAGATTCAGCGGGAGCGGGAACAGGAGTCGTTTCTGATAGAGCTGTTGTCAGGTACAGCCGGTGAGGAAGAATTGCTGCACCACCGGGCCAAGCAGGTAGGAATATCGCATAGCGGTCATCTGTACGTGATGGTTCTCAAGCCGAGTGAAACAGGGAAAGCGAACCCCAGGAAGGAAGAAGCTTTGCTCCGGCTTTTGCAGGAAATGAATCAAGGCGACCCACATGCCAGAAAAGGCGTCCTGATCAATGATCAAATTGCAGTGATTTGTTATACCGACAAGCAGGAGATTTCCAAACAGCGAGAGGAAGCGGTACACTATCTCCAGGAATTGGCCGGCTGGGGAGCCGGGAAGGAGGAGCGAGGCGGCTGGATTTGCGGCATCGGCTGTATCCGCGAGCACATGAAGGATCTTCGCTACAGCTACCGCGAAGCAAAACGGGCCATGCGAATCGGCCGCCTTGTCCGTCCGGGACAATCGGTGATCCACTTCGAGGACATTTTGGTCGAGGACCTGCTCAAAGATGCAGCGGGCCATCCGTCGCTGACTGCTCTGTCGGGCATGTTTATCGAGCCGCTTGCCAAATACGACGCCGAATACGGGACCGAGCTGCTGTCTACGCTCGATTCCTTTTTGCGAACAGGCGGACAAACGAAAAAGGTAGGAGAAGAGATGTTTATCCACCGGAATTCTGTCTTGTATCGATTAGAGAGAATACAGGAAATTTTGGGGGTGGATTTGCACGATGCGGAAACGCGGTTCCGTCTCGATCTGGTAATGAGGGTTTGGAAAATGAGAGATTTGCCAGCGAATCCTGAGGATTTGTGAGGCTGCCAAAAAATAAACGCATTCTTTTGGGTCGTTTCCCATAGGGGGAAAAGACCCATTTTTGTTATAGTTGCAATTAACGCAATAATAAAAAATTGTTTGACAACGGGGGTGGAAAATCTTCAGTGATCGGAACGTCAGCAATCTTGCTCCCTGCGTTTTTTTTCGGACTATGAGAGAACCAGTGGTTCGCTATTAGAAACAAAAAGGTCGTCACCGTTTTCTCCTCTTGGGAAAACAAAGTGCTGACCGCAAACGGTTGCATTCCATTTTATGAAAACCTTGAGACGATAGGTGGCCAAGCATGCTAAAAACACTGGATAACGCTCTGGATTTACTCAAACACTTTACCCGGGAAAAACCGCAATGGGGAGTTCGTGAACTGGCCAAGGAAATGAATATTAGCCACACTGTTGTGTATCGGATGCTGGCTACGTTTGAACGATACGGATTTGTCAAACAGGAACCTAAAACAAAGAAGTACGAACTGGGGTTTAGCTTTTTGGAGTACGCATCCACTGTCAAGGACAATCTGGACATAACCGAGCTGATTTACCCGGTCATGAAACGGGTTGCCGAAGCAACAAATGAATCCGTTTTCTTGACTTGGCTGGATGGCTTGGAGGGTATTTGTCTGGAGATCGCCGAAAGCAGGCAGCAAGTGAAGTACGCGATGTCTATCGGCAGCAGGACGCTTTTGTACGCTGGGGCCTCCAACAAAGTGATTATGGCTTACTTGCCGGCCAGCACCCAATCAGCCATCATCGAAAAGGGGCTGCGGCCAAGAACAGAACATACGATTCATGACAAGGAGAAGCTGTTGCAGGACCTGGCACGGATCAGAGAAGACGGATGGGCTTACTCCGTAGGTGAATACACCGATACGGTGTTTGGCATCGCGGTGCCGCTGTTTTCCGGGGACAGGCAGGTCGTGGCATCGCTGACCATTGCCGGGCCGGACTATCGCATGCCGGAGCAAAAAGTACCGGAAGCCTTGAGGGAGCTGCGGACTGCACAGCAAGAAGTACAGGCCATACTGCAACGCATTTTCTAGCACAAAGGAGGGGACTTGCATGAACAACATAAACAACGGAAAGAGTGAAAAGGAAAAACACCCTTCCATTTTTGAACCTTTTGCGTTGATTCTGAATATTGTTACCGCTGTTATCGGGGCGGTCATCGGGATGCAGCTGGTGGCCTCGCTCGGAATTACTCCAAATACGGCCATTATCGGTGCGCTTATCGCCATGCTGATCGCGCGTCTGCCGATCACCATCTTTTCCAAGTACAAGTCGGTCCATCGCCAAAATCTGGTGCAAACCTCGATTTCTTCCGCGACATTCGGGGCGGCCAACAGCTTGCTGATTCCGATCGGCATTCCGTTTGTGATGGGAAAACCAGAATTGATCATGCCGATGCTGATCGGTGCGGCTCTGGCGATGTTTGTCGATGCTGCTCTTCTTTATAAATTGTTTGACTCTCGCGTCTTCCCTGCGTCCGGTACATGGCCGGCAGGTGTAGCTACTGCGGAAGCCATTATCGCCGGGGACAAAGGGGGCAAACGTGCCGCTCTGCTCGGTGTCGGTGCGGCGGGCGGTTTGCTCGGCTCCTGGCTCGGCATTTCGATGTCGGCGTTTGGTGTTGCTTTCATCGGAAACATTTGGGCGCTGTCCATGTTCGGGATCGGGCTCTTGCTTCGCCAGTATTCGATACCAATGTTTGGAATGGATGTAAACCAGATGTTCATCCCGCACGGCTTCATGATCGGTGCCGGTGTTGTGGCGCTGATCCAGGTCACGATGATTATTTTGAAGCGCAAGAAGACAGATAGTGGAAATGGCAGTGAAGTAGCTGCGGAAACGTACACGCGCAGCGACAAGCAGACGACACGTGTACTCGGAATCGGATTTGTGGCCTATTTGATCATTTCTCTGGTCCTCGCGATTTTGGGTGGACTGATGACAGAAATGTCGACAGGCATGTTTATCGGCTTTCTGATCTTCGCCGCTTTTGCCGCTTATTTGCACGAGCTGATTGTAGGGATTGCCGCGATGCACTCCGGTTGGTTCCCGGCGTTTGCGGTGGCGTTGATCACCTTGATCATCGGGCTGCTGGCAGGGTTTCCGCCGGTAGCGCTTGCCCTGCTGGTCGGCTTTAGTGCAGCGACCGGTCCTGCCTTTGCCGATATGGGGTACGACCTCAAGACAGGCTATATTCTTCGCGGCAACGGACAGGACAAGGAATTTGAACTTCACGGCCGCAAGCAGCAGTACATCACGGGCATGATTGCATTCGGCGTTGCTTTGATCACGGTCATGTTCACCTATAAAGGCTTCTTTGCCAGTGGGCTTGTCCCGCCAGTGGACGCCGTCTATGTGAAGACGATCGAAGCGGGAGCGTCCGCTGAAGTCGCGAAACAACTGCTTCTCTGGGCTATTCCGGGCGCCATCCTGCAGTTTATAGGCGGTCCGAGCCGTCAGCTTGGCGTCTTGTTTGCAACAGGTTTGCTTATCCTGAATCCGGGTGCCGGTTGGGCGGTTCTGGTCGGGATTCTGATCCGTGTCATCGTGCTCAAGCTGAAAGGCAAAGAGGCAGAAAGCTCGATGAGCATTCTTGCAGCCGGCTTTATCGCCGGTGACGCGATCTACAGCTTCTTTAGTTCCATTTTCAAATTCAGTCAAAAATAGGAGGGTGTACAATGACGAAGATCCTGCTCAACGAACGCATGATGGAAGCAGCCGTGTACGGTGGAGCCGTACTCGGCGGAGGTGGTGGAGGCTGGATCGAGGAGGGGCTGCAAATCGGGCGGCTTGCTCTGGAGGTAGGCCAACCGGTGCTGGTTTCCGACGACGAAATGGCGGACGACGATTTGCTCGTCACCGTTTCGCTGGTCGGAGCTCCGGCAGCAAAGGATAAATTCCTCAAGCCGATCCACTATGTTCGGGCACTGGAGCTTTTGTCGGAGAAGGTAAAAACACCGCTCAGAGGGATTCATACGAACGAAAACGGAGCAGGGACAAGCGTAAACGGCTGGTTCCAGGCGGCAGTCACCGGTCTTCCAATCGTCGATTTGCCTTGCAACGGTCGGGCGCATCCGACAGGAACGATGGGGTCGCTGAATCTGCATGAGCTGCCGGATTACGTTTCCCATCAGGCTGCTGCTGGCGGAAAGGGAGACCGTTATGTGGAAATGAGCATTTCTTCTTCTATTGAAAAAGCGGCGTCCATGATCAGAAAGGTGTCCGTGGAAGCAGGCGGCCTGGTGGCTGTTGCCCGGAATCCGGTAACCGTTGCGTATGCCAGAGCAAACGGCGCGCCCGGCGGCATCTCCCAGGCGATCAAGGTAGGCGAGGCGCTTCTCGGGAGCAAAGGAGAAGCGGCGATTGAAGCGGTATGCGCCGCACTTGGCGGCCGTGTCGTCATCGAAGGGGAAGTGAGCGAGTTCTCGCTGGAGACAACAGGCGGCTTTGACGTTGGCCGGGTCACCGTTGGCAGTACGGAGATGACGTTCTGGAATGAGTACATGACGCTGGAGCAAGACGGCAAGCGCCTGGCGACGTTCCCCGACCTGATCATGACCTTGGATGCCCGGACTGCACGCCCGATTGTCACGGCGGCGATGGAAAAAGGGCAGCATGTAGCGGTGATTCACGTGCCTGCCGAAAAGTTGATCCTGAGCACTACAATGCGCAATGAGGGGCTGCTCAAGCCGATTGAAGGCGTGATCGGCAAAGAAATCGTGTCCTACCTGTAAACAAAACGCTCACCAACAACCAAGACGGAGGGATCTTTCATGTCGTTGAAACAAACCATTACTGTATTTGAAGCTATGGACAGTGCCTATGTAAGTGGAGAAACGATCAAAAACCTGTTTGCCAATTATTCCGATGTGCAAGTAACCGTTGAGACCGTTACCGGGCAAAAGGGCAGCACAGACTTCGTGAAGATCGTCATTCCCGGCAAGGAAGGGAAATCCAAGGGCGGGATGGCGCCAACCTTTGGAATCATCGGACGACTTGGCGGTATCGGCGCGCGCCCGAGCCGTATCGGTCTCGTATCCGATGCCGATGGTGCCATTGCAGCCGTAGCGAGTGCGCTCAAGTTGGCGGAAATGCAAAAACAAGGGGATGTGCTGAAAGGCGACGTGGTGATCACCACTCATATTTGCCCAAATGCACCTACCCGTCCGCATGAGCCGGTCGATTTCATGGATTCGCCAGTCGACATTTTGACCATGAACAAGTATGAGGTTACACCTGAGATGGAAGCGATCCTGTCCATTGACACGACCAAAGGAAACAAAGTGATCAATCACAGAGGGATTGCGATCTCGGCAACCGTAAAAGAAGGCTACATCCTGCGCATCAGCGACGACCTGCTGCGGATTATGGAAATGACGACTGGTCAGCTTCCGGTTACCTTCCCGATCACGATGCAAGACATTACTCCATACGGAAACGATCTCTACCATATCAACAGCATCCTGCAGCCATGCGTAGCGACCGATGCCCCTGTAGTCGGGGTGGCGGTGACGGCTCAGTCCGCTGTCCCAGGCTGCGGAACCGGCGCCAGCCACGAGGTGGACATCGCACTCGCAGTGAAATACGCTGTCGAGGTGGCAAAAGAATACACCAATGGTACTTGCCGTTTTTACGACACCGATGAATTTGCCCGAATCACATCGCTGTACGGCTCCATGAAAGTGCTGCAAACATTGGGCAAATAAGCAAGGCGAGGGGAGCTTTCCCCTTGCTTTTTTTCACACGCGAAAAGAAGGAGAGGATGACCGTGAAACGCATTGGGATGATTACGATCGGGCAAGCGCCACGGCCGGATGTCGCGCCAATCGTAGAGAAGTATCTCGCAGGAAGAGCCGAGCTCGTCCAGGCAGGAGTATTGGACGGAATGACGAAGCAAGAAGTGGAAGAACGCCTGTCTCCCGGACCGGGCGAATACGTGCTGACGTCCCGGATGGTTAACGGAGATGCGGCGGTCATGTCGCGTGAGAAAATCCAGCCGATCCTGCAGCGGAAGATCGAGGATATGGAGAATAGCGGCATCCAGACGATCCTACTCCTGTGTACAGGTGTTTTCCCGGGGTTGTCCGCCAAAAAAGCGTTCCTGATCGAACCGGATCACGTCATTCCTCCGACGGTGGCCGCGATGGTCAAGGGAAGCCGTCTCGGGGTGCTCGTACCGCTCGTGGAGCAAAAGGAAGCACTGAAGGACAAATATCATCCGCACGGATTGTTCCCCGTCTTTGCCGCGGCATCGCCGTATAAAAATGATGTGGAAAGCTTCCGGGAGGCTTGCGCGGAATTAAAGGAAAAAGCGGACATCGTACTGCTGGACTGTATGGGATACACAGAGGAAGCCCGCGAGCTGGTCTCCGACTTGACTGGATTGCCGGTCATCCTGTCCAATGCGATGATGGCGAAACTGGTGTCTGAAATGATTTAGGAAGGGTTGAACAAAGATGAAGCTGATCGAAATCAGTAAAGGAATTTTGACCAATTGCATGGCACTGAAAGCCGGGGAGTCCTTTTTGGTGGTAGCCGACGACGCCAAGCGGGAGCTGGGCGAAGCGCTGTGGGAAGCAGGCCGTCAGCTCGGCGCCGAAGCGATGTTCGTCGTCATGAATCAACGCGAAAAATCCGGACAGGAGCCGCCGGCAGCCATCAGCGAAGCGATGAAACGCTCCGATGTGGTCGTCTGCGTGACCCAGCATTCGCTGACCCATACCAAAGCCCGCAAGGAAGCAGCCGCAAACGGCACACGGCTTGCCACCATGCCTGCCATCACCGAGGACATGTTCCTGGAGGGAGCGATCACTGCCGACTACTCCCAGGTAAAAGCATTGACTGAAAAGGTGACCGAGCTGTTGACCAGGGCAAACACGATCCGCATCGAAAAGGAAGGAAAAGCGTTGACCTTCTCGATCAACGGACGCAACGGCGTACCGAGCACAGGCGTTTACGTCAATCCGGGTGAATCGGGCAACCTGCCATCCGGCGAAGCATATATCGCCCCAGTGGAAGGAACAGCCGAGGGCCAGATCGTCGTAGACGGCTCGATCGCCGGAATCGGCAAGATCGACAGTCCGCTGCTCCTGACTGTAAAAGACGGGCGCATTGTCGAGGCAGAGGGGGCCGAGGCTGACCGGTTGTTGAAAACGCTTGGCGACGGAGACGGTCGCTTGCTGGGCGAATTCGGGATCGGCACGAATGACAAAGCGCGGATCACTGGCGTGGTGCTGGAGGACGAAAAAGTGTACGGCACGATCCACGTCGCCTTTGGCAGCAACAACACCTTCGGCGGAACCATTGCAGCGGGGGTTCATATCGATTTGGTCGTCAAAGCGCCGGATGTGTACGCTGACGATGAGTTGATCATGAAGGACGGCAAGCTTTTGGTATAAGCGGCTATCGAAGCGATTTTCAGTATGTCAAATTACGATAACAGTAGTGGAGAGGAAAAAGGATCGAACAGCGTTGCAATGCTGCTCGATCCTTTTTTGCGAATGAGGGTTAGCGCTTCTGTACGGAAGATTTTCGGCAGCAACAACCTTTCTTCTTTAAAAAACCTTAAGAAAGCTCGACAAACACAAAAGCTGTAGAGATGAAACAGAAGTAAAATGCGAAGGCCTTTTGGACACCTCCCAGGCGGAATGGTAAAAGCGGGACATGCTTTTAGCGTCCAACCTCTGAGATGCTTTCCACGAGTCATCGATTTTTAGACGGGGTCCCGCTTTTGGAATGGCAGCTGGACAGTAAAGCCCCCAAGCAGTGTCCCACCGAGCCTGGAGGACTAAATAGTAAATATTTACCAATTGCGGTGTGGGTGATATCATAAAATCACCCGCATTCTACTTTTTTACAGGTAAGTGGTACCGCCAACATTTTGACAAAAACGTACGCTTAGCATTAGAGGAGATGATTTTCAGCCCATCTCAGCTACATTAGCGGTCATCAAACGTGTATGTGGTCATGTCTTAGCGATCGCCGAACCTATGATTTTCAATGGTTTGATTCATTTAGCGTACGAAGTAAGGAGGGCTCAGAATGAGAAGAATTCTGCTCACAGTCAAGTTGATCCTTTCCGTTTTACTACTTTCATCATGTGCTAACAACTCCCTATCCACAGATACACAAAAAACAACAAATGAAATCGCAAGCTGGCCGTACCCTTATGTGAAAGTTGAAAACCGTGTTTATGTAATTGAGAGCGATGAAAACAAAGTCGAACTTGTAGAGAAAGAAAATATCGGAGAACAAATTGGAACAGTAGAAGAGAAATACGATTTTGAAGGGGACGAACAAACATCGCAAGCAACTATTGCCTCTAATTATCTGGAGAAAGGGACTAAGCTTTTCACGATCAAGAACGTTGATCCGAGTGATCATATTGCATTTGAAAAAAGCGAGGGTGTATTCGTCAAGGTTACAGAGGAAAGTGCAGTTGCAAAAAAGCCAACTGATAAAACGAACTAAAGGCCATGGGGATACGCTTTTATTATGACTTTTTGCAAAATAAAATGGGACTTCGTGAAGAGTCCCCTTTTTTCATCTCCGCCATTAAAGCCCGAACTTCAGCAAACAAAAGATCGGCCAGATCCCCATCTAGCCGACCTCACAAACCTCTATAGCTATCTCGAGCGTATACTTCTACGCAGTCCCCAATGTCACGCCCAACTCCTGCAAATACTGCCGATACGCGATACTGACCCGGTCGCATTTCAGGGACAGCTCCATCTGCAAATCGAGCGGCAAATCCTCCGGCTTTTGATTTTCCACAATCGGCTTGTCCTGGGCAAAAATCATGTTTTGGAATTCGACGATTTCCTCGTCGGTGGTACCAGTCTCGTAGTTAAAAGAAAGGACACCGTAGGCGACTGTTTTCCCTTCCTCCGTCGGTGCGACTGTCAGGAGAATGGACATTAGATGACCCGTTTCCCGGTCGCGTTTCGTAAATTTCACAGATAGCGGACGCAGGATTTCATACGTGTAATAGACGTGCTTGGCTTGTCCGCTACCATCCGGGTCAGGCTGAAAGACGGCGATCTCGTCGGAGTAGATGGAGGTTTCATTCCGGTGTACACGGTAATCGCCGATCTCCCTGTGTTCAGCCACGCCCAGGTAGCCTTCATGAACGACAGCCAAATGCCCGACATCGAGGAAATTCTCTACGACGCGCGGCGGTTTTGCATGGACGCTCTGGGGGCCCCAGATGACGTTGCGAAAACCGGGCTCGCCAAACTCCGGGAGAGGGAACATCTCGGGCTGATTGTTCCCCAGGTTGACCCAAATAAAGCCGTAGCGCTCCGTACAGCCGTAGGACAGGGCACGCGCTTTTCCGGGGATGGCTTGATCCTCGGGAAGCTGAGGAATCTTGACGCAGGCCCCTGTGGACTCGTACTCCCAGCCGTGATAAGGACAGACGAGCTTGCCGTCCCGGACACAGCCGAGGGAAAGGGCCGCACCGCGGTGGATGCACAAATCCTTGAAGGCATGAACACCTTCATCGTTTCGAAATAGGACGATTCGCTCGCCCATGATCACGATCTGCTTCGGCTGATCCTGCAAATCGGTGGAGCGGCAAGCGACGATCCAGTCATTTTTCAGTACAGTATCTTGAACCATTGTCAGGGACACCCTTCCTTCTCAACTTCCGTGCAACGTTTATTTGCGGACATTTTCTTCATATTTTAGCCCCTGTAGATAAAGAGAGTCAACAAAAACACGAACAATATTTTTAGTTAGGAGAAAGTCATTCGATTTTTGTGTACAAAACAATTCGATTATCCTATAATCTGGCGTATAACATTCGTTAATAGCTGAGAAAACATAGGGAGGCATAAGGGTGGAACAACAGCGGGATGACGTTCGCCTTGTCGTGGGCGTCGATGACAAGATTAGTGTGGGAAAGGCTTTTTTGCTCGGTTTGCAGCATGTATTGGCCATGGACTTGTACATTGCCCCGATTATCATTGCAGGACTTTTGACATTGGATACTTCCAGTACGTCCTTCTTTATTCAAATGTGCTTTTTGGCTACCGGTATCGGCACATTGATCCAGACTGGCTTCGGAATTCGACTGCCGGTTGTGCAGGGCCCCTCTTACGTTCCGATTGGCGCTTTGGCAGCGATCGGCAGCAAACTGGGTATGGCAGCGATGATCGGAAGCATCATCCCCGGCGCATTGCTGATGGCTTTTGTCGGCTATCCGCTGAAGTGGTTTGCGAAAGCCGTACGCAGGTTCATTCCCCCGTTGGTAGGCGGGACGGTCATTGTCATCGTCGGGATTGCACTGATGCCTACGGCGATGGCCAATATTTACAATTCGCCGGGAAGCATCGGGACAAACAGCCTGATTGCAGCCGTTTCGGCGGCAGTATTGGTCGCTTGTATGCTGCTGGGACAAAAGGCAGGGAAAGCAGGAACGTTTTTCCGCCTCGTATCCTTGTTGATCGCGATCTTCGTCGGAACGGTGACGGCAGCGTTCTTTGGAGGAGTTGACTTCAGCTCGGTCAAAAGCGCCGCCTGGCTTTCTTTGCCCAAGTTTTTCCCGTACGGTGCCCCCGTGTTCGACATCAGCGCGATTCTCACCATGGTGTTCGTTTATTTGATCATCATGATCGAAACGACGGGTACATGGTTTGTCGTTTCCTCTGTCACGGGCAAGGAGCTGACGGAAGAGAGGCTGAACCGCGCTTCTTTGGGCGAAGGTCTCGGCTGCTTTGTAGGCGCGTTGTTTGGCGGAACGCCGATGACCGGGTATTCCTCCAATGCCGGGCTGCTCGCGGTAACCGGAGTAGCCAGCCGAATGGCAATCATGGCCGGAGGCATCATCCTCATCGCGCTGGGCCTGGTGCCAAAGCTGTCCGCAGCGATTACCTGCATCCCCGAGCCCGTAATCAACGGCATTTTCGGCATCGTCTGCGTAGCGATTGTGACCAACGGATTAAAAGTCATTCAGCATATCACCATCGACGAGCGCAACATGATGGTCATCGGCCTGCCCATTTTGCTGACCATCGCTGTCACAGTGCTGCCAAAGGACGCACTCCAGGGCGCCCCTGACTTCGTCAATTACATCCTGTCCTCCAACATTACCGTAGGCGCATTGGCAACCTTGATCCTAAACCAAGTCATCCCGGACAAAAAAAGCTGGGCCAAGCAAGGAGTCCCGGCTGAGAGCAGATCATAAAAAACGCTTTGCCTTTAAAGAAAGGCAAATATGTGAAAGGGTGCCCCAAAAACGCGGGCACCCTAATTTTGTAGCCGAGGAAAATTTGATTAGCAGAAATTCAATTTGATACAAGTTTTGAAAAACGAGGGGTGAAGATAGGAGTACAGAGAACAACGAACAAAGAACAACAAAGAAACTAAGAAAGGGGACGAAACAAAGAAGGAACTCTTTTAAGCCTTCTTCTCTGATTGACCTGCCAAAAGACAGTAAAGGACAAAGCTGTAGAGATGAAACAGAAGAAAAATGCGAAGGCCTTTGGGACACCTCCCAGGCTTCATTTCAAAAGCGGGACACGCTTTCAGCGTCCAACCTCTGAAAACGCACCCTCGAACCATCTGCTTTTGGACGCGGTCCCGCTTTTGAAATGAAGCCGGCCAGTCAATCCCCCAAGCAGTGTCCCACCGAGCCTTGAGCCTTTTTCTTCTGTTTCATCTCCTCCCCCAAAGCCCGTCCTACCCCTTATAGAGCTTTTAATCTTTTATTTCAGGAAACCAGTTCAAACGTCTCCGTAATCAAAATGCTTCCTTCGACCGATTGCGCCATCGGGCAGTTTTTCCTAGCCAGCTCAATCGCTTTCTTCACCTTGTCCGCCTGAAGCTGCTCCCCCGTGATGACATAATGAAGATGGATTTTTTCCACCCGGTTTGCCTTGTCCTCGTTGCGCTCCACGTCCGCAGTCACTTTCATGTCGCTGCAGGGCATCCTCATCTTTTCCAGCACCTTCCGCAATACGCCCGCGCCGCAGACCGCAATGGAGGAAACGAGCAATTGAAACGGGCGAAACCCGTACTGTTCGTCACCGGAAACGTGAAGATCTCCATAAGACAGATGTGCTACAAAACCGTGTTCCTTGGCCGTGAATTCCATGAAAGGGAAGCCTCCTCGCTTTGATTTGTCTGCTCCCATTATAAAGAAAGAGCTGTCCGGGATGAACAGAAGAAGTACAAATGGAGTAAAGGTCACTGATGGAACCGGGGGCCTTGCCCCAATGGCGGACAAAGAAGCAATAAAGCAATAGGCCGAAACATGCGTAATAGACGGTCACGGAGAGCCGGATGCTATGCCCAGGAGATGCGACAGATAGTCATTGGCAAATCGGGCCTGCGGATCCCACTCTTCTCTGACAGCCAGAAAGTCCTTCAAGCGAGGGAAAGCCTTGTGCAATCCTGCGGTGTCCATCCTGTGCATTTTTCCCCAGTGAGGACGGCCTCCGTATTTCCAAAAAATTTCTTCGACGCAAGAAAAGTAGGCTTGGTAAGGCATGCCTTTGTACATGTGGACGGCAATGTAGGCTGAATCTCGTTCGTAGGCGGGACTGAGCCAGATGTCGTCCTTTTTTACATAACGGCACTCGATGGGAAAATGGACGGCGAAACGGTGCCGCTCGATCGCTGTCTGGATCTCCTCAATTACTTCCTTCATCCGGTCGGCGGGTACACTGTACTCCATCTCGTGGAAGCGCACCAGACGAGGGGTGGCAAAGAGACGGTGGCTCAAACCCGTTCCCGAGACGGAAGGCACAGCTTTGGCGGATAGCTGACTTGCGGACGGGCACAGGGGCGGGAATAGGCGGCAGCTCTCGGAGAGGAGCCAGAAAAAGCCGTTTTCCAAAATGAGTTGTTTGAAATGATTCCAGCGCAGATATGGACTAGGGGGGTCAGCCGTTTCATTCATGCGTTTGGCCTGGACGAGCTGTGAGTAGGGGAACAGGAAAAATTCAAAATGACGGTTTTCTGCGGTCCATTTGTCCAGTTGGTCCAGACATGTTTCCACGGGAAGCCGCATGCTCTCGTATCGGAGCTGCAGCTTCGGGATGACGCGAAGGCGTACCTTGACGATCACTCCGAGCAGACCGAGCGATACCTGCAGGGCGGGAAACAAGGAAGGATGGCTCTCAGCCGAGCAATCCACCACCTCACCTGCTGCAGTTACGATGGTCAGGCCGACAACCTGCGTGGACAGGCTGCCAAACCGGATGCCCGTGCCGTGTGTTCCTGTACTGACTGCTCCAGCGATGGATTGGGCATTGATATCCCCCAGATTTTCTTGAGAGAGGCCGTGGGAGTGAAGCAGTTCGCCGAGCGCTTTCAGCTTGGTCCCTGCCCATACCTCGGCGACTCCTTTTTCGGCATCTACGCTTGCCAGACCTTGCAGACGGTCAAGAGACAACAGGCATTCATCGGTCTGGACCAGACCTGTAAACGAGTGGCCGGAACCGACTACACGGATGCGCAGCCCCTGCCCGGCACATTGCTTCACGATGGCGACGACATCGGCAATGCTTCCCGGAAAAACGATCTGGTCAGGCCGGCTCTGCACATTGCCGGCCCAGTTTCTCCACAGCTTTCCGGACTTGCTCACGATTGGCATAAGCCATCCCCCCTGTAAGTCGTCACTTCTTTGACGATACGTCCATCTGACACACAGTAGAGCCGGGTGAAGTGTTCGCACAGCTCGCCCGCTTTGGCGTGGCGGAAAAAGATCGGATCGCCGAGCTGCAAAGTCTCCCCTCCGCGGTAGCGAACCGGTGTCTGTACCTCGCCAGCCCCTTCGTTTGGAAGCAGAGAAGCACCTTTCGGCAGGTAAGGCTTGGGGAGTTTGTCTCTCCCGGCTGAGCCCGAAGCGATGAAGCCACCTCCAGCGCAGGTAAAAATACCAGCAGCAGGCTTGCGAACGATCTCGACTGCATAACCGGCCGCCGGCTGGCAGCGAAAATCGATATAGTGGTCAAAAAGGCCGGGAGCAAAGAATCCGGAACCGGCTGTCACTTCAGTAATTGCGTCTTCTTTTCCCGTCCAATGAAGGCTTCCGGTGCCGCCGCCGTTAAAAAAGCGGAGGGAAATTCCCATCTGTCGGACGGTTTCCAGGAGCAAGGCGCGGCGGTCGCGAATTTCACGTCGAGACACATGCTTGAGCATACGGACGGCGATATTTTTGAAAATGCTTCCTGGCGCGCGGTCGCCTACCCCGGCTATCTGCGCTTCGTACCCCATCAAGCCTGCTGCCTCCAGGTGATTGGACGCGACAATGCGGCGCAGGACATAGAGGGCTTGTTCGATGGACCGCACAGAAGAACGCCAGACACCGAAGTGGAGTCCGAAAAAGTCGGTGGACATGTCGGCATCCAGACATACAGGCAGTCTTACCTTGAACTGACGAGCGAACTTTTCCAGGTGTTCTGCATGCTCGACCGAGTCGACCATGAATGTGATGGCGTGTCCGTCCCTGACGGCTATAGCCAGCTTCTCCAGCCAAACCGGCTCCCATATCGGGTATCCCAGCAACAGGTCATCCAGACCGTGGTTAGCCAGATGAAGAGCTTCCGGGGCCGAATAACACATGATTCCCCGAAAGCAGTCATCCATCTCCAGCAAATGCTTCAAAAGCTCGACGCTGCGAATCGATTTACTGGCAATGCGAATCATTTTTCCCTGGCTGCGGAGGCGGATCTGCTGGGCATTGATCCCGAGTAGATCCAGATCGACAAAGGCAAAAGGCTTGGGGATTCCAGCAAATATCGTTTGATAGTAGCGGTAATCGCGCACGGAACAGCCACCTTCCCGCAATGCACTGCTAACACTCATCATAGTACAAATATTCCGTTTATTCATGAAATATTTGTGTTTTGCCAGGGAAGCACAAAATAGAAAATTTGGCACACTTCTTTTTGAACGTTTTGTGATAAACTAACTGACGTATAATTTGTTGATATATAGACAACTGGGGGTGCTCGTGCATTGATGGCGTTTTTAGAGAATCTTGTTGGGATTTTCAATGATTTCCTGTGGTCGAAAATCCTCATTGCAGTGCTCATTATTTTAGGTATTTATTTTACTTTTCAAACAAAATTCGTGCAATTTCGAATGGCAGGAGAAATGTTCCGCCTCCTGGGCGAAGGAGCAAAAGGGGCAGGAAAGAAGAAAGAGAGCATTTCCTCCTTCCAGGCTTTTTGCATCAGTACCGCGTCACGGGTCGGAACAGGGAATTTGGCCGGTGTAGCCATGGCGATCTCTGTGGGAGGACCCGGGGCTGTCTTCTGGATGTGGCTGATCGCCCTGATCGGTTCCGCTTCTGCGTTCGTGGAAAGCACACTGGCGCAGATCTATAAGGTGAAGGATGCGAGCGGCTTTCGCGGCGGCCCTGCCTACTACATGGAGCAAGGGCTGAAAAAGCGTTGGATGGGTGTGCTGTTCGCCATCCTGATTACGCTCTGTTTCGGGTTTGTGTTCAACGCCGTACAGGCGAATACGATCACCCAGGCGTTTCAGACTGCCTATGGCGTCAACCGCACTCTGATGGGAGTAATTCTTTCGGTTGTAACTGGTATTATCATTTTTGGTGGTGTCAAACGGGTTGCGAAGGTAGCTGAATTCCTCGTGCCGTTCATGGCTGGGGCCTACGTACTCGTTGCGCTCTTCGTCGTCGTGACCAACATCGGACAGCTTCCGGGCGTGCTGGCCCTGATCGTCAAGTCGGCGTTCGGCATGGAGCAGGTGGTCGGCGGCGGTCTTGGTGCTGCGATCATGCAGGGCATCAAGCGAGGACTGTTTTCCAACGAAGCGGGTATGGGGAGCGCAGCCAACGCTGCAGCTACAGCTGATGTGACGCACCCTGTGAAGCAAGGGCTCATTCAGGCGCTTGGTGTCTTCGTCGATACCCTGCTTGTCTGCAGTGCTACTGCATTTATCGTGCTGCTTTCCGGCATGTATACGACAGAAGGACTGGACGGAATCGCCCTCACCCAGGCCGCGCTCAGCTCGCATGTAGGCGGCTGGGCAAGCTCGTTTGTCGCTTTGATCGTCCTCTTGTTTGCCTTCAGCTCGGTGGTAGGCAACTACTACTACGGGGAAACCAACATCGAGTTTATCAAGTCGGACAAGAAGTGGCTGACGATTTACCGCCTGCTGGTAGTGGGCATGGTCATGTTCGGATCGGTAGCCAAAATCAGCATTGTCTGGGATCTCGCCGATCTCTTCATGGCTTTGATGGCGCTCCTCAACCTGTTTGCAATCGCCGTGCTGGGGAAAGTCGCATTTGCCGCTCTGAAGGATTATACAAAGCAAAAGAAAGCCGGCAAGAATCCGGTATTTCACGCAAGCTCCATCCCAGGCCTCCCGAAGGTCGAGTGCTGGTCAGAGGAAGCGAGCGAGAAAAAAGCAGTATCATAACGTTGGCAACGGATATGGAAGAGTGGTCCTTAAACAGGGGACCGCTCTTTTTTTGTTGATAAAAAACCGGGCTCTTCATTTTCTCAAGCCGGTCTTCCGGATATACCAGCGGCGTTTATGAAAGGAGATAGACCTGTATTTCTGGGCCATTCTGAAGAGTTGCTCACGAGTAAGTGATGCTGGTGTTGAGGAGCAGCTTTTGTTAAGGGCACTTCTTGCAACCAGATGACCGGGGTAGTGAGCTTTCACGAAGTTACCGTAGGTTTCGAACTCGGAGAAGCCGGCATAACTCTGTTTGTTGGTCTTCTTGATAATCGCCCAGTACCACCTAGTCTTATGCCTGGCTTCAATTTTCCACTTCAGTCGGGAGAGCTTCGATTTGTCGAACAGCATATAGTGGGCAACGAAAGAGCGCGAGGCGGTTGGCTTGGTCCCCAGCAATTTCTTATAGGTGCGAAAATACTCGGGACGACTCCAGTTACGGCAGTAAAAAACGGTTTTCCCGTTGACGAGAAAGACATGAGGGCGGATGAGAATGGTGTCGGCGTCGATCACAAGATAATACTTTCGCTTGGTCAGGTTTCCTCCCGCCAGCTTCAACAATTGTTGAAGCAGCCAGCCTGAGCGATTGGTGCGTTTGGTTTGGTAGCGAATGTCTTTTTTTGTAATCGGAAGGACGCGTTTTTCATTGATGAAGGTGCAGTTTTTACGCCGGCAAAGGGCTTGGATTCGCTTGCTTGGTGGCGATACAACCATGATCTTGCCGATCGGATGCTTTACTTGTGTACGGATACTGTCAATGACATAGGGAAGAGTGCCAAGGTCTTTCTCGATAGCCGGGATCAGGACATCAATTTTGATAGAGCTGTTGAAGGTCCTGTTTGCTGAATGTGTCAACTTCTCAACTCCTTTTCGCTTAGCACTTTCAAGCATATGTGTCTGAACAGGTCGGCTAGTGTGTCCGAACGTTCCAGATAGGATATGATTTTTTTCCTTAGGGTGAATACGACAGATATGGAAAACCTGCAAAATGGGGGTCTGTCTGCCTTCTTGAGTCAATGAGTTAAGTATGTATTGTTCAAATTATGTAAAACCCTGAAACCCTCCTCACTTTGTCTCGTCGAAATCAGAGAAATTGTAATGAATGATGCGTGGTCTTGTATAATTGTGGGAAAAAAGGGAAGGTGATCATGTGATTTTAGGTATATTTATCCTCAGTATGCTGAGTTTTGCTTGTTTACTCTCTATCGCAATGAACTCAAAAGAACTCGTAAAACAAAACAAACAGATTATTGAATTGCTTCAGGCAAATCAAAAGGACAAAAAAGATATTTAACATACCAGAACATGCAGGGCTTTCACGAGGACTGTTGATCGTGTACGAGGCGTCCGGAGCAGCCGGTCCTATTTGGGAGAATTCTTGGCACGCTGTCCGGTGAAGGAAATAAGCTGCTGATGTACGAAAATCCCACAGTTAAATCACGAATGTTCGGTTTTAATGTTCGGATTTAGGTTGTCAGACGACTGATCTTTCGATGGTTTTACGCCCAAACCAATAAAAAGGCGAATAAAAATTATCCAATTGATTGACATAATTCATTATCTGCGTTATCATGCAAATTGTTGCGAGTTTCAAAAACGAAAAATCCGACAGATTCGTATATCCTCAGAAATAAGGTTTGAGGGTCTCTACAAGGAACCGTAAATTCCTAACTACGAATGGGTGTATCGCTATACCCGTTCGCTTGTTGGGTTTTTTTATTGCGAGGAGGATATGAACATGAGTAATATGAACAACAAATATGACGTGATTGTGGTAGGTGCCGGACCGGCAGGAATCTTCGCTGCCTATGAATTGACACTGAAAGCGCCGAAGGCAAAAGTCCTGTTGATTGATAAAGGCCATGACATTTACTCGCGCCGCTGCCCGATTTTGGAGGAGAAAATCAAGCTTTGCCCGCCCCCGGCAGGAAAGAAGGATTTCGCAGGCTGTCTGCCGGCCTGTTCGATCACAGCCGGATTTGGCGGAGCCGGCGCGTACAGCGACGGGAAATTCAACATTACCACCGAATTCGGCGGCTGGATGACCGATTATTTGGCTCCATCCCAGGTGCTGGATCTGATTAAATACGTCGACTCCATCAACCTGGAGCACGGTGCGACGACAGCAATTACCGATCCGACGACCGAAACGATCAAAAGCATCGAGCAGCGCGGATATGCAGCAGGGCTGAAGCTCCTGAGAGCTGAGGTGCGCCACCTGGGCACGGAGCAAAACCTGGAGATTCTCAAGTCGATTTATGAATACTTGAAAACGCGCATCGACATGATGTTCAAGACCGAGGTCGAAGATATCCTGACGGTCAAGGAAGCGGACGGTCACCGCGTTCGAGGCGTGGTGCTGAAAAACGGCGAGGAATATTTGAGCGACAACGTGATGATCGGGCCCGGCCGTGACGGTTCCGCCTGGCTGACGGGGATTTTGAAAAAGCGCCGTCTGAAAATGTACAACAACCAGGTAGACGTAGGCGTGCGGGTCGAGACGTCCGACGTGGTGATGCGCGAGATCAATGAGCATCTGTACGAAGGAAAATTCATCTTCAACACATCGGTCGGGACGAGGGTGCGCACCTTCTGCAGCAACCCGTCCGGTCACGTCGTCGTGGAAAACCACAGCGGCGTCATGGCGGCAAACGGCCACTCTTACAAGGACCCTGCGCTGGGCTCCCAGAATACAAACTTTGCTCTGCTCGTTTCGCACAAATTTACCGAGCCGTTTGACAAGCCGAACGAATACGCTCGCGAAATTTGCAAACGCGCCAACGATCTTTCCAATGGCGGCGTCATCGTCCAGAAATACGGAGACATTTTGCGCGGACGCCGCTCTACCGAGTCCCGCATCCGCGAAGGGTTTTTGGAGCCGACGCTCAAGGAAGCCGTTCCCGGCGATTTGGGCCTGGTTCTGCCGTACAATACGATGAAAAGCTTGATCGAAATGGTCGAGGCGCTGGACAAGGTGACACCGGGAATCGCTTCCGAGCACACACTGTTCTATGGCGTAGAGGCCAAATTTTACTCTGCCCGTCCAAAGCTGACCGAGGAGTTCGAGACGGAAATCAAAGGGCTGTACTGCGGCGGCGACGGTGCGGGCATTACGCGCGGACTGGCACAGGCCGGGGCTGCAGGCGTATGGATCGCCCGTAATATCATCAAAAAATCGTTGCAGTAGCATAGTCTATAAATCGGAAAAAGCAGGTGCTCCAAAGTCTCAAGCAGACAGCGGGGCACCTGCTTTTGCATTGCATATAGGGGAGTGGCGGGCATGGGTACGAAATTCGACAGCAGATTGTTTGGCCAGCATGCGAGGCCGAAAACGACCAGTTGTGCATCTTCAGAACCAGTCGAATGATGGAACTTTTTTCACACATTCTTACATTATTCGTAGTCGCTGGGACTTTTCTCAGTCTATAATGGCATCAAGAGCATTTCGCAAGTACGACAGGCAAGAGGGGGTACATATGTTTCAGTTGGTCCGCAACACCTTGACGAACAAAGAAGGCTTTATGATCTTTATTTTATGGAATCATCTCTGGGTTGCAGGCTGGATCGCGTATCAGATGGATGTGAACTTCTGGAAGGTCACCTCCGCAGGCTTGCTGGCAACACTGATCGTTTCTCCGTTGTACTTCATTCGCAAGGACAGCTACTTGATCCGGTATCTGGTCGGAATTGGTCTTCTCTATTACTCGATTGCATTTGACCACTATACACCGTTTCAGGAAATCTCGTTTCTCGCGTTCATCGTCCTGGGCTTTTTGGCAGCCTATCTGGACTGGAAGCTGATTGTATCGGCGGGGGCGATGCAGGTTGCGGCGACATTAATCGGATTTTACACCGGTTCTTACCAGTTGTTTGACGGCCATTTTTCGGAAGTCAATTTGCTGCTTCGCATTGTCGCTTTCGTGCTGATGATCGCGGGGCTCACCTATCTCTGTCTGGCTGGACAAGCGTCGCTTGCAAAAGCGGACAGCGCGAGACGGGAAGCCGAAAACAAAGAGCAGCGCCTGGAAGAGTTGCTGCGGAATATCAAGATGGTAACAGAGCAGGTGGAGCGCACATCCGTGCATGTCCATGAGCATGCCGAGACGACAAGGCGCAACACGGACGAGATGATGGTCGCCTTCAAGGAAGTGGCGACCGGAATGGAATCCCAAGCCAATTCCACTGTCAAAATCGAGGAAGAAGTGCAGTCGATCGACCAGGAAATTGTGACTGTCAACGAGCAAGCGGCCGTCATGAAGGCGGAAGCGGATCAGAACAGCCGCCGCTTGGCAGGAAGCATCAGCATGATGAGCGAGCTTTCCGAGCAAATGGAGCAAATCGTTCAGGCGGTCAATGTGGCGTCTTCGACGATCCGCGAGCTGAACAAGCAAGCCAACAAGGTCGAGGAAATCGTCCAGACGATCAACCAGATCGCGACACAGACGAACCTGCTCGCGCTCAATGCCGCGATCGAATCGGCTCGTGCGGGTGAGCACGGCCGGGGCTTCGCCGTCGTGGCGGACGAGGTGCGCAAGCTGGCCGAGCAAAGCGCGACGGCCACGCAGGAGATCGCCGGAATTTTGCAGTCGCTGCATCAAGAAAGTGAAAATGCGGTGAAGCATATGAGCACGGGCGAAGTGTCGGTAGCAAAGGGGCAGGAGCTGGCGGTAGAGACAGTGGCGTCTATCGAGACGGTTCGTGCAGGCATGGAAGCGTTCCTCGAGGCCGTAGAGCATGTGCGGACGAGCATGGATCGCGTGAAAATGCGCTCCGGGGAAGTGGCGGCCGAGATGTCTACGATTACAGCGGTCACCGAGGAGTCTGTTGCCAACCTGGAGGAATTGTTTGCGACGGCGGAGAACCAGCATCAAAAGGTGCGGGAGATTACCGAGGAGCTCGGCGAGCTGAACGCCTTGTCGACAAAGCTGCAGCAATCATTTCAGCGATAATCGTAATGTTTGAAATTGCAGAAAAAAGAATTGCATTTTTCAATTGATCTGCTAGAATGAATTCAATATCAATTAAATAGTTTCACCTTACCTTATCAAGAGCGGCGGAGGGACTGGCCCGATGAAGCCCGGCAACCACTGTGCACACGTGCACAGAAAGGTGCCAATTCCTACAAAATCCATTTGGATTTTGAGAGATGAGGAAGAGGTTGGCGATATACCGCAAAACTCTTCCTCCGGGAAGAGTTTTTTCTTTGTACAAAGGAGGTTATTGACGAACGTTAATTTAATTAAATATAATAATATTCGTATTTTATTCAAATTGATTTTTAATACACGCCATAAACCAACGATATTTTGTTATAAAAACGAATATTATCGTTCGGGATATAGATAGGAGAGAGGACATCATGAAAAAATTGCTTCTGGCTTTAACGACATTCGCTGTACTGGCAGCCGGATGCTCGACAAACAGCAGCGCCCCCGAAGACAAGGGACAAGCCCAGACAGGCGGACAAGAAACAGCGAAAAAGCGGATCGCGCTGGTGCTGCCCGAGAAAATCGGGGTTAACCCGTTCTTCCAGCAGATGGACGATGGAGCGAAGAAAGCCGCCCAGGAATTCGGGGTGGATGTCAAGACGATTGAATCCACAGACCACGGGGCTATCGAGGAAAATATCCGCGTGGCAGTGGCCGAGCAATACGATTTGATCATCACGTCTTCCTTTGAAGCCGAGGATGCGCTGAAAAAGGTAGCGACAGAAAATCCTGACCGCACCTTCGCCATCATCGATACGCAAGTTGATTTGCCCAACGTCCGCAGCGTGATGTTCCGCGAGCAAGAGGCTGCATACCTGGTCGGAGCGGCTGCCGGTTTGGCAACCAAAAGCAACAAGGTAGGGATCGTCGCAGCAATGGACATTCCGATCCTGAAAAAATGGACAGTCGGTTTTCAGGAAGGGCTCAAGGCGACCAACCCGAACGCGGAAGTGCAGATCAACTACGTCGGCAGCTTCAGCGACCCGGCAAAAGCGAAGGAGCTGGCGCTGCTGCAGGCTTCCAAAGGAGCGGACTTTATTTACGGCGCAGCGGCTGTAGGAGATCTTGGCGTGTTTGAAGCAGCCAAGGAAAAAGGCTTCTACACCTCCGGACAAGACGTTGACCGGACCAGCATCGACCCTGAGCATATCGTCCTGTCCCAGTTGAAAGGAACGGACTCCGCTGTGTATGAAACGGTGAAGGCATTTGTGGACGGCAGCTTGAAGCCGGGTGTCGTCGCCTACGGACTGAAGGAGAACGGCGTCGGCGTGACCTATGTTACGCATGACAGCCCGACTCCGTTGAACCCGTTCATTGGAGAAGAAGTCGTCAGCAAGGTAAAGGCGATCAAGGATGAGATCGTCGCGGGGACGAGAACCGTGACAGACCCGCTGAAACAATAGCGAGAGCGCTGATTCGGAAACCGGCTACATGAGCGTAGTCGGTTTCCTGCTCTACCGGGAAGACAAAAGAGGGAGGGGAAAAAGGTGGAGAACCGACTGGAAATGCGAGGCATGACCAAGCGCTACGGCGATTTTACCGCCAATGACAACGTTTCGTTTACGTTGAAAGAGGGGGAGGTCCATGCGATCGTCGGCGAGAACGGAGCGGGCAAAACCACGCTGATGCGCATGCTGTACGGTATGGAGCAGCCCACTGCCGGAGAGATCGCAGTAAATGGCAAGCCCGTCGTCTTTCGCGGCCCGGAGGATGCGATCCGCCACGGGATTGGCATGGTTCACCAGCACTTCATGCTGTTTCCCGACTTTACCGTTGCGGAAAATATCGTGATCGGCTACGAACCGCAGCGCAAAGGGCTGTTTCAGCGAAAAGAAGCGGCGAGTGCAGTCCGCTCGCTCAGTGAGCGATACCGGATACCGATCAACGAGAACGCCAAGGTATCCAGCTGCTCCGTAGGGGAGCAGCAGCGGGTAGAAATCCTGAAGGTGCTCTACCAGGGTGCAGATATTATCGTGCTGGACGAGCCGACTGCGGTGCTCACGCCGCTGGAGGTAAAGGAGCTGCTGCAGACGATCCGCCATTTGGCCGAAAGCGGCAAAAGCGTCATTTTGATTACCCACAAGCTCCAGGAGGTCATGGAGGTGGCAGACCGGGTCACTGTCCTGCGCGGGGGGCGCGTGACCGGAACCGTTTCCCGAAGCGAAACCAATGCGGACGACCTCGCCCGTATGATGGTAGGCCGCGAGCTTCAGCAGCTCAGTGACCGGGTCCGCCTGGAAGGAAAGCCGCTTTTGCGGGTGCAGGGCTTGAATGTCCGGGAAAAACAAACGCTCGTAGACGACGTGACGTTTTCCGTACACCACGGGGAGATCGTCGGGATCGCCGGGGTTTCCGGCAACGGGCAATCCGAGCTTTTGGAGGCATTGACCGGCCTGCGGGCTGTTTCGGAAGGGAAAGTCTATCTCGGAGAAAAGGATGTGACTGGCCAGTCGGTGGCAGCGATTCGCGAGGCAGGATTGGCCCACATTCCCGAAGACCGCTACCTGTGGGGGACAGCAAAGCGGGAAAGCGTCGAGGAAAACGCGCTGATGGGCTATCAGCGCAAGCCGGAGTACATGCGCCGCGGTGTCGTTTTGCGCAGCAAATTCCGCCGTGTCGTGGAAGAGTGGGTCGAGCGGTTTGCGATCAAGACAGGCTCTCTTCATTTGAAAGAGCAGGCAGGCAACCTCTCCGGGGGCAATTTGCAAAAGCTGATTGTCGCCCGCGAGCTGGGACAGAATACACCACTGTTGATCGCGGCCGAGCCTACTCGCGGCGTTGACATCGGCGCGATGGAATACATCCATCAGGCTCTGCTGGAAAAGCGGAACAATGGAGACGGCATTTTGCTCGTCTCGTCTGAATTGACAGAAATACTGGCGCTGTCCGACCGGATTTTGGTGATGTACAAAGGGAGGATCGCCGGGGAGCTGACACGCTCGGAAGCGACAGAGGAGAAAATCAGCGTATTGATGGCGGGAGGAAGCGTGTATGGCAGCAGTCAAGCAGCTATGTAAGTCATTGGTTCAGCCGCTGCTGGCAGTGATCATCGGCCTGTTGACAGGTGCGCTGGTCATTGCCGCCGTGGGCGAATCGATTATCGGTACGTATCAAGAGATGTGGAAGGGAGCCTTTGGCAGCTTCTACTTCCTGACCTCCACGCTGGCCCGGGCCACGCCGATCATGCTGATCGGACTGGGACTGTCGCTCGCTTTTCGCGCCGGGGTATTCAATCTGGGGGCCGAGGGACAGATGGTAACGGGAGCGATCAGTGCGACGTTGGTGGCCCTTTATCTGCCCGCGCCCGGCTTCGTCAAAATGGTGGCCGCTCTGGTAACGGGCGTGCTTGCCGGAGGGTTGTGGTCGCTTTTTGCCGGGTATTTGGAGGCGCGCTTTCGGATTCAATTGCTGATTTCCTCGCTGCTGCTCAATTATGTCGCCGTTTTGTTCGCAGGGTATCTCGTCAGCGAGCCGTTCCAGGACAAAACCGGGTCCGCTGCCATGGCCCAGACCCCGATGCTGGAAAAAAGCGTCTGGCTGCCAAAGCTGTTCGCCGGGATGAGCGTCCATGCAGGCTTTTTGTTTGCCTTGGCTGCTGCTCTTCTGATCTTTTTCGTCATTCGCTATACTCCGTTCGGGTACGAAGTGAAAATGCTCGGGCAAAACCCGTTCTTTTCCCGCTATGGCGGAGTGAACAGAGTTCGGGTGATGCTGACCGGCATGTTTTTCAGCGGCGGACTGGCCGGATTGGCCGGGACTGTCGAGGTATTGGGCTCGCATTATCGGTATGTGGAAGGCGCCCTGACGCTTCCGAACTTCGCCTGGACCGGGCTGATGGCGACCCTGCTGGCCAACTCTCACCCGATTGGCGTTGTGTTTACTTCCTTGCTGCTCGCGGCTCTGCAGACAGGTGCCATGGGAGTGGAGCGGAATACGGATGTGCCGCTTGAACTGGCCAGTGTGATTCAAGCTGTTTTAATTTTGTTTATATCAGCTAAATTCAGTTACGACTGGTGGAAAAATCGCAACAACAAGAGGAGGGAATCTCATGGAGCTGTTTGATTGGTCCCTCGTCAGTTCCACCATCCGCATGGTGACGCCTATTTTGCTCGCAGCCCTGGGCGGTGCGCTCTGTTCGCGCGTCGGCATTTTCAACGTCGGTCTGGAGGGGTTGATCCTGGTTGGCGCCTTTTCCGCCATCGTCGGCAATCACTTTACCGGGAGCCTGCTGCTGGCGCTGCTGTTTGCAGCTCTCGTAACCGTTCTGTTCTCGCTGCTGTTTGCCTACATGACGATCGGTCTACGGGCCAATGAGATCGTCGTCGGCGTCGCGATCAACTTTCTCGGGCTGGGGCTGACCACGTTTGCCCTGCGTGCCGTTTTTGACGTAAAGGGCGCGTTTTACGACAAGGACATGGCCGGACTGCCGCAGTGGCAAATCCCGCTAATCAAAGACATTCCAGTGCTGGGAGACATCATTTCCGGGCATTCGCCGCTCGTGTACTTCGCCTTTTTGGCCGCAGTTCTGCTGCATTTTTTCTTTACCAGGACCGTTACCGGCTTTCGCGCGCTGGCTGTCGGCATGAACGCGACTGCGGCCCGCAGCCTTGGGTTGAAAGCGACTCGCCTGCAGGTGCTGGCGATCGTCATGTGCGGCGTGCTGTGCGGGATGGCCGGAGCCCAGCTATCGCTCGGCCAGGTGACGATGTTTACGGAAGGCATGACAGCCGGACGCGGCTTTATCGCACTGGTGGCGATGATGCTGGGGCAAGCCCATCCGCTCGGCATCCTCGCGTCCAGCTTCCTGTTTGGCTTGATGGACGCGCTGAGCATTCGTCTGCAAGGCTTTTCGCTGCCGACGCAGTTTACCGCCATGCTGCCGTATGTGCTGACGATCGCGGCGATGTTCTTTTTAAAGGACAAGGGCGCTTCGTCAGCCGGCTCCAGCCAGCAAAGCACGCGATAGCTGATAATAAAGCGGAGTATGAACATTTTCATTTACGACATAAAGGGGAGAGGCTCGGATGAACAAGGCTGATCGTATCAAACGGATGAAGGTGCCGGCTGTAGACCCTGCTCTGGCAAAAAGGCTGCCGCCGGGCCAGGTGCTGACGGAGAGATTTCCGATCCTGCACGAGGGAGAGGTCCCGGTCTACGATTTGCAAACATGGACGCTTCGGGTGTTTGGAGAAGTGGAGCGGGAAGTGACGCTTGGCTACGAGGAAATCCGGGCCATGCCGCAGAGTGTACTGACGTGCGACATTCATTGCGTGACCCGGTGGTCCCGGTTTGACAACCGCTTTGAAGGAGTCCGGTTCCGCGACTTTCTAAAAGCAGCGGGCATCGTGCCGAAGAGCGATTACGTCATGCTGCACGGCGACCACGGGTATACGGCCAATTTGGCTCTGTCCGATCTGGACCGGGATGACGTTCTGCTGGCCCATTCCTTCGACGGGGAACCGCTGACGGAAAAGCACGGATGGCCGCTGCGAATGATCGTGCCTCACCTCTATTTTTGGAAAAGCGTGAAATGGCTGAGGGGCATTGAATTTACCAACGAAAACAAGCCTGGCTTTTGGGAGCAGAACGGCTTTCATCTGAACGGAGACCCGTTCCGCGAAGAGCGGTTCTCCGGCGAAGCGCTGCCGATCCCGGAAGACGAGTGGGAGAAAAAGGAGTTTGATTGAGATGCTGCCCAATCTGAAAATTGATCCGGAGCAACTGCCAAAGCGAGCGATTGTGTGCGGAGACCCGAAGCGGGCTGCCCGCATCGCCGAGCTGCTGGAAGAGAGCACTCTGATCGCGGAAAACCGCGAGTACCACAGCTACAAAGGGAAGTGGAACGGAACAGAAGTAGCGGTCGTCAGCCACGGCGTAGGCTCGCCGGGAGCGGCGGTCTGCTTTGAGGAGCTGGCCAAGGGCGGGGTGAAAACGATCATCCGCGTCGGCACCGCCGGCTCTTATCAAAAGGAGGTCGAGCCGGGCAGTCTGGTGATCAGCTCGGCAGCCGTACGCCAGGACGGACTGACCAGTCAGCTCGTTCCTCCCGGCTTTCCTGCGGTAGCCAATCGTCGTGTGGTAGACGCCCTGGTCACAGCCGCAGAAAAGCAAAATACCGGTCTTCATGTCGCCGAAGGCATCACGCTGACGCTTGATGTGTTTTACAGCGGCGTGGTGGATTTCCCGCACAAGCTCTATCAAAAGGCGGGCGTGCTAGCCGTCGAAATGGAGAACACCGCGCTGTTTGTCATCTCTTCGCTGCGCGGCATGAAGGCCGGCTCGATCCTGGCGATCGACGGGTACGCTGACGCCAACCTGCTGGAGACGTACGACCCGCACACAGACTTTACCCGGAAAGCCATCGAAGCCGAGGCCCGGATCGCGCTGGATGCGATTGTGGCGGTCGAGTAGGCAGTTAGGTAATGAAATAAAAGACCGTCGGTGCTGCAATACCGACGGCAGTACATTAGTCGTCCTCTTTTCAGGAGCGGCTCAAACCTGCGGGAAGTAGATCACCAGGTTGCCAAACTCAGGGGTGATCTACTTCTTTTTGTGGAAGGACAGTACGGCTACGATTAATAAGCCGACCACCCTTAACACCCGTGCATCCGATGTGGATGCACTTTTTTATTGACAGCTTGAAGGATCAACGGCCGTTGTTGGAAGTCACCTGGAGTGTAAATAGCGTAGTACCATCGTTTGTTCTAGCAGGAGGGCTTCATTTATATGTTTTTTATTGGTCTTAGGGGAAAATCTGAGAATCTATTCTCAGATTCACTCCAAAAAGAACGTAAAAAACAAAAGCTTGAGAGATGAAACAGAAGAAAAAAGCGAAGGCCTTTGGGACACATCCCAGGCTCCATTTCAAAAGCGGGACACGCATTTAGCGTCCAACCTCTGAGATCCCCCCTTGTATAGTCTGCTTTTGGACGCGGTCCCGCTTTTGAAATGGAGCCGGACAGTGAATCCCCCACGCAGTGTCCCACCGAGCCTGGAGCTTTTTTCTTCTGTTTCATCTCCTCCCCCAAAGCCAGACCTACCACTTTTCTTAACAGACTCCTTTCACAACATTAACCCTGCATTCACGTTCTCTTAACGAAACCCCGGTATCATTCTAACTAACAAGTGAATAGATCGTTCGGTTGGAGCCCTGGAGAAACCCCCGACATTCATTACCAAGCACTTTCACATAAAGTCTTTGGCAATTGTCTTGTCGCGGGGTTTTTTGTTTTGCAAAAGGAGGAGAACCGAGATGAACCAGGCGGAATTTTTCGAGCGGCTGACCCGGCAGAAAATGATCGCGTCAGTCAAAGAACCCAAATATCTGGAAAAAGCGGCTGAAGCCAAGGTAGGCGCGGTGGTCCTGTCTACGGGAAACATCGGTGTCATCAAGCGCTATGTCGACTTTTTCAAAAGTCACGATGTTCCGGTCTTTCTCCATCTGGAGCGGATCGGGGGAATCAGCTACGACCGGGAAGGAGTCGCGTTTGTCGCTCATTACGTCAAGCCGGACGGGATCGTGACCACGCGCAATACGCTGATCAAGCTGGCGAAAAAAGAGAAGCTTTTGACCATCCAGCGGCTTTTTCTGGTAGACAGCGACGCGCTCAAGTCCGGCCTTTTATCGGTCAAGGAAACACAGCCTGATGCCGTAGAGCTCATGCCGGCGCTGCTCCCGGAATTCATCGCGGAGTACGCGCAGGAGCTGAAGGGCACGCCGATTATAGCGGGTGGGCTGATCCGTAAACGTGAACAAATGGAGACCGCCTTGCAATACGGGGCCGCAGCCGTTTCTGTGGGCAGCTATTCACTATGGAAGGAGTGTCTTGCCGATGTATCCATGCCTGTTGTTTGATCTGGACGGTACCTTGCTGGACAGCAGAGAAGCGGTCATTGACGCGGTAGCTCACACGGCGGAACGCTTCGCCCCGGGCGTTTTTACGAGGAAAGATCTGGTGGGGCGGTTCGGAGAGTCCTTTGATGATTTTCTGGCCGCCGCAGTTGGGGAGGAGTACGACCGCAAAGCAGTGATGGACAGCTACTTCTCGTATGTCCGCGCTCACCATGCAGAGCATGTCCGGCTGTTTCCCCATGTTCGCGAAGATTTGGAACGGTTGAAACAAGCGGGCTTCCGTCTCGCTGTCGTGACGAATAAACAGCGCGAGTTTGCGGTTGCCGGGCTGGAGCTGGCGGGCTTATCCGAGCTGTTCGAGGCTGTTGTCAGCGTGGACGATGTTTCGCGTGGCAAGCCGTCCGCCGAGCCGATTGAAAAAGCGCTGTCCTTGCTGGGAATGGAGCCGGAGCAGGCGCTGATGATTGGCGACAGCCGGTATGATGTCCTGGCTGCTGTAGGGGCGGGCGTCAAATCAGTGGTGCTGGAATGGTACGGTGCGGAGGAATGGAACTACGTTTCTCCGGACTTTCGATATGCGGATTTTCGCAGCTTTGCCGAGGAAATGCTTGCTGTGAAGGCACAGGGAGGGGAATGACAGGTGGCAAAAGTGGTGTTGAAACAGGTGACGAAGGAGTTCAACGGCCAGCAAGTGGTCAAGGGCCTTGATCTGGTGATCCCGGATGGCTCCTTTACCGTACTGGTCGGGCCGTCAGGATGCGGAAAGTCGACGACGCTGCGGATGATCGCCGGCTTGGAGCAGGCGACGGGCGGAGAGATTTTGATCGGGGAACAGCCGGTCAACGATCTGCCGCCGGGAAAACGGGACGTCGCCATGGTGTTCCAAAACTACGCACTCTATCCGACGATGAGCGTCTATGACAACATCTCGTATGGTCTGCGAAACCGCGGCTATTCCAAGAAGGAATGCCAGGTGCTGGTAGAGGAAATCGCCGAGGTCGTGGGACTGGCTCCTTATTTGAAGCGGAAGCCTTCGCAGCTCTCCGGCGGCCAGCGTCAGCGGGTCGCACTGGCCAGGGCCATGGTCAAAAAACCGCAGGTCTTCCTGATGGACGAACCGCTATCCAATCTCGACGCCAAGCTGCGCAACCAGATGCGGGTAGAGCTGACAAGCCTTCACAAGCAGCTTGGCAGCACCTTCATTTACGTAACGCACGATCAGGTGGAAGCGATGACGATGGGCGACCAGATCGTCGTGATGAACGAAGGGCAGATCATGCAGGTGGCGGCGCCGATGGATCTGTATCAGGAGCCGGACAATCTGTTCGTTGCCCAGTTTATCGGCTCTCCTGCTATGAACATCGTCCCGGCGGCAGAGCGCGAGGATCAGGTCTGGGGGTTTCGCCCGGAAAAAGCGCTGCTCCGCCACGCAGGAGTCTCCTCTGTCGGTCACGCTGACGCAATGGATATGCACGGACATATCGTCTCCAGGGAGATTCTCGGATCGGACACGCTGTATCACGTCGAGACGGACAAAGGACGGGTCGTGGTCAAGACGGACACCGAATCTCTTCTGGATGCAGGATCGGCCGTACACGTAACGGTGCCGCTTTCGAGCATCTACGTGTTTGACCGCGCGACCGGGAAGCGGATAGCACGGGCAGAAAACGGTGTCAGGCAGCAAATCCTGGCAGGTGGGGTGGTCTGATGCGAAAGGCAGCGGCCGCACACGAAATGACGGCTTCCGGTCATGCTCTTGGGAGAACGGAGGCGACAAAAGCCAGGCTGAATCTGTTTGAGACGATCCGTCCTTATTTGTATGTCACACCGGCATTGGCCTTCTTCGGCGTCTTTTTCTTCTTTCCGATCGCCTATGTGATCTACCTCTCGTTTCACGACTGGTCTCTGCTGAATTTGGACGAGATCGAGTGGGTGGGACTGGCCAACTTTACTGCGCTTTTCGAGGACGCGGATTTTCGCCAGGTGCTGGGGACGACTCTCATCTATACACTTAGTACCGTTGCACTGGGAATCGGGATCGCCTTTTTCCTGGCGCTCTGGCTAAACCGCAAAGCCAAGATTTTTGGGCTCGTGCAAGCGGCGGTCTTCAGCCCGCATATCATCTCGCTGGTGTCGGTGGCGATGCTCTGGATGTGGCTGATGGACCCGCAATACGGCCTGCTCAATGCGCTGCTGGAATTTATCGGCTTGCCCGGCTACACCTGGCTGTCTGATACAAAAAGCGCCTTGCTTTCACTGATCATCGTCAGCGTCTGGAAAGGAGTCGGCTACAATACGCTCGTCTTTATCGCCGGGCTGCAAAGCATTCCCCGGGACATATACGAGGCGGCTTCCCTGGATCGTTCGCCGTGGTGGCGGACACTGACCCGCATCACGATCCCGATGCTTTCGCCCACGCTGTTCTTTTTGCTGGTGATCAATACGATCTCCTCGTTCCAGGTGTTTGATACGATCTACATCATGACGCAGGGCGGACCGGTCAACAGCACCAATATGCTCGTCTTCTACATCTACGAGCAAGGCATGGACTTTTACAACGGCGGCATCGCCTCGGCAGCCTCTGTCATCCTGCTTGGTATCGTTGGACTGCTGACGCTGCTGCACTTCCGGGTGATGGAAAAGCGTGTTCACTACCGCTAAAAAATGCAAGTGATGAACGAAGAAAAGCAGAGAAGATAGTGGAAGAGAGGAGGAGACAACATGCGACAAGCCGGTTTGACGGCGTGGAAAACGGTGGAGTGGCTGCTGCTTGCGGCTGTGGGCCTGATCTTCGTGTTTCCGTTTCTCTGGATGTTCTTGACGGCTTTCAAGACGATGCCGGAGGTATACCAATTTCCGCCGACCTGGTGGCCGGAATCGTGGCAGTTTCAAAACTTTGAAATTGCCTGGAGCTCCGGGCCATTCCTGACCTACGTCTGGAACAGCTTTCTCGTGGCAGCCGGGATTCTGGTGCTGCAGCTTTTGACAGGGGTACCGGCCGCATACGCGTTTGCCCGTTATCGCTTTCGCGGGAGAGAAGCCTTGTTCGGGCTGACGCTGATCGCGCTGATGATTCCGGCGCAGGTCATTTTCCTGCCGGTCTATGTGGAGATGAGCCACTGGGGATTGGTGAACACTTTGTGGGCGTTGATCCTTCCCTACGGGGCGAGCGCTTTCGGCATCTTCCTGCTGCGCCAGTCCTTCATGCAGGTGCCGGATGAAGTGATCGAAGCGGCGCGGCTCGACAACGCATCCGAGTGGAAAATCATGTGGACGATCATGGTGCCGATGGCAAAGCCGGTACTCGTTACCTTTGGCCTGTTCAGCTTCATTTACCACTGGAACGACTATTTCTGGCCGCTGATCATGACCAACAGCAATGAAGTCCGGACGCTTCCCATCGGGATCTCCATGCTGAAGGCGGCGGAGGGCGGCAAGCTGTGGAATGTGATTATGGCCGGAAATATGATTCTCGTCCTCCCGATTCTGGCGATCTTCTTCTTCGCCCAGCGGCACATCATCAGCGCGTTTGTCTATCAGTCCAAGTAACAAGGGACAATGAAAAGGGAACAAGGAACCTTGACCAGAAAAAACCTGCTTTGACAGAAGCTTTGCCCATTTCGGCAAAAGGGCAGGACAGCATTTCATGGAACCCTACCTATCCGGGAAACAGGGGGAAAACCCCTTACTTTAAAGGAGGCAATTGTGGTGAAAAAAGTTCGTGTATCTTTACTGGCATGCGCAATGAGCATAACGGCTATCCTGGCAGGCTGTGGCGGCGGCAATCAGCAGGCGGCCACAGAGCAGACAAGCGGGACGAGCGGTGCGGCATCCGGAGCGCAGCAGCAGACGGCAGATGCGGGCAAGCCAATCGAGATCGACTTCTGGTACGCGCTCGGCGGCCGCAACGGGGAAATGATCGAAAGCATGGTAAAACAATTCAACGAATCCCACAAGCACATTGTGGTGAAGCCGTCCTACCAGGGCAGCTACTATGAGAACCACGCCAAGGTGCTGGCCTCTGTGTCTGCCGGAAACCAGCCTGACGTGACGATGGTCGAGGTAGGCTCCATCGGGGCGTTTGCGGACGCGAAAGTGCTGCAGGAATTGACGCCTTACACGAACGGAGCCGAAGAGAAGTACATTCCCGGACTGATGGGCAACTCGTACTGGAAAGACAAGCTGTACGCGATCCCATTCAACCGTTCCACTCCGCTGCTGTACCTCAACCGCGACATGCTGAAGGCGGCCGGACTCGATCCGAACGGTCCGAAAAGCTGGGAGGAGCTGCGTGAATTCTCCAAGGCTCTGACCAAAAAAGAGGGCGACAAGACCAAAACATACGGCTTCTCCACCCCGATCGACATCTGGTTCTACGAAGCGCTGGTGTTCCAGAGCGGAGGCAACATCTTGAGTGAAGACGGCAAAAGCCTGCTGATCAATGAAGAAGCCGGAGTGGCACCACTCGAATTCTGGACGAGCATGTTGAAAGAAGGCGTGATGAAGGCGCCTCCGGGTGAAAAATACAATGCATGGGATGTGGCCAAGCAAGACTTCCTCAACCAGCAGGTGGGCATGATCTTTACCTCTACCGGGGATTTGCGCGGACTGAAGGAAGCAGCCAAATTCGACCTGGGCGCCGCGTTCCTGCCGGCCAACAAGAGCTACGGCGCTCCTACGGGCGGAGCCAATCTGGTGATGCTGGCGAAGTCCTCCGAAGAGGAGAAAAAGGCCGCTTGGGAGTTCATCGAGTGGATGACCGATACGAAGCAAACGATTCCGTGGTCGCTGGAAACCGGGTACATGCCAGTGACAAAAGAAGCAGTCGAGTCGGAAGAAATGAAAAAAGCGTACGAGAAGGAGCCGAACTTCCAGGTGGCAGTGAAGCAGTTGGAGTACGCAAAGCCGCGCCCGATGGTGCCAGGCTACAAGGAGCTGCAGGAAGTGATCATGACCGAAATCCAGCGTGCGGTATTGGGGCAGGCGTCCGTGGACGAGGCGATCGGCAAAGCGATGGAAAAAGGGCAGAAGCTGTTGAAAAAGTAACCGCAGCATTTTCGTGAAAAAGGAATTTGGCCTGGGCTGAGAGCAAGCAGCGACCGGGAAAAACGGAGGGAACATGATGAACGTCTGTATGGCACACCGCGGCTGGTCCGGAAAAGCGCCGGAAAACACGATGACAGCGATCCGCCTGGCGCTGGCAGAACCGGCAATCAAGGCGATGGAGATTGACGTGCAACTGTCCAAGGATGGCGTACCTGTACTTTGCCACGACTTTACGCTGGAGCGCACGACGAACGGAAGCGGACTCGTTCGGGACCACACCTTTGAGGAGTTGCGGACACTCGATGCGGGCAGATGGTTTGACGCGCGGTTCGCGGGTGAGAGAATCCCGTCGCTGGATGAGGTTTTGCAAGCAGTAAAGGGGCGATGCACGCTGAATATTGAATTGAAGACAGCGCCCGGCATGTACCCCGGTTTGGCGGAAAGTGTACTGGCTTTGCTGGAGAAGCATGACATGAAGCGGGACGTGTACGTGACGTCGTTTGACCATGAAGAGATCCGCCATGTCCGCCAGCTCGATGCCGAAGTGAAGACCGGCCTGATCGTCCTCGGAAATCCCGTACTGATGCTGGAGCAGCTTCGCGAAGCAGGAGTCCATATTTTGTCGATGGCCTATCCGTACCTGACGCCAGAGCTCGCTGCGGCTGCGATTGAGCAGGGCTATGAGGTAATCGCCTGGACAGTCGATGATCCCCAAACAATTCGCCATATTGTAAAGAACTATCCACGTGTGCAGATTTGTACCAACCACCCGGATCGAATGTTGGCTGTTTGCTAAGGACAGGCAAAAAGTTCAGAAGAACCTTATAAAAGGCTGCGGCTATATGGATGGACCGGAAGGGAGAGCCCCTTCCGGTTTTCATGTTTGGGGCAATCGTCTGTATGTCTGGGGGGAATGAAACAAAAGCTGCCCGGAAACGTAAATACATAGAAGGATACATCTGGAAGCTCCAAGAGGCAAAGCGAGGCCGCATCATCCCTTTCTTTGCCGTTTGGCGGTGTAATTTTGTTCGGAGGGTTTGCAATCATCTGGTAAAATGATGATGCGAATGAAAAAAGAGGCAGCATCAAGGGGAGACAAACGAATGATGGAGAGACCGGTTAGAATACTGGGGACAGGCAAATATTTGCCCAAGCGGCAAGTGACGGCAGAGCAGTTGGACCAAAAGCTGGGATTGCCGGCTGGATGGGTGGAAAAGAAATCGGGAGTGCGGGTTCGGCATTTTGTGACAGATGAAACTGCTACGCAAATGGGGGCCGCGGCAGCTACACAAGCGCTTCAGAATGCAGGCCTTACGTTTGCTGACATCGACTGTCTGGTTTGCGCCAGCGGGACGGCTCAGCAGGAAATTCCTTGTACGGCAGCGCTGCTTCAGGAGGAACTGGGGGAGTCGGACTCCGGCGTCCCGTGCTTTGATATCAATTCCACATGCCTCAGTTTTGTCACAGCGCTGGATGTGATGTCGGCTGCGATGGCTGCTGGCGTGTATAAGCGGGTTTTGATAGTCTCTACTGAAATTTCTTCAGTAGGGTTGAACTGGGAGCAAAAGGAGAGCAGTATCCTGTTTGGAGACGGGGCAGCGGCGGCTGTCATCGGACTTGCGCAGGACGGTTCTTCTTCCCGGATTCTCTGCTCCCGGATGGAGACGTACAGCAAAGGAGCGCATTACTCCGAGATTCGCGGCGGCGGGACCTTGATCCATCCAAGCGAGTACGGGAAGGGAAATGAGAGCGACTTTATGTTTGACATGGATGGACGCAAGCTGTTTCGGATGACCTCCCAGCTTCTTGAGGGCTTTATCGAGAGGTTGTTGTCCAACACGACTATTTCCCTTTCCGAAATCAAGGCGGTCGTCCCTCATCAGGCCAGCGGTATGGCGATGCGCATCATGGCACAAAAGCTGGGGCTTGCGCCGGGCCAGATGATCAATATTATTGAAAATCACGGAAATGTGATCGCTGCCTCTATTCCTATGGCATTGCACGAAGCGATCCAGGAGAAAAAAGTGGCCCGCGGGGACTTGCTGCTTCTGCTAGGAACATCAGCAGGGCTGTCCCTGGGAGGAATTTTGCTTGAATACTGAGAGGAAGACGATCCTGCTGACAGGGGGAAGAGCACCGGCTACCTTGGAGCTGGCTCGGCTGTTTGACGAGGCGGGACACTGCGTTGTGGTGGCGGAGAGCTTGCCCGCTCACCTGTGCCGGGTATCCCGAGCGGTTGCCCGTTCTTACCTCGTGCCCCCTCCCCGACAGCAGGAAAAAGAATATATCGAAGAGCTTTGCCGCATTGCAGAAAGGGAAAAAGCAGACCTGCTCGTCCCGACATGCGAGGAAGTTTTTTTCGTCGCAAAGGGCAGAGAGCGTCTCCGTCATTATGTGGAACCGTTTGTGGAAAGCCTTGAAGAACTGCGCATCTGGCATGATAAAGCAGCGTTTGTCAGGCTGGCGGAGCAAGCCGGTTTTTCCGTCCCGCAGACGAGATCGGTTATATCGGCTGCCGGGCTGCTGGAAGCTCTCCAAGATGTCGAACCGGGAAAAAGCGTCGTGTTGAAGCCTGCTTTTTCCCGGTTTTCTTCCCGTGTCCATATCTTGCGCCGCTCTTCGCCAAGAAAGGATTGGTATACAGCGAGCGAACTCCCTGCTATAAGAGAGGGAGAAACATGGCTCGTGCAGGAGTTCATCGCGGGCAGGCAGCTGTGCAGCTATGCGGTAGCCAGGGAAGGCCGCCTTGCCTTGTACGCCGATTATGCCACGACGTTCACGGCCGGGCAGGGGGCGTCTATTTCTTTCAGCTTTGCGGACCATCCCGGAGTGCGAACGTTTGTCGAAAAGATGGTCGGGCTCCGCCGTTTTACCGGGCAGATCGCCTTTGATTTTATCGAGACACGCACAGGGGAGCTGTACCCAATCGAATGCAACCCGCGCCTGACCAGCGGTATCCACCTCTTCAGGGGAAAAAGGGAGGCGGCAGAGGCGTTTTTTGGTGGTCGCGGAGCTGGCGGGGAACATGACGGAAACGACAATAACGAGGCTTTGGAAAAGCCGGAACGAGCGACTCTCCCGGTGCACGCGGAGAAACAGCCTGTAGTTGTGCCTTCCGCGAATGCATCGGCAGCGTTGTCGATGGCTATGCTCTTCTACGGACTGCCTTCCCTTCGCAGTTGGAGAGAAGGAAGGCGCTGGCTGGGGGAGTTCCTGAAGTCGCGGGATGTTGTGTTTCGCTGGAGCGACCCCCTCCCCGCCTTTGAGCAGCTGCGTTTGCTGTGGATATTGGCAGATATGAAAAGAAAGACCGGGATGAGCATGATCGAGTGCTCCACAAGCGATATTGAATGGAATGGTGACGAATGAAAAACAGACGTGTACTGGTGACGGGCGGCACCGGTTTTTTGGGACAGAAGCTGGCGCGAAGGCTTCATGAGCAGGGCGCAGAGGTAACGGTGCTGGGCCGGAACAAACGGGTGGGCGAGGCATTGCAAAAGGAAGGAATCCGCTTTGTCTGCACCGACATCACGGATCAAAAGGCCGTTCGGGACGTCTGCTACGGGAAGCAGATTGTGATCCATGCGGCGGCGTTTTCTTCACCGTGGGGAAGGTACCGCGATATGTACGCCGCCAATGTGGAAGGCACACGCCATGTGATCGAAGGCTGCCGGCAGCACAATGTAGAGCGATTGATACACGTTTCGACTCCGAGCTTGTATTTCGCTTTTGAAGACAGGCTGGGCATTAAGGAATCGGATCCGCTGCCGCAGCGCTTTGCCAATGAGTATGCCGAGACGAAGTTCCTCGCCGAGCGGGAAGTCGACAACGCCTTTGAAAATGGCCTGGCGACGATTACGATCCGCCCGAGGGCATTGTTTGGACCCGGGGACAATGCAATCCTGCCCAGACTGATCCGGGCCAACAAAAATCGGTTTGTGCCCATTATTGAGGGAGGCCGGGCCGTCATCGACCTGACGTATGTGGACAACGTGGTGGATGCGCTTCTTTTGTGCATGGATTCTTCCGAAAAAACGCTGGGAAAGGTGTACAACATCACGAATGGAGAGCCGGTCATGCTCATCGATGTCCTGAAGTCGGTCTTTGCCAAGCTGGACATGCCGCTTAATAGCAAGGAGGTCTCCTATAGGCAAGCGTACGGCATTGCGTCCGTACTGGAGCTGCTGTCCCGCACGCTGCTCGCCTACAGAGAGCCGATGCTGACTCGTTACACGGTGGGTGTCTTGGCGAAAAGTCAGACGCTGGATATTACCCGGGCCCGGGAAGAGCTGGGGTACGAGCCGCGGGTCGGCTTGCAAGAAGGAATCGAAATCTTTGCGAATTGGTGGCGACAAGAGCATGAACGTAACACTGACCCTGCTTGATACGGGCTTTTGCCGGCAGTTGGAGGCCATCTCGCTTGGCGGAGGGCGATTCCAATCGATCCGGTTTCACGCTGTGGCAGGGTGCATGCATCATCCGGACCACGGCTTGCTGTTGTTTGACACCGGGTACGCCCCTCATTTTTTTACAGCAGCCGCACGTTTTCCCTATTCTCTTTACGCCAAAGCGACTCCGGTCTTTACTGAGCGGAGCCAGTGTGTGAAGGAACAGCTGGCAAGCAAAGGGATTGGACCGGAACAGGTCACTGGCATCTTCATTTCGCATTTCCATGCGGATCATATTGCCGGCTTGCACGATTTTCCGGGGGCCCGGCTGTACTGTTTCCGTTCGGCTTATGAGGAGGTCAAGGGACTTAAAGGAATCGCCGCCGTCAGAAGGGGATTTTTGCCGGAGTTGATGCCGGAAGACTTTGAGGAGCGTGCCATTTTCATTGACGATGGTCCAAAGATACGCTTGTCCGGGGAGTACCATCCGTTTGAGGAAGCGTACGATCCGTTTGCAGACAAAAGCCTGCTGGCAATCGATTTGAGCGGACACGCCAAAGGACAGTTCGGCCTTTTCCTGCGCGACACGCAGGACCGCGACATCTTTCTTTGCGCGGATGCGGCCTGGTCCAGCGAGGCGTACCGGAAGCATCGGCCACCACATCCTGTTGCACACCTGATCAAGGCGGACGCTGCTTCCTATTTGCGGAATCTGAGGCGCCTCCATGAGCTTCACCGGAGCTGGCCGGAGCTGTACATCCTGCCTACGCATTGTCCAGAAGTACATGAGCTGAGCAAGGGGGAATTTGCATGGAGCTGATCGGTACCCTCTGGCAGTACATCAAGACCAGGCGGCTGGCCAAGCGGTTTCACACCCGCCAGGAGCTTGCCTGCTGGCAGGAGAAGCAGGTCCAGAAGCTGCTCCGCTACGTTTTGCCCCGTTCGCCTTTTTACCGCGAGCGAATCGGGAGCGATCCTTTGCACGGTTGGAAAACGATCTCTCCGATTGAAAAGCGGGAGATGATGGAGCATTTTGATCTTCTGAACACGGCTGGAATCAAGCGTGACGAAGCGCTTCGGATTGCGGAGGAGGCCGAGGAGACACGGGATTTTACCCCGAAAATCGGAGAGGTTACGGTTGGGCTATCGTCAGGAACCAGCGGCAGCCGCGGTATTTTCCTGGTCGGGCCGGATGAGCGGGTCAGATGGGCCGGTGCCATACTGGCGAAGGCATTGCCGGGGCCGCTCTGGGAGAAGCAGCGGGTCGCCTTTTTTCTGCGGGCCAACAGCAATTTGTATACATCGGTAAAACGGAAACGGCTGCAATTCGCCTTTTTCGACCTGCTTCTTTCGCTGGAAGCGCATATTGCCCATCTGCAGCAATACCAGCCGACGATACTGGTAGCGCCTCCCTCCATGCTTCGGTTGCTGGCCGTCGCCAAGCAGGAAGGCTCCCTTGATATCCGGCCAGGCAAGGTTATCTCCGTAGCGGAGGTGCTGGACCCGATCGATGAAGAGGTGATCCGCGAGGCATTCGGCGGGCCCGTCCACCAGATCTACCAATGTACGGAAGGCTTCCTGGCGGCGACCTGCTCGCATGGCACTCTGCATGTAAACGAGGACATCCTGGTAATGGAAAAGGAGTATCTGGACGAGGAAAAAACCCGGTTCCATCCGATTATTACCGACTTTTCCCGGTACACGCAGCCGATGATCCGATACCGTTTGAACGACATCTTGACGGAACGGAAGGACCCTTGTCCCTGCGGCTCCGTGTTTTTGGCTCTCGAACAGATCGAGGGACGGGCAGATGACATTTTCTATTTTCCATCTGCCAAAGGCGCTGATGGTTCTGCTGAAAGAGGCGAGGGGCTCCGCCCCTTTTTCCCTGATTTTGTCCGCCGGGCAGTGATGACTGCGTCACAGGGAATTGAGGAGTACATCGTCCGTCAAAAAAGTCCCGAGCACGTAGAAGTCTCGCTTGTCATTTCGTCGGGATATCGGCGGGAGGATGTGGAAGAGGACGTCCGTCGGAAGCTGCAGCGGGAAATAGAGAGGCAGGGGTACGCAGGGCCCGAAATCGTTTTTTCTCCTTATCAACCACCGGAGCGGGGAAGGAAGCTCCGGCGCGTGGAAAGGATGTTCCAACCTGATGAACGCTGAACGCGTCCGCCTGTATGAGAAAACGGATTTGGCAGAGCTTGCCTGGGAGAGGATGAAGGACGGAGAGTATGCCCGCGCCTATCTGGAGCCGCTGATTCTCGATTCTGTCCCGGCGTACATGTCTAATGTCCGCACGCGGATGGGGGCGCTTGTCATCGATGATCTCGTACTGCCTGTAACTGTCAATGACGAGGAGTACGACAACTCATACGTATGCTCGCCCTATACACACTACATCAGCTATGCCCGCGAGGAAATGAAGCTGGTCACGTCTTCCATGATAGCTTCTCTCGGCGGGCCGTTGTTGTCCGGGGCAGGTGCCCTGATGAAGCTTAGCCGTGTGAATCGGATTGTGTTCGTGAACAATTGGCTTCTGTCCACCAATCTGTATCACCCGTTGACGGCTGAACAGGTCCGGGAAATCACCAGCTTCCTGACCAGGAGGTTTCCGGACCACGCCGTGGCTTTTCGATCCGTAAGTCCAATCGTCTGTCCGGAGGCATGGACCGGCCTGGAGCGGAGCGGATATGTGATGGTGCCGAGTCGGTATGTGTACCTGTTTGACCCCAAACAGGCTAATGAAAAGGGCTGGCGCGTTCGCAATACGTTAAAGCGGGACCGGGATATGCTGAAGAAAAGCGGTTATCGCATCCTTCGGCACGAGGAGCTTGGGGAGGAGCATGCAGAGAGGATCGCCGCACTTTACCAAGCGCTTTACCTGGACAAATACTCCCAACTGAATCCGCAATTGACGCCGGCCTTTGTCCGACTGGCGCTGCACAGGCAGATACTGACCTTGATTGGTCTGGAAAAGGAAGGCAGATTGGACGGGATTCTCGGTTATTTTCAGCGAAACGGCATGATGACCACTCCCCTGTTCGGGTACGATACCGCTCTTCCCAAAAAACTGGGGCTGTACCGGATGCTCTCCAGCCTTTTGGTGTCGGAGGCGGAACAAAAGGGCCTCTTGCTTCATCAAAGCGCCGGAGTCGGGGCGTTCAAAGCGGATCGCGGGGCAGAGGGTACTGCGGAGTATACGGCAGTGTATATAAAGCATCTTCCTTACCGGCGACAGATGATCTGGAGAGCCTTGGCTGCGATCCTCGATCGCGCTGTCATCGGCATGGCGAAAAAGTACAAGTGGTAACGGACAAAAAGACAGCTTGGAAACCATTCAAGTCAGCACGGTATCGGTTTATGTCTATCGATACCGTGCTCTTTTTTTGCGGGCAAGGGATTTGCCAAAGACAAACGAACAGCGTGCATGCCGGACAATCGGATGTTCCGCGTTACCGATACAGGGTAAACTTCCGGACTTGGTCCTGCAGCTTCTCGGCAACCCTCGCGAGTGATTCGGCAGAAGAAGAGACCTGCTCGACAGCAGCCAGTTGTTCTTCGGTTGCGGCGGAAACGTTTTGTGTACCGTCTGCCGAGTTTTCTGCCACCTTGGATATTTGCTCGATCAAATAGACGGCTTGTTCCGTGCTTGCCGTCATTTGCTGGGAATAGGCCTGCACTTCCTGAATCTTGCTGGCGACCTGAGCGACGGATTCGCTGATCTGAACGAATGAGCTGCCAGCCTCGTTAACCACTTCAATACCGAGTGCCACTTCCTTCGTTCCTTTTTCCATGGAAAGCACGGCGGTATGGGATTCGGTCTGAATCGTTGTGATCAGTTGTTCAATCTGCTGGGCTGATTTCGCCGATTCCTCGGCCAGCTTCCGCACCTCGTCAGCGACCACGGCAAAGCCTCTTCCCTGCTCTCCTGCTCTTGCTGCCTCGATTGCAGCATTGAGTGACAACAGGTTTGTCTGTTGGGCGATGTCGGTAATCACCTGGACGATCTGTCCGATTTCCTGTGAGCTGTCTCCGAGGCGTTTGACGATGCCGGCGATCTCGTTTACTGTGCTGTGAATCAACTGCATCTGGCTCATGACCGTGTCGATCGCCTTGTTGCCGCCGACAGCAATTTCCGAAGCAGTCACGGCAGAGTCAGCTGCATTTTGTGCGTTAACGGCTATCTGCTGAATGCCCGTTGAGACTTCATTGATGGCTCCTACACTTTCCGCCACGCTTTGTACCTGCTGTTCCGCTCCGTATGCCACCTCCTGAATCGAAGAGGCGATCTGTTCCGTTGCCTTGCTGGTCTCCTCGGCATTGGCCGACAGCTCCTCTGCAGAGGAAGCGAGCTCTTCGGCTGCTGTGTTTACCTGTTCGATGATTGACCTCAGATTGCCTACCATATGGTTGACTGACTCGGAGAGCTGCCCTACTTCATCCCGGCTTCTGATGGCCAGCGGATCTACCGCCAGATCGCCATCGGAAATTCGGCTGGCCACGGCGGCAACCTCAACGATGGGACGGCTGATTTGACGAGACACAAAGTAGGCGGCTGCAATGACGATGGCTGCTACGATACCTACAATCAACATCACATTCAGTGTCAGCGCTGTTACCTCAGAGGTGATGGACTCGATCGGGATGTGGAAAAACAGGCTGTAATGAGTCTTGGGGATAGAAGCGTACGTAACGACGTATTCGGTACCGCCGTCCAGATACGTAAAGGAGCCCGATTCGGGTGCGTTATTTTTGAGAATGCTGCTCAAGCCTTCAGGGAGAGCTGCTTCCTCAATGGTTTTGCCGATCAGGTCGGGGTTGGGGTGTACCTGGATCAGTCCTTGGTTATCGACCAAAATCGGGTAACCGCCTTCACCCAGTTGTACATTGTCCAAAAAGGTCGAGGTGAACGAATCCACGTTTACAAGCCCGGTCAGTACGCCGAGTTTTTCTCCGGCATTGCTCACAACGGGAGAAGCGACTACAATCGACCGATTTCCGGTCGTTTTTGCGATCAGCATGTCAGAGTAGCTGGTTTTTCCCTCCATGCCGAGTTTGAAGAACGGACGCTCCGCCAGGTTGATCCCTACGCTGCCTTCAAACGTGTCCGCTGTTACCTTCCCGTCCGGGGAAATAAATGTATTTCCGTCAAAGATTTTGATTTCGTTCGTAAATTTGCGAATGAACTTGTTCTTTGCTTCATTGTCAAAGGATTGGATGTCCGAGGATCGTGCCAGAATCATTACTTCCGACAGTCTCCTGTCCAGCCATTGGTCCATGGCGTTTGCAGTCGACTCCGTCAAATGAACAAAGGAATCCTTTTGCTTGTCGATCAAAATTCTGGTGCTTTCGGTCAGTACCAGATAAGAGCAGGCGATCAAGGGGAGTACGGCCACAAGCAAAAACCAGATAATGATTTTATTCCGAAGCTTGCTGAACAGACGCATCGTTGCAGCATCCTTTCATAATTCATGCTGGGAATCCGGAAGGGACAGAGTATAAAGCTGGAAATGCAGACTGCTGAGATAATCCCAGCAGTCTGCACGTATTATAAATCAATAGCCCATGGCAGCCCCTTCGCCGCGCGGGTCTGCACCGCCAAACTTGATGTTGCTTTTCGGATCGATCAGAATGGCACCGGATTGACCCATCGCATCGGTATAAGCGGCTTCCAGCTTCTCAACCGGATGACCGCGTTTTACCAGCTCGTCGAGGACTTCCTGCGGAATGCGGCTCTCTACCTTCAGATTGTTGGAGGAGGAGCCCCAGTTGCGGCCATGCAGCCATCTCGGTGCTTCAATCGCGTCTTGAACCGTGAATCCGAAGTCGATAATGCGCGTGACGAGAGCGGCTTGTGTCTGCGGCTGCCCCTCACCGCCCTGTGTACCGTACAGCAGGTAAGGCTTGTTGTCTTTCAAGAGCATAGCCGGGTTGATCGTGTGGAAGGTGCGCTTGCCTGGCTCCAGGTGGTTGATATGATTCGGGTCCAGAGAGAAGTAGCTTCCACGGTTTTGCAAGAGAACACCAGTGTCCTTCGCGACGACGCCCGAGCCCCAATCGAAGTAGTGGCTCTGGATCATGGAAACGGCATTGCCGTACTTGTCGACTACACCGAGCCAGGTAGTGTCGCCCTTGGGATCGAGCGGTTCTACGGTTTTGGCAGCCTGCTTCATGTCAATCCGGGCAGCAAGGTCTTTGCCGTGCTGCTTGGACAGCAGCTCGTCTACCGGAATGTCAACAAACTCAGGGTCTGTCAGCCATTTGTCGCGGTCGGCAAACGCTTGCTTCGTCGCTTCCACGATAGCGTGGTAGTAATCCGGCGTGCCTTCGCCCATGCTCTTCAGGTCAATGTTGTTCAATATGTTCAGAATCGACAATGAGGCCATGCCTTGAGAGTTGGGCGGTACGTTGTAGGCTTGGTATCCGCGATAGTCGACGGTGATCGGATCAGCCCAGGTGGACGTGTGCTTTTCAAAGTCTTTCAGAGTCAGCAAACCGCCGTTTGCCTGCATGTCTTTTACGATTTTTTCGGCGATCTCGCCTTTGTAAAAACCGTCTGCGCCTTTTTTGGCGATCACTTTCAACGTTTTCGCCAGATCCTCCTGCTTGAGGATTTCGCCGGCCTGGTACGGCTCGCCGTTCGCTTTCAGGTAGGTCTTGCGGAACCCTTCAAAGCGCTGCAGATTTTTCAGATCGTTGTCTGTCGGATCGATCGCGTATTTGGTCCAGTACACTTGGTTGGGAGAGACCGGATAGCCTTTTTCCGCATATCCAATCGCCGGCTCCAACAGTCTGTCCCATTTCAGCTTGCTATCTCCAGCCAATTCCTTGTGTGCGTAGTTGTACGCTTCCCACCAACCGGAAACGACACCAGGGACCGTGTTGGCGGACTCGTACCCGCGGGAAGGAATTTTTTCGTAGCCTTTCTTTTTGTAATATTCGATCGTTGCCTTTTCACCAGCTCGACCGCTTCCGTTCAGCGCTCTTACTTCTTTCGTCTTTGCATTGTAGATCAGCCAGAAGTTGTCGCCGCCAATCGACGTGTAGTGCGGGTAAACAACGGCGAGCGTAGACGCGGCGGCAATCGCGGCATCGACTGCGTTTCCGCCCTCCTCGAGTGTTTTGAGAGCTGCGGCTGTAGCCAGGTAGTGAGGAGCCGTAACCATGCCGTTTGGCGACATTGTTGTGGGGCGATTTGCCGCCTCCACTGCGGCAGTTGTGAAGCTGGACAGACCGATCGTCGCGGTCAGCGCTAAAACAGAGAGTTTCTTCCAGATTGACTTTTTCACTTTCCATCCTCCTTGTTGTGTACGGTCGAAGCATGAAAGGTTGAACGGTTCGGGTCAAAATCGATTGGCATCACCTCCTTTGCATAACAACACAAAAAGACCAATGACATAGGATCATTGGTCTTTGGTCCTACATCAATACTTCGGCAGCTGGCTGGCTTGTCCATTTGCTGGAGGTAGCCCCTGTAGCTTTGCGTCGCCGGATTTCCCCGGGTTTGCCATTATCGATATCAATGTGAAATAAGATAGTGAACGCAATTTGTGAAACTTAGTACATATGAAAAATTGTACATATGGGAAAAGATTCGTAAGATTGAATCTGATTCCATAGATGCAAAAAATATCTATCCATTACCTATATTCGGTAATATTGGACTAGTACTTTAGTGAAAAATTTATTTATTTTTTTCAAACAGATGCATATCCGTCTTCCGTTTCTCTTTCTTACTCCGAAACGGCTAAGATCTGCTGGCTAAGCTGTTGAAGGTTGCGAGCAAAGAGGCTGGGATAGCTCCAGGAGGCATATGGTTCGGGTATGGGGATTGCTTCGATGGCTTCGGGTGTGGAGCCGTTCTCGGCCAGATGCTTGGCTTGGTCCCACAAAGCTTCCAAATAGTGAAGACAGCTATCCACAGTTTGATGGTCTCCGACCGGGCCGTGGCCGCCGACTGCTGCCGAAATGGGCAGGTCTTTCCAAGCCTTCAAAACGGAGACCCAGTGGGAAAGATTTCCTGTCTGCATACTGGGATGATTTTGCACAAAAAGCAGGTCGCCGGCCAGAAGAACGCGGTCTTCGGGCAGGTACAGGACAGAGTCGCATGTGCTGTGTCCGTTTCCTTTGGCGGTCAGTACGGCAGTTCGCTTCGAGCCGTGGAGCGTGACAGAATCAGAAAATGTCAGGGAGGCAGGGGTCGCGGAGAACGTAGGCAGTGCAGCGTCAAGGGCGAGAATGTCTCCGAGGTCGGTGCGAAGCTCCTTTTGCTTTTCCGGATCTGATTCGGCTTCCAAAGATTGGCGAACCTTGTCAGGGTATTCGGGGTGCTGCTTTGCGAATTGGACGAGGCTTGTACAACGCTCGAGCATGAGATTTTTGGTGGTTTCTGTGGAGAGGATAATGGCATCGGAAAAGACTTGGTTGCCGCCCACATGGTCAAAGTGGAAATGGGAATTGATAACCAACGATACAGGGCGTCCAAGCAATTGCTCGGCTGCTTCTCGCAGTGCAAGCCCTGCCTTGGGCGTGTACATGGTGTCAAAAACGACCGTCCGATCGCCCAGATCGACGATGGCGGCATTGCCCATGGCTCCTGTGCCTGCTTTGATAACGGCGGCAAAAACACCTTCCGCAATTTCTGCCAATGTAAAAAAGGAGGATTGTGTATTGATTTTTTCAAGCACACTCACAACAGATCACCCCAATCATAAAATATGTTTCTGCCTGTAGGATAAAATGGGAATCTTTTGGAAACAACTTCAATTTATATACATCGTGTGAACACCCACGGGGGCTCTCCTGCTTATGATAGTAAAAACCCTCTGAAGGGCGGTTTGTAAAAGCGCCTGGTCCAGAGAAGGTGATTCTTGCTACAAGCCGGTTGGCCAAGGGGTGACTGATAACGATGATGCATCGGCCCAACATCAGAAGCCGGGCGAATTTGTTGAACTATCGCCGGGGAATCAGTATTATGGAATGTAAAGGTGAAGGGAAAGGTTGAATTTCTGTGGAAAATAAATCGGCATCATCATCCAACTTTATCCGCAACATTGTCCTGGAAGACCTGCGAGAGGGCCGAGTCGGGGAAATCGTTACCCGCTTTCCTCCGGAGCCAAACGGGTATTTGCACATCGGACATGCCAAAGCGATTTGCCTTAATTTTGAACTGGCAAAGGAATTCAATGGCAGAGCCAATCTTCGTTTTGACGACACCAACCCGGTGAAAGAAGACACGGAGTACGTAGAAGCGATCAAGGAAGACGTACAATGGCTTGGCTTTGAGTGGGACGGACTGTTCTTTGCATCGGATTATTTTGAGGAAATGTACAATCGCGCCGTTCTGTTGATAAAAAAAGGACTGGCTTACGTATGTGATCTGTCCCCGGAAGAAATCCGCCAAACCAGAGGGACCTTGACGGAGCCGGGTACAAACAGCCCTTACCGCGACCGGTCGGTGGAAGAAAACCTGGATTTGTTCCAGCGGATGCGCAACGGCGAGTTTAAGGACGGCGAAAAGGTGTTGCGCGCCAAAATCGACATGAGCTCCCCCAATATCAACCTGCGTGACCCGATTTTGTACCGGATTTCGCATGCTACCCACCACAACACGGGAGACAAATGGTGCATCTACCCGATGTATGATTATGCACACCCGCTGGAGGACGCTATCGAGGGCGTAACCCACTCTCTCTGTTCGCTTGAGTTCGAGGATCATCGCCCGCTGTACGACTGGGTTGTCCGCGAATGTGAAATGGAAAACGTGCCGAGACAATACGAATTTGCCCGGTTGAACCTGACCAATACGGTAATGAGCAAACGGAAGCTGAAACAGTTGGTCGACGAACAGGTAGTAGACGGATGGGATGATCCGCGCATGCCTACCATTTCGGGACTTCGCCGCCGCGGCTTTACTCCTGAGTCCATCCGTACATTTGCCCGGGAAATCGGTGTGGCCAGAAGCAACAGCACCGTGGATGAAAAAATGCTGGAGCACTTCATCCGCGAGGACCTGAAGCTGAAAGCGCCGCGGACGATGGCTGTACTGCGCCCGCTGAAAGTGGTCATCACCAATTATCCGGAAGACCAGGTCGAGCTGCTGGATGCGGAGATCAACCCGGAAAATCCGGAAATGGGAACCAGACAAATTCCATTCTCCCGCGAAATCTACATTGAGCAGGACGACTTCATGGAGAACCCGCCGAGCAAGTATTTCCGCCTGTTCCCGGGAAATGAAGTACGGCTCAAGCACGCGTACTTCATCAAGTGCACGGACGTGATCAAGGATGAGCAAGGCAATGTCGTCGAAATCCACTGTACGTATGACCCTGAAACGAAGAGCGGCAGCGGCTTTACCGGTCGCAAAGTAAAAGGAACGATCCACTGGGTAGACGCCAAGCATGCGCTCCCTGCGGAGTTCCGCCTGTATGAACCGCTGATTTTGGATGATCAGGAGGAAGGAACCACGTTCCTTGACAATATCAATCCAAACTCTTTGGAGATCGTGAACGGATACGTGGAGCCTAACATGAAAGAGACCAAGCCCCACGACAAATACCAATTCTTCCGTCACGGATACTTTAATGTCGACCCGAAATATACGACAGAAGACAAGCTGGTGTTCAACCGGATTGTTTCCTTGAAGAGCTCGTTTGAACTGCCGAAGCAGCAGGGATAACAGAGAATGCAAAGCAGAAAGCTGTTGAAGTCTCATTGAGGCGTTCAACAGCTTTTTTTATTGGCTACATAGGATTAGGAACGTGGCTGCAGTGAGAGAAGCATATTTCCAGGCTGCGCTCCGGTCTGCGTCCGCAAGGGAGCCGAGACTGTCCGCTCTACAACGATTCGCGGGGGAGCGTAAAAGCAGCAGCCGTTCCGAAGCCCAATCAGAGTTACGCTCCTGATTCCCGCGATTTCGTTGTTCCGCTGGGCTGGACTCCGCTAGTCGCTCCGCCTGGAAATATGCTTCTCTGTCGTCGCGGGTTCTTTCGGGTATCTCGGGGAGAAAACAAAAGCTGTAGAGATGAAACAGGAGAAAAACGCGAAGGTCTTTGGGACACATACCCAGGCTTCGTTCCAAAAGTGGAACACGCTTTTAGCGTCCAACCTCTGAGAGGCTTCTGCGAACGGGCTGCTTTTGGACGCGGTTCCACTTTTGGAACGAAGCCGGCCAGGATTACCCCCGGCAAGTGTCCCACCGAACCTGGAGCGTTTTTCTCCTGTTTCATCTCCTCCCCCCAAAGCCCGAACAACGCTCATTCTAAAAAACTACTATCGCTACCCCCGGTATCCATCTGACGTTCTTATCAAAATGGCCCTAGCAGATTAAAGAAGATTTGCTGTACCCAAGTCCATCTATAAACCTGTTCAAGCCATTGCGAGAGTCAGCGCGGAGGGGTAAACTAGCATCATGATCATGTAAACCGTTTTCATAGATAAAGGAGGTTACTAGAGATGGGAACGTCTCTCTTTCGGCGAAAGTGGACGACTGTCGACTTTGTCCTGATCGTCGTCACGGCGGCCTTGTACGCGGTCGCCTTGATTATGCTCGCTAACATCAAATTAGCTCCATCCGTACCGCTTCGACCGGCGAATGCGCTGCAGCCTGTTTTCGGCATTTTGTTTGGCATTCCCGGCTGCCTGGGTCTAGCATTTGGAAACGTGGCCAGCGATCTGCTGACGGGAGGCACACCGCCGCATGCAGTCATCGTCGGCTTCATCGGCAACTTTTTAGGAGGATTGATCGGTTATTTGGCTGTCAGTCATCCGGCCTTGAAAACAGGGCGCAGCATCTTGCAATATTACATATTTGTTGTATTGATTGCCTCTGCAGTGGTGGCCTGCTCGATTTTGATCAATGTGGCGCTTGGCTTTACGCCGATGGCCATCGCAACCTTGTTTATTCCGACCGTCTTTTTGAATCAGGCAGTATCGACGGCAATACTGGGGCCAGTTCTGCTAAAGCTGCTGTATCCGTTTGTGAAGCGGGCAGGCTTGTACCGGGGACGAGCACACGGCAATGGACTGCTTTCCATTGAAGAAGGCGGGCTTCGTCCGTGACCGGTCAGCCGCTGCTCCGTTTGGAGAACGTTCGTTGGCAGTACGAGGATAGCGCCAAGCATGCGCTATCCGACATCAATCTTTCCCTCTATCCGGGCGAAGTGGTGGGAATCGTCGGCCCCTCTGCCGCGGGCAAAACAACGCTTCTTTTGGCTTTGGGCGGGCTGGTACCGCGCAATTATTCCGGGCAGTTTTCCGGCGAACGCCGGGTCACCGGGGAGTTGGGCATCGTCTTTCAAGACCCGGAGACACAGTTTATCGGCCTTACGGTAGAGGAAGAGATCGCCTTTAGTTTGGAAAACAGCGGGCAAGCGGATGAGGAAATCGAGCAGCGGATTGGTGAAGTCCTCAAGCTGGTCGGTCTGGAAGGCTTTGCTCTCCGCTCTCCCTTTGAATTATCCGGAGGAGAGAAGCAACGGGTGGCCATCGCTTCGGCATTGGCCCATCAACCCCGAATCTTGCTTTTGGATGAGCCTACCTCCGAGCTGGACCCAAAAGGAGCTAGGGAAGTGTTTCAACTGCTTTCACAGCTAAAGCGGGAGCAGGAAATCACGATAGTCGTCTCTTCCCACGCGACAGAGGAATTGGCTCAATTTTGCGATCGCATTTTGCTCTTGGCGGACGGGCGGATTGAACTCGATTTGCCCGTACGTCCGTTTTTTGGCAAGGTGGAGGAGCTTGAGAAGCACGGAATTCTCGTCCCCGATGTCATACAGTTGTATTTGCAGATGTGCCGGACAGGCGTCATCACCGCGAACAAATACGGGGTGCCGCTCCATGTGGATGAGTTGGCCGAGTGGTACCGCGAAGCTCGCATAAGCGGCAGGAGGGATGAGACATGAGCAGCTTGATCCGTTTTGAGAACGTCTCATTTGGCTATGAAGCTGACAAGCAGGTGCTCAAGGATGTTTCCCTGAACGTGGATCGAGGCGAACTCATCGCCATTATCGGCGGAAATGGCTCCGGGAAAACGACGCTGGCCAAGCATTGCAACGGTCTGTACAAACCGACGAGCGGGACAGTCACAGTAAAAGGAAGAGATACGCGTGAACAATCGGTTGCTGAGCTGTCTCGCACCGTGACGTACTGCTACCAAAATCCTGATCATCAGATTTTTCAATCAACCATTTTCGAAGAAGTCGCTTTCGGGCCGAAAAACCTGGGGCTGCCGCAGACTGAGATAGAACAGCGCGTCACAGAAGCTCTGGCTGCTGTGGGACTTGAGCAGATGCGCTCAGCCGAGCCGTATTTTTCGAGCAAAGGGACCCGGCAAAAGATTGCGGTGGCCTCTATTTTGGCGATGAAGCCGGAGGCGATCGTGCTGGATGAGCCGACGACAGGGCTGGACTACCGCGGCGTGCGGGATATCATGGCGCTGTTGCGAAAGCTGCACCAGGCCGGCCATACGATCATCGTCGTGACCCATGACATGAAGCTGGTGGCAGAATACGCCTTGCGCGTGCTGGTCATGCATCAGGGGAGGCTGCTGTGCGACGGGACGCCACAAGAGGTTTTTGCCCGACAGGAAGTGCTGATGAAAGCCCAGGTGGAGGCCCCTGCAGTTTATCGTTTCGGCGTTGCCGCAGGCTGGAGCGAGCCTGTACCGCTCACACTGGAGCAGGCTAAGGTGCGGGTGACAGAGGAGAGAATGCTGCATGAAACACGCTCATCCTAGTTTTGTACTGCTGTCGTTTATCTTGCTGGGGACGTTGCCGTTTCTGTTTCAAGACCCGCGATTTCTCGCGGTCGTTTTGCTGATCAATGCCTTGTTGATCGCCAAGCTGGGGTGGAGCCGATCGATGTTGAAGGGCTACCTGTTGATCGGGGGAATCGGGGCCGTGTTTGCGGCGATCACGTGGCTGCCGTTTACCAGCATCGGCCATCCGTATTGGAGCAGCAGGATCCCTTTGGTCAATTATCCGATCCAAGTGACGGACGTAGGTGTCCTGTGGGCATTAGGCATGGGACTAAGGCTGGCAAACGTGGCTCTGCTGTCGATGTATTACCTGTTTTCAACCAGTCCCCGGGAAATGGCGATGGGACTGAAGGGGATCGGTGTTCCATTTTCCGTCAGTTATTTGCTCTCGCTGATTTTTCGTTTTATCCCTCTCGTCAAGCATGACCTTGTCACGATCCGGGAAGCCCAGATGGTGCGGGGCCTGCAGCTCAGTGAAGGAAGCATTCCGGAGAGGATGCGAAAGTATGGCTTCGTTCTGGTTCCGCTCATTTTCAGCTCGCTCAAGCGCGTGCAGTTGATCGCCAATGCGCTGGACGCGAAAGGGTTCCGGATGAGAAACCGCCAGCATCGCTTTTACCGAATGCCCAAATGGAAATCCAAAGAGCTCGTCGTACTGGCTTGCGGTTTTGTTGTCGTTGCCGTATTGCTTTACTTCGCCCGCATTCATCCTGAACATATGGGCGTGTTGATACCCGGGAGGATTTGATTTGCACAAAATGCGGATGTGCCGGGTTTGAATCATTGCGGAAGGTAGGGGGAATCATGGCCGGACAACAAAGAAAGCAGCTGGTGAAAAACGGACTTGTTCTGGCGTATACGGTCGCAGGGAGACCAGAGGCTCCTGCTCTTCTGCTGCTTCATGCGATTCGCAACACCAGTCGATTATTTGACCACATCCTTCCGGAGCTGGCGAAGCGTTGCCGGGTGATTGCGGTTGATCTGCGCGGACACGGAGAGTCGGTCAAAGAGGGGCCCTATACATTTGAACAGCTGGCTGAGGATATCCGTACCCTGCTGGATACGGAGGAAGTGGAACAAGCGGCCATCGTTGCCGCCTCTTTCTCGGCGGTCCCGGCACAAATGTTTGCGGCAGCCTTCCCGGAACGAGTCACACACTTGATTTTGCTGGACGGCGGCTTCTATAGCCTGCGAGAGATGCCCGGCTTTGACAGAGCGTCCACAGTAGACAGACTGGCAGAAACCCGCTTTCCTTCGATAGCTGCAGCGAGGGAGTCCTATATCGCCCGTTATGGAAAGGGCGGCATTCCGTCGTCCTTGCCGGAGAGCGAGCTGGAGCAAAAGGAAGACGGCGCTTATGGCTACAGGCTGCCGCGGGAAGCGTTTGACGGCTACTTTCGGGCATATGCCGCATTTGACAAGGAAGCCTTGTTTGCCTCGCTGAAATGCCCGGTATTGCTGCTGCTCGCAGACGAGATGACGCTGTCCGACGGGGAGCAGCAGCGTTTTTTTCAGAGGGCAGCAGCCGAATACAGACAAAAGGTTCCGCGTGCTGTATGCGAAAAAATTCCCCATGCACAGCATTTGCTCATGCTTACCCACCCGCGAGAGACGGTGGAGAGAATCATATCGTTTGTCCACTAGAAAAGGGACAGGCTGACTGGGTTGCCAGATCAGCCTGTCCCTTTTGCATGTGTACGACCGGAACGCATAGCAATAAAGGCTGATCGCGCCGGAGCACATAGCGAAGCTGGAGTTCTTGGGGCGCGATGCCGTCCCCGATAGCTTGACGAAGCCGAGCTTCTTTCACAAGCCGCCCTTACGGCTGTTTGGAACCGGAGCGGAACAGGAGAGCCAGGTCATCCCCGATATTGGCGCTTTCTTTTCCCGGCCTTGTCGCTTGCTTGATCCGATCCATGGCGGCTATCGCTTGCGGGTTGGTGACAGTCCGGATCTCTACGCCCCCGCCGTAAATGCGTTCGATTTGATCCTTGGCTTTGGACAGCGTTTGTGCTTGAGCGCTTGCGCCCATCGTACCGATTTTGTCCGTCGGCCGCGAAGGTCCGCGGTAGGAGCTTCCTTCATAGGGGCTTAGCAGGTGGTTTTGTGTCTCGTCCATAGAGTTGGTGGAAAGGGTTTTTCCGTCTGCCGGAGCGAGGAAGACGCAGTCATGAACGACCAGAACATTGACTCCGTTGACTCCCGCAGCGGCCAGACGAGCCTCCAGATTCGACGAAGGTCCGCCGTCGTTTAAGCCGGAGCTGCCCATCATGCTGTAGGTGGCTGTCCCCATGCCGCTGTTTGTTGCTCCGTACTGATTGGTGGTCAGCTTCTTGTCGCGGTCAACACTGGGAATGACAGTCGTGTGGTCGTGTCCGGGAGCAGCCTGCTGATGCATGGACTGGGTTTGCGCTCCCTGGTTCGCTGCTCCTTGGTTTTGCCCTCCTTGATTCGGTGTCGCCTGGTTTGTACACGCAGTCAAAAGGCAAATGACACCGATCCCGCTGATCATTTTTCGTATCCGCATCCAAAATCCCTCCAGATTAGTGTTTGCCAGCTACCCGATATGATTTGCCGATTATTGCCTATTTATTGATGTCCGCAGTTGGAAATTTTTTTGGAGAAAATGGTTATTTTGCCGAAGAATTGCACACATAAAAGATATACATTCAGGAGGTGGTAGCTTTGGCACAGACAAACGAAGGACAAGAGCAAGCCGTTTCAAGAAGGAAATTCTTGAAAAACTCCGGTTTGGTTCTGGGCGGTCTGGTAGTAGGCGGCGTTGCGGGCAGCTTGCTCAGGACACAGGCCCCGCCCCCACCTGCGGCAGCTCCTGCACCGGCCGACTTCAATCAGGCTCTGATGTATTTTTCACCGGAGCAATTCCGGGTGGTTGATGCGGCGACAGAGAGGATTTTCCCTGAGGATGAGAACGGCCCCGGAGCCAGAACCCTTGGTGCAGCTTATTTTATCGACCACCAACTGGCAGGGGATTGGGGATTCAATGCCCGCGATTATATGCAAGGCCCTTTTTATCCCGGTGAAGCTACCCAAGGATATCAAGGCCGGCTCAGAAGGCGGGAAATTTTTGATATCGGGATTCAGGAAATGAACAACTACAGTACAACGAAATACGGGAAGCGTTTCTACGAATTGGAGGCAGATCAGCAAGATGCTGTATTAAAAGCCTTTGAAGCGGACGAAGTGAAGTTGACCACCATCTCTGCCAGCGGCTTCTTCAAGATGCTGCGTGCCAGCACGATGGAGGGCGTCTACGCTGATCCGCTTTACGGCGGCAACAAAAACATGGACGGCTGGAGGCTGAAAAATTACCCGGGGAACCAGATGGCTTATACCCAGGTAATCGAGCAAGACCAATTTGTCAAAATGGAACCAAAAAGCTTGCGTGACCATCAGCACGGATAAGAGGGGGATCGGACATGCCCAGAAGACTGCCCAAGGTAGATGTCGTGATTGTCGGAGTTGGTTGGGGCGGAGGAATCATCGCCTCGGAATTGACGAAGCAAGGCATGACTGTAGTAGGTTTGGAGCGAGGGAAAGAGCGAAAAACGGAGGACTATTTCATGGTCCACGACGAGCTGCGCTACGCTCTCCGCTACGAGCTGATGCAGGATTTATCCAAGGAAACGATTACTTTCCGAAGCAATACGAGGATCAGAGCGCTGCCGATGCGGAGCTACGGTTCCTTCTTGCTGGGGACGGGATTGGGCGGTGCCGGTGTCCACTGGAATGGACAGACCTTCCGCTTTTTGCCGTATGATTTCGAGATTCGCAGCAAGACGATTGAGCGGTACGGCGAGAAGAAAATTCCCGAAGGCATGACCATCCAGGATTGGGGCATCACCTATGATCAGTTGGAGCCGTACTACGACCGTTTTGAAAAACTCTGCGGGATCTCCGGTGAGGAAAATCCGCTGGCCGGAAAACGATCAAGTCCATACCCCACACCGCCGATGAAGCAGACACCGGCCATGAAAATGTTTGCCGAAGCGGCTAAAAAGCTGAAGCTTCACCCCTACATGATGCCTTCGGCCAACTTGTCGCAGCAGTATACGAACCCGGATGGAGTATCGCGGGCCGCCTGCCAATATTGCGGATATTGCGAGCGGTTTGGCTGTGAGTACGGAGCCAAAGCCGACCCGGTCGTAACCGTGATTCCTGTGGCGAAAAAGACGGGCAAGTTTGAGATCCGGACGCATTCCCATGTACGGAGAATTTTACATACCGGCAACAAGGCGACAGGTGTTCTCTACACAGACGTGACGACCGGAGAGGAATTCGAACAGCCGGCGGACATTGTCGTGTTGACCAGCTACGTGTTCAACAACGCCCGTCTTTTGCTCTTGTCCAAGCTGGGCCGTCCGTACGATCCGGCTACCGGAAGAGGAGTAATCGGGAAGAACTATGCGTATCAGGTAATCCGCGGGGGAGCGACAGGCTTCTTTGAAGACAAGGAGTTTAACCTGTACGCAGGAGCAGGCTCTCTCGGCATGACGCTGGACGATTACAACGGGGACAACTTTGATCACTCCGATCTGAAGTTCCTGCACGGAGCGAGCATCAGCCTTTCGCAGACCGGACAGCGTCCGATCGCCAACAATCCGGTTCCTTCAGGTACGCCGAACTGGGGCAAGGAATATAAGGCAGCTTCGCTCAAGTATTTCAACAGGGCCCTCGGAGTCGGAGCCCAGGGGGCGTCCATGCCCTTCAGGCACCACTTCCTCGATCTTGACCCGACATATCGGGACGTCTTCGGCGATCCGTTGATGCGCATTACCTTTGACTTTGAAGAGCAGGACCGTCAATTGGCTGCCTTCACGGCGGACAAGTGTGGACAAATTTTAAAGGAAATGGGAGCGACCCATATCGATGTGAGGCGCGAGCTTGGCCCATACGACATTACCCCGTATCAGTCCACTCACAATACGGGTGGAGTTATCATGGGTGCCTCGCCTGACACTTCTGCCGTGAATAACTACTTGCAGATGTGGGATGTGGAAAATTTGTTTGTGGTCGGTGCGTCGGCTTTCCCCCACAACAGTGGTTACAACCCGACAGATACTGTGGGGGCGCTTGCTTACCGGGCGGCAGAGGGGATTGCGAAGTACGCGAAAGGCAACGGAGGGCTGCTTGTGTAGGTGGTTTGGTCTTTCGATGGAGGGACCTGGCTGTTTGAAGAAGGGGGCGTCTTGGGCGCTTCCTTCTTTTTTCTTGATGATACGCATCTGGGGCGGACTCTAGCGTACCTGGGCCTGACTTTCGTGAAGGAGATGAAAACGGAGAAAAACGCTACAGGTTCGGTGGGACACTTGCTCGGGATTGACTGTCCGGCTCCATTCCAAAAGCGAAACCGCGTCCAAAAGCAGCGGTTTCAGGGGGTATCTCAGAGGTTGGACGCTGAAAGCGTGTTTCGCTTTTGGAATGGAGCCTGGGTTGGTGTCCCAAAGACCTTCGCGTTTTTCTCCGTTTTCATCTCTACAGCTTTTAGGTTTTATCAGTTGGTCGCAGCGCCCACTCAAACGCTCGAGTACGCAGTAGTCAGTCAGACACCCGAGCCTTCATTCTTCACTTTCAAAGTCCATTCTCCACACTGATTGTCAGTTTTGCTAAAACGTTTAGCGAAAATGCGAAAAAACGGGTGTAGATTTGTTGGGGAAATTTGCGGGTCGGTTTCCGGCCTTTTTCTCCAATAGGGAAAAACACCGTGTTGGTAAGGAAAATAAGGCGGTTTTGGAACGCTTAGTTTCGGTATTTAAGTTAATTGCAGAATTGGCACAATCCTTGCAAAAGTAAAAGGCAAACGAACAGTGAGAGGAAGAAGCATCATGGACGCAAAAAAATGGAAGATGGATACAGCGTTGATTCATGCCGGGCATCAGCCTTGCGATAAGACGGGGGCGGTAGCTCCGGCAGTTGTACCGGCGGTGGCTTATGCGTTTTCCGATGCGGATGCCGCGGCTGCGGTTGTATCCGGGGAGAGGGAGGGAACGTACTATGGACGCTACGGCAACCCTACGATTGCTTCTTTGGAGATGAAGATCGCCGCGTTGGAGAATGGCGAGGCGGCTTTGGGCGTCAGCAGCGGCATGGCGGCGATCTCCGGGGCTTTGCTCGCTTTTTTGAAGCAGGGTGACCACGTCGTATGTACCAAGGATGTGTACGGCGGCAGCCATAAATTTTTGACTTCGCTTGCTCCACGCTACGGGATTGAGGTCGATTTTGTCGATTGTACCAAGCTCGCTGCTGTGAAACAGGCGATCAAGCCGAACACGCGGGTGCTTTATCTGGAGACGCCTTCCAATCCATGTCTGACAGTCCTGGATCTCCGGGAGCTTTCCCGACTGGCCCACGAGCACGGACTTACGGTCATTGTCGACAATACGTTCATGACGCCGTACCTGCAAAAGCCTCTGGAACTGGGGGCCGATGTGGTCGTACACAGCGCGACCAAGTATCTAAACGGCCATGGCGATGTGATCGCTGGCTTCATCGTTGGCAAACAGGATGTGATCCGGTTTATTCGGAAAAATATCATGGGTGATCTGGGCCAAAATTTGAACGCCTGGGATGCCTTTTTGATTTTGCGCGGGCTCAAGACGCTGGGCTTGCGGATTCGCCAGCACTGCCAGAGCGCGGAGGCGATTGCCCGGTATCTGGAGGCGCATCCGGCGATCGAACGGGTGTATTATCCGGGTCTTGCCTCGCATCCGCAGCACGAGCTGGCGAAAAGGCAGATGAGCGGGATGGGCGGAATTGTTTCGTTTGAAGTAAGGGGCGGATATGAAGCAGCAAAATCTTTCATTAACGGACTGCGCCTGGCTATGATATCGTTTAGCTTGGGAGATCCGGAAACACTGGTTCAGCATCCAGCGTCCATGACGCATTTTTCCATACCGCCAGAGGAGAGGGAAGCCTTTCATATTACGGAAGGGTTGATCCGGCTGTCTACGGGCCTGGAGGATGTGTCGGACATTATCGAAGATCTGGAGCAGGCGCTTCGGCCGCTTGCGAATCACGTGTCTGCCGGCGTGTAACGTTTGACCGGGAAATGGCAGGGAGGTCGGGGCATGACGGAATTTTCTCGCATCCGCACATTTATTCAGGGGTACGCGGATAATATTGCGGAGGTGCTGGGGCTTGATGTCACTATTCTGGATGAACAGGGCATCCGGGTCAGCGGAACCGGAGATTACCGGGACCTGATCGGTTTGCCAGCCCCGGAAGGTTCGTTTTTTCGGATGATTTTGCAGACCGGGCAGCCGGGTATCATTTACGACATGAAGAAGAACGAATCCCAGTGCATGAACTGCAAGTTTCTGCTGCAGTGCAGGGAGCTCGCGACGATCGGGTTTCCGGTTCACAAACGGGAAAAGACCGTTGGTGTGATCGGCCTCATCGGTTTTTTGCCCGAGCAAAAAGAGAAGATGCTACAGCATTCGGAAAAGCTGATGACGTTTTTGCACCATACCAGTGCTCTGATCGTGCACAAGCTGCTGGAGCTGGAGGAAGAGAGCAGACAAGGCTGCAATATCCAGGAGGAATTGCCCTATGACCCTGCCCAGGCCGTCTATTTCGCCCAGCTGATCGGAGCGGAAACCGGCTTGCAGGAGGTCATCCGCAAAGCGAAAAAGGTGAAAGACAGCCTCTCTACAGTGCTGATTCGCGGTGAAAGCGGGACGGGCAAGGAGCTGTTGGCGCGTGCGATTCACAGCGAAGGCAACCGCGCTGCGCATCCATTTATAGCTGTAAACTGCGCGGCGATTCCGGAAACCCTCCTGGAGAGCGAGCTGTTTGGCTACGAGGGAGGAGCTTTTACCGGTTCGAGACGAGAGGGAAAGCCGGGGAAATTCGAGCTGGCGCACAAGGGCACGATTTTTTTTGACGAGGTCGGAGATATTCCGCTTTCGCTCCAGCCCAAGCTGCTTCGCGTGCTGCAAGAGCGGACGGTGGACCGCGTAGGCAGCGTCAAGCCTGTCGCTGTGGACGTGCGGGTCATCGCGGCGACACATCGGGATTTGGAAAGCATGGTGAGGGAAGGTGCGTTTCGGGAGGATTTGTACTACCGGCTAAACGTCATTCCGCTTCGGCTGCAGCCTCTTCGGGAGCGGCGGGCGGACATTCCGCTCTACATTCACCATTTTTTGAACAAGTATGGAGCCCTCCTGCAAAAAGGTCGAATAGAGGTCGATCTGGACGTGATGGAACGGTTGAAAGGCTATGATTGGCCGGGAAACATCAGACAACTGGAGAACGCGATCGAATACATGGTCAATATGGCCGAGGATACGGTGATCGGAGCTGGCGACTTGCCGGAATACCTGGCGCAGCTTGAGCTGCCGGCAGTATCTGAACAGACGGGAGGCGAGGCGGCCAGCGGAAGCCTGGAGGATATGGTAGCCGTGTATGAGCGAGATATTTTGCAGCAGTATTTTCGCTCGCCCAAATGGGGGGGCGACAAGACGAGGATTGCGGAGGAGCTGCAAATCAGCCTGTCCACGCTTTACCGAAAGCTGGAGAAGCACAGGCTGATTTGACTGTGGTTCGGCGGAGTGTATGCTTGTCAGTCACCTCAGTCTTGGCCTATTCTACGAGCGCCAGCCCCGGGAAAAGCAGCCTTGGGGTCGCAAAAAAGCAGCGTCCCTTTTGGGGCCGCTGCTTTCTGCATGAATGGTCGATTATGTCAATAAAAGACCGGTACAAACTCCTGCGACATTGCATGGTTTGCCTGCCAAGCGCCAAATAAACGGACAGAAGGCGACTTTGGCCAAACGTGAAAATGAATGCTGTCGCTATTGAAGCAATGAACGAATTTCACCCGTATTCGGATTGACGACAAACCATCCATACGTGCTCGTGTAGCTGTCGCCGGATTGGAAGTTGTTCACTACGGTCTGGTATATCTGGATGACGTAGTGCCCTTTTTCGTCGTCATGATCGTATTCGACGATATGCTGCGGTGTCAGGCTGCCCGCGAATTTCTTTTTGACCAGCTCGACGGCTTCCATTTTGGAATACATTTTCCCGGCGGGAAGCTTGCCGAGATAGATCGATTTGGTTTTCCCGTCGTAAATGACTGACTTGCCGAGATTTTCCGCGACAAAACGGATGGGTACATAGACTGAATTTTTGTACAATATTCCTTGTACGTCCATCGCTGGTGATTTTGGCACTCCGTCAAAATAATAGGTGAACGGCGTCTTGTTGATCTCGCTTGAATCCGGGTACGCTGGTGCCGCCAAGGCCAGTCCGGAGAACAGTGCTGATCCCACGACAATTCCCCCAACAAATGACTTCACATCCCACTTCATGAAAAACCCTCTTTCCCATCTCTATTTCTATGAATGAATTCCAAGGGATATTATGACAAAAAACATAGGACCAAGCTATCAAGCAAGGGTCATAGGAGCGAACGCCCAGAAACCGGGAAAAAGGCATTCTGTTCCCTCTGCGTTGGTCCTAGCAGGGGGATGGTTTTCCCGGGCAGGCAAGGAAAGAAGGCCCGTCTGATGGCGGGATGATTTCCCGGTCTCTTTTCTAGCAAATTAGAAGAGGGTATGATAGAGGGAAAGCTTTACTGAGAAAAGGCAGGTGTCTAGCATGTCTATTTTGCGGAACGATTGGGCTGAGATATTGGCGGACGAGTTTGAAAAGCCATACTACATCCAGCTTCGTGAATTTTTGAAAACAGAATACCAGAGCCAGGCAATCTATCCTGACATGTACGATATATTCAATGCGCTTCACCTCACACCATATCGGGAAGCCAAGGTCGTCATCCTCGGCCAGGACCCGTATCACGGTCCTGGTCAGGCACATGGACTCAGTTTTTCTGTCAAGCCGGGGGTAGCGACGCCGCCGTCCTTGCAAAATATTTACAAGGAGCTTCAAAGCGACTTGGGCTGTACGATCCCGCAGCACGGGTATTTGGTCAATTGGGCCAAGCAGGGCGTGCTGCTGCTCAACACGGTGTTGACGGTACGGGGAGGAAATCCCAACTCTCATAAAGGCAAAGGCTGGGAAATTTTTACGGACCGGGTGATCGCCGCTTTGAACGACCGGGAAACGCCGCTGGTGTTTATTCTGTGGGGACGGCATGCGCAGGAAAAGGCGTCATTTATTGATACGAACAAGCATTTCATCATTGCGTCTCCGCATCCAAGCCCGTTTTCGGCCAATCGCGGATTCTTTGGCAGCCGCCCCTTTTCGCGGACCAACCAGTTTTTGCGTTCGCAGGGAATGCAGGAGATCGATTGGCAGCTTCCTTTGCAGGCGGAGCTGGAAGAGGCGACTGCGGCTCGGTCGTAAGCTTTAGAAAATGAGCGAGCCATGAATGATGTGAGTATGCAGGTAGGCACCGTTCCTCTGGAGGACGTAGGCCGGAGCGGGGAGCGGTAACAGGCTTCTCTTCAAACGCAGTCGCTTTTCTTTTTTGTGGTTGGACCGGCTCTAGTGGAGGAGATGAAAAAGGAGAAAACAGCTCAAGGTTCGGTGGGACACTGCGAAGGGGCTGGACTGGCCGGCTCCATTCCAAAAGCAAAACCGCGTCCAAAAGCAGACTGCTCGATGGAGCGTTTCAGAGTTGGACGCTAAAAGCGTGTTTTGCTTTTTCCATTCCGCCTGGGAGGTGTCCCAAAGACCTTCGCGGTTTTCTCCTTTTTCATCTCTACATCTGTTGGTTTTCTCGTAAAAAACAGTTCGGACATACGCCCGAACTGTTTTTAGAGAGGCTGGTTTGCAAGGAAGCTCGTATAAATGAACATCCGTCAGATTGCTGAGATCAGGCTTGTCGTGGGCCTTAAACAACATGAAGTCAGTTGCTGATAAATGCTTGCGGAGGTTTTTAGCCAGAGTTGTGGTCATGACTTTTTGCTCGAAATCCGTAGTCAATTAGAAGCCAACCTACTGACAGGTGAACCTTAGACACCTTTGAACGATCCCACATGCTCTTTAAAGCTGGGAGAAGCAAATCCCGCTCGCCAGAGAAGCCTGTTTCCAGTCGGAGCGACTAGCGAAGTCCGGCCCAGCTCCGCAATGATCCCGAGGAAGCAGAATCGCAACCTATGAATACACTTCGCAGCTGCGCGTCGTTTTGCGATTCCCTCGGGAGCATTGCGGAGCGGACAGTCCCAGCTTCTTTGCGGGACGAAGACCGGAGCGGAGAGTGGAAACAGGCTTCTCTCCACCGCAGCCGCTTTTTGAAAGTAGAAAAAAAGCTTCTCCCCGCAGCCAGAGAGATTCACTGTCTAATCCATGCTCTGAATCACAATCAGGCAACCGGCCTCGATCGAAACCGTTCCGGTTTCCGAAACCAGTACGTTGCTTATGCCCAGCGTGTCGCCCATCCGCAGAGTCGCCTTGTCCAGCGGGTACTGAAAGCCGGATAGGGTGATTCCGCTGACCGTCTCTGTGAGCGGCAGCAGGGAGACGTGGGAATACCGGCTTTTCCGCAGGGTGATTCGGTCGGTGACGAGCATGATCTCGTTTTTTTCGTCCACGATCCGGCAGGGCACGCCAGCCTTCAGCCCTTTTGACAGCAAGTGAACATTGGCAAGCGTATGGTCGAACCGGGAGCCCAACGCTCCGACGAGAACGATCTCAGCCGGCTGCTGCTCCAGCGCCCAGAGAAGGCCCATCTCCGTATCAGTCAAGTCCTTCATGACCGGGTCGCAGGAACGCATTTCCTCGCTGTTTTGGCAGATGATCTCCCGCTCATCGGGTGTGACCGAGTCGAAGTCCCCGATGGACAGATGGGGACGTCTCTCGTTTTGTATCAAAAATAACGCTCCTCGGTCGACTCCGACCAAAAAGGCATCCTCGTCTATTTCTTCCAAAGCCCAACTGCCCAGATTTCCTCCTGCAAACAGTATGATTTTGGACGATTTCTCCATGATGTTCCCTCATTTACGTGGATTCGCGGCTGTCAAAGGAAAAGGCTGATTTGTTGAGCGGCCAAGCCTGACAGCATCTTTCTTTATCTTACCATGCAGGTGCGGTTAAGAGACAGGAGGGGCAGACATTGCAGTTACTGTAAGCAATACAGGCAATACAGGCAATGCAGGCAATGCAGGCAATGCAAACACTGCAAACACTGCAAACACTGCAAGCACTCAAGCAATACAGGTACTACCTCCCGCTTGCTTTCTATGCCGGAAACGTACTACGATACTTTTACTATCCAAGATAGATGACTATTGGAGGCGAGAGCATGTCCGATAATTATACGAAGGTGTACACGGAAGAATCCTTTTGGGACAAAGTGAAGAAGTTCGCCAAAAAAGCGGGAGGAAAAGTAGTTTACGTAGCGCTGCTGCTCTATTACGCCCTGCAAAATCCCAAAACGCCTGCGTGGGCGAAAACGGTCATATTAGGGGCGTTGGGCTACTTCATCACTCCGTTGGATGTGGTGCCGGATATTACGCCGGTCGTGGGATATGGAGATGACCTGACAACGCTGATCGGAGCCTTGCTCATGGTCGCTGTCTATATTGACGACGATGTCAAAGGAAAGGCCCGCGGCAAGCTGACGGATTGGTTCGGGACGGAAGTGCTGGACGAACTTTCCGAGATCGATGAGAAGCTGAACAGCAAGAAGGAAGAGTAGGCTGACACAGCTTTCTTCCTTCTTCAGCCACGTAAACAAGAGGTTTTCTTTTCGAGTGAAGCGATATGGCCAGGATGATCGAAACCAAAACAAAACGATTGAATCTTGCGAATTTATTGATTAAAAATTTTTTATCGAACCAAGACCATTCCACTCCTTGCTTCCTGCATCCATGCAAATCTCGCCGAAGGATGGGTGAAGTCGAGCTTTTTATAAAAAAGACGGAGAGTGATTACCCGTGTCCACGATTTCCATCAAGCGTTTTCCGGAGTGTACGTTGTCTGAAATTACCGAGGCCTGGAACAGAGGATTTGAGGGGTACTTTTTCCCTGTCAATATGACGGTGGAAAACATGATTCAAAGGCTGGGAACCGAAGGGTATGCTGCTTCCCTTTCCGTCGTTGCCTTTGCAGACGGAGCGCCGGTGGGGGTTGTGGCGAGCGGTGTGAGAACGATTGGCGGAAAAAAGGTGGCCTGGAACGGCGGCACCGGAGTAGCGACAGAGTACCGGCGTCAGGGCTTGGGCAAAAGCTTGATGGAAGCCACACTTGCCCTGTACCGGGAAGCGGAGGTGGAGCTGGCCACTTTGGAGGCAGTCAGTCAAAACGACAAGGCGATCTCGCTGTACCGGCAGCTCGGCTATGAAGTGGTTGACAAGCTCTTGTTCTGGCAGCATAATGAAGCGTTTGCCAGCGCGCATCCGTTCGGCGATCCGGCCTCGCTTCCGTACCGGATTCGCAGGGGAATTCCGCAGGAGTCCGCTTCGCTTTCCTTTTCCCCGGCGAGCATTCCCTGGCAGAATCAGTGGCAAAGCCTCCGCGACGGTGAGGCTGTATTTGTGGAGGATGCCCTGGGCGAGACGCTTGGCTACGCCTTGTACAAACGGACCTTCGACGAGGAAGGAAAGCTGGCTGCGATCACCTTGCGTCAGTGTGCATATCACCCTGACCGAGCGGATGCGGAGGACATCGTTCGTTTTGCGCTCGCCCATGCCTACGGGCCGCTTGACTATACGTGCCGTAGGGGAACCTTTAATTTCCCGGCCTCACAGGAAACGGTTCTTCGGGTACTGGAGGAAGCGGGATTTGCCCCATCAGGCAATGAGCAGGTATTCATGACCCGTCAGATGGAGAGAAAAGGCTGACTGGCTTTTTCATTGCTGACAGCCTGTGCAGTAGAACACTTTGCGGGATGACCATATGTCCTGTGTAATCGGATGAGCGCAACGGGGGCACGGCTCGCCTCCGCGATCATAGACGCGGCAGTGTTCATTGTAGCCGCCCGTCAGACCGTCTCCGCGGAAAAACGGCGTTTCCATGTAGCCGCCGTGCTCCAAGGCATCGTGGAGGACAGCCTGCAGCGAGTGAAACAGCCGTTTTTCCTCTTCCGGCTGGAGGGAAGGGATGCGGCGGAGCGGCAAGATCCCTGCGTGATGACAAAGCTCGTCGGCATAACAGTTGCCAATGCCGGCAAGCACATGCTGATCGACCAGCGCGGCTTTCAGAACGCCGCGCTTTTTCTGTATCAAGCGGGTAAACTGCTCTGCGGTAAACAGGGGGTCGAGCGGCTCGGGACCGAGCTTCGCCAACCGGTTTTCCGCTTCTTCCTGCGTCAGCAGATGCAAGTACCCGAGGCGCAGCCCGTGAAAGTAGAGAACGTGCCGTCCCACTGAGATCGTCATCTGGGCAGTCCGGTCGAGCTTGTCCTCCGCGGTCCCCCAGTACAGAAAACCGCCGAGCATGAGATGCAGCAACAAAACACGGCCCGATTGCAGCCGGAACAAGATGTGCTTTCCTCTGCGTTCGACCGTGGAAAAAGCAGTGCCTTTCACATGCTCTTCAAAGGCCGCTGCGGGTATATTGATCGTTTTCTCCCGCTGCACGCTGACATCTGTAATCGCCTGTCCGGTTAAACGCTCCTGCAGCAGTCTGCGATAGGTCTCCATTTCCGGCAGCTCCGGCATTTTCGTATATCCCTCCAGTCTGTTTTCCCCGTTCTGTTTCAAAGCGTCTGTCTTCTGCGTCCTGCCTCAGAGCGTCTGCGTGCTACTCGTCGTTGCCAAGCTCCAGGCGGTTTAGCAGCACATCCTCGACTTTCAGCAAATGGTGGAGCATTCTCTGCTGCGCCATCAAGGCGTCGCGTTCGCGGATTGCCCTGTAGATCAAGACGTGTTCCTCGTACAGTCTTTCCGTGCTCGCCCTCTCGCCAAACAGCCACATTTTGCGGGTGTTCCGCATGCTCTTCGTCATGGCTCCGGAGATCGTCTTCATCATGTCGATCAACAGCCGGTTGTGACTGGCCTGCGCGATCGCCTGGTGAAAGTCGATGTCGGCCTGTTCGCTCGCCTCTTCCGAATCGGTGCCTGCCCTCATGTCATCCAATGCCTGTTTGAGCGCAGCCAGGTCGTCTTCTTCCCATTTTCGCGCAGCCAGACCGGCACTCCCGACCTCCAGGATTTTGCGGACTTCCAATAGCTCCAGAATGTCTTCGGAACCCATCAGGATGGTAGAGAGGGGAGCGGTCAGGCTGGACGTTTCAAACTTGCGGATAAAGGTGCCCTCGCCTTGCTTTATATCCACCAGGCCCATCGCCTGCAGGGCGCTCAATGCTTCTCTGACCGCAGATCGTCCGACCTGGAATTTTTCCGCCAAAGCCTGCACGGAATCCAGTTTATCCCCGGGCTTTACCTGCCCCTCCATTATCATTTGCTTTAGCTCGTCGGTGACGGCTTCATATATCTTTTTGTTGGATATTTGCTGAATTGGCAATGTGCTTCCACCCTTTACCTTGTGCTGAAATCATTTTACTATACGGGAACCCCCGAAGCATCTGCCTCAGGTTTGTCTAGTAAAACAGTGTCGATGCGGAAAAAGATCACAGCCGCGTATAGTTGGTTTGCTTCCGTCACATCTTTTTTCGAGGAGAGCATGGCTGGATGCTGGAAGCTGTCTCGAAACTATATTTTGGGAATATTCAGTCGTATAGTCATCAGATGAGTGAAGACGAGAGCAAAGTATCAAAAATTGACTTTGTGATTCTTTAAAATAGATTCAATATTTAGGTATATATGATAAACTGGTATGTAGCAAGGGTTTTTCAGAAGCAGGCCAGGCAGTATCGGCGTTCGCTGCCTGATGGACAACGGCTGGAGACTTGGTGTTTCTACTTGCCAAGCGTTACTATTTGACAAAAGTCATCAGATGACCTGATCACTAAAACGGGGGATTAGACATGCTGGATACAGAAATTCGCAAAAAGCTGTCAGCGATTGTAGGAGAAAAATATTTGCTCGACACGCCGAATGAACTGTACGCGTATTCCTATGACGCGACGCCCATCCACCAAGCCATGCCGGATGCGGTGGCGATGCCGGGCAGCGTAGAAGAGGTGTCGGCTGTGCTTAGGCTGGCAAACGTTCACGGCATACCGATCATACCACGCGGCTCGGGGACGAACCTCGCAGGGGGGACAATCCCTGTCGAGGGCGGCATCGTCATGAATATGAACCGGTTCAACCGCATTTACGAAATCGACAAGCAAAACCTGACGGCAACGCTGGGACCCGGTGTCGTGACTGCCGACCTGCATCAGGCAGTCGAAGCGGAGGGCCTGTTTTATCCGCCCGATCCGGGGAGTATGCGGATATCCACTGTCGGCGGAAACATGGCCCAGTGCGCAGGCGGGATGAGAGGACTGAAATACGGGGTCACCAAGGACTACATACTGGGGCTGGAATACGTCCTGCCGTCCGGAGAAGTGCTTCGCTGCGGCGGAAAAAACATGAAGGACGTGGCCGGCTATGATATGACGAGACTGATGGTCGGCTCCGAAGGTACACTCGGCGTCATTACCGAGATTACGGTAAAGCTGCTTCCCCTGCCGGAGACGAAGCGGACGCTGGTCGCCTACTATACCAACCTCGTCGACGCAGCCAAGACAGTGGAAACAGTGATTGCCTCCAAGATTATTCCGGCGACGATCGAGTTTTTGGACCAGTCCACGATGAAGGTCGTCGATGACTTTGCCAAGCTGGGCCTGCCTTTGGAGATGAAGTCGATGCTCTTGATCGAGCAGGACGGGCCGGAGGAGCTGGTCGTCCGGGATATGGAACGGATCGCGGAGATCGCTAGGCAGCAGGGGGCGGCCGAAGTCAAATTGGCGCAAACAGCCGAGGAGGGAGCCAAGCTTCTGGCGGCCCGACGTTCAGCTTTGGCGGCGCTTTCCCGGCTGCGTCCTACCACGATTCTCGAAGACGCGACAGTGCCCCGCTCCCGTTTGGCCGAGATGGTCGAAGAAGTGGAGCGAATCGCTGAAAAGTACCAGGTGCAGATCTGTACGTTCGGTCACGCAGGGGACGGGAATTTGCACCCCACCTGCATGACCGATGAGCGGGACAAGGAAGAGATCCACCGGGTAGAGCAGGCGTTTGAAGAAATTTTTCACGCCGCGATTCGCCTGGGCGGAACAATAACCGGGGAGCACGGCGTAGGGATGGCCAAGAGGAACTACCTCGACCTGAAAGTAGGTGCGGGCGGCATCGAGCTGATGAAGCGGATCAAAGCCGCTTTTGACCCGAACAACATCATGAATCCCGGCAAAATGTTCGCAAGCAGCGGCCGGCGCAGAGTGGTGGTGAAACGATGAGCAAGACGACCAGTCAGGAGCTGCTGTCGAAATTCAACATGGACGAGATCATGAACTGCATGCACTGCGGTTTTTGCTTGCCGGCCTGTCCGACCTACCGGGAAACGGGCCTTGAATCGCACAGCCCCCGCGGGCGCATCGCTCTCATGAAAGGCGTTGCCACCAGCCAGCTTTCCGTAGACCCGGAATTCGAGAAAAACATGTACGCCTGTCTTGGCTGCCGTGCGTGCGAGACGGCTTGTCCGGCGGGGGTCCCTTACGGCAGTCTCGTGGAAACGGCGCGGGAAGTAGTCGAGGACAACAAAAAAAGCGAAGCCACACCGCCTTTTCTTCGCCAGCTCGTGTTCGACAAGGTATTTCCTTATCCGGAGCGGATGCAAGCCTTGGGTACGGCTCTATGGGCAGCTCAAAGCGCAGGACTCCAAACAATGGCCAACAAGACCGGGCTGATCAACATTCTGCCGCGGGAGCTTGCAGAGATGCAGCAAGCGGTCGACAAAATCGCTTCCCCGAGGGAGCGCAAGCAGCGGGAAAAAGTAATGAAAGCGGAAGGAAAGGCCGCCCTGAAGATCGGGATGTTTACGGGCTGCATCATGGACGTGATGTTTTTCGAGACGAATCAGGCGACGGCAAGGCTTTTGACAAAAGCGGGCTGTGAGGTCGTTTTCGTGGAAAACCAGGTATGCTGCGGGGCGCTGCACGCTCATGCGGGAGAAAAGGAAGGGGCAGTCGAGCTTGCCAAGCGCAACATGGAAGCGTTCGAGCGGGCCGGAGTGGACTTCGTCGTCAACAACGCAGGCGGCTGCGGCGCGGCGTTGAAGGAGTACCACCACTGGTTCCACGACGATCCCGAGTGGAAGGAGCGGGCCATGGCGTTTGTCTCCAAGGTGAGAGACGCAAACGAGCTTTTGGCCGAGCTGCCGCCGCTGACCTTTTCCAAGCCGCTCAACGTCCGTGTCACCTATCAGGATTCCTGTCACCTGGCTCACGGACAGGGCGTTCGCAACCAGCCGCGCCAGCTACTGAGGAGCATCCCCGGCGTCGAGCTGATTGAAATGACCGGTGCGGACAGCTGCTGCGGCTCCGCGGGAATTTACAACATCACCAACTTCGACATGTCGATGCAAATTCTCGACGGCAAGATGGAGCATGTAAAGGAAACAAAGGCCCGCGTAATCGTCACATCCAATCCCGGCTGTCTCCTGCAAATGAAAAAAGGCATCATGCGCGCAGGGCTGGAGGGGCAGATGGAAGCGGTCCACATCATGGATTTGCTGGCCCGGGCATTGTAAGGCTGATCAATTGGTTCCTCCGCAGGCCGCCAATTGCCAAGAAACAGACAAATGCGAGCCGTTTCATACCGTACGATCATAGTCCCGTTTCCGTTTGGACGGGACTTTTTGGTTTGCCCCTGTAGAAGATTACCAATACACCAGCAGAATCGGGTAATATAGTATAGGGGGAAAGACCCTCCCATTTACGCACGGACAGGAGATTATGGAATGCAAAAAGTGGAATTGATCGCAACGGCGACATTTGGCCTGGAGTCAGTGGTAGCCGATGAAGTTAGGGCACTGGGCTATCAGGATGTCAGAGTAGAAAATGGAAAAGTTGAGTTTACGGCAGATATTTCCGCGATTCCCCGGACAAATTTATGGTTACGAACGGCGGATCGCGTGCGTCTAAAGATAGGGGAGTTTCGGGCGACGACGTTTGACGAGCTGTTTGAGCAGACAAAAGCGCTTCCGTGGTCGGATTGGATACCGGCAGATGCGACATTCCCCGTCGAAGGAAAATCGGTAAAATCAACGCTGTTCAGCGTACCGGACTGCCAGGCGATCGTCAAAAAGGCAGTCGTGGAAAGTCTGAAAAAGACGTACAAGCAGGATTGGTTTGAAGAAAAGGGGCCGTTGTACAAAATCGAGGTAGCGCTTTTGAAGGACATCGCGACCTTGACGATTGACACGACGGGGCCGGGGCTCCACAAGCGCGGCTACCGGAGCCTGATCGGCGCAGCTCCCTTGAAGGAGACGATGGCGGCGGCGATGATTCTGCTGTCACGCTGGAAGCCGGACCGGACGTTGATGGACCCGATGTGCGGCTCGGGGACAATTCCGATCGAAGCGGCTTTGATCGGGCAAAACATCGCGCCGGGTATGAACCGGGAATTCGTTTCGGAAAGCTGGCCGACGATACCGAAGACGGCATGGCGGGAAGCGCGGGCCGAGACGCATGATCTGGCCAGATACGACCAGCCGCTGGAGATTATCGGAACCGATATTGACGAGGATATTTTGCGGGTCGCGAGACGGAATGCAGCCGAAGCAGCCGTAGATGAGCACATCCATTTTCAACAGATGGACGTCCGCAATGTCCGCACCAAGCGAAAGTACGGCTACCTGATCTGCAACCCGCCGTACGGCGAACGGCTCGGAGACTGGAAGCAAGCCGCCCGCCTGTATCGGGAGATGGCGGAGGCTCTGCGGACCTTGGATACATGGTCCATCTACATGCTGACCTCGGACGAGCAGTTTGAGGAGCATTTTGGACGCAAGGCGAGCAAGAAGCGGAAGCTGTACAACGGAAATATCAAGGTCGACTACTACCAGTTCTTTGGACCGCGGCCGCCCCGTCCGAACAAATCAGAAACCCCGGCGGATTGATTCGTTTGTTCAAAGGAACCGGGACGTCTCTTGTGGGGTAACGTAAGCAAATCAAACACAAAGCAGAAAGAAGCGCAATGGAGGAGAAAACATGGGTGTAAGACGATCTGCAGGGAGGGTAATGGCTGCTTTCCTGGCATTTTCATTGATGGCCACCTCGGCAGCCGCCGCCACGGGACCGACTGTTCCGACCGGCACCGCCCCTGAGCCGGACAAAAAGACAGAGGCGGAGCGCTTGCCTGATGAACAGGCGATTGTCTTTAGCGATCTGACGAACAGCTATGCCCGCGAGTCGGTCAATCATTTGGCGTCGCTTCAACTGATCAGCGGGAAAAAGGACAATCTGTTCCTGCCGCAGGAGGCTATTTCCAGACAAGACGTGTTCGTTTTGCTGGCAAAGGTGATGGGGGTACAACCCAAGCTGCCGAGAGAAGAGAAATACGAGGATGTGTCGATGAACAGTCCTTATGCGCCGTACATTTACGGCCTGACGGAACTTGGCGTGCTGAACGGACGCAGCGATGGCACGCTGGGGGCTGCAGATCCCCTGACCCGGCAGGAGATGGCCGTCATTTTAGACAGGCTTTGGAAGGCGGGCAGTGGTCCGAAGCAAATACTGGGGAAGGAAGCGTACGACGACGAGGATGAAATCGCCGACTATGCCAGGGAAGCGGTAGCATCCGTCACCGCCCAAGGCTGGATGAAGGGAGCCAATGGCGCATTCCGTCCACAGGGACAGGTGACGAGAGGAGACGCTGCTGTCATCGCGGAGCGCGTCTGGAATGCCCGTTATCAGCTGGCGGAGAAAGTCGATTTTGCCGTCAGCAAGACAAAGCTGACGGTGATGGCTGGCACCAGCGAGCGCGTAGAGGTCACACGCCCGAGCGGAGGAGCCCTGCCGTTTACCCCGGTCTTCGCGTTTGACCACCCGGAGCTCGGTACGATCTTGCCGGACGGCACCTTCGTCGCCGGTCCCTCTGCCGGGAAAGGCACACTGACGGTAAACGTCGGTTTCAAACAAGTGACGATTCCCGTGGAAATAACGAATGCGCCTGTCGAGCCGAAGAAAGACGAGGCAAAAGGACAGGATGCAAAGGGAACGGCGGAAGGAAAGCAAGCCGCTGACGCCAAGGAATCTGGCAACGCCGCGAAAAAAGCGGATGCGGATGAAAAGCAGGCGGAATCCAAAAATGGACAGGCATCCGAGAAAACGGGAACGCCTGATTCGGAAAAGAAAGAACAAGCTAGTACAACCGACACGGCAGCATCCGAGCTTGCGGGAGACAGCCAGTCCCAAAAGGCGGAGAACGGCAAAAAAAATGAAGCGGTTGGTTCGCAGCCGGGCAGCGGCCAGGAAGCCAGCAGCAAGGGTAGCGACAGCAAAGCTGCCGGAAGCGAGGATACTGGAAGCAAAGAAACAGGCAGCAAAGAAACCGACAGCATGGATACTGGAAATAAAGATACCGAAAGCAAAAATGCCGAAAACAACGATAATGATAGCGAAAACACCGACAGCGATGTCGATCAGCCTTCCGAGGAGGACGAGCTGGTCAATCTCGCCCCGGGGAGCTTCACATCCGTAAAAACGTTTGGAATGGCAGATGCATTCTTCCAGGAAGTCGAAAAACAATATCCCGGCCCAGTCGGCGGCTTGGTCACGCCTTCCGAGACATGGACGGGCTACAATCGCCAATTTGGCCGAAAGGTGACGGTTGTGCTGCCGGAAGCCAAACAGCTGGAGAGAGTAACGCTCACGCTCAAGCATCAAAGAACCTCAGGAATCACCATTCCGGAGTGGATGGACGTGGAAGTGTCCCCTGACGGGAAAGCATGGTATTTTGCCGGAAAAGCAAAGCACGATGTATCTCAGGCGGAGGATGCTGTAGTTGAGCGGACGCTGGCCGTTACGCTGCCGCAGGTGGAGACCCGCTATGTACGGGTATCCTTCCCGGTAAAGGTGTTTGCCTTCGCCAGACAGCTCGAAGTATGGGGCAGGGATGGCAAGGGAAGCGCAGCGCCGCCGGTGCTGCTGCCATTTGCCAACCAGACCGATCCCCAAGCGGTAAAACCGTTGCCTCGCCGAGTAGAGAACATGCTTCTCGCCTATACCGGTGAACACGGCGAACGGGGAACCTGGACAAAGGAAGAATTCCTCCCGATGGTCGGCTACCGAACCACAGACGGGTACATGCGGGATCAGATGTTTGATACGATCCTCTTCCTGCCGTACCAGACCATGCCGGCCACCAAGGACAGGTGGAAGCAGTATTTGGATGATTTGTACCGCTCCAACCAACAGCTCGACGCGCTGAACAGTGCGATGCGAGAGTTCAACCGCTTGCGGGGAACGCTGTATGCATCGCCGACGATAGAAAATGTCGTATTGGCGCTGCCGTACCCCAATTCGGCGCAAACGGACTTCGGCGTGATCGATCCGAAAAAAGGGTCGCTTTCCTTCAACGCCAAGCAGGTGGGCGAAGAGCAAGCGTACCAAAACCGCAAGCAAGCATTGGAATGGTACTATGGAGAACTGAAGAAGCGCTGGGATCAGGCTGGCTTCCAGTACCTGCGACTCGACGGCATCTACTGGTTCCATGAGCTGGTAGAAGACGGAGCTCCAAAGGAACGAGACCTGATCCGCCACATGGGCAGCATGGTCCACAACGATTCGCTGCGATATTACTGGATTCCTTATTTCGGGGCGCCAGGGCTCAGCGAGTGGAAGTCCCTGTATTTTGACAATGCGTTCCTGCAGCCGACCTACTACACCGACAAGCCGGTTCCGCTGGAGCGTATCCAGGGAACGGTGGAAGTGATGCAAAAGTACAGCATGGACGTCGAGATCGAAGGGGACGACCGGATGTACCGCGATCCGAAGTTCTACCAGCTGTACTACAACCAGTTGATCGCGGCGCGCAAAGCCGGTATGGACAAAAATAATATTCACGCCTATTATTTTGGTTCGAAAACGCTGCTGATCGCCGCGAACAGCGATGATCCTGTGATCCGCGCTATCTATGATGACACGTATAAGTGGATGCGAGGAAAGTTTGAGCAGGATGAGTATTATCTGCCGGAAGAAATTCCGGTGAACAAGTAGATTTGTGAACGCTGAAAAAGGTCTGCCTCCGAAGGGAAGCAGACCTTTTAGCAAGTTTTAATAAGAGCTGATTTCATTGTAGTTTTCGTCGTACGCTACGATTGTGGAAAACGTTTTAACACCGAGTCTAACATCAAAGTAGTATTTATAATTATCGATCATTATTATGGAAGATTCATTATTTGGGTATGTAATTTGAACCGATTTGATCCTGCTGTCATTAATTACTCCGCAAATGATTTGGAAATTAGTGTCTTTATTTCGCAAGCCTCCTACTACTTGCAGTTTTGTAAACGGCGAGTTAACATCCATCTTTGCTATTTCCAGATGAACAATCTCCCAGTTGTTTTTGTTATGTTCAGCATAGAATGAACCTTCAAATCGTTCCTCATTCTTATTAAAAATAAATTGTCCAAATCCAGATTGTTCGATATATGAAACCTTCACAACTTTGAAATCTTCAACTTTCGAACCTATTTTTTCGTCTGTCTTTTGATGAACAAATGAAATTAGCGCTTGGTCTTCATCTGTAAAACTAATCGTTTCTGGACTGGTGTTTATTTCTTTAGGTTGACATCCTAATAAAAGCAGAAATAACAGTACAGTATAAAATAATTTAGTTTTCATTAAATTGGTTTCCTCCTTAAATAAAAGTGGGGTTTCCCCCACTTTTATTTATACATAGCGGCAAACATGTAAATAATACCGGGTCCTTCAACCTCACTAATTGCGTATTGCTTCCAGCTTGCCGAGGCTCCAGCGTTAATGGATAATCCCAGAAAACTAGCAGAAAATGCCTTAGATACTCTTGCTGTCGCTGGTTGGTAGGATTGAATGTAACTTGAGATCCCTTTGGCATAAGTAAAAGGGTTTTTTACAGACTCTTCTGTAATTTCTACAACTCCGTAACCTGCTGCGGCACCACTAGTTGCTGATGTATTCGTGCTTACAGCATCATCTAATATATTTCCGGGGGTATTGTTATTGTTTAAATAAAAGTGATGGACTATCGCTACTCTAGAGTAACTAATACCTTGTTGAAACTCCCACGATGGACCTGTGACATAGTTTCCCGACTTATCAGGAGTTGTATGTGTGTCAATATATGTCGAATAATTCCACGGACCAGCAATGTGAGGTAGTAATTGAGCTGCTGCTAGATCTTTTGTTAGTTCTTTATATCTTTGAGGGTCTGTTTCAGATGTGTTAAAACTAGCTCTAAAAATGGTACCATCAGCAAATTTTATTTCATATTGATCTTTAAGTTTTCCTTTTTTTTCTATCCCTATCAATTATTTTCTGGGCCTCTTCCATTCTATCTGCTTGTTTTGCTAAAGCAACTAATTCCTTTTTCCATACTGCTTTGTCTAGATTGCGAATTCTTTCTTTGTACTCACGGGGATGAGAATTAACATATTCTTAAGTAACATCACTTAAATTATATTTATTTTCAGATTCACTATATTCATCAAGAGAGAACTAAACACCCTTTCCAAAAAATATTTTATAATTGTATAATATTGGTAATAAACAACAATATAAACCATTTATTGTATAATTTTCAATTAGCATTTTGTTACTTGATTTGTTTATTACAAGTCGTTAACTTTGTCTCGGACAAGTAGAAAGGACACCATTTACAAGGTAAGATAGTTAAGTAGAAACAAGAGGGACTAACTCCCTCGGAAGACAAACCCTCTTGTTTTAATCTAGTAGCCTCATCTTACAGGACACGCCTGGCATCTCTTATTATATTCCTACTTTGCTTTGCTCGTCTTTTACCCTCCATACCCCGATGTTCTTTCAATACCACCACCCTCCGGTATCAACCGGAACATATACACATACAGCAAAGCACTCAACAGCGAAATACCCAAGATAATCGAGAAGACGCCGAGCGGCGACAGCCACTCGGACAGACCGATGGCGAGCGGCGCGATAAACCGGCCGATGGAAAATTGCAGCGATGATGCTCCCATGTACTGACCCCGGGCGTCCTCAGGCGCATATTTGCTGATAAAGCTCTGCACGACCGGCGTGCGGATCAATTCGCCCAGAGTCAGTACGAACATACAGCCGAACAACAGCCAAATGTTGTTCGTAAAAGCCATCAGGAACAGGCCAAAGCCGTACAGGACGGAGGAGAGGATCAGGCTGTTCCGGTCGCTCCAGTGCTGAAACCAGCGGGTGACAGGCAGGGTAAACAGCACGACCAAAAGACCGTTCAATCCCATCAGCCAGCCAAATGCGGATGTCCCCCCGATAGAAAAGGACCAATCTCCCCACCAGACCAGCGGCTGACTGGGCACGTGCTCTTTTACGTACAGTGCCATGTACAGGTCCAGCTGCATGAAGGCGATGGCTACCAGAATGCCAGCCAGAATGTAGATGGCAAACGGTTTGTCTGTAAAAATGACCGCATAGCTCCGGAACTGTTCTTTCAGCGAAAAACGCTTGGCCGGCGCGGCCTCTGCCTTGCCGATGAGAGAAGGAAGCGTCTCCCGGATCAAAAAGAAGAGCAAGACCCCGTAGACAAATTCCACGATGGTACAGGCGAGCAGCAGTTCAAAGCGGTAGTGGACAAAGAAGATGGAACCGAGCACGGGACCGGCGACAACCCCGATGTTCATCGCTGTGTAAAAGGTGGCGAAGACTACGCGGCGCTCGTCTTCCGTTGTCAGATCGGCCACCATGGCAGAGCTGGCGGGCCAATACATCGATCCGGCCATCCCAATGCCGATAAAAGCCACGTAAGTCATCCACGGCGAAGACGAAAATGCAAACAGTGCAAACATGACGGATGATGAAAAAATGGCGATCAGCATGGTCTTTCTACGGCCGATCCGGTCTGCCAGATACCCGCCGGCCAGATTGGCGACGATGCCGAGCAGCGGAGGAACCATCAGCAGCAGTCCGGCTACATCCTTACCGAAAACATCGCTGAAATATAAGGCCATGAAGGGAAAGTACATCCAGAAAAACGTATGCGTAATCAACTCGCCGAACAGGCGGACCTTTAGGTTGAGGTCCCAAGAACGCCAATACATGAAAATTTCCTCCAATCTCTCAAAGAAGCTCGTTTCGCATCTGCAGGTGCCCCGCCTTTGTGAGGGGCTGATTCTCTCCTGGTTCGGCTTGGATTATGAAAAAAAGCGCAAACGGAGGAGTGTGAAAACCTCTTCCGCTTGCGCTTTTTGCGTCTGGGTCGGGATACTGGGACGGGGTCTTGGGGTACGCGAAAACAAGGTACGTATCCCGTACGCAGAATCGACAAAAGAACGGTCTCGATTCTACACCGAATGTCCCAGATCAGAAAAGACGGAAGCGGGTTCAGGCATCCTGCAGCTTCTTGCATTCAGATAGGGTTTTGTCAGGGGTGAGGACCCCTGGACAAGGTCCCCAATCTAAATCGTAGAAACTACAGAAAGCAACATGAACCAACACTCCCGTCTTTCAAAAATTTTTTGCCAGATTGACTCTTGTTGACTAGAATACTCCACTGTCGGGAAAAAATGCAAGAAAATTTTTTTGTTCTACGGGTGAACCTCGATCATACCTGGATGGTCCTCTACGACGTCCGCGATGATCCGGGCCCACTCTACTCCATTTGCATGCAGGGTTTGCAGCAGCCGCTCGCCATCAGCAGCAGGCAGGCTGATCAGCAATCCCCCGGAGGTGACGGCGTCGCAGAGGATCAGCCGGTCTGTTTCGTCCAATGCTTCCGGGAAACGGACGCGGTCCGATACCCAGCGGAAATTGGATTTGCTGCCGCCCGGGACGATGCCCTGTTCAGCCAGCTCGCGGGTACCAGGCAAGACGGGCACTTGTGACTGGCGGATGCGGATGCCGACCTTGCTGCCTTCCGCCATTTCCAGCGCATGCCCCATGAGGCCAAAGCCGGTCACATCCGTGCAGGCGTGCACGGGAAAATCGTGCATGCATTCAGCGGCCCGCTTGTTCAGCGTAGCCATGATTTCCATGACCAGCTCTGTCTTCTCCGGAGAAAGAGCTTCGCGCTTGATCGCGGTCGTTTGGATACCCACACCGATCGGCTTGGTCAGGATCAGCACGTCACCCGGCTTGGCCCCGGCGTTGGTCAGCACGCGGGAAGGGTGGATGATACCGGTAACCGCAAGACCGAATTTTGGCTCCTGATCGTCGATGGAGTGGCCGCCGACGAGCACGGCACCCGCCTCTGCGACCTTTTCAGCGGCGCCGCGCAGGATGTCCGTCAGAATCGAAGGGTCCAGCTTGTGAATGGGAAAGCCGACGATGTTCATGACCGTCAACGGTTTTCCGCCCATGGCAAAAACATCGCTGATCGCATTGGCAGCAGCGATCTGGCCGAACCAGTACGGATCATCCACGATCGGGGTGAAAAAATCGAGCGTCTGTACGATAGCCAAATCGTCAGTCAGTTGGTAGACGCCGGCATCGTCCGAAGTCTCCACGCCGACCAAGAGACGCGGATCGCGCTCTGCAGGCTTGGGCAGATTTTTGAGTACAGACGAAAGGGCGTCAGGGCTGATCTTGCAGCCGCAGCCTCCCTTTTGGGTAAGAGCAGTAAGCTTGATGGTTCCAGACATGTTATGACCTCCTGACCAGCGAGGAATAATGATAAGATAGAAAAAACAAACAAGCTGATACATTCAGGATACCAGAAGCAAGGGTGACATGACATTGCAAGATATAACCGTAGAAGAGATGCTGCATCGGGGATACGCCAATCTGATCGATGCCCGTTCCCCCGGGGAATTTGCCCGCGACACGATCCCGGGAGCGGTCAATATTCCATTGTTTAGTGATAGTGAACGCGCACAGGTCGGAACTGCCTATAAGCGTGAGGGACAAGCAGCGGCTCAGTGGCTCGGCATGCAAATTGTCTCTCCCAAAATGGAGACGCTGATGGAAGCCATCCGGCAAAGGGGAGAGGAGACGGGGGAACCGCCGGTGATTTTTTGCTGGCGGGGCGGGATGCGCAGCAGGGCGATGGCGACCTTCTCCACGTTTGCCGGTGTCCCGGTCCGCCGACTGATCGGAGGCTATCGTGCGTACCGCAAGCATGTGGTTGGCACCATAGAGCCGTATGAGCTGAATCGGCCGGTCTTCCTTTTGCACGGCATGACAGGAGTCGGGAAAACAGAGCTGCTGCGCCATTTGGAGGCATCCGGCTTGCCTGTCCTCGACCTGGAGCGAATGGCAGGCCATCGCGGATCGGTATTTGGGCACATCGGCAAAGGAAAGCCGGCGAATCAGAAGATGTTTGACGCGCGTTTGTTTGAAACGCTGCGAAGGCTGAAGGATGCGCCGTACTTTGTCATGGAAGCGGAAAGCCGGCGGATCGGCAATGCGCTGCTCCCGCCGTTTTTGCTCCAAGCCAAGGAGCAAGCTGTCCACATTTTGTTGACGGCTCCTCTGGAGGTGCGGGTTCAGCGTCTTTATGATGAATACGTGACTCCCTTTTCCTGGAGACCGGATTTTGCGGAAAAAATAAAAGACGCCTATCTAAAAATCGCCCGCCGCATTCCTACCGCGCAGGCAAAGCTGTTGACGGAGGCTCTGCAAGCCGGTGATTATCGCCAGGCGATCGCGTCGCTGCTGGTCCATTACTACGATCCTAGGTACCAAAACAAGCAAAGGGATTACGTAACAGAAATACACGAATGCGTAGATGCCGCCGATCTGGAAGCAGCAGGAAAAAGCATCCAGGCACTAATTGAAAAATATCTGCCAGTTCGGTAAAGTTATTTTTATCAAACTATGGTGCAGGAGGAGATGGGATGCTGGACCCACGCATAGTCAAGCTGGCGGAAAACCTGCTGAATCACTCTGTTCGTTTGCAGGAGAAGGAATGCTTGTTGATAGAAATTCGAGGAGAAGGGCACCCGCTGGCAAAGGAATTGGTTAAACAGGCGTATGCCAAGGGAGCGTATCCGTTTGTCCAGATCATCGATCCGTCTATCGAGCGGGAGCTGATGATGGGGACGGATGAGGAACGAGCGTCGTACATGCTCAAATGGAACGAGCCCAAATTCAAAGACATCCAGGCCTACATTGTGATCAACGGTCCGACGAATGACAGCGAGTCCGCTGATGTTCCCGTAGATCGCCGCCGCGCCCATCATAAAGTGGTGCAGCCGCTCAATGATTACATCGTTTCCAACGTGCGCTGGACACTGCTCAACTACCCGACCCCGTCCATGGCCCAAAGCGCCAATATGTCGACGGAAGCATTTGAGGACTTTTACTTTGACGTCTGTTCGGTGAATTATCAAAAGATGCACGAAGCTTTCCTGCCACTCAAAGAGCGGATGGAGAGAACAGACAAGGTGAGATTGACCGGACCGGGGACAGATTTGACGTTTTCCATCAAGGGAATTCCAAGCATCATCTGTGCAGGGGAGTTCAATATCCCGGACGGGGAGATATATACGGCGCCTGTGCGTGATTCGGTCAATGGAACGATTTCCTTTAACGCAGCGACATCGTATATGGGCACCCGCTTTGAAAACGTCAAGCTGACCTTTGAAAACGGGAAAATCATAGAGGCAACCGCCAATAACACCAAGCGGCTGGGTGAAATCCTGGACAGTGACGAGGGAGCGCGTTATATCGGCGAGTTTGCCATCGGGGTAAATCCGTATATCCTCCACCCGATGAACGATATTTTGTTTGACGAAAAGATCGCTGGCAGCTTTCACTTTACTCCCGGCCGCGCCTATGAAAACGCGGACAACGGCAACCGCAGCCAGGTGCATTGGGATATGGTCAACATTCAGCGCCCTGAGTACGGCGGCGGTGAAATCTGGTTTGATGACGTGCTGATTCGCAAAGACGGATTGTTTGTACTGCCTGAACTGCAAGGATTAAACCCGGAGAATTTGAAAGGGTAAGCGGGCAGGTGCAGAAATGAACGCATGGCCATTTCTCTGATGAATTTCAAAGCCAAATACGGAACCTCCCGGATGCTGCCATCCAAGTGGCTGTTCGGCGAGAAGCTTGGTTAAAACCTCTTGTGCGAGCAAGGGGTTTTCTGTTTTTTGCATATGGGGCATCCATTCTACAGGTTCAAGCAGTGGCCAATGGCTGTCACGACCCGGCAAAGTCTTTTTGTAACTTTATAAACAAAAATGTTTACAAAATAACACCTCTAAAATATACTTAATATACAAATAAGTTTAAAAAAGAGGTGTTTACCATGACCCGCTTGCTTTGGAAACATCGTTTGCATATGTTTTTTGACGGAAACCTCATTGGTCGGGAGTACCACGCAGAAGAAGGATATGTCACGCAATGCCTGGAAATGGGGCAGGCAAAAGCAGCCGTCGACTTTGACCGGTGCATAAGCGATGTTGTACTCCGCTTTTGAACAAAGCGGTCAACTGGCGCTTGCTCATCATCTTCCGATACAATAGGAGGAAATGAGAACGAAAGCAGGAGATGGGCTTGAGCAAAAAAGGCTGGCTGGAATATGAGGTGGCAGAAGCGGACGCAGGGCTTACTGTCGAGAGCATCGTCCGGGAAAAACTCCATGTCTCGGGGAGAATGCTGCAACGGCTAACGAGGAGCAAGGGAGTGCTCCTGAACCGGAAGCCCCCTTTTCTAAAAAGGGTGGTAAAAGCAGGGGACAAGGTAGCGGTCAGGGTTCAAGATCAGCCCGGGCAGGATGCTTCACCGCAGCAAGCAGCCCAGCGAAAGCAGGGGAAGAGCGTTGAAGCGGCTTTACCTGTAGAGATTTTGTACGAGGATGAGCATCTGCTGGTCGCAAACAAGCCGGCAGGCATGATGGTCCATCCCGTCAAGCAAGATCAACAAGGCACACTGGTTCATGCCCTTGCCGAGTATTTGCGGGAAAAGGGCGAGCCGGACCGCGTCCATCCGGTACATAGGCTTGACAAGGAGACCTCGGGAGCCATTTTGGTGGGAAAGACCAGCTACGGGCATCAGCTCGCTGATCGATTGCTGCGCGACGGGAGCTTGCATCGGGAATACCTCGCTGTCGTCTGCGGGCGTCTGGAGGAGGCGAACGGTACAATTAGCGCTCCTATCGGGCGAGACCCCCGCCATCCTACCCGCCGCAAGGTAACGGAACGGGGGGAGGAGGCTGTCACCCATTACGAGCTGGAGGCCTTTTCTGCGGATACCAGTCTTGTCCGGGTATGGCTGGAGACCGGGCGAACGCATCAAATCCGCGTTCATTTTCGCCACATCGGGCATCCGCTTGCAGGAGACGGCATGTATGGCGGCAGAAGGGACTTGCTCAGGCGTCAGGCCCTCCATGCCAGCAAGCTTTCCTTTCCGCATCCGATTACCGGGCAGGAGATCGTTTGCGAGGCGCCGCTACCAGATGACATGAACGAATTGATAAAAAGGGAGTACAATCTGGCAAATCGTTAGTTTTTGGAGCTGTTGACCCATACGGTCAGCAGCTTTTTTCATTGATGTTGACAGGAAATGAAAGAGACCCTGCATTTATACGTTTCACGTATGGCTTACAGCTCCGCTAAAAAAGCCCGGGTCCAAAAACCCATTTGGAACGCATGCAAGTATTTACATGCATGCAAAGCTCCGTTATAATGGGTTTGCTAATTATTGCCATGTGAAAGCAAGTGCTTGCATGATACGGAGGTAACAAAATGGATAAGCCGGATCACGAAAAAATCCAGAGCGGGAAAGGAGATGAACAGGAAACGAGGGAACGGATTTTGGCTGCTGCCCGCCAGCTCATGTCCCAGAAAGGCTACAAGGGCGCAACCACTCGCAAAATCTCCGAGCTGGCCGGCGTGAATGAAGTGACGATTTTCCGCCATTTCAAAAACAAGGAGCGGATTCTCATCGAGCTTTTGGAGGAGATGACCGAGATTCGCCCTGCGCTGGAAAAAGCGATTCACGCCTGCGGCCACGACGTCAAAGCGATGCTCATGCACTACGGCGAAGCCTATTACAACGCGCTTGTGGAGCGAAAGGAAGTTCTGATCATCTGTCTGATCGAATCGCAGAATCACCCAGAGGTTTTCAACCTGCTCAGCCGCATGCCGCAGATCGCCGATGAGATGCTGAGCGAAAAGCTGCAGGAGATGCATGAGGCCGGACTTCTTCCCAAAGGAGACTTTGCGACCGCAGCCCACATGTTTGTCTCGGCATTCTTCCACTCTTTTTTGGCAAGGCATTGGGTGAAGGTAGACTGCGACAGCTTGATCGATATACCGACAATGACGGAAAGCAGTGCAGACATTCTGCTGCGCGGCATCGGCAGCCGATGAAATTTTGCCAGTTTTCAGTTGTATATGATGAAAGCACGTAGATGAGCGGACATATAGGGGAATGGAGTGGAGGGTCACATGAGAAAACAATGGCTGTCTTTTCTCGCAATCGCCGGGCTATTGGCGACGACGGCTTGCAGCAGTCAGGAGCCTGCTGCGGAAGCTGTGTCCGAAGTAAAGCAAGTAGAGCTTGCCGTGGTGAAACAGGAGCAGGCGGTGAAGGTAACCGAGCTTTCCGGCACATTGCAGCCGCTGGAGGAAGCGCTCGTCTCGTTCGAGGTAGCTGGACGGATCACCGAGCTTGCCAAAAACGAAGGTGACACTGTCAAAAGGGGTGACATCCTGGCTCGTCTGGACGGCAGCGATTATTCGCTTCAGGTCGCTTCCGCCAGTGCCACCGTTCAGCAAACAGGAGCCACGCTGGAAAAGGTAACAAAGGGAGCACGCGAGCAGGAGATCGAGCAGGCGCGCCTGGTTGTGGAAAAGGCGACGATCGCCCATCAACAGGCGGAGGACGACTTCAAACGGATTGAGGCGCTGTACCGGGAAAAGGCCATCTCCCAGAGCGAGTACGAGACTGCGCAAAATCGCGTAAATGTTGCCCTGACGGATTTGCAAAACGCCCAGCAAGCCTTGTCGCTGGTTACGCAGGGCGCTCGCGCCGAGGACAAGACACTGAGCCAGGCGAGCTACCATCAGGCCGTGATCGGCAAAGAGCTGGCTGCCAGTACGCTGGCCAAAACCCAGCTGCGCGCTCCGATCGATGGCACGATTATCGCCAAGCTCGGATCGGCGGGCTCCCTGGTCGGTGTGGGAAGCCCCGTTTACCGGATCGGACAGATCGATACATTGAAGGTCGTGCTGCCGGTTCCAGACCGGGAGATTTTTGCCTGGACGGAAGGTGAGGCCATTACGCTTGAGCTTTACGGGCAAAAGCGGGAGGGCAAGGTGGTGAAAATTCACCCGGCCGCCAACCAAAGCACGGGGACCATCGGTGTCGAGGTACAAGTGAAAAACGAGAAGCACGACTGGTTCGCCGGTCAGGTCGTGAAGGCGACCAAAACGGTGCAAGGAAAAGCAGGGCTGTACGTGCCGGTCGAAGCGGTGATCAGCCGAGGGCAGGGCGAGGCCCACGTCTTTGTCGAAAGCGCCGGAAAAGCGGTGAAAACCCCGGTGACGATCGGCGAGATCAACAGCAACAGACTGGAGATCACCAGCGGGTTGAAGGAAGGGGACCGACTTGTCGTCAAAGGAGTAGACCAGTTGTTTGACGGCGATCCGATCGAGGCGGCAGGAGGACAACCACAGTGATTGAATACATCGTCCGCAAACGAAAAATCACGCTCTTGTTCTTTACAATGGTCGTCCTGATCGGTTCTCTTAGCTTTTTCCAGCTCCCCAAGCAGGAGCAGCCCGACATCATTGTCAATCTTGCCACTGTCACCACGATTTATCCGGGTGCTTCGCCAGAGAAAGTAGAGCAGACGGTCACCAAGAAGCTGGAGGAAAAAATCAACGAGCTTCAAGGCCTGAAATACGTCTCGTCTGTCTCCGGTCTGGGCGTGTCGAGCATTATCGTGGAGACAGACGGAGATGTCGATCCCAAACAAAAGTGGGATGAACTGCGCAAAAAGGTAAAGGATGCCGAGGCTGATTTGCCGGAGGATGCCAAGCAGCCGATCATCAATGACGACCTGAACCGCACCTTCGTCCAGACGCTCGCGATCACGGCTGACACCCGCGAAGAGCTGTACAGCCTCAGGTCCACCCTGAAGTCGTGGAAAGAACAGCTCCGCACGATTCCCAATGTGGCAGACGTGACCATCAAAGGCTTGCCGGACGAGGAGATCCAGATTCAGGTGGATACGCAAAGGCTGAGCCAGTACGGGCTGACCTGGGGCCAGGTGCTGATGGCGGTCAAAAAGGAAAACGAACGGATTCCACTCGGAGATTTGACGGCCGATAGCCGCACATACCAGCTCAAGCTGGCGGAAAGCCAGGATGTGGAGGCTTTAAACGACGTCATCGTCTCCCGGACACAGCAGGGCTTCCCGATCTATCTGAAGGATGTCGGTAGCGCCATGCTCACCACAGAGCAGATCGAGTCGTATTCCTACTTCAATGGCAAGCCGTCTGTATCGATCAGCATCAACGCCGAGACAGGCAGCGACGTACCGTCCCTGCAAAAGCGCGTCGACGAGATGGTGAAAACGCTGGAGAAGTCGCTTCCCGCATGGGCGCAGAAGCATTCCATTTACTCGCAAAAGGAACGCGTCGATGAGCTGTTCGGGGATCTTTCACGCGAGATGCTGATCGCCGTTTTGGCTGTACTGTTGGTATGTACACTGGGATTGAACCTGATCACTTCTTTTGTGGTAGCGCTGGCGATCCCGATCTCGCTTGCATCGGGGTTGTTGTTCCTGCCTTCCATGGGCATCACGCTGAATATGATTTCGATTGTCTCGCTGATCATCGTGCTGGGGATTCTCGTGGATGATGCCGTGGTCGTCAATGACAACATCGAGCGGAGGCTGTCCACGCTGGGCGAAAAACCGCTCCCGGCAGCAGTCAAAGGCGCAAAAGAGGTGTCCATCTCCATCGTCACGGCAACGCTTGCGACAATCGCTTCCTTCGGTCCGCTGTTGTTCATGAGCGGAAACGTCGGACAGTTTATCCGGCCCGTGCCTGTGATTATTTCCTTGACGATGCTCGCTTCGATGCTCATGTCGCTGACGATTATCCCGATATTCCGGCAGTGGTACGAACATCGCCGCAGAGGCGGAGTCGAAGGGTACCGGAAGCCGCCGGGGCTGCTCGGCAAGCAAATTTTCCAATTGACGAACTGGTACGCGGGCAAGCTGATGCCGCGGATTTTAAAACGGCCCGTGCTCGCGGGCATGGTCGGCGTTTTGATCGGCACCAGCGCCTACGGATTGATCCCGCTGACACCGATCCAGCTTTTCCCCAACGACGAGCGGCCGCAATTTCTCGTCAACGTCCGTCTGCCGGTCGGGACCAGTGTGGAGGAGACGGACCGGGTCGTACGGGGAGTGTCGGACTGGATCCAAAAGCAGCCGGGGATCGAGTCGGTCGCCGCTTACGCGGGCGGCAGCGCCCCCAAAATGTTCAGCGGCGATACCGAAATCGGCGAGGGCATCACGCTTGGGCAACTGGTCGTCCGCTTTGACAAGTCAAAGGTAAAGATTGAGGATATGCTGGAGCCTTGGCGCGAGGAGTTTAAAAAGCTCTATCCGGAAGCGAGCATTTTGCCGAAGCAGCTGGAAGCAGGTCCCCCGGTCGGCAAGCCTGTTGTGATCCGGGTATATGGGGAAGACATTCCTACGCTACGTTCGTTAGCAGGGGATATCAAGGACCGGATCGCCAAGCTGGAAGGCACGTACGACATTCAGGACGATTTCGGAATCGAGCGGTACACCCTGGAGTTTGTGGTGAACCGGGAGCTGATGAAGGAAAAGCTGGTCAATTACAACGATCTGTCGCAGACGCTCCGCCTCGCCAGCGAAGGCATCACCGTCAGTCAGTTCGATACGGGGGCGGATTTGCTTGACATCAAGCTGTTTATGCAAAAGGGAGCGGCCGATCCGACCGTCCTATTCCAGCGACTGACCGTAACCAATGCGGCAGGCGAGCAAATTCCGCTGTCCCAGCTAGCAGAGGTCAAGCCCACTTTCAGCACGCAAAAAATCCCGCACCGGAATCTCTCGCGTGCCGTGACGATTACGAGCGACCTGCGAGGCCGTACGGCGACAGAGGTCATGGCTGAAATCAAGCCGCTGCTCGAATCCATTTCATTCCCTGAGGGGTATCGCTGGGAAATCGGCGGCGAGACTTCGGAGCAGACGGATATCTTTATCGACATGGGGAAACTGTCGGTCATCGTCCTTTTCCTCATCCTGATTTTGATTGCGATGCAGTTTTATTCGCTCAGCATTCCCGTGCTGGTTCTCAGTACGGTGTACCTGGCCTTTGCCGGAAGCTTGATCGGGCTGTTCGTCACGCAGACGCCGCTCGGCTTCATGACGATGATGGGGGCGATCTCGCTATCGGGGATCGTGGTGCGAAACGGCATTGTGCTGATCGAGTTTATCGAAGAAGCGCGGCATGCAGGCGCGGAACTGAAGCAGGCCGTGATCCAGGCCGGAGAGGCGCGTCTGCGTCCGATTTTGCTGACCTCGCTTACGGCTGTGGCGGGCCTGACGCCGCTCGCGCTGTTTGGGGACGTACTGTTCCGTCCGCTGGCGGTCACCATCATCTTCGGATTGATCTTTTCCACGCTGCTGACGCTGATCGTCGTTCCGTCTTTCTACACAGTGCTCGCGGAGCGGAAGGCCAGGCGGAAAGCCAAACTGGCAGCCAAGCGGCCTGATCTGTACGGGCCGGAGGCGGAGCTGGAAGGGTAACGAAGTTTCGATACGTAAAAGCATCGAATACAAACAGGCACCGAATACACTAGTACCGAAAACAAACAAGTACCGAATACAGCAAAGATGCTTTTATCACTTTGCGGCGGGCTTCTGCTCCTAAGGGACAGAAGTCCGTTTCTCTTTCAAACGCGAGCCTCCCCGAATGAAGGCACACAAGTACATAGCTCGCTGGATGTCGAAGGGAAAATAGCAATGGCAAAGCCTGTTATTTTCATCCCAAGGCATATGATATAATCCCGATAGAGGATGTTCAAAAAGTCCGGGAAAAGCAAGCTGCGAATTTATGATGTGGTCCGACTACTGTCATGTAATGCCGCGACGTATGTGGGAGAGGCGCAGGTCCGAAAAAGCTGTTGTCCACCCATCCGCGTATACATAGCATCTGCATATACAGCTTCACCTGCGCTCCGCACATACAGGCTCAGCATACACAGCCGCACCTGTGCTCCGCTGCTGGGGTCTGCCGTGCCTTGAACTGAAACGGCCTGGTTTTCCCGGACTTTTTGAACGCGGCCCACTTAACCAGGAATTTTTTCGAGCCGGAAGGGAGAGTGACCAGATTGAAACAGCCCCAGCTTTTAGACGAAGAAAAAGTGTTTAAAGACCCGGTGCACAGCTATGTACATGTACGGGACAAGCTGATCTGGGATTTGATCAATTCGGCGGAATTCCAGCGTCTGCGTCGCATCCGGCAGCTTGGTACGAGCTTTTTTACCTTTCATGGCGGTGAGCACAGCCGCTTCAATCATTCGCTTGGCGTCTATGAGATCATGCGCCGCATCCTGGAGACGTTCGAGGGGAGAATTCATCTTTCCTATGAAGAAAAGCTGCTTTGTCTCTGTGCTGCTCTGCTTCACGACGTGGGGCACGGGCCGTTTTCCCATTCGTTTGAAAAAGTATTCCGCTATCATCATGAGGATTGGACAAGGGCGATCCTGCAGGGTGATACCCAGATCAACCGGATACTGAAGCGCATGGGTGAAGATTTTCCGAAACGGGTGGCTGAGGTTATCGCCAAGACTTACGACAACAAGCTGATCGTCAGTCTGATTTCCAGCCAGATCGACGCTGACCGGATGGATTATTTGCTGCGCGACGCGTATTACACGGGCGTGAATTACGGCAATTTCGAGATCGAGCGGATTCTTCGCGTCATGCGTCCGGGCGAAGACGGAATTGTCTTTAAGTACAGCGGCATGCACGCCGTCGAAGACTACATCATGTCCCGCTATCAGATGTACTGGCAGGTTTATTTTCATCCGGTGACGCGCAGTGCGGAAGTGGTTCTGCGCAAGATTTTTCAGCGTGCGAAAGAGCTGTTTCTGCAAGGCTTTCCCTTCCGTCAGGAGCCGACTCTCCTGCTGCCGTTTCTAAACGAACAAGTAGAGCTTGCCGATTATTTGTCCCTCGATGAGTCGGTCATTCTCTTTTACATGCAGCTCTGGCGCAATGAAAATGATGCCGTTCTGAAAGATTTATGCGCCCGTTTTCTCGACAGGAATCTCTTTAAATACGTCGAATATAACCCAAGAGATTTCCGCTTGCTGGCAGACTTGAAAGAGCTGTTCCAGTCTGCGGATATTGATCCGGCCTATTATTTGGAAGTGGACACGACCTCCGATCTTCCGTATGATTTTTACCGTGCTGGCGAAGATGAAGAGCGGATTCCGATCATGCTGGTAATGCCTTCAGGCGAGCTGACCGAGCTGTCGGAGAAGTCGGAGATCGTGCAGGCGATCAGCGGCAAACGCCGGTTTGACTACAAGCTGTATTTTCCTATGGACAAGGTTATGGCATTGCCGGAGGAGCTCTCCGGAAAGATACGAGATCGTCTGGGAGTGATGGAGGATGCTTAGGCGTCACGCCAAAATCATACGTTTAATCGAGACCGTGGGCGAAGTGAGCGGTCGCAAAAAGCTGCAAAAGATGGTGTACATAGCGAAACATCTGGATATGGACTTCGATGAGCGGTTCGAGTTTCATATGTACGGTCCTTACTCGGAGGAGCTGACCTTGCGCGTGGACGAGCTGTGCAACATGGGACTTCTGGACGAGCAGGTGGAGACCAAAGGGGCCATTCACATGTACCGGTATACGCTGAATGACACCGGGCGTGATTTTTTGCGTTTTCACGAAGTCGATTTCGGACTGGGCGAGCAAGCAATCCGGCGGATGAACGAGGAGAACTCCCGTTTTCTTGAGCTGGTCTCGACCATCCTTTACTTCAATCATCTTCCCTATGAAGAAATGAAAGCGAAGATTTTTACCTTTAAGAGCAAACAGCGCTATACCGAAGAGGAGATTCAAAAGGGGTTGGCTTTTATCGAAGAGCTCCGCGAGCTGACGAAAGCTGGTCATACCCCGTTGATATAGTTTTTTTGTGTTGGAAAAAATGCAATCATCTTTCTTGTTTCCATGATGAATACGTTTTGCGCAGCGGGGTTTTTAGCGCCTGCTGCGGTACCTTTCGCCAACCAGCCGGTCAGATGACCGGCTTTTTTTTGTCCCAGGAGAAAACGGCATAATGGACTCACCGTTCTTTGACAAACGCATATCGCCATTACAGTGTTAGCAACACACACTATAAAGCTTGTTCGGGAGGGAACCCTCATGAAGACAGGATACAAGCAGCGAGGAAAGAACTGGCGCTGGATTTGGGGGATAACCTTTGTGCTCGGGTGCATGTTCGCCGCAGCTCTCATGTCTGTCACGATGGGAGCGGAGCAAGGGAGGGTCGTGTACGTGTACAGCGACAGTTGCGGATATTGCACCACATTCGCCCCTAAATTCGATGAAGCTGTGCAGGATATTTCTTCTGGCTGGCGGGTAGAAAGGCTCGACATCCATAATCCAAAAGAGCTGGATGAGGCGGAAAAGCTGGGTGCGGAGGTTACGCCTACGGTGTTTATTGTGAAGGATGGGAAGGTAGTGGATAAGCTGGAGGGGGATGTTTCCGGGGAAGTGCTTGACCGGTTTATTCAGAAGCAGATGGACGCATATTCTTCTTGATTGCTTATACAGGTAACTTATACCATAATTGGAAGGTAGAAAGGTGTGGGAAGATGGCGAAAAAGGAGGATGTGTCTTGAAGCGATTCTATAAACTTTTTTCAAGCGTAATTGTTTTGGTCCTGACAATTGGTGCAGGATTATCCGCTCTTGTGCCGGTAACCAATGCAGCCCAAGTACCGGCCAAGCTAAGTGATTATCAGAATCATCCACATCGCGATGCGATTGATTATGTTGTGAAAAATAAATTGATGTGGCTTTTTCCGGATGGGAGTTTTCAGCCTGACAAACCAATTACTCAGGCGGATTTGGTTGCAGGTCTGGTAAATGTTAAGGGGTTGACTTCGGGTGAGCCTGTACAAGAATTACCTGAAAATCATTGGGCGAAAGTTTACTATGAACGTGCAAAGCGTGATGGAATTCTTGATGGTGTTGAGATCAATCCAAATAAAGTTATGAATCGAGAGGAAGCTAGCAGATTGATGGTCAATGCCTGGAAGAGTTTGCGTAAAGGGTACCAGCGGAATCCCCAGTACTATATTACTGATGCGGTAGATTCTCACTGGATTTCTGGCAAATTGGGGGCATTTCCAAATGGAGTTTCTACCACACGGTATGATGCTCTTGGAACTCTAAGTAGGGGTGAACAGGCAGCAGCTCTTTATGTGCTGCATACAGACTTTTTGAGTATTCAAGAAGGAGAGAAGATCGCTACAAGATTTCATAACTCCTTAAAGGTTTCTGGGGGAATATTACGTGGAACTGTGCCATCGGGCAAGGGGTATGATATTCGACTTTACGTACAATTTAAGGATGGAAAGGTTTCTTCGATATATTCCGGGAATATCTCATTCAGTGCTAGTGAGGTAGAATATATCAGGCTGACAGTTAAGTTTCAGGGAGAAGCAAAGTCATTAGCTAGTTACCTTTATCGAGATTTTCGTACTCTCGAGCGGGAAAATAGTAGGTGATAAATTGCATAAAACATTCCTGAGTAGGGTACTAACAACACTTTGTGTTATTGTATGTGCATTTAACACTTTTCTTTTCACTCCTACGGTAGGTGCCAACACGTTTACGCCAAACACTTACGGTAGAATTCCTGGGTGGATAGATGAGCATTATGCGATTAGGGATAGCGATGAAAGCTTTGTTAACGGTTTCGGCCTTAGGGAGTATATGTCCCTCACTATAGCCGACGTACGATATTCTGGAGCTACAAATGGAACGGGTAAGGTAGCCAACTATTCAAAAGCATCGACGAAAGTAGATAACGGATATCCAATTGTCGATTTAGACGAAGCGCGAGACTGGGCGAGACTCTTTAACGGCAATCCCTCCTTCATGACTAGCAACAATGGACTTTATGGTGGAAGTATTACTGAAGGGGGAGGACGAGAGTATACTGGATACCTCCTTTCTAAAGTAGCAGAAATGTCCGGTGGAAGGGGAAATCCTTATAGTTACCGTGCAGCCCAGAGCCATGAGAAAGGAGTCTACGTCGGGGTAACCAGCTTCACCACAACCCAGCGCCCCGATGGAAGTATCAAAACCGACAAGACAAAATATGAAGTCGGACAAACTGTTACGATAACTGCCCAAGGAAAAGACTACAGTATCTACAATCGCGGATTAAAAGTCTTAAACTATTACATCTACAATCTAGATACAGGGCAGACCGAAAAGGCATTCTCTGAGGCGATTACAGAGTATCCGATTAGTGGGGAAGGAAACGGCAGCGGCCAATCTGTAAACTTTCCACAGAAAACATGGGTACCCACTAAAGCTGGAAACTATGAAGCACGAATCCTATTCACAGATACCCATGCAAGAAATACAAAAAATGCTCCCGCGGTAGACGGACAAGGTGTTGCTTATGCAGCACCTTTTGTTGTTGGCGAGGTACCACCGCCTCCCGGTGAGGACAATGGCGGGGGCAAAGACCCCGATCCACCACCAACCGGTTGCAAAAAAACGACCATGGAAATACGAATCGAAGGAGAGAAAAACGATACGGAACGGCAGGGTGTACCGAGCGGAGGAGATACGGAACGCATTGAAAGAGATGCAAGGGTCGTCTTCACCGCATCAAAGCCCGGCACCTTTTCCTACAACGGCACCCCGATGCAAATAGGCTCCGGGAACAACAGGAAGGTGGGGATCATGTACGTTCCCTCATCAGGCTCCTTTACAGTGAAATACGTAAGCGACGACGGTACGCTATGCTGGGACAAGCAGTTTTATGCTGGTTCTCCAAACGACAAGTACGATAGCTGTCCCATCGTCAAAGTGAATGGAGACGCCATTCCAAGGGGTGGAGTCATTGAAGTTATGCCCGGAGAAAGTCTGAAATTTGTAGCTTCATACAAAGATAGCGGCGGTGAAACGCAACCGTTTCATACTACGTGGAATGTTACGATGCCTGATGGCCGAGAAAGGGTAATCCCGTTGGATGAGGGAGACAATGGCCGCGTGCGTCCGTATGTCTCCGATCATGTTTCCTTGCCTTACCGAGGTCCGGATAGAAGCTATGACATTCCCCTGGAACGCGGGAAAACGTACAAGCTGTCCTTGGAACTAAAGCGAACAGACTTTGAAAAGCGCCCAGAATGTGAGTGGACGATTACAATCAAAGTAAAGGATACAAGTTGTACGATCGACGAACAAAAACGCATAGGATTTAAAGCTTATGGTGAGCCTCCGAGCTATTATCCACCGGCAGGAGAGAATCTCTACAATGGTTTGAAGTATCTCTATTTCTCCAATCTGACCGCTACAGGGGACGGGTACGATACCCATACGGATATTTCTGCCGATGTCGCTGGTTCTTGGTTTATAAAAGAGGGGGACAGGAACAAACCGCTGTCTGGCAAGCTTGCAGCAAATGAAAGGTTCCGGTTGATCTTACCGAAAACGATTGACGCCGGGGATGATGTAACACTAGTCTTCATAAGTGACAGAGATTGTGTCGTAGAAATGACCTTCCCGATTCTGTCTGATAGAAGATGCTACATTCTTACAGCAAAGATAGCGGGCGGCAAATACGGCGATGATGACGTTGTTTGGAGCAAGCCGGTTAAACGCGGCGAGACGCTGGAAATGAGTCCGGAGCAATGGACCGATCCCTGGCATTCCTTTACACTCTTTGCTGATGAAAAGATAGACTTTGTTACCTATTATTTCGATCCAGACAAACGTTCCTGGGAGCGAAAACGCGATGGGAAATGGCTTTCCGATTCAACGAATGCAAGATACCAGCAAAAAATCATCTTTCCGATGGACCCGGCCACAGATGGTTATTTTCCTCTTTCCGGATTGTACAAGGTTGAATTTTATGCAGAGGATCGCACAGCAGCGGATTGTGATGGCTTTTTCTTTGTACAGATCGGGGAAGGGCCGCCAAAACCCGAGGGAGAAAACCTGCTCATCGTAAAAAGCAGCTTCAAGATAACCCCTGCTGATCCGCAAGCAGCCGGATCAGATGCGACGATAACCTTTGATGTGAAGAATGACGGCAAGCAGGAACACGATACCAAGCTGGCCGTCCGCTGGGAAAGCTCAGACAAAGCAACAATGCTGGACGTGGCCAAGTTTAAACCCGGAGAGGTGCGGAAGATTACCGTTCCAACCAAATATCCGAAAAAATCGGAGGATTTTATCGCCCATATCAACCCGGATAAAGACAAACCTGATAACGAGACCATTTGGCCGGATAACCGCGCAGTTTGGCCCGTAAAGGTAACAGGTGATGAAGGCGGGGGAAACGAGCCGAAAGAACCGGAGATACCGAATCCGCCGGTTGGAGGAGGAGACTTCGATGGCGGTGAAATTGGACTCGACATCTATGACAGTGATGGCCGCCAACTGCAGAGACTGCAGGTCAATGTGGATGGGGTCTGGGAGAGAGAGCCGGCGAAGATTCGCGTCGTCATTGACCAAACCAGGATTAATCAAGGCTTTGATCAAGTAAAACGGGAAATCAATCAGAATATCGAGACATACAAGTCGCAGCTGCTGCAATCAGCCAGCGGGGAAGGAATCAAGAATGCAAGTGTAACAGTCAGCCCTGGGTACATTGCTGATGCAAAGAGCCTGGCGGTGTATAGCCCGACGCAGCTCGATCTGAAAGTATCGGGTCCAGGGACGCCTCAGGAATGGAAGGTGAGCAGCTCCTCAATGGGCGGCGATTACTTGTACACCGGTACGACTGTGCCGACAGAAACGACTTGGAGACAGGTTCTGAACCCGATGAAATACAAAGCCGAAATCAACGGATTTGTCATCACGATGGACTACAGTGTGCAATTTGCCCTCTCGTACGACCGTTGTGCCAAAAGCGCAGGGGAGGACGGAGAAGAAGGAGAGGAGACCTGCCAGTCCAATACCGTGCATCAAAGCATGTCGGGGCGCTACACCATAACGGTAAAAGGCAGTGAGCGTCAATTTGGGGTATTTGAGCCAAATGCCAAAGGGGTACTCCGCCATACAAGCGAGTGGCAGGAGTACACCGCGCGGGACCGCTATCCGGTGAATAAGCCGGATGACTTTTACGCTGGCGAACGAATTTTGACCCATGTCGTGCTGGAACCTCGCCATCGCCACCCAGTCAGCGCACTCTATCCCGACATTGCAGCGGCGCAATCCTGGATCTCCGAAACGGGGCTCCGGAACACGACGCTCCAATCGACCCTTTCGCTGAAAAAGACAACACCGATTTGGTGGCAGGGGCCGTCTTATGCCGTTCCCAAATTGGGAGTGCGGGAAATGGGGGTCGATACTCCCTTGATGGGAGACAAGCAAAAAGGGTTTAAAAAGGATTCCACTTACGCTGTTCATTTCTCAGTGCAGTTCCGCTTTGGTGTCGTAAAGGGATTCGCGTTTCCGAACAAACAGAATGGCCAAGGTCATGAACTGACCGATTATCGTGTGCCATTTGCCGTGACAGCAAATGCTTGGGAGCGTCAGGGAATCCGCAATCACACAACTCGATAGGCAAATATATTTGCACCCCCTATCTGTCTTTTCCTACGGTGGAAGAAGAACAAGCTAGGGGGGTTTTATGTGAATAAGCGAATCAGGATCGCGAGCATATTGGTCATGGTGGTCTTTTTGCTTTCCAGTATTGTTCCAGCCGGTATAGCCAAAGAAAGGATGGGTCAACCCGTTGGCTGGAATGAAGACACTGGGACTGTCGCAGAAGCCGAGGCGGACCATCCGCCGCAGGAGACAGCAGGGGATGGCGTTGAATCGGAGCCGGATCAGGATGGCTCTGAGGTGCCCCAAATACCTGATGTACCGGGAGATACGGATGTAAGCAATGAGACAGATGTAAGAGACGAGACAGATGTAAGAGACGAGACAGATGTAGATGAGACCGCTGATATGCCTGAAGCGCCGCCGAACCTAGACGGGGAAAATGCGGACGGAGAGGAGCTGCTGGAACAGGCAGAGTTGGAGGAGGCGGATGAAGATTTCCAACGCCGATTTGCAGGAAAGAAAAAACCGAGTGAATCCGCGTTGCGCAGGGTGCCAGCTACCTTTGAGGTGGAACGGAACGATACGTTTGCCAAAGCGGACTGGATGTTTGCGGGGAAAAATGCCCACGGGAGAATTTCGACTGGCGACGATATTGATACGTGGAAGATCAAGCCTGCCAAAGACGGGACGCTAACATTTTCATTGACTCAGGTGCCATCCAATGCGAACTATCACTTGTTTGTATTCGATGATGAGAAAAGGGAAATTGGGAGATCCACCAAACCAGGGCAGGCCGATCAAAAGGTCGAGGAGATTGCAGTTGAGAAAAACCGATTGTACTATGTTCAAATAATGGGGAATAATGGAACGTTTGACCGTTCGAGCTATTACTTGTTGCGGGGCGATTTTTACACTGGCGAGGAAGGCAAGCCGGACGAGTATGAGCCGAATAACACGATAAAAGACGCACATCCCCTTGATAATGGCGAAATCATTGCAAATCTCCATGACCGAAGTGATGTTGACTATTACAAGCTTACTTTAGACCTGGCTTCAACAATTGAAGCGAAGCTTTGGGATATTCCCGAGGGCATGGATTTGGACCTGTACCTGTTCGACAGCGACAACAAGCAGATCGCGTTTTCGGACAGGCCGAAGAATAAGGACGAGGAGATTTTGTTTAACGCAGACCCCGGCACATACTACCTGAAAGTTGCTGCCAGCCGCACCTCCGGCTTCAAGAATCACTCCTACCATTTGAAGGTGACCAGCAATACGATCCCCGTCATTTTGATTCCGGGGATTGGCGGATCAAGGCTGGAAGCAAAGGAAAAAAGGCTGACCTTAGAAGCATGGCTTTCACTGGATAACATCGTTTTTGGAATTCGCGATCCACGCCATCGCATGTATCTTCCCTTGAAGCCAGTGGCGAAAAACAGTGTCGAGGTAGAGTCCCTCAACAAAGGATTTACCGTTTACCCGGAGAAAGAAGACGGGGGATTTCGTGCGATTGAATATTTGTCTTACTTTCCAGTTGATAAAGTGAAGGAAGAGACGGAGCAGTACGCCAGCATGGTTAAACGTCTGGAATCAGAAGGATACAGAAAAAACATTACCATGTTTGCGATGCCCTATGATTGGCGTTACAGCAACAAGGACAATGCCAAATATCTGAAGGAAAAAATCGATGAGGCCCTAAAGGCGTCAGGCGCAAGCCAGGTTCAATTGGTTGCCCATAGCATGGGTGGTCTGTTGGCAAGAGAAACCTTGCTATCAAACGCTTCCTATCAGCCGAAGGTAAAACGAATCATTTATATGGGCACCCCCTTTTTAGGCTCACCTCGAGCTTATCAGGCCATCCAATTCGGGTATAACTTCGGAGTGCCTTTTTTACACGAAGAAACAGGGAAGGTGATTGCAGAATATGCCCCCGCTGTCTACGAGCTGCTGCCATCACCGACTTACTTTGACAAGGCGATCGTTTTAAAAAGAGACCCGATTTACAGCTTTACCTATGAAGACATGGTGACTGACAGCCGTGTCAAGATTGCTTATACCCCATTGGTTCGTCAGGCCGAGGCACTACACAATAAATGGGACAAGAGGACATTGAGGGTCCAGCAATACTCCATTATTGGAACCGGACAAAAAACTTTGCTTGGCTACGAATACAATACAAGCAGAAATATTCTAAAGCCCTTTTATGATAGTGGAGAAGGAGATGGAACAGTGCCCTATATAAGCGCCGAATACGGTCAAAGCGATATTGCTAAAAAGTTTTACGCAGTGGCAGCCCATGCAGCTTTGCCCAAGGACCCGCTGGTAATTGAACAAGTTGTCCAATTGTTGAAAGGCGTAGAAAAAATACAGGCAGGCCTTAGAAAGAAACCGCAGAAGCCGGATTATCTGTACTATATTATCTCGCGGGAGGATGGCGAGTTTCCTGAGATTACATTTACAAAGTCGGGACAAACAATGACGATCTTAGCAGATAAAAAGGAACACTGGGAGAATCTTCAGGTAGAGTATCACGGAAATATCGTTGTCATCCATGTGTTGGATTTGGAACCGTTGGTGTTCGAAGACCGTTTGCAATTGCGCAATGGCATGGAAGTCTCTCCCTTTTTAATAGACACATACTCATCAAAGGGGAATGAAAATTCTGACGATGAAGAAGTGAATGAGGAAGCGGAATACGAAGAAGATGATAAAAATGAGGAAGACGCTTTAAAGCGTGAAACATAAAAGTAATCGTTAAAAATGGAGGAGAGGGCAAATTTGGATTACTTTTTTATCCTTGTCTTAGGTCCGATCATTTATGGCTGGTCAACCGGAATTCCGTTATTAGTATTAACCATATGCGGTTTTTCGACGATCATTTTCAAAACAAGAGCGTTAATCAATATTTTCGTAGCTTTGCCTCTTTCATTCTTGTTCTACGAGCTTGCCCGTCCAAAGGAAGGGTGGATTGTTTTGGATTGGGAATTTAGTCTTGTTCTGGCCATCAACACCGCGTGGAATGTACAACTGCTTATTTGGCAAATCCAGAAAGCAGTCAAAGCCTTCCAAAACCAAAAAGAAACAGGCGGGTAAAAGGAATTATCCAGGAAGGGATCAATTGATCCTGTTAAAAAGTAGCATGGCCGCCTACTGTAAAACGGCGGCCCACTGTTTTCGTACTGAATTGATTTCGTGTACTGATTTGCTTTCGTACTGTTCCACTTTCGTACTGTTCCACTTTCGTACGAATCTGCTTTCGTACTCTTCCGCTTTCTGACTGTTTCATTTTGAGACTTTTCCAAAGCTGAATCTACAATCTCCCGGGGTCTCTTTTTACAGAGAAACTGGATTGACTCTTCGGCAATCGGCCAAAGCTGGCCTGGTAATTGGAGGGGATATCCGTTTCCAGTCCGTCGCCCATTCCCGCCAATTCTTCCGGAGCATTCGAGAGCCCGGCTCCAGGTGGGGATTCAGCGCGTTTTTCCGCAACGATTTGGTCTACCGCTCTGGCTGCGGCAGGATAAGGCTCCTGCAGCTGGCGTTGTCTATTCAATTCGATATCGCGTTCTCTTGGATGATCATGGGATTGCGTATTGTTCATTTCGGTCATCGCGTAATTCTCCTTCAATGCAGTTGCATAAGCATAATGTGCCCCTCCTGAGCCCGATGTATGAACGTAAATGTTCTGTGGCAATGTGCTGCCCGTCAAAGCAGGGCAAGCGGACAAATTGCGTGCAGCGTGGTTTCGGGGTAGAATATCCTCAAGAGTCTGTGAGCAAAGAGGTGTTACGCATGGATATTTTTGATAGCAAAAAGGGCGGATTTACGATCGTCAGCGGCAAAACTGACGTGCATGGCGGTTATGGTCAGGGCGTCCTTGACTTGTCTGCCGTATCGTCTGTGATTATCGACGGGGACGAAGCCTATATTGATATGGGAGCGCTTCATGCCAAAAGCTCCGTTGAAAAAGGCATCAAATGGACGACGAACAAGGAAGAGGTTCCGAACGGAAAGCCTTACTGGGTCGTATGGGTAACGGTAGACCGCAATGAAGCAGGTCCGTATTATGCAGGCGTAACGGCATGCTATATGGAAATTGATCGGGAAGCGCGCCGTGGCTACAAGATTTTGGCGGACCACGTCAATCGGATGGACTACTCCATGAAGCGGCGGATCATGGTCTCTGAATTGAACGAAAAAGAAAAAGCAGCATTGAAAAAGATGCTGATCGAGCACAATGAAGAAATGTGGAACAATTCTTCCGCAGAGTTAAAGGAAGGATTGGCCTGAGTTGGAAATCTTGAACGGTATGTGAACAAATGAGGAAATCAATTGTTAGTAATATTGAAGTCAGGTAAACTTAATTCCATAGCTGTATACATTTACACTAGGTTAGCAAACAGGGAGAGAGCCGTCACTCTTTCCCTGTTTGTCTTTTTTTGAAGGCGCTCACACAATATTTTCAGGGCATCCGCCCGAGGGATACGAAACAAACTAACTGTGCACGGCCAAATTGTCGAAGCAAGGGGGCGTTTCGGTTGACCGATCATACCCGAACACAAGGTGAACACGATCACTTTGTACGACATGGCGGCGTCCATTTTCGCTCGCATGTTTCTCCGCAGCAGATCAATACCTTTATCGGTCGATTGCCAGCCGGTAAACGGGAGAGTCTGTTTGAGGTGCTGGATCAATTAGAAAAAGCCGGAATGATCACCATTTACAACGACCACCTGTTTACGGACGGAAATGGCGTGGTCGGTGGCGGCGAACAGACGGCCGGAGAGGGCGAAGCTGCCCGGCCAACGTTACAGTAGCAAAAAGGGCCAAACCCTTGCAGATGTTCTGCATGAGGTGTGGCCCTTTTTTTTGAAAAACCGGCAGCTTCCCCTATCACTGTGACGGGCTCCACCAACTGCCCATTCGCTGCCAGAAGGAAGGCGAATCGGGAGGCGAGAGCGGAGTCGGGGATTCGTTTGGCGGAAGGTGATCTGTACAGAACTCCTGCGGCTCCGTCCCTTTGGCAAAGTAATAAAGCTGTGGGTCGGGACAGTGTTCCGTGGCCAGTTTCCCCGATTTGGAATCAATATAGACCGAAACGACCCCAGCGGGCATTTCAAACAAGGCAGGCGGTTGATCCTGCAGTGCTTTTTCCATGAATTCGGCCCAGATCTTTTTGGAAAGATAGCCTTCCTTTACGTCATCTACCTTGCGATTTTGGTCATAGCCTACCCAGACCGTGCTGACGAGCTGAGGGGTAAAGCCGCTCAACCACGCGTCATAATCGGTCGAGCCGGTCTTGCCCGCCACCGGGCGGTTGAGTATGTTGGCGACGCGGTAACCGGTGCCGCCCCGTTCAAACACGCTTTGCATCATGTTGGTGAGCAGCGCGGATGCGACAGGATCAGCGACCCGGGTTCTTTCCGTTTTTTCTTCCACGAGAATGTTCCCTTGGCTGTCCTCAATGCGCGTGATCGCGATCGGCTTTACATACTCGCCCTTGTTGGCAAACGCAGCGTATGCTGCATTCAGCTCAAAAGGCGAAACCAGTGACGTGCCCAGTGCCAGGGAAGGAACCGCTTGAAGCGGACTGGATATTCCGAGGCTTTTCGCTTGCTCGACCACCTTTTGCGGCGTCAAATGGTCGATCGTCTTGACAGCGTAAATATTGTCAGAGGTTTTGATCGCTTCCCTCATGCTGATAAAGTCGTGAGCGTAGCGCTCTCCGAAGTTGCGCGGGATATACTGCTTGACCTTGTCGTACGTAAAGACGGTCGGCTCGCTTTTCATCATCGTCAGCGGCGTATACCCGTTTTGCAGGGCAGCCAGATACAGAATCGGTTTGAAGGAAGAGCCTGGCTGACGTTTTCCAAGAACCCGGTTGTACTGGCTTTTTTGATAATCTCTCCCGCCGACCATCGCTTTGACGTGTCCGGTTTTGGGGTCCATGGCTACCAGGGCGACCTGCAAGTCCGGGTTGTCCTTGGGCAAGGTGGCGGCGATGATTTCCTCGGCTTTCTTTTGCATCGCCGGATCAAGTGTCGTGTAAATCTTCAAGCCCCCGTGAATAAAGGTTTCCTCATCAATCCCGTATCTGTTTTTGACCAGACTTGCCAGGTAGTCAAGAAAATAGGGGGCTTGTTCAACCGCTTTTTCCTGAGCCCGGTCCTTCAGCTTGATCGGTTCGGCAAAGGCTTTCTCTGCCTGCTCCGCCGTAATGTATCCAGAGCGCTGCATCGCTTGCAGAATCAACTTTTGGCGGGATTTGGCCTTTTCAAAATCTACATAAGGGGAGTAGTAGGATGGACCTTTCGGAATTCCGGCCAGCATGGAGCTTTCGGCCAATGTCAGGTCCTTGGCGTTTTTGCCAAAATACGTCTGGGCTGCCGCCTGGGCGCCGTAAGCCGAATGGCCGTAGTAAATCTGGTTCATGTACATTTCCAGAATCTCGTCCTTGCTGTAATTGAGCTCAAGCTGGATGGCGAGGAGCGCTTCCTTGATTTTTCGCTCCCAGGTCTTGTCCAGCGTCAGGTACAGATTTCGCGCCAGCTGCTGGGTAATGGTGCTTGCTCCCTGCACCTTTTCCATATGGATGACATCCACATAGGCAGCGCGCGCCAACCGTTTCCAGTCGATTCCGTAATGATCGTGAAAAGAGCGGTCCTCGATGGCTACTGTCGCTTGGACGAGCGAGGGCGCCATCTCCTTGAGCGGTACGACGATCCGGTTCTGCCCGCGATGCAGCGTATCGAGGACTTCGCCGTTTTCCGCATAAATCGTGGTGGTCTGATTGATGAACACCTCAGGCAGCGGCTGCGAGCGGAGGTACAGAATGAGCATCAGGGCAGCAAACGAACAGCACAATAGGCTGAGTATGAGAAATTTTACGAATTTCTTTGCCAAGCGAAGGTATCGGATCAGCGGAGCTTCCCGCATCACTTCCATGACATCTCGTCCTTTCCTCCCAAAATATTTTGCTCTTCGGGGCATACTAAACAAACGAATCGTTTTTCCTATCTAGTATGGGAAAAAACGGACCTGGATAAACTTGGCTTCCTGCCGGGGATGATTGTTTTTGAAAAAAATCTTGCATTTTGGGGGCCAGCTACTATAATTTTCTTGGCAGATACGAATTATGAAACATTCGCTTCTGTCGTAGACCATTACGGCAAGAACGGCCTCTGGCCCGGCTTTGGTCGCTTTTTTCAACCAATGCGGTTATTAAAAGGAGGGTACATAATCATGAACATGGAACTGTGGTACACCGAAAAACAAACGGAAAATCACGGTATTACAACAAAAATTACCGAGACCTTATACAGCGAAAAAACGGATTTTCAACAGCTGGACATTATTAACACCAAGCAATTCGGACGTATGCTGGTGCTCGACGGCATGGTCATGACTACTGACGTGGATGAGTTCGTCTATCATGAGATGATCTCTCACGTGGCCCTCAATACTCACCCGAACCCGAAGAAGGTTCTGGTCGTAGGCGGAGGAGACGGCGGAGCTATCCGTGAAATCGTCAAGCATCCTTCCGTGGAAAAAGCCGTGTTGGCTGAAATCGACGGCGGTGTTATTGAATCAAGCAAAAAGTACTTCCCGCAGATCGCAAGCGAACTGAGCGGAAATCCGCGCGTCGACGTGCAAGTGATTGACGGCATCAAGCACATCCACGACCACAAGGGTGAATATGACGTCATCATGGTCGACTCGACCGAACCGGTTGGCCCTGCAGTAGGCTTGTTTGAAAAAGGCTTTTATCAAGGCATTTACGACGCGTTGAAACCGGACGGCATCATGGTGGCTCAGACAGAATCCCCATGGTTCAACCGTGACCTGATCAAGCGCGTATTTAAAGATATCAGCTCCATTTTCCCTGTGACCCGTCTGTATACGTGCAGCATCCCGACCTATCCATCCGGTCTGTGGAGCTTTACGATCGGCTCCAAACAGCATGATCCGCTGGAAGTGGACGCAAGCAAGATCAAGGATCTGGGCACCAAATACTACAATGCGGAGATTCACCACGCTGTTTTCAAGCTGCCTAACTTCGTGGCTGAGCTGACTCGCGACTAAGGACGGAGGGCTGAATTCATGCGTTTTGACGAAGCATACTCGGGCAACGTGTTTATCCGCAGCCACGCCAACTACGAGGAAAGCCAGGCAGTCATCTACGGCATGCCGATGGACTGGACAGTGAGCTTCCGTCCGGGCTCCCGTTTTGGCCCAGGCCGCATTCGCGAGGTCTCCATCGGCCTTGAAGAGTACAGCCCGTACCTGGACAGGCTGCTGGAAGACGTAAAATACTTTGATGCGGGCGATATTCCGCTGCCATTCGGCAATGTCGAGGGAAGCCTCGACGCGATTCGCGAGTTTGTCCGCAAAGTGCTGGCAGACGGCAAAATGCCGATCGGGCTCGGCGGCGAGCATCTGGTCTCCTGGCCAGTGTTCCAAGCCGTTTACGAAAAGTACAAGTCCGATCTGGTCATTTTCCACTTCGATGCCCATACCGACCTGCGTGATCACTACGAGGGCTATCCGTATTCCCACTCTACGCCGATCAAAAAGGCGTGCGATCTCATCGGCGGGAAAAACGTCTACTCCTTCGGCATCCGCAGCGGCATGAAGGAAGAATTCGAATGGGCCAAGGAAAACATGCACCTGTACAAATACGATGTCCTGGAACCGGTGAAGCAAGTGCTGCCGACCATCGGCAACCGCCCGATCTACCTGACCATCGACATCGACGTGCTGGACCCTGCCCATGCGCCAGGAACGGGAACGACAGAAGCGGGCGGCATTACGTCCCGCGAGCTGCTCGACACCATCCACTTTATGTCCAAAAACGGAGCCAACGTCATCGGCTGCGACCTGGTCGAAGTAGCACCGGTCTACGACCACAGCGAAATGACCCAAATCGTCGCGTCCAAAATCCTGCGCGAATTGATTTTGGGCTTCGTAAAATAAAGTTTTGCTGCGAATCACAACAAAGCTACAACATATGGATGTGGTCCATCCATGATGTTATCCAGAGACGCCTTCGGTTTTTTGCCGGAGGCGTTTTCAATTATCAATTTGATTATAAAAACGTAAAAGCGCTCAGAGCCTTTCTTCTTTGAGTTTGCGAAAAATAGTCCGTATAAACGAAGGCAGCTGTAGAGATGAAAGAGGAGAAAAACGCGAAGGTCTTTGGGACACCAACCAAGACTTCGTTCCAAAAGTGGAACACGCCTTTAGCGTCCAACTCTGAGACGCTCCCTGAAAGAGCTGCTTTTGGACGCGGTTCCACTTTTGGAATGGAGTCGGCCAGTCAAACCCCCAGCAGGTGTCCCACCGAACCTGTAGCGTTTTTCTCCTCTTTCATCTCCTCCCCCAAAGCCGGAATAAAGAAGCTTTTCAGCAAGACCAGCTCACATAATAAACATTTTTATTTACAAAATAGAATATTCTAGCTATTATGATAAAAAGAGGATCGAAGAAAAAAGGGGCTGTCAGCCATGAAAGAGGTATTCAGCAACCGCGAATTCAAAAAGCTGTTTTTCTCCAATCTGTTTTCCGGATTCGGCCAAGGAATGACCATGATCGGTATCGCCTGGTACCTGGTCGAGTCCACCGGCTCAGCCGAGCTGTTAGGAACGACCATGTTCACTTCCGCTGTGCTGATGTTCTTTATCGGACCGTATATCGGCACGTTGATCGACCGGTTGTCCCGAAAGAGGATGATGCTGGCAGAGCATGCCATCGGCTTTACCGTCCTGGGAATTCTCGCCATCTGGGGATTTTACGGTTCCTATGCGGAATGGATGCTGATCACCGTCTATCTGGTGACCACCCTGATGTATCAAATTCACTATCCCGCACAGGCCGCATTGGTGCAGGAAAGCTTTTCCCCCAGGCACTACAACGACATCAACAGCCTGCTGGAGGTAGAAGGACAGACTGCGACCGTACTGGCTGGCGCCTTTGCGGGGTTTTTGCTAAACCTGTTCGGCCTTCACATCGTCCTTTTAATCAATGCACTTACATATTTGATCGCCTACCTGCTGATGTCGACGATGTCCTATACTTTTACTCTGGAAGCAGAGGCGAAAAAGAACAGCAGCGTCTCCTGGACCGGCCAGCTGTATCAAAGCTGGGAGTACATCCGCTCCAAGCGCGGCTTTCTCATCTTCGGACTCTCTGCCATGATGCCGTTCATAGCGGTCATGGCCAGCAACCTGCTGGCTCCTGTCTACGTCAATCAGTCCTTGAGGGCGGAAGTGGATATTTTCTCGATGGGTGAAGTCACGTATGCGATAGGCGCTGTAGGAGCAGGCTTCCTCGTCTCCGTCATCGTCAAAAAAACGGGTCAGCTGTCTGCCATGGTGGGCAACACGCTGCTGTTTGCGATAGCGACGATAGCGATGGTAGCAATCGCGCAGGGGTGGGGGTTTGTAGCTGCTTCCGTATTTTTCGGCTGGTGCAATGCTTCGGTGCGGCTGGTCCGCCAGACGCTTTATATGAACGTAGTGCCGAAACAGGTGATGGGCAGAGTGATGAGCTTTTTCAACTCTGCCGGGATGGCGATGCGTCTGCTCCTGATCGGGCTGTTCACCTTTATGGTCGACAGTACGGGAGCGGGCGTCGGCTATCTCGTGCTGGCTGGGCTATTGCTGCTGGCAGCGGTTGGAGTTGGCGTATCCATGCCCTACCTGCTCAGACTGCCGCAGGAGGAATCGATGGTTGCAACAAAAGAGCGCGGGGCGTAGAATGGACGAGGAAATAGCTGTCCGGAAAGCGAGGACCGTCTGCACATGCAAGAAGTACAAGTTGAATTGACATCCAGGCATAAAATGTACGATGAATGGCAAGAAGATACCCATCAATACCTTGGTCGCTGCACGCAAAAAGGAAGCGACTGGTATCTTACCTATAAAGAACAGATGGAGGGCGCCGGAGAGGTCAACACCGTCTGGAAATTTTCGCAGCAGAGCATCTCCCTCCTGCGGCAGGGGGCAATACAGACGAAGCAACGGTTTCAAAAGGGAGAAACGGACCGCACGACGTACCACAGTCCCCACGGGATTTTCTCTATGGAAATCAATGTGTACAAGATGAAAAGAAATGATGAAAATGAACGACCGTCCGTGATCCAAATCTCTTACCAGCTCTGGTTGAACGAGCAATATGCGGGAGACCACGAAATTTCCCTGCAGATAAGCTGGCAATGAACAAGAAACCGGACGGACACGTGCTGATGACGAAGACCGCCCTTTCATGAGCGGTCTTTCTTCCTGTACAATAGGGGTAGCTTGCGGCAGAGGAGGGAACAGAAAATGACCTTTGTCTTGGTCAACGGCTTGATCGCCGGTCTGATTCTTGCAGCATTTCTGGCTTTGTGCGATGGGCTGTTTGGAACATCCACGTTTGCCGTCTTGATCGATGTCAGCTATGTGCCGGGAATGGCCGGGCTTCCATCCGTCATCGAATTATTGATTCACCTGCTGATCAGCGTGGTCGTCGTGTTTTTCATGGCGTATTTCTACCCCCGCGATCGCCGTGCAACAGTTCGATTTCTGCTGTATTGGGCACTAGCTTTTACGGTGGCCTACCTGCCCTTCAGTCTGCTTAGCGGCACACCGATGTCATTTGTCGCGTTTCTCATCTGGATCGTCGGGCATGTTCTCTATACGATTGTCGTCGCGGCTCAGATTGAACGCCAACGATAAAGTGCTGAATATTCGGCATAGTGATGATTTTTTGGCAGCTTGTGTAAAAGGAGGTATGCGGGCGGATGCCAATGTCGGAAACGGTGGAAATGCTGCAGGCCATTTTGGGAGCTATTGATGAAGGAATTCACGTCGTCGATGCCAATGGCATCTCGATTTTTTACAACCACGTCGCCGCAAAGCTGGACGGGCTTACACCAGAAGAGGTATTGGGCAAGCCGCTGCTTGAGGTTTTCCCGTCGCTTGATCGGCACTCCAGCACACTGCTGACAGTGATTGCAAACGGCGAGCCGATTTTCAACAAGCCTCAGGCGTACACCAACTGGCGGGGCGTGAGAGTGGAGACGATCAATACGACGCTCCCGGTCCGGGTCGGCAAACGGCTCGTGGGTGCGGTGGAGGTAGCCAAGGATATCGGGAAGCTCAAGGAGCTTTCGGAAAAGCTGCTGGATCTCCAGGCAAAAATCAGCAAGCCGAAAAAGGCAAAGCGGGGGCAGAAAGCCGTCGGAGACGGACTCTCCTTTCACTTTGCCGATATTTTGACCGACAATGATCGGATGATGCAGCTGATCGATCGGGCAAGGCGGGCAGCGAGAACCTCGTCTCCTGTGTTGATCTATGGCGAGACAGGGACAGGCAAGGAACTGTTTGTCCAGTCGATTCATCAGGCATCTGCGCGAAGCAGCCAGCCGTTTATTGCCCAAAACTGTGCGGCGCTCCCGGCTACCCTGCTGGAGAGTCTTCTTTTTGGGACTGTGAAAGGCAGCTTTACCGGAGCAGATGACAGGCCCGGATTGTTCGAGCTGGCAGATGGAGGAACTTTGTTTCTCGATGAGCTGAACAGCATGCCGCTCGATTTGCAGGCGAAGCTGTTGCGCGTACTGCAGGACGGGGAAATACGCAGGATCGGCAGCAGCCATTCGACCCGGGTGGATGTGAGGGTAATTGCCGCCGTCAATGAGCCGCCACTGGCGCTGGTCAGCAAGGGAGCGATGCGGACAGACCTGTACTACCGGATCAATGTCGTTTCATTTGAGCTGCCGCCGCTCCGTGACCGCAGAGAGGACGTTTTCCTTCTGGTACGTCATTTTCTCGAAAAGTACAATCAGAAATTCCAGATGCGGGTGCAGGGGATAAGCGATGAAGTATCCGCGCTGTTTTCCAGATATGACTGGCCCGGGAATGTACGCGAGCTGGAGCATGTGATCGAAGCGGCGATGAACATGGTGGAGGGCGATCTGATCGAAGCGGAGCACTTGCCGCTCCATCTGCTCGACAGGATGTCCGGGATCGCTCTATTCCCCGCAGAAAAAAGCTCCCGGGGTATGGGTTTAGTCCCGAAAACCGGCCAGCTTTCCCTGCCGGAGGTGCTCCGCGATGTGGAAGAGCAGATGATCGAGCAGGCGATGCGAGAGACGGAGGGGAACATTCTGAGGGCAGCAAAATTGCTCGGGATTCCGCGCCAAACGCTGCAGTACAAACTGTCGCAACGATCCGGGGCGAATCGATAGCAATCGTCCCAGTGCCGAATTTTCGGCAGTTGAGATCATCAAGATTGACTGAAAAGACGAGGGCAGACCCGTCCAGGCTCTTGGGAGAACAAAAAGAAAAGACTCATTGCATTGCCAGCAAAGCCCGGTTTTGTAAGGGATCGCTGGTTCAATAACTAAGGCGTATTTCATATTTTCCGAATTTTTTGATTTGGTTGGCACGAGTGTTGCATCTCGTACTTGTCGAGCGAAACACGTGTTATCGACACGCGATGAGAGGGGATGACAGACATGACGGTAGCCACCAAGCGCGACTGGCGCCAGATTGAATTGTGGAAGGATGTTACGGAAGAACAATGGAACGACTGGATGTGGCAGTTGACCCACACCATTCGCACCGTGGACGAATTGAAGCAAGTGATCAACCTGACACCGGAGGAAGAAGAAGGGGTTCGCATCTCCAACCAGACCATTCCGCTCAACATCACCCCTTATTACGCCATGCTGATGGACCCAGACGATCCGAAGGACCCGGTACGGATGCAGTCCGTTCCGCTGTCCTCCGAGATGGTCCGGACGAAATACGATATGGAAGACCCGCTCCACGAGGATACCGACTCGCCGGTGCCGGGGCTGACTCACCGCTACCCTGATCGGGTGCTGTTTCTCGTAACCAACCAGTGCTCCATGTACTGCCGCTACTGTACACGCCGCCGGTTCTCCGGCCAGATCGGCATGGGTGTTCCCAAGAAGCAGCTCGACGCCTGTATCGACTATATCCGCAATACGCCAGAAGTGCGGGACGTGCTGCTCTCCGGCGGAGACGGCCTTCTGATCAATGACCGCATTCTGGAATATATCATCAGCAATTTGCGGGCAATCCCGCATGTGGAAATCATCCGCATCGGTACGCGGGCTCCGGTCGTTTTCCCGCAGCGCATCACGGAAAACCTGTGCAACATCCTGAAAAAATACCATCCGGTTTGGCTGAATACGCACTTCAACCATCCCAAGGAGATTACTCCGGAAGCCAAGCAGGCCTGTGAAATGCTGGCGAACGCAGGCGTGCCGCTGGGCAACCAGGCGGTTATCCTGGCCGGAATCAACGACTGTCCGAACACGATGAAAAAACTCGTGCACGATCTGGTGAAAATTCGTGTCCGTCCGTACTACATCTATCAGTGCGACCTCTCCGAGGGGATCGGCCACTTCCGCGCGCCGGTCAGCAAAGGGATCGAAATCATCGAGCATCTGCGCGGCCATACATCCGGTTATGCCGTCCCGACCTTTGTCGTGGACGCTCCGCACGGCGGCGGCAAAATTCCGGTCATGCCGAACTACATCGTTTCACAGTCGGCCGACAAAGTCGTGCTGCGCAACTTTGAGGGTGTGATCACGTCCTATCCGGAGCCGAAGAAGTATCACGCCCACGACGAGGAGAACTGCGAATACTGCAAGGCGGCCAAAGGAAAAGCGGTCGGCATTGCAGCGCTGATGAAAGACGAAGCCGACAATCTGGAGCCGACAGGCTTGATGCGCAACAAGCGGATCAAGGCGACCAAGGTCAAGTCGTTGGCCGATGTGCGGCAGGAGCAGCGCGAGAAAAAGCAGGCCACGACGGAGAAACAGGCGTCGGGGGACTGAAGCGGGCCGCTACGGCCAAACAAACGTCGGGAGTTTGCAAGCGGGCCGTGACAGAGAAACAAACTACGAGAGATTGCAGTAGCCCGTGGGCTGAGAGGCAAGCGTCGGAGGATTAAAACAGGCTCCGATCATAAAACCAGTATCGGCAAACGGAAGCAGGACACTGATGAAATATAGCCCCGAGCGGAAAAAAGCATCCCGACCCGCTCTTGTACAAAAGACCGCCTTGGAAAAGCGAAGCCGTCCAGCTCGCTTGCTCCAAGGCGATTTTTCTTTGCCACGACCATCATCTGGAACGGTTCGTCCGGAGAAAGGGAGATGACGAGAGAGCAGCATATGTGTTAAGATCAGTGCATACGCTATCCTGAACGAACGCTCGGTCTGGACAAGTTTCAGGAAAGAAAAAATAATGAGTGAATGGTCATTCATTTTTTCTGTCAGTTCTGATAAGATAGAAAACAACAGTCGAACACGAAAAAGGGGGAGCTGAGAACCGTGCTGGCTCTAATCAATCTCATCGCGTTTTTTCTGGTGCTCGCATACGGTTTGTACCTCGCATGCCATGTGGTGTACAGCCGGTATCTCTTCATCAAACTGGGGAAAAAGCCGGATGTAAAGGACGACTTTGGCGCACGCATCAACCTGATGCTGGAAAACGTCGTCTTTCACAAAAAGCTGCTCAAGGACAAGAAGAGCGGCGTGATGCACGTCGTCATGTTTTACGGCTTTATTATCCTGCAGTTCGGGGCGATCGAGCTGATCGTCAAGGGGCTGGTCAAAGGCTTCGAGCTGCCGTTTGGCAGCGCTCACAAGTACTTCAGCCTGATGCAGGAGATCACGGCGTTTTTGATTCTGGCAGCAGTCGGCTACGCCTTCTACCGCCGCTACGTCGAAAAACTGAAGCGCTTGAAACGCGGCTTCAAGTCCGGCCTGGTGCTTTTGTTCATCTCTACCTTGATGGCTACCGTTTTGCTGTCGCTGGCCTTTGAGCAGCTTTGGCTCGGTCACGAAGCATCCGGCTTTGCTCCGATCTCGTCCGCCATGGCGGCAATATTCGCGGGAATCTCGGAGACAGCGGCTGCCGCACTGTTTTACGTATTCTGGTGGCTGCACCTGCTGATCCTGCTTGCCTTTGCCGTTTACGTGCCGCAATCCAAGCACGCCCACTTGATTTTTGCTCCGGTCAACGTCTGGTTTAAAAAGCTGGGGCCGGCAGGCAAGCTGTCGAGCATCGATTTTGAGGACGAAACGCAAGAAGTATTCGGGGTAGGCAAAATCGAAGACTTTACCCAGACGCAGCTGATCGATTTGTACGCTTGTGTGGAGTGCGGCCGCTGCACCAATATGTGTCCCGCTTCCGGCACGGGTAAAATGCTCTCCCCGATGGATCTGATCACCAAGATGCGCGACCACCTGACGGAAAAAGGAGCAGTTGTAACCTCCCGCACACCGTGGATGCCGAGCTTCGCGTTCGCCAATGCGACAGCAAACCAGCTGGCGTTTCAGGCTGGCGAAGCGGCAGCAGCCTCGGAGGGGGCAGCAGCTTCGATCTACGACAAAAACCTGATCGGCGACGTCATTACCGAGCAGGAGCTGTGGGCTTGTACCACCTGCCGCAACTGCGAGGACCAGTGCCCGGTGATGAACGAGCACGTAGATAAAATCATCGATATGCGGCGCTATCTGGTCATGACCGAGGGCAGCATGCCGCAGGAAGCCCAGCGCGCCTTGAACAACATCGAGCGGCAGGGCAACCCATGGGGGATCAACCGCAAGGACCGGATGAAATGGATCGAAGGCTTGAACGGGCAATATGAAGTTCCTACCGTACAAAACACGGAAGAATTTGAATACCTGTTCTGGGTAGGCTCGATGGGCTCCTTTGACATTCGCAGCCAAAAGATTTCCCAGGCGTTCGTCAAGCTGATGCATGAGGCAGGCGTCAAATTTGCCATTCTCGGCAATGAGGAGAAAAACTCCGGCGATACGGCCCGCCGCATCGGAAACGAATTTTTGTTCCAGCAGCTGGCGCAGGAAAACATCGCGCTGTTCCAGGCGTACGGCGTGAAAAAGATCGTCACCTGCGACCCGCATGCGTTCAATACGTTTAAAAACGAATACCCGGAATTTGGCCTGGAGGCCGAGGTGTACCACCATTCCGAGCTTCTCGCCGAATGGGTGCGCGAAGGCCGCCTCAAGCCGACAAAAGAAGTGAAAGAGCGGATCACCTACCACGACTCCTGCTATCTGGGCCGCTACAACGAGATTTACGACAGGCCCCGCCAAATACTGGAGGCCATCCCGGGCGTCGAAATCGCAGAGATGAAGCGAAGCGGCTGCGACAGCATGTGCTGCGGAGCAGGCGGAGGCCTGATGTGGATGGAGGAGCACGAAGGAACGCGGGTAAACGTCGCCCGCACCGAGCAGGCCCTCGAGGTCAAACCGACAGCCATCGCCAGCGCTTGTCCGTACTGCCTGACGATGATGAACGACGGCGTAAAAATGAAAGAGCTGGAAGAGCAAGTAAAGACACGCGACATCGCGGAAATTCTCGCGGATGCCATCTAGCGGATCGGCGAGGCCTGCAATCTCCTTGTCCCTTCAAACGGGGGCCAAGGAGATTTTTTTTCAAAAACCTGTATGTTCGATGTAAGAAATCATCGCCAGCCGGATCAATAAAGGAGAGGGGAGTGAGAAAGCTGGAACAGGCCAACATTCGGTTGGAAAAAACAAAGGAAGCTGTCTTTGAAAGTTTGGTTCGCGGCTATGTAAAAAAGATATTGCGGCTGGTTTACTTAATCGTCAAAGACCGAAATCTGGCGGAAGACATTACCCAGGAGGTCTTTCTCAAAGCGTACAAGAATCTCTCTTCCTTTCGCGAGGAAAGCTCGATGCAGACGTGGGTATACAAAATTGCTGTCAATGAATCGAAAAAATATTTGCGCTCCTGGTCTTTTCGCCATCTGTTTTTCCGCGCAGAGGTGGATGTAGAGGTGGTCGGGGATACGGAGTCCGCCGTGCTGCAAAGCGACAGCCGCATTCGCTTTGCCAGACTGGTGATGAGCCTGCCGCCCACCCATCGGCAAATCATTGTGCTCCACTACTATGAAGAGCTGTCGATTGAGGAAATGGCCGACATCCTGGATATTTCTGCGGGAGCGATCCATACCCGTTTGCATCGGGCGCGCCAAAAGCTGAGAGAACAGTTGGAAAAGGAGGGACTGGAATGGATCTAGAAAAACGTCTGCGGGAATTTAAACAGACGGCTGACCAGGCGATTCTGCGAGAAATGGACGATACCGCCGAGCTGGAGGAGCGTATTTTGGGCAAGGCGCGGGGCGGACAGAAAACGGCCGAGCGAAAGTTCGGGCATCGCTCCCTGTATAAGGTTGGGGCTGCGGCAGTGGCAGCAGCATCGCTCCTGCTATTTTCTGGCCCACTCTTTGGACCATCCAACCCGGCTCCCGGCGGGCATGTGACGACTGGGCCTGGTCCAGTGGATCCGGTTCCTGCCGATCCACCTTCTCTCCCCGCAGGAACGGCGCCAACACCACCTGCACCGGGTACTTCCCCGGGAATTGGACAGCCGCCGGGCACTGACCAGCTAAGCGGCCCCAGCGACGAGGAGATTCAAAACAAGGTGCAGGAGATCAAAGAGGCTTTGCGCATTGGACTGACGCAGGAAGAGGTAAAAAAGCGAATCCAGGCGCCCTACAATGTCGTTGATGACAATGGGGATTTGGAAAATGGCGCTGATGAATTTTGGAACATCAGCTTCTTCAAGCAGGAGGGATATGTTCCCGAAGAGCCGGAATACGTAGTCGATGAAACAGGACTAAAAGCCAGAAAGGTCGGACTCAATCTTTTCATCGGGTGGAAAGAGAAAAAACTGTATATGTACTCGATTCAGTACGTACAGGGAGAGAAAAACGACATTTATTTTTACATGATGCGGCCAAACGGAACCGTCGGCATGGAGATTTTGAATGAGCGTCCATCCCCCTCTGTCCTTGACCTTGGCGATTCATTAAAAAACGCGTATTTCGGGTTTGTGGAGACAAAGAAGGATGGGGTCTTGTACGGGCTGAAGCCGGCAGACATCCTCAAGCTGTACCTCCATGCGGAAGAAGAAGGGGACCTCCTCACACAATACGCGTTCTACGCTGATGGCGGCGACGACTCCGCAAAGCCTTCTTTGGAGGCGTTTCTGGAGGATGTCAAAAACGACCCGGCAGGAGCGGAGAACACGCAAAAACGGCTGGCAGATCTGAGAGCGCATGTGATCGGCTTCGAGACAAAGGAGCAAAAACCGGAAAGCCCTTCCGGACAAAAGTCCAAGTATCTGGCAGAAGCGATCGTCTACATGCAGTTTTCAGACGGCAGGGAAGCACTCCCTTTCCGCTTGGTCAAAAATCAAGAAGGCGTCTGGAAGGTAAGCTGGATGCCGATTCAGTAACAGCTATATAGACAAAACTGACAAAAGCGACATAGCAATTTAGCAATAAACCGACATAGCAACATACCGACTAGACAGACCATACAGACCATACAGACAACAGGCCTGCCCAGCTTTACGGTCAGGCCTGTTTTTTGAGTTTTGGCCAGCCTTTTCCAGTCCGTTCCGGCTTGGCGCAAATTGGACTCGACGAAAATCGAGGTTTTCTGCTGTATATTCATTGACTATTCGGAAAGAAGGGGGCAAAATGAAGAGAGAAGAAAAATGAGCGACCGCTCGTTCAGTTTGGTTTTCTGGATGTCACCATACAGGGAGGAACCGGATGATGAAAACGGTGATTGCAGGTGGAGCCCGTACTCCGTTTGGAAAGCTTGGCGGTTCATTGAAGGATGTATCGGCAGTAGATCTGGGTGCGATCGTGATCAGGGAAGCGCTGCAGCGATCAGGCGTATCCGCAGAGCAGGTCGATGAAGTGATCATGGGCATGGTCGTGCAGGCTGGCGCAGGGCAAATCCCTTCCCGGCAGGCGGCGCGCAAAGCGGGTGTACCGTGGAGCGTAGCCAGCCAGACGATCAACAAGGTGTGTGCATCCGGCATGCGGGCCGTTACGATGGGCGACCAGATTATCCGCGCAGGCGACGGACAGATTATCGTGGCGGGCGGCATGGAAAGCATGAGCAACGCCCCTTACGCGCTGGCTGGAGCGAGATACGGACTGCGGATGGGCGACGCCGCGCTGCAGGATCTGATGATGCACGACGGCCTTACCTGTCCGTTCGATCAGGTCCCGATGGCGATACACGGCAGCAATGTTGCCGAAGAGTACGGCATTACGCGCGAGGAGCAGGATCGCTGGGCATATCGCAGCCAGCAGCGTGCTGTGCAGGCGATGAATGCCGGCTTGTTTGACGAAGAAATCGTGCCGGTAGCTGTTCCCCAGCGAAGGGGAGAGCCGCTCCTGGTCACCCGTGACGAGGCACCGAGGCCCGACACGACTTTGGAAGGCCTTGCGAAGCTGCCTCCTGTTTACAAAAAGGACGGAACCATCACTGCGGGCAATGCGCCAGGAATCAACGACGGCGCGGCAGCGATGGTGCTGATGTCAGAGGAGAGAGCCGCGGAAGCGGGGGTCAAGCCGCTTGCCACGATTCTGGGACACGCGCAGGTAGGAGCAGAAGCCCCCTACATTGCCACCACGCCGGGGCTGGCAATCCAGAAGCTGCTGGAGAAGACGGGCACCCGCCTGGAAGAGATTGAATTGTTTGAAGTAAATGAAGCTTTTGCCGCTGTCACGTTGACCAGCGGAAAAATCGTCGGCTGGGATGAAGAAAGGGTAAACGTGAACGGGGGAGCCATCGCGCTTGGCCATCCGATCGGAGCCAGCGGCGCGAGGATTGTTCTCCATCTGGCTCACGAGCTGAAGCGGCGGGGCGGCGGACTTGGCGTCGCAGCGATCTGCAGCGGGGCAGCCCAGGGTGACGCCATTTTGATCAAAGTAGAATAGCCGAAACGGAGGAGCGGATATGAACGTACAAACGATCATGGTCGTGGGAGCAGGGCAGATGGGCAGCGGGATTGCGCAAGTATCGGCGCAGGCCGGCTTTCAAGTGATCCTGAGCGACGTAAAACAGGAGTTTGTGGACCGCGGCCTTGGGACGATCCATAAAAACCTGTCCCGCAATGTGGAAAAGGGACGGATGAGCGAGCAAGAAAAAGCGGACATTCTCAGCCGCATCACCCTTTCTACCGATCTGGCCGATGGCGAGAAGGCCGATTTCGTGGTAGAAGCGGTAACCGAAAACATGGCTGTGAAGGCGGAAATCTTCAAAAAGCTGGATGCGGTATGCCCGGCACATGCAGTTCTCGCCTCCAACACCTCCTCGCTGCCGATCACAGAAATTGCGGCCGTGACCAGCCGTCCCGAGAAAGTGATTGGCATGCACTTTATGAATCCGGTACCGGTCATGAAGCTGGTGGAGATTATTCGCGGACTTCAGACAGCGGACGAGGTGTACCAGCTTACCGAGGATTTGTCCAAACAGATGGGCAAGGTGCCTGTCAGCGTCAACGACTTTCCCGGCTTCGTTTCCAACCGCGTACTGATGCCGATGATCAATGAAGCGATCTATTGCGTATACGAGGGTGTGGCTACGCCCGAGGCTGTCGATGAAGTGATGAAGCTGGGCATGAACCACCCGATGGGGCCGCTTACCCTCGCTGATTTTATCGGGCTGGACACCTGCCTCTACATCATGGAGGTGCTGTACGAAGGCTTCGGCGACTCGAAATACCGCCCCTGCCCGCTGCTACGCAAGTACGTAAAAGCAGGCTGGCTGGGCAAAAAATCCGGTCGGGGGTTTTACGTGTACAACTGAGAGGATTCATATAGGGAAAGGTAGGACTGACATGGATTTTCGACTCAATGAAGAGCAGGACATGATGCGTCGCATGGTCCGTGATTTTGCCCAGAAGGAAATCGCTCCGTTCATCCCGGTCATGGAAGAGACAGAACAGTTCCCCCGCGAGATCGTGAAAAAGATGGGGGAGATCGGCTTGATGGGCATTCCCATTCCGGAAGAATGGGGCGGTGCAGGTGCTGATTTTCAGTCGTATATTCTGGCGATTCATGAGATTTCCAAAGTGAGCGCGACAGTCGGGGTGATCCTGTCCGTGCATACGTCGGTTTGTACCAACCCGATCTTGTACTTTGGCACCGACGAACAAAAACGCAAATACGTGCCGCAACTGGCAGCGGGCAAAATGCTCGGGGCTTTTGCCCTGACTGAGCCGAATGCCGGGTCGGACGCCGGGCGCATTCGCACCTCGGCTGTCCGGGATGGAGACGCATTCGTTTTGAATGGAAACAAGGTGTTTATCACCAACGGCGGGGAAGCCGATGTCTACATCGCCTTTGCCGTTACAGACCCGTCGATGGGGACGCGAGGAATCTCCGCCTTTATCGTCGACAAGGACACACCCGGTTTTTCAGTAGGGAAAAAAGAAAAGAAAATGGGGCTGCACGGCTCCAGCACAACGGAGCTGATTTTTGACAACGCCCGGGTGCCTGCAGAAAATTTGCTGGGCGAAGAAGGAGACGGCTTCACCATCGCGATGGCGAATCTGGATGTCGGCCGGATCGGGATTGCCGCCCAAGCTTTGGGGATCGCGGAGGCCGCCTTTGCGTACGCAACGCAGTACGCCAAGGAACGGAAGCAGTTCGGACGGCCGATCATCGAACAGCAGGCGATCGCCTTCAAGCTGGCCGATATGGCGACGATGGCGGAAGCGGCGAGACTGCTTGTTTATCGGGCAGCCGATCTGCGAAGCAAAGGACTTCCGTGCGGCATGGAGGCGTCGATGGCAAAAAAATTCGCCTCCGATACTGCCGTGAAGCTGGCGACCGAGGCTGTGCAGGTTTTCGGCGGGTACGGCTACACGCGCGAGTACCCGGTTGAAAGGCTGTTCCGGGACGCCAAGGTAACGCAAATTTACGAGGGAACCAACGAGATTCAGCGCATCGTGATCGGCAAGCATTTGCTGTGCGATTAGGACAATGAGACGCAGGGAGTGGAAGCGATGAATTTTCAATTGACCGAAGAACAAGAGATGCTGCGCAAGATGATCCGCGATTTTGCCGAGACCCAGGTAGCTCCCACTGCAGCAGAGCGGGATGAGGAAGAGCGGTTTGACAGAGCGATATTCGAGCAAATGGCCGAGCTGGGACTGACAGGCATTCCGTGGCCGGAGCAGTACGGCGGCGCAGGTGCCGATTACCTCAGCTATGTGATTGCGGTAGAAGAGCTGTCTCGGGTAGACGCTTCTATCGGCGTTACGCTGTCGGCACATGTCTCGCTGGCAAGCTGGCCCATCTATAAATTCGGCACAGAGGAGCAAAAGCAGCGATTTTTGCGCCCGCTCGCCGAAGGCAAAAAGATGGGGGCGTACTGTCTGACTGAGCCTGGGTCCGGCTCTGACTCGGCAGGGATGAAGACTACTGCCGTTCGCGACGGCGATCACTACGTGCTGAACGGCAGCAAAATTTTTATCACCAATGCCGGGGAAGCGGAAATCTACATCGTCTTTGCCGTCACCCAGCCGGAGCTCAAGCATAAAGGGATTACCGCTTTTATCGTCGAAAAAGGTATGGAAGGCTTCACGATGGGCAAGAAGGAGAAAAAGCTGGGAATTCGTTCCTCGCCGACGCTTGCGGTCAATTTCGAAGATGTGCGTGTACCGCTGGAAAACAGGCTGGGTGAAGAGGGGCAAGGCTTCAAGATCGCGATGATGACGCTGGACGGGGGACGCAATGGCATCGCTGCCCAGGCGCTTGGAATCGCGCAGGGTGCCTTTGACCACGCCCGCGACTACGCCAAGGAGCGCAACCAGTTCGGCAAGCCGATCGCGGCGCTGCAGGCGATACAGTTCAAGCTGGCGGATATGGCGACCAAGATCGAAGCGGCCCGCCTCCTGACTTATCAGGCTGCCTGGCTGGAGGATCAAGGTCTGCCTTACGGAAAAGCATCGGCCATGTCCAAGGTATTCGCCGGCGATATCGCGATGGAAGTGACAACCGAGGCTGTTCAAGTATTCGGCGGCTACGGATACACTCGCGAGTACCCGGTGGAACGCTTCATGCGCGATGCGAAAATCACGCAAATCTACGAGGGAACCAACGAAATTCAGCGCGTCGTGATCAGCAACTATCTGCTGAAGGAGTAGAGCGAACAGTATAGGGTGAGATGAGGGCGTTTCATGCACGAAATCACTAGACGCATTCTCGCAGGAGATGTGCGCGGGGCGGCCCGGGCCATTACCTGTATCGAAAACGACTATCCGGAGCGCAACCAGATTTTAAAAGAGCTTTTTCCTCATACCGGCAGGGCCAGACTGATCGGCATTACGGGTTCGCCTGGGGCCGGCAAAAGCTCTCTGGTTGACTGTCTGATCGGCTATTTGCGTTCGCTGGAGATGAAGATCGGGGTGGTCGCGGTCGATCCGACCAGTCCGTTCACCGGCGGGGCGCTGCTCGGCGACCGTGTGCGGATGCAAAATCACGCGTTGGACAAAGGGGTGTTCATCCGCAGCATGGGAACACGCGGCAGTCTCGGCGGCCTTTCCGCCAATACGCGGGACGCTGTCCGGGTACTGGACGCCTACGGCTGTGATGTGGTCCTGATCGAAACGGTCGGCGTAGGCCAATCCGAGCTGGACGTGATGAGCATCGCCGATACGACAGCGGTGGTGCTCAATCCCGGCGGAGGAGACTCGGTGCAGGCGTTCAAAGCAGGCATCATGGAGATCGCAGACTTGTTTGTCATCAACAAGGCAGATTTGCCGGGGACGGAAAAGCTGCAGATCGAAGTGGAGCAGATGCTCGACCTTGCCAAGCACGACGCCCCTTGGCGTCCGCCGATCGTCAAAACGGTTTCCACCAGCGGGCAGGGGATGGCTGATTTGTGGCAGCAAATAGACCGCCACCAGCAGTTTCTGCACGAGTCCGGCGAGGCGGATGCCCGCCGTTCCCGCCATCTGCAAGAAGAAGTACTGGATATCGTCCGGGACCGTCTCTTTCAACGGCTGCAAGCCGGAATTCAGAGCGGTCGGCACGCAGAAGCGCTGGAGCGGGTGGCTTCCCGCGCGGAGGACCCTTACAGCGCCGCCGAACGCATCATCCTGCAATGGTGGGGGCAAAAATCCTGAAAAGACAAGGACCTTGCGGACAGGAAAAAGAAAGATTGGCTTTCCGCGCTCTCCAGGCGTATAATAACGTGGATATCAACATAGAGAGCGCGTTTGGTCTTTCTTTTTCCAAATGTTGTCTGACCAAACGCTCAGTCGGTTGGAAAGGTGGATATGTCGTGGAGAAGAAGAAAAACATACCGTCGCTAGTGAAGGACCCCAAGCTGATCGAGAAACGGCGCGAACAGATTATCGAGGCTGCCGTCGATCTGTTTATCAACAAGGGGTTCCACAAAACAACGACGCGTGAAATTGCCCGGGCGTCAGGATTTAGCATCGGCACCCTGTATGAATATATCGAATCAAAGGAAGACGTCCTGTATCTGGTATGTGACGCGATTCACGGTGAAGTGGAGAGCCGCTTGCGTGAAGCCATCACCTTTAACGGAACGGGCCTGAAAAACCTGAAGCTTGCCTTGCGCAGCTTTTTCCGCGTAATGGATCAGATGAGCGACCGCGTCCTGCTGATCTATCAAGAATCCAAGTCATTGCCGAAAGAAACGCTTCGCTATGTGCTGAGGCGCGAGGAAGAAATCACGCAAATTTTTGAAGAGATATTGCGCAAAGGCATTGCAGACGGCTCCATCGGCATCGATGAAAAGCACGTCAAACTGATGGCAGACAACATCATGGTGCTCGGGGAGATGTGGGTATTCCGCCGCTGGGCGCTAAAGCGCCACTATACGCTGGAGGAGTACACAGACAAACAGACGGCATTGCTTCTGCGCGAGATCAGCGTTTCCGAGTAGTCTTATGCAGCTGCTCGGTGAGCGCGTCACTTGATTTTTCGGGGAGAGTGAAATCGATGGAAACGGAAGTGTATCGCCCGCAAAACAAGGTTCGTTTTGTCACCGCAGCCAGCCTGTATGACGGTCACGACGCATCGATCAATATCATGCGCCGTATTTTGCAGTCGTCCGGGGTGGAAGTAATCCACCTCGGGCATAACCGATCCGTGAATGACATTGTGACCGCCGCGATCCAGGAGGATGTGCAGGGAATTGCCATCAGCTCCTATCAAGGCGGCCACGTTGAATTTTTTAAATATATCGTCGATTCTTTAAAAGAACGCGGCGCCGGGCACATCCGGCTCTTTGGCGGCGGGGGCGGCGTTATCGTCCCTCGCGAGATACGGGAGCTGGAAGAGTACGGCGTGTGCAAGATTTTTTCTCCGGACGACGGGCGGAGACTCGGTCTTCAGGGAATGATCAATATGATGATCCGCGAATGCGATTTCCCGACGGTCAAACAGCTTACCAATGAAGTGGAAGAGCTTCAGCGGCAAAATCATCAGGCTGTCGCCCGCCTTATCTCGCTGGCGGAGTACGCTGTGCAAGACCCAGAGCTGTTCGCGCCTGTCGAGGAGCGTCTCGCCGAGCCGGAGCGAGTAGTGCCGGTCCTTGGGATAACCGGTACGGGCGGCGCCGGCAAAAGCTCTCTGACCGATGAGCTGGTTCGCCGTTTTCTGCGGACGTACGCAGACAAAACGGTAGCGATCCTCTCTGTCGACCCCTCCAAGCAAAAGACAGGGGGTGCCTTGCTCGGCGACCGCATCCGCATGAACGCCAACAACACGCCGCGCGTCTACATGCGCAGCCTGGCGACCAGGCAATCCGGCTCCGAGCTCTCTGCTGCAGTAAAGGACGCAATCCGTGTAGTCCGCAGCGCAGGGTTCGATCTCGTCATCGTGGAAACGAGCGGGATCGGCCAAGGGGATGCACAGGTAACCGACGTGTGCGATGTCTCCATGTACGTCATGACCAGCGAGTTTGGCGCGCCGTCTCAGCTGGAGAAAATCGACATGCTCGACTTTGCCGATCTGATCGCGATCAACAAATTTGAGCGGAAAGGCTCGGAGGATGCGTTGCGGGAGGTGCGGAAGCAATATCGCCGCAACCACCAGCTATTTGAACTGCCGGATGAAAAAATCCCGGTGTACGGGACCATCGCCAGCCAGTTCAACGATCCGGGAACCAATGTGCTGTTTGCGGCCCTGATGCACAAGATCGTGGAAAAGACGGGCGCAGATTGGCAGGTGTCCGAGCTCGATCCGACTCCGGTCAAAACCCACAAGCCGTCGCTGATTCCAGCTGATCGGAACAACTACTTGCAGGAAATTGCCAACACGGTGCGCGGCCATCGGAAGTTCACCGAGGAGCAGTCGGCCATCGCCCGCAAGCTGTATCAGCTCCACGGGGCCAAGGAGACGCTGCTCGCCTCGGGAGACGAGGATGCGCGGCAGGTGTCTGAGGTTCTGGACAGACAGATCGCCCATTTTGAAAGCAAGCTTCATCCCGAATGCAAGCAAATTCTCGACAAATGGCCGAAGCTGAAGGAAATGTACAAACAGGATCAGTTCGTCACCAAAGTGCGTGACAAGGAGATCGTGACCAAGCTGTTTACGGAATCGCTGTCAGGCACCCGCATACCCAAAGTGAGCCTGCCGGATTTTCAGGATTGGGGCGAAATTTTGAAATGGTCGCTCAAGGAAAATGTTCCCGGCGAGTATCCGTATACGGCAGGCGTGTTTCCGTTCAAACGGGAAGGAGAGGATCCCAAGCGCCAGTTTGCCGGCGAGGGAACACCGGAGCGGACCAATCGCCGCTTCCACTTCCTTTCGCAAAACGACGAGGCCAAACGGCTCAGCACGGCATTTGATTCGGTGACGCTGTACGGGGAAGACCCCGATTACCGGCCGGACATTTACGGGAAAATCGGCACAAGCGGCGTCAGCGTCTGTACGCTGGACGATATGAAGAAGCTGTATGCCGGCTTTGACTTGTGTGCTCCGACGACGTCTGTGTCGATGACGATCAACGGACCGGCTCCGATGATTTTGGCCAAATTCATGAACACGGCGATCGACCAGCAGGTGGAGAAGTTTGCCCAGCGCGAGGGGCGGCAGCCCACGCCGGAGGAGTATGAACAGATCAAGGCATACACCCTCTCTACTGTGCGCGGGACGGTCCAGGCGGACATTTTGAAAGAGGATCAAGGGCAGAACACGTGCATCTTTTCCACGGAGTTCGCCCTGCGGATGATGGGCGATATCCAGCAGTACTTTATCGACCACAAGGTGCGCAATTACTACTCGGTCTCCATTTCCGGCTACCATATCGCGGAAGCGGGTGCCAACCCGATCACACAGCTTGCCTTTACCCTGGCGAACGGCTTTACCTATGTGGAGTACTACCTCAGCCGCGGCATGCACATTGACGATTTTGCGCCGAACCTGTCGTTTTTCTTCTCGAACGGTCTCGATCCCGAATATACGGTGATCGGACGGGTTGCCCGCCGCATCTGGGCGACGGTGATGAAAAACCGCTACGGCGGCAACGAGCGCAGCCAAAAGCTGAAGTACCACATTCAGACATCGGGCCGCTCCCTGCACGCCCAGGAGATGGACTTCAACGACATTCGCACGACCCTGCAGGCTTTGATTGCCATTTACGACAACTGCAATTCCTTGCATACAAACGCCTACGACGAAGCGATCACGACGCCGACGGAAAATTCCGTCCGCCGCGCGATGGCGATCCAGATGATCATCAACAAGGAAATGGGGCTGGCGAAAAACGAGAATCCGCTGCAAGGCTCGTTCATCATCGAAGAGCTGACCGACCTGGTCGAAGAAGCAGTGCTGCAGGAGTTTGAGCGGCTGAATTCGCGCGGGGGCGTGCTCGGCGCGATGGAAACGCAATATCAGCGCGGCAAGATCCAGGATGAGTCGATGTACTACGAGATGAAAAAGCACAGCGGGGAGCTGCCGATTATCGGGGTCAATACCTTCCTCAATCCGAATGCCTCCGAGGAAGACTACGAGATTGAGCTGGCCCGTGCGACAGAAGAAGAAAAGGAGCAGCAGATTCAAAACCTGCGGGCCTTCCAGGAGCGCAACCGCGACGCCGCTCCCGCCGCCTTGAAAAAATTGCAGGAAGTGGCGATGAACGGTGGTAATATTTTCGCCGAGCTGATGGAGACCGTGAAGGTGGCGTCGCTCGGACAGATCAGCGCCGCTTTGTACGAAGTGGGCGGGCAGTACCGCCGCAACATGTAAAAACAAAGGATCTCGCACATAGCGGAAGCGGTTGTCCCTCCCGAGGCGGCAGCCGCTTCCCGTCTTTTCCGTCTGGTTATTCCGGGATTCCCCAACAGGTTTTGCCGGCATTTCCCAACGATTTGAAGCGTAACGGGAGATTTGCCCAAAACCGGCGTTTGAATCCCTTGCATTTTCGTCTAAAATAAGGAATACTGTATCATAGCCAATTTATTGTTGGTTAACTGTGGCCGTGGGTTATCAGTTAGCATCGGTTATCATGAAGGCTCGGTCGGCTTCACGAAAGCTTGACAGTGGCCCAAGTTTTCTAAATGAAAGGACGTGCCTTGGGTGAGTCAAATACTTGCACATCTGGAACGTGAAAAACTAAACGAAATGGCTTTGGTCGATATCGCATACGAAATTTTGCGTGAAACCAATCAAACCCACAATTTTCGCGATTTGATGGATCAATTGGCCGAGCTGCGCGGAATGAACGAAGAAGAAAAAATGGCTATCATCGCTCAAGTATATACCGAAGTGAACATTGACGGCCGTTTTGTCTGCCTGGGCGACAACAACTGGGGACTGAAGCGCTGGTACCCGACGGATACCGTCGAAGAAACTCAAGAAGGCGGCAAAAAGAAAAAGGTTATCCTCGACGACGACTTCGACGATTACGAGGCAGAGGAAGAGCTTGTCGAGGAATACGAAGAGGACGAGATCGCGATCTTCGAAGACGACGAGTTCACGGAAGAAGATGGAGACGATCTCGAAGAAGAGCTTGATCCCGACCTCGACGAAGATGAAGAGCTTGAGGAAGAAGAGCTTTTTGAAGAGGAAGACGACGATTTGGCAGACGAAGATCCTGTCGATGAATTCGACGATGAAAATGAAGATTTATAATTCTTGACTTACGCTTGGAAGACAAGATAAAATACTCCTTGGGCTTCACATGAAGAAGGATATTATATGGGAAACTACAAAACAAAAGTGCCCCTACCCGATTCGTTCGGGATAGGACTCGCTTTTGTTTTTTCTTTTTTGGGAGCCGTCTTCATTCGTGCATTCATCAATATCAACTGATCCAGGAAACAGGGGAAAGAGGGGACGTAAAACGATGACGAAGTACATTTTTGTGACAGGCGGGGTCGTATCCTCGTTAGGAAAAGGGATTACTGCGGCTTCTCTGGGCAGACTCCTGAAAAACAGAGGGTTAAAGGTTTCGATTCAAAAATGTGACCCATACATCAACGTCGATCCGGGTACGATGAGCCCGTATCAGCACGGTGAGGTATTTGTGACCGATGACGGGGCAGAGACGGACCTGGACTTGGGCCACTACGAGCGCTTTATCGACATCAACCTGAGCGCCAACTCCAACGTAACGACCGGAAAAATTTACTCGACCGTAATCGCGAAGGAGCGCCGGGGCGATTATTTGGGCGGAACCGTGCAGGTTATTCCGCACATTACCAACGAAATCAAGGACCGCATTTTCCGTTCGGGACAAGAGACCGGAGCTGACGTCGTGATTACCGAAATCGGCGGAACCGTCGGCGATATCGAGAGTCTCCCGTTCCTTGAAGCGATCCGCCAGATCAAGAGCGATATTGGACGCGAAAACGTGATGTACATTCACGTGACACTGGTCCCGTATATCAAAGCCGCTGGCGAAATGAAAACAAAACCGACCCAGCACAGCGTGAAAGAGCTGCGCAGCCTGGGCATTCAGCCAAACGTCATCGTGACCCGTACAGAACAGCCTCTGTCCCAGGACATGAAGGACAAGCTGGCACTGTTCTGCGACATCGACAAAAACGCTGTGATCGAGTGCGTAGATGCGGAAACGTTGTATGACGTGCCGCTCCAGCTGCAAGCGCAGGGACTTGACGACTATGTCTGCCGTCATCTCGGACTCACCTGCCAGGAAGCGGACATGACAGAGTGGAAAGCACTCGTGGCCAAGATCAAAAACCTGTCCAAGACAACCCGTATTGCCATTGTCGGCAAATACGTCGAATTGCCGGATGCTTACCTGTCTGTAGCCGAGGCTCTGCATCATGCCGGTTTTGCCAATGACTCGGCGATCAAGATCAAGTGGGTAAGCGCAGAAGAAGTTACTCCGGAAAACGTGCACGAATTGCTGGGCGATGTAGACGGCATTCTCGTACCGGGCGGTTTCGGGGATCGCGGTATCGAAGGCAAAATTACAGCTACCCGCTACGCTCGTGAGAACAAGGTCCCATTCCTGGGAATCTGTCTGGGGATGCAAATCTCGGTGATCGAATTTGCCCGCCATGTAGCTGGCATGGACGGAGCCAACAGCTCCGAGATCAACCCCGATACGAAATACCCCGTCATCGACCTGCTGCCTGAGCAAAAGAATATCGAGGACAAAGGCGGTACCATGCGTCTGGGCCGCGGACCGACAAAAGTTCTCGAAGGAAGCCTGGCAGAGCGTGCTTACAACAGCACCATGGTGTACGAGCGCCATCGCCACCGCTATGAAGTAAACAACGACTACCGCGAGCAGCTCGCTAAGCTGGGCATGCGCTTCTCCGGTACGACTCCAGACGGACGTCTGGTAGAAATCGTGGAAGTGGCAGACCACCCATGGTTCCTGGCGACCCAATTCCATCCGGAGTTCACGTCCCGTCCGAACCGTCCGCAGCCGTTGTTCCGCGATTTTGTACACGCATCTCTGACCAATAAACGATAGTAAGCCAAAGAAAAACGCACGAGCGGATTTAGCCTCCGCTGGTGCGTTTTTGCATGCTCCAAACCAGTCTGCCCGGATAGGTGCAGGAGCTGGATTAATTTTCCAAAAAACAGTGCGCGTGGAACCTTTTCGCCCTCCCTCTACGTCTGAAACAGAGGAGCGATCCAGGCGACCCAGTATGCGGCGGGCACGAGCAAAAGCTGTGCCAGCAACGTGCCGAAAAAGCGCGAGATCATCAGTCCCAAATAGATGTCGCGGATATGTGTCATCTCGCTCTGCCCTTGCATCGCCTTGTCTGTCAAGAGTCCCACTTGCGGATCGATGAAAATGGTCAGGATGATCGTGGCGATGCCGTTGATGGTCCCGGATGCCGACAAGACTGTCGCCTTGAACTCGGGCACAAGCAGCGAAGCGTAAAGGGTGGCTAGCACGCCGGTCGTGTAGATTCCGGTAACCATACAATTTAAAAGCAGCAGCCTGTACGGGATGCCCTTGATCCGAAAGCGGGCGAGGTCAGGCAGGCGCGGCAAGCGTATGTGATGCTTGACCTGACGGATACTATGGATGGAAACAGTCGTCTTTAGCATCTGGGGAAGCGAGCCTGTCAGCTCCAGGTGGGCGATCAGCCGTTTTGACAGCTGCACGAGTGTCGGAAACAGCAGAATAGCCGCCAATGTCCCCAGTGACGCCATACCGATGATCATGTGCAGAAAGGGAAGGACATCCGTATTTTCAGCAGACGCATGGTCGATCAGTCCCCCGGTGAACGGAGCCTGTATCATGTTGGAGGTGCGGGAGACGAGGACGATAATTCCGGTCAGGGAGAGCGCTACGGCGAGCCTCCCGGTCTGTATGCCAGCGTACCGCAGCGCGTAGGAGAGCGTCTCCGATGTATGGATAACGAAGGTAAACAGGCAAATAATCCAAACCATGTTCATGGCAGCGGGGTCTCCTCACATATACGAATGGTTGCCAATTATTATACTCGAAGACGGGGATGCGGGAAAATTTCAAGGACAGGAGCAGGATTTTCCTGAATTTAGGCGAATCAAGGTTATAAAGTTTACGGCCTTATAAGCAGGGGGATGGACGAAACATGCAGGATAAACGGGATAAAAAAGTGTTGGTTGTCGATGATCAGTACGGCATACGAATCCTGCTGTACGAGGTTCTTGGCAAGGAAGGCTATAAAACATTCCAGGCTGCGAATGGGAAGATGGCTCTGGAAATCGTCGAAAAAGAGTCTCCGGATCTGGTCATTCTGGATATGAAAATCCCCGGGATGGATGGCATCGAGATTTTGAAGCACATCAAAAAAATCAATCAGGATATCAAGGTTATCATGATGACGGCCTACGGCGAACTGGACATGATTAAAGAAGCGACACAGCTGGGGGCGTTGACACACTTCACCAAGCCGTTTGATATTGACGAGCTTCGCCTCGCTGTTCATCAGCAGTTGGCCTGTTGAGCAATCCTGGATATATCTATCAAGACAAGCGTACCTGTTAACAAGCAGATGTCTGTGGTATAATAAGCCACGTTACAGAGTCTGCTAAGGAGGATTATCATATGCCACTAGTACCTATGACCGCTTTTACCGAAGACGTCAAGAAGCATAAATATGCTGTCGGACAGTTCAACCTCAATAACCTGGAGTTTACGCAAGCGATTACGGAAGCTGCTATGGAAGAGAAATCCCCGGTCATTTTCGGCGTGTCTGAAGGCGCACTCAAGTACATGGGCCTGGATTACACGGTCGCGATTGCCAAGGTAGCGGCAGAGCGCTCCGGCGTTCCTGTTGCGCTGCACCTCGATCACGGCAGCAACTTTGACATCGTCATGAAATGTATCCGTGCCGGCTTTTCTTCCGTGATGTTCGACGGATCTCACCATTCGTTCGAGGACAACATTCGCCTGACGAAACAGGTTGTGGAGGCTGCCCGCGCAGTTGGCGTCTCTGTTGAAGGCGAGCTCGGTACCATTGGCGGAGTAGAAGATGATCTGTCTGTTGACGAAGAAGACGCTACTCTTGCAAATCCTGAAGAAGCGATCCGTTTCTGGGAAGAAACCAAAGTAGACTACCTGGCTATTGCTGTCGGTACAGCGCATGGCATGTACAAAGGCGAGCCGAAAATCCGTTTCGACATTATCGAGAAGGTTGCAAACAGCATCGGTTCCCCGATCGTTCTTCACGGCGGTTCCGGTGTTCCGGACGAAGCGATCGTCAAGTCGATTTCTCTCGGTGTCGGAAAAATCAACGTAAATACAGAAAGTCAAGTCGCATGCACGGAAACAGTACGCAAGGTGCTGGCAGCCAAGCCGAACGAGATCGACCCGCGCAAATATCTCGGTCCGGCTCGCGAGGCGATCAAGGAAGTTGTCAAAGGCAAAATGCGCCTGTTCGGCAGCAGCAATCGTGCGTAACCAAGGAGGTCCATCATGCGCTTTTTGATTGATACGGCAAACGTCGATGAAATCCGCGAGATTCACGAGTGGGGCGTAGTGGCGGGGGTCACGACCAACCCTTCTCTGGTAGCCAAGGAAGGCCGCGATTTTATCGAGACCTTGAAAGAGATTATCGACATCGTAGACGGTCCGATCAGTGCAGAGGTCATCAGCACTGATGCCAAGGGCATGATCGAAGAAGGCGAAAAGCTTGCTTCTTTGTCCAAAAACATTGTCGTCAAGGTTCCGATGACGGCAGAAGGCCTGAAAGCAGTCAAGTATTTTGCCAAGCGGAAGATTCGCACCAATGTGACATTGGTCTTTTCGGCCAATCAAGCGCTGCTCGCAGCACGTGCCGGAGCGACGTATGTATCTCCGTTCCTGGGACGTCTCGATGACATCGGTCATGACGGCATGCAGCTGATCGAAGATATTGCGGAAATTTTCTCTGTTCACGGTATCGAGACAGAAATTATCGCCGCTTCGGTACGCCATCCAGTCCATGTGACGGAAGCCGCTCGTCGCGGAGCCCATTTTGCGACGATTCCCCACAAGGTTTTTCATCAGTTGATTGCGCATCCGTTGACTGACAGCGGTCTGGAGAAGTTCTTGTCCGACTGGGCAAAAATGCAAAAGTAAGTCCCAACTGATCGTATTGTACGTATAAATATAAGAGCACCTTTTCCGCTGGGGAAGGTGCTCATTTCCCGATTAAGCCTGAGGAGAGCAAAACATGGAAAAGCTGATCATCAACGGGGGAACCCCGCTTCAGGGCTCGGTTACCATCAGCGGGGCAAAAAACAGTGCCGTTGCCCTGGTTCCTGCTGCGCTGCTGGCAGACGGGCCGGTTGTGATTGAGAATTTGCCGCATATTCAAGATGTGGAAATCTATCACGAACTCCTGCGAGAAATGGGAGCCGATGTGTTGTTCGAAGATGATTGGATGGAAGTGGACGGCCGCCCGATGAAGTCGATGCTGATGCCCAATGGACGCGTAAAAAAATTGCGCGCTTCTTATTATTTGTGGGGGGCGCTTCTGGCCAAGTTCGGGGAAGCGCGCGTCGGCTTGCCGGGAGGGTGCGACTTGGGGCCGCGTCCAGTCGACCTGCACATTAAAGGGTTTGAAGCACTCGGCGCCAAAGTGACGAACAAAAATGGTGTAATGACGATTCAAGCCCCGAATGGCAGATTGAAGGGCGCCCGTATTTACCTCGACCTGGTCAGTGTGGGGGCGACTATCAACATTATGTTGGCAGCCTCCAAGGCAGAGGGTGTCACGATTATCGAAAATGCGGCTCGCGAGCCGGAAATCGTCGATGTAGCTACCCTGCTCAACAATATGGGGGCCAACATCAAGGGAGCCGGGACCGATCTCATCCGGATCCAAGGGGTAGACCGCCTGCGCGGCTGTCGCCACACGATCATTCCCGACCGGATCGAAGCCGGAACGTATATGATAGCGGCAGCAGCGACCAATGGCAGCGTCACGCTTGAAAATGTGATTCCCAAGCATCTCGAGTCTGTCACAGCCAAACTGCGGGAGATCGGCGTGGACGTGCTGGAAATGGACGACTGTATTCAGGTGAACGGCAATGGGCAGTACCGATCCATTGATGTAAAGACGAGTCCGTACCCAGGCTTTCCGACGGACTTGCAGCAGCCGATCACGACGCTGCTCACTCTGGCTTCGGGGTCCAGCATTGTGACCGACAACATTTACAGCGCCCGTTTCCGCCATGTAGACGAGCTGCGCCGTATGGGTGCCAACCTGAAGATCGAGGGCCGTTCGGCAATTATCGAGGGAGGCAGCCAATTGAACGGCGCCAAGGTAGTTGCTTCCGACCTGCGGGCAGGCGCGGCTTTAGTCATCGCCGGTTTGGCTACGAACGGCGTGACAGAGGTGGAAGGTTTAGAGCATATCGACCGCGGGTATGAAAACCTTGTCAGCAAGCTGCAAAGCCTGGGAGCGAATGTTCGGCGGGTTAGCTTGGGAGAAAAGGAACGTCAACAGCAGTAACTCATTGCCAGGAGAGGAGTCTTCCAGAATGGAACGTAGTTTAACGCTTGAACTGGTACGTGTTACGGAGGCAGCCGCACTTGCCTCTGCGCGTTGGATGGGTCTCGGCAAAAAGGATGAGGCTGACGATGCGGCCACGACCGCAATGCGCAAAGAATTTGAAAACGTACCGATGGATGGGACAGTCGTCATCGGCGAGGGCGAAATGGATGAAGCCCCGATGCTGTATATCGGTGAAAAGCTGGGCCAGGGAGTCGCCCCGGCAGTCGATGTAGCCGTAGACCCGCTTGAGGGCACCAATATCGTTGCCAAGGGAACGTGGGGCGCTATCTCGGTTATCGCCGTTGCAGACAAAGGCAACCTGCTGCACGCCCCTGACATGTACATGGAGAAAATCGCCGTTGGCCCGAAAGCGGTGGGCAAGATCGACATCAACGCGCCCATCAAGGATAACCTGAAGGCGGTAGCCCAGGCGCAAGGCAAAGACATCAGCGACCTGGTCGCGATCGTGCTGGATCGGGACCGTCACCAGAAGATTATTCATGAAATCCGCGAAGCAGGTGCTCGCATCCGGCTGATTTCCGACGGAGACGTAGCCGCAGCGATCAACACGGCTTTTGAGGATACGGGTGTAGACATCCTGTTCGGTTCTGGAGGAGCTCCTGAGGGTGTTCTGGCTGCTGTAGCGCTCAAGTGTATGGGCGGTGAGATCCAGGGCAAGCTGCTGCCGCAAAATGCAGAGGAAGTGGAACGCTGCAAACGCATGGGATTGGTCAATCCTTATCAAGTGCTGCACATGGATGATCTGGTCAAAGGAGACGATGCTATCTTTGCCGCCACAGGCGTTACCGACGGTGAATTGCTGCAAGGCGTTCGGATTCAGGGCACGCGCGCTACGACTCATTCCGTCGTGATGCGAGCCAAGACAGGAACAATCCGTTTCATCGAAGGAACCCACCGCTTGGAACGCAAGCCTCGTCTGGTATTGTAATGCAGCAAATAGACGAAGATAGATGAAGAGTAAATAAAGAGTGGTGGAATTATGTTACTTTCAGAACTAGAAGAAAAGAAGTTGACCGATCTCTACAAGCTCGCGAAGGAGTATCAAATCCCTTATTACTCCCAGCTGAAGAAGAAGGAGCTGATCTTCGCCATCCTTCGAGCCAGAGCCGAAAGAGACGGTCTGATGTTTATGGAAGGGGTGCTGGAAATCCTGCCGGAAGGCTACGGATTCCTGCGCCCTATCAACTACCTCCCGAGCTCGGAGGACATTTACATCTCCCAGTCGCAGATTCGCCGATTTGATCTGAGGATGGGAGACTTGGTATCTGGTAAGGTGCGACCTCCCAAGGAAAATGAACGTTATTTCGGATTATTGCAAGTAGAGGCTGTAAACGGAGAAGACCCCGAATTGGCAGCCGAACGACTTCATTTCCCCGCCTTGACACCGTTATATCCTCAAAACAAACTCGTATTGGAAACGTCGCCAGAACGCGTTTCCGCCCGCCTGATGGATCTCATCGCCCCTGTTGGTCTCGGCCAGCGCGGTTTGATTGTAGCGCCCCCCAAGGCCGGCAAAACCATACTTCTCAAGGAAATCGCGAACAGCATCACTGCTAATCGGCCGGACATCCACCTGTTTGTTCTCTTGATCGATGAACGCCCGGAGGAAGTAACCGACATGCAGCGTTCTGTACAGGGAGAAGTAATCGCTTCCACATTTGACGAAGTTCCCGAAAACCATATCAAGGTAGCGGAGCTCGTGCTGGAAAGAGCCAAGCGGCTGGTCGAGCATAAGAAAGATGTCGTCATCCTGCTCGATTCGATTACCCGTCTGGCACGGGCCTACAACCTGGTTATCCCGCCCAGCGGACGTACGCTTTCGGGAGGTATTGATCCCGCCGCGTTCCACCGTCCGAAGCGGTTCTTCGGCTCGGCCCGCAACATCGAGGAAGGCGGCAGCCTGACGATTTTGGCGACTGCACTGGTAGAGACGGGTTCGCGCATGGACGATGTCATTTACGAGGAATTCAAAGGAACCGGCAATATGGAATTGCATCTGGACCGAAAGCTGTCCGAACGCCGCATTTTCCCGGCGATCGATATTCGCCGCTCCGGTACCCGGCGCGAAGAGCTGCTCCTTTCCAAGGAAGAATTGGAAAAGCTGTGGGCGATTCGCAAAAGCATGAACGAAACCTCGGAATACGTAGAGTCCTTTTTGAAGAAACTGGCAGACTCCAAAACAAACGAAGAATTTTTGCAAAGCATCGAAACGAAACAGACACGTGGAAAACAAAGCACAGTGACGGCGGGTTCTTAGACTCGCCGTCATTTTTTATGCGGACGAGGCATATCGTATAAAAGAGTGCTCGTGCAGATACTGAGGGCAAATCTGCCAGAAACGCAGGCGTGAAGGAGGAATGTCAGTGGATTACGAGCAGCTGCCGGCAGGGTGGGGGAGTCGCGACGAAGTGAAACAGGCCGTAGTCGAACAGGTCCTGTTTGAAGCATTTAACCCTTTTGCTTCCCTGGACAAACCGACTTCGACGAATAGAAGTGAAGTGATGACCTACACCGTAAAATACGGGGACACGATGTCGGAAATAGCCGAACGCTACGGATTGACGTTAAAACAACTGTTGGAGTTAAACAGGATGGTAAAGCCGAATCTGATGGGAATCGGCATGAAGCTGGTTTTGAATAAAGAAGAGATTACCCACTCCGTCAGGAGAGGGGAAACGGTGGACAGCATCGCCAGACGCTACAGTGTAAGCAAAGAAATGCTGCTGGAGCGAAACCCGCTGCTCCGGCTGATGGAGGACAACCTCTACATAGGTCAAACCATTCATATCCCCATCTCTGACATGAATTCGCTGACTGCCAAAGAGTGGCAGCGAAAGCGTAATGCGGTTACGACGGCCAGCCGCCAAGCCAACCGTTCGCGGGCTATGGATTGGCCGGTGAAGGAAGCGACTGTGACAAGCGGCTTTGGTACGCGGTGGGGAAGGATGCACAAAGGATTGGACATGTGGAACCAGAGCGAAGGGCAGACCCCGATCTACGCTGCGAAAGAAGGCGTTGTGGTGGAAGCGGGTGGAAATCGGGGCGGTTACGGCTTCATCGTCATTCTGGATCACGGGGAAGGCTTGCAGACGTATTATGCCCATATGCGCAAAATCATCGTGCAGCCGGGACAGCACGTGGAGCGGGGAGAAATGCTCGGCTACATGGGACGTACCGGCGATTCGACGGGTTACCATCTCCATTTTGAGGTCAGAGAGGATAACGTCCCCATGAATCCGCTTCGTTACCTCAGCAGGTAACCGTTCACATTTACATTGTCTGATCGTTGCGTTACAATGGGCTGAGCGAAAAAAGCGAGGCGATTGTACCATGTTTTTAGTGTACGCAGATGAAAAAGGCAATGTATACGACCACCCCGAGCTGCTCGCGGTGGCTCGCAATGGAGATATATTGACGGAAGTATTGGAAGAAGAATTGATTCCGCTGCCAGAGGGAGCTACACTCGTCAGCCTGCCCGATACCGTTCCGGTCGGGATGGACCCGGACACAGGCGAGATGGTAAAGCTCGACGGCTATACGTCGGTAGGAGCCTTGATCCCTCAAGGCTTTACACGGCTGCTGCTGCCTGGTTACGTGAAGACCGACAAAAATAGCAAGTTTCCGCTGTTTGGATATACAGCAGTTGTATGGAAAGACGATCGTTTCTGGGTAGCAGGCCGTCAGAGCGATGATCCGCACCAGTGGAACCCGCTGCATTTCCCGATGGACGAGCTTCGTCAGCGCGTAGAGAAGACGTTGGAGATGTTCCCGCAAAATCGGATTCTCCACCACCTGTCACACTGTGCATTGGAATACGAATGCCTGACAGCTTCCAACAACTTCTTCCATCGTTGGGAAGGAAGCCTGCCTGTCTCGTATACGTGCAATGCCGGCTGCTATGGCTGTATCTCCGAGCAGCCTGAGGACAGCGGTTTTCCGTCTCCGCAGACGCGGATGAACTTCAAGCCGACAGAGGACGAGCTGGTCGAGGTGATGCTGCATCATTTGCAGACACCGGAGAGCATTATCAGCTTTGGACAAGGCTGTGAAGGGGAGCCTTCCACGATGGCGTCCATCATCGTTCCGGCGATGCGCCGGGTGCGGGAACAGACAGATATGGGCTTTATCAACATCAACACGAATGCGGGCCTGACCGATCACATCAAGGGGATCGTCGATGCCGGTCTTGACCTGATGCGGGTGAGCATCATCAGCGCGATTGACGAGCATTACAACGCGTATTATCGTCCGCGCAACTACACGCTGGAAAATGTGGCCCGCTCGGCGGAGTACGCCGCTTCCAAAGGTGTGTACACGTCCATCAACTACTTGTGCTTCCCAGGCGTGTTCGACCGCGAAGAGGAAATGGAAGCGATGATCGAGTTTATCCGCCGGACAGGCATCAAGCTGATCCAGCTTCGCAACCTGAATATCGATCCCGAGAGCTATCTGGCAATGATCCCGCCAGCCAAGGGAGAGGTGTTCGGCATGAAGCAGGCAATCGAAATTTACCAGGAGGAATTGCCTGACGTCGTCATCGGTTCATTTACACATGTTCCGCCGGAGGATTTGCAGCGGAGGAAAAGGCTGGATAAGAAGTAAATTCAGTTGCTTTTCGATGCTGGCCATGCTACTATTTTCTATGTGTATTTTCTATATAACTCTGTTTCGGCAAACGATTCAGGGCGGAAAAGAGGTGTATGTGAGATGAAACCAGGAATTCATCCTAACTACAATGTAGTGAAAGTAACATGTGCATGCGGTAACGAATTCGAATCCGGTTCCGTGAAGCAAGCGCTGCGCGTGGAGATCTGCTCCAACTGCCACCCGTTCTTCACTGGTAAACAAAAATTCGTCGATGCTGGCGGCCGTGTGGACCGTTTCAAACGCAAATACAATCTTTCCTAATCGGAGATTGGAGCGACCAGGTAGAGCAATCTGCCTGGTTTTGTTTTTTTACCCCGATCACCAAAAATGCTCTTCCCGTCTGCCGGAATGAACCCATACAATAGATGTATAGGCTGTGGGAGACCCAGACCGTGCCCGAGATAAATACGTTTAACAAAAGCAAAGGGAGACAATAGACGTGGCGCAACTATATTTTCGCTATGGAGCAATGAACGCTTCCAAATCCATTCAGTTATTGACCGTGGCCCATAATTACGAACAGTCAGGAAAAAAAGTTCTGGTTTTCACACCCGCCATCGATGACCGCTACGGCGTCGGGAAGGTAGCCTCCCGGGTGGGGATTAGCCGCGAAGCCATTTCGATCGGGGATGACACCGATATATATGCGGTTGTGTCTGCCGAGGAGCCTTATCCTGATTGCGTTCTTGTGGACGAAGGACAGTTCTTGCATGCGGAACACGTTCAACAGCTGGTACGGATCGTCGATGAGCTGGATATACCGGTGATCGTGTACGGCTTATTGAAGAACTTTAAAAACGAATTATTCCCAGGCAGCGCCGGATTATTGAGCGAAGCGGACAAGATCGAGGAAATCAAAACGGTTTGTGTCTACTGCAATAAAAAAGCGACGCACATTCTGAAATACAAAAACGGCAAACCGGTATATACCGGCGAAACGATCGAGATCGGCGGAAACGACACCTACAGCAGCGTCTGCCGTCGTCATTACTACCACCCGCCGGTGGAATAGGCTGGCGTATGGCCGCTTTTCTGTTGTCTGTGCATGGAGATTTCATCTGCTGCGCACACTATGACAAACAGGAGGTGGCTTTTTTATGCGACGCCTGCCCTATGGAAAAAGCGCGGCAGCTGCATTCGGTACTGCAGCTTTGTTGCTTGTGGCTGCGGTCGGCTGCGGCCGGACGATGCCGCAGGAAAAAAGCTATGGCGCCAACAGCTACGATCCGCAACAGCACGCTACGATCAAGAGTGACCGAAGCGGAGATATCATTGACAGAGGGGCTCCGCCGATGGAGGATCGCGATCCCTTGATGGGACGAAACCAGAACCCGAATCTGATCATCGGCCACGCCAACGTTCGCAATACCCAGGTTGACATGGACAACATGGAGAGGATGGCTAGATCGGTATCCGGTGTGGAGGATGCAAGGGTTACCCTTGTGGGCGGGAACGCATACGTTACGTTGGACTTGATCCCGAATGTAACGGCCAATCAGGCTCGCACCATCGAACAAGAAGTCATCGCGGCCTTGCGGCAAAAAATACCCCGCTATGATTTCCACGTCACGTCAAACGACGCGTATCACCGATAACCATCTGACGGCTCGGCTTGTCCGGGCTGTTTTTCATGAGCAGGAAAACACCGCCAGATCATGTATTTCTTTGACTTTTTCGGGGTTTCCCCCTATAATTATTCTGTTACTTTCAATATTTTTTTACTGGCAGGCTTCGCTTCCTGGCGATGGCACTGCAGTGCAAAACAGGAAGCTTTCTTCATAGGATTTTTAGTGAAAGCAAGTACTTAATTTTTTCGTAATGGGGTGAATGACAGTGTTCGAGCGCTTGTCTGCGGTTGAAGAGCGTTATGAAGAGGTAACCAATCTACTATGCGACCCCGATGTCATCAGTGACACCAAACGGCTGCGGGAACTGTCCAAGGAGCAGTCTTCTCTGGAGGAGACTGTGACCGTTTATCGTGAATACAAATCGGTAGTATCTCAGTATGAGGACGCAAAGGCGATGCAGGAAGAAAAGCTGGATGACGAGATGCGCGAAATGGTGAAAATGGAAATCGCGGAACTCGCCAAACGCAAGGAACAACTGGAAGATCGGTTGAAAATCCTGCTGCTGCCAAAAGATCCGAATGACGATAAAAACGTTATCGTGGAGATTCGCGGAGCTGCCGGTGGTGATGAAGCGGCGCTGTTCGCGTCCGATCTGTTCCGCATGTACACGCGTTATGCAGAGCGGCACGGTTTCAAGGTGGAAGTTCTGGAAGCCAATCCGACTGACATCGGCGGTTACAAGGAAATTGTCTTTTCTGTCAGCGGCCGTGGGGCCTATAGCAAGCTGAAATTTGAAAGCGGTGCACATCGCGTGCAGCGTATTCCGGCAACCGAGTCGGGCGGCCGGATTCACACGTCTACGTCTACGGTGCTGGTACTGCCGGAAGCCGAAGACGTCGAAGTGGAAATCAACGAAAAAGATATACGCATCGATACTTTCTGTTCCAGCGGTGCGGGTGGACAGAGCGTCAATACGACCAAGTCCGCTGTTCGTGTTACGCATATCCCGACAGGCATCGTGGTGTCCTGTCAGGACGAAAAATCGCAGCATTCCAACAAGGATAAAGCCCTGCGCGTACTGCGCGCCCGCCTGTACGATTACCACATGCAGCAGCAGATGGCGGAGCAGGATGCTACACGCAAAAGCCTTGTGGGAACGGGTGACCGGAGTGAGCGGATTCGCACGTACAACTTTCCGCAAAGCCGCGTGACCGATCACCGAATCGGCCTTACTCTGCATCGTCTCGAGGCGATCCTGGAGGGCGAGATCGACGAAGTGATTGAAAACCTGATGCTGCACGAACAGACGGAGCAGTTGAAAAGCCATGCACACACAGCTTGATTGGTCCGATGTCGTGACGATACGAGAAGCCCTTTCGCGGGCTTCTTCCTTTTTGCGCAAACAGGGAGTAGCCGATCCTATGTTTGAAGCGGAACTGCTGGTACGGCACTGTCTGGGCTGGGACCGGACGAGATTTTTGATTTCGATGGGCGAACCGATTCCTGTGGCAGCGCGCGACCAGCTTGCGGCCCTGTGCGAACGGCGGAGCCGCCGCGAGCCGCTTCAGTACATGTTTGGAACCCAGGAGTTTTACGGACGTCCCTTTCACGTCCGTCCCGGTGTTTTGATTCCGCGTCCCGAGACGGAGATACTCGTGGAGCAGCTGCTTTGCCGGGCGGAGAAGCTATGGCCGGCCGATCAATCGCTGCAGGTCGTCGATATCGGCACAGGCAGCGGAGCCATCTGTGTCACCATTGCTTGTGAACGGCCTCACTGGCAGGTCAGCACAGTGGATCTTTCTCCCGATGCTACGGCCATTGCCCGTGAAAATGCGGAGCAGCTCGGAGCCAGGGTCCGCTTTTTGCAAGGGGACCTGGTACAGCCGCTTTTGGAGGCCCATGAGCGCGTAGACATTCTCGTGTCCAATCCGCCTTATATACCAAGCCGCGATGTAGATGAGCTGGATGATGAAGTAAAGGCATATGAGCCTCGGCTCGCGCTTGACGGGGGAGACGACGGTCTGGACTGTTATCGCCGTCTCTGCGATGCCCTGCCAAGCCTTTTGAAGCAGACAGCTCTGGTCGGGTTTGAGGTTGGAATACATCAAGCCCGTGATGTCGCCAGTCTGATGAAGGCTTCAGGGGTGATTGACCAGGTAGAGATCGTCGCTGATTTGGCTGGAATCGACCGCGTCGTAATCGGGATCAGAACGGGTCGGAAGGAATAGAGAGGAAACAGAGGGGTAGAAGAAATCGAAGATAAATCAAAGAAAGCGGCTCAAGCAGCCGTTTTTTTGTTTTGTTATAATTGCAAAATATGGTATTATATGGTTGGTCGGTAACGTGAACACTATGCGAAAATGGGAAGCTCCAGACGCTCCCGTCTGAATCTTTCAAATCGATAGGTATATTTCCGCCCCTCCCTGTCCATACTGATTTCTAAAGAGAGACAGAAGAGAAATCAGTTATGAGAGGGAGAAGGGTATCTATGAAACGGTTCTTTTTCGTAGCGTTTAGCTTTTTGACACTGATGATGAGCTGGGAGGGACAGCTTACATCCGCCAACGTGCTCGACAATGGACCGATCCCTCAGGAGTCTATCCGACTGCGAATTATCGCCAACAGCGATTCCATACAAGACCAGTGGCTGAAGCGGGAAGTCCGCGATGCCATTGTCGATCAAATGAACGTCTGGGTAAAAGACATCCGTTCCTACGATGAAGCGAAGGTGATCGTCGCCAGCAAATTGCCGGAGCTGCAGGCACTTGTCGATAAGACCATGCGCGAACGGGGCTTCTCGTATAAAGCAGAAGTTGATTTTGGACGGGTGCCGTTTCCAACGAAGCTGTACGGCTCCTACGTCTATCCCGCAGGTGATTACGAAGCGCTCCGCGTCCGCATCGGCGACGCACAGGGACAAAATTGGTGGTGCGTACTGTTTCCGCCGCTCTGCTTTATCGACATGTCCAACGGCGACGCGATCGCGTCCGCTCAAGTTGAAAATGAAAGTGAATCACTCCCAACGAAAACAGCAGCCGATGCCAAAGCACCGACTGCCGACTTGGAACCTATATCGAAAAATACCGGGGAAAACGCTCCTCTGAACGATCTGGAAGAAGAGCGCGCGTCCCATCAGCAGTGGCGCCTGTCTCGCATGGAAGAAAGCTGGATGGGAGCCACAGCCGAAACCAACGATCATCAGGATGCTGGTGACATATCTGTACAAGCCTTTTCAGGAAGTGTCTCTGTACAAGAGCAGTCTCGGGAAGACGCAGGCCAAAGCGAGGAGACTGCCCCTGTACAGCCAAAAGTGGAAGTCCGTTTTTACCTCTGGGACAAGCTGGCTTCCCTCTTCTAACCAAGCCCCTCTCCTGCCTGTTCCTTATGGAGCAGGCTTTTTTTAATGGCTGGGCTCTTCATTGCTTATAACTCATCCCGTTTGCACGATACAAACAAGCCTTACTTCAACAATTGGGCAACCTCCGGATTATACAGGTTAAAGACGTTCCCGGTAGGAATGGTGAAAGCAGGCATTCCAATGGCATAGGGACCGATTTCGTATTGGCCGAAATGAATGACAAGCTTGCCATTCTCGAAAGCAAACGACTGGTTTTCGGAAACGCCGGGGAATCCGTCCGCGATCCCGCTCAAATCCGGGTCTGCTTTGATTTGTTGGGCAATCAAATGGCTCAGGACATAGCGATAGTCATATCCAGGGCGGAAAAGATCGGAAAGCTGGAGGTTCTTCGCTTTTTCCACATTGGCGAGGTTGTAATAGACAACATCTGTTATCCCGTGGGCGCCCCCTGTGTAGCGGTACGTTTGAACGGCGAACGATACGAGCTTGCCGTTCATGTGCACTTCATAGGAGATGTCCAGAGCATGGGGCCGAAGCTCGTATCCGTATTTTTTGGCGGTGGCGGCATCTTCCTTGGCCATGTCTTGCGTTTCTTTGAGCGAGTCCTGGGCAAGTTTTTGCAGTTCAGCATTGAGCTTGGTCTCAAACGCCTTGTCTTTGAGTCCGCTGATGACAGGAATAGAAATCTTCGCTTCATACTCGGCCGTTTTGGCCTGAATCGTTTTCGGAGTGAAAACGACTCCCTGTACCTGAGCTTTTTGTGCAGGTGCAGCCGAAGGCGCCGCTATGGCTGGCGTTGTTGCCGATGTGGCGGCAGCCATAGCGGGGGCGTTGACAGCGGCGAGCAAGAACGCTGCGCCAACAAGGCTGGTGACAATGGACTTGGACGGGGTTTTCATGCTTCCTCAATCCTTTCGCGGAAAAACAATGGATGTTATTTGATAGATAAATGATACTACAAGGAAACAAGGGTGAAGGTTAAAAAAAAGTAACAGGATTGTTTTCCACCGACTGCCACAAGTTATTCACAAGTTATTCACAGGCTGTTGAAAACTTTTGCTTCCAACACTATACTTAAGGCACAAATCGTATACGAAGATGCGTATTGGAAAGGAATTTGACAGATGGCTTTGGAACGGAAAACAAAGGTATGGATTGTGGATAAAAATGTGGAAAATCTCCAAGCTTGTACACAGATTGTGGATGCAGCCCAATTTTTGCGTGTTGGAGAAACCGTGGCTTTTCCTACGGAAACCGTATATGGTTTGGGGGCCGATGCATTGTCTGACGAGGCTGTGGAAAAAATATTCATGGCAAAAGGAAGACCGAGCGACAATCCACTGATTGTTCACATTGCAGATAAAGAGCAGGTTAACGATATTGCATCGTCTCTTCCGGAGAAAGGCGCTGCCCTGATTGAGGCGTTTTGGCCGGGACCATTGACTTTGATCCTGCCAAAAACAGAGAGAGTGGCTTCGCTGGTGACGGCGGGTCTTGATACGGTGGGCGTGCGTATGCCGGATCATCCCGTGGCATTGGCGCTGATTAAACAGGCGGGGGTCCCTGTGGCGGCTCCCAGTGCCAATCGCTCGGGCAGACCCAGTCCTACGACAGCTGAGCATGTCATGGCAGACCTTGCAGGCAGGATCGTCGGCGTAGTAGACGGCGGAGCGACTGGCGTGGGTGTAGAGTCGACCGTGCTTGATGTAACGGTAGAGCCTCCGCTTATTTGCAGACCGGGCGGAATTACGCGCGAGCAACTGGAGGAAGTCATCGGAGAGGTGGCGATCGATCCGGCCTTCCTGCCGGATGCGGCAGAAGCTCCGCGCTCGCCGGGGATGAAGTACACGCACTACGCTCCAGAAGGGGAAATGTGGCTCGTCGATGGCGAGGAGTCCCGGGTGTACGAGCAGATGCGAGCCATGCTCGCCGAGGCAAAACGGCACGGGCGCAAGACGGGCGTGATGGCAACAATGGAATCGCTCCCCTACTGGCGGCAGCAGCAGGTAGCAGATGTGGTCATTTCTGTCGGTTCGCGCTCGGAGCTTGAACAGGTAGCCCAGCACTTGTACGGTGTTCTCCGGCAGTTTGACGACGAACAGGTGCAATTTATCGTCGGCGAGACATTTCCGCGCTCAGGCATCGGCATGGCTGTCATGAACAGGCTGGAAAAAGCTGCGGGAGGACGCATTTTGGCTGTGTAACGAAAGGTTTGGCTTTTATCAGCATGTCTAAACTCCCTCTTGTCCGCATAAAAGTGAAGACAGGAGGGGAGCGACGTGGACCTTGCCTTATTTCACTGGGGTCAGTTTCTGACTCTGCTCATGATTGCTCTTGCTTTGAGTATGGATGCCTTTTCACTCGGAGTAGGCGTGGGCATGATTGGCATTCGGCTGAGAGAGATACTGAAAGTGAGCGTTACGATCGGCTTGTTCCACATCGCTATGCCATTGGTCGGGATCGCAGTGGGCGGCTACTTATCCGATATGATCGGGGATATAGCGGTTTTCGTCGGGGGAACTGTCCTGATGGGCATCGGCGTACATATGATTTGGAACGGGTTTGCCAACGGTGACGAAAAAAGCATGCTGCGGACGAAGGGCTTCGGACTGCTTCTGTTTGCCTTCAGCGTCAGCCTGGACGCATTGACGGTAGGGTTTTCGTTCGGACTGATGGAGATCAACCGGTTTCTGGCAGTCACATTGTTTGGCATAATGGGAGGAACGATGTCTTATTGTGGACTGCTGATTGGGCGGAGTATGGGAGGATGGCTGGGGGAATACAGCGAAGTATTAGGAGGACTTATCCTGCTTGGTTTTGGGTTGAAATTTATCCTGTGAAGCGACTATGGCCCGGCAGCTTCTCCTCAAGCGGGCAGCCCGGATCGGCTTTGCCCTTTTGTCCATTCCGGGAGGCGAAAGGCAGCGCACAAGGAAGGAGTTGAAAGCATGAAACGGATTTTGTTTGTATGCACGGGAAATACATGCCGCAGTCCGATGGCAGAGGCGTTGTTTCGGACACTTGCGGCAGGCAGCGATTGGGAAGTGAGGTCTGCGGGCGTGGCTGCATACGAAGGGCAGCCGGCTTCTCAGCAGGCTGTTCAAGTATTGGCGGAGTGCGGAATCGATCACAACCATCAGGCTACGCGGATAAACGGTGACCTGATCCTTTGGGCTGACCTGATTCTGACGATGGCCCACAGTCACAAGTCGCTGATTGTCAGCTACTTTCCTGAGGCGCAGCAAAAAGTGTTTACTTTGAAAGAATACGTCGGCGCCAATGACGGGGGCGATATTGCCGATCCGTTCGGCGGTACGGTCGAGGAATACCGCAAATGTGCCCGTGAAATCCAGGTCCTGTTGGACAAGCTTTGGGCTCACTTGTCCCGGCAGCAGTAGATTGCTGGACCAGACAAAAGATGCCCGGATCCAATCCGATAGCAATTGTCGCAAGTTTTTGGTAGACTTTTACCTAAACCTTGCTAATGGACGAACATTATCTTTGTTTTTAGTAAAAATGTTCACTTTTTACCGGGCGTTATCTGAGTTATAATAAAAATAGCAAAAGCGTAAGCGAGGGATACTGATGAAAGTGGCGATTGGTGCCGACCACGGTGGATATAAATTAAAAGAGGAAATCAAGAAGCTGCTGGCGACGATGAACGTGGAAGTGGCCGATTTCGGCTGCTCTTGCGAAGACTCGGTCGACTACCCGGACTATGCTCTTCCTGTTGCGGAAAAGGTAGCGGCAGGAGAATTTGACCGAGGCATTTTGGTGTGCGGGACAGGGATCGGGATGTCGATCGCAGCCAACAAGGTTCCCGGCATCCGCTGCGCACTTGTCCATGACACATTTTCGGCGAGAGCGACGCGGGAGCACAACAACACCAACGTGCTGGCAATGGGTGAGCGGGTTATCGGCCCCGGCCTTGCCCTTGACATCGTCAAGATTTGGCTGGAGACCGATTTCCAAGGAGGCCGCCACGAGCGCCGCGTGGAGAAGATCACCGAGATCGAAGCCAAACATGCGGGAGTGAAGTAAGGTGGACCTGCTTCGCATCGAACAGCAAGCCAGGGAAGTCGTTTCCGAGGTAGCGGGCTTGGCCGAGCTTCGGCCGGGCATGCTGCTTGTTATCGGCTGCAGCACCAGCGAGGTGGCCGGCAAACACATTGGCAAAGCGGGCAGCCGGGAGGTGGCGGAGGCCCTGTTCCGGGGAATTTCCGCTGCGGCGCAAGAACGGGGATTTTCGCTGGCTTTCCAATGTTGCGAACATTTGAACAGAGCTCTCGTGGTCGAGCGGGAGACGATGGAGAAATGCGGGCTTGAGGAGGTCTCTGTCGTGCCTGTTCCCAGCGCGGGCGGCTCAATGGCAGCTTGCGCCTTTGAACAGATGGCAGCTCCCGTTGTTGTCGAGCACATAAAGGCTCACGCGGGCATCGACATCGGAGATACCCTGATCGGAATGCATCTGAAGCATGTAGCGGTACCGGTCCGGCCGACCATTCGCCAGATCGGAGAGGCGCATGTAACGGCAGCGCGCACCCGTCCGAAGCTGATCGGCGGTTCCCGTGCCGTCTATGAGCGCACCTCGTCCAATCAAAGCTGCATGTGACTGTGGCATTTTCGCCAGTTATGGCTGTTCCCCTTTGCGGGAACCCCTTTTCATAACTAAAACAAAGATCCAGGAGGAGAAAAAACCATGCTAGAGTTTTTGCGCAAACAGGACCCACAAGTAGCGGAAGCGGTCGGTCTGGAACTGGGCAGACAGCGGGACAAAATCGAGCTGATCGCATCTGAAAACTTCGTCAGCCGTGCCGTCATGGAAGCGATGGGAACGGTATTGACCAACAAGTACGCTGAAGGCTATCCAGGCCGTCGTTACTACGGTGGCTGTGAATATGTAGACATCGTGGAAAACATCGCGCGCGACCGCATCAAGGAACTGTTTGGTGCCGAACACGCCAATGTACAGCCTCACTCCGGCGCCCAAGCCAATATGGCTGTCTACTTCACCATATTGAAGCCGGGCGATACCGTGCTGGGGATGAACCTGTCTCACGGCGGGCACTTGACGCATGGCAGCCCGGTCAACTTCTCCGGGTCTCTCTACAATTTCGTCGAATACGGAGTGGACGAGCAATCCCATCTGATCAATTACGATGATGTGCGCGCCAAAGCGCTTGAGCACAAGCCGAAGCTGATCGTGGCAGGAGCCAGCGCGTATCCGCGCACGATTGACTTTGCCAAATTCCGTGAAATCGCCGACGAGGTCGGTGCGTACTTCATGGTGGATATGGCCCATATCGCCGGACTTGTGGCGGCTGGACTGCATCCGAATCCGGTGCCGCATGCGCACTTCGTTACCTCGACCACGCACAAGACCCTGCGCGGTCCTCGCGGCGGTCTGATTCTGTGCAAGGAAGAATTTGCCAAGGCTATCGACAAGTCCGTATTCCCGGGCGTGCAAGGCGGGCCGTTGATGCACGTCATCGCAGCCAAGGCCGTTTCATTTGGCGAAGCGCTCCAGCCTGAATTCAAGGCGTACGCCCAGCAAATCGTAAACAACGCCCGCGCCTTTGCCGAAGCCCTGCAAGCAGAGGGATTGACGCTCGTCTCTGGCGGAACGGACAACCACCTCGTCCTCGTAGATGTGCGCAACCTCGGCCTGACTGGAAAAGTGGCTGAGCATCTGCTCGATGAAGTCAATATCACGACCAACAAAAATACGATTCCTTACGATCCGGAAAGCCCGTTTGTCACCAGCGGTGTCCGCATGGGTACCCCGGCAGTGACCAGCCGCGGATTTGACGAAGCAGCGATGAAGGAAGTAGCAGCCATCATTGCGCTCACCCTGAAAAACCCGGAAGATGCGGCCAAGCACGAGGAAGCAAGACAACGCGTCTCCGCCCTCTGCCAACGCTTCCCGATGTACGAAGGCCTGACTGTATAAGCGGGAAAGGCTGGAAAGATAAGGTCGGTACACCTGCAAGTACATCAAGCGACATCATTAGCAAATTACAAATAGCAAACATAGTAAAAAGGCCTCGCAAGCATAAGCGGGGCCTTTTTTCGTCTATAGAAACCATCCAATCATCCAAAAGCTACGAGGCCCACACAAAAGCAACGGCCAAGGTACATCCGTCCGATCTATCCTCCACCTCTTCGATCTTGCCAACGAAAAGCCCAAAGACCGATCCACCCCAACGGATGTAGAGATGAAAGCGGAGAAAAAAGCGAAGGGTCTTTGGGACACCTCCCAGGCCATGGTCCAAAAGCGGAACACGCTTTTAGCGGCCAACCTCTGAGACACCCCCAGAATCAACGACTTTTGGCCGCGTTCCGCTTTTGGAGCAGGGCCGGACAGCGCATACCCCCAGGCAGTGTCCCACCGAACCCTGAGCGTTTTCTCCGCTTTCATCTCCTCCACCAAAGCCGCGAACAAAGATCTTTTCATTATTGCTCTTGCCCAAAAAGGTGTCGAACCAAAGCCCCTAATGACGAAAGATTACGCAAATTGACGTCCGCCCCTCCCTCCGCTATTATGGAAAGGATATATTGACAAGTGGAAACGGAGGAACATACATGAGCCGCGTATACGTGTTAGATCATCCGCTGATCCAGCATAAGGTAACATTCATCCGCGACAAAAACACGGGAACCAAAGAGTTCCGCGAGCTGGTGGACGAGGTAGCCACACTGATGGCTTACGAGATCACCCGAGATATGCCTCTGGAGGAGACAACCATCGAAACGCCGGTGGCAACCTGCAAAGCGCGTGTAATTGCCGGTAAAAAAGTGGGACTGATCCCGATTCTCCGCGCAGGCCTGGGAATGGTGGACGGGATTCTGCAGCTGATCCCGGCTGCGAAGGTAGGCCACGTGGGCCTTTACCGCGATCCGGACACACTGCAGCCCGTAGAGTACTATGTAAAGCTGCCGACGGATATCGCGGAGCGTGAACTGATCGTAATCGACCCGATGCTGGCGACCGGCGGCTCTGCTGCCGCGGCCATTGATGCCCTGAAAAAGCGCGGAGCGAAAAGCATGAAGCTGATGTGCCTCATCGCAGCTCCGGAAGGCATCAAGCTGGTCCAGGACGAGCATCCTGACGTCGATATCTACGTAGCGGCTATTGACGAGTACCTGAACGATCACGGCTACATCATCCCGGGTCTTGGCGACGCCGGCGACCGACTGTTTGGGACAAAGTAGGAGAGGGAATCCGATGAAGAAGCTAAAAGTGATGACTGTCTTCGGGACGCGGCCGGAAGCGATCAAAATGGCGCCGCTCGTCCATGAGCTCAGCAAGCATGAAGAGCACATCGAACCGATTGTTTGCGTGACAGCGCAGCACCGTCAAATGCTGGATCAGGTGCTGGAGATTTTCCATATTCAGCCTGATATCGACCTGAACATCATGAAGGACCGGCAGACGCTTGTGCAGATCACGACCCGGGCACTTGAAGCGCTCGACCAAGTGATCAAGGAAACAAAACCAGACATTGTCCTCGTTCACGGCGATACGACCACGACCTTTGTAGCCAGCCTGGCAGCCTTCTACAACCAGGTGGCGATCGGACATGTGGAGGCGGGGCTTCGCACGTGGGACAAGTATTCCCCGTTCCCTGAGGAGATGAACCGCCAACTGACTGGCGTCATGGCAGATCTCCATTTTTCGCCGACGGAAGGCTCCGCAGACAACCTGCGCCGGGAAAACAAGCCGGAGGAGTCCATCTACATTACCGGAAACACGGCGATCGACGCACTGAAAACGACAGTCCGGGACGATTACACCCATCCGGTACTGGATCGGGTGCAGGGGAAAAAGATGGTGCTGATGACCGCTCACCGCCGCGAGAATCTGGGCGAGCCGATGCGCCGCATTTTCCGTGCGGTCAGACGCCTGATCGACGAGCATGAGGATATCGCTGTCGTCTATCCGGTTCACTTGAACCCGGCTGTCCAGGATGTGGCGCAGGAGGTGCTGGGCGGTCACGATCGCATTCATCTGATCGAGCCGCTGGATGCTTTTGATTTTCACAACTTCGCCCGCCGTGCCCATCTGATCCTGACGGATTCGGGGGGAGTCCAGGAAGAAGCTCCATCTCTCGGTGTTCCAGTGCTGGTGCTGCGCGACACGACGGAGCGGCCGGAAGGAATCGCTGCTGGAACGCTGAAGCTGGCAGGAACGGACGAAGATCAGGTGTACCGGATGGCTGATCACCTGCTGCGCGATGCCGCCGCCTACCATGAGATGGCGCAGGCAGCCAACCCGTATGGAGACGGAGAAGCGTCACGCCGCATTGTCGAGGCGATTCTTCACCACTTTGGCATGAGACAGGAGCGTCCCGAGCCGTTTACGCCCGGCCGCTAACGCTATTCCAATTCCATACCCCAACGAGAACGGACAACAAAGAGGCGCGTGGTTTCAGCGCCTCTTTTTCGATGTCAATGTAAAATGTTTACATTGGTTCGTTTTTCCAATGCGGAATCTGCATGGAAGACCGAAACTATCCCCCCTGTCACAGCGTCTATTATATAGTTGTGTACATAAGCAGACACAGAGAAGGAAATGGGAGAGGAGTTATCAACATGAGAGCGCGGAAGGTTTTGTCGCTGCTCACGGCTGCCGCTGTGGCCTGGGGAGCTTTTGCTCCGTTTGCGCCGCTGGCAAGCAATGTGGCTCAGGCGCGGGCGGAGACGAGTATGCTGCAATTGATGTGGCAAACGACCATTGGGGAAGGTACTACCTTACATAAATATACGAAGTCCTTTGCAGATAAACAAATCAATGTCATGGTGACCAAGGTTGATTTGACCAACCCCTATGTCGAGGTAAAGCCGGTCTATGGCACGAAAGGAAAGCTGACAGATCGTCAAACCGTTACCCAGATGGCCCGGGAAACAGGAGCGGTTGCCGCGATTAATGCAGACTTTTTCAACATGTCCAAACGCGGCGCACCATTCGGAATCGTCATGAAAGACAAAGAACTGGTGTCGTCAATGGGGCTGGTGTCTTACTGGTACAGCCTCGGGATTACCAGTGACAAAACGGCTCTGATCGAAAAGTTTGGGTTTACCGGCAAAGTAACGGCGCCAAACGGCAATGCGTTCCCGCTGCAAGGGGTGAACAAGGAAGAGTACAATCCCAGCGACAATCGCAAGAGCCATATGAACCAATTGAACATGTACACGCCTTCGTTCGGCCAGACAAGCCTGGGTACGATTCCCGGCTACAAGGATGTCGTCGAGGTCTTGTTTGTGGACAACGTGGCGAAGGAAGTACGCATCAATCAACCGGGCTTCTACATCCCTTACAACGGCTATGTGCTGTGGGGGCATGGAACAGCAGCCAATTTCCTGAAACAGAACTTCCCGGTCGGATCGACGGCTCATGTCGAGTATCAGACTACTCCGAACAGCCACGATTGGGCGCAGGCGGTTGGCGGGAACGTCCTGCTGGTTGACCAGGGCAGGGCGCTTACGTCGTTTCAGGCGGACAAATCGATCGTGTCTCTGAATGCGCGGACGGCTGTCGGCATCACACAGGATGGAAAAACGTTGTTGATGGTGACAATTGACGGCACCAATGGCGTTTATTTGGACGAGCTGGCCAAAATCATGGCCGAGCTTGGCTCATATCGGGCCGTCAACTTCGACGGTGGAGGCTCCACCACGATGTCTGTACGGATGCTTGGCGATACGCAAGCCAACCTGGCAATCAAGACGACAGGAGGTTCCGAGCGGCGAGTGCCTACGGGACTGGCGGTCTACAATACAGCTCCTCCGGGAGAATTGAAGGGCTTTGTCATCAATGGCCCGGCCGAGATGCTGATTGGCCAAACGGCAGAATTTACAACCAAAGCGTACGATACTCACTACCAGCCATACGCCATTGATCCTTCGATGATCTCCTGGCAGGCAAACCAACCAGATGCCGGTTCGTTTACCGGCAACAAGTTCACGCCGATGAAATCCGGGCAGATTGCCTTTACGGCGAGATCGGGAAGCGTCGCGCAGCAAAAAGAGGTTCACGTAATCTCCGGAAGCGAAGTGCAGCAGATAGTCGTGTCGCCTAACCCGATTTCTGTCGCACCGGGCCAAACGCTCACACTCGACGTGAAAATCAAGACGAAAAAAGGTCAATTGGTGCAGGCGACGCCGCTCAGCGTCCAGACCAGCGTGGATTCCCAGGTAGCGTCTGTAAACGACCAGCTGCAGCTGATCGCAGGCGAAGAGACGGGCAACGGCACCTTGACCGTCGTATACGATGGCGTAGCGACCAATGTTCCGTTTACCGTAGGTCAGCTGGAACAGCCGTGGATCACCTTTGACAATCAGGCAGGCATGCACCACGCATCCATCCCTGAGTCGCTGAGTTCGCATGGTTCGTTTACGGCAGTATCCGATCCTGTATTCCGGACGCACAAGTCAGCCAAGCTGGCGTACAACTTCACCGGAGCGCCTCAAGGCCAGTTGCGCTTTGCCTACGGCCGGATCGCCGCCCAGCCGCAGCAGATCCCGGGCAAGCCGATCGGTCTGGGCCTGTGGGTAAACGGCGACAACAGCAAGCATTGGCTGCGGGCCGAAGTAATTGACGCCCACGGCAAGCCTGTCTACGTCGATCTGGCCCAAGAGATTGACTGGACCGGATGGAAGCAGGTAAAAGGCTACTTCCCGGCAAACGTGGCCTATCCGCTGCAGTTGAAGAGCATCTACGTTGTGGATCGTCCGGAAGACGGCCACCAGCAAGACAAAGGCACGCTGTACTTTGACGAAGTCTCGCTCATTATGCCAGGCTCCGCAGGGACAGCGCCGAAAGGAACCAACGTCGTTCCAGAGGTGCCGGGAACGCTCTCGCTGGGAGCAGAGCTCGATCTGGGCTACTCGTTTGAGCGTACAGCGCCTTTCCTGGACATGGCTTCGATCAAAGTAAATTCGATCGTGCCGCAGCCGCTTCCAGGCTATGTCCCGGCTGACTACTCCTTTACGATCAAGCCGGAGACGTACAAAGACGGTCAGGATGACAGAATCACCACATCTCCGCTGACATTGACCTTGACGCCGAAGAACTGGATCGCCGGCAAAGGAGTAGGTCTCCTGTACGTAAACGAAATCAACAAGACGTTTGACCCGCTGCTCGGTACGAGAAATGCGCAGGGACAGTGGGTCTACGAGGTAAATGACTACGGTACCTACATTCCGTACTATCTGGATGGTGCGGGCGGCAGTGCAGCCTTTACGGACATTTCCAAACACGCAGCCAAGAAGGAAATCACCTGGATGGCTGAAAAAGGGTACGTAAAGGGGCTGACGGAAACGACGTTTGGTCCCGAGGTCGCCCTCACCAGGGCCCAGTACGTCACGCTTTTGGCCCGTACCTTTAACTGGGAGCTGCCAGCGTCGCCCAAGCTGAGCTTCAAGGACAAAGTTCCGGCCTATGCCCAGGGAGCAGTCCAAGTAGCGATTGCCAAAGGGCTAGTAAAAGGCTACCCGGACAACACCTTCCGTCCGGATCAGCCTGTGACCCGGGCAGAGGCAGCCGTTATTCTGGACCGTGTACTGAAGAAAAAGGCGACTCCTGCCAAAGCGATGTCGGACAAAAAGTCGTGGCCATCCTGGGCGACCCAGTCGATCAACAACACGGTAGGCCAGGGACTGATAGACCCGCTGGGCAGCAAATTTGAACCGAATAAACCGGCGACCCGGGCAGTTACTGTCGTCGCGCTGTATCGGATATTGAACAAATCGTAGCACCTGTAAAACCGGCTTCTTCTTAAAGTGAAGAGGCCGGTTTTTTGTGTTTCTGCTCCTAACAGTCTATTGAGGAAAACAAAGGAGGCAGGTATACTTTATTTGTTAACTAATTTTACTAAATGGTTAACAAATAAATTTGGAGGAGGGCTGTTCCATGTCTATTTCACCGTACAGCTACGAAGAGCTCGCGCGGAAAAACAAGGAGTACCTCTGGAATCCGTTCACCCAAATGAAAGATTACATAGCGGATGACCCGGTGATCATTGCCAGAGGAGAAGGCATCAAACTGATCGATGTCCAGGGAAAGGCCTACTACGACGGGTTTTCATCCGTCTGGCTCAACGTCCACGGACACAATGTGCCGGAGTTGAATCAGGCCATTGTCGACCAACTGAACCAGGTCGCGCATTCCACTTTGCTGGGGATGGCGAACATCCCGTCGATCCTGCTGGCTGAGCAGCTCGTTCGGATCGCGCCTCCAGGTTTGACCAAGGTGTTTTACTCCGACAGCGGCGCTACGGCAGTGGAGATCGCGATCAAGATGGCGTTTCAATACTGGCAAAATCTCGGCAAAACCGGCAAGCGCTCCTTTATCACCATGAAAAACGCTTATCACGGGGATACCATCGGTGCAGTCAGCGTAGGGGCAATCCCGCTGTACCACGAGGTATACCGACCGTTGCTGTTTTCCCCGTACACGATTCCGTATCCGTACCCGTATCGCCACGAGGGCGAAAAATCGGCAGCAGATACGACAATAGCCTGTCTCGAGCAGCTCCTGGAAGAAAAAGCGGACGAGATCGCAGCGCTGATCGTCGAGCCGGTCGTCCAGGGAGCGAGCGGGATGATTTTGATGCCGGATGGCTGCCTTCAAAAAATGGCGGAACTGGCGAAGAAGTACGATGTGCTGCTCATCGCGGACGAGGTGGCGACCGGATTTGGCCGTACGGGGAAAATGTTCGCCTGCGAGCATGAAGGGGTTGTACCGGATATTATGACGATCGCCAAGGGCATTACCGGCGGTTATTTGCCTGTCGCTGCCACAATGACCACAGAGCGGGTGTACCAAGCCTTTTACGCGGATTACGAAGAACAGAAAACCTTTTTCCACGGGCATTCCTACACGGGGAACCCGCTCGGCTGCGCAGTCGCCCTGGCCAATTTGCGACTGATGGAACAGCGGAGGCTTGTCGATGAGGTAGCCCCAAAATCGGAGAAGCTGGGGGAAATGCTAAGGCCGCTGGCGGCATTCCCGCACGTAGGCGAGGTCCGGCAAAAAGGATTCATGGTCGGGATCGAGCTTGTACGCGACAAACACACAAAGGAAAGCTACCACTGGAATGAGCGCATCGGTGTGCGGGTGACGAAATCGGCCCGCGAACGAGGGCTGCTGACAAGACCGCTCGGGAACGTGATCGTGCTCATACCGCCGCTGGTCAGCACAGAGGATGACCTGGCCGCGATGGTCGACATTTTGGCGGCCTCGATCCGGGAGGTGACGGAAGGATGAGCGATGTCGCAGCCGATAAGCCGGTGAAATGGACAGGACTTTTTGTTTCCGGAACGGATACGGGTGTCGGAAAAACGATAATCACCGCCGGTCTGGCAGCCGTCCTGCGAGCGGACGGACTTGAAATAGGGGTTTACAAGCCGGTTCAGTCAGGAGGAGAAACCGAGGAAATGCGGGACTCCTATCTGCTCCGCGCCATTTCGGGTGTCAGTGATGCACCAGAAGAGATTGCTCCCTTTTCTTTTTCCGCTCCGCTTGCTCCTCTGCTCGCTGCGGAGGCTGAGGGAGTTGCGCTTTCATTGCCCCGGGTCGCAGCAGCAGGAGAACCGCTGAAACAGAAATACAAGGCTCTTCTGGTGGAGGGGGCGGGCGGACTCGCCGTGCCGCTGACAAAGACAGAGCTGATCGTCGATTTTGCGGCTTATCTGGGAATGCCGGTACTGCTTGTGGCAAGGGCCGGTCTAGGGACGATTAACCATACGATTCTTTCTGTGGCCTATGCCCGTCAGCATGGTCTCAGGGTAGCAGGCGTCATCCTGAACGGTTATCGCCCGAATGACAGCGATAAAAGCATGGAGAGCAATGCCGCTTTGATCGAAGAGTACGCCGGAGTGCAAGTGCTGGGACAAATCCCCTGGATGGAGGGGGAAATCTCGCAGACCTCCGTCACAGAAGCGATACGAGCTTACGCCGATACAGAAAAGATTCGAGAGCTGTTTTCCATTTCCACACGATAAGAAGAGGAGAGAAAGAGCATGAGCGTGAGTCTGAACACGGTGCACTGGAGCCGACTGGCCAAAAAAGCGCTGCAGGGAGATTTGTTGACACAAGAGGAGGCGCTTTCCGTTCTGCAAGCAGACGATGAAGAGGCGCTGCCGATCCTGCAGGCGGCTTTTCAGGTCCGCAAGCATTTCTATGGAAAAAAAGTAAAGCTGAACATGATCATCAATGCCAAAAGCGGTCTTTGCCCGGAGGATTGCGGTTACTGCTCCCAGTCCATCGTGTCCAATGCTCCGATTGAAAAGTACGCCTTTTTAGACAAGGAAACACTGATAGCCGGTGCTCGTGAGGCGCAGAACAGGCAAGCGGGCACATACTGCATCGTGGCATCCGGCCGCGGACCGACGGAACGCGAGCTGGAACAGGTGATCGAAGCAGTACGGGAGATCCGCGAGACGATGCCGCTGAAAATATGTGCCTGCCTGGGCATCCTCAAGCCGGAGCAAGCGGCCCGCCTGAAAGAGGCAGGCGTCCACCGCTACAACCACAATGTAAACACCAGCCGGTCCAATTACGGTCAGATCACGTCCACTCACACCTACGACCAGAGGGTAGAAACCGTAGAGGCGGCCAAGCAGGCAGGGCTGTCGCCTTGTTCCGGAGTGATCATCGGGATGGGAGAGACGGACGAAGAAATTGTGGAAATGGCTGTCGCCCTGAGGAGCATCGATGCAGATTCGATCCCCGTTAATTTTCTCAACGCCATCCCAGGCACTCCGTTGGAAAATCGCGGACGGACACCGGCAATGAAGGCCTTGAAGGTGCTGGCCCTGTTCCGCTTCATTTGCCCTTCAAAGGAGATCCGCGTCGCGGGAGGCAGGGAGAAAAATCTGCGTACGCTTCAGCCGCTGGCCCTTTATGCCGCCAACTCCATTTTTGTAGGGGATTACTTGACGACGCCCGGGCAAGAGGTAACGCTTGATCATCAAATGATTGAGGACCTTGGCTTTGAGATTGAGCAGTGTGCGCTGTAGGAGTGTGACCCAGTTGACGGCAGACAGCGGATATTCGTGGATGGAAGCGGAGTTGACGAAACGAAAGGAAAGCTTCTTGTACAGAGAGCTGCAAAAACACGATAAGATCGATTGTTCGCCGCTTGCACCTTCCGGCATGCCTTGCCTGCGTGACGAGTTTGATCAGCGCGAGGATTTTGTTTTCGACCTGGCTGAAAACGACGCAGACAAGTGGCTGTCGATCAGGGGAGAGAAGCTGTTCAACCTTTCGTCCAACAACTATTTGGGACTGTCAGGGGATCTGAGGCTTGTTCAGGCAGCTGCCGACGCTGCCATGCGGCTTGGAGCGGGAGCGACTGCTTCCCGTCTCGTCAGCGGCAATCACGTCTGCTACAGCGAGCTGGAGGAAGAGCTGGCGAGGTGGAAGGGGCGGGAAGCCGCGTTGGTGTTTGCCAACGGCTACATGGCCAATCTCGGTGTGATTTCAGCATTGGTGGGACGAGGCGATGCTGTGTTCAGCGACCGGCTCAACCATGCCAGCATCGTGGATGGCATCATTCTCAGCAGAGCAGACCATTACAGGTACCGGCACAACGACATGGATCATCTGGAATCCCTGCTAAAGAAGCACAGCGGAAGCAAAAGGCGCATGCTGATCGTCGCCGACGCTGTCTTTTCGATGGATGGTGACAGCGCTCCTCTGCGCGAGCTGGTGGAGCTCCGGGACCGCTATCACGCCTTGCTGCTGGTTGATGAAGCCCATTCCGGCGGTGTTCGTGGAGAGCGCGGAGAAGGTCTTTGCCATGAATACGGCTTGCACGGGCGGGTAGACGTGATCATGGGGACGTTCAGCAAAGCGTTTGGCGTTTACGGCGCGTACGTTTGTGCGGATGAGGTGCTGATCCGCTATCTGGTCAATACGGCCAGGCCGCTGATTTACTCGACGGGCTTGCCGCCGATGGTCGTCGCTTCCGTTCAGGCGTCCCTGCAGATCGTGCAGGAGGAAGGCTGGCGAAGAGAGAGGCTGCGGAGACTTGGCAGGTGGTTTCGGGATCAGCTGCGCCAGGCGGGATTATCCGTGATGGAGGGAGATTCGCCGATAGTCCCCTGGTTGATCGGCAGCAACGACCGTGCGCTTCGCATCAGCCGTGCTCTGGCGGAAAGGGGCATATCGGCGGTTGCGATCCGTCCTCCCACTGTCCCCGAGGGCGAAGCGCGGATTCGGTTTTCGCTCATGGCCACCCATGCCAAAACCGAACTTGCTGGAGTGCTGGAACAGATACGTGAGGTGGCTTATGCGGAACAGGAGGCGTACAGATGAAAGCCGTCATGCTGTGGATAAATGGCTGGGCCATGCCCGATGAGGTTTGGGAGCCGATTGTTGACGCCTTGGATGATTGTGAGCATAGAAGACCGGATTACTCGCGGATTGTTCACCCCGAGCAGTTTTACACGGCTGTCCGCGAGCAGCTTTCACCGTTGCGCTCCATGCCGCTCATCGTGATCGGATGGTCGATGGGCGGCATGCTTGGGCTTCGCCTTGCCCAAGAATCCGCGGTGGACGGTTTGATTGCGATTGGCACCGCAGCGAGGTTTGTCGGCAGCCGTGGCGATGGGAGCAGCGGATGGCAGGACACCCATCTGCGGCTCATGAGTCGAAAGCTGACCCGAAACCGGGAACAGGTAATCGGCGACTTTCACTACTCGATGTTCACGCAGGCAGAAAGGGAGAGGATTGCGGATGTCGGGGTCAGACTGGCTGACAAATGGCCGCAGCCGACACTGCTTGCCGGTCTATCCTACCTGCAAAAGGAGGATTGCAGTCCGCTGCTGCCGGAGATTGCCTGTCCCGTCACGGTGATTCACGGAACAGAGGATGGGATCTGTCCCTACCGGGCAGGAGTGGAGCTCGCATCCGGCCTATCTGCATCCGCCCTTTCCGCATCCGCTCTTTCCTCTGCCCGGCTGGTGTCTGTTCCGGGCGGCGGCCACGCCATCCCGCTCCTGTATCCGGAAATCATCATAGAAGAAGCCAAAAGGATGGTGGGCAGGTATGGCAAATGAACTTGTCAGCAAACGTTTCAGCGCAAAGGCAGCCACTTATGATCAGTACGCCGTCGTCCAGCAGGAGATGGCTTCCATTCTGGCCAAGTCAATTTTCTCCGGGACCCGGCAGGTGCAGAGCCTGCTCGAGATCGGGAGCGGCACCGGCGGGCTGACCCGGCTTTTGCGAGCGCAGTTTCCCCTATGCGAGTATGTGGCGCTTGATATCGCGCCGGGGATGGTAAAGCAGGCACGCGAGCGTTTCAGGGAAGATACGCGCATACGGTTTGAGCTGGCTGATGTGGAACGATGGGTATGGGAGGAGCGATCCGAGACATACGATTTGGCCGCCTCCAGCGCCTGTTTCCAATGGCTCCAGCAGCCAGCCCGAACGGCAGCGGGATTATACAAGCTTTTAAGACCCGGGGGGCAGCTGTTCTTCTCTACGTTTGGGCCGGGAACCTTTCAGGAGCTGCATCGCTCCTTTGACTCCGCCTACCGCCTGCTTGATCGGCCTCCAGAGCGGCATGGTCTTTCCTATCTGACCCCGGAACAATGGCGGGATATTTGTCTGGGGGCAGGGTTTGCGTCCGTGGAGTCTGAGCGGACCAGGCGAACGCTCTACTACCCCGACGTCCGCAGCTTTTTGCAGGCTGTCAAAGCGATCGGGGCAAATGCGGGAGGAAAGAGCAGCGGCGCTGGATTGGGGCAGCGGCGATTATTGACCGCGATGATGGCAGAGTACCAACGCTTGTACGGGGATGAAAGAGGCGTACCGGTTACGTACGAGCTTGTCTTTATACGGGCCAAAAAGGCATAGCCCTTGCGTTGTTGGAAAGAAACAGCCTTCACCGTTTGTTTAAACATAGAGCGAAATCCAAGATAAAGTGAAAACCAAGATAGAGCCGAATTCAAGTGTTTCCTGCACCAAAATGCGGCATCCGGCTGATTTTCCTGTTCGGATTCGATGTTGCACAGGGAGCCGATCACGACGACAAAAAACCCGTCCTGGCAATGGATCAGGACGGGTTTTGCTAACGGATCAAGCGCGAAGTCTCGCAAAACTCTCTCGTTTATTTCAAGTCGAAGTAGAGCGTATATGGATCGGTATCCGTATAGCCCGAGTACGATTTTACGAGAATGTAATACGTCTTTCCTTCTTCCGCATCGAAACGGAGAGACTCGTCCGAATTTCCGGCGCGGGTAGACGAAGCGATTTGATCGAGATTTTTTCCTACCAATTCATAAACGTACAAATCATAGTCGTAGCTTCCGTATGGAATCAACAGCAACAGCCGTTCCTCGTTGTTGATCGGAGCGACAAACGAGAACCAATCTTCATCTGTGGCCGAACTGATGGTGCCTCTGATGCCATCTTCAAGTATCGGGTTTGCTTCGCGTCTTGTATTATTCGGTTCGCTTTCAAAAGGATACGTTGCCGCAGGAGCTGCTGAAAGCTTATGTACCTGCGCTGATTGCTGCTTTCCTGCTGCAGAAACGGAGCTGGAAAACGTAAATACGAGAGCAAGTCCAAGGAAGAGGTTCAAGTATTTTTTCATAAATAGAGTACCTCCATAAATTGGTATTCGATTCCATGGATAAAATATACAAAATTTAAATTTATTTGTAAACTGAAAATATGGACCGTTGTCTCTCAAAATCATTAAGACCTCTAGCACAAGCAAGAGATTCTTGTCGGGTTCTTGCAGCTTCGGAGTTTGAGCGGGGACAGCTTTCCAGGCAGATTGTTCAAAAATGCAGGAATATTTCGATCAGAAATGGAATGGTATGAAGATGCTTTCATCCAGTTTTGCGAGGAGTGATTTTTCGTGAGTCAAAGAGAAATCGTAATTGCAAGCGCCGTTCGGACGGCTATCGGCAATTTTCAGGGAGCGCTGGCAGGGGTAAGCGCTACACAGTTGGGAGCCGTTGTGCTGGAAGCGGCACTCGAACGCGCTGGCGTCGCCAAAGAAGCTGTCGATGAAGTGATACTTGGCAATGTGCTTCAGGCCGGTCTTGGGCAAAATCCTGCCCGACAGGCGGCGATCCGGGCTGGGCTGCCTCAGCAGGTACCTTCCATGACAATCAACAAGGTGTGCGGATCCGGGCTGAAAGCGGTCCACTTGGCGGTGCAATCGATTCTCTCCGGGGATGCCGAGGTCGTGCTTGCCGGGGGCATGGAAAATATGAGTCAGGCGCCATATCTGCTGGAAGGGGCGCGGGGCGGCTACCGGATGGGCGATCAAAAGGTGGTCGACAGCATGATCCGCGACGGTCTCTGGTGTGCGTTCAATGACTATCACATGGGGATTACAGCGGAAAATCTGTGCACGCAGTATGGGCTGACGAGAGAAGAACAGGACGAGTTTGCCGCCTGGAGCCAGGAAAAAGCGCAGCGTGCGCTAAGCGAAGGACGTTTTCAAGATGAAATTGTTCCCGTGCCGATTCCGCAGAAAAAAGGCGAACCGATCATGTTCAGCGTCGACGAATTCCCGCGGGCTGGTGTAACAGCGGAAGCACTCGGAAAGCTCCGCCCCGCGTTTAAAAAGGACGGTACGGTTACAGCAGGGAATGCTTCCGGCATCAACGACGGAGCGGCTGCTCTCTTGATCATGTCGGGAGAAAAGGCACGCGAGCTCGGTGTAATACCGCTGGCCAGGATTGTCGCCAATGCTAGTGCAGGTGTCGACCCGAGCATCATGGGCATCGGACCGGTTCCGGCGACGCGCCGCGTACTGGAAAAAGCGGGTCTGACGCTTGCGCAAATGGACTTGATCGAAGCCAATGAGGCGTTTGCCGTGCAATCGCTGGCAGTCGGAAAAGAACTCGGGATTCCGCGTGAGAAGCTGAATGTGAACGGCGGAGCGATCGCTCTCGGCCATCCAATCGGCGCGAGCGGAGCCCGAATACTGGTGACGCTTGTACATGAATTGAACAAGCGTTCAGGGGCAAAATATGGGTTAGCGACTCTGTGCATCGGCGGCGGCCAAGGAGTAGCCACGGTTGTTGAAAAAATCAATCAGTAGAAGAGATAGTTTTTCCAGTTTTGACGGCCGGAGAGAAAGGGCTGTTTTTGCAAAAAAACCGCGTCATTTTCAAATGTGAACGCTTTGTGTACAGAACCTATCGCACGTTGACAAATGGAATAAATCTTCGTTAATATGAATGAGGGCATAGGGGCACTTGACAACCTGCCCTCTCCTTGTGTATGAAAGGGGACGGTTATGTGCCGAAAATCGATAATCCGTGGCGAGCCGTCACGCTAGTGAGCCTGATAGGTGCGGACATGGCCGTTTGTGTCATTGGCGGCGTCTATCTGGGCAGATACGTTGACAGTCTTCTGTCTACCAAACCTTGGTTCTTGATGGTTGGGCTCCTTCTCGGATTGGGAATTGGCGTGTATAGCGTCTACCGCATAGTTCGCGGGTATTTGTAGGGAGATAGAACATGCAAACGTTTACTTCGGCTATGCGAGCAACCTTTCGCTATGCTTTTTTCTGTGTGGCCCTGGTTGCTATACTCTGGGCCGTTTTGCCTCCATATCGGCTGTTTTTGCAGAGCCTCCTGCTTGGAATGGGGTGCAGCCTACTGGGCGGCACCGTGCTCGTAAGCAAGACTTGGCGCATCGGCCAGATGGCTGTCGACCCGAGCGTCCGTCCAAAAGGAACAGGCATGCTGCAACGCCTCCTCTTGGCTGGATTCGCCGTATTTCTGACGATCCGCTTCCCCCATCTGTTTGTTTTGTCGGGCGTGCTGATCGGCCTTTTCCTCTTTCAAGTGTTAGGCTTCTTTTTCGTTTACCGCTCCTTAAAATAGATTTTGCAGCATTTTTTTACTCTGTACATGACTTGGTAATAGACTCGCGCGGAAGAAAGGGGTGAAATACATGCATTATTCTCTGCGATTTGAGTGGTTGGGCATGGTTTTTGATGTCTCGACCATCATTGCGATTTTGGTAAGCTCCCTGGTGGTTCTGCTTCTGTGTGTGGGTCTGACCCGCAACCTGACCACCGCTGCTCCAAGAGGCGGGCAAAACGTGATGGAGTGGATTGTCGATTTCGTCACAGGCATCACCAAAAGCTATATCGAGCCGAAAAAGGCAGCGCATTTTGTTACGCTAGCCTTGACCCTGTTCCTCTACATCTTTATCAGCAACCAGCTGGGCCTTGTGTTTAACGTGAATACGTCTCATCACAACGATCCGAATACGGGTCAACAAATGAGCCAGACGGTAGTCGATGCGCTGACGCTGGCGAGCGACGATGAAGCCAAGAAGCAGAAGCTGGAAAAGCTGAATGAAGAGTTGAACGCTACCGATCCTCACAGCCACGGCGTAGTCATCGGTTGGTGGAAATCGCCGACTGCTACCCCGAGCGTAACCTTTGCGCTGGCGTTTGTGGTGCTGCTCTACGCGCACTACCTGGGGATGAAGAAGAGTTTCGGCGGATGGCTCAAGCATACATTCCTGAACCCGATTCACATTCTGGAAGAGTTCATTATTAAGCCGTTGACGCTTCCTCTGCGTCTATTCGGTAACATCTTTGCCGGTGAGGTTTTGATCGCCTTCCTGTTGAGCGTAGGAATCTTCGGAAGCATTCCGTTGTTCCTGTGGCTGGGCTACTCCGTCTTTGTCGGCTCTGTCCAAGCCTTTATCTTCACCACGTTGGCGATGGTATACATTTCACAACAAGTGAATGACCAACATTAATTCACTGTAGATTTCTATCTTTTACACACACTAAGGAGGTTTTTTTACAATGGAAGGTTTGGCTCTTGCAATCGGTATCATATTTGGTCTGGCTGCTCTTGGTGCAGCAATTGGTAACTCTCTCGTTATTTCCCGTACAATTGACGGCGTAGCTCGCCAGCCTGAAGCGCGCGGCAACCTGATGGGTCTCATGTTCCTGGGTCTCGGTCTCGTCGAGGCGGTTCCGATTATCGCAGTTGCGATCGGTTTCATCCTCTTCGGTCGTCTGTAAAAAGCATAGGTTTGATGGGCGGGGGCTTGACCTTCGCCTCTATTTTAGTCATCAGAACTTATTTTTGCCCTGGTGGCTTGTGGCTCCGTCCGCCTTTTTAGCTGGCGCAGCCGGGTTATCTAGGAAAGAAGCGGCTTTAATCCGTAGATATACATTCTCCTGTTTGTAAGGAAGGAGTGAAACAAATGCTCGACTTTGGTGCCGTCTCCCTTAACCTTGGAGACTTGCTTACCCAAGTAATCGTATTCTTGGTGTTGCTGCTGGTTGTTCGAAAACTGGCCATGGGCCCTATCGTAGGAATCATGGAAAAGCGCCGTCAGCATATCGAATCCCAAATTTCCTCGGCTGAAAAGAGCCGCCAAGAAGCGGAAGCTCTTCTCGCCGAACAACGCCGCGTCCTCGACGAGGCTCGTGTAGAAGCAAAAGCAATTATCGACCGCGCTACGAAACAAGCTGCGGACGAAAGCGCGAAGCTGGTTGCCGATGCGCAAGCTGCAACTGAGCGCATGAAGGCTGATGCCAGCAAGGAACTGGCTCGCGAAGTAGAAAAAGCGAAAGCGGAGCTGCGCGATCAAATGACAGGTCTGTCCGTTCTCTTGGCTTCCAAGATCATTGAAAAAGAACTGGACGAAGCAGCGCAAAAAGCAACCGTTGACAAATTCCTCGCTCAAGTGGGAGATCGCCTATGAGCAGCGCAGTAGGAAAGCGCTACGCCCGCGCCCTTTTTGAAGTGGCCAGCGAGCGTGGGAAAATCGATCAGGTGGAAGCTGACCTTGGCGCAGTCGTGCAAGCGGTTGAGCAAAACGCCGATTTGAGCAAAATCCTGCTACACCCGCATATCGCGGCGGGAGCGAAGAAAACGCTGGTGGATGACCTGTTCAAAAGTCACATCAGCGAAGAGACTCACAATTTCCTGACCGTCCTGATTGAAAGCGGACGGGAAGCGCAGCTGGCACAGATCCAGCAGGCTTTCGTGAAGCTGGCAAACGAAGCGCGCGGCATTGCCGACGCCATCGTCACCAGCGCCAAGCCATTGAGCGCCGAAGAGCAAGCGGAGCTGGCCGAGAAGTTCGGTCAAAGACTGAACAAGAAGCTGCGCGTGCAAACCGTTGTGGATCCGTCCATCCTCGGTGGAATTGTGATCAAGATCGGCGACCGTTTGTATGACGGAAGCATTAAGACGAAGTTGGAACTTTTCGCGCATCAAGCATAAATGCCGTTTAAAGCGGGAATCCTGGTCAACTTCCGAAAGGCCAGGCATTCATATGAGCTTTAAACACCCTCTATTAAGATGTTGGACGAATGGGGTGAATGTTAAGTGAGTGCAATCAGACCAGAAGAGATTAGCTCCCTCATTAAAGAGCGGATCGCTAATTTTACATCTGAAATTGAAGTTGTGGACGTAGGAACGGTCATCCAGGTTGGTGACGGTATCGCACGCGTTCACGGTTTGGAAAAAGCAATGGCCGGGGAGCTCCTCGAGTTCCAAAACGGCGTAATGGGTATGGTACTCAACTTGGAAGAAGATAACGTGGGTGTCGTTATTCTTGGTCCGTTCCGTGACATTAAAGAAGGCGATACAGTAAAACGTACAGGCCGCATCATGGAGGTGCCTGTAGGTGAAGCAATGGTGGGCCGCGTAGTGAACCCGCTCGGTCAGCCGATTGACGGCCTCGGCCCAATCCATACGACCGAATTCCGCCCGATCGAAAGTCCGGCTCCGGGCGTTATGGCGCGTAAATCTGTTCATGAACCGCTGCAAACCGGTATCAAAGCGATTGACGCGATGATTCCAATCGGCCGCGGACAGCGCGAGCTGATCATCGGTGACCGCCAAACAGGTAAAACATCTGTGGCGCTCGACACGATCATCAACCAAAAAGGCAATGGCATGATTTGTATCTACGTGGCGATCGGTCAGAAGCAATCGACCGTTGCAAACATCGTAGAAACCCTGCGCAAGCACGGCGCTCTGGACTACACAATCGTTGTTTCCGCGACTGCGTCCGATCCGGCTCCGATGCTGTTCCTGGCTCCTTATGCTGGGGTTACGCTGGGTGAGTACTTCATGTACAAAGGCGGACACGTTCTGTGCGTATACGATGACCTGTCCAAACAGGCTGCCGCATACCGCGAAATGTCCCTCCTGCTCCGTCGTCCTCCAGGCCGCGAAGCGTATCCTGGTGACGTATTCTACCTGCACTCCCGTCTGCTGGAGCGCGCAGCGAAATTGTCCGATGAACTGGGCGCAGGTTCACTGACTGCCCTGCCGTTTATCGAAACCCAAGCGGGCGACATTTCCGCATATATTCCGACCAACGTGATTTCCATCACTGACGGTCAGATCTTCCTTGAAACAGACTTGTTCAACGCCGGCCAACGCCCAGCGGTAAACACCGGTCTGTCCGTATCCCGCGTAGGTGGTTCGGCGCAAATCAAGGCGATGAAAAAGGTTGCCGGTCCGCTCAAGCTTGAGCTGGCTCAATACCGCGAGCTGGCTGCGTTTGCCCAGTTCGGTTCCGACCTTGACAAAGCGACGCAAGCCCGTCTGATTCGCGGTGAGCGTTTGATGGAAGTAATGAAGCAAGGCCAATTCGAGCCGATTCCGGTTGAGAAGCAGGTTGCGATCATCTACACCGCAACCAAAGGCTACCTCGATGATATTCCGGTAGAGGCTGTAGGCCGCTTCGAGAAGGAACTGATGTCGTATCTTGAGTCCAACAAGCCTGAGCTGTTGGAGCACATCCGCACGACGAAAGAGCTTCCGGATGAAAAAGAATTCAACGCAGCGATCGAAGAGTTCAAAAAAGGCTTTTCGGTAACTCGCTAAACGTTAATCCAATAGACAACTGATGCATGCCGGGCCGAAAAGTTCGGCATGTGTCCCCAAGGTGGTGAAAACGATTGGCTAAAGGAATACGTGAGATTCGACGCCGTATTAAAAGCGTGAAAAATACCCGTCAGATCACAAAGGCGATGAAGATGGTGGCGGCTGCAAAGCTTCGCCGCAACCAGGAGAAGGCGGAAGCGGCCCGTCCGTACGCCGACAAGATTCAGGAAGTGATTGCGAGCATCGCAGGTGGCACCACCGGTTCCAAGCATCCGATGCTGCAATCCCGCCCTGTGAAAAAGACCGGCTATATTGTCATCACCTCTGACCGCGGTCTCGCAGGCGGTTACAATGGTAACATGATCCGTACCGTGATCCAGACCATTAACGAGAAGCACAAGTCCAAGGACGAATACGGCATTTTCGTAATCGGACGTAAAGGCCGTGATTTTTTCACGAAGCGCAATTACCCCGTCATTGACGAGGCAACCGGCATAGAAAACCCTGCCTTTGCTGATATCAAGAAGATCGCCAGTGCAGCCGTGCAGCTGTTCGCGGACGAGCAGATCGACGAGCTCTACTTGTGCTACAACAAGTTCCAGAGCGCGATCTCTCAGGTGCCTACGATCAAGCGTGTTTTGCCGCTTGAGGCTCCCGAGAGCAGCAACGGGCGTACGACGAATTACGAGTACGAACCGAATGCAGAAGAAGTCCTGGCTGATCTGTTACCGAAATATGCTGAAACGCTTGTTTACAGCGCCATGCTCGAGGCGAAGGCTTCCGAAGAAGGCTCCCGCATGACAGCGATGGGCAATGCGACAGATAACGCGACGGACATGATTGGACGTTACACGTTGATCTACAACCGTGCCCGTCAGGCAGCGATTACGCAGGAGATCTCCGAGATCGTCTCCGGTGCCAACGCACAGGCGTAAAGACGAAAGTTGACTCCCAATTCAGTTTCACAGGAGGGAAGAAGTAAGATGGCGAAAGGACGCGTGGTTCAGGTAATGGGTCCGGTCGTTGACATCGAGTTCGACCGCGGACATTTGCCTGCCATTTACAATGCGATCAAAATTCAACATAAAGCACAAAGCGCCGGTGAGCGCGACATCGATTTGACTGTCGAGGTTGCTACACACCTGGGTGACAACCTGGTTCGTGCCGTTGCGATGTCCACTACAGATGGTCTGGTGCGCGGCATGGAAGCTGTAGACACAGGAGCGCCTATCTCCGTTCCGGTCGGTGAGGTTACTCTGGGCCGCGTATTTAACGTACTCGGCGAGCCGATCGACTTGAAAGAACTGGGTCAAGTAGAGCGCCGCGACCCGATTCACCGCAAAGCTCCCGAGTTCGTGGAGCAAGCGACTGAAGTTGAAATTCTGGAAACAGGTATCAAGGTTATTGACCTTCTCGCTCCTTACATCAAGGGTGGTAAGATCGGTCTCTTCGGTGGTGCCGGTGTAGGTAAAACCGTTACGATCCAAGAGCTGATCAACAACATCGCGCAAGAGCACGGCGGTATCTCCGTATTCGCCGGCGTTGGCGAGCGTACCCGTGAAGGTAACGACTTGTACCATGAGATGAAAGACGCTGGCGTTCTGCCGAAAACCGCGATGGTATTCGGACAAATGAACGAACCGCCTGGCGCGCGTCTGCGCGTAGCGTTGACAGGTCTGACCATGGCGGAATACTTCCGTGATGAAGAAGGCCGCGACGTGCTTCTGTTCATCGACAACATCTTCCGCTTTACCCAAGCAGGTTCCGAGGTATCCGCTTTGCTCGGACGTATGCCGTCTGCGGTAGGTTACCAGCCGACCCTGGCTACCGAGATGGGTCAGCTGCAAGAGCGCATTACCTCTACGAAAAAAGGTTCCGTTACATCCATTCAAGCGATCTACGTACCGGCGGACGACTACACTGACCCGGCACCGGCTACGACGTTTGCTCACTTGGACGCTACGACGAACCTGGAGCGTTCCATCGCCGAGCTGGGTATCTTCCCTGCGGTTGACCCGCTCGCTTCCACATCCCGCGCTCTGTCTCCTGACATCGTTGGTCAAGAGCACTACGATGTGGCTCGTGGCGTTCAAAAAATCCTGCAACGCTACAAAGAACTGCAAGACATTATCGCGATCCTGGGTATGGACGAGCTGAGCGATGAAGACAAGCAAATCGTAGCACGCGCTCGCCGCATCCAACGTTTCCTGTCTCAATCGTTCCACGTTGCCGAACAGTTTACCGGTAACCCGGGCCAATACGTGCCGCTGAAGGAAACCGTTCGCAGCTTCAAGGAAATCCTCGAAGGCAAGCACGACCACCTGCCTGAGGGTGCATTCCTGTACGCTGGTACGATCGAAGACGTTGTAGAACGTGCAAAGACCATGGCGTAACACCCTGGAAAGGGGAGACCAGTAAGTGAGTAAGATGACAGTAGAAGTCGTAACTCCTGAACGGGTTTTGTTCAGCGGTGAAGCCAGCATGGTCATTGCCCGTGGCGTACAAGGGGATCTCGGTATTTTGCCGAATCACATGCCCATGGTGACTCCACTGAAAATCGCACCTGTTCGGATCAAGACCGAAGGCGACAAGGAGCTCGTAATGGCTGTCAGCGGCGGCTTCATGGAAGTACGCGGCGACAAGGTGACGATTTTGGCCGAGACAGCAGAAAGACCGGAGGATATCGATCCAAGCCGCGCCAAGGCAGCAAAAGAGCGTGCCGAGCAGCGTTTGAACGAAAAACATCCGGACCTGGATTTGCGTCGGGCTGAGCGTGCACTGCAACGCGCAATCACTCGTCTTCAGGTTACAAATAAGTAGATGACAAAAGTCCCCGCGCTTCTGGCGACGGGGGCTTTGTTGTATATCGAACGGACAGTGAGCGGCCCCAGCATTTTCAGGGAACAGGGGTAGTTTCCCCCAATTTTTTTTTCGAGTTGGTAATCGCCTATTGATTCCGTGTATAATAAACCTAATGCCCGGCCTCGGCAGCAAAGACGGCGGGATACTAGGTACTGGGATTGCGAATTGGCTATCGGGATAAAGGAGAGTGTAACATATGCAAACAGTTAGAGACGTTCGTGATAGCAGCAGCGAAGGCGTTGCTATTCCTGGCGCGTATGCGGGCCATGGCTGGAGCAACGTGCTTCCGCATGAAATGAATGTGCTGTTCCAAGCGCTGTGCTATGCAGTCACCAAAGGAGAAAGCAAAGCAGAGATGCGTGAGATCGTAGATGGCTTTGAAGGTTTGGAAGGCTTGTTTGCCGAACCGACCGAAGACATGTTCAACTCCAAAGAGGATTTTGAAAACTACAAGAGCCTGCTGGAAAGACATAAAAAAGTAATCGTCCGCTCCGGCTACGAGTATCCGAAATCTCGCGAGGAAGCGATTGCTCTCTTTGAAAGATGGGGACTGCTCATCGATAAAGGAGATGTGTGGGATATTCCGATCAACCCATTCCCGGACGCTCTGGACACATTCGAATTGACTGAAGCAGAACAGTATGCATTGAGATATGTAAGATTTGAAGCATTGGTGCATCCGTTCTTTGCCCGTCTGGTGATGACGCTCCATGAGCGTGACGATGAGTCCTTTACCTTTACCAAGGCGGAACTGAAAGAAATGCTGAATACCAACGATTCGATGCTGGCAGAAGTATTGATCAAGCTGACTCCTTACATGGAAGAGGCGATCGAGAACATGCTGGAAATCCCGGAAGATGAGCCGATGACGTTCTCAATCGTCTGGGAGCGCGTCTATGAAGACTTCCTCGGCCAGCAGTTTTCTCCGAACGTTCAATAAAATAAAATATGCACAGAATGGAAAACTTAGGGAGAAATTCTCTAAGTTTTTCCTTTTATTGGTACATATGGAATGAGTTCGTTAGACACCATGTAGGCGATTTGCTATAATGATAAAGGTATTTTTTTCTAATGTTCACAGAGCGGAGGGAACGTCAGTGGGTGAAATCTATACCAACAATTATGTCATTGTGGCGATTTTCTTGTTCCTCGGGGTGTTGCTGCCTGTGGCGACAGTCAGCATCATCGGACCCATGCTGCGCCCGAAAAAGCCGACAGCGGAAAAACAGACAACCTATGAAAGCGGTAACATTCCAGTCGGAGACAGCTGGGTACGGTTTAACGTCAAGTATTATATCTTTGCCTTGCTCTTCGTCATTTTTGATGTGGAAACACTCTTTCTCTATCCATGGGCTGTAGCCTACAAGGAATTGGGACTGTTTGCCCTGGTAGAGATGGTGATCTTTATCTGCTTGCTGGTGGTTGGACTGATTTACGCATGGAGAAAGAAGGTGCTGGAATGGAACTAGATCTGACGAGCATTGCGCCTGAATTGCAAGAAGAGTTGAATCGCAACGTCATGTTTACGACGCTGGAAACGATAAAGGGGTGGGTACGAAGCAATTCGCTTTGGCCGCTTACGTTTGGTCTTGCCTGTTGCGCCATTGAAATGATGGGTACAGGCGGCGCACGTTATGACCTCGACCGTTTTGGCGTCATTTTCCGTGCCTCTCCCAGGCAATCCGATGTCATGATCGTTGCCGGAACAGTCACGAAAAAAATGGCCCCCCTACTCCGCAGACTTTACGATCAAATGCCAGAACCGAAGTGGGTAATCGCGATGGGTTCTTGTGCTACAGCCGGCGGACCTTACGTCAAGTCGTACAGTGTAGTAAAAGGTGTTGATCAGATCGTTCCCGTAGATGTCTACATCCCTGGATGCCCACCTAATCCCGCCGCTCTTATTTACGGAATAAACAAACTTCAAGAAAAAATTCGTTACGAAGCTAAGACTGGAAAGCAGGTGACGAATCAATGACAGAAGAAAAACGCAAACCGACGCCGGAAGAAAAAGCAAAGGCTGCAGCAGAAGCCAGAGCCAAGGCGGAAGCTTTGCGGAAAGCAAAAGAAGAACAGCAGGCAGCCGAGCAAGCTGGAGCCGAACCTGCCCAAGCTGGAGCGGAGCCGATTGGAGATTCCCAAGCTGGAGCTAAGCCAGATAACCCCACTCAAGCCGCGGTCGAGTCGAAAGCGTTCGACCAGTCCGCAGCGCCGAGCAAGCCCGTGTCTGAAATGACACCGGAGGAAAAAGCAGCAGCCAAAGCGGCGGCAGCGGCAGCAGCAGCGGCGAAGGCAAAAGCGGCTCGTGAAGGTTCTGCTGAGAGCGGAGCCGGCGGTGATGATGCGGATGCGAAGGCAAAAGCAGCAGCGGCAGCCAAGGCAAAGGCCGCGGCAGCAGCCGCAGCAGCAGCCAAAGCGAAAGCGGCGCGAGAAGCTGCTGGCCAGAGTGGTGAGTCCGCCGAAGCTGGCGGAGACGATGCCAAAGCGAAGGCAGCAGCAGCAGCCAAGGCAAAAGCAGCGGCTGCGGCGGCAGCGAAAGCCAAGGCTGCCAAAGCTGGTGATGCAGATACAGAGACAGCCCCCGTGGCTCCCAAAGAGCCGTCGAAAAATCAGCCTTTTCTGGATAAATACGTGGCCCGTATTTCCGAAAGGTTTGGTGCAGAGGTACTGGAATCCTCCTATATTAATGAATTGGCAAAAGAAGTGCCGACACTGGTCGTCAAGAACCAGCGCTGGCACGAGGTGGCTCAATTTCTGAGGGATGACGAAGAATTGGGCTTTGAGTACCTGTCCAATCTACACGGTGTGGACTACGAAGACAGGATGGAAGTGTACTATCACTTTTATTCCTACAAAAATAGACAAAGCGTTGCCGTAAAGGTAAAAACCGATCGGGAGCAGCCAACCGTTGCTTCTGTAGTGGACATATGGAAGGGCGCCGATTGGAACGAACGGGAAACTTATGACCTTTTGGGAATTCATTTCCCGGGACATACCGATTTGCGTCGAATTTTGCTCCCGGATGACTGGGTCGGTTATCCGCTTCGAAAGGACTACGTGCAGTACGACGAGGAGGTGTAGAAGATGAACCAAGGCATTCTTACTACGAATTCAACCATCTCTTCTGATACCGGTATTCGGACAGAGGAGATGCTTCTCAACATTGGCCCGCAGCACCCGAGTACGCACGGAGTATTTCGTCTGGTAGTCAAGATCGATGGGGAAACCATCAAGGAAGCGATTCCGGTGATGGGTTACCTGCACAGGGGTACGGAGAAGCTGGCCGAAAACCTTACGTATACGCAAATTATTCCTTATACAGACCGAATGGACTATCTCGCAGCCATGACCAACAACTATGTCATTTGTCATGCTGTGGAGACGATGATGGGACTGGAAATACCGGAGAGAGCCCAGTATTTGCGCCTGATCGCAATGGAGCTGAATCGTGTGGCAAGCCACATGGTCTGGTGGGGTACTTATCTTCTCGACCTTGGTGCCATGTCGCCGTTCTTGTATGCATTTCGGGATCGGGAAACCATCCTTGACCTGTTCAACGAGCTGTGCGGCGCCCGGATGACCTTTAACTACATGCGCATCGGCGGCGTAAAATGGGACGCTCCTCCAGGGTGGATCGACAAGGTGCGGGAATTCGTCGCCTACATGAAGAAGGAACTGAACAATTACCATGCACTCGTTACAGGCAACGAAATTTTTATTAACCGCCTGAAGGGCATCGGCAAATTTGATCAAAAGACAGCCCTTGACTATTCGCTTTCCGGCGTTATGCTCCGCTCGACCGGAATCAAATGGGATTTGCGCAAGGATGAGCCGTACTGCATTTACGACCGGTTTGATTTCGACGTCCCGGTCTCGACCGATGGGGATTGCATGAGCCGTTACCATCTGAGGCTTGCCGAAATCGAGCAGTCTTTGCGTATTCTTGAGCAGGCACTCGACCAATTCCCAAGCGAAGGCGAAGTAATGGGCAAAGTCCCTCGCGTCATTCGTCCGCCTGCAGGGGAAACGTATGTGCGGATCGAATCGCCAAGGGGCGAGATCGGCTGCTATATTGCCAGCCAAGGAAAGGATAAGCCGTGGCGCTTGAAATTCCGCCGCCCTTCCTTTACCAATCTGCAAATTTTGCCGAAATTGCTTGAGGGAGAGAATATTTCCGACATGGTGGCAATCCTTGGCAGCATCGACATCGTGCTTGGGGAGGTAGATTGTTGATGCGAGACCTGTTGCAACAGACGCCTTCACTGGGAAATGCACTTTGGTTTTTCCTCGCTGCTGTAGTGTTGCTTGTGATTTTGTTGGGATTTGTAACATATGCGATTTATTTTGAACGGAAAGTAATCGGGTGGATGCAGGCGAGGATCGGCCCGAACCGTGTAGGGCCCTTGGGACTCTTGCAGACGGTGGCAGACGTTGCGAAGCTGCTGATCAAGGAAGATACGCGGCCCAAGCATGCTGACAAGGCTCTTTATGCGCTTGCTCCGATACTGGCGTACGCGCCTGCCTTTGCCGTCCTGGCGGTTTTGCCGTTTACAGAGACCCTGCAGTTTGCCGATCTCGGCATCGGGATCCTGTACTACATCGCGCTGTCGGGCATTACCGTTTTAGGCGTGATTACGGCGGGCTGGGCTTCCAACAACAAGTATTCCTTGATCGGGGGACTTCGTTCCGCGGCGCAAATGATCAGCTATGAAGTGCCGCTGGTTATGTCGGTGGTCGGGGTTGTCCTGATGACGGGCAGCATGAACCTGCGGGAGATCGTCCTGGCCCAGCAGGATATGTGGAACTTCATTCCGCAGTTTCTCGGCTTCGCCGTATTCCTCGTAGCGGCCCAGGCTGAGCTGAACCGTACGCCTTTCGACCTGCCGGAGGCCGAATCCGAGCTGGTCGGGGGCTACCACGTAGAGTATTCCGGTTTCCGTTTCGCCATGTTCATGCTGGCTGAGTACGTCTATATGTTCGGTATGGGTGCGATGGTCACGATCTTGTTCTTCGGCGGCTGGCTGCCGATTCATCCGGCGCTCAGCTTTATTCCGGGTATCGTCTGGTTTGCCGTCAAGCTGTTGCTCTACGTCTTCCTGCAGTTCTGGCTGCGTGCGACGATGCCGCGTCCCCGCGTCGACCAGCTGATGTCGTTTGCCTGGAAGGTGCTCCTGCCGGTGGCGCTGTTGAATATTCTCATCACCGCCGTAGTGATCTCCTACCAAAGCGGCATGATCTAAAAAAGCCAGGTATAACTGCTATTTTGACCAAGAGGGGTGACACACATGCTAGGACTGGCCAAAGGCCTAGGGTATACATTTAAGAGAATGACCGCGAAAAAGGTGACTCACTTTTATCCGGATGTGCCCTTTCCCATGCCGCCCCGCTTTCGCGGCATCCAGCATTTTTCGCCGGAGAAGTGCATCGTTTGCAACCAGTGTGCGCGCATTTGCCCGACAGAGTGCATTCAATTGACGGGCAAGCCCCATCCTGATCCGGAGAAAAAGGGAAAAATTATCGACACCTACGATATCAACTTTGAAATATGCATCTTGTGCGACCTGTGTACAGAGGTTTGTCCGACAGAAGCGATCGTGATGACGAACAATTTCGAGTTGGCAACGTACAGCCGGGATGAATTGTACAAGAACCTGACCTGGCTCGACGACAACAATACCAATGTCAGGGAGGAGAACTAGCGATGACTGGCGAGTTTATTGCCTTTTTTGTCCTGTCCCTCCTGACGATTGGCGGAGCCGTGTTCATGATCAGCTTTACGCGCGTCGTGCACATGGTCATCTCGCTCGGGATTACGTTTATCAGCATCGCCGGATTGTACGTCCTGCTGGGGGCAGAGTTCGTCGGGGTGGCACAGGTTCTCGTGTACTCCGGGGCGATCTCGATCCTCATGCTGTTCGGGATCATGCTGACCAAGCACGACGCTTCTGATGAGGGCACGGGAAACACGTGGAAAAACTGGCTGAGCCTCATTTTTGTGGCGGCGTTGTTCGGATTGATGTTCTGGGGCATCCAGAGCTCCGTATGGCCGGCACCACCGGAAACGGCTGCTTCAGATGTCAGCAACGTAAAGCAGATCGGTTTAGACGTATTTAAAAGGTACGTGATTCCGTTCGAGCTGATTTCCGTACTTCTGTTAGTGGCTTTGGTAGGCGCAATCATCATGGCGAAGAAGGAGGGGAACAAGGAATGAGCGTAAGCATTACCTCCTATTTGTTAGTGGCCTTGATCCTTTTTTGCGTAGGCTTGTACGGTGCATTGACCAAAAGGAATGCCGTCGTCGTCCTGATTTCGATTGAATTGATGCTCAATGCGGTCAATATCAACCTGGTTGCCTTTTCCAAATACGGGCTGTATCCGGCGGTTACGGGACATATCTTCAGTCTGTTCACCATGACGGTGGCCGCGGCTGAGGTAGCGGTCGCGCTGGCAATCCTGATAGCTTTGTACCGCAACAAGGAAACAGTCAATGTCGATGAGATGGATTCGATGAAACGCTAGGACAGGGATTCGAAAAGGAGGACAAAGATGGATACCCTTATGCAATACGCTTGGTTGATTCCTCTGTTTCCGCTTCTTGCTTTCATCGTGATCGTCTCGTTTGGCCGTCAGTTGAAAGAAGGAGCAGCTGCTGTCGGAATTCTCTTTACTGCCGTTTCATTCGGATTGGCGGTACTGACCTTCTGGCAGAGGTTTCAGGAGGGAGCGACTGACTACAAGTTCTCGATCGATTGGCTGAAGGTTGGGGATATTGTCATTACCATGGGGTTTGAAATCAACCAGTTGAATGCGTTGATGCTGTTGATTGTCACCCTCGTCAGCTTGCTCGTACAAATCTACTCCAAAGGCTATATGCACGGGGATGAGCGTTTTCCGGTGTTCTACCAGTACCTGGCGCTCTTTACATTCTCCATGCTCGGTCTGGTGATTGCCCCCAACCTTCTGCAAATATACATTTTCTGGGAATTGGTTGGAGTATGTTCGTTCCTGCTTGTCGGTTACTACTATTTCAAGCCGGAAGCGAAAGCTGCGGCGAAAAAAGCGTTCATCGTCACCCGCATCGGCGATTTGGGTCTTTTCATCGGGATCTGTCTGCTGTTCTGGTGGACCGGCAGCTTTGAACTGTCACAAATCTTTGACAGCATTGCGCTCGGAAAACTGGAGCCGTGGATGATCACGTTGGCGGCTATCCTGATTTTTGTCGGCGCGATCGGGAAATCGGGTCAGTTTCCGCTGCACACGTGGCTTCCGGACGCGATGGAAGGTCCGACACCTGTGTCTGCGTTGATCCACGCGGCGACAATGGTAGCGGCCGGGGTATATCTGGTAGCAGCGACGTACCCGCTGTTTATCGCTTCGGATGCGGCGTTGAACGTCGTTGCCTATATCGGTGGATTCACCGCCATTTTTGCGGCATCCATCGGCTTGACACAAAAAGATATCAAGCGCGTGCTTGCCTATTCCACTGTGAGTCAGCTCGGCTACATGATGCTGGCGCTGGGGGTAGCCGGGGCAGCCGGTTACGTGGCAGGTACATTCCATCTGATGACACATGCCTTTTTCAAAGCGCTGCTCTTTTTGGGGGCAGGCAGCGTGATCCATGCCGTACATACCCAGAATGTCTTTGAAATGGGCGGCTTATGGAAGAAAATGCCGATCACGGCCTTGACCTTCTTGATTGGTTGTCTGGCGATTGCGGGAATTTTCCCGTTTGCCGGATTCTGGTCAAAAGAAGCGATACTCGGCGCGGTTTACGAAGCGCATCGCTACGATCTGTTGTTTATCGCGATACTGGCTGCGTTCTTTACGGCGTTCTACATGTTCCGTCTGTTCTTCCTGACGTTTGCCGGAGAAGCGCGGGGCAAGCATGAAGCGCATGAGTCGCCGGGAGTCATGACCGGACCGCTGTTGATTCTGGCGCTTCTGGCCATTGTTGCGGGCTTCATCAATACGCCGTATGCGCCGGTCTTTGGCGACTGGCTCTTGAGCGGAGAAGTAGGCACGATCATTGAGGACGTGTTTGGCGCAGGAGAAGGCCACGCGGCAGCCTGGCTGCAAATCGCGGCGCTCGGGGTGTCGATCCTGGGAATCCTCTTGGCCTGGCTGATGTACGGAAAGCGGGCTATTCCTTCCGATGCCATACCGGAAGCGATGCCGTGGCTGTACCAACTGTCCTATCGCAAGTATTTCGTAGACGAGTTCTATCATTATGTAGTGGTTGTTCCGCTCGGCTGGCTCGGCTACCTGCTCAATCTGTTCGACAAGTATATCGTTGATGGCCTGGTTTCTTTGATAGCGAAAATTACCCGAGGCATCGGCGCACTGCATGGACGTGCTCAAAACGGTCAGGTGCAATCGTACGGGGCCATGGTGCTGTTTGGCTTGCTGTTGTTGATTGTCGCCATCACTTTGACGGCGCAGGGAGGTGGAGTCCTTGGGATTGGCCAATAGTATACTGCTTACATTGATCGTCTTCTCACCGCTTTTGGCTGTCTTGATACTGGCGTTCGTTCCCCGGCATCAAGGAGGCGTGATCAAGAAAATTGGCGTGCTGGGCACACTTTTGCCGCTGGCCTTGTCACTCATGCTGTTTGCGTCATTCAACTACGAATCTTCAGGCTTGCAATTCACCGAGACGGCGAAATGGATCTCGATTCCGGTCGGACTGCAGCAGTCGGGCGCGATCTTCTCGTTTGACCTTGGCTACGAGCTGGGCGTGGACGGAATTTCGATGCCTTTGATCGTGCTCACCGCGATCATAGCGACTCTGGCCGCTGTAGCCTCATGGAATCAAAAGAAGCGGCTGAAGGAGTACTTCATCCTGTTCCATCTCCTGCTGATCGGAATGTTTGGCGTGTTTGCTTCGCAAAACCTGTTTTTGTTCTTCATCTTCTTCGAGCTGACACTGGTACCGACGTACTTCCTGATCGGCATCTGGGGCTATGGAGAGAGGGAAAAGGCTGCGAACAAGTTTTTGCTGTACAACGGTATCGGTTCGGCAGTCATGCTGATCGCCTTTATCGTGCTGTTTATGTATCTGAACACGATGAACATGGATAAAATCGCCGAGATTCTCGCCTCATCAGGCAATCCGGCATCAGCGGCCATGTCGCCGGAGTTCCGCTTCGGCCTGTTTTTGGCGATCTTTATCGCCTTTGCGATCAAGCTGCCGGTCTTTCCGTTCCATACCTGGATGCTGAAGGTCCACGTGCAGGCTCCGCCGGCGATCGTCATGATCCACTCCGGCATCTTGCTGAAAATGGGTGCGTACGGACTTTTGCGCATGGGTATCGGCTTTTTCCCTGAACAAGCCTACCAGTTCGCGACGTGGATGGCTGTGCTCGGAATAATTAACATTCTATACGGTGCCGTGCTGGCCTTTGTCCAAAAGGATCTGAAGATGGTGATGGCATACTCCAGTATCAGCCACATGGGAATTGTCCTGCTTGGATTTGCCGCGATGAATACGATCGGCTTCCAGGGGGCGATGTTCCAGGTGATCTCGCACGGCTTTATTTCCGCGCTGCTGTTCTTCCTGATCGGCATGATTTGGGAGAGAACCAAGACCTCGATGATCGACGAGCTGGGCGGACTTGCGAAATCCATGCCGTTCGCCAGCGGAATCATGCTGGCGGGAGCGATGGCTTCTCTGGGACTGCCGGGGATGTCCGGCTTTATTAGCGAATTTTTCGCCTTCCTCGGCTTGTTTGGGCAAATGCCGATCCTGGCGGCTATCGGTACGCTTGGCATCGTACTCACAGCCGTCTATCTGCTGAGGGCTGTTTTGAAAACGACGTTTGGACCGACTCCGGGGCGGTTTGCAGGTGTGGCAGATGCCCAGCCTATGGAGGTTGTGCCGCTGGTCGTCCTGCTCGGATTTATTATCCTGATCGGCGTCTATCCGGCCGTTTTGGCAAATCCTCTGCAGCAAACGTTGAAAACGATCGTCCCAATCGTTACGGGAATAGGAGGGTAATCCATGGACGTAAAAGATATTTTCTCGTATGACTGGAGCTACCTTCTGCCCGAATTCATCATTCTAGGATTCGCGACCGCCCTGTCGCTGCTCGATCTGTTTGCCGGAAAGCGTTTGGGCAAATCCGTCATCGGGTGGCTGACGCTGGCGGGAGTGGTGCTGGCTGCCGTTTTCGTCTTTGTAAACATAGGGAAACTGGATGAACCGTACGCATACATGGCGGATACGATTCGCATCGATGATTACGGAAATGCGTTCAAGCTGCTGTTCCTCGGAGGAGTCGCCTTTACCGTGCTGCTTTCTCTCTCTTATATGAAGCAGGACGAAATCAGGCATGGCGGCGAGTATTACTACTTGCTGCTGACCGGTCTTCTGGGCGCAATGGTGATGGCTTCTTCTGCCGATCTGATCACCATGTTCGTCGGTTTGGAGCTGTTGTCCATGTCCTCGTACGTTCTGGTGGGCTTGCGCAAGCATTCCTTGCAGTCCAATGAATCGGCGTTTAAATACATCGTCTCGGGATCGATCTCCACGGCGGTGACGCTCTTCGGGATGTCCTATGTATACGGATTAACCGGAACGACAAACATTTATGAAATTTCCGTACGGCTGTCCGAAGCGGCGATGGCCGGCTATGAGTTTATGGTGTATGCGGGATTCGCCTTTTTGGCTGTAGGGCTTGCCTTCAAAATCTCTGCTGCACCCAACCACATGTGGGCACCGGACGTGTACCAAGGGGCGGCGACTCCGGTCACGGCCTTCCTGGCGGTCGTCTCCAAAGCTGCCGGCTTTGCTCTCGTCTTCCGCTTGCTGCTGATCGGCTTCTTCAACATCCAGACCGATACGCGTTTCTTTTTCGATCAGGGAGCGCTTTACCTGGCGATCATAGCGGGGGCTTCGATGATTATCGGGAACACGATGGCTCTGCGTCAGACCAATGTAAAACGGATGATGGCCTACTCCGGAATTGCGCAGGCGGGCTATATGCTGGTGGCGTTTGCGCCGCCGACCATCCTGTTTTTCGGCGAAGTGACATTCTTCCTGTTCGCCTACCTGCTGGCCAGCTTTGGTGCCTTTGCGGTCATCATGGTGGTTGCTCGCGATCAACAAACCGATGATCTGAAGGGCTTTGCAGGACTTTATCACCGCTCGCCGCTGATGGCAGTGTCGATGAGCATCTTCCTGCTGTCGCTTGCCGGCATTCCGGTATCCGCCGGATTCTTCGGGAAGTTCTACATCTTTATGGGGGCGATCGCGCAGCAGAGCTATGTTCTTGCAGCGATTATGATCGCGACCAGTGTCGTGTCGTATTACTACTACTTTGGCATCATTCGGCAGATGTACATGCGCCCGGGAGCGACAGAGGCTCCTTTGTCCGTACCGAAAACGATTGGGGCGCTGGTCCTGATTTTGGCGCTGGCCACAGTGGTGTTCGGCGCATTCCCGGGGCTTGTGACTGATTATGTCCAAACGCACCTCAATCACGGGTTTAATTTTGGCGACATGCTGCCACCGAACTTTCAATGAATTGCGGTCAGGGATCAGGTACAATAGAGGGGACGGCTTGCGAGCCGCCCCCTTTTTACATATCAGTTGCCGTGGCGAGCAGAGGCAAGTGGTGCGGTCGGTTCTGGTTTGCTCGGTTCCGGCTACTCGGTACGGCTACTCGGTACGGCTACTCGGTTCCGGCTACTCTGTTCCGGTTACTCGGTACGGCTACTCGGTTCCGGTTTACTCAGTTCCGACTTACTCAGTTTCGGTTAGGAACGGCACCGTGCTTCTTCTCGCTACAGCCACGTATAAAGCGGTCTTTGGTTTGATCCCAGTGAAAAATCGATGAACGGAAAGGCAAGGAGGAAACAAACGTGTCGCAAGGTATGTACGGTTTTGTAAGCATTATCGTCTCAGTCGCCCTGATCGGCGTCAGCTGGTGGGCCCTGCAGGCTTTTCGATTTGACCTCTTTCTGAAAAATCCGCAAGGGCCGCAAGCAAAGCTCTTGCAAATCATCATGTCCATCTTTCTCGGATACCAGATGGCGAGCTTTCTCATGGAATATCTCGGCTGGTCCTTGATCTTCGGGCAAATCTTTTCCTGACCGCAGGATTCGACAGGAATTGATTGGTATATCCCACCAGTTTTACGTGCAAACTGAGAAGTACAAAGAGAAGCGCGTAAAAAGGGAGAGGGATAAAAATGGGGAAACGGAACGTTTGGCTTGTTTTGATAGGATTGGCTGCACTGGGTACGGCGTGGTGGATGCCGGCAGAAGCGCAGAACGAAAGGCAGCTACATCAGGAGCAGCAGGAAACGCGGGCATCTGCCCGATTGTTCGACGTATTGGAAGGCTCGGGAGCCAGGGTGGCAAGCGTGGAGGTGCGTACGCGCATTTCCTTGGGGAAACTGTCCGGCACCGAAGAAATGAAGGATTTGGCTGCGAAATGGGCGGATCGGCTTGACATGCCGCTATCCGAAGCAAAATGGACGCAATCATCCCATCTGTTTACCTATCAGGTCCCGGCCAATCTGTACGGGGTTCAGCTCGATTATCAGGTTACCGGGGTACCTCACAAAGATGGTATCGACACATATCTAGTACTGTCCATAAAAGGAAATCGCGATTCTCTACCATATGTTGATTTGATACAGAACAAGCACGAACAAGCCCTGAAGCAAGCCGGCTTCATTCCGCAATTTAGCACTTGTATTCGCGGATTGTACAATGTTAAACTGAGTGTTGATCAACAGGAGGGGAAAATTTTGTCGATATTTGACGCCCTCCATGCAAAAGAATTGGAACGTTTACAAGATGAGACGGTTGTCAGCATATCTGGTTACACTTCTGAGTGGAATTCGTTCTTATCACTAAACGGACAAGCTCGGATGAATCTGCAGGTCGCCACTCACCGGGACAGTTTGAACGGTACGTGGATTACAGCAGGTACACCGATTATCACAGCGGAATATTAGCACGCGGAGGGGTACACATTGGATAAAATTATTGTCCGCGGTGGGAAGGCTTTGGCGGGGAATGTGAAAGTTTCCGGCGCCAAAAATGCCGTACTCCCTATTATTGCAGCAGCTATCCTGGCCGAAGAGGGAACCAACGTCATTCACGACGTACCCGCTCTGGAAGACGTCAGGATCATATGCGATCTCCTGAAAACATTGGGTATCACCCTTACATACGATAAAGAAGTGCTGACCATCAACGCCTCTCATGTGACGAGTGTGGAAGCATCTTACGAACTGGTTCGTAAAATGCGAGCGTCCTTTTTGGTAATGGGACCGCTCCTGGCCAGAGAAGGCAAGGCGCGTGTAGCACTTCCGGGAGGGTGCGCCATTGGTACCCGCCCGATCGATCAGCATCTCAAAGGCTTTGAAGCGATGGGAGCCAAGATTGAGATCGGACAAGGGTTTATCGAAGCCAGTGTCGAGGGACGTTTGCAGGGAGCGAAAATCTACCTGGATATCGCCAGCGTAGGCGCTACCGAAAACATTATGATGGCTGCTGCTTTGGCTGAGGGAACCACCGTTATTGAAAACGCAGCCGAAGAACCGGAAATCGTGGATTTGGCCAACTTCCTCAACGGGATGGGAGCCAAGGTTCGCGGAGCAGGTACCGGTTCCATTCGGATCGAAGGCGTGGAGAGATTGAAAGGCTGCACGCACTGCGTGATTCCGGACCGGATCGAAGCGGGTACCTTCATGGTAGCTGCCGCGATTACAGGCGGGGACGTTTTTGTCGAAGGTGCAATCTGTGATCATTTGAAGTCCGTTACTGCCAAGCTGAGAGAAATGGGCGTGGAAGTGGACGAGCAGGAGAACGGCATTCGCGTGAGAAGCAATGGCCGTCTCAAGGCTGTCGACGTCAAGACCTTGCCGTATCCCGGCTTCCCGACGGACATGCAGTCGCAAATGATGGCGCTGCTATTGGCATCGGAAGGCACCAGCATCGTTACCGAGACCGTTTTTGAAAATCGCTTTATGCACGTGGAAGAATTCCGCCGGATGAATGCCAATATCAAGATTGAGGGACGCAGCGCGATCGTGGAAGGCGGCGCCAAGCTGACCGGAAGCAAAGTGGCGGCGACGGATTTGCGAGCAGGAGCTGCGCTCGTATTGGCGGGCCTGGTGGCCGAGGGCGAAACAGAAGTGAGCAGCCTTCACCACATCGACCGGGGCTATGTCCAGTTCACGGAAAAGCTTCGCGGCCTGGGCGCTCTTGTAGAGCGTGTTTCGCCAGCGAAAGAAGTCGAGACAGAAGCGGTTGAACAGGTAAAAACCGAACCGATCAAAGTCCAGTTTTCTCCCAATTTTGCGTAAACACATACCGAGACTTCCCTGTAAGCGGGGAAGTCTTTTTCATTTTCAGCAAACTCTTCCATCTCTCTTATTCTCTCGTTCTACCTCCCGAGGCTTGGACATAGACTGAAATAGTCCAGCACAAGAGGGGGGATATGACGCATGAAACGTTACCTGGTGGCGTGGTTCATCGGATTGCCGATACTGCTCGTGATGCTGCCTGCCGCGCTGGTCTACTTTTTTTCCTCTCCACCCGGAAGCGAGGGGCTTCCGCAAGTCTCTGCCCCGAACAACCCGGCTGTTCATCAGTCGGCGATCGAGGTGAAGGTATATCGGACCGCCAAACAGGCTGTGGAAACGATGCCGTTGGAAACGTACATCGAGGGCGTAGTGGCGGCGGAGATGCCGGCAGAGTTCGAGCTGGAGGCGCTCAAGGCCCAGGCGATGGCAGCCCGTACGTACATCATCCGCAGGCTCGATGCGAAGAAATTTGATGACGTTCCCAAGGGAGCACAGGTCACCGATACGGTGAAGCATCAGGCCTTTCTCGACGAGGCGCAGCGCAAGCAGAACTGGGGGGACCAATTCGAGTGGAAAAACGCGCGCATCCGCCAGGCTGTGCAGGCGACGGCCGGGGTCGTTCTGACCTACGGAGGCAAGCCGATCGACGCGACCTTTTTCTCCACCAGCAATGGGTTTACGGAAAATGCCAACGAGTATTTTGAAGAGCCGGTTCCCTATTTGAAAAGCGTGGCAAGCCCCTGGGACATTCAATCGCCCAGCTTTGAAAAAACCGTCAAAATCGCCGCAGCGGACCTGGAGCAGCGTCTCGGAATCAAACTGACAAAGGAAGCCTCCGGCAATGGCAGCTGGTATCGCATCGTGGAGCGGACGACGGGCAATCGCGTGGGCAAAATCAGCATTGGCGGAAAAGAGTTCAGCGGCAGGGAATTCCGCGAGAAGCTCGGACTCCAATCTTCCGCCTTTACGCTGGAGCTGCGAGGCAATGAAGTCCATATTACGACCAAAGGATACGGCCACGGTGTCGGGATGAGCCAGTGGGGGGCCAACGGAATGGCGAAGGCAGGGAAGAGTGCCGAGCAGATCGTCAAATACTTTTACCAGGGAATCGCCTTGGAAAATTGCGACCTCATCCTGAAAGGATAAAGGCAAAAGAGAAAAAAGGCTGTTTTCAGCAAATTTACAAGTTTCCCCTCTCTCTCAGGTTTATCCGCCGAAAATCTGGCGATACTGAGGGATGAGGTGATGAATACAATGGAAGATCAAAAAAATCAAAATCAACCGATTCCATTCAAAAAGGCAAGCTCCTGGAAAAACGTTTTGGGCAAAAAATGGGCGTTTCCGGCGATCTACATCGGCACCGCAGCAATTATTCTCGCTTTTGTGATGTGGTATCAGAGCGGCGGTGTGACCGACAATCTCCCCGGCCAAGCCGAGGGCGGCATTGCGATCACGACACCGCAGGAAGGCGCCAAAGATCCGTCTGAAGCTGACGAAAACAGCGCTGTTCCGGTATCTGGAACCGTTCAACAGCTTGCTTGGCCTGTAGCCAAAGGAGTTCAGTACGAAAAGGGAATGAATTTCTTCGACGAGCAAGCGTCCAAGGATGTACAGCAAAAAGCTCTCGTCAAGTATGACAACACGTTTATGCCGCACACTGGTATCGACCTGAAGTCGACTGACGGCAAGAGCTTTGATGTAACCGCCGCTCTGCCTGGCAAGGTGAGCAAGGTGGAAAACGATCCGCTCGTCGGTCGCGTGGTGGAAATCGAGCACGCCGACAAGATGGTCACCGTGTATCAAAGCCTGGACAAAGTGAATGTCAAGCCTGGCGATGAAGTAACCCAAGGCCAGGTGCTGGGTACAGCGGGGCGCAGCGTGTATGAAAAGGATGCCGGTATTCACCTTCACTTCGAAGTTCGCGTTGACGGTGCGTCTGTCGATCCGGAGCAATACCTGCTCCAATCGGAAATGCAGGATCAATAACGATTCCAGGAATTTCAGAAATGCCGACAAGCCTGTAGAGAGGTTCGCTCTGCAGGCTTTTTTTTATGAAGCGTGCCCAGCAAGCCGTTAATTGCTAGTTGGTGAAAGTCCAACCGAGGCAGGAGCCAAGTCACCTCGTAGCTGACAGGCAACTGGTGGAGAAATCCTAAGGTTGAAGCCCTGTGACAAAGTAACTCGAAAGAGTGCGAGCAAATCAGCAGGCCGTAACATAAAGTGAATCCTGCAGCCTCGTTAAG
>NZ_RHHO01000111.1 GCF_003710865.1 Brevibacillus borstelensis | reverse complement strand
GGACAAGAGTACCTTCTCATCTTTCCGAAAAGCGTTAACCACTTTTGCTTTGTCCGTATAGAGACTACCATGCATTTTCATAAGATGACGCTTCCTTTGCCGAGTAATTTAACAAGCTCATCAACGTGACGCTTAATTAGAACATGAGGGCGGAGGACAATGATTTCATACTCATTTTTCTGTAGTGAAACCCCGACTCTAGCGTCTCTAACAAAGACTTTCTCTCCATCTTTTTGTTGAAAGATACATCTTACAGGTCTGAATAGGTCAGCATTGATGAACGATTGAATTGTCTGGAATGTATTGTAGGGTGTGCTTTTTACGTCGTAGCAGAAACGTGTATCAAGCTCTAACTCCCCGTTCTGTGTGATATGCATAATGTCTGGATCGATGCCGCCATAATACCGAAGCCAGTTATATTGATACATTAGGAGGAAGATTTTAAGTTTTCTCTCATCCCATCCTGTTCTTGTTACAGATTGATCTAACATCTTCTCTGTGATAGCTAATTTAGGAACCATGATATAGCCATAATTGTGCTGTTTCAAAGGAGAGGGATTTCGTTTAATTTCTTTACAACTGTAAAATGTATCAAGCTCTGGCAGATAGTCTGGTGCAGACAATACATGTGCTTGGAAACGCAATTTATCATCTTCTCTAATGTCTCGGATAAAGTGATGAGTTTCTAACCAATCAAGAGACCATTCGATATATGATGAGTATGGAGGCAGTTTTAATGTCTCGGCGATCTTTTGTTTGCTGGAAAAATATACTTTTCCAGAAAGACCATCGCAGTACATGCATAGGTATAGATAGACCTTGAATGTAGTGTTCGCAAGTTGGGGATGGTCGGGGAAATCAGGGTAAATATCGCTTATGACTTTCCTCGGGAAAGAGAAGTTTTGCGCTGAAAGCTCAAAGTGGTTCTTACCTGGCGTGAGGTTCATCTGTACGATAGTTTTATTCAGATTAGATAGTTTTCTGGTATATTTCATAGGGCCTCCAGATGACGAAAAAAATTGTCTAAGACTATGTTAATTTCGGTCACTTCGATTACGTCTAATATGGATATCCCAACTATGTTTCCTGCTTCGAGTCTGTAACATATTTTTTGTAAACTCTCAACCTCTAAACTACAATTAGGAGTAGAAAGGTTGGGAGATTTTTATGATGTCAAAAGAGCAGATCAAGCAGTGGATCAAAGAGAAAAACATGAAGTCAGTGGACGAC
>NZ_RHHO01000110.1 GCF_003710865.1 Brevibacillus borstelensis | reverse complement strand
TGACGATCGATTCAATTGAAGACCGCGCTTTTTCTCATCCGTGCGGCGTAATTTCATTTCCTGAAGCGGACGCTGTATGATTCTGCCGTTTGACAGTGAAAGCTCTCTCGGCATCGTCAAGCAGTGAACCCAGTGATACGCATGTGTCGGATGTTTGTCCTCCTGCTGATCGGGGACACCCATCCACGCGAACAGAATCCTCCGTCCCTTATCGTCTTCCAGCGTCTGCGCCGCGTAAAAATCAAATCCCCTGTCAAGCTCCGTGAATTCACCGTGCTTAAACTCAAGCTGCTCTGTATCCAGTCTGCCGAGGAAATAGCCCGCCTGATGGCTGTTATGATATTTTATCCCGTCAGCTTCAAGCCCCTGCGGACATACGAGCAGCACGTCGGTTCCGTCCAGAGAAAACAAGTCCGGACATTCCCACATATAGCCGAATGACCCGAGACCGCCGCAATCCGCCCCCGCAATCGCACCGAGAAACGTCCAATCCGTCAAGTTCTCTGATGTGAACAGCACAGCGCTTCCGGTGAGATTTTCTGTCTGCGCGCCGAGCACCATGTAATACGTCCCGTCCTTCTTCCAAACCTTCGGATCACGGAAATGAGCGGTATAGCCTTCCGGGAGACGCGCAACGACTCCTTTTTTTTCAAACACTTTTCCGTCTTCGGATACGGCGAGGCATTGATATGTTTCACGATTGCCTTCTCGGTCACGGACATTGCCTGTGTACAACAGGCAGAGCCGTCCGTCTATTTCAATGGCGTTTCCGGAATAACTGCTTTTCTTGTCATACCAATCGCCTGGCGCAAGCGCGGTTTCTTTCTCTTGCCACTCAACAAATTCATTTGTCGCCACATGAGCCTAAAATTTCGCGCC
>NZ_RHHO01000011.1 GCF_003710865.1 Brevibacillus borstelensis | reverse complement strand
CTACGAAGTATTTCAGCGTCACAACCGGCATTACTTCGATACTGAAGTACCTCGGTGTGACATCTGGCATTACTTCGGTAAAAACGCTTCGCTGTTCAGTTTTCAAAGAGCATTTCTAAATTCCGGTCGCTCAGAGGCGACTTTCTAATCATATCACATCGCCTATCGATTAGGCAAGAGTTTTTTTATTCAAGTTTTCCCGAATTCACTCTCGCTCGCGGCGACAAGATTTAATATAACATAATCACCAGCAAACAATCAAGAGGTTTTTTCAAAAAAACTTTAATGTCATTTAACAATAGCTGATTTACCTGAAGAGTTTTTAACTATACCGAAATTACAAGCAGGAGTCAATCACAACTGCGAAAACAACGAATACGCATTCGCCGTTAACTTCACACTAAGCATACTGAATGGAAAGGTCGTGATAACATGTCACCAAAACCAAAACCAACCTATAAGGAATACGACAACAAACCGTACAGCGAGCTCTCTACCGTCGAATCACAGCGTAACGAAATTTTGCAGGAGGAGTTTCCGGAAGGACCTTACGGCGCGGCTACAAATGAAGCTCGCTTGGGGAAGGCTACCGGTTGGGAAGCCGGGCAGCATTCGACAAGCACCCGCTTCACCTATGAAACCCGGCAAATGCATGAAGAACTGCCTCGACAATTCCCCGATGCCCATCCTGTCCACGACAATCCGGAAGCTACAGAAGAAGAAAGATAGTCCTAACCGTTTACTCTCAATAAAAAGCTCACCTGCCCGCAAAGGAGAGGTGAGCTTACTATTTGAAGCCAGGTCATACATACACATTATGATTCAGCGATGACATGAGTAGCGAGGGTACCGATACCCTCGATCGTAACGGAAATCTCATCACCAGGATGAAGCTCCCCTACTCCAACGGGGGTTCCCGTTAGAATTACATCTCCCGGCAAAAGAGTCATAACCGCCGATACTGCCTCAATCAAACGGGGGACAGGAAAAATCATCTGCCGCGTGGAAGCATCCTGCCGTACCTCTCCATTTACCCGAGTGACGATGCGTGCGTCCCGATGATCCAATTTGGCGGCAATCGCAGGTCCAAGCGGACAAAATGTATCAAAGCTTTTCGATCTCGTCCACTGGCCGTCCTTATGCTGGAGGTCTCTTGCGGTTACATCGATGGCGCAGGTATATCCGAGAATAAAATCCTCCGCTTCCTCTGCTTTTACACGATGGGCCCGCTTTTTGATCACGACAGCCAATTCCGCTTCATAATGAAGCTGATTCGTTAACCGGGGATAAATAATCGGTTCGCCCGGCCCTACAACCGTCGTCGACGGTTTTAGAAACATCAACGGCTCTTCGGGTGTTTCCATTCCCATCTCTTCAGCGTGATCGAAATAATTTACCCCAATGCAAACGACCTTGCTCGGCGTACAAGGGGCCAGCAGGGTTACCTCACTTAGCGGCAGCTCCAAACCGGTCATAATGGGCTTGGCTGACTGGACTTTGTAAATATCGCCCTCGATCACCCTTACCTTTTGCTCCTCTTCCACCATCCAGCCGTGCTTAACCTTGCCATTGCGTTCATACCGGACAATCATCGTTCTCCCCCCGATTTTCGTCTCCACATATTTAATGAAACCCGCTTACGCAAAAAACTAAAACAAATCGTTGATCACTTCGCGAGGTTTGGATGTAATCTCTTCAACCACCGTGCGCTTGACTGCGTCTTCGACCATCGCATCCACGTCCAATTTTTCTTCGAAGCGCTCTGCCATATACGGTTTTGGTCTCGTGACAGGTTTTTTCGGTGTAAAGATCGTGCAGCAGTCCTCAAAAGGCAGAATGGAGAGCTCATACGTATCGATCCTTCTGGAAATGTCCATGATCTCCGATTTATCCATGGCAATCAGAGGACGCAGAATCGGAATGGATACGACATCGTTGATCGTATTCATGCTCTCGAGTGTTTGGGATGCAACCTGCCCCAGGCTTTCCCCTGTTGCCAAGGCCAAAGCGTTGTTGTCATCCGCGATTCGCTCGGAAATCCTCATCATAAAGCGGCGCATAATCGTAATCATGTAGTCTTCAGGGCAGTTTTGCCGGATTGCCGTCTGAATATCGGTAAAAGGGACCACATGCAGCCGAACAGTTCCGCCCCATTTGGTCAGCTTATGGGCCAGATCCCGCACCTTTTCCAGCGAGCGTTCACTGGTAAACGGCGGGCTGTGGAAATGGATCGCCTCCAGCATAACTCCCCGCTTCATCATCATCCAGCCTGCGACCGGACTGTCGATCCCGCCAGACAGAAGCAGCAGCACTTTGCCGCCGGACCCTACTGGCAAGCCGCCTGGTCCCGGGATGGTTTGGCAGCTAATGTACGTCCCCTCAGCCCGGATTTCGATATTGACGACTGCCTCCGGTTGATGAACGTCTACTTTAATGGCAGGGAGATTGCGCAAGATATGCGTGCCCACCATCCGGCTGACCTCCATCGAAGTTTTCGGAAACCGCTTGTCGGCACGCCGCGTTTCCACGCGAAAGGTCCTTGGCTCCGGCTGGATTTGCCGGATCATCTCCAGCGACTTTTCCTTAATCAGCTCTTCATCCGGCTCTACCTGAACCGTCGGACTGAAGGAAGAGATTCCAAATACCCGCTTCAGGCGTTCCATAACAGCCTGGGAGTCTTCTCCGTGAAGCTCCACATACATACGGCCGTAATTGCGGCGAACCTTAATCTTGTAAAAGGAACGCAATACACTTTTCACGCTGCGCACCAGCGCCTCTTCAAACAAATCGCGATTTTTGCCTTTCAGGGCCAATTCGCCGTATCGAATTAAAATAACATCGTAATTCATTGTCCGCTCCTTTGCATCGTTACACTTTTTCTTTCATATATGAGCGCATGCTGCCGACTTCCCTCACGGCAGCAATGAACTTTTCGACTTCTTCCGCCGTATTCTCTCTTCCCAGGCTTATCCGGATCGCTGATAAAGCCTGCTCTCTGTCCATTCCGGTCGCTGTCAGCACCCTGCTCGGTTCATCTGCTTTGGACGAACAGGCTGATTTCGTAGAGACGAGAAAACCGCGTTCCTCCAGGGCATGGAGTACAACCTCTGCCTTCATTCCGGGAAACGAGACATTGACGATATGCGGGGCACTTCCCTCTGCGGGAGTGTTGATCACGCAGCCAGATATGCTTGAAAGGCCTTCCCGCAAATGTCCCGTTAACTCGCTCAATCGATCAGCATCGCGCTTTCCTTCCTCCGCCAACATGCGGATCGCTTTGGCCATGCCGGCAACCGCCGGAAGATTTTCGGTTCCCGACCGGAAACCGCCCTCTTGTCCCCCGCCCATCAGCAGCGGCTGGATGATCAGACCCTCGCGTTTAAAGAGAATCCCTGTCCCACGGGGACCATGAAATTTGTGAGCCGAAATGCTCGCAAGGTCAATGCCCCACTCTTTGACACGGAGCGGAAGCTTTCCAAAGCTTTGCACAGCGTCTACATGAAACAAGGTTTTCGGGAATTGTTTGAGCCATTCTCCAATTTCGGCGATTGGCTGAATCGTCCCGAGCTCATTGTTTACATGCATGACAGACACGAGTATCGTATCGTCTCGAACTGCTTTTTTGACGTCTTCGACGGACACCCGTCCATCGCGGTCGACAGGCAGGAAAGTGACGGAAAAACCGAAGCTCTCAAGCTGCTTGCATACATCGTACACTGCAGGATGCTCGATGCTAGTCGTCACAATATGCTTGCCCCTGCCCTGATATTGAAACGCCACTCCTTTGATTGCGGCGTTGTTGCTTTCCGTTCCACCAGAAGTGAACAGGATCTCCGACGGTTTGCAACCGAGGTACCGAGCGGCTACCAGACGGGCCTGCTTCAGCACGTTTTCTGCCTCCAACCCTTTTTGATGCAGCGAAGAGGGATTACCAAAGTAAGTTTCCATCGCTCGTTTGACCACCTCAATCACTTGAGGATGCGGTCGGGTCGTGGCGCTGTTATCAAAATAAATCACCAGTCCACACCTTCCTGTTTGGCGATTGCCCAAAGTCTACCTTTCATCATAACACGACTTGTTTCTTTCCACATAGAGAGAAGCTCGCTACTTCTTTACTTTCCCCAGTTTTGGGGGTGGTCAGTACCTGTTTTCGGAAGCTAGCGAGAGGCTGTTAGGGAAAGCATTCATGACTTATGGCAAGATGGACGGCCTGCCTGTTACGATCAATTATTTTTTAATCGTCAAGAAACCGTCACAGTTACAAGCGCTTACATTCCCAAAGTGCTCTTTACAGGCGGCTGCCCCTTCGTTAAAATAGTCAGTAAATTTAGATAAAAGACAACGAAGAGGAGAGAAATCATCATGACTGCACAAGCAATGCAAGAGAAAATCCGCAAAATGGAAGCCGAATTGAAAAGACTTCAAGCGGAGCTGACAAAAATGAACCATGCGAAGATCGACAAAGCAGAAACAGCCTATCTAAACGAGGTGTACAACGGGTGACAATCCGTATCGTTGATTTCCGTTAGCGTGAAAGGACGCACTGTCTGTGCCGACTTTCACGCATTTTTTGTTTTCACGATCTGGGTACGTTTGCCAATCGAGGAAGCATTTATCCAATGCAAGAAGCTGTTTCCTCCATATACACTGTTGTTACACTATTTTCACAACAAGAGCTCAACATCAAGGAGGAAAGACACCATGTTCAGCACAGCTTGGAAACGCATGACCATCAGCTCGCTCCTGGCGCTCTCACTTCTTCCTGCCGCCAGCGCTTCCGCTCAGACGATCACAGTCAAAGCCGGGGATACCTTGGGGAATATCGCAGCAAGGTACGGTGTTACCGTTGCCCGGGTCAAACAGGTCAATCAACTACAGTCGGACATGCTCTTCGTGGGCCAATCTCTTTACATACCGCCAGTTTCCCCGGTATACACGGTTCAATCCGGCGATGTCCTGTGGAAAATTGCCGGAAAATTCGGTACAACCATTTCCGCTATTGTCGAGGCCAACAAACTGCAAAGCACAGACCTTCTCGTCGGACAAAGGCTTTTGATCCCTGTATCCGGGAATCCATCTGCTCCCCAAACCGGTTCTGTCTACACGGTCGTAAAGGGGGACATGCTGTGGAAGATTGCTGATCGTTTTCAAGTATCCATTCAAGCCATCGTGGATGCCAATCAGTTGAAGACGACCGAGTTGTGGATTGGGCAAAAGCTGGTCATTCCACAGAAACATACTGATACGCCCCCCTCTTCGGCGGGCAGCGAGAGTACATCGGCCACACCCGCCGATAAGACACCTGGTGCAGAGTCGCCTGCCGCCGAGGACAAGCCTTGGGTAACCACGACTTCCTACACGGTTGTCAAAGGGGATACGCCGTGGACGGTCTCGATTGCGTACGGGATTCCCCGGGACGAGTTTTTGCGGGTGAACAATCTGTCGGAAAACGATTTCCTGCAAGTCGGGCAAGTCGTAAAAATCCCCGTTCACCATATCCCGGTCACTTCTGCTCCGAGCGCATCCTACGGCGAATATCTGGACTGGTTTGAAGCCGCACAATACCTGTTTCCGATCAATGCTGTCGCCACAGTAACCGATTTTTACACCGGCAAAAGCTTTCAGGTGAAGCGGACCATCGGCGCATTCCACTCGGATACCGAGCCGCTGACGGCAAAAGACGCGGCGATCATCAAAGAGGTATGGGGCGGGACCTATTCCTGGAGCGTCCGTCCGGTACTCGTCGAAGTAAAGGGAAGGAAGCTGGCCGCCTCCATGACTTCTATGCCGCATAGCATCGAATACATAGCGGACAATGATTTCGACGGTCATTTTGACATCCACTTCCCAAACAGCCTTCGCCATAAAGACAATCAGGTCGACCCGGATCATCAGGCAGCGGTAAAAGTAGCGGCGGGTCGGAGCAGGTAGGACTTTGATGCGGAACTGACAAGTCGTCCCAGCATCGTTCCAGCAGAAAAGTCGTACGTACCAACAGGTTCTTCCATTCAAAATCCCGCCCTCGGCTTTTCGCTGAAGGCGGGATTCTTTACTTGGCATGTATCATGTCATTCGCAAATTATTCTGCGCTTCCCACCATCGGAAGCGGTTCTCCATACACACCTTGATACACTTCCGTAGCAGGGCCGGTCATATAGACGCGATTATCGCTCTCCCGCCACTCGATCAGCAAATCTCCGCCAGCCAAGTGAACGGTTACCGTCCGGTCTGTTTTTCCGCTGAGACTCGCGGCAACAGCAGCGGCACATGCCCCGGTCCCGCATGCAAGCGTCACGCCGGAACCGCGTTCCCACACGCGAAACAACAGCTCCTGCCGATTCAGTACCTGAATAAACTCGACATTGGTCCGCTCCGGAAACCACTCATGCCGCTCAATATGCGGCCCATATGCGGTTACATCCTCTTCCTTGAGCTCTTCTACAAACAGGATGGCATGGGGATTGCCCATCGAAACGGCAGTCATGGGAAACGTCCGTCCCTCTACCGTGAGCGGATACTCCACCACCTGTTCATCCGGATTCCCCGTCATCGGAATCGCGGAACGGGCAAAGCGCGGCTCTCCCATATCAATCGTGACCAGCTCCACCCTGCCGTTTGCACCAAGCCGGACACGCGGAGTGACGATGCCCCCCAGTGTCTCCACGGTAAACGACTCCTTGTTGGTCAAACCGTGGTCTACGACGTATTTGCTGACACAGCGCAACCCGTTGCCGCAGTTTTTGGCTTCACTGCCATCATTGTTGAACACTCTCATGCGAAAGTCCGCCACATCGGAAGGCATAATCAAAATCAATCCGTCCCCGCCGATGCCGAAATTTCGATCACTTACCCTCCGGGCCAATTCCGGCAAATCGACTTGCTGGAGGGGCTCCTCAAAACAATTGACATAGACGTAGTCATTTCCCAGCCCATGCATCTTGGTAAATTTCATCGCAGGTTCCTCTCTCGTTTCGTCGTTCTTCTCCCCTCATGTTATCACAGAACATCCTTTCGTGGGACATGGTATACTACCCGTAACCGATACATGTGGAGGGTAGTTCAAATGGATTTTTCCGCACTGAAATACGCTTTGGGCACGAAAAACGAAGCGAAGGTAAAGGCGGTTCGGATGGCTACCGGCTCTGAACCGGTGTGCCTATCCGTTTCATCCGGCATATCCGGACAGCCTCTATCCGAGGAAGAAACGATCAAAGGCGCCATCAATCGGGCAAAAGCAGCCCGGCTCGAAGCAGGTGAAGGATTTGTCGGATTGGGATTAGAAGGAGGCCTTACGTTTGACAGTGTCCATACCAACCAATGGTATTTGATCTCCGTATGTGCCGCCTGGAACGGAGAACAGCTTTCGATCGGAAAGGGCCTTGCTTTTCCCATCCCAAGTGCAGCCGTGGATCGTATAAAACGGGAAGGAATCGAACTGTCTGCGGTGATCGACGAGTGGAGCGGCACTGCCGGAAGCAACCACCGTGGGGGCGCTTACGGTTTGCTTACCGAAGGCCGCATTCAAAGAGCCGAGGTTTTTCGTGACGCCGTACTCGCGGCTCTGACTCCATTTTTATCATCCTTCTATAAATAATTCCGTTCATACTGGGAGCGTACATTGCACCCCTGTAAAAAAGAAACACCCCTCCCAAGGGAGAGGCGGTCAAACAGGACTACCGGGCGACGTAATAGGGGTACACGATCAAAGCGCCAAGAACAGCTACAACCCCGATAATCATCGCCCACGTCCCGAGAGTACGGGCATCTCGGCGATAAGCAAGGTAACCCAGGACAAAGCCGACTGGCGCGATCAGGTACGGAAGCAAAAAGAGTGACAGGATGGATAGCCCAAGCCCCGTCATTCCAAGTCCGCTCGCGCCGTTTTCAGGGTCTGCCTTGGTTTCGGCAGATCGGCGGGTTCCACGGATCGGCTCCGCAATTTCGGCCGCCGTTTCAGTCTGGTAATCCTTTGCCGAACGCTCGACTGTATAATGGGGGTGTTCAGTTTCCTCCCTCGCTTGGGTCAGGTCGCCATCGAGGTTGGCATTCTGCTGTTCCCCATTGTACCGCTCGGTGCGTGTCAGCGGGTCGTAATCGATGTTCCGCTTGGCATTGTTGCTGTCAGGGTTAAACACAGCACCCATCCAGCTGTCCACAGCAAACTCCGTGTCCCGCTGATCCACCATTTCGGCGGGCCCGTTGTCTGCTTCCTTCCGCTCAGCATTCATACGCTCGTTTTCGTCGTACGCCATGTTAAGCTCAGCCCCTTTTTACAAGGATTGTGGTGAAGGAAGTAGCCTTATTCTCTGCCTTGGGTGTACAATTTAAACTGGAGGCGAGAGGATGAAACCAGAGAGAACCCTAACAATTGGCATTGATATTGATGGAACGGTCACGGAACCTAGCAGTATCGTGCCTATGATGAACGAGAGCTTTGGCAAACATTTGCGGTACGAAGACTGTTTTGTCTACAACCTGGCCGAGGTCTACGGCATTAGTGATGAAGCGTTTGCCGACTGGCTGGACAAGCATGGTGAACGTTTGTACGATGAAGCCCCTGTGCATGGAACGGCTGATCTGATCTTGCGTAGCTGGTTCAACCGCCATCGCCTGATCTACATCAGTGCCCGGGAGGCGCGCCACCGGGAAGTCACGCTCAATTGGTTCTCCCGGTACCGAATTCCTTTTCATGAGCTGGATTTGATCGGTTCTCACGACAAGCTTGCCGCTGCCCAAAGATGGAACGTGGACTTGTTCCTTGAGGACCGTTTGGAAAATGCTCTCCAGTTGTCCGAAGCGCTGGAGATTCCTATCCTGTTGTTTGATACCCCGTACAATCAGGGAACTCTGCCTGAGCTTGTCCACCGCGTTCATTCCTGGGAGCAGGTCGATGCCTTGGTGGAGTCGCTGCCGATCAAACGCCTCCTCGGCTCGCAATCATAGCTAAGCTGAAAGTAGACGTCTGAGCCGCCCCCTTGCCCGAGGGCGACAGGCAAAGGAATAGGAAAAGACGTATCACCAGCCGTGGGATACGTCTTTTTCCTTGCTACGATGGATTTACTTCTTTGCTGTTTTTTTCGGTTTGAAGGTGTGACAACAGGTTTGGGAAGAAGTATCTGCCTTGTCCTTGTGCTCGCTGTCATGGCCGTACTCGCCTGCAAACTCTTCTTTAAAGTTCGCATCCGCGTGCGCGTCGATTTCCACCATGATCATGTCGGCATTACAGTTGTTGCCCTCGCTCCAATACTCACAGTTGGCTACACTGCACTTTACTACTGGCATGTATATTCACCCCCTAGGGGCTATCCTTCACCACATGCCAACCACTTATACTTTCCATATATAGATTGACCTGTTTGCTAAAAAGAACCATCGAAGGGTGAGTATTCATGGATAAACGGCAAGTTGTCGTCATCACCGGCGCTACGGGAGGACTGGGCGGGGCGCTGGCTCGTCTGCATCTCGAACAAGGCGATCAGGTCATTGCCACCGGGCGATCGGAGGCAGGACTGACAGCCCTGCGCGAACAGTTGGGGAACCCGGACAACCTCCGCTGCTATTTGCTCGATGTCACCGACGCCGACGGTTGTGCCAAGCTCGCCGACTGGATCAAACAAAACTACGGAACGTGCGATCTTTTGTACAACAATGCCGGCACAGCCTTGTTTGCACCTTTTGCAGATATGGACCTGCAGCAAATCAAACAGATTGTAGACACCAATATATCGGGCCTGCTTTACATGACCCACGCCCTCTTGCCTCTGATGCTGGCGGCAAACTCCGGACACATCGTCAATATCGGCTCATTGGCGGGACAAGTCGCAACAGCCAAAGCGGCTGTTTACGCCGGCAGCAAGGCAGCCGTCAATCGGTTTAGCGAAGGGCTTCGCCACGAGCTGGCTGACACCGGTATATTCGTCACCAGCGTCCTGCCCGGCCCAATCGACACTCCATTTTTAAATCGGGCCGATCAGTCAGGCGCTTATCGGGGAAAGGTCGCCCGTTATCTGCTCACTCCGGAGGAAACGGCGAAGCTTATTCTCCGCGCTGTCAAACGCAAGCGGGATGAAGCAGCCATGCCCCGCCGCCTACACCTGCTCTCCCTTTTTTATCTCCTCCTGCCGAGCGGGCTGAAGCGTTTGGCCGCTCCCCTCCTGAACCGCAAGTAGCCCGGAAGAATCAAGCCCTCGCAGAAGCGGGAAGGCGAAAAGTCCAATTACGATACAAGCAGCAGACGCAGCTCCGAGAAGCCCCTGCAATCCGAGCAGCGGAATCAGCACACCGGAGATGCCGGCCCCCGCCGGCATCCCCGTTCCGGTAATGGTCCTCACACTCGTCAAGACACGACCCAGCATTTCAGAAGGAATGTTTTTTTGCAAATAGCTGCGATACATGATGTTGTAGGGGGTAAAGCTCAGCCCTGCCAACCCCATGGCGATGATGGCCACATCTGTTCGCGAAAAGAAAGCCAGCGGTAGCGTGGTGATTCCCCACAGGACAATGATCGAGGAGAGCGTGACGCCGGTAGAGATCCTCCAGGTGACCGCTGAGAACAGGACGGAACCGAGCAGCGCTCCTCCTGCCAGCGCCGACCACAGCAGACCGAGCGAAAGCGATCCTCCCTTCAGAAGCTGATCGGCATAAAGCGGCAGGGCAACCTCGACAGGGCCGTACGCCATGTTGAAGAAAAACGTAAACAGAATGAGCCAAACGAGCTGTGACCGTTTAAAAAGAAAGCGGTACCCGGTCAAAATATCGGCTGCAAGCGAGCGAAAAAATTCCCCCGGCTTGCCCGCAGCGCTTTGCTGAGAAGCATCATCCAGAGACTCAGCAGAAATGCGGTAAAAACAAAACGCGCATAGGAACATGGCACATGCATCTACCAAAAGGACCATGCTCTCTCCGATCAAGGCGATCAACATTCCTGCCAGGGCCGGTCCGAACAAACCGGTCATCTGCCACTGGCTTTCCATCAAGCCGTTTGCTCTTACCAACAGATTTTTGTCCGGAACCAGTCGGGGCAGAAGCGCCTGTGCTCCCGAGCTGCTGAGCGGCGAGAGCAGCCCCGCCATGATAATCAAGGCATAAACTGTCCACAGCGGCAGCGAATCCGACTGAAGCACCAGGACAAGCGCTATGTAAATCAAGCCGCGCAAAATGTTGTCCCAAATAATGAGTCTGCGCCGGTTAAAGCGATCCAGCAGCACCCCGACGACGAGACCTGCCGCGACCGATGAAAGCATGAACGCAAGAACGACGCCCCCCATCGCCACAGGCGAGCCCGTCTTTTTCATCACAAACCAGGAGAGGGCCATCCAGCCAAACGAATTTCCCAGCGAGGACAAAAACAATCCCGTCCAGTACCAGCGAAAACCGGAATGATTCCAAAGTTCCTTCACATGCATCTCCTCTTTTTTCCACTTTTTCAACCATTTTAATTTATAATACATACATTTTCAACTAGTATGTTTATTAAAATATATAAATTGATTAATTGAGAACAAAAAACACCTCTTTTGCGCCGATCATGCAAAAAAGGTGTTCCTGATAGGAGAATGTGCAACTGCTATACTGCTTCTTTTTTCTGTTCTTTAAGGCTCCGCGCTGCCAGAAGCCAAATCAGCCCGGCGATCACTCCAAAAATGGCCAAACCTGTGGAAACGAGCGAGCTCCCTGCTTTTTCCGCGCCGTAGCCTACGATCAGACATCCCACCGCAAAGCTCCCCATCGTGAGCATCTCCCTGATCGAAAAGACCCTGGCCAGAAATTCCGCATCCGTCAAGCGCTGCAGACGAGTCACCGCCATGATCGAAGAGCTGAAGGAAGCAAAAGCGCAAAACAGGGTGGCCACCGCAAGCACCAGGATAGGCCCTGAATGGAACATCCCGTAGACGGAAAGGCTCATGGCTACCAAGGCCCAGCCAAGCGCAGTATTGACTCCCTTTTCTCCGGCCCGGTCTGCCCACCTGCTCACGACAACACCGGCCAATACTCCCCCCAGTCCCAGCGGTATATCAAGCAGACCAAAGACGTACAAGCCTTCTTTGCGCTCCTGCAAGATATGGAACATCAGCATGATGTAATACGCGCCGAGCATTCGTTCCGCCATTTGATACAGCAGCACAGACTTGATTTTCGGAACCGTGCGGATATAGTCAATTCCTTCCCGCAGTCTCGTGAAAAAGCCGATGCTCGTTTTCATCTCCGTGCCGCTGAGAGACGGCAGCTTTAACAGGATCAACAGCGAGACGAAATAACAGGCGGCGTCGAGGAGAAAATTAAATCGGTAGGAAAAATAATAGACCAAAAACGCAGCTACTCCCTGACAGACAATAATCAGAAAGGACGTCGTTCCTTGCAACAGCGAATTGGCTTGCAGTCTGTCCTCCTGCTTTACCGACTGGACGATGGCTACCTGCATGGCCGGTTGAAAAAAGGCGCTGCAGACGTTGACCAGAATTAACAGCAAAAAAACGGCCCATAGGTACGCGGGTGTCGTGATCCAGAAAAAGAGGCTGACCAGGACCCCCCGCAAAAAATTCACGATGATCATCACTCTTCGCTTGTCCCAGTTTTCCAGCAGTGCCCCTGAAAACAAGCTCGTGATTACATAGGGCAGCATCCGAAAAACCGTACCGGCCGCAAACGACAGGCCAGAGCCGCTGAGATCCTGCAGCAGACCCACAACCGCGATAAAGGTGAATTCATTTCCGACGATGTGAATGATGTGTGCCGCGTATAGACGGCGAAAGACGGGGTGTTTAAGAATCGATGACATGCTCTACTCTTGTCCTTTCACCGTTTTTTTCCGTATTGTAACACTATTTGTGAAAAAAAGCAGAATCCTCTTGCGCTACCAGTCATTCTGTTGTTACAATACGTTCAATAAAATTTGAACGTTTGAAAAATAACATACGTTCACTTCACATTGAAAGGTGGATTACGTTTGAAACGTTACATGGTCATCGAAAACCCGGAGCAACTGAAAGCAATCAGCGACGCCCTTCGGATGGAGATCATCAACCTGCTGGTCCGGGAAGAACAGACCGGCAAGCAACTGGCTACCCAGCTTTCCCTCTCTCCCTCCAAGGTGCACTATCATCTGAAAGAGCTGGAGCATCACGGCTTCATCGAAGTCGTTCGAACGGAAGAAAAAAACGGGATCGTGCAAAAGTTTTATCGCTCCAAAGCATACGACTTCAAAGTAAGCGACGCCCTCTTGCCGTCCCTCAAAGACGATACCGTGCTGATGCAGGAAACGATGCTGAACCATCTTCGCAGCAGCATAACCCGTCTGTACAATGCTCCGGAAGAGAGCTTCCTGTACTTTGCCGAGGAATCCAAACGGCCGCCGCTTTTTGGCTGCAATGGCGAGATAAAAGGCCCGCGGGATGAAATCAACGCATGGCTGGACAAATACCGCGAGCTCCTGAAGGAATTGGGCGATATTGAGGAAAGACACCTGCGCCGGATTGCCGCGGGGGAAATCGAAGATACGAATGAAGTATTTTATTTCGTCCACGTCGGATTCATGACGAATGAACGCGTTTACGTAGCGGAAGACGAGTCGCTGCCGGACGGCTATGAATTTATCAACGATACGACAGTCGGAAAAATTAGCAGGAGGGCTGACGCCAATGACGATGACGGCAACTCCGTCACCTAATCCGGTTCTCTGGCGCAACAGCCAGTTTCTCCGCCTCTGGATCGGCAATCTGATCTCAGCGTTGGCTGACGGCGCTTTTTTTATCGCCTTGTCCTGGTTTATCGTCGACAAGACCGGATCAGAAGCGGTTCTCGGGACGACACTGATGTGCATGTCCATCCCGCGCCTGCTCTTTATGCTGGTGGGGGGCGTCGCGGCTGACAAGTACAACCGAAAGTGGATCATGTTTGGCTCCATCCTGGCCCGCGGAGTTGTCCTGGGCGCCTTCGGCTTGCTGCTGCTGCAGGAAACCGGTCATTGGCTGCCTTATGCCGCGTATCTCACAGCCTTCCTGTTCGGTACCGTCGACGCTTTCTTCTGGCCTGCGAGAAGCAGCGTCCTGCCTTTTGTCGTCTCCCGCGAGCAGCTTGCTCCCGCCAACAGCCTTATGGAAATCGCACAGCAGATCAGCCTTGTCGGCGGTCCGCTCACGGCAGCGCTCTTGATGCGGTTGACCAGCTATCCCGCGACCTTTCTTGTCATGGCAGCCGCCTTTTTCATCGGTACACTGATCATTTCTACCCTTCGTCTGGAGCCGGCAGAGGAAATTGACACCTCACGCCAAACAAAAGAACCCTCCTTTTTCCGGCAGATTTTTGAAGGAATCCTCTTTGCCAAAACCATCCCGGTGCTGATGATCATCTTCGGAACCTCGCTGGTCGTAAACATGATGTTCTCAGGTCCTGTCAACATGGGGCTGCCGCTCCTCGTCAAGCAATTGGGCTGGGACAGCAATGCTTACAGCTCTCTGAGCACTTCTCTCGGAGTCGGCACGATCATTGGCGGAGTCATTACCGGCGCCTGCAATGGCTTTCGCGGACGCTTTCTGCTGCTTCCGTTCTTCCTCGGTCTGATGGGGGCAGGCATCCTTGCCGTTTCCTTTATGCATGTTCTGCCGTTCGGTCTGTCGATGATGCTGCTTGTGGGAATAACGATGGCGATGACCAACATCCCTTTGATCACCTACATTCAGACCATCGTCCCCGCCCACATGTTGGGCAGAGTCATGTCTTTGCTGACAACGATGTCCATCGGACTCGGTCCGGTCAGCTATGCCCTTTGCTCATTTCTGCTTGAAACAAAGATGTTGGAAGCCGGTACGCTGCTTCTCGTCGGCGGAATTGCTGTCGGCTTGCTCGGGATGAGTCTGATCCTGTTTCGCCACTTTAGGGAGGCGGAGCAGCATCCGCTATGGGCTCAGCAAGGTGCCAAAAAGCAGCAGGAGCAAGAAAAACCGCAAACCACGCTGTCTGTTTGACCGGGGCAAGGGAGGCAGGCGCGTTCGGGGCGTTTGGGGCGTTTGGAGCCTTTGGAGCGTTCAGAGCGTTCAAAGCGTTCGGGGCGTTCAGAGCGTTCTGCGCGCCCGGCACACACGCTCCCCTCCTGCCTCTTTCCATCACCTGCAAAAAGAAAAACGCCCGATCCGCATTGGATTGGGCATTTTCGCTTTAGGACGTCTTCCACTTCGCCAATTCGGACGGGAATTTGTCGTTCAATACTTTGATGTAGGTCCCTTTCATCCCGAGAGAACGGGATTCCAGCACACCTGCACTGGCAAGCTTTCTGAGCGCGTTGACGATGACGGAACGGGTCAGTCCGGCCTGATCGGCCAACTGGCTTGCGACGAGCAGGCCTTCTTTGGCATCGAGCTGTTCCATGATTTTTTCGATGGCGATTTGCTCACTGTAGGAAAGGGAGGAAAGCGCGATTTTGGCAAAGGTCTTGTCGCGAACTTCATTTTCAATTTGTTCCGTGCGCTGACGGACAATTTTCATGCCGATTACGGTTGCCCCGATTTCGGCCAGGATCAGATCCTCTGTTTCAAAAGTGCCGTAAGCCCGCAGCAATACGAGGGTACCCAAACGGCTTCCGCCTGCGTTGATCGGAACGATGGTCGTCATCATTTGCGGGAAGAGCGGCAACAGCTCCTCTGGTACCATGCTGTACGGGCTTTGTACCCCCTCATTGGCCAGAGACTGATTGACTTCCAAAAGCTTTTGATTGTAGCCGTATGGCAGCATTGCGCCTGACCGGCCGTCCTGCCCCTGTCCGATGCCAAAATCCTCCCGAACCCCGTTTCCGAGAATCGTCCCGTCTGCCGTCACGATGTAGACGTTCGCGCCAATCACATCAGCCAGCAGCCGAGCCAGATCATGATACCCTACCCCGCTTCCTCCCATCGTCTTTTGCAGCATGACGTTAATCCTTCTAGTTTTCTCCAGTAAATTCATTCCATTTTTTCCTCCTTGCGGTTATGTATAGTCGCAGTATTGTCAGAAAAATCCCGGCTTATACATGCAAATCAAAAAATAGACAATAAAAGAACAGGCCCCTTATGGTTTATGCCATAAAGGACCTGTCCGTTCCACCATTCCCGCAGGAGCCGCTTCCTACTCTTCTGAAACAAACGCCATGTACTGTTCTGCAGAAAGCAATTCGCTTACTTCCGCCGGGTTGCTCAATTTGTAAATCATCGCCAGCCTCCGTCAGTGCAAAACTGAAGCGCGACTGTAAAGCGGATAGGCAGCACATAACTGACTGATCGTATCTCGAACGGACGGATCTCCTTTTCCTTTCAGAACAGCAGCAATCGATCGTCCGATGGTCTTCATTTCCGCTTCTTTCATGCCCCTTGTGGTGGCAGCGGCAGTGCCGATGCGAATCCCGCTGGTGACAAACGGGCTTTCCGGATCAAACGGAATCGTGTTTTTGTTGACAGTGATGCCCGCTTCTTCCAACAGCCGCTCCGCTTCCTTTCCTGTCAGTCCGAAGACGCGAACGTCGAGAAGCAGCAGGTGATTGTCCGTGCCCCCCGAAACCAGTCTCGCTCCTTCTTCGAGCAAGGTCTCGGCGAGAACCTTTGCGTTTTTCACCACTTGCTCCGCGTAGCTCTTGAACTCGGGCTGCAGCGCTTCTTTAAAAGAGACTGCCTTTGCCGCTATGATATGCATCAGCGGCCCGCCCTGAATACCTGGGAATATCGCTTTGTTTACGCCCTTTGCGATCTCCTCGTCATTCGTTAACACAATGCCGCCGCGCGGTCCTCTCAGCGTCTTATGCGTGGTACTTGTCACGACGTCAGCATGGGGAACGGGCGAAGGATGCACGCCCGCCGCCACCAAGCCGGCGATATGAGCCATGTCTACCATCAGCTTTGCTCCTGCCTGCTCGGCGATCTCGCGAAAGCGGGCGAAATCAAGCGTCCGCGAATAGGCGCTGCCGCCTGCGATGATGATCTTCGGCTTTTCCCGGCGGGCAATCGCTTCCACTTCGTCATAATCGATCAGGTGATCCTCTTCGCGGACCCCGTATGCCACGACATTAAACCACTTTCCCGAGAGGCTGACCGGACTTCCATGCGTCAGATGGCCACCGTGCGACAGATTCATTCCCATGAAGGTATCTCCCGGCTGCAGCAGCGAAAAGAACACGGCCGTGTTCGCCTGTGCGCCGGAGTGAGGCTGGACATTGACATAGGCTGCTCCAAACAGCTTCGATACTCGCTCGATCGCCAAGCGTTCGACTACATCCACGTGCTCGCAGCCGCCGTAATACCGCTTTCCGGGATAGCCTTCCGCATACTTGTTGGTCAGAACCGATCCCATGGCGTCCAAAACGTCCTGACTCACAAAGTTTTCCGATGCGATCAACTCAAGCGTCCCGAGCTGGCGCTGGCGTTCCGCTTCGATCGCTTCAAAAATTTCCTTGTCGTGATCCTGCAAGCTCATCGATATTCCTCCCTTGGCTCCCATCTTTCCCGAACGCAAAAAAGGACAAGGGAAAGATAGATAGCACGTAATCTACCTCTCCTCTGTCCTTTTACCTGAGAGTTTAACTCCTGACACGGGAGTCTTCCCCTTGGGTGGCTGTTCGCTCTCTCCAGAGGTGCGTCCAATTGTGGTACCTTGTACCTGAGAGATTCTTTCCCAAGGATTTTTGGGACTTGCTCCTTCGGTGCCGGGCGCTTCGGTCCGGTCTCTCCCACAATCGTCATCCGCTCTATGCAATTACTTCGAATCATACGTCAAGGGATTCAACATTGTCAATAATATTTCGAATAGAATAGCAATTGTTCTTGAGAATGATCCAGTCTGCGGCCTGTCGCCCAAAATGGGTAGTCGCCCTAACACCGAAAGGCCCGCCCGTAAATACGATAGCAGGGAACCCATTCAAACAAAGGAGGATGCTTGCATGAGTAGTCTGTTCAAGAGCGGCGGGTTTAACGGTATCGGTCTTATTCTGGTGCTGTTTATTCTGCTCTCGATTGTCGGATGTTCGGAAGATTGTTAGCAAAGATTGCAAACCGTTCGCTTCTTCATGGATGATTGATTGGGCAGACCGTGGGCGAGCTCCCATATCGTTATAAAAACGCGGGAATTGAACTGCACCTCCAAATGTTAGCTGTGCCTAACAAATGGGGTGCCGTTCACACTCCCGCGTGTTTTTGTCAAATGCGTATTGGTTTTTTCAGAGCGTGGCTTGGCCTTTTGCTAGTGAATATTCCGACGGATGATTTCTTCGATCCCTTCGGCAATCGCCGAGACCGGTCGATGCAAATCAGCCTGGGTCAGCCGGAAACGGGCGTAGCGTTCGTCCAGATTGAAGGCTTCCTGAAAGGCTCCCAGAAAACCGCGAGCTCGTTTGTCCATTTCCAGAAGAACCTCCAGTTCTCCCTCCTTCAAATAAAAGACGGCCTCCAGCTCCTCCAGTCGGCTGCGGTAGGGGCCTGTCGGACGGAACTCAAACTCCTGCACAAACGGGTAAGAGCGCCCGAGATGACGATTGTATTCGCAATCCACTTTGAATAATTGAAAGCCGAGAGACTGAATCGCGTCCAGCACTTTTTCCATCAGCGGATGCGGCCGAACCTCGATGAAGTCTGAATCTCCCGGATCGATGGCATTTTTAATGTCCAGTCCGGTACGCAGGTACACAGGCTGCCGTCCCATCGTAAGCGGAGTCTCGTACGGAAGCTGGAAGGAAAACGGAATGACCTTCTTTTCCTTCGGGTTCAGCACGAACCGTTCAGAAAGACGGTACTTGCCGAGCGTGCATTCTTCCTTTACCTTGCGATCATTTGCCTCGCGCTCATAATGCGTGACGACGTACATATAAATTTCGTCCACATCCTGTGCAACATCGCCACCTGTGATGTGGACCTCACCTCTTACCCATTCTCCCGGGATCAACGAATCGTTCTCCAGGCGGGCATCTACTTGGGCAGCCCCGATACCTACGCTTGCCAACAGCTTTTTAAACATTGACATGGACTCATTCTCCCCTTACCAACGCATCGATTGCCTTGCTTTTTCATGCAGTGAGAAGCTTCTGTACCTTTTATACGGCGGGTCGCAATAAAAGTTTCGCTGCCGAAAATAGATTTCCCGATCTTCATATATCCTCGCGTTTTACTTCAGCAGTCACGAACAAGTGGAGAATCCGGCTGATCGCCACCGTTTTGACGCGCACCTCGACCATCGTTCCTTCGATGATGTACTCTCTTCTCCGCAGCATTTCATGGAGCATCTCCTGGACTTCTGCCACCTGCTCGACTTTTTTTCCTTTCAGGGAAGCCAAGTCTTTTTCCAACTGCCTTGTCATTTGCAGTTGAATCGTTTCATGCAGCTTTGAATCCAGGACGGTGACCCGAATCTCATCGATGACCACCTCTTGTTTTCTCCGGGCCACTTTTTCCGACTGCTTCAAGCTCTGATTTTCCTCCATCAGCTTTTCGTTCAGCAGTTCCAGACTGCGCTTGACAAGCATCATCTGCTCCATTTCCCTGCCGTAAATAAACAGCATTCCCGACCCGCCGAGAATGGCGCCTATGAGCAGGAGAGCTACGTAACGCTTCCACAACATAACCTTCATGAACGCACCTGGACCAGCCATTGAATCGAAATCGTCCCCATATGTGCCCCGAGGAAGGCGACAACGATCATGACAAGCTGTTTGAACACAGGCGAAAAATTGCCCGCGAGGATTTTTTCGATCTGCAAAAAGGAGTCAAACGTTCCGCCCAAGGCACCTACAAGGCCCCATATTTTCAATTGGTCAGCCAAATCATGAATGGACCAGAGCGGCGGCTTTTCATTTAAAAAAGCGCCCAATCCACCGCACAGGGAACCGCCGACCACAATGCCGTACGCCACAAAAAAGGTTAAAATGACCTGCCCCATCTCCATCCCTCCGGCTTGACAGCGTTAGTCTATCCCTACGCCGGAGGCTGGACAAATATGAAAGGCTATATGTCCCTAGCTATATGTCCCTAGCTATATGGCTCCCAGCCAAACGGCTCTCACACACGCAAAAACGGCATGCCGCCAGCGACACGCCGTTTTTGTATGCAGCCCTCAGCCTCTTCTCCCTCGTCCCCTCATTCGCCGAAGTCTCTTTTGAATTTGCGCGGAGTTCATCATCATCAGATCCATGAACAGATTGACCATATTGGGATTGTGCAGAACCTGCTGGAATACTTCCGGATTTTCCCGAAACCACTGTTCATTAGCCTTAACCCAGGATCGAAACCCGTCATTTCTTTTGTAATAGCGGTTTAACCGGCGAATCGGACGGTATGCACTCACCTTTAATCGATCCCTTCGTCGAAGAAAATGGAGAGGAGAAAGATGATCACCAGAATCCAAATCACTACTTCAAACCCTTCGTGATTTGCAAAAAAGCCTCTCACGTTTGTCCCTCCTTGTTGACGCAACCTTGCACCATGTATGCCCACAGTTTTTTTACAGTATAGGTATATGTCGAGAGGCACCCGTTGGATTGGACGAAAGCCTGTTATCCCTTCAATTCCGCTCTCGCCTATTTTCGGGTGCATAGACTGGCTACGGGAACATGCATACTAGGGGAAGATTGCCGAAACGAAAGAGGAGGCGGCTCTATGACCGTTGCGGCAGGAAAGCTATGGCGGAACAAAATATTTGCACTGCTGCTCGTCCTGGTTTTTTTCATGCACCTGGCCTCCTTTCTGATCGTGCCGATCTTTCCCATTTTCCTAAAAAAAGCCCGTGCCCTCTCTCTCGGACAGGTCGGCATCATTCTCGGTGTCGGCAGTATCGCGTATCAGGCGGGCAGCCTTTTGGGAGGTCCTCTGTCCGACCGTCTCGGCCGGCGCTCGATCATGCTGGCGGGAGCACTGCTCCAGGCTGTTGCGATGCTCGGCTACCACTACAGCGACAGCTACGCCGCCTTGCTGTTTTTCTCAGGTGTGAACGGACTGGGAGTTGGATTTCTGGCACCGACAATCAAAGCATTGCTCGCTGACACCGTAGACAACACCCAGCGGACCGCAGCTTTTTCCTGGAGAGGGATTTTCGCTCACCTCGGCATTATCATCGCGGGCCTGACGATCACCTGGATGACCACCAAGGATCTGTATCCGTTTGTCTTGGCCTCGATTGTTTTTTTGCTGCTTGCTGCCGGCATCCTGTTTACCCTGCCGAACGACCGCTGCGTCGGACCTGATTGCAAACGCACGCCCTTATCGGAGTACCGGCATATTTTCCGGCATCGGAGCTTTTTGCTCTTTTCCGGACTCTCTCTATTGATCTGGGCCTTTTATGCCCAGTTCACGCTGGTGCTGCCATTGCGCGGCGAGTACGTGCTGCATTCCGCTCATTTGATCGGGCTGATCTGGACGATCAATTCCGTAAGTGTGGTGCTGCTTCAGGGGCTGATTTCCCGTTTTGTGCTTCTGAAAATCAATCCGTATTTATCGCTCGTTGCGGGAATCCTGATGATAGGCGCCGGTTTGTTCGGCATCGGGTTCGCGGACCGCTTTGCCACGCTGAGCGCTGCTGCCGTCCTGTTCATCATCGGGGAAATGCTTCTGATGCCTGTGCAGGACAGCCTCGTCGGTCACTTTGCCAAAGAGGAATGGCTGGGGGCGTATTTCGGGATTGCCAACTTTGTATCGGGTATCGGCACCGCCATCGGCACAACTGTTGGCGGCACACTCGTAGAGCGATTGGGCGGGGTCAAGAGCCCCTATCCGTGGGTGGTGTACGCCATTACGACAATCATTCTCGCTGTCGTTATGGGATTGTTCGCTCTCTACGCCATGCCGCGTCACAAGCAGGGAAGCGAGGCCGCAGGGCCGATCCAGTCCCGTTTTATGCCTAAAAAGGAGCGTGTCAAATAAAGATGGATGAACGGACACAACAAGATGGTCCCCCCATTCAGGAGGAAAAGGTGCAACTGCTTCAGCGCATCCCCCTGTCTTCTCTGCTCATACAGGCTGAGGACAACATCCAGGATCGACAGTTTGCACGCTGGCGGGCATCTAACCGCCAGCAGTGGATTTTCTAGGAGGTCATGATGGACGAATCGAAAAAGCGCTTCTCCAATAACCAAGAGGTACGAAGCGAAGACAACAGACAGCCTCGTTCCGTGCAAAATGATCAGCCGGGGTACGGGAATAAAAAACTGGAGGGACCAAACCGCCCTTCTACATGACTTGAAAGGGATGGCGATCACCATCCCTTCCTCTATTTTTTTCGACATTATTCGTGAATTTATTGAAGGTTAAAGCGATTTCGCCTATTATGAGGAGGAAGAATACCAAATTGCGGAAAGGACGTAGCGCCTTGCCTTCGAAAACGACGCAAACGACCATAACGCGCCTTTATCCATTGTTCCTTATGTTGCTTCCTATCATCTTTTCCGTAATCGTGTTCTTCGGTTACTCCCAGACAAAGCTTCTCTACTACCAGAACGAAGTACAGGCGATGGACCGACAGTTGAACTCCGTCTTCCAGATACTGAGCTTGTTTGACAAACGGGTCAAAGACAACTCGATAACTCGCACAGAGGCTCAAGAGAGTGCCAAGAAATTGTTGGCCGGAACCAGGCTCCCGGACGGAACCCGCAATACCAACGATGTGGAGCTGACCTTGAGTTCGGGAGATGCCTTTATCGTCTTTAATTCGCAAGGCAACTTGCTCGTGCACCCGCATCTGGAAGGGCAAAACATGTTTCAATTGTCCGATGCTGATGGGCGGACACTTGTTCGTGAAGTGCTGCATAAAGGAAAAACCGTTATTACATACCCGTCATTGGACCCGACTACCGAGACGCGCGACACGAAAATCGCCGTAGCACGGTATTTTCCCGAGTGGGACTGGCATGTAAGCCTGACCACAGCCGAGTCGGACTTCTACCATCAGCTTTCCTTGTTGAAATCTTTACTGGTTTTATTGGTTCTTGGCAGCTATCTGATCACCGCATTTCTTTTTTATAACACGAAGCGGAAGGACAAGGCGCTGCTCAGCTCCACTCTGCGCGGCCAACAGCTCGCGGAGACCAATCAAGGCATTTTGAAAACATTGGCCGTCGCCTTGGAGGAAAGGGATTCGTATACATCGGGCCACTCCCAGCGAGTCGCTTTTTACATGCGGGTCATCGGCCAAAGCATGAACCTGGATGAAAAAACGTTGGATACGATGTACACAGGCGGACTTCTTCACGATATTGGCAAAATCGGCATTGAGGACAGCATACTGCTAAAACCGGGCCGCCTGACAGATGAAGAGTATGAAATTATCAGATCTCATCCGATACGCGGCGAGGCTTTGTTGAAAAGGCTGTACGCCGATGCAGGCAGGCAAAACTCCGCTGAAATTGACGCCATTTTATGCATAACACGCCATCATCATGAGCGCTACGATGGAAAAGGGTATCCTGATCAGCTCGCGGGCGAGGAAATTCCGCTGCTGGCAAGGGTGGCCGCAGTCGCAGACTCGTTTGATGCCATGACATCCTCCCGCGCATACCGAAAAGGGCTCTCCTATTCCAAAGCTTGCGACGAGATTATTCGCAATGCCGGTACACAATTTTGCCCGGAAGTAGTGGCTGCCTTTTTTCGGTGCATGACAGAAGAAACCTTCTTCCATGCTCACCACATCTCGCGAGTCACTGAAATGATTGACCGGATTCATGATAAAAACGGAATGCCCTATATCCATCGCGTCAGCAGTTGAATGGATGTGCGAAATCCATACTCTTTTGCTGCTTTGAGCATAAAGAAAGCCATTTGGCCAAAGGAAACGGCTAAATGGCTTTTGTTTTTCGACGCCGGGCTGGCAATCGGGAATTTTTAATCCAAACGAACTAATTTATAAGGAAGATGAAGCTCCTCCAACTTTGCGAGAAAAGCTTCGGCTTCCTCCTGCGGCGCGATGAGCTGCAGATAGCGGGAGAAGTAGAACACAATCCGGTCTGTCTCGTTCTCCTGCAGCCGATAATGCGGAAACGTGGAAATATCGGTCAGCGTATAAAAGAAATCATACCGCTCAGCCGTCATCGGAGCCCGAAATTGTCTGCTGACAATCACATCGCCGCTCCGGTTTTCGCGTATGCTGTCTCGCGTCGCCCCCAAAAAAACCAGCCACTCCGCAGAACGCTTTGCCCCCCAATTGTCAGCGAGCATCTGATCATTGTACTCGATTTCCAGATGGGTCAGGCGTTGACGGACGCTTTCCAGCATGGCCATCAACACTTTCCGCACAGCCAGATTGCTCGGCGAAAACTTGTTATCGTAAATGTTGTACTCGTACGAGGTCTGTTCACCCTGCTGTTTTACATAAAGGGTTATGGCCTGCATCGTCCTGTTCCTCCTTCCCTATCGCGGCAGGATGCTTTCATATGTCGCTTTATCAAGCCTCTTTACAGCGGCAAAGAGAAGCTTCCTCGCTGCCTCATAGTCATCCCGGTCGATGATTGCCGCATGACTGTGAATGTAGCGGGACGGAATGCCGATCACCGCAGACGGTACCCCTGTGCCATGATATTGGACGACGCCCGCATCGGTGCCCCCTTTGGCGATGTAGATCTGGTAAGGGATGTTTTCTTCTTCACAGACAGAGATGAGGAAATCGCGCAGGTTGGGCGACATGATGTACATCGGATCATACAGCCGCATCAGAACGCCGCCGCCTAGTTTTCCTCCGCCTTCTCTTACTCCGGGAATGTCGCCCGCCGGACTGGCGTCCACCGCCAGGAACAGGTCCGGGTCAATCATGCCGGCCGCGGTCTTGGCCCCCCGTGTACCCGCGACTTCCTCTTGCACGGTCGCTCCGACATAGACTACATTGGGATGATCGCGATGCTCGTGAAGCTCTTTGGCCAGCTCGACAGCGAGGCTGCAGCCGTAGCGATTGTCCCACGCCTTTGCCATGATCCGTCGCGGGTTGGCCATCTGGGTGAGCGGGCATACCGGAACGATCTGCTGCCCCGGACGAACTCCCGCTTTTTCCGCCTCCTCGCGGGAATCGGCCCCGATGTCAATGTACATGTTGCGGACATCCATCGGGCGATTGCGCTGGTCGTCGCTCAGTACATGCGGCGGGATCGAGCTGATGACCCCTTCGATCGCTCCCTGCGGCGTAATCACCTGTACCCGCTGAGCAAGCAGAACCTGTCCCCACCAGCCGCCAACGGTCTGGAACGACAGAAATCCTTTTTCCGAAATGCGGGTGACCATAAACCCGACCTCATCCATATGTCCGGCGACCATAATTTTCGGTCCATTTTCGTTGCCGCGCATGACTCCAAACATGCTTCCCAGACGATCATGAACAATCTCATCCGTATATGCTCCTATGTATTCCCGCATAATCGCGCGCACAGGCCCTTCAAAGCCGGATACGCCCGGTGCTTCCGTCAGTCGCTTCCATAGGTTCCATTGAAACTGGTTTTCCATACCAGTACCCCCTTCTCTCGTACATCCCTTTTATTATTGATCAGGGACTGCCGGGATGCAACCTGCCATCCCGTACTGCAACACCCGATGTGCAGGAATCCCGAATTCCCGGAGCGAATGGTTAACTGTCACATGCTATGGATACGGAATGGAAAGGAAGGCACGCCGATGAATATTACCTTTCGAAAATTGGCAGAGAAAACGGATCTGGAAAAGCTGGAGGAACTGGAGAGTGCAGTCTGGAGCGAATCATCTGTCGTTCCTAGCCATATGACCTTGACACTGGCCAAATTCGGCGGATTGTTTCTTGGCGCCTTCGACGGCGACCGCATGATCGGCTTTCTCTACAGCTTTCCCGGCTACACGGATCAGGAGCTGCATCTCTGCTCGCATATGCTCGGCTTTTTGCCTGAATACCGGAAGCAAGGCCTGGGGGTGCAGATGAAATGGATGCAGCGCAGCGAAGCACTGGCGGAGGGCTACCGAAGGATTACCTGGACCTACGACCCGCTTGAGACGGTCAATGCCTACCTGAATCTGGTCAAGTTGGGCGGCGTGGTTCATCGCTATATTCCAAACTGCTACGGAGAACTGGCAGATGATATGAACCGGGGTCTGCCGACCGACCGTTTTTTACTGGATTGGCATATCGCAAGCGACCGCGTCATGCAGCACCACGCCGGCAAAAGCGTTCGACCTGACGCCAGCGGGCTTCCGGCCGTCCTTTTCTATCAGGAGAAAAACGGTGTCGTGCAGCCAGCAGGAATACATCTGGATCAATCGGAGGAGCGCTTGTCGCTTCCTGTTCCTGCGCACTTCCAGGCCGTCAAACAGGCGGATATGGGAGCAGCCGCTGCCTGGCGGGAAGCCACGCGCGAGCTGTTCACTCACTACTTTTCCAAAGGGTACATCGTAACCGGGATTTGCCGGCAGCAGTCGACCGCCTCTTACATTCTGGAAAAGCGTTCCCTTGAAGACGTGCTGCAAGGTGAGAGGCTTGCCGGGGCAAAATAGGCTCGCTCCTTTTCCTGTGCTACAATAGACGTACAATCATACCCTAAGAAAAAAGGACGAGAACTGATGAAGGCTAGTCACTACGATGTCATCGTCATTGGCGGCGGTCCCGCCGGACTGATGACTTCCATTGCCGCTTCTTCCCAGGGGGCCCGTGTCTGTCTGGTGGAGAAGGGCAACAAGCTCGGACGCAAATTGATCATTTCCGGAGGCGGCCGCTGCAATGTTACGAATGCCAAGGAGCTGGACGAGCTGATCAAGCAAATGCCCGGAAACGGACGCTTTCTGTTCAGCGCACTCTCTCAATTTAACAATCAGGACATTATCCGGTACTTTGAAGAGCTGGGCGTTGCCTTAAAAGAAGAGGACCGCGGGCGCATGTTTCCCGTCACCGATAAAGCTGTGACGGTGGCGAACGCTCTGATCGAGCGGATCAAAAACCAGGGTGTCGAGCTTCGCTTAAACAGTCCCGTGGAGAAAGTGCTGTACGAGAACGGCCATACGGACGGCGTGCTATTGAAAAGCGGCGAGCATCTGAAAGCACCCTGTGTGGTAATCGCGGTAGGCGGATGCTCCGTTCCGCAGACAGGTTCTACTGGAGATGGCTACGAATGGGCGCGGGATGCCGGTCACACCATTACCGACCTGTATCCTACCGAAGTGCCGCTGATTGCTGCCGATTCCTTTATCCGGGACAAATCGCTGCAGGGCTTGTCGCTTCGCGAAGTGGAATTGACTTTGTATGATCCGAAAAAGAAAAAGAAGGTCAGTACGCAGGAAGGCGACATGATTTTTACCCATTTTGGCATTTCCGGCCCTGCTGCCCTGCGTCTGGGACACTATGTCTCCGTCACCCAGAAGAAACACGGCCAGGTCCCGCTCCCTCTGACGATTGACCTGATGCCTCACAAGCATCTTGACGAAGTTGCCGAAGAGAGCTGGCGCTTGTTGGAGGAGCAGCCCAAAAAGGCTGTGAAAAACGTCTGCAAAGGCTATCTGCCGGACAGACTGATCCCGATTCTTTTGTCCATGGCGGGCATTTCCGAAGAAACGACGCTGAGCCACATGCGCAAACAGCAGTGGAGAGAGTTCGCCCAGTTGATCAAAGCGTTTCCGTTGACGATCACCGGCACGCTTTCTTTGCAGGAAGCGTTTATTACCGGTGGAGGTGTCAGCGTCAAGGAAATCGATCCACGGACGATGCAATCCAAGCTGATGCCGGGACTCTTCTTCGCGGGAGAGGTGATGGACGTCCATGCTCATACGGGCGGATACAACATTACCATCGCTTTTTCCTCGGGATATGTCGCTGGTACGCATAGTGCCCAAGCTGCGCTGGAGAAACGCGGATAAAATTTCTACAATTTTTTCTCGAAGAGGTTTAGGCTTTTTCTATACGGGGAAACTAGCTTGTGGGTACTCTTTTTCGAAGAAGAGTGAATGGATTTCTACTCCCCCTAGCAGTAGGATTCCGATTCTCACACCTCTACTCCCTTTATCTTTCTAGATGGGCGTCGATCCAACAGTCGACGTTCTTTTTTTTGTGTGCAAACCGCTCTTTTCCGCTTGTACGCATTGAGAATATGGGCACCGCGCAAAAAAAGCTTCGCCACTGAAAGGCGAAGCCGTGTTTCTTGCGATTATCATGTTGTCACACGATACAATAAGGCGAGTCCTGCCATGATAAACGCGAACCCTAACAAAAAGAAGGTGTTTGCTCTCTGTTTGACCTTTTGTTCATTTCCGTTGAAGTGGGCGAGCAAACGCGCTTGCCACCGCTTGGTTCGCGGCTGGATCATCAGCAAGATCCCGCCGGCGAGGAGGAAAATGGGCAGGAGCAAGCTGCTTCACCCCTTCTTCTTGCGCCGCAGCAGCCAGCGCGTTTCCGTCTCTTCCGGATCGCCTTCCACGATCAGGCGGGCTTCTTCAGCCAATTGGAACGCTTCGGCAAACAACAGCTGGCGAAATGCCTGTTCGGCCTTTGTCAAAAGTTCGTTTACCTGCCGATTTTGCCTTCTGTAGCGATTGGTGTACTGGATGGCCCCCTCCGCCTGCTGGCAGTCGGAAATCGTCCGCTCGGCCAAACGCTCCGTTTCCAGCAGCAACTCATTGGCATCGTTGATCAGCATCGCGACTTCCTCGATGTCATAGCGATACGTTTCCATAACTGCCTGGATGCGGGCCAAAATTTGCACAATGTCTTCAAACAAGTACTTCAAATGCTCCGGTACACCCGGCAAATAGCTTCGCTTAATCTGCTGGCGAATCCGGACCAATGCATTGGAGATGCGTTCCAGCTCATCCAACGCCTCGTCTTCGGTCTCGATCACCAGGCGCTCCGCCTCTTCTTCCGCTTCTTCTTCCTGCCAATCCGAAGCCATTTTCGGGATCACGAGCTCGTATTCCTCGTCGTCCTCGTCATAGTCCGGTTCTTGACGCTTGGGAGCTGCGGCGTTGTCCTTTTTCCTGTCAACGGCACTGTTCAACAGCTCTGCCCGCTCCGCGCCGCTTATTTCATTGGCAGCCCCTGCAAAAGGCCGTTCTTCCCGCATCTCTTGTACCGGAGGCAAAACCTGACCGATGATCTCCGGCTCCGTTTGCAAACGGGCCACATCCGGTTCGACAGAAGGTGCTGCTGCAGCCATCGTCTCAAGTGCTTCCTGGCTGATTGGAGGAGCCGCTTGTGTACTGCCTTCCCTCTCTGAATGTTCTTCGATCGTATTCTCTTGGCCGGCCTTCTCTTGGTGACCAGTAGAGACAGCAGATCTCTCTATGTCAAAACCGATAATCTCCGGTTCCATCGACTCTGCTTCAGCCGGGTAAGCAGTCGGGGAAGCAGCCGCTGCCACTTGAGCGGAGGCGGCTCCATTTCGCTCGGTCAGGATGGCCTCTTCGATACTTTGACAGGTCGAGTCAAGCAGAACCTCAAATGCCTTCACGTGGGTCTCCAGCATCTCCAGATTCCCTTCCTCCAAAGCAGCCTTGGCAGCCATCATGAGCTGCTTTGCCTGCAGGAGAGAGTTGTCCAGCACACTTCGGTTCAAATCGTATCCGTCCCTTGCCGCTTGTGCAATTCCTTCCTCCAACTGGCGGTACTCTTCGGGAAGCTCTTTGCGGATACGCTCGTTCCATTTCGGAATGCTATCGATCGCATCTGTGATCCTGCCCAAAATCTTTTGCGCTTTCAAGGTAAGATCGTACGCAGCGACATCGTCGCCGTCTGCCCGCACTTCTTTAATTCGGGTGCGAATGGCGTAGGCCTCATCCAGTCCGGCCTTGAGCTCATGGAACGACAATCCGTACTCCAGACGCAGATCGGACAGGCGGCGCTCCACCTGCTCCAGTTGTTTGCCGATTTCCGGGATAGCGAGCTTGCTTTCTTTTTTTGTCGTTACCACTTTGACGGTGTCTTGTTTTAAGTCATTGAGCTCCTGCTCGATGGAGGTCAACGTCTCTCTCGCCTCGTCCAGCAGTCCCAAGGCCAGCTTGAAGCGGAAGCGGTCGCATGCTTCCTCCGCGTCAAGTATCATCATATCGACATCCGGTATGCGATTTCGCAGCAGATTTTCTTTGCGGTCTGCCAGGAACATGTACTTCTCTTCCGTCTTTCCGGAAGCCCGGCGAAGCGGCTTGTCCATCTCCATTACGTTGATTTTCTCGACAAGCTCGTCTTTCCAATCCTCTACATCATCCACTTGGGCAAAAATGGCCCGGCGTCTGATCATCGCGTAGATCAGACCGACAGACAAAGCTGCAAAGACGGCCCCAATGGCGTACAACCACCAAGGAAGCTTGGCCCAAGCAGGCTTTTCGGCTTTTTCCTCCTGCGTGCTTTCATCTGCAGCAGGGTTATTGGCAGGCTGCGTTTGATTTTGCTGTCTGTCTAGTTCAGCGGCAACCTCATCGAGAAACGTCTGGATGCCGGACAAGTAATCCTTTTGATTCCGAAAGGGCTCATAGTAAGCCGTCACCTTGTCATGCAGCATCGTCATGCTGGCACCCTTCGCCTGGAGCGCAGGACCGGCATAAACACCGAGCTGTTCGGTATTGATATCCAGCACAATCATCATCGCATCTTCCGGCAAATTGTAGTTGTCGTACAGCTTCTGTGCATACTCGTCTGGGCTTTGCGCCTCTGGCTGCGTGCTTTCGACGACGACGACCTTGTATGTACCCGGCAGCTGCTTGATTGCCTCTGTAAGTTTCTTCTGATCCTCTGGTTTCGTATATTTTCCTGCGTCCTGTACGACTGCATCCGTTTTATCCGGGAAAGGCGCGGCCAATGCCGGTTGGCTATATAACATCATTCCTGCAAGGCAGAGCAGGATCCATTTCTTCTTCACGGTTAGGACAACCCCTTAGCGTCAAAATTCCCTGTAGGCAAAGCTGTTTTTACTTTTGCTGATTGTAAGGCAAACAGAGCCATCCATGCAAAGAACGCATGATTTCGGCAAGCAGCCACTCTGCAAATTCTGCCGAAGCAGGCTCCAGATAGTAAACCTCCCGCACTGTTTGGGGATGGAGAAAAGGATATATCAATTGGCTTGCTGTCATCAAGAGGACGTGTTCCACAGACACAGGCATAAAAACGCCGGCCGCAATCCCTTCTTCGATCGGTTTTGCGATTCCGTGTTTCCAGCGGCTAATATACAGCGTCATCACTTCACGGGCCAACATCGACTCCACGCTCAGCTCTCGCTGGATCAGCCTTGTCGTTGCCGCGTGCTCGCTTTGAAATGTGACATAAAGCCGGATGACCCCTTCCAGTCTTTCCATCGGGAGAAGGTCTTTCTCGCTCTCCTCGAGCTGTTCCAGCTGTTGAAACAAGGTTTCAAAGTAGTAAGAAATCAGCCTTTCGAGAACACCCTGTTTCCCTTTGAAGTGATACGAAATCAGGGCGGCATTCACTTCGGCTGCTTCAGCAATTTGTCTGACACTGGTTCCATGGTACCCCTTTTGGTCAAAAAGGGTTGCTGCTGCAGACAAAATGCGCAATTTGGTCTGGTCCATTCTGCCTGCCCCTTTCCTCGCTCCGCCATTCCGATGAAGGTCGCAGAGGAGGTATCTTACTTCATTTTACAGACCATTCGCCATAAAAAGATAGTCTTGTTAGTAGTTCGACAAAGTTTTCCAGGATTCCTCCTGCAGAAATTTCAAGTATGATAAAAGTATGACAGAGGAAACCTGCATGCACTACAACGATTTATCCGACAGTTCTGGTTGGTCACACTTTCCCTGCCGCCCTTCTTTTCGCAGTCCTTATAGAGCAGAGGGCACAAGATTTTCAACCTCGAAGGAAAGGACCAAAAGCTTTTCCATGAAGAAATACGCTGAAGTCCCGTCAATCGTTACATACGATATTCCCGAAGGCGGTGGCGAGCTAAACTATGCCATCCCTATTGCAACAGCTGCGATCGTATGACACTACCGGCTGAATATCTTTTTGTCCGCATAAAAAAACGTCCACTCTCCCTTCTTGCACAAGAGTGAACGTATACGGAAAGCTGCCCGCATAAAGCCAATTACCCTGTGGCCCCCGCCGCAGTCGGGTCTGGTACCGGAATGGCCTGTCCGTAGTTTTGGAGGTATGTCTCCACCTGCGTATACTCGCGGACTCGCTGGTCATTCATATCGTATTCCGAGCGTATGGACATCGTCATGTTGGTCGGGAGCTTCGTATTTTTGTTGTAGTAAATGGTGTATTCCGCTTCCAGCTCCATCTGGTCAATGATCTCGTCCACTGGCGGTTCGGTCGCCTGTATCGTGGCTCCCGTCCGCGGCCGGTTCCATGTTCCGTCCGAGAGCGTCAACGCGTATTTCAAACGAGGCTGGTGAATTGCCTCTGTCTGCAAGACAGCAGCGCCGCCGGCATGAGACTGGGTCCGGGCGCTCGCCTGACTTTTCATCTGCTCCGCCAGCCAGCTTTTCAGTTTCGTCGAGTCCATCAAAATCCGCACTGCTTCGATGTCATCCTCTGGGGCGCGATCCTGCAGGGGCAGTACGCTTTTCTTCATTTGATTGATCTGCTCCATAGCGAACACTGGATCCCAGTTGTTCATTTCCTGGCGAAAGACCGTGTCTTGGCCGCTTGTATTTTTCCAACCGGCGCTTCCTTCTGTCCGAACGTAAATCTGTTCATTTTTGCTCAGCAGCGACACGCTTTTCGCCTGTTTTTGCTCGGGAACGGCAAAATCGACTCTCATCAGCATGTCATCGCCTGTTTTGCGTCCGGAAAAACTGACTACGTTGCCGTTGGCGGTATCGCCTGTCACGAGCTTGGTCGTGCCGTGAAAAGCAAAAGCCTGCTGCTCTGAAAAACGGTCACGGACCTGTTCAAAAGCGGAATCCGCATTTTGCTTGACCCCCATCTGATTGCAGCCGGTCAGGCCTCCACAAAGCAGGGCAAGCATCACGATGCTCCATCCTTTGCGCATCTTCGTCCCTCCTCTTCGTCGCCATTAGGGTTTCCGAGGAAGAAAAGGCTTATTCTGCTTGATATTCTGCTTGAGAGATCCGGCAGCCGGAGAGCGTCCCTTTACCTTCATTCACTCACAACGAGTAATAGAGAACCCCCTCTTTTTTTCTGCATTCCACTTGATGCAGGATCGTCAGCAAATCAATATGTCCCAACGTCTCGGATAGCGTCAAAGGGAGTTCCTTTTCATACAGGATGGGGAATAGCATGGCGGTCAGCTCATACGCGGTCTTTTCCCCTTCAGCGAGCAAGTGCCGCAGCATATCGGTCCGCTCCCAATTTCTCTGCAGGCGCTGCAAGATCAGCTCGCGGTGGCCCACAACCGGCTCCCCGTGTCCGGACAATGCCAAATCAATCTCCATATCCGCGCACATCTGCAGAGCAGTCCGATACTGGACGAGGGTCAGCGGACGCGCCGCCGACTGATCGCGGGGCGGTTCGATAAACGCATTGGACGAGATTCGCTTGATGATGTGATCGCCTGCGATCATGACCCGATCTTCCGCCCTGTACAGGGAAAGATGGCTTTGGGAGTGGCCCGGCGTGTATAAAACGCGCCACCCGGGAAGGCCGGGAACGGTTTGTTCGTGCTTGAGCGGTACATCAATGCGGCTTCGCTCCGAGAAGGTCATCATCAGCTTTTGGTACTTTTGAATGATGATCAGCTTGTCGTTCGGTACGCCGCTCTCTTTGTACAGATCATAAAAAAAGCGGTCGTGAAAGGATAAAAAGTCCTCGTCCATCTCTACATACGGAATGGCCAGCGGATGAGCGAGAGTAGATGCGCCCGATACCCGGCGAATCCGCTCCAGTTGTCCGCAATGATCCACGTGATGATGCGTCAGGACGATTTGCTCGATCTCTTCCGGTCGGATGCCGATTGACTTCAGACCCGCTACGAAAGTCTCCCACGCCTCATCCGTCAGCGGACCTGTGTCAACCAAAGTCAGACGCTCTCCCTTGATCACGTATAGATTCACCGGACCAACGGAAAACGGGGTGGGGATTTCCAATAAATAGACCCCCTTTGCCACCTCCGCCGCTTGTCTGTTTGGACGTTCTGTCGTCATTGTAGCCCTCCTGTTTCCCGTCGTCTCTCCAAAAGAAAAGAGCCCAGACGGCTCCTACGCTAATATAACCTGGTTTCTCCCTTTGTTTTTTGCCTCGTATAAAGCGATATCCGCCTGATAAAACAGGGACTCCACACTGATATCGCTGTTTCGTTCCTTGCTCCACTTGGCCAGACCGCAAGAGATCGTAACTTTTGGAGAAGTCTCTTTTTCAACAAAAGAGCGAATCCTCTCTGCGATCGCTTGTGCAGTGAGCTTGTCTACCCGGGGCAGATAGACCGCCAGCTCTTCTCCTCCCCAGCGCGCGGGGATGTCGCTTTCCCTGATATGGCTTTTGATCTGATTGGCGACCTGGATCAAAACCTCATCCCCTACCTGATGGCCGTATGTATCATTGACGACTTTAAAATAGTCAATATCCATCAGAATCAACGAGCCAAAGCCGTCCTTTTCTAGAGAGGCCCGGACGCGTTCATTCAGATAGCGCCGCGTGTACAGCCCGGTCAAATTGTCTGTGATGACCATCCGCTCCACTTCGTTATGCAGCATGGCATTGGTCATGGCTAAACTGGCGTGCTGTCCGAAAATTTCCAAAAGCTTATAATCGTCAAAACTAAAGAAATGATGGCGAGAATCAGCAACGATCAGGACGCCTCCCAGTTCGCCTTCAACGACCAGCGGAACACCCATCAGGGACGCAATCGGCGTCACGGATGAACAAGGCAGCAAGGAGAAGGACAGCGGCCCGGAGCCAGGTTGTACGAGCAGCAGGGCCTGCTTGCTTGATAGTATTTCGGAAATCGGCTTTTCTCCGGCTTGGATAATCCGCCCCTGACACTCGGGATGGGAAGAAGAAATCACTTCAAAGGTTTCCTTTCCCTGCTCCTTGCGTAAAATGGCGCAAAATTCGGTAGAAAAGGTCTCCAGCAGCATCTTGGTTACAAAGTCGAGGATTTCCTGCAAATTCAGACTTCGATTCAGCTGTCTGGCCATCTCATTAATCAAACGCAATTCTCTGATAAGATTGCGGGATTGCTGATACAACTGGGCGTTTTCAAAAGCTTTTCCCGCCGTCTCAGCCAAAATCGAGATATACTCCGTCTCATGTGGACTTAAGAAAACGGTCCTGTCCGTAGTCAACTGCAATACCCCGTAAATGCCCTGTTTGCCTAGCAGTGGTGCGGCAAGCACGGCTACCGTGACTCCATCCCGCTCCTCGTAGTCCATGACCAGGCTTCCTTCCAGATAGGCGCGTGTGCTTGTGGAACAATCCTCGTCTTGGAAGGAGAGCGGCTTAACCGGTGTCGTCGCATTCGTTTCGACGGTGAGGAACAGGTCAACAACGGCGTGCGGATACAAGGATCGGATGCTGCTGATGATTTCGTTCAGTACGTCATTTACATCGATTGACGCCTGGATCTTGGTCATCAATTGATAGAGCAGATCTTTTTTGCTCGCATCCCTTCGCAAGTCGTCGGCTACCATCGTTCTTTTGAGGGCGTAGCTCGCCTTTTCGCCTACCTCTTGCAGAAATGCTACGTCCCGCTCGTCATACGTTTCTCGTTCTTCGGGAGATAGATGTAAAAACAGGGCGTACAGCGGTCTTCCTTCACAAGTAATCGGCAGGATGACGGTGCGATAGCCATCCTCCACCGAGGGGGTCAGCGGCACTCCCGCAAAACGCGCAGCCAACTGCGTAATGTGGCATCCCTTTCCATCCACTGCCTGCGTCGTAAAATACTCCGGCACGATCAGGGTGCCGACCTCGGTCAGCTTTACAGCGGATACGCTGCCTTTTTGGATGATTTCGGCAATTTGATGAATCAAGCATTCCAGCAGGTCCTTCGTACTCTCATGGCGGTTCAGCTTCATGATGATGTCGCTCGTCGCATGCTGAATATATGCGTCATAGCCCATCCGAATCAACGCTTCCAGCCCCCTCATGTACGAAGCCAGCTCGAACTCGATCTCCTGTTGAGGCGCGACCATGCCAATCACCGCTCTGATACGGCCGTCATGCTCCTTTAACGGAAACGCTCCCCAAACCAAATCGCCGTCTCCGGATTTCTGTACGGAAATCTCTCCTGTACGCAACGCTTGGGAGACAGGAGAGTGGGGTTCGTCGATGAGCTTATTGCCCGCCTGGAGGCAGAGTTTGTTGGGATTCCAGGATTGGCCGACCTGCATTTCCATGAACGATACCAGGATTCCGGCTGAATCTGTCAAGAATAGAATGCCCGGGCGCTTTTCCGGCCAGGATAGCAGCATGAAGTGGGCCATGTAGGAAAAGACCGTTTCCAACTTCCCCAACATTTTACTTGACACGCAATACTCCCTCTCTCCACTTTTTGTCAGTCTTCCAAATGGTCCGTATCATTTACTGTAACTACTTCCCATCGCCGGTCAACGTAATGAAACACGTTGATCCCCGTATTGTCGATTCGGGTGATTCCTGTTCCCTGCTGGCCGCCTGTCACACCGTGCAGGAAGCTGTTAATCAGCCCGCCGTGAGAAACGACGACAATCGCTTTTCCCGCATGGCGGTCGGCCAGTTCGGTCAACGCGGCAGCCGCGCGCTGCTGCATATCCTCAAACGTCTCTATTCCACACGCTGTCTCGTCCATATTTGCAAAACGGACCTTGATTTCTTCATAGGTCAGCCCTTCCCACTCTCCATAGCAACGCTCGCGCAAGGTAGTCAGAGTGGAAACGGTGCAGCCGACATTCTCGGCGATGCACTGGGCTGTTTCCCGTGCGCGGGCCAAATCACTGGCGTAAACGGCGTGAATCGTCTCACCGCGAAAGCGGACACCTACCTTCTGAGCCTGGCTCCTCCCTGATTCATTAAGGGCAATATCACTGTGGCCTTGAATTCGGCGAGCCAGATTCCAATCTGTTTCTCCGTGGCGAACGAGGTAGATGACAGTATGCAATGCGTTTCCTCCTCAGCCGTACTGCTTGTATTCACAACTCTTTATTTATTATATAAGATGAATGTTTGCAATTCCATAACGATTCGCTTTTGCACCAGGACAAAATTCCCATTTTTCCCCTCCTCCGTTTGTTTTTCTTCCAATCTATTGAAACGCCGCTTCTCTTCCCTGCGTCAGAAGTTGTAGTGGCAAGATGTCAGATACAACTTGGGGGGATAAATTATGAAAACACTGTTGGTCCGTTCCGGATCGATTCTCTTGACCGCCAGCCTGCTGGCTCCCGGGTCGCTTGCTTACGGGGAGACGAGAGCAGCTTTGCCCGCAGACGCAAACGCGGCCAGCGCAGCCTCTCCTGCCATGCCTGCTTCCAAAGGGTCGGCTGGCCAGCCTGCTTCGGCGCAATCAGGCAAGGCAAAAATCTCGAAAGACGCGGCTATGAAAATTGCCGGCAAATTTGTCTCGACCGCCGGCCTGGAGCTCAACAACGTCTCCTTCCGCTCTGCCGATCCCTGGCGGGCATTTCCGGAATGGACGTTTTACTGGGTAAAAAAATCAAAGAACGATGCGGAAATCGAACACTCCTACAGTGTGGGCATCAACGCCGACACGGGAGAATTGACGTCCTTTTCATCGTACAACAGGAACGCATCCAAGCCTGATTACGCCAACCGCATTTCGTATGACGACGCCCGGAAAAAAGCAGAGGAGTTTTTCTCCGCCAACGTTCCGTCGAAATGGAAGGAGACGAGACTGTACCATGACGATCAGCCGGTGCAAAAAACTCCGCTGAATGCAGACGCTTCCTATGCGTTTCGCTTTGTCCGTCTCGTGGACGATATTCCGTTCCCGGACAACTCTGTGGATATTACCGTTGACTCCTCTGGAAAGGTGACCAATTACTCGGTTTCCTGGAACGATGACGTCACCTTTGAAAGCCCTGGCAAAATGATATCTTCCGAAGAGGCGGCCGAGCTTTTCCAAAAAGCGCTGAAGCCCACACTGTCCTACGTAGTGCCTTGGGAAGCCCAAGGGGAAAACAGGGATAAGCCGATCCTGGCCTACGACAATCCCTTCAAACTGTTTCTGGACGGATCGGACGGCACTCTCTTGACGCCCCAGCTGAAACCGGCAAAGCCAGAAGAAGAGCCTGTTCCGGCCAGCAGCAAGCCGTTGTCGCCTCGCAATGCCGGAAAACCGCTCAGTCAGGATGCAGCCGTCTCTCTGGTCGATCAGGTATTTGGGCTGAAAGGCTATGCACTTCGCTCTGCCAATTACAGCGAAAGCGACCACCGCAGCAACAGGCCAGTCTGGAATCTCGATTTTGAAAATAAAGAGAAGCAGGTTTTTGCTTCGGCTGCGGTCGATGCCATCACCGGCGATGTGTACAGCTTTTACACCAATTTGCCTGATACCCTGAAGGCGGCCGCTACAAAACAAGAGACGAATCCAAAAGCAATCGAAAAGAGAGCGATTGAGGACTTGAAAAAATTCGCGCCCACCTGGGCCAACCGGCTTTATCTCGATCCGCCGCAAGAAGAAACGGGCGAACAGCAGCCGGACACGTCCTACACCGTACGCTTCCTCCGCTTGGTAAACGGCATAGCGGCAGCTTCGGGATCGGCCCATCTTACCTACGACAAAAAAAGCGGCGAGCTGATGTCATTCAACCTCGACTTTGGACGGGAAAGCTATCCATCCCGGCTCGGCGATCACATCTCAGCCGACAAAGCAGCAGAAGCCTGGCTGAAAGAAGCGAAGCCGGAAGCTGTTTACATGCTGGAGCAGCTCCCGGTAAAACCGCTGGAACAAAAGGGTGGTGTCGAAATCGCCCCTCTGCCGGAGCGAAAGGCCAAACTGGTCTACCGCATGACGACCACTCCGCTTGAGCAAGGGTACTTCCTCGATGCCTTATCCGGGGAATGGCGCAGCACGGCGACGGGGAAAACGATTGAACTGCATCGCACTCCGCCTTCCGATCTGGATGGACACAAGGCCGAGAAGGAACTGCTGTTGATGTACGAGTACGATGCGCTCTCCCTTGTTGACGGAAAGATTATGCCGGAAAAAGAGATTACGCGCGGTGAAATGATCGAAATGCTGATGATCAGCCTGAACCAGGGACGGATGTTTGGCATCTCACTGGAACGCAAGGCAAGCTTTGCCGATGTGGCCAATACATCCAGGTATTTTGCTGCCGTAGAGGCTGCGGTTGACCGCGGGCTTCTGGACAGAAATGTAAGCTCGCTGCGGCCGGACGAGAAAATCACCCGTGAAGAGCTGGCCGACATGCTGGTACGGGCGCTTGGATATCGCAAGCTGGCGGATTACTCGGACATGTTCCAGTCCGACCTAACCGATATCGCCAAGTCAAAAAATCGTGGGGCCATCGTGATTGTCACTTCGCTGGGCATCATGAAAAGCGGCCAGGAATTCCATCCGGAGGACACCGTTTCCCGGGCCGATGCGGCCATCGCCTTTTCGCGATTCCTGGAGGTGCGCAGCAAGCTGGACGAGAATCCCCGATTCTGAGAGCCACTGAAAGAGGACATGGCGAGAAGAAAATAGAGGCAAAAGAGACAGACAGCCGCGTGCTGCAAACAAGGCAACTCCCCATTTTTTCTTGACATTCTCCTAAAAGAAAAGATAATATTGATTGTATGTGTACAGGGTGGCATTGATTGTAGGTAAAAACGGGAGGTAGACCCTCTTAGTTTCGTCCCTTGCAGGCTGCGGCTGAACTCCTGCCAAGGAGCACGATGCGGAAATGCTACCGTCCGAAGTTCGTGTAGCTAAAGACGAAACTAGCCTCGCGGAAGTAAACACCTGCGAATCCAACTTAAAGGAGAATGAAAACATGGCACGTTACACAGGTCCTCGTCACAAACTGGCTCGTCGTCTGGGCATTTCCCTGGATGGTACAGGCAAAGACATTAAACGCAACTTTCCTCCAGGTCAACACGGTCACAACAACCGTCGTAAACTGAGCGAATACGGTATCCAGCTGCAAGAAAAGCAAAAGCTGCGCCACATGTTTGGTGTTAGCGAGAAGCAATTCCGCCGCACATTCGAGCAAGCCGGTAAAATGGCTGGCGTATTGGGCGAAAACTTCATGAAACTGCTGGAATCCCGTTTGGATAACGTGGTATACCGCATGGGCCTGGCTCCAACTCGCCCTGCTGCTCGTCAGCTCGTTAACCACGGCCACTTCCTGGTAAACGGTAAAAAAGTTAACATTCCTTCTTACCGCGTACAACCAGGCGACGTGATCTCCGTTCGCGAGAAATCCAGCAACCTGCAAATCATCAAGGATGCTGTGGAAGCACGCAACTTCCTGCCGAACTACATCACGTTCGACGACAACAAACTGGAAGGTACGTTCAACCGCCTGCCAGACCGCGAAGAAATGCCTGCTGAAATCAACGAAGTTCTGATCGTTGAGTTCTACAGCCGTTAATCTTTCGGATAAAAAAAGAGCAGTGCCATTACTGGCCTGCTCTTTTTGTTTTCTCCGCAGCCTTTACAGAAGTGCTTTCCGAATTTAAGGGCTAACGGGCGGCATATGCCGCTTTTACCCGCTCAATTTGTGCCAGATGGTCATGGACATGGTTGACATAGCGCTCCAACAACTGCAGCAGCGAAAGCGGACCCGCTTCGGTGTGAATGCCTTCTCTCCCCCACTCTTCATCCTTCACCCGCTGCAGTACAGACGCCATTTCCTCACGCAGCAACTGGAACAGCTGCAAGGCCCGCTCGGCATTCTGCTGCGAATAACCCAAAGAACGCGCCCAGGCATCCTGATCATACCCGGTCAGGAGCGGCCGGTCTTCTGCCAATACCTTCTTCATCCGCTGCACGCCTACGATCTCCGCATCGCAAATATGTACGATGATCTCGTGGATGCTCCATTTTTCCGGCCCCGGCTTGAAGCTCATTTCCTCTGTAGTCAGTCCGTGGATGGACCTGCGGAGCTTTTCACTTCCATTTGCGTAGTCTTCGATCAGCCGTTTCACCATGCGTTTCCACTCCCATTTCCGACAGTCTTCGGACTCCCCTTTTTCTCTTCCACGGCGACCTTGCCGATTCCTCGTTTTAGCTGACCCGAAGAAAAAAGCCCCGGCGCTGTGCTTTGGAATACAACGCAGGAGCTCTCTAACCATTCTATGATACGCTTCAACTACCCCAGCTTCACTTTGGCAAACTTCCGCTTGCCGACCTGAACGACCATCTCGTCTGCAAGCTTCACACTGGCGTTGATGTCCGCCACTTTTTCCTCGTTGATTTTGACAGCTCCTTGCTGAACCATCCGGCGTGCCTCCCCTTTGGAGTCTGCCAGTCCGAGATCAAAGACGAGGTTGACGATACCCGCTTCGCCATTTTCATACGCGGCTGCGTCCAGTTTTACTTCCGGAATGTCCGTCGGCAGCGCCCGCTGCTGGAATACGGTTTTGAAGTAGTTCTCCGCCGCTTCCGCCGCTTCCTCTCCGTGGTACATCCGGACAAAGGTCTTGGCGAGATTCATTTTCGCATCGCGCGGGTGAACGCTGCCGTCTGCCAGCCCTGCCCGGAGCGCCTCCAGATCCTCATTGCTCATGTCCGTAGCCAGCTCGTAGTAGCGAAGCATGAGCTCATCCGGCACAGACATCGCTTTCCCGTATATTTCGTTGGCCGGTTCGTTGACGCCGATGTAGTTCCCCAAGCTTTTGGACATTTTTTGCACGCCGTCCAGGCCCTCAAGGAGCGGCATCGTCAGAATCACTTGCTGTTCCTGACCGTATTCCTTTTGCAGGTTGCGTCCCATCAAAAGGTTGAACTTCTGGTCCGTACCGCCCAGCTCGACGTCGCTTTGAAGCGCTACGGAATCGTATCCCTGCATCAGCGGGTAAAAAAATTCATGCAGGGAAATCGGCTGTTCACTTTTGTACCGTTTTTCAAAATCATCCCGCTCCAGCATGCGGGCAACCGTCGTCTTGGCTGCCAGTTCCACAACCTCGGAGAATGTCAGCGGAGCCAGCCAGCTGGAATTGTAGTTGACCTCGACACGGCTGGCATCGAGCACCTTTCCGAATTGCTCCACATAGCTTCTCGCGTTTTCCTTTACTTGTTCCTCGGTGAGCGGTTTGCGGGTCTCGGATTTTCCGGTGGGGTCGCCAATCCGGCCGGTAAAGTCGCCGATCACGAGCTGGATCGTATGGCCCAGCTCCTGGAACTGGCGCATTTTTTGCAGGACAACCGTATGGCCCACGTGAATGTCAGGGGCGGACGGATCGAGCCCGAGCTTCACCTTCAGCGGCTGGCCCGTAACGACGAAACGCTCCAGCTTGCGGCGCAGGTCCTCCTCCGGGATGATCTCCATCGCGCCGCGGCGAATGATCGCCAACTGACGCTCCACCTCTTGCTTTTGCGCTTCCGTCAGCGTGAATTTTTCGTTGGTTTGATTGATTTGCTCACTGCTCATCACTGTTACAGCTCCTATTCAAATAAGTTTGTGAAAAACAAAAAAATCCCGCCCCAAAATAGGGACGAGATTGAACCCGCGGTACCACCCTAGTTGAAAAAATGAAGAATGCTCATTTTTTCCGCTCGAATACAGGATAACGGCCTGCACCGTCCGGCATAACCGGCAAGCTCCCGACGTGTAATTCGCAACGTGCAAGGGGCTGATTTTCACCGACCACCAGCTCTCTGCAGGAATCGGCCCGAATCCTCCGCCACTTTCGTCCGGCTGATCCATGCCACTTTCCCTTTCATCCGCTTGTCACTTGCTACTGTCGCCGTTCGACGCTGTTTTGCATTTTACTCGCAAAAAATTATAAGGCTATTTTGGCATAACGCCCCGACGGTGTCAACTCAGACCCGCTATCCTCGCGGTTCCTCCTATGGTATAATCAGGATGCTAGGGGGTCGTAGATCATGTCGAACAACCACACTTCTTCCTCTGAATCGACAAAGAAAAAACGCCGACGAGGCCGCAGACGAATGGTGACGCTGATCGTCTCGGGCCTGTTTCTCTTAGGACTCATGGGTGGCGTTTTGGCAGGAGGAATTCTGGCAGGCTACGTTGCCGCCCTTGTGAAGGACGAGCCTGTACGCAGCAAAGCAGAGTTGGCCGAGAAAATTTTCACCAACTATTTGACCGGCTTTGCCTACTACAATGACGGTACGCTGATCGGTCCGCTCCGTGCAGCCGAGGGCGACCGGCGTTTGGTGAAAAAGTCGGAAGTATCGCCTCATCTGATCAATGCGGTCATTGCGACGGAAGACAAAAATTTCTTTCACCACAAAGGAGTGGTCTTGCAATCCACGCTGCGGGGAGCCTATCAGGACTTTACCAACCAGCCGGTCGTAACCGGAGGCAGCACGCTCACCCAACAGCTGGTCAAAAACACGATCCTCTCCCAGGAAGTAAGCCATTCCCGGAAGGTTCGCGAAATCTTCACCGCGATCCGCATCGAGCGCATGTTTTCCAAGGATCAGATTCTGGAAGCCTACCTGAATGAAATCTATCTCGGCAAAAACGTGAACGGCTCTGTTGTTTACGGCGTTCAGGCAGCTGCCAAAGGGATTTTCAACAAGGATGTGAAGGACCTCGATTTGGCAGAGGCCTCTTACCTGGCGGGAATGATTCAAAACCCCGGGATGTATACACCGTTTACGAGCGAAGGATACCAGCGCGGCAAGGACCGCCAGAAAATGGTGCTCGAGCGCATGCAGGAGAACGGCTACATAACACAGGCACAGTTCGACGAGGCCCTCAAGACTGATCTCACTCCCCGCCTGGCCGCGCCCACAAAGCAGGCCTACAGGGAGGTCCCGTTCCTGATGATGGACATCGAGGAACGCGCAGCACGGGCACTGGTGGATGCCGATCTGAAAGAAAAAGGGCGCGACAAGGAAACAGTCGGCCGCAATGAATACCGCCAGTTGGTCGAAGAAAAACGGCGCGACATCCTGACACGGGGCTACAAGGTATATACCACGATTCACAAGGATGTATACAAGTTCATGCAGCAAATCGCAGCCGATCCGAAAAATTTCGGCCAAAACCGGACCTACACCATCCGCCGTTCCAACGGGAAGACAGAAAAGATTGAAAACGCGCTGGAAGAAGTGGGTGCAATGCTCATCCACAACAAAACCGGCGCCATTCTGGGGATGATCGGGGGGCGCGACTTCAAGGTAGAGCAGACCAATCACGCGACTGCTCAGCGTCAACCGGGGTCGGCGATGAAGCCTTTGGCTGCCTATGCCCCCGCCTTTGAGCTGGGAATCCTGCAGCCTGGATCACCGATCGACGACTCGCCGCTCGTCCTCGCTGACGGGCGCAACGGATCGCACATGCCCATGAACTGGAACAACAAATACCAGGGCGTGGTAAGCGCCAGAGAAGCGCTGCGCCAATCGTGGAATATCCCGGCGATCAAGACTTACCTGAAAGTCGGAATCCCGACCGCTCTGGAGTACGTAAAAAAAATGGGCGTAACCACACTGGTGGAAAATGACAATTACGCAGCCACCGGGGTTATCGGCGGTCTGAGCTACGGTTTGACCGTCGAAGAAATTACCAATGCTTATGCTACCTTTGCGAATCACGGTTCGTTTGTCGATGCCTACCTCATCGACCGGATCGAGGACAGCCAGGGCAAAATCGTCTATCGTCACGAAAGCCAGCCCGTGCAGGTGTACAGTGAACAAACAGCATACCTGATCACTGATATGCTCCGCACCGTCGTCAATGCCGGGACGGGCAACCACATTCGCAAATACGTGCCGCGCAAGGTAGATGTAGCAGGCAAGACGGGAACGACCAACAATTCCAATGACCTCTGGTTTGTCGGGTATACCCCTGAGGTCTCCTTGGGCGTATGGGTCGGCTACGATGAGCCGTATCCGATGCCTGACAAGGACAAGTACGTGCCGATGGTCGTCTGGGGCAAAATCATTAAAGAAATCGGCGAAAAGTATCCCGAGCTGTCGCCGCCGGATGCCACTTTCAAAAAACCGGCCGGGATCGTCAGCGCTACGATAGACAGCAAGTCGGGCCTTTTGCCGAGCGAGCTGTCGAAAGAAGCCGGGCATCTGATAACCGATCTGTTTAATCGCCAGTTTGTCCCGACAAAAGTGGACGATGCCCATCAACGGGCACGAATCGTTGAATACAACAATGTCCGCTATCTGGCCAAGGAAGGGACGCCGGACGATTTCGTGACAGAAGGAATTTTCTTCCGTTCACCAGACCCGGCACCAGACGGCAAGCAAGTGCTCGAGGTCACGGACAAGAACAGGAAGACTTCAGCCAAGCCGCCGGATTGGGATCAGCGGCTGCCTGAGAAAGAAGACCCCCGGACGGAAACGGGTGGTCCGCCCGCTCCGCCGAGCAACGTCAAGGCTTCCAAATCGGGCAATCAGACGGTTCTCAGCTGGCAATCCGGCGGAGAAGCTGATCTCCTCGGCTATCGGGTCTATCGGGCCGATCCGCAAGTGGGCTTCGTGCAGATCGCTACCGTCAAGGATCCTGCAATCGTTACCTATACAGACGCAGGCGGCAGCGGCTTGAACGGGTACTACATCACATCTGTGGATATCAGCGGACAAGAATCATCGCCTTCTGCGATCGCTTCTGCCGACTCCTCTGCCGGTACATGGGAGGTTCCCGTGCCGCCAAACGGTATCGGACAGCCTGATGCTATTCCGCCGGATGTACAGGTACCGCCAACCGGCGAGACGAACGAAGGCAATGGTGGCCAGCAGCCTTCCAATGCTCCGCCCTCTGCTCCCCAATCCTTGACGATGTCCACCTCGTCCGATGGTTGGAAGCTGCAATGGAAGGCAAACCGCAGCAGTGAACAGGTCATTGCCTACAACGTGTACTACAGTCCCGATCCTGCGAGCGGATTCCTTTTGATCGACACGGTGACGGGTACCAGCTATATCAACAAATCCGGAGATGTGGCCGGCTCATACTATGTCACAGCCGTAAATAGTTACGGAGAATCGTCACAATCCAACAGCGTAACAGCGAACTAAACTGAATACAGCTAGAGATGAGAAACACACAACAGAGATGGTAGCTTGCTTGCCATCTCTGTTTTCCTACTACGGGAGGTGACCGAATGGAACACATCAAGAGATACTACTCCAAGCATGTCGCAATAAACGGCAAAAGCCTGCTGGTGGAGGGCCCCGTTCCAGCGGATCGTTTGGCGGCTATGCGATTTGACGATGGCCTGAAGGCGTTTCGGATACCGGAAGAACAGCACAAAGCGCTGGTGGAGATCGCGGCACTGCCTGAAGGTCGCATCGTACTCGTCCGGGACGGGGATCTCGTGCTCGGTTATGCTACCTTTCTCTATCCGGACCCGATGGAGAGGTGGTCCCAGGCCAGGCTCCCTGATCTGCTGGAGCTCGGAGCGATTGAAGTGAGCCAGAGCATCCGTGCGGGAGGCGTGGCCAAAGCCCTGCTGGAGGTGGCTTTCTCGGATGACGCGTTGGAGGATTATATCGTCATTACGACGGAGTACTACTGGCATTGGGATTTGAAAGGAACCGGCCTAGATGTGTGGCAGTACCGTAAAGTGATGGAGAAAGTGATGGGCAGCGCCGGAATGGTCTGGATGGCTACGGATGATCCGGAAATCTGCTCGCATCCGGCAAACTGTTTGATGGCCCGCATCGGCAAGCGCGTCCCGCCGGAGAGCGTGGCTGCCTTTGACGCCATGCGGTTTCAGAATCGTTTCTTATTTTAGCTCCTGGCATCACTGCTTTACGAGATTCTGTCAGCTTTGATCTCAATTACGAATGGAGAGATAATCTTTCATGCGTATCGAAAGCATTATGCGTAGACAGGTCATCACCGCAAGTCCGACGACCACGATCGGCGAAGCCTTGCAGCTGCTCCGTGAAAATAAGATTCGACACCTGCCCGTAGTAGAACAGGAACGTCTCGTCGGCATTCTTTCCGACCGCGACCTGCGGGAAGCCCTCCCTTCCATTCTGTTGCCGAAAAAAGACGACGAGACCATTTTTGGCAAGCCCGTTTCCGAGATTATGAAGCGCCAGGTCCTCACTGCCCATCCGCTGGATTTCATCGAGGATGCGGCCGTGCAGATCTACGAATCCAAAGTTGGGTCGCTTCCCGTCGTGGAAGGAAACCGCTTGGTTGGCATCATCACGGAATCGGATTTGTTCAACAGCTTGATCGAGCTTTTTGGCGTAAACAAGCCGAGCTCGCACATCGAGGTGGAGGTGGACGACCGCGTGGGAATGCTTGCGGAAGTAAGCCAGGTGTTCCGGGAAGCCCAGGTCAATGTATCCAGCATCGTCGTTTTCCCCGGGTCCAAGCCGGCGAAGAAAAGTCTCGTCTTTCGCGCTCAAACCATTGACCCCCGCCCGATCGTCCAAAAGCTGCGCGACCATGGCTTCACCGTCATCGCGCCCGGGGAAGGAGGGACCAGCCATTGAGCCGCAACGCTCGTCTGATCTACTCTCCGGACTACACCCAGTATTACTTCAATGATGAACACCCTTTCAACCAGCGCCGTCTTCTGTTGACCCATGATCTGATGAGCGCTTATGGCTTACTGACTGACGCCGATATCCTGCCTCCGCGGATGGCCACGGATGATGAACTGGCGCTGGTGCACGACCGGCGCTACATCGATTTTGTTCGCGACCAGGGACATAGCGACAAAGAACTGCCTGCAGCAGCCAGCTATGGTCTGGGGACGGAGGATGTTCCCTGTTTTCCGCAAATGCATGAAGCTTCCGCCCGGATCGTCGGCGGTACGCTGCAAGCGGTAGACGCTGTCATGACCGGCCGTGCCGAGCATGCGTTCAATCCCGCTGGCGGTCTGCACCACGCTTTCCGCGGCCGGGCTTCCGGGTTTTGCATCTACAACGACTGCTCCGTGGCAATCGCTTATATGCGCAAGCATTGGAATGCGCGCGTCCTCTATATCGACACGGACGCCCATCATGGCGACGGGGTGCAATGGGCTTTTTACGACGATCCCAACGTCCTGACCGTCTCGATTCACGAAACGGGAAAGTACTTGTTTCCCGGTACCGGCAACCTGACGGAACGCGGAGATGGAAGCGGATACGGCTATTCGGTAAACGTCCCTTTGGATGCGTTTACAGAGGACGATTCGTTCCTCGATGTTTATCGGGATTTGCTTCCGAAGCTGGCCAGAGGCTTTCAACCGGATGTCATTCTGACACAAAACGGCTGTGACGCCCATGCTTACGATCCGCTTACGCACCTTTCCTGCTCCATGAGGATTTATCAGGAAATCCCGCGTCTGGCCCATCAACTCGCCCATGAGTATTGCGACGGAAAATGGATCGCAGTCGGCGGCGGCGGCTATGATATCTGGCGGGTCGTTCCCAGGGCCTGGACCTTGTTGTGGAGCGAGATGAGCGATCAACCACTTGCAGACGGGCCTTTGCCGGTTAATTGGCTTGCCCGCTGGCAGCCTCTGAGTGAAGAAAAGCTTCCGGACAGGCTGTTCGACACCCCGTTTCCGCCGATCCCCCGCCGAGCCGAAATCACCGAGAAAAATCGGGTGACGCTGGAGAGAGCCAAAATGTACGCGCCGATCACAGATGGAGACTGAATTTGACCAAATCGCAAGAATAATGAGGAATTTTACCTTCGCATATACAAAAAACCGGCCTCTCAGAGACCGGTTTTTTCACTGTCGAAACGATTATGAACGTCCGTCCACCAATTTTTCCAGCTCTGCTGGCTGGAAGCCTTTTACTGCCTTGTCCCCGACTACGGTGACCGGCACTCCCATGAAGCCAAAACGTTCTACTTCCTCCTGGAACGTCCGGCTGGTCATGACATCGCGCACCTCAAAGGCAATTCCCTTCGCGGTCAGCCAATTTTTCACCATATCGCAGTCGATGCAGTTTTTCGTCGAGTACACAATGACTGCGGGTGTCATCGCTCTCAGCATACGCTGGACCATAGAGTAGGAGCGCTCGGATGCTAGCTTGGTAAACTCCGGAAAATTGACGTGTGCAGAGCCATCTGCCTTATCCGACATCGACCGAACGACGACAAAGGGAATGCCGTTCATCGAGCATACTTGTCCGACCGCAGCCCCCTCCATCTCGGTGCAATGGGCAGCAAACTGCTGATGGAGCTGCTGTACCTTTTCGCGGTCGGCCACGAACTGGTCGCCGGAGAGGATACGGCCGGTCGTGACTTGAACACCGGCTTCGAGCTCCTTGCCCGCTTTGACTGCCAGATGGATCAAGCCCGGGTCTGCCTCCCAGACGGATTTCTCGGTAAACGGAATTTGCCCTGGCGCAAACCCGAGCGGCGTCACATCGATATCATGCTGGATACAGTCTGTCGAAACGACAATGTCGCCGATGTTCAGCTCCGGATGCAGCGCGCCCGCTACCCCGGTAAAAATGACGCTGTCCACCTTGTACTGGTCGATCAGGATTTGCGTGGTAACAGCAGCGTTTACTTTTCCCACGCCTGATTTGCACAGGACGATTGTACTGCCTTCCCATTCGCCTTCGTAATATGTGATCCCCGCCTTTTCAGAAGCAGTCGTCCCTGTCATGTTCTCCATGTACAAGGCGATTTCTTCATCCATGGCGCCGATTATTCCGATTCTCATTGCTGTCCTCCTCTTGCTGCAGTGATGCAGCCTTAGCTCGTAGCGGTCACTCGCGGCCTGGTGCTTTCCCGATACTCAATCCGGTGCGGCAGCAAAACGACATGCTCGTCGACTTGTTCGTTGTTCATGTATTTGGTGAGCAGTCGCATCGCAACGGCACCGATATCATACATCGGCTGTACGACCGAGGTCAGGCGAGGACGCACCATTTCGACCAATCGAATGTTGTCGTGACCGATCACCTCGAGGTCTTCGGGAACGTTCAGGCCGGCATCCTGCGCCGCGTGAATTGCCCCGATGGCCATCTCATCGTTGGCCGCAAACACAGCCGTAGGCCGTTTCTCCAGTGTGAGGAATTGGCCTGTTGCCTGCAAGCCGGACTCATAAAACAGATTGCCTTGCGTGACCAATGCGTCATCAACCGGCAGACCCGCATCTTCGAGCGCACGCTTGTAGCCCTGATAGCGCATCAAGCCGCCAAGCGGGTCGTTCATCGGCCCGGTAATCATGGCGATCCGCTCATGTCCGTGCTCGATCAATTCCTTGGTGGCATCGTAAGCAGCCTGGAAGTGATCGATCGTGACCGAAGGCAGCGTGTTGTCGGCGTCTCTCGTAGCTGCCAGCACCGTAGGGACGGAGGAAGAAGTCAGAGCTTGCAGGTGATCCTCTTTAATCTCCGCTCCCATGAACAACAACCCGTCCACCTGCTTTTCCAACAGGGTGTTGATCAATTGAAGCTCTTTCTCCAGGCGCTGGTCAGAGTTGCACAAAATAATATTGTATTTGTACATCGTCGCGATGTCTTCGATCCCGCGTGCCAATTCGGAAAAGAACAAACTGGAGATATCCGGAATGATGACACCGACCGTAGTTGTCTTCTTGCTCGCCAAACCGCGTGCGACTGCATTGGGACGGTATCCGAGGCGCTCAATGGCAGCCAAGACCTTTTTCCTTGTCAGCGGTTTTACGTTCGGATTTCCGTTAACGACTCGGGACACTGTCGCCATGGAGACCCCTGCTTCCCGAGCCACGTCATAGATAGTTACCGGCATCACACACCCTCACTTTCCCCATTTTATGGTTTTCATAGTGTTTTCATAAATGTATGCACCTATGATACGACAAGCAGTGTCCGGTTGCAATTGTTTTCCGGACACGGCTCCCCGTCATTTCATCAATTTATTCATCGTTTTCAAAAGCTCGTCGATCACTTCGTTGTCGCCTTGTTGGATCCGCTCCATGACACAGCTTTTCATGTGCCCTTCCAGCAGTATTTTTCCGACGGCATTCAGCGCAGATTGAACGGCGGCGATCTGGTTGAGGATATCGTCGCAGTAGACATCCTTTTCCACCATGCCGCGAATGCCGCGAACCTGTCCCTCAACTCTGTTCAGACGGGAGATCATATTTGCCTTGATCTTGTCTGCCCGCGGCGTCGACCGCTCTGACGAACAGCAATGGCCCTGCTCACTCATAAACATGCTCCTTCCCCCGAAGTCCATCTGTTATGTTTTAGCTTACTGGTTGCGAGGTTTTTCGTCAAATGAAAGGATGTCCCAGCTACACCCGGAACCGCCTGGAACGTTCATTTTTATCGAAGCCGTCTCCCTGACCGGCGTGTTCTTCCTGCTCTTCCTTTTCCTCATGAAACTCCACGTTCGTCTGGCCGGCAATATAATCAAACGGGGTGTAGCTGTGAGAAATGCTTTGCTTGCGGACAAATGCCTTGTAGCCGGCTATAGCGAGAGATGCGAGAATCAAAAGCGTAAAAACAATCATGGCTGCATTCATTGCAAGCATTTCTCGTCCCCCCTTTGTTTCTCTTAGTTATACGCTTTTTTAGCGGGGAGGTTTCCATTATAGCTGCTTTCGAGCGTGTCGGCTTTCAAAAAGAGCTTTCCCGCAATCGGGAAAGCTCTTTTGGTGCATCCAGTTTCAGTTATCCGCTTGCGGTTTATCTTTCTACGGCAATCTTTGCTTCCTTATATAATCCCGAAGCAAGCAATTGATCCACGATTTCGTTGAACTGCGGAATGTTGACCTGCTGCTTGGCGTCGGAGAGGGCCACATCCGGGTCAGGATGGACTTCCAGCATGACACCGTCTGCTCCCACAGCGAGACCTGCCTTGGCCGTAGGGAGGAGCAGATCGCGGCGGCCGGTAGAGTGAGTGACGTCTACGAAAACAGGAAGATGCGTCTCCTGCTTCAAAAGCGGCACTGCGGAGATGTCCAGCGTGTTGCGGGTCGCTTTTTCGTACGTGCGAATACCGCGTTCGCAGAGCATGACTTGGGTATTGCCTTCGGACAAGATGTACTCGGCAGCGTAGATAAATTCCTCGATCGTCGCAGACAAGCCGCGCTTCAGCAAAACCGGATGATTGAGGCGTCCCACAGCTTTCAGCAGCTCGAAGTTTTGCATGTTGCGGGCGCCGATCTGGATCACGTCGATGTATTTGGTTGCCATCTCCAGGTCGGCAGGCGTCACGATCTCGCTGATGGTGACGAGGTTGAATTCGTCGCCGATGCGCTTGAGAATCTGCAGGCCTTCTTCGCCCAGGCCTTGGAAGTCGTAAGGCGATGTGCGAGGCTTGAACGCGCCGCCGCGCAATACGCGAAGTCCCCGTTTGACGTGGTTTTCCGCCACAGCCCGGACTTGCTCATAGCTTTCGACCGAACACGGTCCGGCGATCAGAAGCGGTTCGCCTCCGCCAAACACTACTCCTTTGATGGTAAGTACGGTGTCCTCCGGCTGCTTCTTGCGGCTCACAAGCAGGACTTTCTTGTTGTCGTCCTTTTGCAAGTCGAGAGAAGCCTGGAAAATCTGTTTGAAGAGGTGACGGATGGTATTGTCGGTAAAAGGTCCGTTGTTGTTTTCCACCAGTAGGTTCAACATTTCGCGCTCGCGCTCCGGATCAAAACGATTGATCCCCTGCTTCAGCTTTTCCTTCCCCAAGTCTTGGACAAGAGCTGCCCGTTTGTTGATTAAGGCGAGAATCTCCAGGTTGATCTCGTCTATCTGTTTGCGCATGGTTTCGATTGGATCATGTGCCATTCGTCTCCACTCTCCTCTTCTCTTCTAGTTTGTAGGCTTTTTGAAATAAATTAGGCTTATTATAATGGATCGAAACCCCTTTGTCAGCAGTTTAGCGCCAAAAAGCGCGAAAGTAAATTGTAAAGTATTTTATAGCGTTTTCAAAATTTTCTTGTAGGAATAAGAAGATTCCTTGATTCGACAGGATTCTCCCCGTTTCGAGTCGAATAACATACACATTCATTTCCCGGAATTTCCACCGGTAAGAGGAGTGACATCCCATTGTCAGACCATGAACAATCATCGTCAGAAGAGCTGATTTTTGCTTTGGATATCGGAACCCGCAGCGTAGTAGGGCTGATCGTGGAACCCTGTGGAGAACAATTTCGCGTGATTGACTGCACCGTCCGCGAGCACGACGAACGCTCGATGCTGGACGGTCAAATACACGATGTGATCGCCGTTTCCAAAGTCATCGGAAAAATAAAAGAAGAGTTGGAAATAAAGCACGGGCCGCTCAAGCGGGTAGCTGTCGCTGCGGCGGGCCGCTCGCTTCGGACAAAGCGCGTGAGGATGGACATTCATCTGTCGCGTCACGCAGCCATTGCCCGTGACGATGTCCTGACATTGGAGTTTTCCGCCGTACAGGAGGCACAGGCACAGTTGGCCCAGGAGCTGAACGAACAGGACGTGACTCGCTATTACTGTGTCGGGTACAGCGTGGTCAATTACTTTCTGGATGGAGAATTGATCGGCAACCTGATCGACCAGCGCGGTGAAACAGCCAGTGCAGACGTGATTGCGACGTTTTTGCCACGTGTCGTCGTGGATTCTCTGCTGGCTGCCTTGAACCGCTGCGGACTGGACATGCAGGCGCTCACGCTGGAGCCGATCGCTGCCATCAACGTCCTCATCCCGGTCACGATGCGCAGGCTGAACATCGCGCTTGTCGACATCGGCGCCGGCACATCTGACGTCGCCTTGACCGAGGAGGGAGCGATTACCGCGTACGGGATGGTGCCCGTCGCCGGTGACGAAATTACCGATGCTCTCATGAACGCATTCCTGCTCGACTTCCCGATGGCCGAGGAAGTAAAGCGCGCCCTCACCGGCTCCGAGATGATTACGTTCACGGATATTCTCGGACTTGAACAGACGCTGCCGAGCGAAGAGATCGTAAAAGCAATCGACAAGGAGATCAACCATCTCGCCGGAAAAATCGCGATGAAGATCCTCGAGCTCAACGGCAAGCCTCCGCAAGCCGTGATGCTGATCGGCGGCGGCAGCCTGACACCCAAGCTGACGGAACGGGTCGCAGAGGCACTCGGGCTGCCGGCAGCGCGAGTCGCGGTCAGAGGAGCGGATGCCATCCGCCAATTTGTCGGCGAGCATCCGCTGCTGAACGGACCGGAATTCGTAACGCCAGTAGGGATTGCGGTCGCTGCACAGCGGCATCCGGTGAAGTACGTAACCGTCACCGTCAACGACAGTCCCATCCGCATCTTCGATCTGCGGAAAATGACCGTCGGTGACGCTTTGATCGCTGCCGGTCTGGATATTCGCCGTCTGCATGGCCGTCCGGGAATGGCGATCACCCTGACCGTCAACGGCCGGATGAAGATGATCCCCGGCGGGCATGGAACCGCTCCTGTCATCATGAAAAACGGAGAGGCTAGCGGTCTGGACGCACCGATCATGGAAGGCGACCGGATCGTGGCAGAGGCGGGATCAGACGGAGAAGACGCCAAGGCTCAAGTGATCGATTTGATGGACAAGCTGGATACGCTGGAGCTGACCGTAAACAGCCAGCCGCTTTCCTTGGGCCCAATCGCGCTGGTGAATGGCCAGCCCCATCCGCTAGACGCCGAGCTGGCTGACCGGAGCGAGGTTGTCATCCGTTTGCCGCGAACGGTAGAAGAGGTTTTGCGCGAATCCGGCATGCTTTCTGCGGCATCTGCCGACGCGGCCGCCGAAACCGTTCAATTCAGCGTAAACGGCCGTGAGTATTCCTTGTCATCCCGACAGACAGTCGTGGAGATAAACGGCAAGGCAGCTTCTCTCAGCGACTTTGTCAGACCTGGAGATGAGCTGATCTTCCGGGAGGAGCCGCTCGAGCTGCCGGCGATCCGCGACGTCATTCCGCCGGAGGAATGGGTGCAGGAGTCGATGACCGTCCACTTCAACGGCACTCCCGTATCGATCGCGCTTTCTTCCCTGTCGATTACGATGAATGGCCGCCCTGCCGAGCAGCACGAACGGGTAGAGGACGGTGCGATCATTACCGTAAAGGCGACACAGCCTGCCGCGCCCGTATTCAGCGATGTCTTCCGCTATGTTGACGTCTCGCTGGAAAAACCGGCGACGGATGGCCTCACCAGGCTCGTCATGCTGATAAACGGAGAGCCCGCTTCTTTTCATAGCGAGCTGCAGGCGGGCGACAAACTGGAATTGTACTGGGAATAGCTTTTGAGAGAAACGTTTGACCGAATAGAAAAACGGGCTGGCGCCATATGCCAACCCGTTTTTGGTTTACCCGTTAATCGCTTCGGCTATCGCAGCTTTGGTGATTTTCCAGTGCGATGTGTGCCATTTGACCTGGCCGTCCTCCAGCAGAAAAATCTGCGGGGACTCGTGCGTAATCGCGAAACGCTCGGCAACGGCATTGGATACGGGACGATCCTCCCGCACGAGAATAACCGCTGACGGCACGTCCTGTTCACGCAAAAATGCTTGAAATTCCTCGTAGGCAGTCGTGCTGATCGGGCAGACCGTACTATGCTTGAACAGCAGGCGCTTGCCTGTTTCCGACACAAACTGGTCCAATTCCTCCAGGGAATGAAGCTGATTTACTGACATTGGCGTATCGCTCCTCTCATCACTCCTATGTGGTTCATAGTATACGGAAAAGAAATGCGGAAGTCCATGCTTCCGGTGCACCCGCCAGCCCACAATCGCGATGCATTCTTTCCGTATCGAAAAGCATTCTTTCCGCATTTTGAAGCGATAACAAAAAGAGCCGTCCTAGCAAACAGGACAACTCTCCACAGTCAAATCATGATTTTGGTCAAACGCTGCCGGAGCTCTCGCATCCACTCCTGATCCCCAAGCGATTGCGCAAGCAAAAACAGGTCCAACAGTTCATTTACCCGCTCTTCCAAAGCCTGCCGAACCGTAGCATCCTCTTCTTGGTTCGCAATCAATACCAGCAAATGAGAGAGTTCTGACACGTCTTCAAATTCGATGTTCTGCCGCTCCGGATACTGGCCCAGGTTCTCCATCAATTCTTTCAGGTCTTCCTTGACTACGTCGACGACCTGGGAATGGGAGCAGTGATCATTCTGACAGACTTGCACCGGTACATTCAAGATTTTGACCCTTTTCCGGTACACGACATTTCGCAGCATGATCTCCATGTCTCTCCCACAGCGGCTGCATTTCTTGTGCATGTGTTCACCTCTATCCTGCCTTATGTATGCTCCCTTACGTATTCGATTTAACAGGGTTCAATCCTGCTAAAACAGGGGTGGTACATGGTGGATAGAGTGGCAGACACAAGCAAAAGCGATGCCCCTGTAAGAGACATCGCTTTTGCCCGATCAGGGGCTGATGCTCCCGGATCTTCGATGAAACCTGTTGTTGCCGCCATTTCGCCATGCCCTTCTGCGAGCATGGTCCCCCCGGCTAAACCTTTCCCCCTTTTTTCTTAGCGGCAGCGGGAAAAGTTACCTGGATTACTCAAGCGTAAATGGCGTTCACTTTTTCGCAATGGGGACAGACTGCGACTTTTCCGGAGCGTCCTGCTTCATCTTCGACCCGGTACCCGGTAATCTTTTCGGAAAAACAGAACAGACACTCCGTATTAAAATCCATATCGTATTGCGCTTTCCACACAATCGATTTGAAGTCTTCTCCCACGTTGATCAAAACGGGTTCCAAAAAATAATGGTCCATGCCGGACAAGGCTTTGCGCATGACAAATGCCATCCTTTCGTTTCGCGTCGTACTTTCGTATCCTCTAGCTTTTCCATGTTTTCAGAATAATATACTTCGGAAAAATGGGCGTTTGCCCTTGTTACGGCATTGTGCGAAAACCCATATGTTATGGATGTAAGCACTGACGCTTAACAAACAAAGGAGGATGTTTAATGAGTAGCATCTTTAACGGCAACCTTGACGACTTCACTCTGGTGTTGATCCTGTTTATCCTGTTGGTAATTGTCGGCTGCTCTTGTGACAATTAATCAGCACTAGTGGAACATAAGGGCCAATGATTGCATATATATTAGGACCGGATCCTGAATAGCGCGTTTCATACGCATGCTGCCCTGTCGACGGGTAGCTTTTTTCTTTTCTTCACGAGTTAGAAAAAAATTTTTTATCGCTTGCATAGCGGTTTCTGGCAAAGCCAGATTTTCTCATGTTACAATACTGTATGAACGCTACTGAAAGCGAGGTACACTCACCCATGAAAGATCCCCGTTTGGAAAAACTGGCCAATGTTCTGGTCAATTACTCGACCCGCGTACAAAGCGGTGAAAACGTTCTCATCTATGCCGTCGGTTCTGTTTCCGAACTGACTCGCGCCGTCATCAGGGAAGTGTATGCAGCAGGAGGCAATCCTTTCGTACAGCTGATCGATCCTACGATTCAGCGTGAACTGCTTCTTCACACCAATGAAAAGCAACTGGAAATCATGCGCGAGGCTGACGTGTCCTTCATGAAGAAGATGGACGTCTACATCGGCATTCGCGGCGGCGACAACATCAATGAATACGCTGATGTTCCCGGCGACAAGATCCAGTTGAGTTCCAGACTGCACACGCGCCCGGTACTGGATGTGCGTGTTCCTGAAACAAAATGGGTCGTCCTCCGCTACCCGAACGCTTCGATGGCCCAGTTGGCCAACATGAGCACGGCAGCCTTTGAAGATTTCTATTTCGATGTCTGCACGCTGGATTACGGAAAAATGGATAAGGCGATGGACAGCCTCGTCGAACTGATGGAGAAAACCGACAAGGTCCGCATCGTAGGTCCTGGCACCGATCTGAGCTTTTCCATCAAAGGCATTCCTGCGATCAAATGCGCCGGGGAAGCCAATATTCCGGACGGGGAAGTGTTTACCGCACCTGTTCGCGACTCTGTCAACGGCGTCATCTCCTACAATACGCCGTCTCCTTACCAAGGCTTTACATACGACAATATCAAGCTGACCTTCAAGGATGGCAAAATCGTCGAAGCGACCGCCAACGATACGAAAAAGATCAACGAAGTATTCGACACAGACGAGGGCGCCCGTTTCATCGGGGAATTTGCCATTGGCGTCAATCCTTATATCCAAAATCCGATGAAGGACATCCTGTTTGACGAAAAAATCGACGGCAGCTTCCACTTTACGCCGGGTCAAGCCTATGACGAAGCGTTTAACGGCAACAAGTCCTCCATTCACTGGGATCTGGTCTGCATCCAACGCCCTGAGTGGGGTGGCGGTGAAATCTGGTTTGATGACCGCCTGATTCGCAAGGACGGCCGTTTTGTCGTACCTGAGCTGGAGTGCCTCAATCCGGAAAACCTGAAATAAAACACGAAAAAGCGAAAGGCGTCTATACGGCCCTTTCGCTTTTTTTATTTGTTCTGAGCACGCATCATTGGGGGTCCTTCACTTGGGTTCCTGGCTTTTAAGCCATGTACGCATGCTCCTTTTTCAATAGAGCCGGCATTTTTTCTTCCAGGAAAGAAATCGTCATTTCCAGGTGATGAATCGTATATTCCCAACAAAACTTTTGATAATCGTCAAAAGTGTCCTGCAATTTCGCGTACGAGTCCCGGCTTTGCTTCAGCATGTTATGCTGAAGCTCCAGACAGCTCTCCATCAGCTCTTTCTGCTCTGCCTCGGTGCGGCTGTTTCCGAAGAAAATTTTTACCAGCATATCGGAACGAAGAACGGGCGGCAAAATTGCAGACTGAATCTCCTGGTTGAATGTCGCCTTGCCCGCTTCTGTAATCCGGTACAAAATCTTGTTCGGCTTGCCCGATTGAATGATTTCCTGCTTGGTCACATAGCCCTCTTCCTCCAGCTTGCGCAGAGCCGGATAGATCGCGCCGAAGCTGGCATCGTAGAAAAAGCCGATGCTGCTTGAAAAAGCCTGCTTTATGTCATAGCCGCTCATTTCACCATAATTCAGAAAACCGAGTATGATTGTTTTTACGTCCATCTCTCTACATCCTCCAATACCCTAAGCATCTCCATGTTTCCGCCGCGAAATCGTCAATTCTGGAAACGAAGGTTTCCGTATATTGCGAAATCGCTTGTATTGTTCGAAATATTCTTTACCCAATTATAAGTGTTCCTTTATAAATATACCAATGCTAATTCTTTATTATATCAATTAAAAATATTGATATATCCCACTGATTATATTTGGGCGTCCCATACCTCCGCACTCGCCATAAGATGATACATACCTATCTGCTTTAGGGGGAGAGAGACGTGAAAAGTAAAAAGTGGAACAACTATGCCAGAGCCAAATACCCCGCGAGCAACAGTTTGCACCCCTTCAACTTCTTCGTTCCCATTATCGAACGGGTAAGGGACGGCGTTGTTTCCATCGTCACAGAAGATAATCATCAGACCAACAACGTAGAAGACCTGATTCGCAGTCTGGTCTCCGATGATCCGCCCTTTGCTTCCGAGCGGAGTTACGGTTCCGGCTTTCTCTTTCATCCCAAAGGGTATATCCTGACCAGCGAACACGTCATCGGAAAATCGCGCACCATCCTTGTCAAACTATACAATGGGCGTGTCTTTGAGGCGAAGCGGGTACTGGCTGATCGCGTCCGCGATTATGCTGTTATCAAGATTGATGCGGATTGCAAGCTGCATCCATTGCGGCTCGGTGACTCTTCGGAGACAAAAGTAGGTGAATGGGTCATCAGCATTGGTTCACCGCCTGTTGCTATAGCGGCAAACCGTCATGGGGGGTCTCCACCGCTTCGTTCCGGGTTTGGCTCCCGCCTCTTCAAGCCCCCGTTTTTCGACCGCCTTTCGTCTGCACCTGTCCGGAGTTGATCAGATGAAGCGCAAAGGAGACGGGGCGGGCGATCGCTTCTTCATACGTGCGCGTATCCCCCATCTGCCTGAAGATTTCCCGGCCCGGCTTGGGGTTTACTTCGATCAACCAGACTCTTCCGGCTACATCCACCCCTACGTCCAGACCAAACTCCATCATCCGCCCAAATTTTTCCTCCAGGACAGACGCTATCTCGTGGGCCATCCGGTGGCACTCCTGCTGGATAAGCTTTGTCCGCTCCGGACCGAACCGCTTGCCCACGAACGACTGGAATGAAATGGCCTTCCCCCCTCCGTGCAGATTGGAAATGGAGCTGCCCGTCTCCCCGAGGCGTACTCCAGAGCCAGTCACCTCCCACTCTCCAGCGCTGTTTTTTTGGATCAAAAGGCGTACATCAGCGACGCGGCCCGGCACCAGCGAAAGATCGAGCCCCTGCTGCACGAGAAAGTTCCCGTCTCGAATCCGCTGCTCCCGCACCCACTTTTGAATCCAGCTCTCCACGCCATCCCTGGTCGCAAAGCTAGCCTTCCGTCTTTGCAGCCGGCGATCTCTCCCCTGAATGAGGAAGTGTTTCCCTGCCTGCGAGATCTTGACGATGCTGCGTCCCCCTGTCCCATTGCCCGGTTTTACATAGACGATCGGATAGCGGTCCAGCATCGCCTTTACTTTTCCTTTCGCGTACACGTACGTCTCGGGAATCCATCTTTTGACCCGATCGTCTTTGGCCAAAAGCTCAGTCACCCTCCATTTCTTTCCAAACGGACTGTTGGCAAACTGAAACACCCCGCCATGACGCAGCCGCATGTACGCGTCTTCCCTTTTTCGGTACCGGTCAATGACGACCTCTGGCCACGGAAACAGGCGGCTTTCCCACCCGCCTCCCTTTGCCGGAACGAATCCCCTGATCTTTTTCTCAGCCGTATTCACATCCTGATGGGAAAACAGGAACGTCTCTGCCCCCATTCGCTTTCCTGCCGTCACCAGCCTTCGCAAGTATCCCGGCTCGCCAAACCGTTTCCCTTCTCTCCACGTAAGAATACCGATTACCGGTTTTTTTGACATCAAGACCCACCCTCCGTCTATGTTCTCGAATAGTCTATGTTGAAATGAAAAAAGTGGAGACCCATGGGCTGGAAACGGGCCATCGCCCTTTTTATCGCCAGCGCTTGCATAAGTCCGGACACTCTGGACAAAACAATATAGGCACCAGGTCTCATTGTGTTACTTACTTTATTCAAGTTGATATGCTACAATAAAGAGGAAAACAAGATGTACCACAGAGGTGACACCATCGTGGGTCAAGAATTTGGGAATGAACAGACGTGCCCCAAATACGAAGGAGCTATCAATATTCTCGGTAAGAGATGGACCGGTTTGATTATCAACGTGCTGTTGCGCGGGGCTGTCCGATTCAAGGATATCCGGGAAATGGTTCCGCACATGAGCGATAAAATGCTTTCCGAGCGATTGAAGGAATTGGAGGAGCAGGGCATTCTGGAACGCAAAGTGTATCCGGAAATACCCGTCCGTATCGAGTACGAGCTGACCGACAAGGGGAAGGATCTTCGGCCAGTGATCGACTCCATTCACGAATGGGGGCAAAAGTGGATGTAGCCTCCCCAACAGATCCCTCTCGCCTGCTGCGTTTTCGTCACGAATCGCAGCGGGCTTTTTATTTTCCCCGGCAAAAACTTTCAGCTGTCCAGGCATAGGAAACCCGGCCTGCTTGTAAACTCTAGCAATCCGTTATCCGGGAGGTTGATGCCATGAGGACAGCTGTGTACATTCGCGTCAGTACGGAAGAACAGGCTTCCGACGGGTTTTCCATGGCTGCTCAGAAAGAACGGCTGACTGCCTACATCAGCTCGCAGGGCTGGACGCTTTCCAACATCTATGCTGACGAGGGCTTCAGCGCCAAGGATACGAAAAGGCCGGCCCTGCAGCGAATGCTCGGCGACATTCGTTCCGGAAGCATCGATGTCGTCCTGGTCTACCGGCTGGATCGGCTCACCCGGTCTGTTCTCGACTTGTACCGGTTGCTTCAGGATTTTGAGAAATACGGTGTCCGCTTTAAAAGCTGTACAGAGGTGTACGATACGACAACAGCCATCGGCAGACTGTTTATCACACTGGTAGCCGCCCTGGCCCAGTGGGAGCGGGAAAACCTCGGAGAGCGGGTCAAATTGGGCATGGAGCAAATGGCGCGGGAACGAAAACGCCCGGGCGGTCCTCCTCCCTACGGCTACATGCTGCATCACCATCAGCTCATACCCCATCCCGAGGAAGCCAAAGTGGTCAGCCGCATGTATCAGCAATACCTTTCCGGTTATACGCCCGGCCAGATTGCAGAGAAAGCCAATCGGGACGGACATTTGGGCAAGCATGGCGGAAAATGGAGCGGCAGCACGGTGACTCGCCTGCTGCGCAATCCGGTGTACTACGGAGCGCTTCGCTGGAACTACGCGGAAGCTGGCGGACAGCAGAACAAGCGGGACGAATGGATTCTGGTTGAAGACGCCCATCCGGCGATTGTCGATCGGGAAACGTTCCTCAAGGTACAGGAACGGATGGGGCTGCGGCAGAGAACGCATCCGAGAGTCCTTTCCTCTCCGTTTGTTTTTTCCGGCTTGTTATACTGTGCCCGCTGCAAAGCCGAGATGCGCGGGAAAACAGCAGATATCCGCAAAGGCGGCGGAAAGCGGTATCGTCACATCTATTACCTGTGCAAAAACAGAGCCAACGGCATTTGTCAGGCGCCTGCACTCCGGGAAGACCGGCTGGAGGACGAGGTGCTTGGGCAGCTTTCTTCTGCACAAGAGGAAATGGGCTCGGTCTTTCGCCGCATCGTTCAGGAGAGGTGCAGGTCCTCTACAGCGGCTGCCGATGATCGCAAGCAGATTACCAAAAAACGGCAGCGCTGGATGAAAGCGTATGAGGCAGGCGTGATTACGCTGGAGGAGCTCGCAGCAAGGCAGCAGGACTTGAGGCGGTTGGAGCAGGAGATGTCTTCGGGTGGAAATGAGGCTTTCTTTGCTCCCGGAGCAATCGACTGGCGGCAATGGACAGATTGGAAATGGATATGGCAGCAGGCTGCGCGTGAAGAACGCCGGCATTTGGCCCTGCTGTTGTTGGAGCGAGTGGAGGCAGAGGCTTGGACGACCCAAGGAAAAAAGAAGCAGCGTACGGTGAAAGTGCGGGCCATTTTTTACCGGTAACGGCAAAGATGTTTGCTCCTACAGGAACAGACGGTTCACCGCTCGGTTTGGAAAACTCCGTCACAGCGGGCATCATCAGTGCAAAAAATCGCCGTCTCCATGTCGCCAAACGAATGTATGACGAAATTTTCCAGACCGATGCCGCCATCAATCCCGGCAACAGTGGAGGTCCCTTGATCAATCTGAATGGAGAAGTCGTAGGGCTAAACGCGTTTATCATCCAGTCCAGCCAATGCCTTGGATTTGCCATCGGAATCGATGCATTGAAACAGCAGTTGGATCAATTTGTGTTTTAGAGGAAAGGTCCCGCCAAGTCCCCGGCTCCGTTCCGTCGGAGCCCTCGGCCTGGCGGAGCCAATTTCAAAGCAAAACCCCGTCACTGGGACGGGGCCTGTTTTTCAAAAGCGATCAGGTAGACATCTGTGCCTTCTTTGGTGATCTCTTCTTCCGCTGCTCGCAGATGCTGAAGCTGCTGCTCGGACAGTTTGGCAATCGGCAATTCGTCAAGCTTGTTTTGCTTCACCTTTCATTCCCCCGTTTGGTGTACATATCAGTCTGTAGTCTTTCCACAGCGGGGGGTATGTATTTATGCTCCCTGAACCAAAGCCTTCGCGATCGCCGAGCAGGAACGTTTGCAAAAGAGAATCGGCAGCTCCCTGTCCTTTGCCTGACTTTTTACGGTCTTGGCCAGATTGTGGTTGACGAAATCCGTCAGCACCAAAATCATGTGAATGCCAGTAGGGATTTTTACGCCGGTCTGGGAGTTTTTCCGCCCCGTCACATGATGAATATTGGTAAAACCCTGCTCCTCCAAAAAGTCTACAATATTTCCGAGGCGGTCTCCGCCAATGACGAGAATAGATGACATGTTTTTTCCTCCTAACCTGGTTTATCGACTTTTGTTGTGTATATCTATGGCTTTCATTTCTAATTGATAATGAATATCACTCTTATTGATAAATATTATCATTCCCATTTAGCTTTGACAATACTCTCCATGATAAGTTTTTCAGACTGACACAAACTAGGAGATACATGCAGATAAAGGTTGCCCGGTTTATTTTTCCAACGTTATAATGAAACAAATCACCTGCAAGGAGGTGGCGTCGGGTGCAAGAAATGTCACAACTGCACGCCATATTTTCTCGAACCAGGGGCTATATCGACCGCTTTGCGGAGATTATCCAGCCCATTATCGATGCTGCACAGGACGAGCATACGCGACTCTACTACCACCACATCCTGGAGGAAGAAGAACAGCGCCTCGGCCGTTTGCAGGAGCTGATTCCCTACATAGGCTCGCTCGACGAGGCAAAAAAAGCGGAACAGCTCAGCGACCGCGAACTGTCCCGCCTTTTATCCGACATCAATCTCGAACGGTTCGGCTTGCACAATTTTCGCGAGCATCTGGAGCTATCTTTGTATGAGTTCAAAGACGAGGAAACCCGCCAGCTCCTAAACAGCATGCGCGAATCCACCCAGGAGGACTACCTCCGCGTAAAGGAAATCATGGCAGCGCTAAGCGAGCGTTTCTCGGATGTGCACCGGCCTGATCTGACCGATCATGACGAGGGATACGATATCCACCAGGTGGATCATCTGAAAGCCTCCTCTTCTCCGGCAGTTGCCAATACCGGCAAGACTGCTGCCGCCCCAGCAGCCAAAACAGGCAGAAAGGGCCTGACTGTAGGCAGCTTAAAAGGCATGTTTTAAACTTTGCTTGCAGATTCCGGCAGGTAAACAGAAACGATTTGGAGGTATGTGGAATGGACAAGCTCCGCAAATATCCCGATTCCCCTTTGACTCACGATGAATGGAAGCAACTGGATGAAACCGTTGTTGATATGGCGCGACGCCAGCTGGTTGGCCGCCGCTTTCTCGATATTTACGGCCCGCTCGGTGAGGGCATTCAGACGATTACCAACGATATTTACGACGAGTCCCGCTTTGGCGGATTGAACCTGCGCGGCGAATCGCTGGAAATGACCCAGCCCAGCAAACGGGTCAGCCTGACCATTCCCATCCTGTACAAAGACTTCATGCTGTACTGGCGGGATGTGGCCCAAGCCCGGACATTGGGTATGCCGCTGGATATGAGTGCCGCTGCGAATGCGGCAGCCGGCTGTGCTCTCATGGAGGATGACCTGATCTTCAACGGCTCCCCGGGTCTGGACCTGCCGGGCTTGATGAATGTGAAGGGGCGTCTCACCCACTTGAAGAGCGACTGGATGGAGTCGGGCAATGCCTTTGCCGACATCGTGGAAGCGCGCAACAAGCTGTTGAAGATGGGACACAGCGGTCCATACGCATTGGTCGTCTCCCCTGAGCTGTACTCGCTTCTGCACCGCGTACACAAGGGAACGAATGTACTGGAAATCGAGCACGTCCGCAATCTGGTCACCGACGGCGTCTTCCAATCCCCGACCATCAAGGGCCGATCCGGCGTCCTGGTCGCAACCGGCCGTCACAACCTTGACCTGGCTATTGCGGAAGACTTCGATACGTCCTTCCTCGGAGACGAGCAAATGAACAGCCTGTTCCGCGTCTATGAGTGTGTCGTGCTCCGCATCAAGCGGCCGAGTGCGATCTGCACGTTGGAGGAAACAGAAGAATAATAACCGAGGCTGCAAAAAACAGGGTGCCCCCGTCGTCAAAGACTTCGGGACACCCTGTTTTATTCGATCCACGTATTCATTTATCGCTAGTGAGCGACTAGCTGGCTGTACTCCGCAAACGCTTTGCCCAAGCGGTTGATCGCCAGTTCGGTATGTTCCCGATCCAGCAGCGTATAGTTGAGGCGCATCGTATTCGTTTGAGGCTGGTCCGCGTAGAACGGGATACCGGGAACAAACGCGACGCCTTCCTTGACAGCCTGCGCCAGCAGCTTCTCGGAGTGTACATGCTCCGGCAGCTCTACCCAGAGGAACATTCCGCCTCTCGGTTTATTCCACTTCATGCCGCTGGTTTGACGACAGAGCAGCTCGTGCATCCACTCCATCCGCTCTTTGTACGAGTCGCGGATTTTTTGAATATGGCTTTCCAAATCAAACCGGGACAGCAGCTCATACAGAGCAAATTGGTCGATTGTGCTGGACTGCAAGTCGATTGCCTGCTTGGCTTTTACCATCATCTGAATCACCTGGCTGTCTCCAATCGCCCACCCCGTTCGAAGACCCGGAGCGACGATTTTGGAGAAGGTGCTGGTGTAGACGACAGCCGATCCGTCCGGATGCTCATCGAGAGAAAAAATGCTGCGATAAGGCGCCTCGCCGTCGAACTGGATTTCCCCGTACGGATCGTCTTCCAGAATCAAAATGTTGTTTTCCCGGCATTGTTTCAGCAGTCCCAAGCGTTTTTCCAGACTCCAAACCTTTCCTGTCGGGTTTGCAAACGTCGGAATGACATAGGCCATCTTCGGGCGATATTGTGCGATTTTTCTGGCAAGGTCCTCCATATCCATGCCTTCCGCATCTCCATCCACCGGAATAGCTCGAATGCCGCGAAATTGGAACAGTTGCACGGCCGCGAGATACGTTGGATTTTCTACCAGCACGACGTCGCCTTCGTCCAGATAGACACGGCAGAGCAAGTCGACGGCCTGCTGGGAGCCGGTAGTGATCAGCATGTTTTCTACGCCAACATTCATATGCTTTTGTTTCATGCGGGACGAAACCCATTCCCGAAGCGGAATGTACCCGTCAGTCAAGCCGTATTGCAGCGATTTTGCTCCGTGATCCAGAGCGCGATTGAAGGCTTCTCTCATTTCTTCGATTGGAAAAGAATCCTCTGCCGGCAGGCCGCCTGCCAAAGACAATACTTGATTGCCCTGTGTCAGCTTCAGGATTTCGCGCACGGCCGAGGAGCTGAGTGCGCTGGTTGATTTGGAAAATGAATATTCCATGTTCGGTTCCCCCTAGATTTCGCTTATACCTGTTTTATCACTGCGGCCGTCATAAGTCCAATCTCACAAATCTATCGGCGGAATAGGTTTTAGCTATGTCGAGCGATGGCTCGGTCGAAATCGTCGGATTTTACTCGCGACTACTTTGGTTGGGGGTATCGATGCTTGTGCAGATGTTTCCTGCTTTTCTTTTGGTGGTAAACCGGGCTGTAGAGGTAAGAAACAGGAGAAAAAGCAAAAGTACGGTGGGACGGGTTTTTGTAGGCAAATTCGAGCCCGTCTGGATAATCGAGTTGAAGGGCTTGGGAAAACTGGAGAGCTTCCCTTACTGGAATCTGTATGACGAAAACGGCAAGCGTTTCGACGTTCGGACCGATTTTGCCAAGACGTATATGGAGAATTCAGACAAGGGAGTCGTATTGGTCCAAACCCTGATTGTCAAAGGAATGGAGCAGCCTCCGCAAAAGCTGAAGCTCGCTTTGCAAACCATCGAAACACGGTACATAGACTTGAACTGGCAACCGCCGATCCCGCCCAGTCCATAAAGCTGGCCTGGGGTATCACCTGATTCCATCAAGCCATCATAAAGGCCCTGAGCGATCATAGCTCCGGGCCTTTTGCTTGGGAAGCCATGCTTTATGTTGCAAGTATGGCTTCCGCTATTCACGAAAAATAAGGCTGTCTTTCTTGAAAAGATTGCCGTCATTATGTTTTGGCATCCGTGAGTATCATTTCGAATCAAGCCTGCTTTATCCGTGAGTATCCTGCTTGATTCAGCCTGTTGTGCCACCCCGAATCGCAGGAGAAGCCTGTTTCCAGGCTTCTCCCCACCGCGGCCCCTGGACAAGGAGCAAGATAACCCGAAGCCCGCCAACAAGCTTACCGAGCAAACAGCCCCAGCTTCTCAATCCTTCGCACTGCCTCCGCCAGCCTTTCTTCGCTGGAAAGAAGCGCCGCGCGCACATACCCCTCGCCCGTCGGTCCAAAACCGACGCCAGGCGCAACCACCACATGAGCCTTTTCCAGCAGCAAATCGGAAAACTCGACCGATGTAAACCCTTCGGGAACAGGCAGCCAGCTGAAAAACGAGCCCTCTGAAGGCTTGGCCTGCCAACCGATCCGGTGGAGCTCGGCGAACAGCACATCCCGCCTGCTTTGGTAGACGGAGACGAGATCATGTACGCATTGCTGCGAGCCGGTCATCGCTTTTGCCGCCGCCATCTGCACAGCGCCGAAGAGACTGACAAAGTAATGGTCCTGAATCAAATTGACCAGCCGTACGAGCTCCTTGTTTCCGACCATAGCCCCGACGCGCCAGCCGGCCATGTTGTACGTTTTCGACAGGGTGTAAAACTCCACTCCTACTTCTTTTGCCCCCGGCACCTGCATGAAGCTGACCGGCTTTTTGCCGTCAAAGCTGATCGCACCATAGGCGAAATCATGGCAGACGACGATCTCGTGCTTGCGGGCAAAGCGGATGGTCTCTTCAAAAAATTCCACCGGAGCGTTGACCGCCGTCGGATTGTTCGGGTAATTGAGGAACATCAGCTTGGCTTTTTCCAAATCTTCCGGCTTCAACTGGCCGTAATCCGGAAGAAACGCGTTTTCAGCCTTGAGCGGCATCATGACCATGCGGCCGTCAGCTACAGCCACGCCGGACCAGTAATCCGGATAACCTGGATCGGGCACCAAAGCGACGTCCCCGGGGTTCAGCAGCACCTGACAAATCTCAACCAGACCTGTCTTGCTGCCAAACAGGATGGCTACCTCTTCCTCCGCGTCCAGCTCCACGCCGAACTCTTCCTTGTACCAGTGGGCGACGGCCTGCTTCAGCTCCAGCCTGCCGCTGAACGGCGGGTATTTGTGATGGACAGGGCGCTTGGCCTGCTCGCTCAGCTCTTCCACGATATGCTGCGGTGTCGGGAGATCGGGATTGCCCTGTCCAAGATTGATAATGTCATGTCCGGCCGCGATGGCCTTGTTTGTTTTCGCTACCAGCGTGGCAAAAAACTGCGTCGGCAGTCGGTCCACCATGGCAGATGGTTGGATGCGCATTGGCTTTCTATCCTTTCTTTCGCAAAAATAATCCAGACATCGAAGCAGGCATGCAAAAAGCCCCTTTTCCTGAACAGAAAAAGGGGCGGATCGTGCGTCTCCACGTTCTTATCTGTCAGGATCGCTCCTGCTGGAATTGGCACAGCATCTGCAGAATATCCTGCAAGATCCGCTGCCGGGCTTCATCGGGCCAGTCCCTCCACCTCTCTGGATAAGTTAACAGCAACCTATTTACTTTGAATGTCTACTATACTACTTGAGCAGGTTGGGAGTGTCAATACAATATCCCGAACCATGGCCCGGGCTGCTTTGCTGTTGCTGGCCCGGCAGCCTGCAGGGCCTCGTTAGACAGCCTGGCAGTCCTCAACTGTCAGCCTGGCGGTCCTCAACTGACAAACTGAGGAGCCTCACTGACAGGCTGAGGGGCCTCGACTGACAGCCTGAGCGGCCTCGGCTGAAAGCCTGCTGGTCTTCGCCTGACAGCTACGAGTATCCGTCCAAGCATTGCTTGTCATGACCCGAGCTTCTCCGGAGCAGGCAGAGCTGCCTTCATCTCAGGACGCTTTACAAAGGACGTGTACACGGTAAAGCAAGCGACAGCGACCAAAGCCAAAGCAGCCATGAAGTAGACCATCCCATTTGCTCCGAGCGCTTCAAAGATCACGGCGCCCATCAGCGGGCCGACCATGCGTCCTCCTGAGCCTACGCCCCCGATGAGGCCTTGAATGAACCCTTCACGTCCCGGTGGAGACAACTCGGCAGCGATGGTCGGGACGGCAGGCCACACCAGCATTTCACCCAGTGTAATGACAAACATGGCCACGAAAAAACCGGCGTACACCGTCGTCTGAGACAAGATCAGCATGGAGAGCGAAAAGACGTAGGCGCCTAACAGCAACTGCGCTTTCAGCGTACGGGCGAAGTGCCTGATCACCCAGGAGATAAACGGCTGCCCGAACAGGATCAAAGCACCATTCAGCGTCCACAGCAGGCTGTACTCCCTGAGCGTGATGCCCAGCGACTGCATATACGCCGACAGCACAGTCGTCCACTGCGAGTAAATAATCCAGCAGACCAACAACCCTGCCGACAACAGACCGAGCGCTAGCCATGCCATCGGGCGACCGGCAGCTTGAGCGGCATCCGTCGCCATTGCCGCCGCGGCCCCTTTTGATCCGCCGGCCTTCTCCGCCAATCCCGCGGCAGGCAGCTGTGCCCCCTCACCTTCCTCTGTGTGCTTCGCCGACGCTGCCACGAGCCGGCCTTCTTTTTCCTGACCGCGCTCAAGATCGACCGTGCGGCTCAAAAAGATAAAGAGAAACAGAACTGCCAGCTGCAGCGCCGCATTTCCAAAGAAAGTCCAGGCAAAGGAAATGCTCGCCAGCATTCCCGCCGAGGCGGAACCGATCGCTACCCCGATATTGAGTGCCACATAAACCGTATTCAAGCCCTTGCGGCCGCCGTCAGGCCACAAGAGGCCGATCAGGGCATTGAGCACAGGAAACATGATGCCGGAGAAAAATCCGTTCAAAAGCAGCAAGACCGTATACGTATGAAAGCTGGTTGTGAAGCCCAGTGCCACAGCTACGGCTACCGCTCCCGCTGTCGCGGCGTATACTGTGCGCATTTTCCCCCAGCGGTCAAAGAGAACCCCGCCTGTCAGACTGCCGATCAGGTACGCTCCCTGATTCAGCATCAAAAGAACACCCGCTACGGTGAGCGGCTTCCCGAGAAAATCGTGGATGTAGATCGTCACCAGCGGCCAGATACAGGCCATGCCCGTAGAATGAATAACGGCAGCAACGGCCAGAAGCCGGATGCTGCGCGGATAGGAATTCCATAGTCGACTCATCTGATGTTTACGCCTCGCTCCGATAAAAATCTCCGCTTTTCCCGCCGGTTTTGCTCTGGAGATACGTCGGCCCGATTACCATTTCCTTGTCCATGGCCTTGCACATGTCATAAACGGTGAGCGCGGCTGCGCTTGCGGCTGTCAGTGCCTCCATCTCCACGCCGGTCTTGCCGGTCGTTTTGACGGTTGCCTCGATATCCAATGTCGCTTTGTCCGCATACGAAAAGCGGATGTCAATGCCCGTCAGCGGCAGCGGATGACACATCGGGATGATCTCCCACGTCTTTTTCGCAGCCATTACTCCGGCTACCTGTGCGACAGCCAATACATCCCCCTTGGCAATCTGCCCCTCGCGAATGCGCAGCAGCGTTTCCGGCTTCATCGTGATTTTGCTGACAGCCACCGCTACCCGCTTGGTTACCTCTTTTTCGGAGACGTCCACCATTTTGGCCCGTTGTTGATCGTTAAAATGCGTTAATTCGTCGTTCATTTCTTCCTCCCATTTGCTTTCCGCCTGGGAATGCCCTTCTTTTTCGATAATCTAACCTTACATTCAGCACTGTAGAAAATCAATCGGGAATCTGCAAGAAGTCGCTCTCTGATTTGGCAGTTAGGCGCAATTATGTTATCGTCACAAGTAGAGAGAAGCTTTTCCTTCCTATAAATAACCCTTGGGAAACGAGGAGTGCTACATGCAAATATCTGTCCTTTTATTTGCCGGTTTGGCCGAGCTGGCCGGCGAGCGAACGATACAACTGACACTGCCGGAGGGAGCAACCGTACAGGACCTGCTGCAAGCCGCATCCAGCCAATACCCTGCGCTGTCCTCCCTGCTCGGCAGCTGCTTTATCTCCGTCAATCAAGAGTATGCCAAGCCGGATACGGCCATCCGGGCCGGAGACGAAATCGCCATATTGCCACCTGTGAGCGGCGGTCAGGACCCTCGTTTTGCCATCACGACCGAACCGCTGAGCGCTGACAAACTGGTCAAGCTCGTGTCCAATCCGCATGCCGGCGCTGTCCTCGCTTTTGTCGGAACCGTCCGGGAGTTCACGCACGGCCAGCGTACCGTATTGCTTGCCTATGAAGCCTACGAGCCAATGGCAGTGGAAAAAATGAAGCAGATCGCGTCCGAGGTTGAAGAGCGGTGGCCGGGTACGAAGCTGGCGATGCATCACCGGATCGGCGAGCTTGCCATCGAGGAGATCGCGGTGGTCGCTGCCGTAGCGACGCCGCATCGAAAAGCGGCTTTCGAGGCTGGCGAATACGCGATCGAGCGGTTGAAGCAGATCGTACCGATCTGGAAGAAGGAAATCTGGGAGGACGGCAGCGAGTGGAAGGGCCATCAGCAAGGACCTTGGAACCCGACAGCGCTTCCGGATGACGTGGAAAGGAGCTAACCTACCGTGAATACGCGTTATTCCCGTCAAATCCTGTTTCCTCCTATCGGCCGCGCGGGACAAGAGCGGCTGTCGCAAAGCCGTGTAGCGATTGTCGGCATGGGAGCGCTGGGTACGGTGTCCGCCAATCACATGGTTCGCGCAGGCGTCGGTTTTGTCCGGCTCATCGACCGCGATTTTGTGGAACCGAGCAACCTCCAGCGGCAAATGCTCTACGACGAGGACGATGCCCGGCAGCATTTGCCCAAGGCCATCGCAGCCCACGCCAAGCTGACGCGGATCAATTCCGAAGTCGCGATCGAGCCTGTCGTGGCTGACTTGACCGCCTACAATGCGGAGTCTCTGCTCGCCGATGTCGATCTCGTGCTGGATGCCACCGACAACTTCCAGGTGCGCTATCTCGTAAACGACGTCTGTGTCAAACACGGCATTCCCTGGGTGTACGGCGGAGCGGTCAGCGCGACCGGCACGTTTGCCTCCATTCGCCCGGGCGTGACGCCTTGCCTGCGGTGTCTCTTTCCGGAGCCGCCCAATCCGGGTGAAATGGCGACCTGCGATACGGCCGGGGTAATTGGCCCGATCATTCACATCGTGGCCTCTTATCAGGCGACAGAAGCGCTCAAAATCCTGGTCGGGGACACCGATGCGCTAAACCCCAATCTGGAGCATTTCGACTTGTGGAACAATCGCCACCACCAGATCAAGGTGGCGAACGGGCGTCGCGATGACTGTCCGACATGCGGCCAGCGGCAGTTCTCCTTTTTGCAGCCGGATTCGCAAGAGGGCCAAGCCGTCTCCCTGTGCGGCCGGGATACGGTGCAAATCTCCCCTGCCGGCAATATGTCGCTTGATCTGGATGTGGTCGCTGAACGGCTTTCCCCGCTGGGCCAGGTGGAACGCAACAAGTTTCTCCTGCGCTTCCACGTAGACCCGCACACGCTGGTCGTCTTTCCAGACGGGCGGGTGCTCGTGCAAGGAACGGATGACGTCAGTCTGGCCCGCACTCTCCATGCCAGGTATATCGGAGCTTGAGCGCACGGCGAGCATTGCAAAAAGTCCCCTTCTTTTTAAGGAAGAGAGGGGACTTTCTTGTCCTCCGCGAATGTGATGATAAAGGTTGTTCCTTCGCCTGGCCGGCTCTGTACGGCAATCTTTCCCTGATGCAAATCGACAATCTTTTTTACGATGGAAAGGCCAAGTCCGCTGCCCCCAACGGCCCGATTCCGCGATCTGTCCGCCTTGAAAAACCGCTCGAATATCCGCTCCTGATCCTCCCTTGAAATGCCGATGCCGGTATCGGAAATCTGCACGACCACCTCTCCCCCTATTCTCTGGGCACGGACGCTGATCGTACCGCCCGGGGGAGTAAATTTGATGCTGTTGCCGAGCAGGTTGGTCCAAACCTGGCTCATCATGTCCTCGTCCGCGACGAGCTCCACTTTTTCCAGCTCTGCGTCCAGCTCGATGCCTTTCTCCAGCCACTGCGGCTCACATGCCAGGATGATGCTCCGAAGCTGGTCGTCGAGACGGTAGCGCTTCCGCTCCATCGGATGCTGCCTCGCTTCCAGCGATGTGAGCTTCAGCAGATTGTCGCTCAGCTTTGACAGGCGCTTGCTTTCCGTTTCAATAATATCCAGATAATGGAGCTGTTCCTCGCGGGTGAGATGCTCGCTTCGCAAGGCGCGGGCGAAGCCGCTGATCGAGGTCAGCGGAGATTGGATTTCGTGAGAGACGTTGGAGATGAACTCCTGGCGCATCTGCTCCATTTCGTTCAGCTGCTCCGCCATATGGTTGATGTTCTCGACGAGCTGCCCCCACTGGTGCTCCATTTTGATATCGAGCTTGACGCTGAAATCCCCTTTGGCGATCCGTTTCAATGCGTCGATCAGCAGTTGGAAAAGCTCCACATGCCGCGGCCTGACAAGCCGTGAAAGAAGAAACATAGAGCAAAAAAAGATGAGAAAGCCCAAAAAGGAGTTGACCAGTCCCCTGACAAACTCGGAAGGCTCGATCCCGATTTTCGGGTACAGGCCTTGCGTAATCCAATACGCAGCAGACCAGCAAAGATTGATGTAGATGACAAAGCCGATGACGCCAAGGACTCTGAGCCATATCACCTTCCTGTGCGGATGAACTCTCATGGCCTGATCTCCAGTCGGTACCCGAGCCCCCGAACGGTTCGAATCTGAAAGCCGCACTCCGACTCGGGAAAGCGTTCCCGCAGGCGGTTGATGTGCACATCGACGGTTCGCTCATTGCCCTCGAAGTCAAAGCCCCAAATCTGCTCGATCAGCTGCTCGCGGGAGATGGTCTGCCCCGGATAGCTGGCCAGCTTGAACAGCAGCTCGAACTCTTTGGGAGGAATCGTCAGCTTTTGGCCGCCCATCCCGATTTCAAATGTCTTCCGGTTCAATTGCAGCGAACCGGCCTGTACCGTGTGCGAGGCTGCGATCCGGTACCGCTTTAACAGCGCCTTGACGCGAACAACGAGCTCCGCCGGTTCGAACGGCTTGACGAGGTAGTCGTCCGTTCCCAGCTCGAAGCCTTTGATTTTTTGCGCAGTCTCTCCCTTGGCTGTCAGCATGAGCAGCGGGATGTCGTAATGCTTCCTGAGCTCGCGGCATAGCTCCCATCCATCCATACGGGGCATCATGATGTCGAGGATAACCAGATCCGCCTGGTCCGTCTCCATGATAGCCATGGCTTCCTGACCGTCGGCTGCCTCCAGGATATCGAAGCCTTCGTTTTGCAAAAAGACCCTGACCAGTTCGCGAATATGCGGATCGTCATCGACAACCAGCAGTTTGGCCATTTGCCTACACCTCCTGTTTCATTCGCAGCTGCTGCGTGGCAAATTCGCGATACATCGCATGTGTTTCAAGCAGCTCTTCGTGCGTTCCTTTTCCGGTAATCCTTCCTTTTTCCAGAAAGACAATCTGATCGGCATCTACGACCGTAGACAGGCGATGGGCGATGACGAGTGTCGTGCGTCCCTTCATCAAATTGTTGAGCGCCTGCTGCACGATGATCTCGGATTTGCTGTCCAGACTGGAGGTCGCTTCGTCCAGCATCAGAATTTGCGGGTTGCGCAGCAGCGCCCGGGCGATGCCGATGCGCTGACGCTGTCCGCCCGACAGCTTCATGCCTCTTTCGCCGACCTGTGTGTCATATCCTTCCGGCAGCTCGTCGATGAATTGATCGGCGTATGCCATCGAAGCAGCTTGCCTCAACTCCTGCTCGCTGACAGGACGCGAGATTCCGTAGCAGATGTTATCCCGGATGGTCCCTGCTATCAACGGGCTTTCCTGGGACACGTAACCGATTTTGCTCCGCCACGACGACAGCGTATAGTCGCTGATCGGGCTGTCGCCGAGCCGGATCGTTCCGCCAGTCGGCTGATAATACCTTTCGATCAGGGAGAACAAAGTCGTCTTCCCGCTGCCGCTCGGTCCGACGATCGCCGTCACTTTCCCCGGCTCGACCCGAAAGCTTACATCGTCGAGAATGGTCTCCCCGTTTTCGTAGGCAAACGTCACCCGGTCGATATGGATCGGCAGCCCCGCATCCTCCAGCGGCCGTCCCGAAGCGTGGTCTTCTTCATCGGCTTCCAGCGTGGAGATGATCCGCTCTGTCGCACCCATCGCTTTTTGCAGCTGGGTAAAGAACTGGGTGAACTGCCCGAGCGGCATGATGATTTGAACCAGATAAAGAATAAACGCGACAAGCTCTCCTGCCGTCAAAGCGCCCGTGGAAACGCGCATTCCTCCATATCCCATGATGACGACCAAAAGCACCATCAGGACAAACGAAATGAGCGGACCGATCAGCGCCTGTACTCTGCCTTCCTTTAATCCGAAACGGAACAGGTTCTCTATTCCCCGCTTGCCGCTTTGGTACTCGTGCGGCTCGGCATTGGATGCCTTGACGAGACGGATTTCCGACAGCACCTGATTCATGATGGTGGTGAAGCTGGCGGTCTCGTCTTGCAGTCCCTTCGATATTTTGTACATCTGCCGCCCCAGCGGGACCAAAATGAGCAGTGACAGCGGAACGGCAATCAGCATCGTCAGCGTCATCTGCCAGTCGAGGTAGAGAAGCGTCGCTACCGAACCGATGATGGAGATGATCCCGGTGAAAAAGCTGGACAGGTGATCCGTGATCAGCCCTTTTACGACTCCGGTATCATTCGTCATCCGGCTGATCGTTTCCCCGGTCCGGTGGTTGTCATAATAGCTTACGGGCAGGACGAGCAGCTTTTTCCACAGCCTGTCCCGGAGAGCGGCGACGATGCTTTGCCCCACGTGATTCAAAAGATAGATGGTCAGCCCTCCTGCGATGACCTGGGCGATGAAGGCCACGGCCAGCAGCACAATCTGTCCGGTGGTGATCGAAGCGAGCGTAAAGCTGTCCACAAGATTTCGCGTAAACAGCGGGATCACCAGACTGACAAGCGTCGTGGCGATGCTCATGAACAAGGCCACGCCCAACTTCAGCTTGGACGGGTTGGTCTGTTTGATCAGCTCGTAAAAAGAGCGCCAGTTTCCTGTTTTTGTCTTCGTTTGCGTATGTGTCTGTTCCATAAATAATGATTTCTCCTCTCCTAAAGCTTTCCGCTTGATTCCCCCAACACCCTTGCACCATTTCTTTGGCAATGCGGCGATTTTCCCGTTCGTTTCACTTCCCATCCGGTTTTATGCATGGAGAAACGATACCGCATGAATGTAAACGGAATGTAAACGGGATAATACATGGAGTCTGGTTATTTTTCCTAGCTCTACCGTCAAAGCGGCATCGTGTTTTTTCCGAGTGATTTTGTGTATAAAGGATGAAATTTGGGGTAGAAGCGGGGAAACAAATCGAGTATAATAGGTTCGTAATGAAGAAACGAAACTATGTTTCACCAGATGAAACCCCGAAATAATTAGGGAGGTTATGCACATTGGCTACACACGATGCTTACAACGTGAAGTCTTCCCTGCAAGTGGGCGATAAAGCGTACGCATACTACCGCCTGCAAGGCCTGGAAGAACAAGGAATCGGCGAGATCTCCAAGCTGCCATTCTCGATCAAAGTCCTGTTGGAGGCGGCAGTTCGTCAGTTTGACGGCCGCGCCATTACCAAAGAACACGTACAACAACTGGCAAACTGGACAAAAGGACGCGACGGCAATCAAGAAGTGCCGCTCATGCCTGCCCGTATTGTCCTGCAAGACTTTACTGGTGTTCCTGCTGTCGTAGACCTCGCCGCTATGCGCATCGCCATGAAGCGCGCCGGTGGAGATCCGAAGCGCATCAACCCGCTCGTACCGGTTGATCTCGTTATCGACCACTCCGTCATGGTTGACGATTTCGGAAACGACAAAGCTCTCGATAACAACATGAAGCTGGAATTTGAACGCAACCAGGAGCGCTACCGCTTCCTGCGCTGGGCTCAAACCGCTTTTGACAATTTCCGTGCGGTTCCTCCTGCGACCGGTATCGTTCACCAGGTAAACCTGGAGTACCTCGCATCGGTAATCGCTACCCGCGAAGTAAACGGCGAGCTCGTCGCTTTCCCTGACTCCCTCGTAGGTACCGACTCCCACACCACGATGATCAACGGTCTGGGCGTACTCGGCTGGGGCGTTGGCGGTATCGAGGCAGAAGCAGGAATGCTCGGCCAACCGCTTTATTTCGTAACGCCAGAGGTCGTCGGCTTCAAGCTGACCGGTACCCTCAAAGAAGGCTCTACCGCTACCGACCTGGCACTGACTGTAACACAAATGCTGCGCAAAAAAGGCGTTGTCGGCAAATTCGTAGAGTTCTACGGTCCTGGCCTGTCCAACATCTCGCTGGCTGACCGCGCTACGGTTGCCAACATGGCTCCTGAATACGGCGCGACCATGGGCTTCTTCCCGGTAGACGCGGAAACGCTCAACTACCTGCGTCAAACCGGCCGTGAAGAGTCCTTGATCAATCTGGTGGAAACCTACACCAAAGCACAAGGCCTGTTCCGTACAGACGACACGCCAGATCCTGTCTTCTCCGAAACACTGGAACTGGATCTGTCCACCGTCGTACCGAGCCTGGCTGGTCCGAAGCGCCCGCAAGACCGCGTAGAGCTGACTTCCATGAAGGAATCCTTCAACGAAAGCCTGCGTACGCCAATCGAAAAAGGCGGCTTCGGTCTGTCCGAAGAGAAAATCGCTGCTGAAGCGCAAGTAACCTATCCGACCGGTGAAACTGCGACCCTGAAAACAGGCTCCGTCGTTATCGCGGCAATCACTTCTTGTACCAACACCTCCAACCCGAGCGTTATGCTGGGCGCAGGTATTCTGGCGAAGAAAGCGGTTGAAAAAGGCCTGAAAAAGCCTCCGTTCGTGAAGAGCTCCCTGGCTCCAGGTTCCCGTGTCGTTACCCAATACCTGATCGACGCTGGTCTGATCGACTCTCTGAACGCCATCGGCTTCAACGTCGTCGGCTACGGCTGCACCACTTGTATCGGTAACTCCGGTCCGCTGCCGGAAGAAACCAGCAAGGCAATCGCTGACAACGATCTGACCGTAGCGGCTGTCCTGTCCGGTAACCGCAACTTTGAAGGCCGTATTCACGCCCAGGTGAAAGCGAACTACCTCGCTTCTCCTCCGCTCGTTATCGCATACGCGCTGGCTGGCAACGTGAACATCGACCTGACCAAAGATCCGATCGGCATCGGCAACGACGGTCAACCCGTTTACCTGAAAGACATCTGGCCAACTCCGCAAGAGCTCAACGAAGCAATGGGCAAAGCGATGAATCCGGAGCTGTTCCGTGCGCAATACGCAAAAGTATTCACACAGAACGAAGAGTGGAACAAAATCGACGCTCCGACAGGCGATCTGTACGAGTGGGATGAAAAATCCACCTACATCCAGGAGCCTCCATTCTTCAAAAACCTGGCTGGAGACGCAGGTCACATCGACGAAGTACTGAAAGCACGCACCATCGCGCTGTTCGGTGATTCTGTCACAACTGACCACATCTCCCCTGCCGGAAACATCTCGCCGACCAGCCCGGCTGGCCGCTATCTGCAAGAAAACGGCGTAGAACGCAAAGACTTCAACTCCTACGGCGCTCGTCGCGGAAGCCACGATGTCATGATGCGCGGTACGTTTGCCAACATCCGTATCCGCAACCAAGTGGCACCTGGCACCGAGGGCGGGGTAACCAAATACCTGCCGACGGGCGAAGTCATGTCCATCTACGATGCGTGCATGAAATATCAAGCAGACGGTACTCCACTGGTTGTTCTGGCCGGTAAAGAGTACGGTACAGGGTCTTCCCGCGACTGGGCGGCAAAAGGCACCTTCCTGCTCGGCATCAAGGCTGTTATCGCAGAAAGCTTCGAGCGCATCCACCGCGCCAACCTGGTAGGCATGGGCGTACTGCCGCTGCAATTCGCAGACGGTCAAAGCTGGAAGTCTCTCGGCATCGATGGCAGCGAAACCTTTGACATCCTCGGCCTCTCTGACAATGTTCAGCCTGGCCAACGCGTCAAAGTGAAAGCGACTCGCCAAGACGGCAGCAGCTTCGAATTCGACGTAATCGTACGCCTCGACAGCATGGTTGACGTAGACTACTATCGCAACGGCGGTATTCTGCAAACCGTTCTGCGTCAGCTTCTCGACGAAGGCAAACCGGTAAACGCATAAGCTTTACCCAATATTTCCATTACAGCACCCACCCATAGCAGGCAGACATCGTCTTAGACGGTGTTCTGCCTGTTTTTTTGTGCAACCGGCTTCCCCATCCTGCGCGAGCTAACGGCTGCTGCTGCAATATTTGCCTTTTTTACAAACCGCACCCTTTGATAGAATGTCACTCATGGACTGTGAAACCGTCTCCCGAGCCAATCCGTAAATGACCAGTAACGGGTGGTGATTTTATCCATGGGGTCTATTTTCGATTTCTTGTTTTACCTCTTCTTTTTAGCGATCACAGGGCTTACCGCTCTGTATCCTCGCACTGCTTTGTCTAAGCGCGATTATGAGCCTTCACAATTTCGGGTCGACATGACTCGCATCATTTCGAGCATTGTTTTTTTCATTTTTTTGATCAGCTTCATACACGATCTCTTTTTCTAGCGCAAAACGAATGTATCTTCCTTCCCTGGCAAGGCACCCTATAAAAAAGGAGGGACTGCGCAATGGACCAACGAGATTTTGAACAGATTTACGCCGCTTACAAGGCAGAGGGCGAGCGGCAGGCCCGGCAGGAGAATGGCGGTGGGACAGGAGCGCCGCTATCCGCCGATGGAAAGGAGAGCATCGTTGCCGTCCGCAAAAATGACGACGGAGATCTGATCGCTTTCAAGACAAATACGGGACGGGAGCTGGACTATGTGACAGCCCTGCAGGAGGCAAAGGCAGGTCAGCTTGCCCATGTCGACGTCTTCCACAAATACGGCCGTGACATTTTGCGGAGCGAGCCGGACGGAATCAAGGAGAACAATCTGGACAACCTGCCTACGTTTTAAACCCTGGACAAACATACGCCTGATCCCCCACTCGCCCCTCTGGCTCAGTATCGATACCGGTACTCAGTCCAGAGGGGCTCTCTTGTGTGTTATCATAAGAGACAGGACTATTTTATCGAGGAAGGATTAAATCCATGGGCTTTCATTTGACTAAAGGGATCATCACGTCTTTGTGCGGCCGGATCTCTTCCGACAGAGGAAAAGCGTATTACCGGGCCAGAAAAGTAACTTTTACGCAATACGATCCCGAAGCTTCCGTCTATGAAGCCACGGTCAAAGGAACAGGCAGCAGCTACAAGGTCGCTGTCGAGTTTCATCCGGACGGGAACGTAGAGGCGGAATGCACCTGTCCCTCGCTCGGTTCCTATGATCAGTTCTGCCAGCACATTGCCGCCGTCCTGCACGGCATCGAGGATATGGAGAAAAACGAGCTCATGAATCGCTACTCGCAAGGGGCCGGACGGCGATCAGAAGCCTTGGAAAATCCGTATTCGGGGACTTCCGGAGAGCGGGAACCCCGCTTCTCTGCCACCCAGCCCTCCTCCGGGATTTCTGCGGGAGATGTACAGCTGACCAACCGCGTTCTGGGACTGTTCGGCGAAAAACCGACCCGCCCGAATCATGTGCGGCCGCTCTTTGATACCCGGACAGCCCTCGATGTGTCTTTCACTCTGAAGCCTGTCCTGTACGGCTACCGCAAGCAGATGTTCGGCATCGAGCTCAAGGTCGGGCCAAAACGGCTGTACGTCGTCCAGAAAATAAAGGAGTTCCTCGAGTGTATCGAGCGCAGAGAACCGTTCGTCTTTTCCAAGCACTTCACCTACGACCCTGAGCTTCACCGTTTTCAAAAAGAAGACGATGCCGTCATCAGACAGCTGATTCACATTTTTCACAACGAAAAGCTGTACCGCGAAACCGTGAGCGCGTACCTCCTGCAAACGAGGAACAAAAGCGGCGAACGAATGCTGTTCATTCCCCCTTTCATGTGGGAGTCGCTTCTTCCCCTGCTCACGTCCGCCCCGAACGTGCAGGTGATGGACAAAGAGCAAGCATTCGCAGGAGTCCACATCTCCGATGAGCTGATCCCGCTTTGCTTTGCGTTCGACCAGGCCGACTCGGAAAGCTTTCAACTGGACGTCCAGGGCTTGGATTTAATCACCGTGATGGAATCGTACGGAGTCGTTCTTTCCGAAGGGAAGCTGATCAAGCTGCCAGCCGACCAGTGCAAGCGACTGGCGGAGCTGAAACAAATGCTTGAGGCTTCCCGCAAGCGGCAAATCCTGATTCCGGCAGGACAGATGGAGCCATTCATGGTTACGGTCGCACCCGGATTGATGAAGCTCGGCAGCGTCAGCATCGCCCGCTCCGTCTCTGAGCGCATCATCCAAACACAACTGAAAGCCAAGCTGTATTTGGACCGGGTAAAGGATCGACTGCTCGCCGGTCTGGAGTTTCAATACGGCGACATTGTGATCAATCCGTTGGAGGGAGACGGGCAGCATCGCGGCGCCGAACGCATCCTCATGCGGGACGGAGAGCAGGAGCGGCGAATCCTGGAGCTGATGGAGCAATCCCCTTTTATCAGGACGGAGAGCGGCTATTTCATGGAGGATGAGGACGCTCAGTACGAATTTCTGTACCACGTCGTTCCCGAGCTGGAGAAGCTGCTGACGGTATACGCCACCTCTGCCGTGAAAACAAGACTGCATACCGGGTACACTCCGCCAAAGGTAACGGTGAATCTGGATGAACGAACCGACTGGCTGGAATTCAAGTTTGATATAGACGGGATCCCGGAGTCGCACATTCGCCAACTGCTCCAATCCATCGAGGAAAAGCGCAAATACTACCGGATGCCGGACGGAGCGTTTGTACCGCTGGAGAATGAGGCGTTTCGGGAAATCGGCCGCTTCATCGACGACATGGGCATCCGCATTGCAGAGCTGAAAGGCTCGGACTTCCGCGTTCCGGTAGCCCGGGGGCTTCATCTGATCGATTCCCACAGACCAGGGAATGCCGTCAAGCTGGGCAAATCGTTCCGCCATCTCCTGGAAAACATGCGCAATCCGGACAATCTCGATTTCCCTGTGCCGGACAGTCTGGCATCTGTGCTTCGGGTCTATCAAAAGTACGGCTTCCAATGGCTGAAGACGCTGGCCCACTACCGCTTCGGAGGTATTCTCGCGGATGATATGGGGCTTGGAAAGACGCTGCAAAGCATTGCTTTTCTCGTCTCCGTACTGCCGGAGATCAGAAGCCGGCAGCTCCCAGCGCTGATCATCTCACCCGCTTCGCTTATGTACAATTGGAAAAACGAGCTGAAGAAATTCGCTCCGGAAATAAAGGCCGTCATCGCGGACGGGAGCAAGACAGAGCGCAGCAGGAAGATTCGGGATGCCGCCCAGGCAGATGTGATCATTACCTCGTATCCGCTCCTGCGGAGAGATGTCGAGCTGTATGCGTCAAAGTCGTTTCATACGCTTATCCTGGACGAGGCGCAGGCCTTCAAAAACCACGCCACACAGACGGCGCAGTCGGTCAAAGAGCTCCAGGCCAAGTACCGTTTTGCCCTCACCGGAACACCCGTGGAAAACTCGCTGGAGGAGCTGTGGTCAATCTTCGATGCGGTGTTCCCCGGACTGTTTCCGGGACGACGGGCATTCAACGACATGTCGAGGGAAGCGGTTGCGAAGCGAGTTCGTCCCTTTTTGCTGCGCCGGGTGAAAGCCGACGTGCTGAAGGAGCTGCCTGACAAGATCGAGTCGCTGCAAGCCTCCGAGCTGCTTCCGGAGCAGAAAAAGCTGTACGTCGCCTATTTGTCCAAGCTGCAGCAGGAGACACTCAAGCATCTGAACGAGGAGACCTTTGATAAAAACCGGATCAAAATTCTGGCTGGCTTGACCCGTCTTCGTCAGCTATGCTGCCACCCTGCCCTTTTCATCGAGGACTACGCAGGAAGCTCGGCCAAATTCGAGCAGCTGCTGGAGATCGTCGCGGAATGCCGCAGCGCGGGAAAGCGGCTTCTGGTATTCTCGCAGTTTACCGAAATGCTTGGAATGATCGCAAGGGAGCTTGGCTGTCAGGGAGTGCCGTTTTTTTATCTGGACGGGAAAACGCCAGCGGCAGAGCGGATTGAGCTGTGCAACAGGTTCAACGAGGGTGAACGAGACCTGTTCCTCATCTCGCTAAAGGCAGGGGGCACCGGATTGAACCTGACGGGAGCGGACACCGTCATTCTCTATGATCTGTGGTGGAATCCCGCTGTGGAAGAACAGGCAGCCGACCGTGCCCACCGCATCGGCCAAAAGAATGTCGTCCAAGTCATTCGCCTCGTCGCCCAAGGGACCGTGGAAGAGATGATGTACGCGCTTCAACAGAAAAAGAAGCATCTGATCGAGGAAGTGGTCAAGCCTGGTGAGGCCGCGTTGTCGTCCCTGACGGAACAGGACATTCGCGAGATTTTGATGATCGGATAAGTGGCCTGACGGTCAGCATCGGGAACCGCAGGACTTTTGGCAAAGCAAGTAAAACGAGTAGAGGCCCAAAAGCGAGCTGGCGAAGCCAATGTACACGGAAAACCTGCGGAGCCGTGTCGCTTCTGTCCATGGAGCAAGATCGAGTAAACGGAAGCAGCATGGATTCGAATTGTATTAGCGACCATGCACGGCAGTAGAAAAACCGGAGCGATTGAGAGCTCCGGTTTTTTCCGTTTACAAGTTGTTTAGAATTTATTCAGAGCATCAGGCGATAATAGCTCTTGGAATCCAGCAATGAAAGCAGTTGCGAGCGAACCAACTACTGATATACAGGGAGAGGAAATTCCATACATGCAAACCGTGACCGATCAAAAATTCGCTATTTTATCGTCGATTCAAAATCATTTAGCCATGATCAGGTTTGACACGCAAGGAAGGGTTATTTGGGCGAATCAACTTTTCGCTTCCACAATGGGATATGCGGTCGATGAAATTGTCGGCCTCCATCACAGCCAGTTTTGCTTGCCTGAATATGCATCAAGCAAAGCGTATGTAAATTTGTGGGATGGTTTGCGTCAGGGGAGAGCATCCCAAGAAAAGATCGTACGGATTTCGAAGGATGGACGAAAGCTGACGCTGGAAGCAACTTATATGCCTGTTATTGAGAATGGCAAAGTGGAAGCAGTCGTCAAGGTGGCTACTGATATCACAAAACGTGAATCAGTTCTTCAGCAAAGTACCGCAGAGTTGATGGCTATGGTCGAGGAGATGACTGCCAGCACGGATCAAGTATTGGATGCCTCAAAGCTCATCTTGAACCAGATGACCAAGTTGAATATTGAATCTGAAGCAGTTACCGATCAGGTAAAAAGTATCCAATCCGTAACGAAAATTGTCAAAGAAATTGCCTCTCAGTCCCATATGCTAGGTCTAAATGCCGCTATAGAAGCTGCCCGAGCCGGTGAACACGGACGCGGTTTTGAGGTCGTTGCGAATGAAGTCCGGAACATGGCGGCATCCAGCAAACAGTCGGCGGAAACCATTTCGGTTCAGTTGACGGATATCGCAAAATCGGTATCTTTGATGATGCAGAGCATCGAAGCAATCACCGCTCAAATCTCAAACAATTCGAGAGCGATAGAAGAATTAAAGACGGCTTATCATCAAGTCGCCACGGCAACCAAAAGATTAACATCCTCGATGTAACGTGGAACAATAGTTGAAAACGACAGGCGCAACAGCGGCGGACTGCGTTCCTCTCCCCAGTCCGCCGCTGTTTTCCCATATGCGATAAGCCCTTTCGAGACGTCCGCTTTCGATTTGGACCAAAAAAAGACGGACACTGGCAACGATTACGCATCCGGCGTCGGAACGGCAGGAGCATTTTCGCCTCCCAGCCTGCGCCGGGCGGTTTCTCTTTTGCCTACGGCCGGGACGTGCTGACCGGCTTTGGCCAATCCATACACAGGCATGTTTACGTACATGCACTCGTACATTCCCGCCTCCACCAAATACGTTTCGTGAAAAAATCCGACCCCTCCCGACTTTGCCGCCTTTTGATTGAAATCTCTCCACGCAGACAGGTGCAGCTCCCCGCTTCTGGCATACTGCTCCAGCTGGTCAAACGAGCGCCAATACTGAATCTGGACAGGGCCCCGTGCGCTCATGAAAAAGGCGGCGTCAAGAAAGCCCAGCTCCTTGTTTCGATACAATTCTTGCAGCATGCCATTCATCGCCTTTACGACAGGAAGCCATTGATTCACGGCAAGCCAGTTGTTCACATGCAATCCGATGACAAACACGACAAACGGCCCTTCCATCTCTGCCGTATACCGCCCCGCTAAAATTTTCCCCATCTGGATCACCTACCTGAATAAAAGTTTGGCATGAAGCTCGTAACATCCGAGAAAATCCTGCGATTGATAGATGTGGGCGGTCAAATACGCACCGTAAAAGATCGTGTGCAGTCCCATAACCAGGTCATTTACATCCGCATCAGCCGCAATTTCGCCATCAGCCATGGCCTGCTCTATGCAACGGCGGAACAAATCGTCGAGACGAGGAACAAGCGAACCCGCCTGTTCTTCCTTTCCGGGATAGTACAAATGGAGTTCCGCCTCCGTCAGCTCCGGCATGCATGGATGCATTTTCACCTCAGTTAAAAAACCGATAAGGCTCAGCATAATACCCGGATGCTGCTTCGCGTTTTCATCCACCTTTTGAAATACGTGACGAAGCGCCGACAGCCCCCTTTTGGGCGAATCGGCCAGCTCCAGCAGCCGATCGGTCACCCACAGCCGCATGTAGTAAATCAGCAGGTCCTCCTTCTGGGGAAAAAACTTGAAAAAGGTCACCTTGGAAATCTCCGCTTTTTTGCAGATCTCCTCGACGTACACCTCGCGGAAGGATTTCTCTCCGATCAATTCCAGACACGCATGCAGCAGTGCTTGCTTCGTTTTCGCTTTTTTCCATTCCCTGAGCGGAATGCTTCGTTCCATGGGAGCAGCTCCTTCGCAAATAAATACAAACTCATATTAATAAATTAACTTGAGTTAATTTTAAAGTCAACCATTCCTCACTTCCCCCTCTCCCTCTCATCATCCACCCGGCTCAAAAATTTCTCTTCCCCGCTCTCCAGGCATTTGCATACCTTGTAAGAGAGAGAACCTAAGGAGAGAATTTCGTGAAAATCTGTTTTTCCTGCCACCTAGAAAAATTCAAGCCAAAAGGGAATGTCCTGCAGTTTTTCATCATGCTCCAGGCGATTGACCGGGAAGTGGAACGGCTCCCTGCCCAAGAGCGCGAGGGATTTGTCCTGCACTGCGTCCTGCCGTTTCGATATGTAAACGGGATGGGGGGCTTTCGCTTTCGCCATGTTCGCTTTTATCAAGCCGCGGAGCTGAACAGCAAAATTATCAGTCTCGATCAGAAGCACAGCTACGACTTTATTTTTATTCGCAACCGGACACAGGCTCGCGAGTTTATCAAAAAGAAGCCTTCCCTGGGCAAAAAGCTGTTGTTCCTCTCTATTCACTACAATCTGAACGACCCGATCATCATGAACAAGGTCAATCACTTGTTCGACAACTCCCGCATGGTCTTTTTTCAAACCGTGCCCAATGCCAGGCGCTACCGCGAATATCTGGAACGGAAAACGAGGTATTCCGCTCGGGAGCTGGATCGCAAAATTCAGGTCCTCCCTCAATTCGTGGAGGGATATTCCGGTGATCAGGACCCCCAGCCGCAGCCGAATCCCCCGCTCGACCTGATTATGGCCGGGGTGCTTCGCCCCCGTTACGGACTAGAAACGGCCGTGAACGCCATCAGGCTGATTCGCAAGGAATTTCCGGGGGCAAAGCTCAATGTGCTCTACCCGTCTATCGTGATCCGTTACCGGAAACAGGCTCACGAGCTGCTCCGTTCCCGAGGTGTGCGGAATCACGGACAAAAATCGATGTGGGAAACAAAGCGGATGATTCTGCAAAGCGGAATTGGCCTTGCCCTGATTTACGACAACACATCAGACAAAAATCCGTCTCATTCGTATCTTTCCCGCGTCCTGGAGTACATGGCGCTCGGTGTGCCTGTGCTTACCACCAAAACCGTCGGCAACATCCATCTGCTTGGAGAAAAGTATCCGCTCTTTGTCAAAGACGAACACGACATTCTCAAGTGCTACAGGAAGCTATCAGATCCGGACTATTACCAGCAGATGTGCCAGTACGTGAAAAGCCGGGGCAAGCACTACCTTGCGGAAAACGCGGTCAAACCGTTCTGGAATCTGCTCATGGACGAGTGGAAAGCAATGAAAAAAGGGCGATCCCCCAAGTAGAAAAACCTGCTTGAGGGGCCGCCCTTTTCCCTGTTCATTTTAACATTTTTCCCATGCGATAAGCGGATTCCATGATCGGCTCCGCAATCTCCATCATTCTTTCCAGCGTGAGGCGGTTGGAGGGACCTGATACCGCCAGCGCGGCAACCAATTTTTCGTTCCGGTTAAAAATCGGCGCGGCTACTGCTGCTGCTCCCAGCTCCCGTTCCTCGACACTGGTGGCAAAGCCTTGGCGTCGGATCTGCTCCAGCTGTTCCAGGTATGCGTCGCGGTCGATCGATTCGGGCCAAAGCGGGTCACTTAGCACTTCTTCCCTGACAGCCGGTTCCGCGTATGCCACCAGAACCTTGCTCGATGCGCCTACTGACAGCGGCATGCGTGCCCCGATAGGCGCGACCCTCCGGATAGCCTGGTTGCTCTGCACTGCCTGTATGCGAATCCGCTCATTGCCGTCGCGGACATACAAGCTGATCGTTTCCCCGACGACATCCCGCAAACGCTCCATCTCCGGCAGCCAAAGGGTGGCCGGGTCATCGGAATGCGCCAGATTCACGGACAGCTCCCACAAGCGAAATCCAAGGCGGTATTTCTCCGTCTGAGCGTCGCGTATTAAAAATCCCTTGTTTTCCAGAGTGGCCAGCAAGCGGTGTACCGTACTTTTATGCAGCGACAACCGCCCGGCGATCTCGCTTAGCCCCAAGTCGGTTGAATCCGTAAAGCAAAGCAGGATGTCAAGCGCCCGCTCTACGGCTCGCACGTTAGCTTTCTGTTCTTCCATTCGTTCCACCTGCTTCATTAAAATCGGTTCCGTACGTTTCACCTGATGAAATGAGGTTCTATTTTTAAGTATACGAAAAAAAGCGGCGAAGAGTAAAGAGCAGAATGTGACGCGGTCCTGTCAGGCTGTCAACGCGGCCATTCCTTTTGAAGTGCGCCTTGAAGTGCGCCATCCACCTAATTTTCCCCTGAGTGGACATCTCCCCATCGCTATTCGCTGATAGAAACATAGATTGAAAAGGAATGAAACCATAACTTCAGCTCATGGAGGGATGACCGCTCGTGGGTAAATACAATGAGTCAAAGCTGAAAAAATACCGTGTCTTGCGTCGAAATTCCCGCTTGGCCTCTACTCTTCCGCGCACCCGACTCTTCTCCAAGCATGCGCTCCGCCATTTTTTAAAACAGTATCGAAAAGTTATTGCCAAGCCGATCGCAGGCAGCGGCGGTGCCGGTGTCATCCTGATCACCGGCCTGGGAGATAACCACTACAAGGTCCATCGCGGCTGCCGCAAACGTACGATTCGCGGCAAATCAGCCACCTACCGCTACATCCGCAGCCGGATCAAGTCGCAGTACTTGGTGCAGAAAGGAATCTCGCTCGCCCGCGTCAACGGCCGTCCGTTTGACATTCGTGTCATGGTCCAGCGCCGTTCGGGCTCCTCGTGGGTCGTGACCGGAATGCTCGCCAAGGTGGCTGGAGCCGGCTACATTATCACCAACATCAAGCGGAGCGGAGGAAGAGTATTGCCGCTGCGTTCCGCGATACAGCTCTCATCGCTTCGATCCGCTTCTGCCGATCAACTGATTCAGCGTTTGAAAGCGGTGGCGGTCGCAGCCGCCAAGCAGCTAAGCACCTACTATGCCAATCAGAGGGTGTACGGTTTGGATATGGCTTTGGATTCTTCGGGACGGGTCTGGATCATCGAAGCCAACCTGCGGCCCGATATTTCCCTGTTCCTGAAGCTGAAGGACAAAAGCCAGTACCGCCGCATCCGCTCCTATAAACGGTAGTATCCAAAATCGGACGAGCGAAGCCAAGGAAGGCTAGACGAGCCTTCTGCCGTACAGAAAGCAAAAAGCCCCGACAGCTCTCGCAGAGGTCGGGGCGTTCGTCGTTTATGCTAGAAATCAAAGTTATCCGGGTCCGGACCAAAACGCTTGTTTTGATTAAGGCGGCTGATTTGCTCCATCTCTTCAACTGTCAACGTGAAGTCGAACACGTCGGCATTTTGGCGGATGCGCTCCGGCGTGACCGATTTTGGAATCGTCACGACACCGTTTTGCAGATCCCAGCGCAGGATTACCTGGGCAGGAGACTTGCCGTATTTTTGTCCGATTTCCACCAGCACCGGCTGGTCGAGGTTGCCTTGCATCAGCGGGCTCCACGCCTCCATCTGGATGCCGTTCTCCTTGCAATAAGCGAGCAGCTCTTTTTGTGTCAGGAGCGGGTGGTACTCTACCTGATCCACGGCCGGGACGATTTCACTGTTCTGTTTCAAATCCTCCAAGTGATGCACGTGGAAGTTGCTGACTCCGATCGCTCGCACGTATCCGTCGCGGTACAGCTTTTCCAACGCTTTCCACGTATCCAGATACTTGCCTTGTACCGGCCAGTGCACCAGGTACAGGTCGAGGTAATCCAGGCGCAGCTTTTTCATGCTTTCGTCAAACGCCTTCAGCGTCGTCTCGTAGCCTTGATCGGAATTCCATACCTTGGTCGTGATGAACAGTTGGTCGCGGGCAATTCCGCTGTCGCGAATCGCATCGCCCACGCCAGCCTCATTGCCGTAAACAGCAGCGGTGTCGATGGCGCGGTAGCCGGTCTCGATAGCCGACAGGATCGCGCGCTGCACCTCATCCCCTTCTTTCACTTTCCACACGCCGAGGCCGAGCCAGGGCATTTTGATTCCGTTGTTTAAGACGGTGGTATCAGCAAGATGCGTTGCCATTCGATTTCCTCCCGTTCTATCGGTTTTATGTATCTCGCTTGATAGTGTAGCACAATGGCGATTCCAAAAAAAGGCGCTGCGCCCTTCGAATATGCTTTCCGTGTGCTCTCCTTGAACAGGGCTGTACACCCTGGGACACAAGTGACGGCTGCTCCACGGGACGGTTGCTATACAAGACGGTTCCTGCACGAAACCGTTGCTGAACGAGGCGGCTGCCCCAGGAGACAAAAAGCGGGCCGATACGTTCCTTGCGGTGCTGCGCGCAATCGCATCGGCCCTGAATGCCGCGTATGGAACGCCGCTTTTGATGCTTGTCATCCGTTTTCATGCTTATCATCGCTTCTTGTACGAACGGCTCATCCTGCGTGAAGCGCCCGAATCGTCTCCAGAAATTTTTTCATCGTTCCCGTCATGTGCGAGTCCCGTCTATGGATGAACACGGTCGAGACCGTGGAATATTCCTCGGGTATGGAGAAGCAGCGAATCTTCCCCTCTCTCTCCAACCGTGACACGGTCGGCCGCGGAACCAGCGAAACGCCCAGCCCCGATGCGACGACGGCCAGTATCGTCTCAAGCGTCCCGAACTCCATGATCTTCGTCGGCGCAATGCCCTGGCTGCCGAGCCAATGAACCAGACGAGAGCGGTAGCCGCAGCCGGAGCGAAACACAAGGAGCGGCTTTGTGCTGCATTCCTCCAGCGACGCAGGCCCATCCTCGGCCCTGGCGATCAAGACCAGCTCCTCTTCGATCAAGGGCTCCTGGACAAGCTCCGGGTGCTGGACCGGACCGCTGACAAACGCCCCGTCCAGCTCGTACTGGAGGACGTCCCTGATCAAATGCTCCGTGACGCCGGTCATCAGCGACAAATCTACGCGCGGATACTTTTTGTGATAGGCGGACAAGATGTCAGGCAAACAACTGACAGTTTCCACCGAGCCGACCAGGAGCGGACCGGACGGGTCTTCCTCGTCCTGAAAGGCGAGCTTCATTTCTTCCATCATCGCCAGGATCTTCTGCGTGTACCCCAGCAGCTTTTTCCCCTCGGGATTGAGGCTCATTCCCCTGCGATGCCGATAAAACAATTCGGTCCCCAGCTTCAGCTCCAGCTGTTGAATCCGGGCTGTCACATTGGACTGTACGTAATTTAATTCTTTCGCCGCCTTGCTGACACTGCCCAGCTCAGCCACAGCCTGAAAAATCCGCAGATCGCTGATCTCCATTTTCGCTCCCTCTTTCTATGTTTCCGCCGCTTATCTTCCACCCCCATTGTATCACTGACAATGATACATTTCATCATTTTCAATCATTTTACATGATGGTAATTTCGGAATATGATAGTCATCGTGAAAAATTTGTTAGCGAAAGTGAATTGCGAAAGGAAGTCACCTATGAACAAAGAGCACATCATGAAAGGGGCCTTGCTCTGCCTGATCGCCAGCATGGCGTGGGGCGCCATGTTTCCGGTCGCAGAAAGCGCGTTTGCCCATCTGGACCCGTTTTACTTTTCCGTTATCCGTTATTCGGTTGTTTCCCTGCTGCTGCTTGTTTTTCTCTGGATCAAGGAAGGCAGACAAGCACTGCGTCTCGAAGGCCGCGGAGTCTCTCTCTGGTTTTTCGGGACCATGGCATTTACCATATACAACCTGTTGGTCTTCTGGGGCCAAAACCAGTTGGGCACCTCGGGAGTGATCCTCGCATCCGTCATGGAAGCGCTCATGCCGATGCTGTCCGTACTCGTGCTGTGGATGTATAAAGGCCAGAAGCCTCAACCGTTTACCATCGGCTGCATCGCCCTCGCCCTGGTCGGCTGCTTTTTGGTGATTACGAAGGGCGACTTCCGCACCTTTCTTTTGGGGGGAGACAGCCTGCTGCCTGTCCTGCTGATATTGCTCGGCGTACTGGGCTGGGTGATCTATACGATCGGGGGCAACCACTTCGCGTCGTGGTCAGTGCTGCGGTATTCCACTTTGAGCTGCGTGCTGGGAACCGGGACCTCCCTGGTGATCGTCCTGCTGCTGACAGCCTTGGATGTCCTGCACGCCCCATCGCTCCAGTCGGTATTTTCCGTCGGCTACGAGCTTGGCTTCATGATCGGAGTCGCGGGAATCCTGGCTCTGCTCAGCTGGAACGCGGGTGTCAAGCTGCTCACACCGATCAACGGCATCCTGTTTATCAACTTTGTTCCGGTCACCACTTTTCTGATCTCCGTCTGGCAAGGCTATCAGATCACGATGTACGATGCCGGAGGAACGCTCTTGATCATTTTGGCTTTGATCAGCAACAACCTGTTTCAGCGAAAAAAGCTCAAGCTTGCGGTGTCGGGCAGAGCCGCTTCCAAGGAAGCCTCTTTTTGACCGCCCCGTGGCGCTCAGCTCCCTATTGCTTCAACAGATAAAAAAAAAGCCACGCGCCATGGCAACCGTTCCGCATAGGAACCTGCCAAGCGCGTGGTTTTTTCTTGTGTTTTCGTTCCGTTGTCTTTTATGGTGTCCTGAAGTTTTTACGCTTCCAGCGGCGTGACCGCATCGTGCATATGCATGTCCATCTCTTGCAGATACGCATCTTTTTGCGATTCGCTCCACCCCAGATGGCTGGCCATGTACGCGACCACGGCATCCTTCCACTGTTTCGCTTCGTTGATCCGGAAGAACAGAGCACCCGTCCGTCTGATGAGGAAATCGACCGGCTTCACTGCCATTTCCGCTTCCATCGCATAGCGCAGCGAAACGAACCAGTCAAGCGGCAGACCGGACTCCGCGGCCTCCTGGGCGTGCCCTTCGGCTAAGCGGAACAGTTCATCTACATTGGAGCCGTAGAAACGGGCCAGCCGCTCTGCTTGCTGACGGGTAAAGCCGTATCTCGTTCCCTCTTCGGTTTTCCGTTCGATAAAGGCGGGCAAGCTCGCACTGCCTCCCACTTTTCCGCCGGAAATAGGCATATGCTTCGTTGCACAAGGTCCAAATGTCCCTTTTCCTTCTTTTTGCAGCAAATCAGCGACCATGTCGACGACCATCTCGGCCATTTTCCGGTACCCCGTCAGCTTCCCTCCGGCGATGGTGATCAATCCCGAATCGGATTGCCAAATTTCGTCTTTGCGCGAGATTTCCGAAGCGGATTTTCCTTCTTCGTAAATCAGCGGGCGAACGCCTGCCCAGCTTGATTCGACGTCTTCGTCTTTGATATCGAGCGCAGGGAACATATAGCGGATCGCATCAAGCAAGTACTGCTTGTCGGCACTCGTCATCCGCGGATGGGAAATCTCCTCTTTGTAGAACGTATCGGTTGTCCCTACATATGTTTTTCCGTCGCGAGGGATGGCGAACACCATGCGTCCGTCGGGCGTGTCAAAATAGACAGCTTGTTTCAACGGGAAGCGGCTTTGGTCGATGACGAGATGCACCCCTTTTGACAGCTGCAGGAATTTTCCTTTCTTGGAGTTGTCCCGATCCCGCAGCGTATCTACCCAAGGTCCTGTCGCGTTTACGATTTTCTTTCCGTACAGCTTGTATTCGGTGCCGTCCAGCTGATCGACGACCTTGACGCCGTTCACCTTGCCGTTTTCGTACAAAAATTCCTCAACCTTGGCGTAGTTCACCGGCAGCGCCCCGCGCTCGGCGGCTTCTTTCATCACCTCTATGGTCAAACGGGCATCATCTGTACGGTATTCTACATAATACCCTCCGCCCAACAAATCTTTTTGCTTGATCAGCGGCTCTTTGGCCAAAGTCTGCTGGGCATTCAGCATTTTCCGGCGCTCTGAGCCTTTCACCTGGGCCAAATAATCATAGACTCGCAGGCCGATGGATGTCGAGAATTTGCCGAAGGTCCCGCCTTTGTGGATCGGCAGCAGCATCCATTCCGGTGTCGTCACGTGAGGGCCATTTTCGTACACGATTGCCCGCTCCCGTCCGACTTCCGCAACCATCTTCACTTCAAACTGTTTCAGATAGCGCAGGCCGCCGTGGACCAGCTTGGTCGAACGGCTGGACGTTCCCGCAGCAAAATCCTGCATTTCGACCAGGGCAACCTTCATGCCCCTCGTTGTCGCGTCAAGGGCAATGCCCGCTCCCGTAATTCCTCCTCCGATCACCACGAGGTCAAAGAGCTGATTGTTCATTTCTTCCAATCTCTTTGTTCTCTGCGCACTTGAAAATGTCTCTGCCATTTCATTCCCTCCCGAGGTTGTACAGAAAAACAAAAAGAGACCCCAACGAACACTATAGCTAAACTATAATGCATTGAGGTCTCTCCGATTCTCCAGACGAAATATTAACTTATACAATAATATAACATAATATGCCTTCCGATAAAAGCCATAGCTGCAATTACCGCTCGTTTCCAGCCCGGCTGCATTACTGCAGCTTTTTCCAGGGCCGCGAATGCCTCTGTACCAAAGGACGAGGCGACCATTTTTGGACAACGTCCGCCTTGTAAAGCTCCGAAACGCACCTCAGCCTTTCGGAGCAAAATGCTCCCAAAGCTTCCGATTGGAGGTGGTAATAGCCGAAGCTCCCCCTTGCAAGGCCATGTTCACGTCATCAATCGTTCGAATCAGTCCCCCTGCCAAGATCGGGATCTTCGTTCGTTCAAACACTTCTGTTATGATCGCAGGCATGGCGCCCGGGAGGACTTCAATAAAGTCGGGCTGCGTCTTTTCCAAAAGCAAATAGCTTTTTTCCAATGCATTGGTATCAAGCAAAAAAATACGTTGAATCGCCAATACCCCTTTTTGCTTCGCTTTTAAAATGACGCTCGACCTGGTTGAAATCAATCCCGCCGGCTTGATTTGCTGACAGAGAAATTCCGCGGCGTACTCATCGTTTTTCAAGCCTTGCACGAGGTCGGCATGCAAAAACATTTTCTTCTTATGTTTCTCTGCCATGTCATACAAGCCTTTCAATTGCGCGATATGCGTATCCAGAAACACCCCGTATTCGTAGGGGGATTCCAAAATATGATCAAAATCCTTCATATGGCGGGCAGCAGGAAGTATTTTTTGGCCGTTAAAATTCATCAAGATCCACCTTTCTTCCGATAACGTCCTTCCTCCAACTAGGATGCATCGATCATTTCCATCTTACTGCAAAACAGCTTGCAGACAGAAAAAAACCCACCTTTTGCAAACTCCCCTTCATCGGGGAATTCAACAGTGGGTCTCCATCTCTCCGTCACTTCGTATTAACTTAGTTTGATTTAAGCAGATCGTGTAACCGTTGTCAATTGCTCTGAATGGAGCCGCACTCCCCGCAAAGCATGTTATTTCTGTTGATAGAGAGGACCGATTCGGTCAATCCGGTTTGTCCAGATGCCGCCGGTATAGCCGGAAGGCAGCCGCTTTACATCCTCGGGGGTATCAAATCCGGTTGAAAAGTCGCTTCCGTCTCCTCCCACCACGATAACGCGTGTGTGGGCGTTATCCATGCGCTCCAGAAAACGAGTCGGCCATCCCCACAGCCAAGGGCCGATTTTTTCGGGAATATGCAGCTGCGTATGCTCGCATGCGGCTGGAACGTAGCCTGTCCAGCCTGCAGCAATGTAAGGGATCAGACAGCTTTTCATCGTTGCTTTCGACATCACTCTGAAGCTGGGCAAGCCTTCCTTCAGGGCCGCTATCGGTTCATCTCCGCCATACACAGTCAACCGCTCCAATTGGCTGGCGGGCAATCCAGAGAGAAAGGCGGCGAGCTGCTCTCCTTCGGTCGGATCGTTGCTCTTCACGTGGATTAAAAACGATTGCTCGGGAAAATGGTTCAGCACTTCTTCCAGCGACGGCATCAAGCCGATTCCCTTTCCGCGAAACGGATATGTTTTTCCTTGGTCGGCTGTGTAGCCGTACCCGATATCCAATCGCTTCAGCTCTTCCAGGGTATGCTCGCGCGTAACCCCTTGTCCGTTGGTCCGGCAGCCTAGCGTCCAATCGTGGAAAACGGCGAACTTGCCGTCTCTGGTGGGCTGAACGTCAAATTCGACAATGTCGGCTCCAGCCTGAAAAGCCGCTTCCATAGACGGGATCGTGTTCTCCAGAAACGGGTGCTCCGGTTCGTAAATCCTCTCCGCTGTGCACGTCTCGCCTGTAATTCCTTCCATATGAAAGGTTTGGGCCATACCCCGATGGGCCAGCAGCAGCGGAGCTTCATTGCTCGCTTTTGTAAACAGAGAGCTGTTGTTTATGTAGACAAATGCAGCCAGCACAAGCAGACACAAAACGAATTTGTTCTTCAGCATTTTTTTCAGCTTCTTCATCGAGTCCTCCTGTTGTAGATTGCATGATGTAAAGCAAGAATATCATGAACCTTCTCCATATGGCTAATCCGGCTACAGCTCTCCCAGCGGTTGAAAACCAATCGCATGTACACGTGCCTTGAAAAAATAAGGCTGGCTGCCTCTTTTACAAGTGCAACCAGCCTGTGCTCATTTCTTTGCGGTCATTCTGTTTTCTTACGGTCCTACGACAAGAACAAATAAGCGAGCGGGGTCGTAAACACAAGCGTGAGAATCGTCCTCTCCAGCCAGATCGCGATCAGCTGCGGGATGCTGATCGGAATCTCCGTAGACAAGATGCACGGAATCGTGGCGGAGAAGAACAGGATAGACGAGACAGAGACTACCGCGATCACAAACTTGGTGATCAGGGGCGCTCCGGTCACAATCAGCGCGGGCAAAAACATTTCGGCGATTTCGATCGCGGATGCCTTGGCCGCGAGGAACGGCTCAGGAAGCTGCAGCAGCCACGTGACCGGATAAAACAAATAGGCCAGCCAGTCAAAAACAGGCGTGAACTGGGCCAGCACCATGCCGATCAAGCCCACTGACATGATCGAAGGCAAGATGCCCATCGTCATGATAAAGCCGTCGCGCAGATTCACCCAGATGTTTTGGCCAAGCGACATCGACGATTGGGCGGCGTGCATCGCGTCGCTCCAGGCATGCTGGAGCCTGCGTCCGGTCACCGCCTTTTCCGGGTCCCCTTTGCCATCGTAATACTCGTCGCTCATCTTGCTGAGCGGCCAGATGCGGACGGTCACAGCCGTCACCAAAAACGTAACCACAAGCGTGACCCAGAAATAAAGGTTCCAGTAGGCCATCAGATCAAGCGTCTTCGCCACCACAATCATGAATGTGGCAGAAACCGTGGAAAAGCCGGTGGCAATGATCGCCGCTTCCTTGACCGTATACTTGCCTTCCTTAAAGACGCGGTTTGTAATAAGCAGGCCGATCGAGTAGCTGCCGACAAACGAGGCCACCGCATCGACAGCGGAGCGGCCTGGTGTTTTCCATACGGGACGCATAATCGGCTGAACCAGTACGCCTATAAACTCCAACAGGCCGTAGCCGACCAGCAAAGCCAGGAAAATGGAACCGATCGGAACGACCAGCCCAACCGGTATCACGAGCTTTTCAAACAGGTACGGCCCCATGTCTTTGTCCATCAGCCAGGCTGGTCCGATCTGAAAGAAGATCAGAGCCGCTACGATCACACCCAGCACCTTGAGAAAGGAAAAGACAATGTTCACCTTGTTTTTCTTCCACGTGCCTGTAGCGAACGGATAGATCGCTCCGAGCAGGATCACCACAAAAGCATACAGAGGGATGACGCCCGGGACAGTGCCCCGCAGCCAGGTGACGATATGGTCCAGCGGGATGGAGGAATTTCCGTTTACCGTTATCGGGATAAAGAACATAAAAATGCCGATCAAGCTGAAAATGAGAAACTTCCATACATTGGCCGGCGTAGCTGGAGCAGTGGCCGGATTCGTTTCTGCAGCAAGCCCGTTTTGCGGATGATAGTCCATAAGGGTCCTCCTCTGGCTGAGTTGTCGGTCCCTCTCCCTTTTCCTATCCAGATAACTGCTATCTCTCTTTTTCAAACGGCACAGGCTGCCTGCCATCACCCAATCGAGGAGAGAGTGCCCCCTCGCACTCTCTATTCTGGACCGGGTTATGACGCTTTACGCCAACCGTCCTTCTTTTACTACCGTGATGCCTTTTTTCACAACTGTGTGAACGTGGTTGATGCCGTATCGATATTGCAGGGTCATGTAATCAGGCACATCAAATATCGTCACATCCCCCTGCTTGCCCTGCTCAAGACTGCCGATCTGCCCGCCGCGGCTGATCGCGTGGGCCGCATTGATCGTCGCGGCTGTCAATACCTCCGCAGGGGTCATGCCCATTTTCAGGCAGCCCAGATTCATGATCAGCGGCGTGGAAACAGTCGGCGAAGAGCCTGGATTGCAGTCCGTCGAGATCGCTACGGCCATTCCCGCGTCGATCATCTTCCGGCCATTGGCCGACTCCGCCATGAGGAAGAAGGCGGTCCCCGGCAGGAGGACACCGATGACGCCCGCTTCTGCCATCATTTGAATGCCTTTGTCAGAAGCGCGCAGGAGGTGGTCAGCCGATACGGCGCCGATGGAGGCAGCCAGCTCGGCTCCTTCATACGGCTCGATTTCATCGGCGTGAATTTTTGCTTTGAGTCCATACTCCACGCCTGCTTCCAAAATGCGGCGGGACTGCTCGGGGGTAAACACTCCGCGCTCGCAGAATACGTCGTTGAATTCTGCCAGCTTGCGGCGGGCGACTTCGGGAAGCATTTCGCGAATCACCAGCTCGACGAAAGCATCGGGATCGTGCTTGTATTCGCGAGGGACGGCATGCGCTCCCATAAAAGTGCTGACGATGTCAATCGGATGCGCTTGGTCCAGCTGCTGTGCCACTTCGAGCTGCTTGATCTCATCCTCGAGAGTGAGGCCGTAGCCGCTTTTCGCTTCTACGGTCGTGACCCCGTGGAGGAGAAATTGATCGAGCCGCTTCTTGCTCTCGGCAAACAGGGTCGCGTGATCAGCAGCGCGGGTCGCGGCTGTCGTCGCGTGAATGCCCCCGCCGTTGTTCATGATTTCCATATAAGTAGCGCCGTTTAAGCGCATGTTGAATTCATTTTGACGGCTTCCGGCATGGACGAGATGGGTATGAGGATCAACCAGACCCGGCGTTACCAGCTTGCCGGACGCGTCGATGACTTCTGCCTCATGGGCTCGCCCCTCATACGCCGCTTGCAGCTCGTCATCCGTCCCGACCATTTCAATCCGGCCTTTTTCGATCCAGAGGCTGCCGTTCTCGATGATTCCCAGCTCATTCATTCGCTTGCCTGTCACCGGTGCGGCAGAACCGCCGGCCAGCGTCACCAATTGGCTGGCCCGGCGAATCCATACAGGTTTGTTGTTCATGGCGCTTACTCCTTTAGCATCGGGATTTTGACGCCTTTTTCCTTGGCTGTCTTCACCGCGAGATCATAGCCTGCATCCACATGGCGGACTACCCCCATGCCCGGGTCGGTCGTGAGGACGCGCTCCAGGCGCTTCTCTGCTTCCGGCGTTCCGTCAGCCACGATGACCATGCCGGCATGCAGCGAATACCCCATGCCTACGCCGCCGCCGTGGTGGACGGATACCCAGCTTGCTCCGCCTACCGCGTTGATCAGGGCGTTCAGGATCGGCCAGTCCGCAACTGCATCGCTGCCGTCCTTCATCGCTTCCGTTTCCCGGTTCGGAGAAGCGACAGAGCCGGAATCCAGGTGGTCGCGGCCGATCACGATCGGAGCGCTCAGTTCGCCGCGGGCCACCATGTCGTTGATGATTTTGCCGAAGCGTGCCCGCTCGCCGTAGCCCAGCCAGCAGATGCGCGCCGGAAGTCCCTGGAAGGACACCCTTTCGCGGGCCATGCGAATCCAGTTGCACAAGTGCGTGTTATAGGAAAACTCGCGGAGAATCACTTCGTCTGTCTTGTAGATGTCCTCCGGATCACCCGAGAGCGCCGCCCAGCGGAACGGACCTTTGCCTTCGCAGAACTGCGGACGGATGTACGCGGGTACAAACCCCGGGAAGCGGAACGCATCCTCCACGCCTTCGTTTTTCGCCACCTGACGGATATTGTTGCCGTAGTCGAAGGTAACGGCACCCTCCTCCTGCAGCTTCAGCATTGCGCGGACATGCTCGGCGATGCTCGCCACCGCTTTCGCCTCGTACGCTTTCGGATCAGCCTTGCGGAGTGCTGCCGCTTCCTCCAGCGTCATGCCGACCGGAATATACCCGTTCAACGGGTCGTGGGCGGACGTCTGATCAGTCAGTACATCGGGGATGAAGCCGCGCCGCAGCATTTCGTTCAGGACGTCTACGGCGTTGCCCAGAAGACCGATGGACAGGTCCTTCTTGGCCGCTTTGGCTTCCTTCGCCATCTCGATCGCTTCATCCAGACTTTCTGTCATCACATCGAGATAGCGCGTTTCCAGACGGCGCTGGATGCGTGTGCGGTCGATTTCGATGTTGATGCTCACCCCGCCATTGAGCGATACCGCGAGCGGTTGAGCGCCTCCCATACCGCCCAAACCGGCAGTTACTGTGATCGTGCCTGCCAGCGTACCGCCGAAATGCTGACGGGCGCACTCGGCAAATGTCTCGTACGTCCCCTGCACAATTCCCTGGCTGCCGATGTAGATCCAGCTGCCGGCGGTCATCTGTCCGTACATCATCAAGCCCTTTTTGTCGAGCTCGTTGAAGTGGTCCCAGGTCGCCCAGCGCGGCACCAGATTGGAGTTGGCCAACAGCACGCGCGGCGCATCCGCATGCGATTTGAATACGGCAACCGGCTTGCCGGACTGGATCAGGAGCGTTTCGTCGCTCTCCAGGTTTTTCAATGTTTCGACAATTGCATCGAAGCATTCCCAGTTCCGGGCTGCCTTGCCAATGCCGCCGTACACGACCAAATCCTCAGGGCGCTCCGCCACTTCCTCGTTCAGATTGTTGAGCAGCATCCGAAGCGCCGCTTCCTGTACCCATCCCTTGGCATGAAGCTTTGTACCTGAATATTGCTGGATCAACTCTTGAATCGATTGTGTCTTCGTCATCATTGCACCTGCCCTTTCCCCAATAGGTCTTTGTATATGTAGTATAGAAGAGACCAATCGGGGAAAAACAGGCATCCTTATTTCGATTTCCTTTCGGTTTTTTCGGAGATTTCGGATAACCGGAAGCGCTTCCAACCAGAAAAAGAAAAAAATTTACGATTTATTGCTTTTCTTTTGATTTCGAAACGAACGAGGGGTTGTCCCCCGCTTTTCCTTAAAAATCTTGCTAAAATAATTGGCGTTTACAAAGCCTGTCCGCTCGGCAACCTCCTGGATGGAAAGGCGCGTCTCCAATAACAGCCGCTCTGCTTCGCGCAAGCGTATCGTCGTCAGCATCTGGCGAAAGGACACTCCCTGACGCTTTGACAAAAGCGAGCTGAAATAGGCGGGACTGCGGTCCACATGCCGCGCTGCCTCCTCCAGCCGCAAATCGGCGCGGGCGTAGTTTTCCTCCAGGTAGCGGATGGCCTGCTCGATAATATCGAGGCGGGCTCCCTCGCGATTCGTCGTCGCGGAATCGAGCAGCTCGTAGATGAACAAAAGCAGCTCCTGGACGATCCGATAGAGCACCGGCGTGTATAAGATCGTATCGAATACGCGGTGATACCAATCCTCCAGCGCTCCTTCGTCCAGACAGTGAGACTTCATAAATCTTCTCACCTGGGCCAAAATGCTGGTCAGGCGGATACGAAGCAGCCCCGGCTCGGGATACGGCTCTTCTTTATGAAGGAACTGCCGGTACATCCACTGCTTCACCTGTTCGCGGTCGCCGTCGTGGAGCATGTCAATCCACGCCCTTTGCTCCGCCGGAGTCAGAAAAGGATCGATGACCGCCCAGTTCACCTTGTTCTCCACCACCGATATTTGCCGGTATCCTTTGAAAAAGCGGATGTCCAGCGCTTCGACGGCATACCTGTACTTCTGGTGCAGACTGAGCATTTGATCCTCGGCGTCGTACAAAACGAGCGAAAGCGACTCCGAATGCTGCGCTTCCCAGTCCATCAGCAGCCGTTTTCCTACTTCCAGCAGCGAAGCGAGAGGCGCCTCGTTTTTCAGATCGAAAAGACAGACGATCACGTCGCTCAGCGGCAAAAGAGCAGGCTTGTCCCGAAACGGATATGTCTCCAAAAATGTCAGTAAATCCCCGTGCCGCGCTGTCTCCTCGAGCTGCAGCAGCATCAGCTGAAGTCCCCTTCCCGGCGTTTCCAGAGGCAAAAACAGACTGCGGTACGATACCGCCGATCCGTAATGGTCAGTCTGCACTTCGCTTGCTTTTCGGGCCACCGTCCTGTCCTGGCAGCAGCGGGTCAGGACACGCCGGATATGCTCGGGAGTTTGCGGCTTGACCCACAGGTCGATGGCGTGAAGCTCGATGCCCTGTACGGCGCGCTCAAAGGTGGCCTCTGCTGTTGTTACAATGACTGTCGGCCGGTATTGGGAGGTCAGCATTTTCAGTCGCTCCCACTGTTCCTTGGACACCATGTCCAGCTCGACGCAGACGACATCCGGCCTTGTTCCTTCGAGGACGCGGAACAGCTCGGAAGCCGTCCCGGCGGTGACAACCTCGTCAAAGGGGATGGCACATGTGGAAACAAGCCAACTGATGCCCGTCCGTTCATTGGCGTCCCGGTCCGCGATCAAAAGCGTCGTCATGCGATCTCCTCCTGTTCCGTGAGACTAGCTGGGTTATGCCCTGCATGGGATTCCTCGCAATCCGGCTTTGCCGGCAGAAATTCTGTCAGACAAGGGAAGGGCTGCCGAAATGGCAACCCTTTTACTTTCCAACCTTCCATTCTATTTTGCTGCCGATGACATGATCGAACGGGACAAAGCCGATCTCGCGGGAGTCCAGGCTGTTGTTGCGGTTGTCTCCCATGACGAAGATGTGGCCCTCCGGCACGGCCCATTTCCCGTCTTCTCCCTCCATCTTTTCCTTGATGTAGGGCTCGCTCAGCTTCTCGCCATTTCGATAGAGCTGATGGTCCTTAATCTCGATGACGTCACCCGGCTTGCCGATCAAACGCTTTACATACATGAAATTTTCGTTCTCTTTTCCCAAAAACAGATGGATGAGCGGATGGCCGACCAGGTCATCCTGAAAGCTGCGCTCTCGATCCACGCGACTGTCAATTACCACGATATCGCCGTAGTCCGGCAAATACGAAAACGTATGGGACAGCTTCGATACATAGATTCGCTGCTGATCTTGCAAGGTTGGGTCCATCGAATGCCCTTCTACCTTGAACGGCTGAAACACAAAAATGCCGAGCACAAGCGCAAGTCCTAGCGCAAATGCCAATGAACGGACCCATTCCCAGATCTCTCTTAGCTTCACCGGCAACCCCGCCTTTCGATTTTCAAAATTTCCTCGAAAGCTATCATAGCATAAAATGGCGGCGGAGCCAAAAATATACCAAATTATGGATCTCTGTGAGACCGTTCACATATTCTCATTTCTTTCAGTTTCCTGAACAAAGTCGCCCGACTGACCCCTAAAAGCTGCGCCGCTTCCTCTTTCGGCCTGTTTGCTCTCTCCAGGTGAGTCATGACCCGCCTGATTGTGCGCTGCTCGATCTGCTTTAGATTCCAGCTTGAGCCTTCTCCCGGCCCGACGACAGGCTGGGCCTTGCCTTCAGCAGATGGGCTTGTCCACAACGTGGCGGGGAGATTTTCCGGAGAAATGAACAAGCGATGCTCCATCGTGGACGCATACTCGACGACGTTGGACAGCTCCCGTACGTTACCGGGCTAGTCATGCTGGACGAACCTGGCTTGTACCTCCGGCGTAAAGCCGTTTAGCTGTTTTCCCAAACGTGCAGCGTTTTTCTGCAAAAGAAGGTGGGCCAGAGGCAATATATCTTCCCTGCGCTCCCTTAGCGGAGGCAGATGGATCGGGATGACATGCAGACGATAATACAGATCCTGCCGGAAGGCGCCCTCTCTGACCAGTTGGGCGAGATCGCGATGGGTCGCCGCCACCACTCTTACGTCGACACCGACGGGCTGGGCCTCTCCTCCCACGCGGACGACCTGCTTTTCCTGCAGGACACGCAGCAGCTTGCCCTGCAAATGCATCGGCATATCCCCGATCTCGTCGAGGAAAATCGTCCCTTTGTCAGCCGTTTCAAACAGTCCCTTTTTTCCTCCTCTGCGGGCTCCGGTGAACGCCCCCTCTTCGTATCCAAAAAACTCGCTCTCCATCAAAGTATCGGGAATGGCGGCGCAGTTGAGAGAAACAAACGGTTCGTTTCTGCGGGGACTGGCCTTGTGAATCGCTCGTGCGAACAATTCCTTTCCCGTGCCGCTTTCCCCCAGAAGCAGGACGGTGGAATCACTCTCTGCCGCACGTCTTGCCATCTCTTTCGCCCGTGTGATTACGGCGCTGGTTCCGGTTATCTCGGCAAACGCATCATCCTGCTGCATAGCCGCCTGCAGTCTCTCCAGGGCAAGCTGCTGCTCCCGATACATCTGATGTTCTTTTATTTGCATCGCGATCAGCTCTGCCATTTTTTGCAAGAAAAGCAAAATGGAGTCCACATCGGAAAAAAGCCGATCCCGCTGTTTCTGATCAAAGGCGAGCAGCCCGATCACTCCCACGCCAATCCCGTTCACCCGAATCGGACAGCAAATCTCCCCGGTTTCCGCGCAATTCCCGTAATGCATGCAAGGACGACAGAGCGGATCGGTACCCGGGCTGTCGATCACGACAGGCTGACCCGTCCTGAGCGCTGCCTGGTAGACAAAATCTTCTCCGGCCATCGCTTGCAATCTGCCCGGCTCAGTCTTGCCTGTACCGGCGATTCGCAGCAACTGATGGTCAGCTATCTCTACCTCCACGTGCAATACGGACGCGACTGCCTCCGCAATCTGTTGAACCGAGTCGGCTATTTCCCGCAATGACACAGCGCATCCCCTCTCGTTTTCCGTCTCCCTCCATTATAGCTGGCGGGAGGCACAAGAAGGATCTGGAACAAGTGGATACTTTCCGCCCCATACGACGTCTTCGTACTGTTTCGCATCCGTATTTCCCTCGGTACTGAAGAGCAGGATCACCGAGTCTTTGCCCAGCCCGAGATGTTCCCGCAGCGCAGAGAGCTCACCTGACCGCATGATTTCCGCAAGCAAGCCGAGTCCTACCGCTCCACTCTCACCGCTAATGATGCGGGGGTCATCTCCCGGGGGAGCTGCCAGCATTCGCATCCCGGTCGCCGCTACCCAATCGGGACAGCTCACGAAAGCTGCGGCATGATCGCGCAAAATCTCCCAGGCGATCGGGTTCGGTTCTCCGCAAGCAAGCCCGGCCATAATCGTCTCCAGATCACCGTCTACCGTATGCGGAGCACCGTCGCCTATCTGTGCCGACTGGTACAAGCAATTTGCCGTATGAGGCTCGACAATGATGGTGGCCGGCCTCCGATCTCCCAAACAGCTTTGCAGATAGCCATGCACGGCTGCAGCCATCGAGCCAACCCCCGCCTGCAGAAAAACATGTGTCGGCACAGGCTCTCCGGACTCCTCGAGTTGTTCCAGCGCTTCCCTGGCCATCGTCGTATAGCCCTGCATAATCCATCGCGGGATGTCCGTATAGCCTTCCCATGCGGTATCCTGGACGACCTGCCAGCCGTTTTCCTCGGCCATTTTTCTCGACAAGCGGACAGCTTCGTCGTAATTGCCATCTGTCACATGCGCCTCGGCTCCTGTCTGCCGAATCGCTTCCACCCGCTGCTCTGCCGATCCCTTTGGCAGAAAGACGACTGCTTTTTGTCCCAACTGCTGCGCTGCCCAGGCGACCGCTCTGCCGTGATTCCCATCGGTCGCAGTGACGAACGTTACGGCTCCGAGCTTTTGCTTTGCCTCAGCCGAACGAAGCAGCTCGAAGCTCGCCTCTTCGACCGAAATCCCCAACCGGGCGCTCAAATGTCTGCCGATCGCATAAGTGGCTCCGAGCACCTTAAAGGCGTTCAGGCCAAAGCGGTAGGATTCGTCTTTGATAAAAATGGCTCTCACGCCGAGACGCTCAGCCAGGTGTTTCAGGAAATGAAGCGGAGCAGGCTTGTAGCCATGAATGGAGCGGTGGAACCGGATGACCTCCTGCGTTTTGGCCTCATCCAAAAATGTCGCCGCTTCTCGCGGTCGGCCTATCGTTTGGTTCCCTGTTTCTTGAAGAAAATAGCGAATACCCGTTTCCATTGACATGATTTCTCTCCTCCTTGTTTGCCCGCAATAAAGGAATGCTCCATTGCTGCTGAGTCGATTGGTTGGAATCGATGCTCTGATTCGATACTCTGAATCGACTATTCAGAGCTTATTTCTGTGCAACTCTCATGCCATGGAGGAGGGGAGGCAGTGAACGGTTTCATTTTTCGTACAAGAATCAAAACGATACTATATTTGACTCATTTTGATTCTTTCGTCTCTTTTTGAGACTTTTCGCTTTTGGTGGTCACAGCCTGCCGCAAAAGCTCCGCGATCCGCTTTTGCTCCTGCTCGGCGATGATCACGTAACTGAGAGACTGCGGGCCAAATCTGGCGGTTGTCGCCTTGTATGCAAATGGATCTACCTCCGTCTTGTCCCGATCGTTTAGCAGGGAACTGGTGAGCTCTATCGCCGCTCCGCCTTCGTACTTACACCTATCGACACAAGACCATTTATATAGTTAGTACAATCGTATGGCGGGAAGGAGGAAAACTTGACCGATACTTTTTTCCCATCCCGTTTCTTTTGTCCTGGACAGAAAATCCCCCCTCCGATCCGATTCTCATCAGTTTCTGAAGGGGGCTTGTTATTTATTTTCGGACGACCTTGAACAAATCGACTGTATGGCCTGGCTCGTTTCTGCAAACGTCCTTGCTCAAGCTTTCAGCGTCACGGCCATGTCTGCCAATGCCTCTTCGGACTGGGCAAAAAACTCCTCATACAGCGCGATCACGGCCCTGTCCGCATCTACCTCTTTTACGCCGAACATCATGCTGACCTCGGAGGAGCCCTGGTTGATCATCTCCAGATTGACCTTGGCTCTGGCGAGAGCGGATGTTGCTCGCGCCGAAGTACCCACGGAACGGCGCATGCCTTCGCCGACGATCATGACGAGTGAAAGGCCTCTCTCGACGATGATGTCTTCGGCCTGAAGCTCCTGTTTCAATCTGTTCACTACCCGCTGTTCGATTTGCGGGGTAAAATCCTTTTCCCGCAAAATGACGGAGATATTGTCAATCCCCGACGGCGTATGCTCGTACGAGAGACCCTCTTCCTCAAAGATTTGCAGCAGCCTGCGGCCAAAGCCGATCTCTTTGTTGAGCAAATACTTGCTCACATAAATACTGCAAAAGCCTTTGTCAGCCGCGATTCCGGATACCCGATTTTCGTGGAACGGTCTCTCTGAGACGATCATGGTGCCTGGTGCCTGCGGATTATTCGTATTTTTGATGCAGACGGGGATACCCGCCTGATACGCCGGATACAAAGCTTCCTCGTGAAAGACGGAAAAGCCCGAATAGGAGAGCTCTCGCATCTCCCGATAGGTGATGATCTGGATTTCCTTCGGTTTTTCAACAAGACTCGGGTTCACGACATACACCGAGTCGACATCGGTAAAGTTCTCATACAGCTCCGCTTGCACGGCTGCAGCCAGAATGGAGCCAGTAATATCGGAGCCTCCCCTGGAGAAGGTGACCAGCTCGCCCTCCGGCGTAAATCCGAAAAACCCCGGAAAAATCACGATCCCGGACTGACTTTTCAAATTGCGCAGCTTTTCATACGCTTCAGGCAATACATGAGCGTTCCCCGGCTCTCCAGTCACGACCAGACCGGCATCCTTGGGGTTTACATAGACAGCCTTCCTGCCCTGGCTTTGCAGGTAACGGGCTACCAGCTTGGCGCACGTATCCTCTCCCGCCGCTTTTACCCTGTCCATGAACCGGCCGGGATCTTCGGCAGGTATGTAGTGCAGCGCCTCTTTCAGCTGTGCGGCGATCTCTTCCGCCGCCTCGACAGGCAAGCCCAGTTCCCGGATAATGTCTTGATATCTGCCGATGATCCGGCTTTGAACTTCTTCGGCGGGCTGGCCTTGCAGACGCGCTTCCGCGTACCGGATGAGAAGATCGGTAACCTTCGTATCTTCCTTGTACCGTTTTCCGGGTGCTGAAACGACGACGAGCTTTCTCGCTTCATCCGACTTGACAATCTCGCATACTTTTTTTATCTGTGCGGCGCTCGCCAGTGAGGTCCCGCCAAATTTGGCAACTTTCATCTCCGACTCCTCCATCTGTGTATAACGATCACAAACTGCATGAGTATAGGTTAAATTATTTACCCCATAAAGACAAGTGTCCATTTCAGAAGGACATAAAAGAAACCCCTTTCACAAAGAACAGTCTTCGCGAAAGGGGTGAAGAGCCTGTATGATCCGCGATATGGGCCGCGGCCGTCGGAATAGCAGGGGGGTAATAAAGTTTCTACAAATCGGGCTAAAAAACATTTCGAACATTAGTTCAGCTGTAAATATATCGGTTCATGTTTGTCGAGAGAGACAATCATACCCATCTACCCCCAGAGATTAGAATTTTCCGCAGAACGGTTACCATACCCGCAGGAAACTGTGCATTTCTAAGAGTGCGTTCCGGACCGAATACCTTCCGCGGCAATAACATGCTCCGTGTTGTTATGGAGGGGGATACGAGTAAAAATGAGAAAGGCGTTGTAATAGCCCTGTCAGGCACTACAGCGGAAGGACGTACAGCAACTACAATGATTTTCAATCATGAAGAATTTATTGTAGTTAAATGATCATTTTTGCTTCCCAGGAAAAAGAAGTGTTTCATAAACAACGAAGGAGCTGCGCAAGACTAGCAGCTCCTTTTCCACTTTGTACATACAAGCCGGCAGCTCCCCCGCGAAACGCTCCGGAGCGGACAGTTCACACTTCTTATGCAAACGGAGCCCGGAGCCAAGCAGAAAAACACGCTTTTCCCGCCCCGGCCCCGTTCTCAAAACAAAAAAGGGGCAAGCCCCCAAGGATTTAGCCCCAAACAAGTTAAAAAGCTGTGCCACATCAGATCATGCAGGTCATGCGGTCACATTCAGATTCGGATTGTACCTCTTCACGTAATGATACAGCTCCTCCTCTGCCAGACGAAAAGTGAAAGCCGCCTGAGATTGTCCAGACAGATGCTCGCCAAGTTGTTCCTCTCCCCGCGTCAAGCGCTTGTTTGCCGCCTCTGGCAAGGTGAGGACATGCGGGACGAGAAGCTGCAAGTACCACTTGCCCTGCTCCTCCTCCGAAATATCGATTTCCAGCTCGATGTCAGCACTTTCGAAGGAGTAGAGATGCGTAAACAGCTCCTCTCTCGCAGCAGCATCCAGGCCGTCTATGGACAGCTTCATGACGCGGAGGTAATACTCCTCGTTAAACAGGACGGTATGCTCATCCATGCGTTGATATTTTTTCTGGACCAAATCCATCGCAATCCCCGCCTCTCCTTTTCTCATACTTTTCAGAATACAACGAACAATCGCTTTGAGCAACCATGCAATAAAAAAAGACGGCCTGTTACCGAGAATAACATCCCGGCCACCAGGCCCCCTGATGAACTTGCTAAAACAGCGATGTCCCTTCCGTCAACGCTTCAGCGTCTTCACGCGTGATCAACACAGCGCGAGGCTTTCCGCCGCTCTGTCCGGCTACATAGCCGTCGGCTTCCATCATTTCGATCAGACGAGCCGCCCGGTTGTAGCCTACGCGGAAACGGCGCTGCAGGGCGGAAGCGGAAGCCTGTCCCTGATCGGCCACATACAGCAGTGCCTCGTGGTACAACGGATCGTCTCCCATGTCGAATGATTGTACCTGCTGCTCCAAATCCTCTTTGCTGAACAGGTACGCCGGTTTTCGCTGCCTTTTGATCGCTTGGGTGACGGCCTCGATCTCTTCGTCCGTCACATAGTTTCCTTGCAGGCGAATCGGTGTCGTTCCGCTTTCCAAAAAGAGCATATCGCCCCGCCCGAGCAAGCGCTCCGCTCCCGATTGGTCGAGAATCGTCCGTGAGTCCACCTGAGAAAAGACGGCAAAGGCCAGACGCGTAGGGACGTTTGCCTTGATGTTCCCGGTGATGACATCAACGGATGGGCGCTGTGTCGCCAAAAGCAGATGAATACCGCATGCACGTGCTTTCTGTGCGATTCGGATGATGCAGTCTTCCACATCCTGAGGGGAAACCATCATCAAGTCGGCCAATTCGTCGATGACAATGACAATGTACGGCAGCGGCTGATCCGTCGTTTGGTTGTAGCGGTCAATATCGCGCACTCCCGCATCCACAAACAGCGCATACCGTTTTTCCATTTCCTCCACCGCCCATTTGAGCGCAGCCGTCGCCTGCTTCGCGTCAGTCACCACCGGCGTAACCAGATGGGGCAGATGATTGTACGGAGCCAGCTCAACCATTTTCGGGTCGATCAGCAGCAGACGCACCTGCTCCGGTGTCGCCTTATACAGCAGGCTGACAATGATCGAGTTGATGCAGACGCTCTTTCCTGAACCGGTCGAACCGGCAATCAAGCCGTGCGGCATTTTTTTGATGTCCGCGACGATCGGCTCTCCGCCGATGTCCATACCCAGGGCAACAGCCAGCGGCGACGAATGCTGCAAAAATTTCTCGGACCCGATAATGCGGCTGATCAGCACCGGCTGGCTTTTCAAGTTGGGGACCTCGATGCCGACAGCGTTCCGTCCCGGGATCGGAGCTTCGATCCGAATGTCTTTGGCAGCGAGATTGAGCTTGATGTCATCGATCAAACTGGTGATCTTGTTCACCTTCACCCCTGGCGCAGGCTGTATTTCAAAACGGGTGACCGAAGGACCTTTCACAATGCCGACGACCTGTGCGTTTACGTTGAAATTGCTCAGCGTCTCTTCCAGCAGCAGCTTCTGTATTTGCGTATGCTCGTCGTCATCGTCATCCTGCTCTGGCGATGGGGCAAGCAGCTCAAGGGACGGACTCGCATACGGCAATAACGGTTGCTCGTCCGGTTGCGGAGCCGGTTGTTGGTTGACGACTTCAGCTTGCCGCTGTAGTGGGTTGACGACGGCAACTTGCCCCTGCTGTGGGGTGACATCGGCAGCTTGCCGCTGCTGTGGATTTGCTTCGTTTGTCTCTTTCTGCGGTGCGGATGACGGCTCGCTTTTTTCCGCAGCGTATGCAGCCAGACTGGCCGCCACCTCGGCTGCTGAAGCAATTGGCGCGACCCCTTGCAAATTGTTGGCTGGATTCGCAAAGGAATGCGGCGGAACGCTTTGCGAAGAACTGTTCACAGACTCGTCTTTTGCGGAGCCGATCTCTTCCCGCTTCTCCTGGGAACGGCTGCCTTCCAGACCCGGCTGAATCGTTGCCCGGGGAGAAGCGCTCATCTCCTGCGCAGTCTGTTCCTCTACAGGCTGTTCCGCTTCCTTCTGTTCCGCGTTGGTCTCTTTCCCGATAAACGGCATGCCGGCATTCGATACAGAGACAATCGGCTGTTCTTCTCCCGATTGCTTCGAGGCTGGTTCTACTGCGGCTGGTTCAATCGATCCTTCTGCCGCTGGCTCCTCTGAGGTCTGCTTTTCAGCCGGTTCTTCCGCCACTGGCTCCTCCACAGTCAACTTTCCAACCGGCTCCTCCGCCACTGGCTCTTCTGCGGTCAGCTTTTCAGCAAATCCTTCCGCATCTGAATCAACTGCAGCCCGCACGCCATTATCCTCGGCCTCGCCTGAATCAAATTCCGCCTCGTCCAGTGCAGCTGCTGCTTCAAGCATCTCGCCAACAGTCACGCTATACTCTTCTCCCGGCTGACCAGTGCTTGCCGGCTGCATGTGGCCGGAGGCTGCTGGATCGGCAGGTTGACCTCCAGCGTTGTCAACGTCCAAAAAGTGCGGCGCTTGCGCCCGGTTATGGACGCTGTGAGCAAACGATTCTTCCTCTTGCATGCCGTCTTCCACCCGAATATCTGCGGCTTCGCTCACTACTGTTTCGGTCTTTTCATTTTCAGGAAGCTGTACCACCGGCTCGCTGTTCATCTCCAGTACAAGGTCGGAAGATGCTTCCGACCGGTCATCCGCTTCTGCTCTTTCCGCGTGGCTTGAGGCAGTCAGCTCCCGCATCCTCGCCTGTTGTTCATTGATCAGCTCCCGGGAAGAATGGACTCCGGCTGTCGTATGTATCCGATGATCAGCGTCCTCTGTCTCAGCAGTCACCTTTCCAAACACAGGTGAAATGACCTCTGAAGGTTTATAGGGGCGCTTGGTCTCCAAAGGCTGGGCGGTCCGGCTTACCGTATCAACGGCCTCTTCCGCCTGTCTGGTCTGTTCATTGCTGTCAGATGTTGTTGCACGCCGCCGCTCCGGTTCACCTTTTCCCGCAGTCGCGCGCGCTCTCTCAGCCCTTCTTTTCGCCACGGCATCTGCCGGATTTTCTGTCGGCGGAGCCTGCTCTGTCCGTTTTTCGGTCTGTTTTTCATCCGGTATGACCGGAAATTTAAATTGTCGCTGTTTCCTTCTGCGGAACGGCTCGTCCGTCTCTTCGATTTCCCGCTCTCTGGGGTAAATGCTCCGCGTTCTTGCCTGCACTTTGCCGCCAGACACTCCTGTTGAAGGACGAACGTATTGCTCTGTATGCCCTTGTTCCTGTTGTTCACTTTCGTCTCCGCGAATAAAACTCATCAGCTTGTGAAGCCACGACCACATGTTGCAACGTCCTTTCTTGCATAACCTCTTAGCGTAACCCTTCGCTTTCTACAATCTTACCACGAAACACCCCGTTGTTTTTGCTCTGTTGTGTTTTTTTTAGATATTGAGAAACCTTTTGCCAGCTCATGCGTAATACAAGATGTGGAAACTGAAATGAATGATAGAGGAGGAACACTTCATGTGGAAAAAGGGGAGTGCCCTGCTGCTTGCTTTGGGGCTTGTTCTCACAGGCTGTTCAGGTCAAGCGTCATTGGTGCGGGACGCCGTCGTTACATCGCTCGATAAACCCAACTATGACTACCAGGGTTCACTCAAACTGGTTGGTGACGTAGACAAGCTGCCAGCAGCCCTGGGCGAACCAGCGGACGCTGAAAGCATCGCCGTACTGAATGCATTGAAAGCAGGAGTAACCGTAAAAGGTTCCCAGCTCGATCTTCAGAACGCGAAGATGGACGTCGTAGTAAACGACGACAAGCTGCTGCGGGACAAAGGCGTTTGGGCTGGCGATAAAAAAGCTGGCGTGGAGCTGATCGTAAGTGGAAGCGATCTGTATGCAAAATCTTCGTTGGATAAAAAATACTTGAAAATCGACAACTCGACCGGACTCGGCGCTGCTGGCGAAACAGCCATTGATCCGGCGAAATTGAAAGACTACCAGGACAAAATGAACAAACTGACGATGGACTTCACGAAGAAGTACATCTCCAAATACGGCTACAAGCTGTCCAATGTGAAAGACCTGGGCAAAGAAACCGTCACACTGCCTAACGGCGAGAAAGTGGAAACGGCACACATCGCCATCACTCTGGACACAAAAGAATTGATTCAAATGTTCTACTACACAGCAAATGACGCTGTTGCCAACCAAGACGTAAAAGCGTTCGCTGTCGACCTGATGGTTTTGACTCAACAACTGGAAGAAGAAATGACTCCTGACGCGAAGAAAACGACAGAAGCCGAGAAGCGCGCTACTGCCGAAGCAGCGGTAACAGCTGGCATTGCTTCTGCAAAACAATGGCTGGAAACAGAGGGCAAAGTCTATACGCCTGATAAAGTCGTCGAGCTGCTGAAGGAAGAAGGCTTCCACGGTGTGAACTGGACCCTGGACTTCAACATCGACAAGGCAAAACTGCCTATTCGCCAAAAGAGCGCTTTGAACGTAACGTTCGCGGTTGACAAAACTCAAAAGCCGTTGACTGTCGGTCTGGAAGCAGAAAGCGTATCGTACAACTTCGGCAAAGCGACCAAGTATGACATCCCTGGAAAAGACGCTTCTTTGACTGTAGAAGATCTGAAGAAAGATCCGAAAGCAATCGAAGCTTTTGACAAAAAAGGCTTCTTCCGCTCCTTTGCTGAAACGCTCTCCACTGAGCCAAGCTGGGAAATGGATGCTGTAGAAGCAGTTGTAGAATAAGCTACATGAAGAAAAGGCATGACGCCCTGTGCGCCATGCCTTTTTCTTATCCACCGTTTGCCTGATGGATCAAGTCCGCAGTCTGGCTATTACGTTGCCTGCTTCCCGACTAACGTTCTTCCCCGTTCCTTTCCCGATACAACTCCTCAATCGTTTTCATCATCGATTCGTACTCTTTTTGCGTCAACTGCTCGACTTGCTGCAATTGATGAAGCGCACGCATCTTCTTTTCCGCATGAGCGTGTTCCTCCGGCGTCTGCCCTTTCCCCTCCTGAAACTCGGTCCAATGATGGGCGAAGTTTGCGGTCAGAGCGCCAAGAGTCCCGATACCGGTGACCATCAATATCGTAGCCATGATTCTGCCCCCCGTCGTAACGGGCGAGATGTCTCCGTATCCGACTGTTGTCGTCGTGACGATGGACCACCAAAGAGCATCGCCGAAATGAACGATATTTTCGTTGATGCCGGCCTCCAGCAGGTAAATGGCTCCCGAGCTCCACAGCATGATCAAGGTGACCACGCCAATCACCCGCTGCATCGGCTTGGATTTCAGCATGCTCCAGAGAAAAGGAGAAGCTCTCAATATCCTGACAAGGCGCAGGATACGCATGAAGCGCGCCAGATAAAAATAATGATCAAGCGGGATCATGGCGACGAGATCGAACCAGTTGCTGATGACAAATTTCTTTTTATCTTTGGCCAGCCATAGGCGGATGACGTATTCCGCTGCCAAAAAGCTGATCAGGATGACGTCTGCCTGATTCATAAACTCCTCGGTCAACCGGGGATGACTGGCCGGATCGGCGAAGACGACAATCGCATACGTGATGACCAGCAGGATGACAAAAATTTCATACATGACCCGAAAAAACAAGAGGACTCCTCCAAACCCAGTTAACCTGCCCGTTCGCTTTCTGTCTCCCGGCTGCCAAGCAACGTTGCTTCCCTTTTCAAGGTTACGCTTCTGCTATTCCGAGATCAGTTCCCGCACCTTTTCGTGCAGTACGCCATTGCTCGCCACTAGCGACGGCAGACGCTCTTTGTCGAAGTCTTCATGATGATAGATCTCTCCGTTCCAATCTGTGACGAGGGCACCGGCCTCCTGTGCGATCAGAATGCCAGCGGCCACATCCATGATGCTGGATCGCTGCATCACGATGTAGTCCAGCCACCCGTTGGCGAGCAGGCACCAGTCCAGAGCTGGCGCGATGTTGCGCAAGAGCCGCTTCGTTTTGAGCACGAACGGACGCGTGAATTCGAGCTCCTGCTCCTTGGTGACCGAGTTGCGTCCCCGGATGTACGTTCCGACTGCCCGGGTCAAATCATCGCGTTTGTTCACTTCCAGCCGCTTCCCGTTGAGGAACGCTCCCTTGCCTTTTTCCGCCCAGAACATTTGACCGGCCACCGGGTTGTAGACGACGCCCAAGATCACATCACCTTTGTACTGCAGGGCAAGCGAGATAGAGAAATACGGATAGCCGATGAAATAGTTGTTTGTACCGTCCAGCGGATCCACGATCCAGAGATAGTCTTCCTTGCGTTCGACCATTCCGATCTCCTCGGAGTAAATGGTATGGTCCGGAAAATGCTTATGCAAAACCTCAATGATCCGTCGTTCGCTCTCCTTGTCTTCGGGAAGCTTTACGTCGTTGTGAAGCTCCTCATCGGGGATGAGCTGTTGCAAAAAACGTTCCTGCAGATAGGTTCCAGCGTATTTTGCTGCTTCTTTGGCTATTTCGATCATGGGAGTCTCTCCTTTTCTTTTCTGTAAATCCATTGATTACCCTTGCATCCGGACCCGGTTCATCCCTATGATAGGGAGACACCCGTGTTTTGAAGGGGCTGCCCGGTCTTTGCAAAAGCGCATCCGGGCAAGTGCTTCCGCCAAAGGAGGGGAAAAGACATGAACAGCGATTTTATTCGCCTGAAAAATCTGGAAGGCGAACTGATGCTGACCCAGTTGAACAAAAGTCTGGGTTGCTCCGTAACCAGCAAGGAGCTGGTGTTTTTCAAGCCTCATATGACGTATCACCTGTTCCTGCATGACATCGTCAGCATGGTTCCGATAAAGCTTGACAACGCGCCGATTACTTTCCGCCACAAAAGCGAGCTGATCCGCTCGGAATTTGGCTCGGACTACTACAAGCTCACCGTAAAATGGGCGCGGATTGTGACGCGTTCCGGAATTACCGAACGGGAGAACATGGAGTTTATCGTTCCACTTTCCCGCAAGATGCTGGACTACATTGCCCAATACAGCGGCCTCATAGCCATTGGGTAAAAAACATGCGCCTCGCCTGGTGCACGTGGCTGCGCTGCACGGCCGAAAGCCTCTATCCGCTATTTGCGTATAGAGGTTTTTTTGTGTACAGACTGCCTATCTCTTTCGCTTGAGGACGATGAACGTCCCGGTCCCGTGAGCCAGCAGCCGATCGCGTTCGTCGTACACCCTGCCATCCATGACCACCAATGTTTGTCCGCGATGGATGAAGCTGGCTTCCGCACGCAGCTTTTCTCCCTTTCCCGGACGCAGGTAATTGGTCTTCAGTTCAGTCGTCACGGCGTATTGATCAGGCGGAAGGGAGCGGTTAATGAGCGACCCCATCGCCGAATCGATGAGCGTAGCCAAAATCCCGCCGTGGACGACACCGAGCGAGTTGTGCGTAAACACAGTCAACGGCAGTTCAAAGCGATAGGTGTTCTCGTCGACGAAATCGCCCTTCAATCCGAGAAAGCCGGACAAAAACGCGCTTCCCCGCTCCCTGCGCTGCCGGATCGCCTGAACGGCAAGCTCCAGGATTTGTCGTTCTTCCTCAGTTCCCTGTTCCCAGATCGTTTTTAGTTCTTCCCACATCCTGTTCACTCCAGCTCTATTTATTTCATGTACCTTATTGTAGAACAAAGTACTTTCTTTTTCACCAGTTCCGTTGTTATGAACAGGCAAGCGGCGCTGCTTTTGACGCCTTGAGAAGCTCTTTCCTGAGCAAATGTTCAGACTTTTACGGTTGTTTCTATTTATGAAAAAGTGATAAGATAGTTCAAAATAAACAGGCATCGTTTCAATCGGAAGGGAGTTTTTCAAGTGGCCAGACAACGAAGCGACATGATCAAAAAAGGCTTTGACCGTGCGCCGCACCGCAGCCTTCTGCGTGCAGCCGGCGTAAAAGACGAGGATTTCGACAAACCGTTTATCGCGATCTGCAACTCATACATCGACATCATTCCCGGTCACGTCCACCTGCAGGAATTTGGAAAGATCGTAAAAGAGGCAGTCCGCGCAGCGGGCGGAGTGCCGTTTGAATTCAATACAATCGGCGTAGACGACGGCATCGCCATGGGCCATATCGGGATGCGCTATTCCCTGCCAAGCCGCGAGCTGATCGCCGACAGTCTGGAGACAGTCGTGGCCGCTCACTGGTTTGACGGCATGATCTGTATCCCCAACTGTGACAAAATCACCCCCGGCATGATCATGGGAGCACTGCGCGTTAACATTCCTACTGTTTTCGTGACAGGCGGCCCAATGAAAGCCGGAAAAACAAGCGACGGCCGGTCCATTTCGCTTTCCTCCGTGTTCGAGGGAGTCGGAGCGTACCAGGCCGGTCTGATCGACGATAAACAGCTGGACGAGCTCGAGCAATTCGGCTGTCCATCCTGCGGCTCCTGTTCCGGCATGTTCACCGCCAACTCGATGAACTGCCTGGCGGAGGCTCTCGGACTGGCTCTGCCTGGCAACGGAACCATTCTCGCCGTTTCTCCGGAACGCAAGGAGCTGGTCAAAGCATCGGCCCAAAAACTGATGGATTTGATCGCTCGCGACATCAAGCCTCGCGATATCGTTACGCTGGAAGCCATCGATGACGCATTCGCCCTCGACATGGCAATGGGCGGTTCCACCAACACCGTTCTCCATACGCTGGCGATTGCCCAGGAAGCAGGCTTTGAATATCCGCTGGAGCGGATCAACGAGGTAGCCAAGCGCATCCCGTACCTGTGCAAGCTGGCTCCGGCATCCGACTACCACATCGAGGACTGCCACAATGCGGGCGGTGTCTCCGCCATTTTGAAGGAATTGTCCAAAAAGGCGGGCGCCCTGCATCCTGAACGCATCACCGTGACCGGCAAAACGCTGGCGGAAAATATCGCTGACGCGGAAATCACGGATACGCAGGTCATTCGCACACTCGACAACCCGTACAGCGAAACAGGCGGACTGTCTGTTCTGTTCGGTAATCTGGCTCCGCAGGGTTCCATCATCAAAACCGGCGGCGTCGATCCGTCCATCAAGCGGCACGAAGGACCTGCCATCTGCTTTGATTCGCAGGAAGAGGCGCTTGCCGGTATCGCTGCAGGCAAGATCAAGCCAGGCCACGTCGTTGTCATCCGTTACGAAGGGCCAAAAGGCGGTCCGGGCATGCCTGAAATGCTCGCCCCTACCTCCCAGATCGTGGGCATGGGACTGGGCAAGGAAGTGGCGCTCGTCACCGACGGCCGTTTCTCCGGCGCCTCCCGCGGAATCAGCATCGGCCACATCTCTCCGGAAGCAGCGGAGGGCGGTCCGATCGCTTTCGTCCAGGACGGCGACATCATCAGCATCGATCTGGAGGATCGCTCCATCCAACTGCATGTAGCCCCTGACGAGCTGGCTCGCCGTCAGGCCAACTGGACCGAATTTGAGCCAAAGGTGAAGACCGGCTATCTGGCTCGCTACTCCAAGATGGTTACCAACGCCAGCAACGGCGCTATTTTGAAGATCTAACCTATCATCCAAAAACAGGCTGGGCGCTTTTCCAACGCTCAGCCTGTTTTTGCTGTATGTGGGGGGCAATCTTTGCCTATGCCTATGCCTATTCCGTCCCGATCATTCGATTTTGGGGGCTGCATGTCAGTCCCGTATAATTCCGCGGCTTGCTCCCGTCAATACTTCCTTTCCGTCCTGATTGCGATAGATCAGCTTCACTGAAACCTGCTTGTAGCCTTCCTGCTGCGTTACCTCGGTCACGGTCATTTCACATGAGACGGTATCTCCTGAAAAGACAGGCCTCAGAAACTCGCTGACCAATTCTCGGGCGATGTAGTTCATATCTCCGCCGAGCTTTGTTCCGATACTGGCCGTAAGAAAACCGTGAACCATCAGCCGCCCTTTTTCATCACGTTCCACATGATGTCTCCCCTTGTCGCCGGTCAGCTCCGCGAACTGCAAAACCTCCTCTTCACGAAACGTCCTTTCCCACCTGAACACGTCGCCTGCTTTCACGTCCACTTTTCATAACCTCCTGTTTCACATTTCAGGAAATTTTCTCCTTGAATATATCACAGCTTTGGTGAATGTACATTCATTCATTTTTGACTCGTTAGGAAAGAGCGTTGTCCGGGGCTTTGGTGGTGGAGATGAAAAAGCAGAAAAAACGCTACAGGTTCGGTGGGTCACCTGCTGCGGGACATGACTGTCCGGCTGCATTCCAAAAGCGAAACCGCGTCCAAAAGCAGCCGATTCAAAGGGGCGTCTCAGAGTTGGACGCTAAAAACGGTTCCGCTTTTTCCGTTCCGCCTAGGCTGGTGCCCCAAAGACCTTCGTGTTTTTTCTGCTTTTTCATCTCTACTGCTGTTTGCCTTTTGTCTGGCTTTTTGAAAGAAGACTGATTGAAGGCATGTTCATGAAGGTCATGGAGGGTTACAAGGCAAGAGAGGGAAGGAATGACAAGAAGCTGAGGAAGGCCAGGGATGTAAATAACGCCAAGTCATTATTGTCCAGAAGCATATTAATTGTACTGAAGCGGCATAGAGCACCGCATCTTGGCACTCCCTTCTTTAGGTTGAGCCCTCCAGAGCTTTCGGATCAGAAGACAGTCTAAAGCTGCGAGGACGATTTTACTCCACTTCATTGATTCGCTCAAAGAAACACCCGAACAACCATTGAAGCTGTAGAGATGAAAAAGGGAGAAAATGCGAAGGTCTTTGGGACACTACCCAGGCGGAATGGAAAAAGCGGAACACGCTTTCAGCGTCCAACTCTGAGGTACTTCATGAATGGGCGGCTTTTGGACGCGGTTCCGCTTTTGGAATGGAGCCGGCCAGACCTGGCTCCGAAGAAGTGTCCCACCGAACCTGCAGCGTTTTCTCCCTTTTTCATCTCCCCCACCAAAGCCTGTCCTAAGTGCATTTCCAATAAAGCGTGAAAAGCCCAAAAGCGATGTCCTCCAAGAAGCAGTCCCAAGAACCAACCTCAAGAAGGGAAACAGAGAACACAACACAAAAGGGCACCTCTAAAAAACGGAGGCACCCTCTCCCGTGTCTATCCATGAAAGCGTACTGTTCCAAGCCTATTGCTGATGCAAATGACAAGCTACCCAGTGCCCTTGCCCATCGACCGGCGCCAGCTCAGGCCTGACACTTTTGCACGCCTCCATCACATGCGGGCAGCGCGTATGAAAAGCGCAGCCGCTCGGAGGATTCGCCGGATTGGGCACATCTCCCTTGAGGATGATCCGCTGGGGCCTGGCATCCGGATTTGCTACCGGCGCCGCCGACAGCAATGCCTGCGTGTACGGATGAGCAGGAGCCGAATAGAGTGATTCCTTTGGAGCGAACTCCACCAGCCTGCCCAAGTACATGACGCCGACCCGGTCGCTAATGTGCTTGACCACACTCAGATCATGCGAAATGAACAGATACGTCAGGTCAAACTGCTCCTGCAAATCCTGCAGCAGATTGAGAATCTGCGACTGAATGGAGACGTCCAGCGCTGATACGGGCTCATCGGCGACGATCAGGGAAGGCCGCAGAATCAGGGAACGGGCGATTCCGATCCGCTGACGCTGTCCGCCGGAAAATTCGTGCGGATACCGGTTGGCATAGTGACCGCCAAGGCCGACGATCTCCAGGATTTCCTCCACCTTTTTCAATCGCTCCTGCTTGGTTCCGATGCCGTGAATCTCCAACGGCTCGAGCAGGACGTCCCGTATCTTCATCCGCGGATCGAGCGAAGCGTACGGGTCCTGGAAAACGATCTGCAGCTCCCTGCGCAGGACACGAAGCTCGCTTGTGGACAGCTTGGTCAGATTCCTTCCATTATAGATGACTTCTCCCCCGGTCGGAGGCAGCAGGTGCAGGAGCGCTCGCCCTGTGGTCGACTTGCCGCATCCGCTCTCGCCGACAAGGCCGACCGTCTCTCCTTTCTGTATGGAAAAGGTGACGCCGTCTACTGCCTTGACGTGGGTCGTCGGCTGAAACCATTTCCCTTTCACCGGAAAATACTTCTTCAAATCACGTACCTGCAGCAAAGCTTCCACGATGCTCCTCCCCTCCTTCCTTCACCAGCCAGCAACGGCACTTGTGTCCTTCCCCCACGCCAAGAAGCGGAGGAATCCGGCTGCATTCGTCGCGAACATAGTCACAGCGCGGGGCAAACCGGCAGCCGCCCGGCATGGCCGATGGGTGAGGCACTGTCCCGCGGATAGAGTTCAGCCGGCGCTGCTGCTGGTGGAGCGACGGGATCGAAGCGATCAAGCCTTTGGTGTAGGGATGCTGCGGATTTTGGAACAGCTCCCGGACAGCAGCCTCCTCGATCACCTGTCCCGCATACATGACCACCACCCGGTCGCACATCTCCGCGACTACCCCGAGGTCATGGGTAATAAAGATGATCGAGGTACCCCTCTTTTCCTTCAATTCTCGCATCAGGTCCAGAATCTGCGCCTGGATCGTCACATCGAGGGCTGTCGTCGGCTCGTCGGCAATCAACAGCTTCGGATCGCAGGACATCGCCATGGCGATCATGACGCGCTGCCTCATCCCCCCGGACAGCTGATGGGGGTATTCCTTCACGATCTCCTCCGCACGGGGAATCCCGACCATTCTGAGCATCTCAATCGCTCTCTCCCGGGCCTCCCGCTTGCCCAGGCCGAGGTGCAGACGGATCTGTTCACCGAGCTGTTCGCCGATCGTATACACCGGATTGAGCGAGGTCATCGGTTCCTGGAAGATCATCGCAATTTCATTTCCGCGTAGCTTCTGCAGGTCGGTTTGGCTCATGTCCGCAATGCTTTTGTCCTGAAACAAAATGCGCCCTCCGCTGACCCGGCCGATCCCCTTTGGCAAAAGCCCCATGATCGCCAGAGAAGTAACGCTCTTTCCGCAGCCTGACTCCCCGACAATTCCCAGCGTCTCTCCCGCATGGACGCGAAAATCGATGCCGCTCACCGGGTTCAGGTCGCCATCTTCTCCCCGAAAGGAGATGTGCAAGTCTTCTACCTGAAGGATCGGTTGCATGTTCACACTTCCTTTCCGCTGGCGGCCATCAGTACCGATGTCGCCAATATTTGCGCTCCGGCGACAAGCGCCTTTGTGTCAAAGGACATGTCAGGATGGTGCAAGCCGGGGGCCAGGCCGCATCCCAGGCCGAGCATCGTTCCGGCCAGCCCCGGATTGTGGTAGGTGTAAAAGTGGAAGTCCTCTCCCCCCGGGGAAACGCAAGGTCCGGCAATGTTCTCTTCCCCCAATACGAGCGAGATCGCTTCACGCATCATTCCTGCTGCACGTTCGTTAAAGGTTGCGGCTGGAACCGCACCGGGAATGCTCCATTCGATCGGGGTTCCCATCAGACTCCCTACGTGCTGCATAGTGTGCTTCAGCTTTTCCTGCAGCTCCTCCATGCCCTCGTTGGTCTGCGCCCGCACATCCAGCTTGAAAGTGGCCCTGTCCGGAATGACATTGGAGGTATCCCCGCCGGCAGCCAGCTGTGTCATTTTCACGGAGAATGGACAGCCTGCCTCCAGGCGGATGTTTTGCAGCGATTGAACGAGCATAGATGCCGTTTCGATGACGTTCTTCCCGCGTTCCGGCCGTGAAGCGTGCGCTTGCAGCCCGGAAATGGTGCCGTGGATCGACGCGCTGGCACCATGCAAAATGGCGGGAGCAGCCGTACCGTTGGCCAATTCCATGACTGGCCGGACATGGACGCCAAACAGCATTTCGACGCCTTCCAGCGCCCCATCCTTCATCATCTGCAGCGCTCCGCCCACCTTTTCCTCCGCCGGCTGAAAGAGGAAGCGGACTGTCTTTTTCGGACGTATACCCGCTGCGGCGAAGGCCAGGGCGGCGTAGAGGACCATTGTGCTGTGTCCGTCGTGTCCGCAGGAGTGATTCGGACGCACCACTCCGTCCACTTCCTGCACAAGCGCATCCATGTCAGCCCGCAGCGCGACGACTCCCTCTTCCTCGCCCGGAATATCCACGGTCAGTCCAAAATGGCCAGGGTACGTCCGTACAGTCAGCCCGGCCGCCTGCAGCCGCTGTGCCAGGTACTGCGAGGTTTTCTCTTCCTGCCAGCTCGGCTCGGCCACCTCGTGAAGCTCTTCATATGTCCGGACGATGTCAGCCTGACACTCTCTCAGATAGTCGCAAACCGCTTTTACACTCATTTGTCCTACCCTCTCGTCACAACCTTGCTGGCTGTTGTGTATTTTTCAATCAATTCCGGCACCGGTGTATAGCCGATCCCAGGCAGGTCCGGGACGGCAATCGTTCCGTCAGCGTCCACCTCCACCTCTGGAGAAATGATATCCTCCTTCCAGTAACGGGACGAGCCTGCGGTATCTCCGGGAAGCGTGAAGTTCGGCAAGGTCGTCACGGCGATGTTGTGCGCCCGGCCGATCCCGGACTCGAGCATGCCCCCGCACCACAGCGGGATGCCTTTTTCCTGGCACAGATCGTGGATGCGCTTTGCTTCCGAGAGCCCGCCGACTCGCCCTACCTTCATATTGATAATCCGGGTGCTGCCCAGCTCGATTGCCTTGCGTGCATCGTCGTAGGAGTGAATGCTCTCATCCAGACAGATCGGCGTTTTTAGCGCTTTTTGCAGAGTGGCGTGGTCGATGATGTCATCGTGAGCCAGCGGCTGCTCGATCATCATCAGGTCGAATTCGTCAAGCTGTTTCAAAATGTCCACGTCCTCCAGCGTATACGCGGAGTTGGCGTCTGCCATCATCGGGATATTGCCGAAGCGCTCGCGCAGTGCCCGAATGACCTGGACGTCCTTGCCCGGAGCGATCTTGATCTTCATCCGGCGATAGCCGAGCTCCAGATACTTTTCCACATTGCGGAAAAGATCGTTGATGTCCGCTTCGATTCCCAGGCTGATGCCGACGTCGATCTTGTCTTTTGTCCCGCCGAGCGCTTTTGCCAGCGAAATGCCCTGTTCTTTTGCGTACAAATCCCAATAGGCGGCATCCAGAGCCGATTTTGCCATATTATTGCGACGAATCGGAGCAAACAGTGCCCCGACCTCATCCGGGTGGGTGATCTCGCCCTTTTCAAAGAGCATCGGGAGGAGAAAGTCTTCCAGCATATGCCATGCCGTGCCGACCGTCTCTTCACTGTAGAGCGGCTCGCCGGACACGACGCATTCACCGTACCCGACGAAATCCTTGGTATGCACCTCAACCAAAATAAAATCACGGACGATCTGCGTGCCGAAGCTCGTTTGAAACGGAGATTTCAGCGTCATGCTCATTTTGCGGAGAACAACCTTTTCAGCTTTCATGTGGAATTCCTTCCTTTCCTTTTTATGCTGCTGGTGTTTAATCGACCTTCGGATCCAGCATATCGCGAATGCGGTCACCTGCCAAATTGATGCCGAGGACTGTGATCAGGATTGCGATGCCCGGCAGCGTCGCCAGCCACCATGCCGTCGCGATATAAGGCCTGCCTGTACTCATCATAAACCCCCAGCTAGGTGTAGGGGAACTGACACCGAGTCCGAGAAAGCTGAGCGACGATTCCATCAGGATGGCCCGGGCCATGGCCAGTGTGGCCAGCACGATGACAGACGGCAGACAGTTGGGCAAAAGATGCCGCCAAATAATCCGCCAGTGCCGGCTTCCCAGCGCGTACCCCGCCTGAATAAACTCCTGCTCCCGCAGACTGATCACATCACCTCTGACCAGACGCGCGTACTGCGTCCAGTCTGTCAGGCCGAGGACGAGAATCATGTTCAAAAGACTCGGACCCATAACGGCTATCGTCGCCAGCGCCAGGAGAATAAAGGGAAACGCCATCATGATGTCGATTACGGTGGAAATGGCAAAATCCGTTTTGCCGCGAAAATACCCGGCCAGAATCCCCAGCGCCGTTCCCAGTGCCAAGGAAATCACGACGGCAAAAAATCCGACCGACAACGATACGCGCGAACCGTACACGAGGCGAGCCCATACATCGCGCCCGACCTCATCCGTTCCCAGCCAGTGCTCCCACGTGCCGCCCTCCTGCCAGACCGGCGGCTGCAATTTTTTCTCCAGATTGACTTCGATCGGATCGTGGCTGGTCAACAGCGGTGCCGCGATCGAAATGAAGGTGATCAGCAAAACCATGACCAGCCCTATGATGCCGATGGGATTTTTCACAAACTTCCGGTACTTCCGCTTCCATTCGGGCACGGCCGGTTTTGGGGTTTCCAATACCGGCTCAGCAGCGGTTTGCAACCCTGCGCTGCTCATCGCAATCACCTCGCTTAGCCAGATTTGATTTTCGGATTCAGATAGCGGTACATCGAGTCGACGCTGAAATTCATCGTAGCCACGATCAGCGCCAGGATAACGACACATGCCTGCACCAGCGGATAGTCAGCCGTGTAGATCGCCTTGACGACCAGTTGTCCGACTCCCGGCCAGGCAAAGACGGTCTCCGTCACGACGGCTCCGCCCAGCAGCTTCCCGATCTGAAACCCGATGACCGTAATGATCGGGATCGCCGCATTTTTCAAGGCATGCTTATAAATGACCACCTTCTCTGCAAGCCCCTTGGAACGGGCGGTCCGGATGTAATCCTGCTGCAGCACCTCAAGCATGCTGGAGCGGACGATCCGGAGCGTTGTCGGAGCGACCCACACCGCGAGCGTAAAGGCCGGCATGATCAAATGGGCAAACGTCCCTCTCCCTGAAACGGGCAGCCAGTGGAGCTTCACCCCAAACAGGAGCATCAGCATGATCCCGGTCCAGAAGATCGGCATCGACTGTCCGAGAAAAACGGCGACGGTCACGAGGTTTTCCGACAGAGAGTTGCGGTTGACCGCCGAGTAGATGCCCAGTGGAATGGCGATGACAATGCTGAGCAGAGTCGCAAACAGCGTCAGCTCCAGCGTGGCCGGAATTCTCTCCAAAACGACATCGAGCGAGGGCTGGTGGAATTTGAGCGACTTGCCGAAATCCCCCTGGACAGCTTGCACCAGGAAGTTGACGTATTGCTCGGAAAGCGGTCTGTCAAAGCCCATCTGATGGCGAAATGCATCGATCTCCTCCTGGGTTGCCTCCGGCGGCAGCATCAGGAGCACAGGGTCCCCCGATAAATGGATGAGAAAAAATGCGATTGTCGAGATGCCAAACAAGACGAGGACAATCCGCAAGCATTGCTTCCATAATCCTCCCATTGCACTTCCCTCCTTTCCGGTAGATGAAGGGGGAGAATCTCCCCCCGGCTATTCCTTGAAGTCAATTTCATAGGCGTAAATGCGTTCATCCGCCCTCGCCTGGAACTGCAGCTTCGCATTGTACGCCTGGTTGTCCATCGGCGAGAACAGGAAAATCCACGGCGCTTCCTTGTAAATCAATTGCTGTGCCTGACTGTAAAGCGCTTTGCGCTTGTCCTGGTCGACAGACGAGCGCGCTTCGTTTATCAATGCATCCAGTTGTGGCGTGTTGAAGTACTTGCCGTATACTCCCTTGCTGTCAAACATCGGCTGAAGAATCGCATCCGCATCGTAAACGGAGTAGCTGCCCCAATGGCCCAGGCGGAACGGCAGATCGCCCGCCCGCTGTTTTTCCACAAACGAGCTGGATTCAGGGTAAAATTTTGCTTTCGCCTTGATGCCGACCTTGCTTAGATCAGAAATGACGGCATCTGTGATCTGCTGGCCGATCCCCGGCGTAAAGTAATGGATTTCCGTCTCAAAACCGTTTTCGTACCCCGCCTCCTTCAGCAAGCTCTTTGCCTTTTCCGGATCGTACGGATACGGCTTGATGCTCTCGTCAAATCCAAAGTGATTGGGGTTCACTCCCGCTGGTGTACGCACAGCCTTGTCGGCCAGCACTTTTTTCACAATCGTGTCAATGTCCACTGCGTAGTTCATCGCTTGTCTTACGCGGGCGTCGTCAAACGGCTTTTTCTTCGTGTCAAAGGCCATATAGTAGACCCGCAAGAGAGGTGTCGAAGTGACAGCGAGCTGCGGGTTGCCCTCGAGCTGGGCGAGCATGTCCGGCGGCACCATGCGAATGATGTCCACGCCTCCGCTCTGCAGCTCCGCGATCTGCGTCGCTACCTCGGGAATGACGCGGAAGCTGACCTTCTTGATCTTCGGTGCGCCTTTGAAGTAATTTTCGTTCGCTTCCAGAACGATCTTGTCTCCCTTGACCCACTCTGCAAATTTGTACGGTCCCGTCCCCACCGGCTTTTGCGCGAATTCCTGGTCCCCCACCTCCTGTACGTATTTCGGCGGGACGATGCTGAGGTAGAACAAGCGATGCGGCAGCAAGTTGTACGGCTCCTTTGTCTTGATTTCCACCGTGTACGGATCGAGTACATTCACGGCAGAAATGGCGCTGATGTTGCCGCGCTGCGGGCTTTTTTGCTTTTCATTCAGCACCCGCTCCAGAGAAAACTTGACCGCGTCTGCATTGAATTCCTCTCCATTGTGAAAGGTAACGCCTTGACGCAGCTTGAAAATCCACGTCGTGTCATCCTTTTGTTCATAGCTCTCCGCAAGCCCCGGCTCGATTTTCAAATCGCGGGACAGAAAGAGCAGCGAGTCGAAAATATGCCAGTTGGTCGTGATCGCATTCGGCTCATTGTGCATGTGCGGGTCCATCGTCGGAACGTCGGAGTCAAACGCTACAACCAATTCTTTTTGTCCCCCTGTACCGGATGAGGACTGGGAACAGCCGCTCAGTCCAAGCGCAAGGACCAACAAGACCGCCCACAAACCAGACAACCATTTCTTCTTCATGCAAACCCCTCTCTCTTTTTAATATTTTGAATTGGCAGTCTATTTATCACAAAAAAGAAGAAGCGCTCTCCTCCTTTTTGAGATCGGAAACTATTCCTCGAAAGTGCCCCAGTTGGAATAAAGCTGCTCCAACTGTTTCATTCTCGTCTGGTTGTTCGCGCCGCATTTCTCTTCAATTCCGGCAAGCAGCAGATTTAACAGATTGATGACAGATGCATTGGAGTAATGGCCGGATTCGATATTGATGTCAGTCGTGAACGCGATGTCGGAGATGCGGCTGACCGGAGACAAGAGCCGATCCGTAGCGGCGATAATCTTCGCTCCCATCCGCTTGCTTGCTTCCGCCACCCGGATGCTGTCCTTCGTGTAGCGCGGAAAGGAGATGACCATGACGACTGATTTTTCCGTGAGACTGACGATTCTCTCCTCCGTCTCGCCGCTGAAGGGAATAAGGAGCACATTCTTGCGGATCATCCCGAGCATGAAAGTAAACCAGTGGGCCGCCGCATAGGACGCACGATACCCGACGACCAGCACCTGATCCGCCTCCAGCAGCCAGTCCACTGCTCTCCAGACGTCTTGCTGGTTAAGCTGGTGCAGCGTTTGCCTCAGGATGACAATGTCCCGTTCGATAACCCGTGTAAAAATGTTCGGTTCCTCTCCCGCTTGCGGCGCGGGCTCTGCATACCGGGAAGAGCTGCTTTCCAGAACGTACTGCTGGATCGCCGCCTGCATGTCGGAAAAACCTCTGAATCCGAGCGCATAAGCAAAACGGATCACGGTCGTTTCGCTGACATCTGCTTCCCTGCCGATCTGTACAGCTGTATAGAAGGCTACCTTCTCGATGTTCTCCAGCAGGTACTCGGCTACTTTTTTCTGTCCGGAAGACAACTGGGTAAACGATTCCTTGACGAGCTGTTCAAAAGACATGGATCCACTCCCATCCCAGGATTTGCAGAATGAATTACTTCATAGAACTATTCTTGGTGCAGAAATTCCTTCAAAAGAGATTATCCTATTTATACCACGAACTAGTTATGCGTCAAAGAGCTAAAGATAAAATTTTCAGAAAAATATTTTTGCATGCAAAAAAAGAAAGCCCCGGCAAGAGCTTTCTTTTTACAAATTTTGTGTAATTGGACTTAGCGCAACCTTTTGACAAATGACACGTATTGATATAGTAGAGATTACAAGACGCGTTTAGCAGTAACGAATCTTCTTTCCCACGAAGTCCCCTTGAACGTAGAGAACGTTACCCCGGGTTTTCCGTAGGTATGTAACAGCTTGTTATTGCCGGCGTAGATGGCTACATGTGTGATGCGCGTGGATTTTGTATACTGGCTCGCTTTGAAGAAGATCAGGTCTCCCTTTTTCAGGTTGCTTTTCGCAATCTTCTTTCCTACCTTCGCTTGGGCACGAGAAGTACGCGGAAGAGATTTCCCTACGGCTTTCTTGTAAACTCGCTGCACAAATGACGAGCAGTCAAACGTGCGAGTCGTGCTGCTTTTGGAGCCGAATTTATACGGGGTACCAAGGTATTGCTTCCCTGTATTGATAACTTTGTCGGCACGGGACTGACTCCATGCTGCTTCCGCTACTTCGTGGTTTCCTGGCATTGGTGCTACGATTCCGGTAAAGCCCAGAGCGGACCCTAGTAGAATTCCTACGAGTAATTTGCGAAGTTTCATGCTGTTCATCCTCCCTATTTGTCAACAAATTGGCTGACTATTCGCTTGCCATTTACTCTATCATCGCCCCACAGCTTGTTAAATTCCCAAAATCTTTCCACCTCAGCCAAACGCAAATGGCCCGTATTTCCAGTTGACACATTCGTTCCCATAGCGGCGGGAATCTCGTCAAATTTTCAGTCAATTATCTCCCCATCATCTACCAATATTCCGGTCCAATTTTTGCCTGCGGAAAATCGGGATTTTATATGTATTTTGCGACTTATGGCCTATTTCACCTCATAGATTTTCCCATTTGATACGCAGGCTCGCAGGTCAAAAATGGAACTGGTCTATTTGGATGATTTGCATGCTTGCAACCTGTCCCGACACGGCGTAAAGTAATAGGAGCTATGTTTGAAGGAGGTTCCTATGCGACTGCGTAACATTCCAGGTGCTGAAGAAGCCCTGCGCGAATATCCCACCTTTGTGGACAACCCTGCCGGCATGAAAGGACGCTGGAAGGAACGGTTCGGAAACGATCATCCGATCCATATCGAGATTGGCTGCGGCAAAGGCCGTTTTATCAACACCTTGGCCGAGAGGCACCCTGACATCAACTTCATTGCAATTGAATTGAAGGCGGAGGTTGTTCTCCGTGCCGCACAGCGTACCGAGAAGCGCGAGATTCCCAATCTGGCTTTCGTCCAGTACAACGCTGCGCTGCTTCCCGACCTGTTCGGTGCTGAAGAAGTCTCCCGCATCTATCTGAACTTCAGCGATCCCTGGCCGAAAACCCGTCATGCGAAACGCCGCCTGACCTATGCCAGCTTCTTGAATACGTACAAGCAGGTATTGAAGAAAAACGGGGAGATTCACCTGAAAACGGACAACGAGAAGCTGTTTGAATTCTCGCTGAATCAGTTTTCAAACGAACGTTTTCAATTGCGCAACATCACTTTTGATCTGCACCAATCGGCGCTGGCCGAGGAAAACGTGATGACGGAATACGAAGAGCGATTCTCTTCCCGCGGTCAACGAATCTATCGGACCGAAGCGATTTTTCGCAGCTAATAGTGAAAAGGGGCAGTCTGGATGATAACCAGGCTGCCCCTCTTTATATGGCAGAGCGATATGGCGTTTGGAGCATAACTCTTAAAATGCTATAATGGAAGCAATTTTCCATTTTATGCAGAGAAAAGGAGAGAAGACATGCATACTATTGGAGTCCCTACGCTTGTTACGTTCATTCCCGTGCTGATCACGCTGGCATCGTTCGGATTTATTCTATACTTTCTTATTTGTATCATCCGGTTTATGAAGGACAAGACGAAAAACGATCAGGCGCGAAACGAGAAACTGGACATGCTCATCCACTTGCTCAAGGAACGGTCCAGCAAAGAGTAGCCGTTAGTGCCGCTTCCCCATAGGCGAGGATCTGCTCATAAGGGAGCATCTACCTATCCCCGAAAGGATGTATGAAGATGAAACACGAGATTCTCACGCTCTTTCGTGAATCCGGACTTGACGCTTACGCCGACAAATTCGAGCCGTTGATCCGCCCATCTTACCGAATATTCACACAGAAAGTCCCGGACGAGCATGCACTCCCCTCTGGCGCTTCCAAAATATGTGGCATGCCGGATCTACCGGCCGGGGAGAGTTGGCCGTACTGGAGGTCCTATCCGCTCTCCTTTATCGCCCAAATCAATCTCGCCGAGCTGCCGCCGCTGGCTGACCCGATCTTGCCCAAGCAGGGCCTGCTGCTGTTTTTCTACGCCGCATCCGCCATGTATGGAGTCAAAGGTTTTTACGATACCCATCAAACGGCAAAGGTTCTTTACGTACCTGATACTGCCGGTATCGAATTGATTCGTACAGCGCCGCCCGAAGAGCTGGAGGATTGCGATCCCGAAGCCGTCTTCTCCCCCGCCTCCGTATCGTTTTTAACAGAATGGACGATTCCTCCCGGAGAGTCGGCAGACATCGCCGGGCTTGGCATGAGCTGGAGCACTAACCGGGAGGATTATGATCTGTATTGGGATGTTTTTGGCAGACGCTTCGACGAGAAATTTCAGCATCCCGATGATATGAAAAACCGTCTGCTGGGCTGCCCCGACCCGATGCAGGGAGACATGCAGGTCCACTGCGTTCGCCTGCTTGAGGGTGCAGACCGGAAAAGCGAGGAGGATTTGCTGGCCCGCGCTTCGCAGTGGCGTCTTTTGTTCCAGGTGGATTCGGAAGACGACAAAACCGGCATGATGTGGGAAGACGTGGGCCGACTCTACTTCTGGATTGAGCAGGACGCACTGGAGCGGCTTGATTTTTCTCGCGTGGTTTGCGACGTGCAGGGCGGTTGAATTTGCAGCATGTTTATGTTTTAATCCGGTTTTGTTTCCTCCAAGAACGCTTTGCGATTCTCCAAAAACCTTCTCGTCAACTGGTAATGTTCCGTCTCTTCGTAGCGAACTTCCGCCAGCGGCGATTCGTCAAAGCTTAGAATCGTCGCTCCGGGAAAGCCCATCAGGATCGGCGAATGTGTCGCGATGAGAAATTGCGCCCCCTCTTTCACCAAATCCATCATGAGGTACAGAAAGGCTAGCTGCCGCATCGGGGACAATGCCGCCTCCGGCTCGTCCAAAAGGTAAATGCCCTTTCCGTTGAAACGGTTTGCAAACAGCGAAAGAAACGACTCCCCGTGCGACTGCTCGTGCAGGGAACGGCCGCCGTACGCACGGTAACCGTTTGGCTCGATGCGCTCTGCCTCGTCGATATGGCTGGCAAACTGATAAAAGCTCTCCGCCCTGAGGAAAAATCCGTCCGTCATTTTCGGCATCCAGGAAAGGCGGATATAATCACCCAATGCCGCTTCCGCCCGATCGACGTGGTAGGAGTTGGCCCGCGAGCCTCCGGCCGTATGAAACCCGCATTGATACGCAATCGCTTCCAGCAAAGTGGATTTTCCTGAGCCGTTCTCCCCTGCCAAAAACGTGACACTGCTTGTCAGATCGATGCGCTCCAGCTCCCGGTAGGCAGGCAGTGAAAACGGATAGCCTGTCTTTGTCAAAAAGCGTTCTCTCAGCAAGTAGATGGTTCGCAGATAGATCATTTTCTCGCCCCCTCTCACCATTTTCCCTGAACTGGCCGATATTTCCAATAGGGAGGGTTTTTCGTGAACAAGGTTCAATTTCTCCAGGAAAAAAGTTCATACCATATTACATATCCAGATCGGACCGACCTTTCCTTCTATCGCTGGTTCACTGAAAACCATCCAGACCTGGCTGTAGGGTGGTACCACCTGGGAATGGAACGGGAGCGCCTGGGAAACGAGGACCAGGCTCTGGAGGCGTATCGGCGCGGGCTGCACCTGCCTGCCGATGATTTCTCGGAGCAGCTCCGGGATGCGTATCATGATTTGCTGCGGAAACGTCGAAGGACCATGTGGAAGCGAACAACGCGCCTTTTGCTCGCCTCCCTGCTTTTTTTATTCGGACAGTTTGTCTATTCGCCAAGTCCGCTCACCGAGCCGAAGGAGAGCGCCTCCCCGGAGAGTGTTGTGCCTGCTCACCTGCAGCGGCCCCATGTCGAAGTGATTGCGGTCCCGGGAAATGTGAGCCGCTCGCAATTGCGGAGTCAAGTCGAAGCCTATGCGGCCGCAAGACGTCCCTCCTTGAAGCAGCCGTACACCGTGCTGGCTGTTCCTGAGGTGGCTGGAGCACCGCTGTTTACTCCGCTTCTGTTTTATCGGCCTGCTGAGGTGCGCGGCCTGTTGCGTTACGACCCTGTCAGCCGGACGGTACTGCAGGACGTCTGGTTCGATCAGGCTTGCGATTGTCTGGACAAGCCTGCCGTGCAAAATGCCCGGTCGGCCTTGGCAGAGGAACAGCGGGCACTGGAGCAGGTGCTGATATTGCGGAATGCGCTGTACCGTACGTATCAGCAAAAAGGCTACCTGCCTGAATCACTGGACCGTCTCGCCGGTTCGTACCCGGCCAACTCGCTGCCGGAGGTGCCTGTCCCGACTCCCGCGAGCGGTCTGACAGCCTGGCCGTACTATCCTGCTCTTTTTCGCCCGGAATCGGCCTGGGAAAGCATGCAGAACGTCCTTCCCTTGCAGGGCTACCCCGAGCCTTTCATCCCGCTTCAGCCCTTGCAGATTCAGGTTCATCAGGCTGGGCACACGATGACGCTTGCCAGCGGCCCGCACGTCGTCAGACGATATCCGATCGGCATCGGAAAAAACGGCAGCACGCCGGAGGGGTATTTTACGATTCAAAAAAAGATAAACCGCCCCGAGGGTCATGACCATATATACGGTTCACGCGGCCTCGTATTTCAGTCGGACGGCTATGCGATTCACGGCACCAATCAGCCTGACAGCATCGGAAAATCTATGTCGCTGGGCTGTATCCGCCTGCACAATCCGGATGTCGAGGAGCTGTACACATTCGCCGCGACAGGAACTGAGGTCATCATCTCCGACCGTACTCCGACCGTACCGCAATGGGCTAATCCGGGCCCTTACGTCCTGGCGGCAGGGCCGGAGGAAGAGACACGCGGGGTCACCTATCATTGGCTTCATTGAGTAGGACGGGGCTTGCATGGGAATGTTACGCTGCAAATATTGGGAGGAAAAGCGAAAGCCGTTTCCAAAAGCAGCGATTTCAAGAAGTGTTTCAGAGGTTGGACGCTGAGAAAAGTATAAGAGCCAACCGATTCCTTTCCACACAAAAAGACGCGCTCCCGTTGTGAGAGCGCGTACTTCATTTATAAGGATATTGCTTTTGTTGTTTATAAAGCTGCAACCAGTACTTATTCTTCCACGTTGCTAAGGGTTTCCTCCGGCTCGGTCTCTGGATGCCATTGATCCAGCACTTTGCCCTGCAGAACCTTGCCGGTGATGAATTCTACCTGCTGCTCGTTGAATTCATCCTTCCACTCGATCCCCAGCTCTTCCGCCAACCGAACGACTGTCAATAGCTCCGACCAAGCGACATAGCGTTTGTACCAGAAGAACTGCGGTTGCTCATTCATATATGGGTACAGGTCGTCAAAATCGGTGTGTTTACAGTCGAGAGCACGTTCAAAGTTCACTTTGGCACCACGTAGCTTTTCCCGGAAAAATACTTGTAAATTCTCCTGTGTGAAGTCTTTCATGGACAGTCCCTCCTGTCTCCCGATTTACATGTATTGTACCACGTGTGCCATGACGTGAAAATAGTTGTACGAGCGTCAATTGTTTGGAAGTGTCTGCATTCTAGCCGTTGAAACCGTCAGAACCCGGCTGCTGGCCCTGGTCAGGAGGAGGCGGCAGCTCGATTCCCTGGGGCGGAGACTGCGAGTCCCCCTCCCCAGGCGGTACAATGTCTGGCGGCGCCACAGGCGGCTGGCCATCCGGCTGTCCGTTGTTTCCGTTGCCGTTGTTTCCGCCATTACCGTTGCCTTGGCCGTTACCTCCGTTGCCATTGCCCTGTCCAGGCCACTCGCCGTTATCCATGCCTCCGTCAATCGGAATGTCACCGTCCTGCATCTGGCCATCATCATGATGCTCGCCTTCCCGCAAAAGGTTTTCCAGTTGGCTCATGTTTATTTCGGCGACGTTGGACGGCGTTTTCTCTTCGCCGTCCGCATCGCGCGGAACTACGATATATTTGTACATCGTCGGACCGTTCAGCGTATCTACATAGGACATTTCACGCAATCCCGATGCGACCTTCTCCCGGTTTTCCGGGTTGTCTGTGAACCGGTAAACATCATACGTGTAATCCGGGCTTCCGCCGATCCAACTGAGCACGACCTTCAGCTTATCTTCATCCAGCGTCATGTCGGCAGCGAGCTGCACAGGCAGGACTTCTTCTTTTTCTTCCTCCTGCTGCCTCTGGATACCGGCCGGAGGCTCAAAGCCGCGGGACTTGACGCCTTTCAGGCCTTCTCCCAGCACCATGGAGAACATTTTCGCGGTCAAACTGCTTCCTTGCCGCATCAAGTGCTGTTTGTCTTCAGGATCGAAGCCCATCCAGACGGCCCCTACGTACTCTGGCGTATAGCCGACGAACCATGCATCTTTGTTTACGCCGCTGTCTCCAGCGATGGACTGCGTCGTACCTGTCTTCCCGGCTACAGGGCGACCGGAGATTTTTGCCGCGCGTCCTGTACCTTCCTGGACGGCACGCTCCAGCATCGTGTGAACCTCCCATGCCGCTTCCGGCTTCAGTACCCGGTTTTCTTTCGCTTCAAAGACGTGTTCCACACCTGACCGCTTGTTTTCCAGCTTCTCGATGATATGCGCTTCGGCCATCACCCCGCCGTTGGCGAAGGTGGTGTACGCCTGGGCCATTTTCAGCGGGGAGGTACCTTTGCTCAATCCTCCGAGGGCGATGGCCAGGTTGCGGTCATCCGGCGACAGCTCAATGCCAAACTTCTCGATGTAGTTCATCCCCGTCTTCACGCCGATCTCGTTGAGCAGCCAGACGGCCGGGACGTTGTCGGAATTGATCAGCGCCCTCATCATGCTGATGGATTCGCTGTACTTTCCGTTGTAGTTGCGCGGCTCATAGCCGTTGAAGCTCTGGCGCTTGTTGGACAGCATAGAGTGCGCGTTCCATTTGTGGATGTCCGTATCGATTGCAGGCGCATAGACGGCAAGCGGCTTGAACGACGAACCTGGCTGACGGGCCATGTCTGTCGCGTAGTTAAAGCCCTTGGCCGTGTAATTGCGGCCGCCCATCAATGCGGCGATGCCTCCGTTCTTGGCGTCGACGACGACCATTGCAGACTCCACAGCACGCTTCGGTCCCGGTTTGGGGAAGTTCTTCTCGTTTGCGTACGCCTTGACCATCGCGTCCTGTATATTGGGCTCCAATGTCGTATAGACGGACCAGCCGCCGCGGTAAAGCTCTTCTTCTGTGACATTATAGCGGGCTTCTGCTTCCCGGAAGACGTAGTCGATAAATGCCCGATTTACGTTTTTTGAGCTATTTTCCGTTGTATTTTTATGCTCTTTTGGGAGTGGTTCCGCTTGCGCTTTTTCTTTTTGCTCATTCGTGATGTGCCCATCTTCGTACATTAATCGCAGAATGGTATCCCGTCTTTCCTTTGCCTTTTCCGGATTGGCAAATGGAGAATACGTAGACGGAGCTTTCGGTATGGCTGCGAGCATTGCTGCTTCTGAAATTGTTAGATCAGAAGGCTTTTTATCAAAGTATAATTTAGCTGCATCTCCTACACCGTACACGCCCTCTCCAAAGTAAATCTGATTCAAATACATCTCCAGAATCTGGTCTTTGGAGTAGTTGCGTTCCAGTGCAATAGCTATGCTTACTTCTTTCGTTTTTCTCCAAAATGTTTTTTCAAGAGAAAGGAACACTCTTCGAGCCAATTGCTGAGTAATCGTACTTCCTCCCTCAGCCAATGATCCTTTTTGAATATCATTGATAATGGCCCCGCCAATCCTAATCATGTCGATCCCTTTGTGTTCATAGAACCGTTTGTCTTCCACGGATAACAAAGCATCTATCAGCATTGGTGAAATTTGGCTAAAAGGAACGTAGTCACTATTTTTTTGTCTTACCAGGCTCATCATTTCTTTACCGTTTTTGTCATAAATAATGGACGGTTCAGCTTTCAGATCTTCGAGTTTCGTTGTATCGATCATTTTTTCCCCTGCATACAGCAGGGAGAAGTAGCCTCCAATAACGCTCAGAAACAAAAAAATGACAAAGGAAACGGCAAACAATAGCATCTTATTTTTCTTTTTAACCCGTTGTCTAGCCTTTGCTGCCATAATTGACCTCCTAGTTCTTTCTCTCCCACCTTTTTAGACGGATAGGAACAAAAAAAGTTTCCTGTCTACATTAGTCAGTATTTTTTTACTTCATGACTATGCAACAAAAAAATTTTTTAGGTAATAAATTCCTTGTTTAGCCAAGGGGAAGAAAAGTTTTACCTTGCAACTTGATTTTCTCAAATCAGATAGCAAGACTCGAATAGTTTAATCATAGTTCAATCATATTAAAATAGCTTATTGTATAGTAATTCCGTTTTCAACATATAGAAATAAACTCTAATGACTAGATTTGGCTAAGAAGCATGAATGTGAATGGAAGGTTGGGCTTGTGATCACCCAGGAAGAAAAGGCGGGTCTGGCACATGCAAAATAAAGCTTCTTGAATGTTTCAGGTTCGGGAACGACTGTTAAATGAATTGGTGGAGAAGAAAACTATAGATCATGTACTACTTTATTGAATAGTTGAAAGTTGTACAAAAAGCACTGCAATCCTATATGATTCGGTTCGTTTCAATATCAATGAGGCAGCCCTATGTCTGTTTAGACACAAGGGACTGCCTCCTTTTTTGCAATGTACAAAAAGAGTTTAATCAGCCTCGTATGATTCTCGTTATTTGAGCAGCTTTTCCGCCTCTGCCACCACGTTCTCGACAGTAAAGCCGTACTCTTTCATGATGCGCTCGCCCGGAGCGGACGCCCCGAACATATTGATGCCGAGCACTTTGCCGCCGTCGCCGACATAGCGCTCCCAGCCGAGCGGAGAGCCCATCTCGACAGCCAAGCGCGCTTTGACAGCAGGCGGGATGACTGCGTCGCGATACTCCTGCGGCTGGCGCTCGAACAGCTCCCAGCTCGGCATGGAAACGACGCGAGCCTGAATGCCGCGCTCTGCCAGTGCTTCGCGGGCTTGCATGACCAGAGACACCTCGGAACCGGTCGCGATCAAGACCAGCTGCGGCTGGCCGTTTGGCGCATCGGCCAACACGTAGGCTCCCTTGCTTACGCCTTCTGCCGCTTTTTCGAGCGTTTCAGCCATGACCGGCAGATTTTGACGGGTCAGGACCAGTACGACCGGCTCGTCAGTGCGGGATACGGCGTATTTCCATGCCTCGTTCGTCTCGACAGCATCAGCCGGACGCAGTACAGTCAGGTCAGGAATCGCGCGCAGGGACGCCAATTGCTCGATTGGCTCGTGAGTCGGGCCGTCTTCGCCAACCGCGATGGAATCATGCGTAAAGACGTAGATGACTGGTTGTTTCATCAGTGCGGACAGGCGGATAGCAGGTCGCAGGTAGTCGGAGAAGACGAAGAACGTCGCACCGTATACCTTCAGGCCGCCGTGCAGGGCCATCCCGTTCAAAGCAGCACCCATCGCAAACTCGCGGACTCCAAACCAGATATTCCGGCCTTCGTAGGTACCCGGCAGGAAGTTGCCTGCTTCTTTGATCAGTGTATTGTTGGAAGACGCCAGGTCAGCCGATCCGCCGAACAGGAATGGAACGGTTTTCGCCAGGGCGTTGATCGCGCTACCGGATGCCGCGCGGGTAGCAAGCTTCGCACCAGCCTCGTAAACAGGCATTTGGCTGTCCCAGCCAGCCGGCAGTTTGCCCTCCACAGCCGTCCGGAATTGCTCGGCCAGTTCAGGATATGCTTTGGCATACTCGGCAAAACGGTCGCGCCAAGCCGCTTCTGCCTGCTCTCCCGCCTCTGCCAGCTTGCTGTAGAAATCGGCTACCTGTTCCGGTACGTGAAATTCATTTTCATATTTCCAATCGTACTGCTGCTTGGTCAATGCCGCCTCTTCCTTGCCGAGCGGAGCGCCGTGCGATTTGCTGGAGCCGCTCTTGTTCGGGCTTCCGTACCCGATGACGGTTTTTACCTCGATCAGCGTCGGACGATCCAAATCCTGCTTCGCCTCTGCGATTGCCGCTTCGATCGCGGCCAGATCGTTTCCGTCCTCGACGCGCAGGTATTGCCAGCCGTACGCCTGATAGCGCTGCGCCACGCTTTCCGAGAAAGACAGGGAGAGCTCTCCGTCCAGAGAAATATCATTGGAATCGTACAGAACGATCATTTTGCCCAATTTAAGGTGGGCTGCCAAAGAAGATGCCTCGCTGGACACGCCTTCCATCAGGTCGCCGTCGCCGCAAATCGCGTACGTGTAGTGGTTGACGATGTCGAAGCCTTCGCGGTTGTAGACAGCCGCCATATGCTTTTCGGCCATCGCCATGCCGACAGCCATCGCGATCCCTTGTCCCAGTGGACCCGTGGTCGCATCCACCCCAGGCGTATGCCCGAATTCAGGGTGCCCAGGCGTTTTGCTTCCCCATTGACGGAAATTGTGCAGGTCTTCCAGAGAAACATCGTATTTCATCAGGTGCAACATCGCGTATAATAGCATAGAGCCATGTCCGGCCGAAAGCACGAAGCGATCGCGGTCAACCCACTGCGGGTTGCGCGGATTCACCTTCATAAAACGGCTATACAAAACATGAGCCATCGGCGCTGAACCCATTGGCATGCCCGGGTGACCGGAATTGGCCTTTTCGATCGCGTCGATCGCCAACGTTCGGATGGTGTTGATTGCCAGTTGATCAACAGACGTGTGCTGAGTCATCAAGTGGAGCCTCCCTGCGTTTTTATGTGAGATTTTCGGGGTGATCCAAGCGTCCGGCACAAGCCGGCAGATCGCCTGAAATACCTTCTTCCCTTGCCAAAAACAACTCATCAAATTATATCACAGTTCAAGGAGACAATCATGCCTGGGGCTGAAAAAAGGAGGGCATTTTCATGCATATGGGATACTTGACTATCGGGATCATTCTCGGCCTTGCCGGAGTAGGCATGCTGCTGTACGCCATGGTCACCTCGCCTGCTCTGCGCCGAAGGGACAAGTACCTGAAGCAAAAAGCGGCGGAAACGCATCAACCTACCCATGATTCCAGGGAATAAAGAAAGGAAGACTGGCATGAAAAAAGAACGCTACACACTGCCTGCAGCGGTTCATCTGTTTCTGCTCCGTGGTGACGAAATCCTGCTGCTGCGCCGCTACAACACGGGCTACGAGGATGGCAACTACAGCGTCCCTGCCGGTCATCTCGACGGCGGCGAAGAAGTGAAGTCTGCCGCCATTCGCGAAGCGAGGGAGGAGACAGGCATCGAGATTGCCCCGGAGGATTTGCGCATCGTCGGCGTCATGCACCGCAAGTCGCTGGACGAGAGGATCGACTTTTTTCTCGCTGCAGAAAAATGGACAGGCTCCATCGTCAATGCTGAGCCGGACAAATGCGACGAGCTGCGCTGGGCCCATACAGGCGAGCTGCCGGACAACGTCATCCCGTATGTTCGACAGGCTATCGCCAACTTTCAGAACAATCAGTGGTTTGACAGCTTTGGCTGGAATTGAAAAAAGACGCGGATTACCGCGCCTCTTGAGCATCCGCTGGCAGCCAGATGTGAAAGGAAAGAATCCCTTCCTGAAGCTCTGCCCGGATGCTTCCTCCGTGCAATTCCACGATGCTTTTGACAATCGCCAGCCCCAATCCCGTTCCTCCCGTTTTCCGCGAGCGGGATTTTTCGACCCGATAAAAACGCTCGAACATGCGTCTGAGATCCTCATTGGACAGATCGTCTGCCTTGTTGGCGACCGTCAGTCTTACTCCTTCTCCCTCTCTCATAAGAGAGATGTCGATATTGCCAGGCTTGTGCCCGTATTTGATCGCGTTGCTGAACAGATTTTCCAGCACGCGGACAAATTTTTCCGGATCGACGCTCACGTAGATGCGATCCGCCGGCAGCTTCTTGCAAAATGTCAGCTGCTGCTCCTCCGCTAAAGGCACGTACTCTTCGACTAGCTGCTCCAGCATCCCCGTCAGGCTGACATGCTGCCGATGTAGCTGGACACCCTGCCCGCTCAGTGTGGCGTATTCAAACAAGTCCTCCACGAGCCGCTTCAAATGCTCTGCTTTTTCATACGCGATCCGGGTGTATTCGCTGCGCTCCTGCTCGCTTCCGGCGTTGTCCCGAAGCAGCCGCAAATACCCGATGACCGATGTGAGCGGAGTCCGCAAATCGTGGGAGACATTCGTGATCAGCTCGGCTTTTGTCCGCTCAGCCCGCCGCTCCCGCTCGATATTCTCCTGCAATTCTTCTGTCATGCGATTGATGTTCCGCGCAAGCGAACCCAATTCGTCCTCACCCCGTACGTTTACCCGATGATCGAGCTTGCCTTGCGAGATGACCAGCAAGCTCGCGGCCAGCTCTTCGATGTATCCGGTCTTTCGCTTTGTAAAACGGTAAAACAGATAAAAAAAGACCAAAACGAATGAGAACGGCACAAAGCCGTTAAATTCGACCTGATATTGAATCGTGGCCTCCGGAATTCCCCGGGCGATCACATACCCTTTCTGTCCGTTCAGCTCAACCGGGTAAAATGCCGTAAACTCCTGGCGCTCCCCCTGCCAATTTTGGCCGCTGCGAAGCTCCATCGCTTTGCTGATCACCGAGTAGAGATCAACCTGGCTTTCTGTCGCTCTCGACGATTTCATCAGCACTTTGCCGTCAAGATCGACCAGCAGCATTTGCACGCCGCGAAGCTCCTGCGCGCGATTCATCAGCTCCTGGAGGTACTGGTTGTCTTCAACCTCCCCTTCCTGGATTCGTCTCGCCAGATCCCGTGTCTCCCAGTCCATGGACTCCATGCTGTAGCTGTAATCAACGTAAGGCCTGCGGTACATATCCTCTGTCAGCAAATTGACAACAGAGGACGCCAGAACAGCTGCCAATATGCAAAAGGAAAAGGTCAGGATCAACTGGAAGCGAAGACTCCGCTCGCAGTATTCCACCAGGAAAAAGAACCCCGTTTTCGTCCACCTGTACGCCGTCTTGATCCAGCGAATCGGCGACAGCCACCTAAAAAGCGTTCTCAATTTTGTATCCAACTCCCCAAACGGTCTTGATGTACCTCGGCTTGCGCGTATCCTCCTCGATCTTCTCGCGGAGCTTCCTGATGTGCACCATCACCGTGTTGTCTGACTGGCCAAAGGACTCTTTCCATACCCGTTCGTAAATATGCTCCGTGCTGAAGACGACTCCCGGGTGACGGGCGAGGAGCTCCAGGATGGCAAATTCGGTCGGCGTCAGCTTGACATCCCGGCCGCTGACCTTGACCCCGCGGGTAGCCGTATTGATCAGCAGATCGCCGATCTCCAGCTCGTCCTCCCGCAGTGCGCTCACTTGATTCAGCTTCAGGTAACGGCGCAGCTGGGACTTGACCCGAGCGATCAGCTCCAGCGGATTGAAAGGCTTTGTCATGTAGTCGTCGGCGCCGGTGCTGAGCCCGTATATCTTGTCCATATCCTGGGACTTGGCCGAAAGCATGATAATCGGCAGATGCTGCTGTTCGCGGATTTTGAGGCACGCCTGGATTCCGTCCATGCGGGGCATCATCACGTCGAGGATGAGAAGCTGAACCTCTTCCCGCCTCAGCATCTCCAGCGCTTCCACACCATCCGCCGCCTTCAGCACGCGGTAGCCTTCGTTTTGCAAGTAAATCGCGATCAGATTGCGGATTTCTTCCTCATCATCCACGACCAGAATCGTTATCTCTTCCACAATCTCTTCCTCCTGTTACTGTTCCTTTTGCCCCCAAAACACGCGTGTCCCTTTGCGCTGGCGGATTACCACGTACAGCCCCGCGAACAGCGCAAGCACACATAAAGTAATCCACCCGTAGGTTTGGACACCTTCTGTGATCGATTCCAGATGAGTGCCGAACAGGCGGCCGGCCATGAAGTAATTGAGCGTCCAGACAAAGCCAGTAGGCAGCGAGTACAGTGCATAGCGGCGCAGCGACATCCGTTGAATCCCGACCAGATAAGGGACGACGTGGCGAATGACGGGGAAAAAATAGCTGAGGCATATCGCGCCATTCCCGTAGCGCTCAAGCAGCCCCTCCGCCTTTTTCAGGTACTTTTCTCCGTTCAGCTTTCGCGCGAGCCACCGCAGAATCGGCGCTCCCACCCGGTACCCGAGAAAATATCCGAGCGACAGTCCCGAGACGACTCCGAGATAGACCGCGATGAACGCCGGAACCGGCTGGAGCCAGCCCTGAGCCGTAATCGCTCCGGCTGTCATCACGATCATTTCGTCGGGAATCGGCATTCCCACGATCCCCAGCCACAGGGAGAGAAACAGCGCGGGATACCCGTACTGGGCAACCATGCTGGTAATCATATCCGTTTCCATGACTTATCCCCCCCTCTTTTGGCATACATAAACGAAGGCACATGGAAAGTTAAACGGCACAAACCGGATTGCCACTCTTCCGAAGCGTTTCTCCAGCTTCTTTTTCATTTGCAAGGAGTATTGAAACTGCACAAAGACGCCTCCCGGCTTCAGCGCAGCCTCCACCTGATCCAGTATCTCATCGCGAAGCCCTTGAGGAAAGTTGGCAAAGGGTAGGCCGCTGATCACCGCGTCCAACTGCCCCATGCCGTGCTCCTCCATCGCTTGTATCAGCTTCCTGGCGTCATCGCTGAAAAGCAGATCGGGGTAGCGGCGGACAAGCCTCTCCCGCATGGTATCATCTTGCTCCAGAATGAGCGCCTGGCAATCCTTTCTCTTTGCCTTTCGAATCGCGTCTGTAAAAACACCTGTTCCTGCTCCCAGCTCCGCTACAGCGGCAGCACGTTCCCAGTCCACAGGTGACAATATCCGTTCCGTTAGCTGGCGAGAGCTTGGGACAATGCTGCCCACAGTCTGCGGAGAAGAAAGGAAGCGGGCGGCAAAGACCAGCTTGTCGGTAATCGGCGCAAGCATCGGCTCCAGACACCCTACTCTTTCATACGTGTTTTTCATCTTTCCGTCACTCCTCTCACTGCCCTAATCCTACCCGGAATTCCTTAGCAAAAAGAGAGGAAAAAACTTAAGATTTTCTGAAGATATGTTCAGCAAGCAAAAAAGAGGACTCGGCTCTTCCATACCGATTCCTCTTTCTCGCAACAAACGCTCCTATGATCCGAAAGTGAATGGCCGTTTTCCTGCAGGCAGGGCAAAAAAAGCGGCGGTTGCAGGCAGCAAGGGCTATATCCGTTTTTTGTAGTGCTGCTTTAGCGCTCCAAGAGCCTCGAACATTTCTTCCTTCTCGATCATGCCAAGCTGGTACAGCTCGCGAATCTCATCTTCGAGCAAGATCAGATCACCTTCCGGATCTCCGGTATAGATGAAGAGGCTAAACCGCCGCAAAAAAGACTGCAGGTCAAATCCTTCACGTCCGTTCAACGCGATCCCTCCAGATCGGATTCCATCTGCGACAATACGGAATCGTAGTCGAATTCGACAGCAAATCCCGTAATCACGATAATGTTCGCTTGCGGATAAGCACGTTGCCAGCTTTCCTGTTCATCCAGCTTCAACCCTACGATGTAGAGCGAGTCGTGGGCGGATCGGCCGTCCGCTTCCCACTGCTGCAAAAACTGGCGGCACTCCTCTTGCTCGTAGGCGGCATTCAGGACGATGACATATCGGTCGATCTGCTGCGAATCCTTCTCCTCCTTCAGCAAGCGAAACGTCTTGGCGTTGGGGACCATTGCCCGAACCTCGCTGAAGCGGTCGAGAATTTCATCCAGCCAGTCATCCTCTTGCCAGGCCAGGTATACCATCATGGCGGTAGACATCATTCAACACTCCTACGTCGATTGCTCTTCCTATGACGATTTCATGTCATTTCAACAGTATACCATGTCTTGGCCCACTCGTCCCTTGGGCTTGCTTGACTTCATCCAACCGTTCACGTAAGGTGGAAACAGCATCACATTTTTTGCCGGAAAGAGGTAAGTGTTTGTGAAAAAGAAGTACCTCCCCTTACTGTTTCTGATCGCCTTCCTCACCATGCTGGGGTTCGGCATCATCATACCCATTTTGCCGTACTTTGCCGAAAACATTGGCGCTTCTTCCCTGCAAATCGGAATCTTGTTCGCCAGCTACAACGTCATGCAGTTGCTGTTTGCTCCCATCTGGGGGGCGCTTTCGGACCGCATCGGACGAAAGCCTCTGATCTCGTTTGGCCTGTTTGGCTTTTCCATCACGTTTATCCTGTTCGGGATAGCGGATACCTATACAGAAATGCTTGCATACCGGATTCTTGGAGGCATCGTCTCGGCTGCCGCATTGCCGACCGTAACTGCGATGGTGGCCGATGTCTTTCCCTCCGATGAACGCGCCAAAGGCATGGGGGTGATTGGCGCCGGAATCGGACTGAGCTTTGTATTCGGTCCGGCGATCGGCGGATTCCTCAGTCCGTATGGTTTCTCCGTTCCGTTTTTTGCTTCGGGCGGTGTGGCTTTTTTGACGTTCCTTATCATCTTATTCGCGCTCCCGGAAAGCTTGCCAAAGGAAAAGCGGACAGGGCAAACACGCGAAAAAAAGGGAAATGTCTTCTCCGTCCTGTTCGGTCCCCTGTCGCTGATGTACGGCATCATGTTTGTCGTCTCCTTTGCCTTTTCCGGCCTGGAGACCACCTTTGCCCTCTACATCAATCACCTGTACGGATTTACCTCGAAGGACCTCGGGTACATGTTTCTCGTCATGGGGATCATCTCCGCGTTTGTCCAGGGCGGACTGATCGGGAGACTGGTGAAGCGGCTGGGCGAGCCGCTCGTCCTGACGATCGGGCTTGCCTTGTACGGCATCGGTTTCTTCACGATTCCGCTCGCCGCCAGCTTCTGGACACTGGCTTTGACACTGTCGCTGTTCGGAGCCGGACAAGGCATGATTCGGGCGACCGGAACTGCCATGATTACACAGCGCACCTCACAGGGCCAGGGCGTAACGAGCGGCGCGATCAGCTCGATGGACAGTCTCGGCCGCATCCTCGGTCCGCTCGCCGGCGGCGCCGTCTACGGATGGTTTGCCAGCGGGCCGTTCATCATCGGAGGGGTGCTGATGGTCATCATGCTGGTGTTGTTCCGAACAAGGTATCACCGGTTGCCGGAGCGGGCAGAAGCGTGATCAGGCTGAATTTCATTAGTTACAAAACAATAAAAAGCAAAGCCGTCCTTTTCGGGAATGTGCTTTGCTTTTTATTGTTTGTGAGCATAATTGAAGAGGATGTAAGTCAAGCGAATACCACACATGCATTCCCCCTCTCCAAATCTCTCTTACAGCACGTATGGCAAAAGGTTGCAAAAGGTACGGAACCAAATGGATTCCGTACCTGGGAACTCACAAGCCCCTTCTCTTCCGAATCAGGGAGTCAGCCTTCCTGCATCTCCAGCCATTCCAGATACAGCCGTTCTCTTTCTGCCTCCACTGCTTCCAGCTCGGACTGCCACTCCATCAATTGCGTATAGTCATCGGAGCCTTGCGACAAAAGCTGCAAGAATTCATCCCGTCTTGCTTCCAGAGTCTCGATCCGCCGCTCCAGCTCCGCCAGCTTATACGTATTGATTCGCTTGGGAGAAGACTGCGGCAATGGCTGCTGTTTTGCCATAGAGGGTGGTGTTTCGGGCATCGTATTTTCATTTGGAAGCGGACGTGTTTCGGTAGCGATCGCGGACGTGTCTTGCTTCTCGGTTTTGGCTCCTGCTCCTGGTGTTTGGCCCAAGGCAGGCTTCGCTTCTTCATTCGCCTTTATCGCCGACGCTCCTGGACGGCCCTGTCTCGAAGAGCCTCTTTCTTGCTCTTTTTCTTTCTCCAGCTTTCTCTTTTCGACCGCCTCCTGGAACGTGCCTTCATAGTGCATGAGCCTGCCTTCCTCGATCCAGAAAACACCGTTTACCATTTTCTGCAAAAAGTAGCGGTCATGCGAGACGATGAACAAGGACCCGCGGAAGTCAGCCAGCGCTTCCTCCAGCGTTTCGCGCGCCTCGATGTCCAGATGGTTGGTCGGTTCATCGAGAATGAGCAGGTTGATCTCCTGGTGCACAAGCTGGGCAAGGCGCAGTCTCATGCGCTCTCCGCCGCTCAATTGGCCGATTCGTTTAAACACATGCTCGCCGTAAAAGAGAAAGCGGGCAAGACGGTGGCGCGCCTCCGCTTCGGAGACGGCTGCTGTTTCCCGGAAAACGTCGATCACTCTCTGCTTTTGATCGCCTTCCAGCGCTTGCTGTGAAAGGTATCCGACCTTGACGCTGGCTCCCACTTTGACTGTGCCGCTGTCGGGGGCTACCTCCCCGAGCAGCATTTTGATAAACGTCGATTTCCCGCAGCCATTAGGGCCAAGCAGAGCTTTTCTTTCACCGTATCGGAGCAGCAGATCGGCCCCATTCATCAAGCATTTCTCCCCGTATGACTTGCACAGTCCGGAAGCGATCAGGACATCCTGGCCGCTGCGATCCGTCTTTTGAAAGGACAGTCCCATCCGCTCTGCTTCCATCCGCGGACGTTCGATCCGCTCCAGCCTTGCCAGCGCTTTTTCCATGCTTTTGGCGCGGCGGTGAAACGCTTCATTCGGCGGATTAGAACGATTTCCCCACTCCTTCAAGCGCTTGATCGTCTCCTGCATTTTCTTGATCTTTTTCTGCTGCTCCTGGTAAGCCTCGAACTGGCGGAGCAGCCGCTCTTCCCTTTCCGTGACAAAATAGCTGTAATTGCCCAGGTAATGCTCCACCTCGCCCCCGTCCACATGGTAAATCGACGTGACGACGGCGTCGAGGAAAAAACGGTCATGGGAGATCAACAGGACTGTCCCTGCGTAGTCTTTGAGAAAGCCCTCCAGCCACTCCATGGCGTCTACGTCCAAATGGTTGGTCGGCTCATCGAGAAGCAGCACATCGCTTCTCTCGCACAACAGCTTGGCAAGGCCGACCTTCGTTTTCTCTCCGCCGCTCAACTGTACGAACGGCGTTGACAGCAGCCACTCTTCGATGCCCAAGCCTTCGATCACCTGCGCCATGCGGACCTCCCACGTATATCCGCCCAACTGCTCAAAAGCTTCCTGCTTCTGCTGATAGCGATGGATCAGCCGCTCCAGATCGCGGTCCTCTGCGGTCACGAGGCTCATCTGCCGCTCCAGCTCCCGGATCTCCTGCTGCAAGCGGAGACCATCCGCAAAAGCGCTGGCGATCACGTCCTGTGCCGTCCAATTTTCCGGGTACTGCGGGTTTTGCGGCAAATAGGCCCAGACACTTCCCTTTGCCCTAAACAGCTCTCCTTGATCCTGCTGCTCCAATCCGGCCAACAGCTTGAACAGCGTAGTTTTTCCCGCTCCATTGGGGCCGACGAAGCCGACCCGCTCTCCTGCTTTGATCTCCAGCGTTACCCCTTCCAGTACGGGGTTTGCTCCATAGCCTTTATGAATGTTCTGTGCAGAAACGACGATCATGATTTTTTCCTCCTCAGGTCGGCTCACTTGAAATGTAAATGAAAACAGCAAAAAGCCGCAGGCATAAACCTGCGGCATCGGTTGCGTGTAGAAGATAAGGTGGTTGACGAACTATGATTCAGTTCGCCTTGTCACCTGCGGTTGCAAGTATCGATGCACGGTACGCCTGTTTTGTTCCGTTCGGTTGTATGACCAAAAAAGGGCAGACTTCCCCCTTGGAGCAAAAAATCATGTGTCATACTGCTGGTTTCCACAACAAACCAAGCTTGAACGGTTCCAAACACGTACCTGCACCTCCTTCCTGAGGATGAGCATTTTCCAATATTTTCACTATACACGACTCTTTTTGGAAAGACAACTGGGCAGCCGCTTAAATTGAATACGGCAAACCTGTCGCCTTTCGCTTCAAAAAAGAGGGCAAGGCCGGCTGATCCCGTGTGGGGCAATCGCCTGCTCTGACACCCATTGCTTGACCGAATTCCGGATTACATCCCTTGCGCCCCTTCAAACAACGGCTTTTTCGTATTGGCATCCAGCACGAGCAGCGTTGTATACGGCGGCAGCTTAACCTTGGCCACGATAAACGGATACGAAATCACTTGCGCATACATCCGGCCCGGCTCCGGCTTGGTCAGCTTCACGTACACCTTCAGCTGCTCCCAGCTCATTTCCGTATTCACGATTTCGATGCCGTAACCGGGGTTGGGCGCCTGACCGCGGGCGATCACGTACAAATCACCCTTTTGATGCACGCCCTGCGTCCCTTTTACCTGCTGGACAAACGCTTTTTCGTCCTCGCTCAGCGAAGTGAAGTCCACTTGCTTGAACTCTTCATTTCCCACTGGCGCCACGATTTCCACCGTCCTCGTTTGGGGATTCCATTTCAACTCGTACCCGCTTTTCTCCGTCATCCATCTGAGCGGCACATACATTTGCTTGTTGTGGAGAATCGCGCCCTGGTCGATCTCCGACCACTTGTTGTCAACTGCGACCCGCTTCGTGTTTATCTGAAAGGAGATAGTCTTTCCGTCAGGCAGAGTGACAGCGACCTCTTTTTGATTGTTGCTGGCTTGCCACTTTGCTTGCAGGATGCCCGCCATGTCTTCAATCGCCAAATACGTACGGCCGTCGATGATGATGGCTGGCTGCTTCAACTGCAAAGCCTGCCCGTTTACGGAAATTTGTGTGTTGCTTGCCGGACTGGCGGCTGCGTTGCCGGATGCATTCCCCGCAGCGCCCACAGGTACTGCCATCAAAAGTTGAAGCCCGATCAAACAAGCGATTGCACGTTTTCCTCTCATGTTCAATTCCTCCATTAATACAGCCGGTTTACCTTGTTTGACTGTGTATCGCCATGAAACGTTTCACAATCAATCAAAACAATCTTCATGAAGGAGAGTGCCCGTTATCGCAAGAAAAAATTACCCACCATGATGACAGCAGGGATGGAAACGAGGGCCAGCAGGGTCGAAAAAACCGTCGTCATCGCCCCCATCTCTTCATCTGCCGCGTATCGCGCGAACAGGATCGATGCCATCGTCAGCGTCGGCATCGCTACCTGGATGATCGCGACACGGGTAATCTCCCCATCCAAATGGAGAACGGACAGCAGCAAAGCAGCGGACAGCGGAAAGACGATCAGCTTGAAGGTCAGCGGCATGCCCAGAACCGGGAGTGAGAAATGGGGCTTTTTCCTGAGCAGCAGCGGCAGCAGCATCCCTATGTACATCATCGCAAGCGGAGAAGCCAGCTTTGCCAGCGTGCCGACCAGATGCTTGACCGGCTCCGGAGGCATGAATCCCGCCATGGCCGCTCCCAGTCCGAGAACGATGGCGATCATCGGAATATTGACCATCGCCTTCAAGCCTTTCAGACTAAAGGCCCCTTTTTCCTGGAGCATCATTACCGCTACGGTCCACATCACGACGTCCACCCCCGCATCAAATACGGCTGCCAAAAGCGCTCCTTTTGGCCCGAACAGCGCCGCGCAGAGCGGGAGTCCGATAAAGCCCGTATTCCCCAATCCGGAGAGAATCGCCATCTCGCGCCGTTTCTTTTCCGGCAAAGGCAAGGTCCGCGCCCCCAGCCAACCGAGCAGGATGCCGAGACAATTCAATAGTACGGAAATACCAAAAATGATAACAATTTGCGTCATCGTCTGGCTGTCGATCGGCGTCTGGAACACCCCGTCCAAAATGATGCACGGCATAGCCACGTTGACGATAATCGTGATGATGAGCTGACGGGATTCCCCCGTCAGCGGTTGACGATATCCGATCACACTTCCAATCGCAATGATCACCGCCATCAGCAGAATCGATTGGAGCAGCAGCGATATTTCCATATATGAGTGCCTCCCTTGCTACATCTCCACCGATATCCAGGTCAGTCCCGACGGCTCTCCTTTTTCGCAGGTACGCAAAAGATCGCCCAATACAGGTATGGCCTGTTCCAATTCGATACACCAGGAAGCCGGAAAAGAAACATCCGCCCCTTCGATCGTCAAGGTGCTCATCGTTCCGGCCGGCTTGTCGGCGGTCAAAACGTAATGGCGCGCCTCAGGCTCATGCTCTTTCCACTGGACCAGAATTTGGCCCTGATTACCGCCGGCTACCACCAGGTCGACATGATCGCCGTATGCGGCATGGACCAGCGTCCTCGACGTACCGTTCAACTGGGCGATTTCCTTCAATACTTCATGCCAGCCCATGTGATTCTGGTCCTGGCCGCTCGCATCCGTATACATCCGCCAATCGTTTAGCATGCTGTTCTTCTCCTTTATTTGCGACAAAAATAATGACGACAAAGTGATGTTCATATATAACAGTACCCCCGTGCAAAACGAACGGGGGCAATGATACTCGTCCTTATTTTACGCTTCTTCCTTCACATACTCAACTACCACTTCGGTTCCAAGGCCGCCGCGCGCATTCCAGACGGCGACGATGCGCATGTACAGCGGATCGCAGCACGCCACCAGATCGTTTAATATCCGGTTCGTCGCATGCTCCTGATATATTCCGACATTGCGGTACGAGGTCAAATAGTACTTCAGCGACTTCATCTCAATCAGCTTTTCATTTGGCACGAGATAAATTTTCAGGTCTGCGAAGTCTGGCAGACCCGACCACGGACAAACAGATGTAAATTCATTCGTAGGCATCATGATTTCGGTACGCTTTCCCACATATTCGTACGGAATCGTCTCGAGAATGTCGACCAGAATCGCCGATTCATCCTGTGTATCAAAACGAATGCTGTTGTACTTGCTGTGATTGTGCTCCACTGTTGCCATTTCCTTCATCGGTCCTTTCCATTTTTATTGTGTGTGATCGGGAAGCTTTGTTGCGTGATCGGGAAGCTCCTTGTGCCTTTTCCCCGCTTCAACCGGCCAAGCCAGAGACAGCTCGCTGCCTTCTCGCTCCTTTGACGACCAGATAGGACAACGGCGTATCCACGACGGCAATCATCGTTTTCACCAAATACTGAAACATGATCATCTGCAGCAAGGCATCTGTCGGCATCGTCCCGTAAAAAGCGATGACGATAAAGATCGATGTGTCGAGCAACTGACTGATTGCAGTCGATACGTTTTTGCGCAGCCAGAAATGCTTCTCCCCCGTCCGCCGCTTAATGAAATGAAAGACCTTGACGTCAGCCATTTGCGCGGCAAAATAGGACAGCATGCTGGCAATGACTACGCGCGCGGAGGAAGCCATGACGGATTCGTACGACTCCTGGAGCGGCCAAAAGCCGGCAGGAGGCAGAAGAATCGTCGCCTGGACAAAAAGGAGCATCAGAGCGTTGGCCCAAAAGCCTGCGTAGACGACCTGACGCGCCCGTGCCTCCCCGTACAGCTCGCTGATCGCGTCTGTCAACAGATACGTCAGCGGATACCCAATCACCGCGGCTGGCAAAATCACGCCCCACAGGTCAATGACCTTTGCCGAAACGATGTTGGCAACAACCAGCAACGTCATGAACGTCGCTGTCAGGTAGAGAAAACGCTTCTCTTCCGGTGGAAAATTCATCGGATCAGTTCCTCCTAAAGCGAAGAGCAATCAGCCCGCCTCGATCCTGCTCACCTACGCAAAAAAGCCGCCTCCACGCGAAATGCAGGAGAGCGGCTTCCATAAGAACAGACCTTAGGCAATCGACTGCTCTCCCCTAGTTTTGTTTTACGAGAGGTGGGGATTCCGAACTCTCGCGTCTCGTAGACTTATAACAGGATATCAAATGGACATCCTTTTTAGAAGAGGGAGTTTCTGTTCCTTTTCTCCTTGTCCGTGCTTTTCTTCTCCCTCGCACTCTTTTCATTGACAAATAGAAGAAAGGCTTTTAGTATGAATCCATAAAATCATATCAACTTAGTGGGGGATTCACGATGAAAAAACTTGTTTTCACAGCATTAATTTCGACTTTATTGCTCGGAATTGCTGGATGCGGCAACTCTTCAGCGCCTGCAAACCCAAATCAATCCGCAGCTCCTGACCAATCGGCGGCTGCTCCTCAAAACCTGTTGGAAAAAGTGAAAGCCGAGGGCAAACTGGTGATCGGTACAGAGGGCACCTATGCTCCCTTTACCTTCCACGACCAGTCCGGCAAGCTGACCGGCTATGACATCGACGTGGCTACAGAAGTAGCGAAGCGCCTTGGTGTAGAACCGGTCTTCCAGGAGACGCAATGGGATGCCATGTTTGCGGGACTCGATTCCAAGCGGTTTGACCTGATCGCCAATGAGGTCGGCATTCGTCCCGACCGTCAGGAGAAATACGACTTTTCTTCCCCGTATTCCGTTTCCCGCGCTGTGCTCGTCGCTCATAAAGACAACGAGACGGTAAAGGATTTTCCTGACATCAAAGGCCTCAAAGCCGGGCAATCGATGACAAGCAACTACGCCGACATGGCTCGCGAGCTGGGCGCCGAAATCGTCGCGGTGGACAACTTCAACAACGCCATCGAGCTGATCGCAAGCAGACGCGTCGATGTGGTGCTGAACGACAACCTGTCTGTTCTCGACTTCCTGAAGCAAAAGCCGGATACCCCGATCAAAATCGTCAAAGTCAAAGAAGAAGGCCTCAATTGCGGCTTCATGTTCCGCAAAGGCACCAGCAACGAACTGATCGAGGAGATCAACAAAGCGCTGGATGCCATGCATAAGGATGGCACGCTGAAGCAGATTTCGGAAAAATGGTTTGGCGAGGACATTTCCAAGTAAGCTCATTGCCCTTGACCAGGTGGCACGGTCTCTTTTCCCGTCGGAGAAGAGATCTGCCACTTTTCTTCTGCATGATGGAACCGATTGACAGCCGACGCTTTTTCGCAGCCCTTTAGAGCTGATTTCTTTATTGACAAAACAGGCAAAGACTTTTAGTATGTTCTAAACAAATCACATCGGTTTAGTGGGGGATTATTTATGAAAAAATTATTGTTTTCCGCACTCATCTCCTCTCTTATGTTTGGCATCGTGGGATGCGGCTCGTCCGGCACTGCTTCGACAACGAATAACGCCGCTCCGGCCCCTGCTCCTGCACAGGCCCCTTCCGAGCAAAAGGCAGAACAAAACCTGTTGGATAAAGTAAAAGCCGAAGGGAAACTGGTGATTGGTACGGAAGGGACGTATGCCCCCTTTACTTTCCACGACCAATCCGGCAAGCTGACCGGTTTTGACGTAGAAGTGATCAGCGAAGTGGCCAAACGTCTCGGGGTGGAACCGGTCTTCCAGGAAACACAGTGGGATGCCATGTTCGCCGGCCTCGACTCCAAGCGGTTTGACCTCGTCGCCAACCAGGTCGGCATCCGCCCGGATCGTCAGGAGAAATACGATTTTTCCAACCCCTACACCGTGTCGACTGCTGTACTGGTGACACATAAGGACAACAACACCGTCACTGGCTTTGACAGCATCAAAGGATTGAAAGCAGCGCAAACCTTGACCAGCAATCTGACAGACATCGCCAAGCAAAACGGCGCAGAAATCGTCGCTGTGGAGGGCTTCAACCAAGCGATCGACCTACTTGTCTCCAAGCGTGTCGACGTCACGATCAATGACGGCTTGTCCCTGCTCGATTTTCTGAAGCAAAAGCCGGATACCCCGATCAAGATTATTGCCAAGCATCCGGACGGGGCGAAAAACGGTTTTCTGTTCCGCAAAGGCAGCACCGAGCTCGTAGAGGCGGTCAACAAAGCGCTTGACGATATGATGAAAGACGGTACGTTCCAACAAATCTCCGAGAAATGGTTTGGTGCAGATGTTTCTAAGTAACCTGTTTGGCAACCCGGAACGCTTTGACAGATGGGTAGAAATTGCGCAGAGCTCCTTTTGGCCGCTTCTGAAAGGCGCTCTGACGTACTCCCTGTCCCTCTCCCTGATTTCATTCGCCATCGGGCTGGTCATCGCCATCCTGACGGCGCTGGCCCGAATTTCCGGCAACAAAGTGCTGGTGGGCGTCGCCCGCACGTACGTTTCGATCATTCGCGGAACGCCGTTGCTGGTGCAACTGTTCATCATCTTTTTCGGTCTGCCCAGCATCGGCGTTACGATCGATTCGTTCCCATCAGCGGTGATCGGCTTCTCTCTCAATGTCGGCGCCTACGCTTCGGAAGTGGTCCGGGCCGCGATCCTGTCCATACCAAAGGGACAGTGGGAAGCCGGCTATTCACTCGGCATGACGTATCGGCAAGCGCTGGTGCGCATTATCCTGCCGCAGGCGGCGCGCGTGTCTGTCCCGCCTCTGTCCAACTCGTACATCAGTTTGGTAAAGGATACGTCGCTCGCTGCGGCTATCCTCGTTCCCGAGATGTTTCGCAAAGCGCAGGAGATCGCAGCGGCTACGTATGAACCGCTCCTGGTCTACTCAGAAGCGGCACTGATCTACTGGCTGATCTGTCTGGTACTCTCGGCGATCCAGGATCGCATCGAGCACAGGCTTGACCGCTACGTCGCCTAGAGGGGAGCATACGCATGATAACTATCAGCAACATTCATAAACGATTTCACGATCTGCACGTCCTCAAGGGCATCTCGCTGACGGTAGAGAAAGGAAAGGTCGTCGTCATCATCGGGCCGTCCGGTTCCGGCAAAACGACGCTGCTCCGCTGCCTGAACGCTCTGGAGATCCCGACCGAGGGCAGCGTGCAAATCGGCGATGTCCAGCTTGACTTTTCCCGCAAAGTCGCAAAATCGGATATCCCGAAGCTGCGCAAGCAGACCGGGATGGTCTTCCAAAGCTACAATTTGTTCCCGCACATGACGGCGCTGCAAAATGTCATGGAAGGCCCCGTCACCGTAAAAGGAGAAAAACCGGAGACCGCAAGAGGCAAGGCGGCGCAGCTGCTGTCCAAGGTAGGACTGGCTGACAAGCTCGACCACTACCCTGCTCAGCTATCCGGCGGCCAGCAGCAGCGTGTCGGGATCGCCCGCGCTCTCGCCATGGACCCGAAAGTAATGCTGTTTGACGAGCCTACCTCCGCGCTCGACCCCGAGCTGGTCGGCGAAGTGCTAAAGGTCATGAAGGAGCTGGCTGTCGAAGGGATGACCATGGTGGTCGTCACGCATGAGATGGCATTTGCGCGCGAAGTGGCAGATGAAGTCATCTTTATGGACCAGGGCGTGATCGTCGAGCGCGGTGCGCCGGAGCAATTGTTTGCGAGCCCGAAAGAAGAGCGGACTCGCCAGTTCCTCCAGCATTTGAAAAAATAATTCGCTGCGTGCAAGCTATTGATTTCTGTTATCTTGTGATAGCTTTCCCGCATCGTCTATGTAAAAGAAAGAAGACTCGCTTCCTTGGAAAGCAGGGTCTTCTTTCTTTTTTACAGATTAGTCGTCCAGGAACGCGAAGATCAAAACAATGATCAGGATGATCCAGATGAAATTGTTATTGTGAAAACCTCCGCTCATTTGCATGGCCTCCTCTGTGATTGTCTGAAGCAGGCGTCAGAAATGGCGACGCCGCTCCTTTTCACAGAATATGAGAGAGTCTCCCTGTTCGTATGGATGCTCGTCTACAAGACAAAAAATCAGGCCAAAAAAGGCTCCAGACCTCCCCTTTCCAAAAAATTAACAAAGCCTTTATCGTTTCTCTATTTGTTCTTAACATGAAAAACCTATGATGGGAGGTGTCAGACCCTACGATGGACATATCGTCCTCCATTGCCGTCCGTTGACCCCCTTTCAACGGGCGGTCTTTTTCCGACCACATGCGGCGCTTCCCCGGAAGCCCGCTTTTTTGCTGCCCTGACCTATGGGCACCACAAGCAGGAAAAGCCAAAACAGGGCAGAACCTCATGATAGGATAGGGAAGTGCGTGACTTGAAGCCATTACTCACCATCTGTCGTTTTCAAATAGCGAAGGTGCGGTTGCAACTGGGGACAGCTTGCGGAAGCTCCCGTTAGTCTCGGATCGGAGGGAAAGAATGAACGTGAAAGAAAACAGACCAGCTTTGCTCAAGCCCGGCTTGTTTGGCATCGAGGCTGCGGCCGACAGACGCCGCAACGAATTTGATTTCCACAATGAGGCCTTGCTGCATCACCAAAGGAAAATTGATTTTGTCTTTTTCGGGGACTCGATTACGCACTGGTGGGACGTCGACACCTATTTCGGCGGTGCGGGCCGTGTCATAGTCAACCGGGGAATCGGCGGAGATACGACCGCTTTTGCCCTGCGTAGGTTTGCCGCTGATGTGGTGCAGCTCCGCCCTGCTTACGCGATCATCCTTCTCGGCATCAATAACACGTGGGCCCTGGACGAGTGGCTGCCAGAGGACCGCAAGCAGCCGGAGCACATACAGCAAGAAATCGTCGACGATCTGGCTGCCATGTTGACGCAAGCCAGAGAAAACGGGATTGCTCCGATTCTCTGTTCCCTGCTTCCGACCCGGATGGAGCGCTACGCCAAAAACAGCTTGCGAAACGAGCTGGTCGCCAGCATCAATAAAGCCTTGCAGGAATACGCACGCGCTGAAAACATCATCTTTGTGGACTACCACCGGCACATGACTGACGAAGACGGTCTCACTTTGCGGGAGGAGCTCGCCGATGACGGCCTCCATCCTCATGTGCTCGGATACGACCTGATGGCCCGGGCCCTGCGGGAGACGCTGGCCGCACACGGGATCGAAATCGGATAAGGACAAGAAGACAGCAAAAAAGGACAGCCCGCCTCCCGAGCTGTCCTTTCTTCTGTATGAGGTTATTCCATCATCCGTACCAGCTTGCGCGATACGAGCAGGAGCACCAGCCCCAGTACAATCGCCATCAAACCGATGATACCAAACACTTCAAAGTATCCGAGCGACTGTGTAAAAGCGGCCAATTGGCCGGCCAGGATGTTTGCCACTCCGGAGCTTGCCAGCCATACGCCCATCAACAGCGAGGCGAGTTTGACCGGAGCGATCTTGCTGACCATCGACAGCCCGACAGGAGACAGGAACAGCTCACCGAGCGTATGCATGAGGTAGGTCAACACAATAATCATAATATTTGACTTTGTCAGGATGTTGTTTTCGTCGCTTCCGGTCTGCATGACAGCCAGCAGCAAAATCATGTACCCGAGACCGAGCAGGATCATTCCCAGTCCCATCTTCGTAGGAATATTCAAGTCGCCTCGCTTGCTGTTGGCCAGCTTCACCCACAGCATGGAGATAACGGGTGCCAAAAGCACAATAAACAACGGATTCAAGGATTGAAACCAAGAGGTCGGAACCTCCCAGCCGCCAATGGTACGATCGACAAACAGGTCTGTGTACAGTGTCAAAGAGCTCCCCGCCTGTTCAAATCCTGCCCAGAAAAAGACGACAAAACAGGCCAAAATGACGATGACGGCGGTTCTTTGCTTCTCCTTCTTGGTGAGCGGCCGATTGGCGGCTTCCTGCTGCCCCGGAGCTTCACTCTTTCCGAGCGGCTGTTTGCCGATATCCCCCAGGTAGCGGTTGCCAAGCAGGTTGAAAGCGATCTGACCGATCACCATCCCGATGGCGGCAGCCAAAAACCCGTACTTGAAGCCGTACATTTCCACACCGTCCAGCGCGGTCTTGAAGTGCTCCTCCGCCAAATAGCCGCAGATCAGCGGTGCGAAGAGCGCTCCCACGTTGATCCCCATGTAGAAAATCGTAAACGCGGCATCCCTGCGCTTGTCATTTTCGGGGTAAAGCTCACCGACCAGCGTAGAGATATTCGGCTTGAAGAAACCGTTTCCAATAATCAGGAGAACAAGGCCCAGATACAATCCAGTTGTGCTCTGTACGGCGAACAGAAGAAAGTTCCCCACTGCCATGGTAATACCGCCCATGGTAATCGCCAGTCTTCTGCCGAGATACCGGTCCGATAAATACCCGCCGATGATCGGCGTAAAGTAAACGGCACCGGTAAACAAGCCGTAGATGCTCAACGCCAAGCCCTTTTCAAAGCCTAGTCCGCCGCTGATCAGCGCTGTGGTCAAATACAGGGTTAACAGGGCGCGCATGCCGTAATAGCTAAAGCGTTCCCAAAGCTCCGTAAAGAACAACAAATACAATCCTGGAGGATGTTTTTGTTTCCCTTGCTGTGAGTTCACAGTTGCGTCCATTGATGTCCCTCCCAGATGTCAGACAACTATCGTATGAATCATATCACAGTTTTCTCGAATATACTTTTATTAAAAATATTAACTACTTTTTATAATTGTTAAATTTATATAGAATAATGATATGTCAACCTTGTCATTCCTAGTTATTTTTTATGCTGTACTCCATCTCTTTGTTTACTATTTGTTAAAAAGTGGAGGATTATACAGGCCAGAAAGGGAGTGGCCCGATTTCCTGACATCAGGAAAACGACGCAGATCTTTTCCTGGATCGGAAAGTCCCCCGTCGTTGTATTCCCGTGACACATCGCTTTAGCCATTTCCCTTTCGGTTCACCACTTTTTCGGCTTCTGCTGAAAGTGGCCTTCTCCGCCGCTTGATCAGCCCAATGATCAAGGTCAGAGCAGGAAGCAAAATCTGCATGGTCGCCGAGTAAAACGGCTCAGAGGTGGTAAACAGATTGATCAGATCAGCGAATCCCGGAGCAAGCCACAAGCTGAACACGATGATCAGAATGCCGACGGAATAGACGATCGGCCGGTAATCCGAAAGGTGAAAGCATTGAGCCACACTGATAACGGTCACATAGTACCACATCGAGATTTGAAAAAAACCGCCCATGACCCACAGCGCCATTACCATGGCATCGAGATGCTCCAAAAATTCTGCCATGCTGATATAGTGGGATGCATTGAAGACCGGAAAAAACATCCTTCCGGTTATTTCTCCAAACAGAAACAGAGCGGACAGATTCGCGATGACCATCGTGACCAGCATCAATGCAACGGCCCACATCCCCGCTCTCAACGCTTTATGCGTTTCCTCTGCACGCAGATGCGGAAAGAGAAAGGAAATAAAGAGAAATTCCATAAACCAGGTTAACGGCGTTACGGCACCAGCCAGGGAAGGTCTAAGCCCGTTCTCCATAACGGGAAGCATATGAGTCGGCTCATACCGCGGAATGAGCAGCAAAACAATCCCGATCAAAAAGAGACCAAAGAGCGGACCGAGCAAGAGAGAAAAGCGCCCCAACACCTCGATCCCGGAGCGCACTGCGAATGCTGCCGTGAGCACGATGCTGCCCATCACGACCACAATCGGCGTTTTCAGCAAGATCGTACCGACGATAAATTCGCCGTATTCACGGACAATCAGGCCTGCTCCGTGCACCAAAAAAAGAATGTACAGAAGAGCAGCTGCCTTTCCCAAACGGGGTCCCAGAACCGCCTCTCCGGTTTGAATGATCGATTTGCCGGGGGTCAACCTGTAAAGCGACCAAGCCAGCCATACAGCCAAAAAACCGGACAGCGACCCCCAAAAGGGAGAAATCCACATGTCTTGCTTTGCTTCCTTCGCTGTAATCGCCGGAATGATAAGAATGGCCGTAGCCCCGACCATCAAATACATCGACAGGCACATTTGCAGAACAGAAATTTTGCCTCGATCCAGCATGTCCATTACTCCCCTGCGTTACCGGACCCTTTCCCGATCAAGGGATAAAGCGGTCTGTAAAGGAAATCCACGAGCTGGGTCAGTCCTGGCATTTCCGGAAAAAAAATCAGCAAGCTTCCCAGCCCCCATCCTGTCACTGTGATGACCAAAAATACGGTTCGTTCCCGCTTCATTTCTGCCGTCAACCGCGGAAGCTCGTACCATGCAAGCACGAGTGCCAAAACGGTCAGCGCGGCTACACCCACCCACTTCAATATGCCCCAGCCCCTTTTTTATTGATGGGGATTGGACACCCCGGGTCGCAGCACTTCGGCTGTCGACTGAATGTCCACCTCGATCTCGGAGAAGGTGCGTTCCCAATCTGCTACGGCTTTTTTCCATTCCTGCGGGTACTTTCGATGAAAGACGCCGGAAAAATCGAACACGTCCGCATGCAGGACATTCTGTGCTTTGTTCAGGGAAGCTTTTATGACCGACCGAGTATATGCGGCGGCGTAGGACTCTACGATGGAGACATCTGCCGGTATGGTCATATTCAGATTCGTCGTATTTTGTCTGACATCGTATTCGGCGTGCAGTTTGACCTGCATGGACCACTTGCTGTTTTTGACCTGCGGGCTGAGAACTGCCCTGCCCCTGACCATCTTCAGAGAAACATATCCCTTATGCTTTTCGATCGGAATGGTGATCATGACAAATTTGATCCTGTTTCGAAGCCACAGCACCCCTTGCGCTTCCCTCTCGTCCATTTGCCCCGCCCACTTCCCTTTTTTCAGCACGCCCATTCCGTAGATGTAGGGAACTGGCCCGCCATCTTGCTCCGGCAATGTTGCCACCAGGGGAATGATCGATACTTTTGCCGGATTCTCCATCATCTGGGCCAGCTCTTTTAAGGTCACGCCTTCACCTTTTTGGGCCTTGGCGATCTCTTCGAGCGACTTGGAGCTGCTTCTCTCAAGCGGCGGCTTTTGCTTCAAAATATCTTTGGCCTTGCCTCTGCTCACGAACAAATAGGCAAGCCCGCGAGGACCCGGCTGCCGAAAAAAATAATCGACATGGCCTTCAATTCCCGTTCTTGCGATGTCCCTGCCAAAGATAAACACCTCCGTATGGCCCCAAAAAACTTGTGCAGAAAGCGTGTCCTGCAGACTTTCTACCGCGTCGGCCAGAGTGATGCCTGTCGCTGATTGCACGACGGTTTGGTCGGCCTCTTCCTGCTGTCTGCCCGCGTGATTGACATAGAGCTGGACCGATAGCTCTACCTTTTTGTCTTCGGTCAGGTCGACACCCGCTGCAGTAATAATCGCGATGTCATTAATTTCTTTGCGATCCCAACAACCGGTCAAGCCAAGCAGCAGAAGAACGACTCCAAGCAACCGGTACACCTTCACTCCTTGCCGCTCCTCCTTCATCCGACAGCCTTTTTCATCCTCGTCTTCGCCGCTCCTTCTGCCTACCTGCTAGGTAGTATCGGGCTCTTGATCGCGGCCTGTATTCTTGCCCCTGTGCTCATCCACCGACGCATCCGTCATCCAGAGAGGCACTCTCGCCATCACGTCGGACAGCTCCTGCAGGTTTAACGGCGCAAGCGGGCTTAAATACGGGACGCCAAAGGATCGCAGGGTAAACAGATGCGTGAGCAGCATCAGCAGTCCCAGCATCAGCCCCATAATGCCAAAAATGCCGGAGAGCAGCATGATCGGAAAACGCAGAATTCTGATCGCCACTCCAAGCGTGTAATGAGGAATGATAAAAGACGCGATGCCAGTGATTGCGACAACCATGACCATCGGCGAAGAGACGAGCCCTGCTTCAATCGCCGCTTGCCCGATAACGAGGGCACCTACGATGCTGACCGCCGCCCCGACCTGCTTGGGCAGGCGGACACCCGCTTCCCGCAACGCTTCAAAGGTGATCTCCATCAAAAGCGCTTCCAACAACGCAGGGAATGGAACAAGCTCCCGGGAGTTGGCCATCGTCAAAAGCAGCGCCGTCGGAATCATTTCCTGATGAAAAGAAACGATTGCCACATAAAAGGAGGGGCCAAGCAGCGCAATAAACAAGAACAGATAGCGCAGCCACCTGATCACGGTGCCAAAGAAATAGCGCTCGTAATAATCCTCGGGAGATTGCAGAAAGGAGTAAAAGGTCGTCGGAGCCACCACGGCGATCGGCGAGCCCTCGACGAGGATGACGACTCTGCCCTCCAATAATTGAGAGCAGGCAATATCCGGCCTCTCGGTCGACAGAAGCTGCGGAAAAGGAGAATACGGGTTGTCCTGCAGCAGCTCCTCCAAATCTCCGCTGTCCAATACCCCGTCGATCCGTATGCTGTGCAAACGTTTTTCCACCTCATCGACCAGCGCTTTCTCCGCGACTCCCTGAAGGTAGGCGATTACCACTTCGGTATGGGAGATGCTCCCCAATTTGTAGGACTTCATCTTCAAAAGCGGAGTGCGCAATCTTTTCCGCAAAAGCGAGGTGTTGATTTCTACGGTTTCCACGAAGCCTTCTCTTGGTCCGCGAACGACAGATTCGGCGATAGGCTCCTCGACTGAGCGCGTCTCCCACTTGGTTAATCCGACCGAGGTCGCAGTGTTTTCTCCATCCGTCAAAATGACAGGATTGCCGTCCATGACGTGTCTGACGGTCTCCTCGATAGTCCCGATCTCGCTTCCGGAGGCTACGGGGATGATCCCGTGAAACAAAGGGGACCCGGCCGATCTCCTCCGCCCCTCCAGCAAGGGGGTCAGCACCTGTTGATTGAGTTCCTCCTGATTGGCGGTGCCATTGATGTAGATCAGGATGGCTCTCCGGCTTCCACTTATCCAAAAATCATGAAAAAGAACATCCGTGCAATCGGCGAAAATGTTTCGGAGAATGTGCAAATTGCTTTCCAGCTCGAAAGACAGCGGCGTCAGTCCCCTCTCGTCTGAGCCAGGCTGAAAAGACAGGGAAGACAAGTGCCCCCCTGAGCGGAGCTTCCGCTTTTTCCATGATCTCGAGAAAATCATGCGGCATCTCCTTTTTTCCTCCATTGTTGACTTTCCCCCTACCTTTTATAACCGCTTCTCCAATGGTACGGAGGCAAAATAAAAAAACTGCCCGACAGGCAGTTTTTATGAGCAGTATGATGGAATCAGGAAGGATCGGCGTCCTGCTCCGATTGGATGTAGTGCTGTAGTTCTTCGTAAAACGTCGTGTTGCAAGCCATGACGCTGCTTTTCCGATCAAACGGCAACGGCTTCCCGTCCATTGTGGTCACCTTGCCTCCTGCTTCTTCTACCAGAATTCTCCCCGCTCCAAAATCCCAGGCGTTCAGCGAGAGGCTGACATACCCGTCGAGTCGTCCTGCCGCCACGTACGCCATTTCCAGGGCAGCGCTGCCCAGCAGACGCATGCCTCGCACCTTGCCGGCCAATTTTTTCACGATCAGGTCAATCCCCATTTGTTCCGCTTGTTTGTTCCAGAAAACGCTGGTACAAAGCAAGGCTTCCTCCAAGGAAACGGTCTTTTCCAGACGCAGTCTTTGGCCATTCAAATAAGCGCCTTGCCCCTTTACTGCGTGAAACATCTCATCCCGGGATGGATCATAGACGACACCGATCAATCCTTCCCCTTTGTGATAAACGGCAATGGAAACAGCAAAGTTGATCTGCTGATGAACAAAATTGGTCGTTCCATCAATCGGATCGATGACCCATAAAGTGTCATACTCGCCGGGATCTCCCGTAAACGTTCGCTCCTCGCCCAGTATGCCATGCTCGGGATACTGGCGCAGAATCGCATCGATAACATGCTTCTCCACTTCCTTGTCCACAGCTGTGACAAGATCTGAAGCGGATGTTTTATATTCGACAGTAAAAGGCTGCTTCATTCGTCTGAGACTGAGTTCTCCTGCGCTTCTGGCACAATCCAGAGCGAGTTCCTTGAGTGCCTCCAAGGTTGTTGCATGCACACGTATCGCCACCCACATCTTGACTTTGCCTCTAGTGTACCATACTTTCCCTGCTGATACACCCTGCTGTCCACCTGATGAAAGCCCGGCAAAAAGTCATAGGAGGCCTGTTGATTGGCCTCCCGTCTGGTCTTGCAGGATGCTGCAGGGAACATCTGTAAGTAAGGAACAGCGCTGGCAAGCAACGGCTACCTGCAGTGATGAGCGACAGCAGCTAACAGCAGCGGGTCACTCCGCCTTTTTCGTAGCGTTCACGCAGCGCGTAGATATAGTACTCTCTTTCCGTCATCGGAAAGTACCCAGGTTTGGCGTGGGTCTGGTACCAATGCTGCAGATAACGATCGTAGTCCGGCATGCCGAAGATGGTCTTGATGATCGAGCTGATCTGACGAAGGGACTTTTTGATCGTTCTCCACCTTTTTCTCATGCGATGGAATGTCCTTTGCCGTCGTAGTAATTGTCCCCTTTGGATTGAATGTACGGGGATTCGTGAAGCTCGAATTTCTTTCCGCGCAAAATGCTGATCCACAGCCGTATCCCGTCGGCAATAATCCCGATGATGATCGCCATGAAAATCGCGCAGACGGCAGCGTCAATCTGGTCATTCAGGATCATCTTCTGGGCTGCCTCCACTGTCTTGACACCCGCAGGAAGCGTTCCGGCATCAAGCGCCTTTTGGAATGCATCTGCGTGAGCCAGGAAGCTGATCTTCGGATCGGCGTGGAACAGCTTTTGCCATGCAGCGGTCAGTGTAGCTGACGTCAGCCAAACCATCGGCAGCAAGGTGACCCAGGCGTACCGCGCCTTGCCCATTTTGATAATGAGCGTCGTACCGACAACGAAGGCGATTGCAGCCAGCATCTGGTTGGCAATACCGAACAGCGGCCACAGGGTATATATTCCACCCAGCGGATCCACGACTCCTTGGTAGAGGAAGTATCCCCAGCCTGCCGTGATGACTGCGGAGCCGATCAGGTTCCCCGGCAGCCAGTCTACCTGCTTCATTTTCGGGAAAATATTGCCCAGCATGTCCTGAACCATGAAGCGTCCGACACGCGTACCCGCATCGATCGTCGTCAAAATGAAAACGGCTTCAAACAAGATCGCGAAATGATACCAGAAGGCCATCAATGCCTTACCGCCCAACACCGTAGAGAAAATGGTCGCCATCCCGATGGCCAGCGAAGGTGCTCCGCCCGTCCGGGACAGGATCGTTTTTTCGTTGATGTCCTGTGCGAGTGTCGTAATCACATCGGGAGTAATCGTAAAGCCCCAGCTCGAAATCGTCTGTGCGGCGGCGACCGCATCCACCCCGATTACCGCAGCCGGCGAGTTAATGGCGAAGTAGACACCAGGCGTCAGTACGCAAGCCGCAATCATCGCCATAATCGCGACAGCAGATTCCATCAGCATCCCGCCGTAGCCGATCATCGGCGCGTGCGATTCCTTGGCGATCATCTTCGGAGTTGTACCGGAAGAGACGAGCGCGTGGAACCCGGAGACAGCTCCGCAGGCGATCGTAATAAACAGGAACGGGAACAGGTTTCCGGCAAAGACAGGACCGGTACCGTCGATAAATTTGGTCAGAGCCGGCATCTCCAGCGGCGGCAGCGTCAGCACGATCCCTACAGCGAGAACGGCAATCGTTCCGACCTTCAAAAACGAGCTCAAGTAATCGCGAGGCGCCAGCAGCAGCCAGACAGGCAGTACAGACGCGACGAATCCGTAGGCGATAATCATCCAGGCAAGCTGAACCTTGCTAAAGGTAAACGCAGGTCCCCAGGTAGGAGAGTCGGCGACCGCCTGTCCCCACCAGAGAGACAGGAACAGAAGCACAAGTCCGATCAGCGAGCCTTCCATGACTCGCCCGGGGCGAATGTACCGCATGTAAAGACCCATCAAGATGGCAATCGGCAGCGTCATAAAGATAGTAAATGTCGCCCATGGCGATTCAGCCAGCGCATTGACAACGACCATGGCCAACACAGCAATCAAAATCACCATGATCGCTACGATTCCGATCAGGGCAAGCGCCCCGCCAAAAGGACCGATCTCTTCCTTGGCAATCTGGCCAAGCGACTTTCCATTGCGCCGCATCGAGCCGAACAGGATGATAAAGTCCTGTACCGCTCCACCGATGACTACCCCGACGATAATCCAGATCGTCCCCGGCAGGTAGCCCATTTGCGCGGCCAATGTCGGCCCGACGAGCGGCCCGGCACCGGCGATGGCAGCGAAGTGATGCCCGAACAAGACCCATTTGTTGGTCGGAACAAAGTCCTTCCCGTCATTATTCACTTCCGCAGGTGTCGCCCGATTGTCATCGAGCCCCATGATTTTCCGGGCGATGAACCTGCTGTAGAAGCGATACGCGACAGCGTACGAACAGATCGCAGCTGTCAGCAGCCAGAACGAGTTGACGGATTCACCGCGTGACAGTGCCAGAAAGCCGAAGCCAACTGCCCCCAGCGCAGCAACCCCGCCCCAGATCAGGACTGAGAGAAGCCATTTTTTCATCCCTTTCTCCCCCTTGTAAAATGATGAATAGGAACATGAGGAATAAGACCTCAACCTACCCTATCACACGGTTGTACATCAAAAAAACAAAAATTGTCTGAACAGTAAAAAATCAAGCACGAAAGGAGAAAATGCAGGGTTGAAACGAAATGGCTCATGAAAGCGTCTTTTCTACACTGTTTGGACTTGTTCCCACTCTGCTGATTTCCTGGTGGCAAAAGGGCAATGAGCCTTTTCTGTTGATCATCGCAGGCATCGGGGCTATTTGGCTATTTTGGTGGACACGGAAAAGCTTCACCTGGCTGGCGGGATTATTGGCATTGTCCGCCTTATTTTGGGCTTTCCAGATGATGTAGAAAGATAACGGAATCCATGTCAATAAAAGGATAAAAGCATGTATCCGGGCAAGTGGCCGCTGCCGCAGCAAAAGCCATATTCCCGGATACATGCTTTTTTGTCAAAGTAAAAAAAGTAAGTTGGAACTAAAATCCCAGCCGTTTCTTCAACTCCTTCACGACATTGCGGCTTACCGGGACTTCCGTCCGCTGAGCGTCCTGCATGACCAGATAGAGCGCTCCCTTGAACCAGGGAACCAGCTCTGCAGTGCGGTACAGATTGGCGATGAACGCCCGGTGCGTCCGGAAAAATTGTTTGGGCGACAGCCTGCTCTCCAGCTCTTGCAGGGTAAAGGATGTGGCGTACTGCTCCTCTTCCGTATGTATGCTCGCGTATCGGCCGTCCACCGTAGCGTAGACGATATCGTTGGGATCGATCAGCATGATCTTCCCGTTGCGCTCCACCGGTATCCGGCGCGGCTGCTGATCTTGAAGTACGGTCTGGAGCAAGCTTTGCAGTTGCATTTCCAGATAAGGCTGCTGGGCCGCTTCGCTTCCCGGCAGCGGACGAAGCTTTCGGACACGGTTGATCGTTTTCTCCAATCGATGCTCGCTGAACGGCTTGACGATGTAATCCACCGCTTCCGTCTCAAAAGCCCGGACCGCGTGGATCTCATAGGCGCTGGCAAAAATAATGACGGGCGGCTGCACCATCAATTCGAGCAAATCCTGCCCTACATCGACGCCGTCGCGATCGTGCAGGTGAATATCGAGAAAGACGGCATCCGGCTCCGCGTCGGGAATAAGCTCGAGCGCCTCTTCCCCGCTCTCTGCTTCTCCAATGACGGCTACATCCGAAAATTGTTCCAGGAGATAGCGAAGCTCTGCCCTTGCCGGGGCTTCATCATCCACGATGAACACTTTCAGCATGAACTTTCACTCCTAAAGGCAATTCTATGAGACAAGTCGTTCCCAGCCCCTTTTTGCTGTCGATCACGATCCCGTACGGCTGGCCGTAGATGGCCTGCAGACGGCTCCTTACATTGGACAGCCCGATGCCGGACAGCCGGCGTTTTCCGTCCTGGGCCGGAGGGGGCGGGACAAACGGGTCCTTTTCCATGCCCACACCATTGTCCGCAACCTTCAGCTCCAATACCTGCTTGTCCTTCAAGCGGGCGCTGATTTTGACGACGCCTCCCTCGCGCTTCGGCAACAGTCCGTGCTTGATCGCGTTTTCCACGAGCGGCTGGAGGACGAGCCCGGGAACGACATAGCGGTCTACGCCCGGCTCGATTTCATATTCCACTTTCAGCTTTTCGCCGAAGCGGGCCCGCTCGATCGCGAGGTAAGCCTCGATGTGCTCCAGCTCCTCCGCCAGCGTCACAAAACCACCGCTGTCGTGCAAATTCTTGCGGAAATATTCTCCCAAATGAATGAGCAGCTCCCGCGCCTGCTCGGGGCGAAAGCGGATGAAGGAAACAATCGTATTGAGCGCGTTGAACAAAAAGTGCGGATTGATTTGCGCATGCAGCGCCTTGATCTCGGCATCCGCCAAAAGACGGGCCTGCTTTTCGAGATCGGCCAGCTCGAGCTGGGTCGAGATCAGGTTGCCCAGCCCGCGAACGAGCTCCAGGTCGACCGCCGACAGCTTGCGGGATCGATCCTGATACAGCTTGAGCACACCGGCTACCTCTCCCCGCTTGCGCATCAGCGGTACGAGTATGGCGCTGCGCAGTGTGCAGTTGTTTTCCCGGCAGCCGATCTCCTCTTTTGTCCCCGCGATCTTCACTTCCTTGGTCTCCAGCACTTCCCTGGTCGCTTTTGTGGTAATCTCCTGCCCGACCACATGATGAGAGGAGCCGGCGCCGACATGGGCAAGGACCGTCTTCGTGTCCGTAATCGCCACGGCCGCCACTCTGGTCGTGCGGAGGATTTCCTCGGCGACGCGCTTGGCTGACTCATAGGTAAGCCCTTGTCTGAGGTAAGAAAGCGTTTTGTCCGCGACCTGCATCGTTCGCTGAGCCTGAAGAGCGCCAATCCGGTCCTCTTCCGTCTTTGCCAGATCGATAATGATGATCAGGACGGCGATCCCGAGCGCATTCACCACCGACATCGGCACGCTGATGGCCTTCACCAATGCCAGGGCATCCGCATACGGCCTGGCCACCAGCAAAATGATCGCCATCTGCATCCACTCTGCGACGAATCCGACGGCCATTGCCGTCGTCCAGCGAATTTCCCGCGTCCGCCGGAACCTGTAAAAAAGGCCGGCCAAAACTCCTTCGCTGATCGTGGAGATGGCACAAGCCAGATCGGTGAAGCCGCCAAGCGTGTAGCGATGAATGCCGGCGACCAGCCCAGTCGCCAGACCTACCCACGGCCCTGCCAGAAGGCCCGCCACGATGGTGCCGATCACGCGGGAGTTGGCAATCGCGTCCTGGTACCAGATGCCGTTGTACGTGCCTAAAATCGAAATTCCGGAAAAGATGAGAACCATGACTGCTTTGTCTTTGTAAGTGGCTCGCTGGTTTAATAGGCTGCGAAATGCTTTGACGCGCGTGAACAGCAAGGCAGCTACGACCAGTACGGCAGTTCGTTCTGCCAAGGGGATCATGAGGGCCAAATTCATCCTTGTCGCTCCTCTTCCAGTCTGTTGTTATCATTATCGCCACGGAGTGCTTATGCGGTCAAGCAAATCGTCAGTCTAGACTGAATTGACGCACAAAAAAATCCGCCAACAGCCATAGCTGTCGACGGACAGAAAGCCAAGCCGCTTCTTACAGATTGCCCCGCAGCTCCTGTTCTCTCTCGAGCGCTTCAAACAGCGCCTTGAAATTTCCGTTGCCGAAGCCGCGCGCCCCTTTTCGCTGAATGATTTCTACGAACAGGGTCGGACGGTCTACAATCGGCTTGCTGAACAACTGCAAGAGGTATCCTTCATCGTCGCGGTCCACCAGCACCCGCAGGTTGCGGAGCGTTTCGATGTCTTCGTCGATCTCTCCGACACGCTCCTTCAGTTCTTCGTAGTACGTGTCCGGTACGTAGAGGAAGTCCACGCCATTTGCCCGCAGTGCGGAAACGGTTTTTACTATATCGTTGGTCAACAGGGCGATATGCTGCACACCCGGCCCTTTGTAAAACTCGAGAAATTCCTGGATCTGCGACTTCCGGCGCCCCTCGGCCGGTTCGTTGATCGGGAACTTGATCCGCCCCGTGCCGCTTTGCATCACTTTTGACATCAATGCGGAGTACTCGGTCGAGATGTCATCGTCGCTGAAGTTCTGCACGGCCGTGAAGCCCATGACTTTTTGGTAGTAGGCCACCCATTCGTCCATGACTTCCACGTTTCCGACGATATGGTCAATCCCGATCAGCCCGGTTTCTTCTCCTTGAACCGGAGATTCATACGCTTGGTAGCCCGGGAGGAAGGGACCGTTGTAGTTTTTCCGCTCGACAAAGGTGTGGATGTTGTCCCCGTAGGTGCCGATGATTGCCTTTTTCACAGTGCCGAAGGAATCGGAAAACTCGGTCGGCTCCATGACCGGCACGGCTCCGCGGGAAACGGCCTCGCGATACGCCTGCTCACAGTCGTCCACGCGAAGAGCCACGTCCTTTACGCCGTCCCCGTGCTTGCTCACAAACGCGTTGATCGGGCTGTCAGGAGTAAGCGCCCCTGACAAGACAAACGTAAGGTGTTTTTGTTTCAATACATAGGAAACCTTTTCCCGCGAGCCTGTTTCCAGCCCTGCGTAGGCCACAGCCTGAAATCCGAAGGCCTTGGTGAAGTAATGCATGGCTTGCTTCGCATTTCCTACATAGAACTCCACATAATCCCAGTCCTGAATGGGAAAGAAATCGGTGTTGCTCATTTGCCTACCCCTCCGACTTTTTCAAATTTTTGCATGATTGGGATGATTTTGTTTGTTATCTTGAGAGTACATGGAAAGCGTTTACTCCCGCAAGAACACGGAACAACGCGAAAACGCGCAACAGCTTTTCTCCAATAAAGTGCGCATCATCAGCGTCTTCCGGTACGATGCAGGAATATTTGCCCGGATAGATGAAAAACAAGGGATGAAGCGTAAAATGCTTGCTGAAAGGTAAGGAGGACTATACGAATGACACAATGGAGTGAAATGGCAAAAGAGCAATGGGACCAATTTTCGGCGGATTGGCATAAGCGCAGCGAAGCCATGTGGGAAACGGGCAGCCGCAGGACGATCCTGCCGCTGTTTACCCGCTATGTCCACGCGGAAAATGGACCTGTTCTGGACGCTGGTTGCGGAGATGGATACGCTAGCTGCAAGCTGGCCGCAAGCGGCTATACTGTGGAAGGAGTCGACATTGCCGGGGAAATGATTCGCCTGGCTAAAGACCGGGCAAATGACCGGGCAAAAAACGGTGAAATAGCTGTCCGCTTTCAGACTGGGGATGTGTCCAGCCTTCCCTTTTCCGATCAAACCTTCAGCGGGATTCTCTGCATTAACGTGACGGAATTCACGCCTTCGCCACTCGCTGCACTCCTGGAGTTCCATCGTTTGCTCAAACCGGGGGGCATCCTGCTCCTCGGCATACTCGGCCCGACGGCAGGACCACGGGGACACAGCTATCGCCGCCTGTACGGGGAGGCGACGATCCAAAACACGATGATGCCGTGGGAAGCGAAGCAACTGGCCAGCGAAAATGGCTATGTCCTGCTGGAGGAAGAACCCGTTTATAAAGAAGGCGTACCTGCCGAGCTGGCAAATCGGTTACCCGCGGAATTGCGCGAGGCCCTCAGCTTTTTGACATTGTTTGTGCTGAAAAAAGGATAGAAAGAACGGCCCCGCCCGTGCCAGCCATAAAAAAAGGTGCCGCGACCGGCACCTTTTTTGGCGTTTTGTTACTGAAATGGATTGACAACTTTATTGGCTGCCATCCACATTTCTTTGCTTTTCATCAGTTGTGCGATTACGGGCTGTTCCGTTCCGTAAAGCGACCGATAGAGTCGCTGGGTTTCCCGCAAATCATTGTAGGTCAGATAAGGGTAATCCGGTCTGCCAAAGGTGTCATCAGGGAACCAGGCGTAGTGCAGATCTCCATTTTGCGTGATCCATCGTTCTCCCAGATTGGTGACTCCCTGAAGCATCACTGTTGCCAGCGCTTGGTCGGCCGGATCTTGAAATTGCATGTACATTTTCCACAAAAAGTTAATTTCCGCCAACTGGTGGTTGAGCGAAACATGTGTCGGCTTATGCGGTGTCGGGTGGGCGTAATCGGCAACCAGCCATCCATCTGTAGGACCGGGTATTACGTAGTGATACTGACTGGCGTGATTGCGCAAATACAGGGCGTACCTTTTGGCCGATTCACAAAATTCACTCTCATTATACTTTTTGCAGCCATCAAGCAGCAGCTCGGCCATTCCGGTATTAAACCGCGTATCGTAAAAGCCATCAGGGATCCCGTAATCGTCAGCCAGCCACTGGGACTGTGGATACGTCTTCCAGTGCCCTTCCGCTTCCTGATTGCGGACAGCGGTATCGAGCATGACGTAGGCCATGTTTTGCGCCGCTTTGCTGGTTGGATTCGCCAGGAAGGAGCGGACTACATAGTTCTCCGGATTGCGCCAAAACGCATTGACGGTGTAGGGAACGTATGTAGACGGACTCGTGTAGTAATAGCCGTCGTACAACCACTTGGCCTTATCCGAGAGATCGACTCCCAGCCAAAGATTGGCTGTCGGCTCACTATCCCAGGGAACCAGCGGGGAGCTGGACTCCATGATCCACCATTCGCTGACCATTCCCGCCTTTACCGGGAGCTGTACCTCCAGATGCATGCGATACCACTCTTTTTTCACGGCAATGGGCAGAGCCAATTCCGTTTTTTCCTCGATTGTCGTTCTCCCCAGAGGATTGTAGACAATCGGCGAGGCGACCCAGAAGTAACGACTTGGTGATTCAATAAAGCCGGGAACCAGCGGCAATTCATTTGTCTCCGCCAAAGAGAGCAAATTCCATACCCGCGTGATCTGGCCATTATTATCCGTGCTCAGAACGTGGCGAAAGGTTGACCCTTCGCCTGCAAACGGCACCGACAGCACATACGGACTGCTGTCGATCTGCCCTTCCAGCCTGTACATGCGAAACACGTCACCATTTTTAAACTGGTAGATCTTCTGTTTCAAAGCTCCACCGCTTACCGAAATAGACTCTTCCTTGATCGTCGGCTTTTCCCACTGAAAAGCATCTGAGGCGGAAGGGGGCATTGCGAGTGAGACTAGCAATGCGAGAAAAAACAATACGGACTTTCTTACCTTGGTCATGTAATCCCCCTTGCTCAGAAGTTTGCGAACCCGCTCGCTCTGTTTTCGGAGTAACTGCCACGCCATGATGTAATAGGTTCCACATTATCTTCGCATTTCCTCCATTATTTATCAAATATGATTAGAAAGTACCATGATGAAATGCCTTGCAATCTGATAAAGATGTAGGGAAAGCGACTATTACATTCGACACGGAGGGGATGTCATGACAAACAAAATTATTTCTGCTGCCCTCGTCTTTTTCTTTATTTCTTTGGCCGCCTGCCCGCCGGCAGCTTGGGGAATCCAATCACATCCGCCGCTTGCCGCAGCACCTTCAGCCAAAGAACCAAAAGAGCCTCTCCCCTATTTTGGGACCGGAGAGGTTTACGTGCAGCCCGGGTCAATCGCCCCGCTTTTTCCCGTCCCTTCTGTTTCTTTCGATACGCCTGCTTTTCAAAAGGCCAGCCAAGCCTTTACCAGTCAGGAAGAAATGATGGCGTTCGTCAAGAAGCTGGACAGTCAGCACGCTCACGTCCGCCTGGAAATCATCGGGCAATCCCTCGAAGGTCGGGACATTCCGCTTTTGATCCTGTCCCGCCAGCCTGACCAGGTCCAAACTGACAAGACAAAACCTATCGTCTGGCTCCAGGCCCAAATTCACGGCAATGAGCCCGCTTCAGGTGAGTCCGCTCTGGTCATCGCGCAATGGCTGGCAACAGAACATCTGGGAAAAGACCTTTTGGACCAGGTACATGTAATCATCGTTCCGCGAATCAACCCCGATGGGTCCTACCGGTTTCAAAGAACGATCGCTGTCGGTCAAGATGCCAATCGCGATTACATGAAGGCCGAATACCCCGAGGTGCAGGCGATCCACAAGGCATTCGACCGCTTCCGGCCCGATGTCGTGCTGGACGCTCATGAGTATGGCGTCACGTCCGCTTCCCTGGCGAAGACAGGGAAAAAAGGAGCGCTTTCTTCCTATGATGTGCTGATCTCTTCGGCCAAAAATTTGAACATCCCAAAAGAACTGCGGAGCATGTCCGATCAACTGCTGCTGCCGGAAGTTGAAAAAGCGCTGGATGAGGCCAAACTGACGCATCACCCCTACTACACGTTATCCCAGAACAAGGACGGGCAGATTATCGCGACAGAAGGCAGTACGGAAACGCGAATCGGCCGCAATGCCCTCGGATTGAAAAACAGCCTTTCCTTTTTGGTGGAGACGAGGGGAATCGGCATCGGCCGGGCCGATTTTGAACGCCGTGTATATGGACAGGTGACGACACATGCCGCCTTTATCCAGGCCACAGCCCGACATGCAGAAAAAATAAAACAGACGGTCGCCAGATCACGCAGCCGGTTGATCGAGCAGGGGAAAAAAGCTGATGACGACGACCGGATTGTCGTCACTAGCGAAAACAAACGAATGACCGGTTACTCACTGGATGTGATTGATTTGGCACAGTCCAAGCGCGTCTCCATCACGGTTGCGTGGGTGAGCGCGACAAATGCTTATCCGACCCTGGAGAGGAAAAGGCCGACTGCCTATTTGATGCCTCCCGCTTATCACCATATCGCTGACCGGCTGGAGCGGCTGGGCGTGAACATCGCGACATTGTCCGAGCCTGCTGCTCTCCCTGTAGAAAGCTATCTTGTCACGGATAACAAGGTACAGGCTCGCCTTGAAAACGGCCGTTTTCCCAACCGGGTGGAGACCTGGGTCACTGAGGAGCAGGTGACCTTTCCTGCAGACAGCTACGTATTTGCGATGGACCAGCCGCTCGCCAACTTTATTGCGCTCGCGCTGGAGCCGGAGTCCGTGGACAGCTTCGTGACGAACAGCTACCTCCCTGTGCAAAAAGGTGACCGTATCCCTATATACCGCTATATGTCCGAAAAGCCGCTCCCGGCGAATTAGCACTTCGGCACTTCGGTCCCCCGGCACTCCGATACTCCGGCACCCTGGTACCCCGGCACTCAGGTACCCCGGCACTCAGGCACCCCGGCACTCTGGTACCCCGACCTAATAAAAAAACGTCCCTGCACCGGTTGTTTCAGCCGGTTGAGGGACGTTTTTTGTCAAAGAGGTTTTTCCTTACATAATTACTTGCTCACTTGCTTGCGCTGTTTTATTCAGCCAGCAATCGTTTTACGTCTTGGTAGCTGGCTTCCAGCTGCCTGTCGACTGCTCCCGCTTCCTGAACGTGATGGCGCAGCGCCTCATTCATCTGCTCCAGAGCCCGTTTTGCTTCCTGGACCTGCAGATTGTTTTCGTCCGTGTAGCGCTTTTGCTGCTGGATCGTTTCCATGACACCCGCCGTCTCTTCACTCACTTCCCGCAGGGCGGATACGATGCTTTCCATTTTTTCAGCCGCTTCCTTGCTTGTCGACAAGCCTTTTTGGATCGCACTGCCGCTCTTCTCGCTGTTGGCGATCGCTTCTTTTGTCTCTTCCTGAATTTTGCCGATCAGCTCGGCAATGTTTTTGGTCGAATTGGCTGTCATTTCTGCCAGCTTGCGAACCTCGTCCGCCACGACCGCAAAACCCCTTCCCTGTTCGCCTGCGCGAGCGGCTTCAATCGCTGCATTGAGAGCCAGCAGGTTCGTCTGATTGGCGATATCGCTGATCACTTGAACGATGCTGGTAATCTCCGACGAACGCTCTTCGAGACGGCCCATGGATGCGGACGTGCTGGCAGACTGCTGTTCCAGCACGCTCATCACCGAGACGACCTCTGCCATTGAGAGCTTGCCTTCATTTGCCCGTTCTACGGACTGCATGCAGATGCTCGTCAAACGCTCTCCGCGGGAATAAAGGTTGTCGGCCGACTCCTCGGACTCTGTGCTGATCCGCTGAATTTTCGCGATAATGCCTTCCATCCGGTTTGCCAGCTCGGCAAGGGAGCCGTGCTGGTCGTTTACAACGCCATGCTGATGAATGATCGCGCCCATTTGCTCGTAAACCGCCATCAGCTCTCGCTTGATTTCTTCGCGGTCTCCCCGCGCATCCGGCTCCTGCAGTGCTACGGCGGTCGCAGCTATTTCCTGCTGGGCTTCGTCCTTCTTTTTCTTCCAGAACATTGACGTCACTCTCCTCTTTTTTCTTCTGGCTAGCGTGTGTGGCTCTCCCGGTGCGCAAAAGCGCGCGATTCCATAATTCCCGGATGCTGCTTGGCCAAAAGAAGCAGGTTTTCCAGGTAGTAATAATGGCCTTCCAGCACTTCCACGTCCTTGCGGGTAAACTGCTTCGTCTGCAAATACTGCTGCATCTCCAGGGCGTATCTCTCCAGCTTGCCGTAAAATTCATTGGCCCGCAGCATTTGCTCCACTTCCGGATAGGCGGTTTTGAGCCGATTGATTTCACCGTATACCTTGGTACCTTCGAGAATCAGTTGATAAGCCGCGCGCTCATAGGAGGCGGCCGTCGCTTGTTCCTGTTCCTGTCTTGCGGCGCGCAAAGCGGACAAGTACGTGATAAAATGGTAAACAGTTAAAAATAAAGGCCCCAAAAACAAAATGATTCCTGCTTTGTATACATGTTGGTTTGCCAGGTTGCTGATGAGCAAGAACAGATGAAACAAAATTGCCCCCAGCCATGCGTAAATAATCACATGGTGGTTTACCTTGCCTGCCTCCTGCTGGCGCGAGAAAACAAACGTCAGCCCCAAAAGATAAAAGGCAAGCAGAGTAAAACTCGCGCTGAACAATGCCATTTCCATCTCCTGAAGCCAAGTGGCATCGGCAGGAATCTCAAACAAAAATTCAAAGGCGAGTACCAGCAGTGAGAAGAGCAAACCCATGATCCAAAACCGGCTTACTTCGGAATCGTTGCGCCGGCGAGAGCGGTACCTTTCCGCACGGGATTCTTTCAATTGTTCTCACCTCACTTTCAAATGGATTCGCCATGATTCACCAATTTCCTCTTAGGGCCAGACAAAATCTGACATCGGAGGCTACCATGAAAAACCCTTTGCCCGCTGCATTTACGGCACGTATGCAGGCGCTATTGCAAGACGAATACGAAGCCTTTATCGCGAGCTATGAAGAGGCTGCGAGCCACGGCCTCAGAATCAATCCGTTGAAGCTTGCGCCGGCTGATTTCCTGTCGCTCTCCCCCTTCTCCCTGGAGCCGGTGGAATGGTGTCCAAATGGCTTCTGCTACAGGGAAGGAGATCGTCCCGGCAAGCATCCTTACCACGCAGCCGGTCTGTACTATTTGCAGGAGCCGAGTGCCATGTCCCCTGCGGAAGCACTGGAGGCGCTCCCCGGCGAAACAGTACTCGACCTATGTGCGGCTCCGGGCGGCAAGACAACCCAACTGGCAGCGGCCATGAAAGGGAGCGGGCTGTTGATCGCCAATGAAATTCACCCGTCGCGGGTCAAGGCCCTTTCGGAAAACGTCGAGCGGCTGGGCATCACCAACGCTATCGTGACCAACGAAACACCGGAGCGGCTGGCAGAGCGATTCCCGCTGTTCTTTGACCGGATACTGGTCGACGCGCCGTGTTCCGGCGAGGGCATGTTTCGCAAGCTCCCGGAGGCAGTCGCGGAGTGGACACCGGAAAAAGTGACGGAGTGCCACCTCATGCAGCTGGATATTTTGGATGCGGCCAGCGCCATGCTGAAGCCCGGTGGGACGCTTGTCTATTCGACTTGCACGTTCGCCCCTTTGGAAAACGAGCAATCCTTGGCTGCCTTTCTACAGCGCCATCCCGAGTTTGACATGATCCCGCTTCCTTCCGCAGACTCGTATTCGCCCGGCGAGCCCAAGTGGGCGGACCCGTCCTTGCCGGATGTGGCTTTGGCCGCACGCCTTTGGCCCCATAAGCTGCAAGGGGAAGGCCACTTTGTCGCCAAGCTGAGAAAGTCGGCTGAAGCGACCCCAGCAGAACAGTCTCGCAGTCGTCCGAAGAAAAAAGGAAAACCTGCTTCATTCGCCGGCAAAAAGGAGGCGGTCGCAATCTGGCAGAGCTTTGTCCGGGAAGCCCTGCCGAACCTTGGCGATCTGTACGCCGACGACTCTGCCCTTCTCCTCTTCGGCGACCAGCTTTATTATACCCCGCGACCCGGACTGGATTTGGACGGCCTTCGCATCAACCGGGCCGGCTTGCACCTGGGAACGCTGAAAAAAAATCGCCTGGAGCCCTCACACGCTCTCGCCTTGGCAGTATGTGCGGAGGCAGCAGCACGCGTCGCCAGCTTTTCTGCAGCCGATCCTGACCTGATCCGCTATCTCAAGGGAGAAGCATTATCGCGGGAAGGAGAAGCTGGCTGGACTCTGGTCTGTGTGGACGGCTTCCCCATCGGCTGGGGCAAGCAGGCTGACGGACAACTGAAAAACCATTATCCCAAGGGATTGCGCTGGCTGTAATCCAGCTAGCAAGAAAAAAGCCCACCTGCATCGGGAGCACAGATTCTTCCCGCAGGTGGGTTTTTGTTAGCGGTTCCGCCGATTCGGCCCGTCGTTTACCATCGTCAAGGAGCCGTTTTTTATGTAACGAAGGATTCTGGATACGGAAATACCGGTTGCGTTGGCGATTTGCATCGCATTGGAGTTGGGGTTCATTCGCAGATACTCGCGAACTACCCGATACTCATCCAGTTCTTCCTGTGTGCACGAACGGCATGCCGATTCAGCCGCCGGAATAGGCAAACCGCATTGTTCACAGAATAGTTGAGTCATGACAGCTTTCTCCTCATACCCTGATTTGTCCCCTGAGCAGGACCCAGGTCCAAAGTGGCCGATATTTTCTGGTACTTCTATTTATTGTACCCGTTTTAGGGTAAGAGGAAAACCCTGCATCTATAGAACTAGATTCAGCCGTTCACTGCCATTTTCACTGACAAAAGACCGCTTGCGGTAAGCAAAACGACGCATCCGACAGCCAAAGCAGCCATATCGGGCACAAAAAGTGAAAAGGTATGCCAGGTCACATTCAATCCGTACAGGAGCACCGGCAGCAAGAGAACGGCAAGCAGGATAAAGACTGTTGCAAGCCCGGCCCATATCCGCCTGTTCCCTGACTTCCGCCGTACTCGGAACAATCTGTAGACCACCATTGCCGTTACCAAGAGCAGGACGAGAAAAACAACTGCAAACAGCCATCTTTCCATCGGCACTGAAAAGGTTGCGGGCTGCGCCTTTTTTCCCAGCAAAATCTGCTGGACCCCGTTCATTACTTGCGTAAGCCTGATCTCCTCCAGCGAATTGTTGCGATTGGTCAAAATGGCGGCTCCCCATCCTTCCCCGGGCAGCAGCATGATCTCCGAGCGATAATCGGGGGTTGAGCCTGCATGCCAGATGCGTTCTCCGCCTTCAGCCAGCGGCGTGATCCTCCAGCCGAAGCCGTAAGAGGTCTGTGAATTGGCTCTTGTCAAGACGGCAGGCTCCATCATCATCCTGGTGTAGCGGGCAGAAAGCACGGCATCCGGCTGCAGCATTCCGATCAGATAATGTCCCATGTCTTCGGCACTTGCCGCAATGTACCCGTAAGGAGCTCCCCCGTTGTCATATGCGATGTCGCTTTGGACAGACAGACCAAACCAGGAGCGGTAACCGGACATCCAGCCCTTTTCTTTGGCTTGCCGGACACTGGCTGCAGCATTGGACATGCCAAGCGGCTCGAATACGGATTTATCCATGTACTCCTCGAACGAAACGCCGTAAATCCGTTCGATCAGCGCTCCGAGTATCCCGTAGTTTGCGTTGCTGTACTGGTGCCGTTCACCCGGCCGTGCGGTGGTGGCTTCCGTAGAAAGCTCACGAACGTATCGCTGGACTGCTTCGCTGTCGTCCGCTCCCTGGTCGGCAAATTTCATGCCGGATTCCGTACCAAGCCCGCTCGTTTGCGTGAGCAGTTGGCGGACAGTGATTTTTGCGGCGTCCTCTTCGCTTTCTAGCGTAAATGAAGGCAAATATTGCCGGACAGGCGCATCCAGGTCGATTTTATTGGCCTGAACAAGCAGCATGATTCCATAGGCAGTAAGGCCCTTGCTGAGAGAACCGAGCAAAAACGGCGTTTGTGCCGTCACAGCCGTCTTCCCGTCTCCGGTCACTCCCCATGTTTTTCTGTAGACAATCTGCCCGTCCTTTACCAGCACCATGGAGCCTCCGGGGGCACCCAGCTTCGCGGCGGCATCATCGATGTAGGCATCGATCTCATCAAGCTTGGCTTGCAGCTCGGCGGAAATCGCCTGCTGTGCCGCAGAAGCATGCTGACTAGGCAAAATCAGGGTTGAGACGATCAAGGACAAACATAAAAAATAGCTGTAAAACCGAAAAGATTGCACGGATAATAAGCTTTTCATGACAGACTCCTTTTCCTGGTCATCCTGAGGCGGTTGCGTCAATCGTTGTCGATGACTACATTACCAGATGAAACCAAGTTGGAAATCCGTCAAGAGGCGGAGAGGAAATCGGACCTGCGGCCCGGCTTGCGAAAATGAAAAGCGCTCTCCGTCCTCGGGTACCAGCACTCTGTCAGCCAATTGATTATCTTTCAAAAAATCTCGCAGCTCTTTTCGCTCCAGCAGACAATGATTATTCGCAGCGATCAACGATCTGGTCTGCCAAGCTGGGAAACGCATGCGCAAAATGGAATCCAAAGACCACCTGCCCTATGTCCGCTTCGTCTCTGGCCGCCCTTATCCATCAAAAAATCAAATGATTGAGGTGACGAAAATGATACCGACATTGGAAACAGAAAGGTATCCTGCTGCCAGAATATCTGTACAGCAAACAGCCTTAGCCCCTGCAAATTCAGGACTAAGGCTGTTTCGGCATCAATTGCCCCAGACTTAGGCTAGCCACATACTCTGGGCTGGCACGCTGGGTGCTTTTGCTTCTACCCGTCGACTGTTAACCGCGCGGACGTTTCCCGCCGAAATTTCCTGAGCGGTTTCCGCCACGGCTGCCAGCTCCGCCCGGTTTTCCGGATCTGCCAGCGCCGCCAGCTTTCCCCGCATCACCCGATTTCCCTGCCTTGCGGGCAGCGATCGCTTCTGCGCGGCGGCGATTTTTTTCGTATTTGGTCTGCAGCTCTTCCAGCTCGCGAGCCAGCTTTTTCTTGTAGCCCGGCTTTACCTTTGTCTTCTTTTTGATGGCTTCGCGGACCGGAGCGATCTGCTTGTCCTTTTCCTTCGCTTCTTCCTTTGCCTTCTGCTCGCGCAGTTCAATAAAATACGCTTCGCGTTCTTTGGCGCGCTCGCGGCGTCCCGCGTCGAGATGGCGTCCGACTACCAGCAGCCTTTCCTCGATCGACGCCTTTGTCGCTTTTGCAAACCGGATCATCATGCTTTTCTGGCGAGGAGAGACGAGCGAAATCGCCTTCCCTTTTTGTCCGGCCCGTCCCGTCCGTCCGACGCGGTGGATGTAGCTCTCCACGTCATTTGGCAGGTCGTAGTTGATCACATGAGTGACGCCTTCCACATCCAGCCCGCGCGCCGCGATGTCGGTAGCCACGAGAAACTGGAATTTGATATCGCGGAACTGCTTCATTAGCTGTTCCCGCTTGTTTTGCGACAAGTCTCCATACAGCGCGCTTGCCGAAAATCCGTTTTCCTGAAGCCGCGCAGTCAATTGCTGCACGCGCACCTGGGTGTTGGCAAACACAATGCAAAGATATGGCTTTTCTTGCTCCAGCAGATCGACCAGCGCATCCGTCTTTTCAGTCTGGTTGACCACATAGTAAAACTGCTCAATGGATTCAACCGTCTTTTGCTTCGATTCGATCTTGATATGCGGCGGCTGCTTCATGAACTGCTGCGCCAGCTTTTTCACCAGATCGGGCATCGTGGCGGAGAAAAGAAGAATCTGACGCTGCTGCGGCGTGTTCACGATGACCTGCTCGACATCCTCGAGAAAGCCCATCTCCAGCATTTTGTCGGCCTCGTCCAGAACGAGCGTGGATATGCGGCCAAAGTGCAGGGAGCCCCGCTTCATATGGTCCAGTACCCGTCCCGGCGTTCCCACGACGATGTGAACCGTTTCTTTCAATTTGTTCAGCTGCTTTTCAATATCCGTGCCGCCGTGCAAAGAAAGAACGTTGACACCCATATGCTTGCCAAGCTTCTCAGCCTCTTTGGCGATCTGGATTGACAGCTCACGCGTCGGCGTCAGGATCACAGCCTGGATATCCTTCTTGCCCGCTTGCAGACGATTCAGGATCGGCAGCACAAAAGCCGCTGTTTTCCCCGTACCGGTCTGCGCTTGACCGATGACGTCCTTGCCCTCTGTTATCAATGGTATCGCTTCAGCCTGGATCGGCGTCGGTTCCTTGTAAAACGAATCCTGTATGCCTTGCATCAGTTCCGGGCGAAAGCCAAACGACGCAAATGTCTTTGTCATGATGCTCACTTCCTTTTCAAAGGAAGCCGCCCTCCCCCGTCTGTCGGCCATCCCTGCCTGACGAGCGGATAACGGCATCCGTCCTTCATTTTCAGCGACGAGCGCTGGTTCTGTCTCCCTATAGTATAGGAGTCTTTTCAAAAACACAACAAAACGGTCAGAATGCCCCTTTTTGGCTTCGCAAAAGGGATGAAACAGGCGGCTCGGCTGCATGCGTGCATGCTGCTTCGAACCGCCTGCATTTCCGGTTATTTCGCCAGCTCGTAAATCGCTTGAGCGTAGATAGCCGTCGCTTTGATCAAATCGTCTATGAGAATGTATTCATCCCGCTGATGCGCGCAGTCGGGACGGCCGGGGAAAAGCGGGCCAAAGGCAACGCCTACGTCCAGCGAACGGCCGTAAGTAGCGCCGCCAATCGCGATAATTCCCGCTTCCAGTCCGGTCTGCTCCGTGTAAACCCGCTGCAAAGTCGTCACCAGTGGATGATTCGGGTCTACCCGGTGAGGGCGCAAATGCTCGACCACCTCGAACACGAATGCAGCCTGGGCAATCCGCTCCTTGAAAATGGCGCTCCACTTTTCAAACGGCAAGGAGTGAGGATAGCGAATGTTGAGCTGGAACAGGGCATCGCCATCTGCCTCATACTGAATTACGCCTGTATTCAGCGTGAGCGGTCCCATCTCCTCGTCATGATGAGAGATGCCGAGCGCTTCGCCGTAATGCTGCCGATACAGGTACTGCTCGGTGAAGCGGACGAATTGATCCGCTCGGGCATCCAGCGTCAGTGTTCCCAAAAAATGAATCAGCTCGGTGCCTGCATTGACGCCCTTGCCAGGGTCCATTCCGTGAACGGAGACGCCTTCCATATGGAGCAGCACATGCCCATTTGAGCATTCGGCCTTGCCCTTCATGCCCGAATCGTTCAAATACGCCTCGTATGCTTGAATCAATTCCTCGGCTCCCATGCCCATCGGCAACAATCTGGCCTCCGCTTTGTCCGGCACCATGTTCATCCTTCTGCCAGAGGCAAGCTCCAGAAGCTGAGCTGCCGGGCTGTCGGCCGACGGGAGCTGCTGCCCGAGGAACGCTTCATGCGTTTGCAAAACAGTCAGGTCTGTCAGCCCCTTTTCCGCATATATCAAAGGAAAATCGGCATCCGGCGTGAAGCCCATGGTCGGCATCTCTTCGGTTTCAAAGTACGTTTTGACACACTGCCAACCAGACTCTTCGTCCGTTCCAAAAATGAGTCTGACCCGTTTGGACAGCGGCAGACCGGATTCCTTGACCAGCTTCGCCGCAAAAATCGCCGCAATCGTCGGTCCTTTGTCGTCAATCGCTCCGCGGGCGACGATCTTCCCGTCCACAATTTCCGCAGCGTATGGCGGCGAAGTCCAGCCGTCCCCTTCTGGAACGACATCCACGTGGCTGAGCACACCGATCAGTTCGCTGCCCTGTCCAAACTCCGCATGCCCGGCATAGCCGCCGACATCCTTTACCGTCATTCCTGCCTGCTTGCACTGTTCAAGCACAAAGTCCAGCGCTTCACGGATGCCTTCGCCGAAAGGAGCCCCTTCCCGTGCTGTGGATGGGTCCAGCAAGCTTTTGATCCGCAAAAATCCCTGCGTCGTGGAAATCAGGTCGTCTTTTCGCTTTTCAACTTCCTGCAGCCAGTTCATCGTCGTCATGTAGATGTTTCTTCCCTTCTTTGGTCTTCATGCCTTCTCCCGTTTCCTCATCGTCCACGTCCAAATCAAGCTCCACAAGTGAAATCAGCGATTCCATCGCTACTTCCTTGGCGGTGAACTCCACCTGGGCCTCCTTGATTTCCTCGCGGATATTGTTCATCTCGCTGTCCAGCTTGGATGACGCCTTGGCGGCTTCAATCAAGCGCTGTCGGATCGCGGAGGGAATGATTCCTTCGTATTTGTAGTTGAGAGAGTGTTCGATCGTCGCCCAGAAATTCATGTTCAGTGTGCGAATCTGGATTTCCACAGGGATGACCGCCTGACCCCGGGCTGTCATCAGCTCGTACGCTACGGCCAGATGATAGCCTCTGTACCCGCTCTCCTTTGGCCTGGACACGTAGTCCTTCTCCAAATAAATCCGCATGTCTTTGCGTCGCCGGATCATTTCCACCACAGCTGGAATATCGTCAATGAATTGGCAGATGATCCGAATTCCTGCTATATCCCGGAGCTCCCAGCAAATATTTTCATCGATTTGAAATTGAAGGCGATTCGCCTTGTTGTATATACTCGGGACCGACTTCACCCGACCGGTGACGAACTCGATAGGAGAGTGCTCTTTTCGCTTCCGCAGCTCGTTGCGGATGTTTTTCAGCTTAACCTTGATCTCTTCCACGGCTTGTTCGAACGGTAGCAGGTATAGTTCCCAGTCTAGTTTCTGCATGCTAGTTCCCTCCGACCCGAAACTCCATCGTCCTTATGATTCAACATTTTGCTAGAGATATCCTCCCCTGCATGAGAAAAGAGACCGCAGCGGGTCTCTTAATTTTTCGCATCCAACCGGAAGGCTGCCAGCGATTCTCGTAGTCTGTCGGCAAGTGCAGAGAGCTGATCGGCTGAAGCCGCGATCATTTCCATGGCTGCGCTCTGCTCTTCCACCGCTGCGGAGATGCTCTGGACACCGGCAGCCGCTTCTGTCGAGGCAGCGGATACTTCCTGTGCGACTGCAACGACTTGCTGGGCCTCTGGAGCGATCCTGGCAAAAGCCTGCCGAACCCCCTCCATTTCGGAGGAGACTCTGCGGATATTCTCTTCGATTCGCTGAAACAGCTCGCCGGACTGACGGGCTGTACGGGAACCGTCCTTGACGGTGCGCGTGCCTTCGGCCATTTTCTCCACAGCGGCAGTCGTGCTCGCCTGGACGTCGCTGATCATGGCGACAATTTGCTGGGCGGCTTCATTCGTACCTTCTGCCAGCTTGCGAACCTCATTGGCCACGACGGCGAATCCCTTGCCGTGCTCGCCTGCCCTCGCTGCTTCGATGCTGGCATTGAGCGCGAGCAGATTTGTCTGACGGGCGATCTCCGTAATCGCTGCGATGATTTTGGAAATCTCCCGTGAGCGCAGCTCGAGTCCGTGAATGACTTGTGTCGTCGCTTCCACAGCTCTGTTAATCTGATCCATGCTGCTGACGACAGCCTCGATGGCCTGCCGCCCTTCCTCTGCGTGAATTCTCATCTCCCTGGAGGAGATCGCCACCTGCTCGACGTGTCCCGTTACGCCCGAGACCGTTGCCGTCAAATCCTCTGCCAAGTGCAACGTGCGCGCCAGCTTGTCGACCTGTCGATCTGCAGATGCTGCCACATGGTCGACGACCTGCACAATTTGCCCGCTGGATGAGGAAATTTCCCCCGTATTTCCGTGGATCTCCCGTACCGACTCCGCAACCGAATGAGAGGCGTGCCGGACCTGGATCAAAATGTCGCTCAGCTGATCCCGCATGGCAAACAGCGATCGCGCCAGCTCTCCCAATTCGTCCTTTCGCTTCAAAAGAGCAGGCGGAACAGCACAGGTAAAGTCGCCCTGCCCGATCCTTCTGGCTACCAGCAGCATTCCGGCAAAAGAGCGGCGCAGCCAGGCAGCGGTGACAGACGCAATAACCACCACCAATATCAGGACGATTCCGTTGAACAGCAAAATGGCATTGCGGATACTGTTCGGTCCGGCCATAATTTCCGTCATGTCCATTTCCGCCAGGATCGCCCAGGTCAGCTTGCCCACCTTCACCTGATCGTACGATACCAGCACTTCCTCTCCGCGATAGTCTGTCGACTGCACGGTAGCAGCGGTCTGATTGGAAAACAACACCTGATCGGCAATCTCCGTGTCGACCTTCACCTGCAACAGAGTTGGCTCCCCGCCGCCAAGATCAGTCCGCATCAGTTTGTCTTGTCCGATCAAATACACCTTCCCAGTGGCGCCGAGTCCCTCTCTTCTGTTCAGTTGCCGGGATATGTAATCGAGCGGGACTTCTGCCGCCAATTGTCCGATGACGGTGCCGTGATCAAAGATCGGGACTGCCATGAAGATGGCCGGAGCGCCGCCAGACGGTTCATACCGGCTGACATCTGACAGTTCAAGGCTCAAGCCTTTGAATGCCTTTGCCACCGTCTGCCCCAATGTCGTACCACTATATGGCCCACTGAGGAGATTCGTGCCAAAATCAGCCTGCGGTTTTGTCTCAAAGACGACTTCTCCTTTGTCATTCAGCAAATACGCATTGGCGAAGCCGTATCTCGCCACTTCCATCTTCAACTCCTTGCCCCGCGCTTCCTCTACCTCCTGATAAACGGGGGCTTCCCTGCCCTGTTTCCATACGGCTTCAAAAGCAGGCAAGGCATCAATCACCGAGCCGGATGCTGCCAGTGTCTCCAGGTTCTTGGATCGCTCGCGAAAATAGTTTTCCACCTGTTCCTTGTTGCTGTTGCGAAGCGCCTCCAGTGTGGCTGCGCTCCCCTCCAACAGCTCCTGCTTCGTTTGCGAATAGGCAAATACACCCGCAGCTGTCAGCGGCACAATTCCTGCCAACAGCAAGGCAATCAACATCCGAGCCCCCAGTTTCATAGAGTTGCCCCCTTGTCTCTCTTGTTCTCCGGTAGATATTTTCAAATTTTATGACTAGTAAGAACATAGTACCAGAAAACATGTCATAGAGGCATACCATTTTTCCTAAATAAGGGATCGGCAAGCAAGGAATGCAACCGGAGAAAGCAGCAAAAAATGCCAGCCGCTCCGTAAACCCGAGGCAACTGGCATCTACTCTTTTCCTCTTTCAGACAATCGATACGTTCCCGGCAACTCTTCAAAACTCGAATTCCAGCGTCTTTAGCCTGGAGTCGTATTGGAACCCCAATTTTTCTCCCAACCGGATGGACGCCTCATTCGTTTCCATTGTCGCCCAATGCGGGGTAAGCCCGAATTGCAGGCAGTGCTCCAAATACAAGACGCATGCTGCTGTCGCCAGCCCTTGGCTTCTCTCTTCTTCCCTGTACGTTTCCACATTGATCTCGTGGTGCTTGCCGTATACACAGCAGGAGAAACACGCGCTGACGACCTCGTCGCCCTTCATGATGCAATACCCGAGACCCTGTTTCAGAAAATCGTCGACCGAGTACCAGAATTCCGCAATCGCGTTCGACAGGTACTCGTCCCGATCTCTTTCGATCACCGCAGCGTCAATTTTCCTCGCGCTATACCCGCTTGGCAATGGCTTGAAGCTGCTCTTCGCGACCAAAAAGCGATCGGGATGAAACGTGAAGTAGCATTCAAAATCCGGCTCGTAGTCTCTGTGTGAGATTGCTTCTTCAATGGCTTTTTCCCACGCTTCATCGCTCAATACCGCGATGAAATAGGTGCCTCCGCACGATTCGTAGGTGTCGATTTTCAGCTTTGTGTCGATAAACTCCCGGAGAGGGGCAATAAATTTCTGATTGTGCGGATCGCCGATGAATAAGGAGCTGATTCCCGTGACATCGACCAGCGCCGTTTTCGGCTGGCTCAGGTCGTCAACATAAATCGTCCCTCTGTTTACGCCATCGATAATTGCATGTACCGTTCTGTTGTAGATCTGCTCCGTTGCCGGGAGCAGGCTCCTGACCTTGCGATGATCCTGCCGGTCCAGTTTGAAAATCACTCGTCCAGGCTCCTTTCTTGCCGATGCTCGGCTTTTCTTTTCGTCTAAAGGGCATGCAGGCAACCCCCGTCTGTTCTTTGTTCATGAATGTCCCGGCCCTTCAAGTGCTTCAACAGAATCCTCATGGATGCTTGAACGACTCGCTTCGGTACGGGGATAGGCAGGGGAGCAGAGCGTTTGCGCCAGTGCTCCCCTCTGATAATCGGGTCATAATCAATCCTTCTTTCATCGGGGGATTCGAGAATTTCAGCCAAAATCATGCGAGCCCGGTGCAGGCGGGATTTTACCGTTCCTGCCGGGACACCTACAAGCTCAGCGATTTGTTTGACGGGCAGATCCTTGAAGTAATGAAGCTGGACGACAACGCGCAGATTGTTATCCAATCCGGCGACGGCCTCCTTCAATGCAACCGTTTCTTGCAGACCAACCACGGTTTCACCGCAAAATCCCGACTGGATGATCCGCATCCGTTTTTGCATGCGCAGCAATTGTATGCATTCGCGAATCAGAATCCGAAACAGCCACCTTTTGAAATATGCAGGCTCTTTCAAACTGCGAAGGGCACGATACGATTTGAGAATCGCTTCCTGTATCGCGTCAGCGCAATCCTCGTCGCGTTTGAGATACATTTTTGCCAGACCGTAAAGTCTCCGCTCATAGGCCACAACCAGCCTGCCGAAAGCATCTCTGTCGCCGTTTTTTGCAAGCAGGACATCCTGCAGCATGCTCGGTTCGCTGTTCACATGGGAAAGCCTCCTTTGTCCAAAATTTCATCTACATGAGTCTAGACGCGCGAGTGAGCCAACCGGTTCACGAAAAAATGACTATTTTTCATGTTTTGACAATCCCGCTCAGCTTCAAGGCAAAAAAGAGCCGCCGGTTTCAGGTTGCACCGTTCTCTAAACCGCCGGCACGGATTGGACCATGCAAGCAGCAGAGAGCGGCACACCTCACACCCAACGACTCTTCTCTCTCGAAACTCTTTTTCTTTTGTTTACACAGCCGTTTCGCAAATCATGGCAATCTCATCGCACATAGGAAGTTTGGAGCAATTGATGCAGTCCTTCCATACTTTTTGCGGCAGCGTTTCCTTGGCGACGATATGAAAACCGCACTTTTCAAAGAATTCCTTCTGGTAGGTAAGAGCCAATGCCCGATTGATGCCAAGGTCCCGGCACTGATCAACCAAGTGAAGCACCAGCTGTTTGCCTACCCCCAATCCCTTTGCCCGCTCCGCGATGGCCAGAGAACGGATCTCCGCCAGATCCTCCCACAAAATATGCAGCCCCGCCACGCCGACTACCGATTCGCCGTCGTGAGCGACAACAAACGACTGCAAATGTTCACAAACCGATAATTTTGTCCTCGGGAGCATCAGTCCTTGTTGTGCATATTGATTAATAATCTCCAGCATCTGATCTACGTCTTTCATCGTTGCCTTTCGCACCGCTATCGCTTTGGTGACAACCATTTTACTCTCCCCCACTCCATGCTCTCACAGTCATCTATGGCATAATAAATATTCATTATGATATATAAATATACATCCGGTATCGTGAGAAGTCTATCCTTTTTTCGCCCCTCTTTTTTGTTTTTTCGACGATCAGGAATTTTTTTGCAGGAATTAGTTGTGCTATAATCTTCTATAACCAAAAAGGAGGTGTCTTCCTTTTGACGACACGCAGAGAACGAAAGAAGCGGGAAACGCGCGAAAAAATCTTTAATGCCGCTATCAAACTATTTAAACAGCACGGGTTTGAAGCCACCACGATTGACATGATTTCTGAAGAAGCGGATGTTGCCCGCGGAACCATTTTTCTTCATTTCACGTCAAAGGAAGCAATCCTCGCCAACTGGGGATATGAGCGGTTGCATGAAATCGAGGAACGCCGGGAAGAGTGGGATTACGGGGATAGCTGCAAGCAAAAAGTACTTCGCATCTACAAAATCATGAATGAGGTCAATATCCAAAACTACGACTTCATCAAAGTGCTGGTAGAGTCCTCCATGAAGCACAGAAAGATTCTGGAGAACGAAAAAAACGTCTATTATGAGCTGCGCCAGTTGTTTGCCGATCTGATCGAGGAAGCGCAGGAAAAAGGCCGGCTGAAAACGCGCTTCAATCCGTTGGTGGCAGCCAACATGCTGGAGAATATTTACTACAATGCGCTTTACGATTGGGTACGCAACGAAGGTGCCTGGGCGTTGGAAGAAATCATGGAAGAGAAGGTCTCGATTGTTTTTGAAGGCCTGGACGCAGAATAACATCTGACGTCCGGACCTTCTCTCATACTGGCGGCATTGACAGCTGCCCCCGTTCCCCCATACACAGGTCAAGTTCCCCCTATCGTTTCCACAATTCTGCACCTCACCATCAGCCCCGGTCCATTTCCCTTTTCCTGTGTCGAATAAAAAGGAGCTCCCACCTGCTCAAGCTGTATCTGTGTCATGCCTTTTCCCTCGTCTTTAATGGAAACAACCACATCCCTGTCCTGCCGTTTCGCTCCTATTTCCAAAATTCCGCCATTCCGCCATGCTGCATCGCTTCCATGCCGTTTTTCAACAGATTCATACGGACCTGTCCCACCATATGCTTGTAACAGCCAGGCAGGCACCATAATGATAAGCAACTGGAACAGGATGTTTTTACAATCAGCATGATACTCTCGGCTCTTCACAATTGTCTGACTCTTCCCTGAAAAATAGTCTGTCGGTACAAACGGAAAGGGAAGTTTTTGAAAACGCACATTGGATCGAGGTTTTCCTTGCGGAGACTGGGACATTTCCCTATGATGATGAAGATAGCCTGTTTTTGACCTTGGAGGTAACATACACAAATGCGAAATGGTATCAAACGTGAAGATATTGAACTTTTGGCGCCCGCAGGAAACTGGGAGTGTCTGAAGGCTGCAGTCGCCAACGGAGCAAACGCCGTCTTTTTCGGTGTGGAGAAGTTTAACGCACGGGCAAGAGCCGAAAATTTCCAGATGGCGGAACTGCCGGAGATTATGGCTTTTTTGCACATGTATGGAGTCAAGGGCTTCTTGACCTTTAACATTCTCGTTTTTGAAGATGAAATGAACGAAGCCCGCAAGCTGGTCGAGGCCTGTATTGACGCCGGCGTGGATGCGCTGATCGTCCAGGATCTGGGGCTGGTCAAGCTGATTCGTGAAATCTCCCCTGATTTTCCCATTCACGGGTCCACCCAGATGACGATCACCTCGCCGGAGGCAGTCGAATTCACGAAGCCGTTCTCGATCGAGCGCGTCGTCCTGGGACGGGAAAACTCATTGAAGGAAATCAAAGTCATCGGCGAAAAAGCGAAGCTGTCGATGGAGGTATTTGTCCACGGCGCTCTCTGCGTATCGTACTCCGGTCAGTGCCTGACTTCGGAAATGTGGGGAGGCCGCTCCGCAAACCGCGGCGAGTGTGCGCAAGCCTGTCGTCTGCCGTACGATTTGATCGTCGACGGTGTTCAAAAAGAGATGGGCAATATCGCCTACCTGCTTTCACCAAAGGATTTGGCCGCGATCGAGCTGGTACCGGAGCTGATCGAAGCGGGCGTCACCTCGTTTAAAATCGAAGGCCGGCTGAAATCGCCTGAATACGTGGCCAATGTTGTGAGCAAATACCGCGCCGCCATCGACCGCTATTTTGCCGGACAGGACGCCTCTGTGAGCGAGCAGGACATCCGGGAGCTGCAGCAAAGCTTTTCCCGCGGCTTTACGCACGGCTTTTTGGAGGGAACCAACAACAAGACCCTGCTGGACGGCAGCTTCCCGAAAAGCCGCGGCGTCTTCCTCGGAACCGTCAAGAAGGTGCTCAAAAACGCTGTTCTCGTCGAGCTGTCTTCACCATTGAAGCGCGGCGACGGAATCGTATTTGACGCTGGTGATCCGACCCAGAAGGAAGAGGGCGGACGCGTGTACGATCTGCTCCAGCGCGGCAAAAAAGTAGAGGGCGAAGTAAACAGCGGACTCTACGAGATCGTCATGGGACGAAACGACGTCAAGCTGCAGCGCATTCATGTCGGCGACCGCGTCTGGAAAACGAGCGATCCGGAGCTGGACAAACGTTTGCGCAAAACCTTTGAAACGGAAAAGCCGTACCGGACCTTCCCGCTCAGCGTACATGTGAGCGGCAAGCTCGGGGAAAAGCTGTCTGTCACGTGGGTGGACAAAATGGCGAACAACGCCGTCACGAGCCAATCGGAGATACCGCTGGAAGCAGCCGTAAAGCGCCCGTTGACTGCAGAGCTGCTGCTCGATCAGCTCGGACGCCTCGGCGGCACGATCTACCGCCTCGAAGCGGCAGACTTGACGGTAGCACTCGACGGCGAGGTAATCGTGCCTGTCAGCGAGCTGAACCGGATGCGCCGGGAAGCTGTCGAACAGCTGCTCTTCCTGCGGACCAAGCCGCCCGTCTATCAAAAACGCACTGTTGACGCGTACGCAGATGTAAAAGAGCGCGGCCAAGTGGAAAAACCGAAGCTGACTGCTCTCTGCCGTTCGCTTGAGCAAGTGGAAGCCGCTGCTCAGACCGACGTCGATTTCCTGTACGCCGATTTTGAATTCGTCAAGCAGTACCCGGATGCGGTCAAACTGGCGCATCGCTATGGCAAAAAGATCGCAATCGCAACAATGCGCATCCACATGCCTGACGAGAACGGGGTCCTCGCCCTGATCGCCAGAAGCCAGCCTGATGCCATTCTTGTGCGAAATACGGGAGCGCTTCACTATTACATGGCCCGCAGACACGAGCTGGGTATTCCCTTGATCGGGGATTTTTCGCTCAATATCGCCAACCATAAGGCAGTCGAGCTGTTCCTGGATTGCGGGCTGGAGATGGTAACGCCTTCCTATGACCTGAACATCCAGCAGATGGTCGATCTCCTCGAAAACGCGGACGCGTCCAAGATGGAAGTGGTCATTCATCAGCATTTGCCGATGTTCCACACCGAGCACTGCGTATATTGCACGTTCCTCAGTCCCGGCACCGACCATACCAACTGCGGAACGCCTTGCGAAACCTCCCGCGTTTCGCTGCGCGACCGGGTCGGCTTCTCCCATCCGGTGCGTGTCGATACCGGCTGCCGCAATACCGTTTACAACGCCATCGACCAGTCTGGCGCCGAGTACTTGAGCGAATTTACCAAGCTGGGCGTAGGCAGCTACCGGATCGAATTTTTGGAGGAAGAGCCGGAGCGAGTGCAAGAAGTGATTCGCCTGTACCGCCAAGCGCTGCGCGGCGAAGTCAGCGGCTCCCACGTATGGCGCTCGCTGAAAGCGACCAACCAATTGGGTGTAACCCGCGGCCAGCTGATCAAATAAACCGGAAGTCCAATTGATGTATATCTCACGGAAATTGTGCGACGGACGCCCATTTCCGATACAGGGAGGAGAATAGCCCATGGCAGACCTGACTTTGCCAACGCAAGAAAACCTGGCTACGATCATCGAAGGCATCAAAGCGAAGCTGAACATGGCCAACACCGCCGTTATGCGGCCGGAGGATTTTGACCTCGAGCATTACGAAGACCTTTTGTACCTGTACAATATGGTTCAGAAGAAAGCGAGCTTCAGCATCAATGAAATGACTGCCATCGTCGAAGAGCTGGGCGGTATGCGCAAGCAGTCGTAAGCATATGTGTCCAAAGCGAAAGCGCCGTATCCGTTGGGGAGCGGCGCTTTTGTTGTGTACGGGCGACCGTTTTCGAACGGTGATTTCTGTGCTTCGTGAGAATCTTTTTTGATCCGTGTTGTCAGATTCCTTTTCTATGTCTGTCTTCTGGCATCTTCACGCTTCAGACATGGACGCTTTGCTCCAGTTCTCCCTCAGAGGAAGCAACTACGACTGCCGCAGAAGCGTCCCCGATGACGTTTACCGAGGTCCGGAACATGTCGAGAATCCGGTCCACCCCAGCGATCAGCGCCATTCCCTCCAACGGCAGCCCGACGGAGGTCAGCACCATTGTCAGCATGATCAAGCCTGCCCCCGGCACTCCTGCCGTTCCGATCGACGCCAGCGTAGCCGTCAGGACGATCGTCAGCAACTGGGCAAAAGACAGATCGATCCCGTAGAACTGGGCGACAAACAGGGCGCATACACCCTGGTACAGCGCCGTACCGTCCATGTTGATCGTCGCTCCGAGCGGCAGGACGAAGCTGCTTACCCGTTTGGAGACGCCCAGATTGCTTTCCACGTTTTGAATCGTGATGGGGAGTGTTCCCGAGCTGCTGGAGGTGGAAAAAGCGATCATCCCGGCAGGAGCAATGCCTTTGAAAAACTGCAGCGGCTTCATCCCGGCAAAAAGCTTGACGCTCAGCGAATAGACAATCGCGGCATGCAGCAAACAGCCGATCGCGACACCGAGAATGACTTTGGACAATGGCAGCAATACGGAGAGACCGTATTTCCCGACGATCGGCGCCACGAGTCCGAAAACGCCGATCGGAGCAAATCGCATGACGATGCCGGTAATCTTGTACATCACTTCGGCGAACTGCTCGAAAAACAGTTGAACGGTCCGCGCCTTCTCTCCTGCCAGCGAAATCCCGATACCGAGAAAAATCGCAAAGAAAATAATGGGCAGCATGTCGCCCTGTACAAGTGCGGCGAACGGATTGGTCGGGATGATGGCAAGCAGGGTGTCGATGATTCCCGGAGTCTCCTTGGCCTCTACCTTGGCCTCCTCCGGCTTCAGCTCCAGTCCCGCTCCGGGCGACATCAGGCTGGCGATGATCAAACCGAGGATCACAGCCAGAGCGGTCGTCACCAGGTAATAGGCAATGGTTTTGCCGCCCATCCTCCCCAGCTTTCTGACATCTCCCGTACTGGAAACACCTGTGACCAGTGAAGCCAACACGAGCGGAACGATAATGAACTTGATCAAACGCAAAAATAAATCTCCCAACGGCTTGACGGTCTCCGCGCTCGTGCCTGCGATGATCCCCACAATGATAGCGATTGCAAATGCGACCATGATCTGCGTGATCAGATTCCCACTCCACGCTTTTTTCATCCCAATCCCCCTCCCTTGATTTTGAAAGATAGGAATTCTTGCTACAAATCTATGCGAAGAGGCGGACAAATAGATCAGCATAGAGGAATTCCGGAGAGGGAGATCACTGAGGAGCCGGGGTCAGATAACCTTTCTTCAAAATAAAGAAGCCTATCGCTTTGATAGACTTCACAATAAGCTCTATATTCTTCTCGTCAGAGACTAGTGATTGACGATGCCCGCACGGACTTCTGCCTGCTCCTGCGGTTCGGAAAGCTCGCAGCCTTCCTTCCACAACAGGTAGCGAATACTGTCCACGAGCGCTTCCCAGCTCGCTTCGATCACGTTGGTCGAGACGCCGACAGTGCTCCACTTCTCCCCTTTGCGGCCTGATTCGATCAGCACGCGGACTTTTGCCGCGGTGGCGCCATTCTCGTCCAATACACGCACCTTGTAGTCGGTGAGATGCATTTCGGACAGACAAGGAAAGTGATTTTCCAACGCTTTGCGGAGCGCATTGTCAAGCGCGTTGACAGGGCCGTTTCCTTCGGCGGCGGTATGAACCAACTGTCCGTTCACATGCAGCTTTACAGTCGCTTCGGACAGAATCGACCGGTCCGCTGACTTTTCCATCAAAATTTTAAAGGAATCCAGAGTAAACAATTGCTCCAGCTTGCCTCCGGCATCGAGCAGCATCAGCGAGAGAGAAGCTTCTGCTCCTTCATACTGGTAGCCCTGGAATTCCCGTTCTTTGATCCGCTGGATGATCTCTCGCGCTTCCTGCTTATCCAGCGCCACATCGATGTCCAGCTCATCAGTCTTGGCGAGCAGGTTGCTTTGTCCCGACAGCTCGGAGACGAGTACGCGCCGCTTGTTGCCGATCAGCTCAGGGTCGATATGCTCATACGTTTTCGGGTCCTTCAGCACGGCGCTTACATGGATTCCGCCCTTGTGGGCAAACGCGCTGTTGCCGACGAACGGCTGATTGTTCGGCATTGCCATATTGGCTACCTCCGCGACGAAGCGGGATAGCTTGGTCAACTGCTGCAATTGCTCCGGCTCGACACATTGGTATCCCATCTTCAACTGCAGATTGGGAATGACGGATACCAGGTTGACATTGCCGCAGCGCTCCCCGATGCCGTTTGTCGTCCCCTGCACCTGCTCCGCTCCGGCCTGAACGGCAGCCAGCGCATTGGCGACGGCCAGCTCGCAGTCATTATGCGGGTGAATGCCGAGCCGCGTCTGCAGGCTCCCTTTTACCGTCTTTACTGTTTCATAGATTTCATGGGGCAAGCTGCCGCCGTTTGTATCGCACAGCACGATCCAATCAGCTCCCGCCCCTTCCGCCGCTTCCAGTACGCGCAGAGCGTAAACCGGATTGGCTTTATATCCGTCAAAAAAGTGCTCGGCCAAAAACAGAACAGTCAGTCCTTTTGATTTAAGAAATCCGACGGAATCGGCAACCATGCGCAAATTCTCATCCAAGGTCGTCTTGAGTGCGTCTGTGACATGCAAATCCCATGATTTTCCGAAGATCGCTGCGGCACTCACGCCGCTTTGGAGCAGCGCCCGCAGGTTTTCATCCTCGGCTGCAGGCACATTCGGACGACAGGTGCTGCCGAATGCGGTTATCGTTGCGTGCTGCAGGGGAATTTCTTTGATTCTCTCAAAAAAAGCCATATCCTTTGGATTGCTCCCCGGCCAGCCGCCTTCGATGAAATCGATACCGAACTGATCCAGACGGAGGGCGATTTTCACCTTGTCCTCCACTGACAAGCTGACGCCCTCTCCCTGGGTGCCATCCCGGAGAGTCGTATCGTACAAGCATACGTTTGGTTTCATCGTTTCTCCACCCCATGAGTTTCTTCATTTTTCAGAATTGTCACTGAATTTATCTTTATGACGCTATTCAGTATACCATAGCCCAGAGGGAAAGAAAACGCGTGATTTCGCGGCTTTTGCTTATGTACACAGGGCGTGGACAAAGGCTGCTGCATGCTCGATCGCGCTCTCCAATTGCGGACTTGGACCGGCGAAAGGATGGCGCGTGTTAAACGTGTGGTCCCCCTCCTCAATCCAGTGGACACGGACGTCCTTGGCAGCTTCCTGCAGACGCTTGGCCCCTTTTACCAGGCGTTCGTAATCCTTTGTTCCCTGAATGATGCAGAGCGGCTGCTCCATGGAGCTCACTTTGGCAAGCAGATTGTACGCTTCCCGGTTTTGGTCGACATCGTCGATGACTGCCTTTGTGATCGGCATCTGCTGGCCGGTCCGGGCATTGGCGATGTATCCGACTCCCTTTTCGGCAATTTCCTGTCGCAGTCTGGCGTCGAACAGGTCGACATCAGCCGTGCCGTTCCATGTGATGATCCCTTTGACAAGCGGATGGTTCGCCCCGAACAGGATGGCGTCAGCCCCCCCCTTGCTATGTCCCATGACAAACAGCTTCTCCCTGTCAAACGCAGCTTTAAACGGGCAAGCTTCGCTGTGCAGCCACTCGGTTAGTACCCGAAGGTCAGCGATTTCACGAGCATACGTATTTCGCCCAAATTTTTCGAGCTCAACAAACTCTGTTCCGCTTTCTCCCACACCGTTGCAGGAAAAATTGAACCGGACCACAGCCATACCCAGCTCCGCCAACCGATTTGCCGCATAAGGAAAGCTTCCCCAGTCTTTGAAGCCTTTAAAGCCGTGGCAGAAAATCAACAGCGGTTGTCCTGCGTCCTTTTCCTGCGCATGAAAATCTCCCCGAATCACCAATTCTTCGTCGACAGGAATGCGAAATGACTCCATCATTTCCTGACACCTCCATTTTGTTTTTCTATATTAATTATGCGTGGTATCGGTCCCGAAATGAAGACAGCTTGTCCATTTTTGCCCGAATGTTTTTCCTTTCCTGACGGATCTTTTGCACATACGGACGTCCTGATACACTCTGGAACGTCCGTACATGCTGCATTCTCCCATGACGATTTTTTCAACCTATTACTTTTCATTATGCCTATTGTGAAACAAGCGAATCCTTTTCCAAAAGGTGCAAGGCGTATTCCAGCGGCCGGCGTACTGCTTGCCGGTAACGACTGAGCTGCCCGAGCTTACGGAAGATGTCCCGTCCCGGCTTGGGGTTGATCTCAATGATCCAAACGCGCCCCTCTGTGTCTATCCCCAGATCAAAGCCAAACTCCATCATCTGACCAAAATGGCTTTCGAGCTTCTCGGCGGTGACCAGGGCCAGCTCCTGGCATTGGTGTATGATGATCTCGGCCAGGTCCACCCCGAAGCGGCTGGACAGGAATTGGCCAGCTGGCAAAGCCGTACCCCCGCCGTGCAGATTCGACGTGGAGGAGTGAGCCGGCCCGACACGCATTCCCATACCGGTCGTCCGCCAGACTCCCTGCCCGTCTTTTTGAATCAGCAGGCGGGCGTCTACGGTTCGGTCAGACAGCAAGCCGAGGTCAAGCCCCTGTTGCAGGAAAAAATGTTCGTCTCCCCGCTTTTCCTGCTCCACCCACTGTTTGATACGCTGAGTCAAGGAGGCTGTGTTCGGCAGAATCTCGTTCTTCTGTCCTTGCTTTTTGGTCCGTCCGCACAAAAGAAAGCGGTCTCCCTTTCGCTCAATCCGCAGAATGCTTCGGCCTGCAGTGCCGTTTGATGGTTTAAGGTACAGACGAGGATGCTTTTTGATCATGTCACTGAGATTTTTCTTGCTGAACGGCACTGTCTCCGGGAGCCATTGGTACACCTCCGGTTCCTGCTCTAGGATCTGATGGACGCGGAACTTGTTGGCGAAACGATTGTTCGCAAAGCGAAAGATGCTCCCCTCTCGAATGGGCAAGTAATGCCTATGCTTTGCTAACGGATAATAGCGATAATAGTCAATGACGATGTCCGGCCACTCGCGCCATCTCCACTTCCATCCCGCACCGTATGGCTCATAGCCCCTGATTTGGTGGAATATCCTATCTACATCCTGAGGGGAAAAGACAAAGACCTCCACTCCCATTGACGTCCCCTCTTCCACGAGACGACGCAAAAAAGCCGGATTTCCATAACCTTTATCTCCCCGGTATACCAAGATGCCGATTCGTTTGTCCACTTGTGGCAACACCTTCTTTCTCGGAAAAGTCCTCATCTCTAGCTTATGGTTGCCCAAAGGAAAAAGCGCCATATCCACATAGGGACAGACGCCTTTTTACGCGATTGTCTTTTATTTAGCTCCGGATCCGTTCATAGAGTAAGAACGTATGCGGTACAGGATTTTTCTCGTCTACGACGCCTTCCCGTCTCCATACCAGCTCAAAAGCCTCCCGGTCCCATTCGGGGAAAAACGTATCGCCCTGCGTTTCCATATCGATTTCCGTAATATACATCCGATCGACGACATCCAAAAACTGGCGGTACAGCTCGGCTCCGCCAAAAATAATCACATCGCCCAAAGCCAGCACGTCTTCCTTGGTATGGACGACTTCTGCGCCCTCCGCAAAAAAGTCTTTGCTCCTCGTCAAAACGACATTGCGCCGGTATGGCAGCGGCTTGCCGATGGAAGCAAAGGTTTTTCGCCCCATGACGATGGTTTGTCCGGTCGTAATTTCTTTTACATGCTTCAGATCATTGGGCAGATGCCAAGGCATGGCCCCGTCTTTGCCAATTACGCGATTGCGCGTATGGGCGACGATCAGGCTGATCATACCGATCCCTCCCTTCCCAAATTGTCTCTCTTACACTGCGATTGGTGCTTTGATGCCGGGATGAGATTGATAGCCAACCAATTCAAAATCCTCGTACTTATAATCAAAGATAGAGTCCGGTTTCCGCTTGATTTGCAACGTCGGCTGAGGATAAGGCTCTCTCGTCAACTGAAGCTTGACCTGCTCCAAATGGTTCGAATAAATATGAACGTCCCCGCCTGTCCAGATCAGCTCCCCTACTTCCAGATCGCGTTGCTGCGCTACCATGTGGGTCAGGAGGGCATACGAAGCGAGGTTAAACGGCAATCCGAGGAAGGTGTCCACCGACCGCATGTTAAACAAGCACGACAGGCGGCCATTCGCCACATAGAACTGAAACGCGTAATGGCAAGGCGGCAGCGCCATATCTTCCACCTCGGCTGGGTTCCAGGCACTGACGAGGTGACGCCGAGAATCGGGATTGGTCCGAATCTGCTCGATGACGTTTGCAATCTGGTCGACGACTTGTCCGTTTGGACCAAGCCAGGTACGCCACTGAGCACCGTACACTCGCCCCAGGTTGCCTTCTTCGTCCGCCCATTCATCCCAGATCGTAACGCCGTTGTCATGTAAATAGCGAATGTTCGTCTCCCCGCTTAAGAACCAGAGAAGCTCGTGAATAATGGATTTCATATGCACCTTTTTTGTGGTTAAAAGCGGAAATCCTTGCCGAAGATCCATTCTCAGTTGTCTTCCGAAGACGGAGATCGTCCCTGTGCCTGTACGGTCTTCTTTCTTTACACCATTGTCCAATATATCTTGAAGCAGTTCCAAATAAGCCTTCATAAGCCACCTCGTTTTCAAAATCTGGTCATGACAAATGCCGCTTCTCACGCGCCAAGAAAACCATCATCATTATAGCAGAGGACTGGTGAATTCAAAAGAGCGCGGAACGTCCGCAGGGGACCACAGCAAATCGAAAGTCTGGACGCGGATCATAAAAATAGCCGTTTGCTCCTGATGGAACAACCGGCTTTCATTTGCGTGTTGTTTTGGTTATCCGTTGGTGGCGCGGGTTACATTGGCCGCCTGCAAACCGCGCTGGCCATTGACGATTTCAAACGTAACCAGCTCGCCTTCCTCCAGATTGCGGTAGCCTGAGCCGCTGATCGCGGAGTAATGGACAAACACATCCGGTCCCCCGTCTCGTTCAATAAAACCGTAGCCTTTTTCCTTACTGAACCATTTGACTTTCCCCTGCATCGTTGTTTCCTCCCTGTCTTCGGAACAGCTTTGTTTCATACCATAGCATATGCGGGAGCGGAGAAAGTGGAGACAACGAAACAGCGCTTTTTCGTGTGCCAGAAGGGGCATAAGTCCAGCGCGGCTTTCCCTTTGGACCAAGGTGAATCTCCGGCCAGAGTCGGACTCATTTCCCCGTCCGTCTATGTTACAATGCTGAAAGGAGTGTCAGGCGCAAAAGAGCTTCACAAGATAAATATTCGACAGAAAAGGAGAGAGTCCTCACATGCGCAAAATGGTGATCGTCCTGCTCAGCAGCTTGCTGCTGACCGCTTGCTCCGAGGTATCGGAAGGGGTACAGACTGCCCAGCAAGCGATAGAAACCGGAAAGCAGGCTGTAGAGACCGGAAAACAAGCGATTGAAGCTGGCAAGCAGGTCGTCGAAGCGGGGAAACAATTGGCAGAATCCGAGATCGCACAGCAATTGAAGAGCTACCTGCAGCAGAAATACGAATCGTCTGAGCCTTTGCGCAAAGCGATGTTCAGCGGTGACGGGACATTGCTGGCAGAAGAGCTGCAAAAAACGGAGCTGGCCAGCTTCAGCTTTTACAAATCGGACCTGTTCGGCGTTGAATATACCGGCCAGTTGACCGGCGACGGAAAATTCAAGGTCCTGAAGAAAAACCTGAACAATCCAGGCGAGGAACCGCAGGTGGTGAAGGAATTTAACGTCTCGCTGGATACGAACGGACAAATCCAGGTGCAGTAAAAAAAGCTAAGGAGCCTGTGCGAGCCTGCTTTCGAGCATCGATTTCTCTTGGCTGATGACCCGAACCGAACCGTTGCGGGGCGAATATAAAACCAGTATGGACTTGAAACCTGCGTACCCGATGCAGGTTTCTTTTGTCTCTTTCTCATGGAAACCGACCCGGCGGAAAAAATTACAAGAAGCGTTGTCACAAGATGATCGGTACAGACTTTCTAGGCTTTTCTCGATAAAAAAAATTTAAGCGCTTACGTTATCGAATCTTCTGATTTTAGCAGTAGATTTTTATACATGACCGTGGTAAAGTATAAATCGTTCACAATTTGTTTACAATTATTAAAAATGATCAAGGAGTGCTAAAAAATGGACCTGCAGCTTCTTTCTTCTATTGTTGTCTACATGGTTGGCATGCTGCTCATCGGCTACTTTGCTTACAAACGCACTTCCAATTTGACCGACTATATGTTGGGCGGACGAACGCTCGGTCCGGCTGTCACGGCGCTTAGTGCCGGCGCTTCCGACATGAGCGGCTGGCTGATGATGGGCTTGCCGGGGGCCATGTTTGCCCAAGGAATAAGCGCTTCATGGATAGCCATCGGGCTGACGCTGGGTGCTTATGCCAACTGGTTGTATGTTGCCCCTCGCCTTCGAACCTATACAGAAGTGGCGAACAACTCGATTACCATTCCCGCTTTTTTGGAAAACCGCTTTGGGGACGCCTCCCGCATTTTGCGTCTGGTATCCGGGCTGGTCATCATGATCTTTTTTACCTTCTACGTCTCTTCCGGACTCGTCTCCGGCGGCGTACTGTTTGAAAACACATTCCATCTGAATTACCACACGGGCCTTTGGATCGTCGCTGTTGTCGTAATCGCTTACACATTGTTCGGCGGGTTCCTCGCTGTTAGCTGGACTGACTTCGTGCAAGGATTGATCATGTTTATCGCACTTATTTTGGTACCGCTTGTCACTATTTTCCACGTAGGCGGCATCGGTCCTACGTTTACGGAAATCCATGCAATCAATCCCGCACTGCTCGATATTTTCAAGGGCACCAGCTTGCTCGGAATCATTTCACTCTTCGCCTGGGGACTTGGCTACTTCGGACAGCCTCATATCATCGTCCGCTTTATGGCGATTTCCTCGGTAAAAGAAATCAAAAAGGCCCGCTTCATCGGCATGGGCTGGATGATCTTTTCCATCGTGGGCGCGATGTTTACAGGACTGGTCGGCATCGCCTTTTACTCCAAGAAGGGCCTTGCACTGACTGATCCGGAAACTGTGTTCATCGAACTGGGGAAAATTTTGTTCCATCCTCTGATCACCGGCTTCCTATTGGCAGCGATCCTGGCGGCGATCATGAGTACGATCTCGTCCCAGCTGCTGGTAACCTCCAGCTCCTTGACCGAGGATATTTACAAGACGTTCTTCCGCCGCGAAGCATCAGATCAGGAGCTCGTCTTTGTCGGTCGCCTGTCTGTTCTGATTGTATCCTTGGTCGCTTTGATTCTCGCCTACAGCAAGAACGATACGATCCTCGATCTGGTCGGATATGCCTGGGCCGGATTTGGCGCATCCTTTGGTCCCCTGATCCTGCTCAGCCTGTATTGGAAGCGGATGAACAAATGGGGGGCGCTGGCCGGTATGGTGGCGGGTGCAGCGACCGTTATTCTCTGGACGCAATCCGATATGCTGAAAGATCTCCTCTATGAAATGATCCCGGGATTTGCCGTCAGTCTGCTCGCCATCGTCGTAGTGAGCCTGTTGACGCAGAGACCGGCGAAAGAAATCGAAGAGCAGTTTGACAGCTATCAAAAAGTAACGGAATAGGTATTCCCTGAAAGCCCCTTGGCAGCCTCTCGCACCAAGGGGCTTTTTTGCCTGCCAAATGCTCTTTTACGAAAACCAGGCTAACGCAAGCCGCCTGATCCCCTCTTCGATGTCCGCCTCCTTCATCCCCCCGAATCCGACGATGATCCGCGGGCGAGGCGGAGCCTGGGATGAAAGCCAATTGCGGGAAGTGGGATAGACCCGCACCTCTCGTTCTGCAGCTGCCCCAATCAATTCTGCTTCCGTAAGCGTCGTATCTACCTCCAGGAGAATATGCAGCCCTGCCGAATGGCCAAGCACCGCGACAGACGGCGGCATATGCGTGTGAATCGCCTGCAGCAAAAGCTGATGCTTCCTCTGGTACAAGGTCCGCATTTTTCTGACGTGCTTCTCCCAGTACCCTTTTTCCATAAACAGCTGCATCGCCCGCTGCTGCAGACGAGGAACCGGGGAGGGATACGCCTGAAACTCCTCCAGATAACGGCGCAGCAGCATAGGGGGAAGCACCATATAATCCATCCGCAGCGCAGGAGAAAACGCTTTGGAAAAATTGCCGATGTAAACAACCGTGCCTGCTTGGTCCATCCCCTGCAGCGAAGGGGTCGGTTTTGCATTGTAGCGAAATTCGCCATCGTAGTCGTTTTCGATGATCAGGCCGCCGGTTTGTTTCGCCCACTGCAGGAGACGGAGCCGTTTGGCGGCAGGCATAACCATTCCATGCGGGTACTGGTGGGCCGGCGTCACGTATACGATGCGGGCTCCGCTTTTTTCCAGCGCCTCGATCGACAGGCCGTCCTCCTCCAGGGGGATGGGCGCGAGCGTAAAGCCGTGATGCTGAAAAACCACTCTGGCGTCGGCATATCCGGGGTCTTCTACGGCCGCGACAGGGTGAGTGTCTCTTGTCATCAGGCTGAGGAAGCTGAGGGCCTGCTGCAGCCCCGTTCCGATGATGATTTGCTCCGGCTCGCATATGAGCGTGCGAGCCCTCCTCAAATAGCGGGCAAGCTCCAACCGCAGCTCCCACTCCCCCTGATCGTCTCCGTAAAACGCGAAGTCTTCCGGGTACCGCTGCAAAGCCTCCTGGATACAGGAGCGCCACAGTGCGTATGGGAAATGCTCCGTGTCCACGACCGACCCGTGAAAGTTGTACCGGTACGAAAGATGCTCCCCTTTATTCTTTTTTAACTCCTTCGGCATGGGCATGATCGGCGCCGTCCCAGTTGCCTCCGCTTCCACCCATTTTTCGATGTCGGCGGCAAAATATCCGCTTCGCTCCCTGCTGATCAGGTAGCCTTCCGCCACCAGCTGCTGGTATGCAGCTTCTACGGTGATTTTCCCCACGCCGGCCAGCACCGCCATTTGCCGGATCGAAGGGAGCCTGAAGCCAGCCGGAATATGTCCGGAAACGATCTCTCCCTTGATGTAGGCATAAAGCTGCTGGTACAGGGGCTGGTCTCCACTTACATGTAAAACAGGAGCCATGTTCATCGTGCATTTCCCCCTTTTCGTTCTTCCTACTGAATCATCTATTGTCCCTATCATATTCTTTCAAACTGTCACTATCGACAAGCACAGATTTTTTGTACAGTTAGTCTATCAAATCATCTCATCAGGAGGAAGAATCGGATGAACATAACGCTTCAGGGAAAAAAAGTAACCTTGCGCGATATACGCAAAGAGGATTTGGACACGGCGTACTATTGGACCTACGAGGCCGAAGATCGCGAGCATCTCCGCTGGAACGGCCCATACAAAGATCCCGATCCGATGACATTGGAGGAATACCGCAACCTGCCGAAACATCAGGAAGCGCTCTCTGTCGTCGGCACGACACTGCCCCGCCACGAGCTGATCATCGAAATCGACGGCGAGCTCAAGGGCAGTGTCGGGCGTTACTGGGTGTCGGAGGTGACCAACTGGTTTGAAATCGGCATCGTCATTTACGATTCCCGCTACTGGTCGAACGGCTACGGCAGCGAGGCCTTCCAGATGTGGATCGATTATTTGTTTACGCATATGGATACGGTCCGGTTGGGGATTGGCACCTGGTCCGGCAATGAGCGGATGATGAGGCTGGCTGAGCGCTGCGGGATGATTGAGGAAGCCCGTGTGCGGAAAGCGCGGATTGTTCGCGGCGAGTATTACGATGCGATCAAGATGGGGATTTTGCGGGAAGAGTGGGAGGCGCGGAAAAGCCAGTAGATCGTGCTTTGTGTGAAGGAGATGAAACAGGAGAAAACGCTCAGGGTTCGGTGGGACACCTTCTCGGAGGTTTGACTGTCCGGCTCGTATGCAAAAGCGGAACCTGCGTCCAAAAGCAGCCGATTCAGGCAGCATCTCAGAGGTTGGACGCAAATGCGGGTTCTGCTTTTGCATGCGAGCCTGGGTAGTGTCCCAAAGACCCTTCGCTTTTTTCTCCTGTTTCATCTCTACAGCGGTTGGTCTATTCCTGGCTTTTTTGCGGGTAGATCAGGGATGAGAAGAAAAGAAGGATCTTTTCAATATCCTCACCCGTTTTTCAAAAGAATGAAAATGCGTGCGAGCGCAATTCGACAGTTTTGCGGTCCGCTTTGGAGAGCTTGGGGCTAAGGCTTTCTTTTTTTTTGGGACAGCGCAAAAAAGTCAAGGGACGGCTTTTTCCGCGCCATCGCCCTGACTTCTTCTCTCCTGTTTCAAAGTCTCTATCAAAAACTTTATTCTTCCGCTGTTATGAGAGCAGCCACACGCTCCAGCTTGGCCTTCAGCTCATCTATGTCCAGATTCATGTCCAAAGCGGCAAAGATGCCGGTGAAGTACGCTTCCACCTGGCCGGCCACGCGGCTTCGTTCTTCGGCCACCATTTGCGTCAAGAGCGACGCGAATTGCTCGCCTACTTGGGCGCTTCCTGTATTCAGGTAGGCAGATACCGGTTCCTGCAGGCGTTTTTCCAAATCCTCGCGCAGCTTGGCCTTGCCATCCTGTTCAAAAAAGTCTTTCGCGCTGCGGAACAGCGACAAGGATGGCTGGAGGCTTGCCAGAGAGACCGGAAGCTCATCGGCAAACGACAAGGTTTCCACCTTTCGCGGCTGATAAGGCGCCAGCGTCAAGCCGGATGCGTACTGCTGAACGTCCCGCTGCCACTGCTGCACGAGAGCCACTCCCTGCTTGCCCAGAAACTTCTCCAGACGCAAGGTCGTCGCTCTCAGCTCCTGAGCCAGATCGTAGCTGATCGACCGGAGCAGATCGCCCAGGCAGCCTTGGAGCGCCTGCTTCATATTGCGGCCGTCCTCTTTCAGTACGGCCGGGTTAAAGGCGGTATTAAACAGTTCATTAAAGCGGAAAAACAGGCGCTGCTTTACATAGTACACCAGCTCTTCACGCTCTTTCAGCAAATCGCGTTCCGCCGAGGCAATCGACAGGCCTTCCACAGCAGCCAGGGCCGCTTCGCGAGCCTTCGTGGCTGCCTGCCTTCTGGCGTCGCGCTCCGATTCATCAGCCTCTGCCATGCGGATGAATTCTTCGAGGGTGGTGTGTGCCCGGCGTATTTCGCCCATCGCTGCATTGACAGCGATTTGCGTCAGCTCTTCCAGCGTAAAGCGAAGAAAATCCTGTTCAAACACGGCCATGCCCGACAGGCGAAGGGCTTCCTCTGCAGGAGCGAGCGGCTCCTCCTCCGGCGTGCCTGTGCGCTGACGGTAGACCTTTTCCGCAGAGCCTGCGAGCTTCCCGGCTTCGTGCATACGGGCCAGCAAGGCGGTCTGGCTGGAAACCGGATAAATGCGCGGATGGCGAATGCCGCAGCTCAACAGGTTTTTCTCCACATGGGCAACAACCCCGGCAAGCTCTTCCTCGGAAGCCGCGAGATCGGCGGCATTGACGAGAAAGAACATCTTATCCATGTCAAATGTGTCCTTGACACGCCCCATCTGGAGCAGGAATTCGCGGTCCGCCTGCGAGAAGGCGTGGTTGTAATACGTAACGAACAGAACCGCGTCGGCATTTTTCATATATTCAAAGGCGACACCGGTATGGCGGGCGTTGATCGAATCGGCCCCCGGCGTATCCACCAGCACGATCCCTTGATCGGTGAGCGGACAAGAATAAAACAGTTCAATATATTCGGCAAAGCAAGCCTTTTCTTCTTTTGCCACAAACCCTTTGAAGGCTTTCATGTCGACGAGCAGCTCGCCGCCCAGGTGAGCGGACATCTCGCCGAGGCCCTTGGTGACCGCTTTCAAGAACGTGTAATGCGGCTTGGCCGTCGGCGGGATGCTGGAAACATCGATTTTGTTCAGCTCTGCCAACGCTTCCTCCAGATCGGAGGCAGCCAGGCCAAAAATCGCAAGCGAGCGAATGACGTCCTGCTCTACGGCTTCCCGGCTTTTCAGCACGACGCGAACCGTGCCGTGCGGATGCGTTTCTGTCGGCGGCATGATTTTATTGATCGCCGCCGTCGTCGGATTCGGCGAAACCGGCAGGACCAGCTCTCCCATCAAGGCGTTGGCAAACGACGATTTCCCTGCGCTGAATGCTCCGAACAGGGCGACGGTAAAACGATTGGCCTGCAAGCGCTCGGCTCGCTCCAGCATGGTCTCGGCTTGCGCCTGCATCCCCGGTATTGACTGAATCTCCCTGCTTGCCTGCTGCAGACGTTGTGCCGCAGCGATCAGTTTGTCTTTTAGCTGGTTCATGATTGAAAGTTACGCTCCTTCACGCAAAATCGCTTGCAATCGTTGCCGTGCAGCCTGCTCCATCGCAGAAAGCTGCCCCAGGCGGGTGTGGATCTGCATCAGCTCACGAAGCACCGCGAGCTGCTTTTGCAGCGCCATGCTTTCCTGTTCGGTCTGCTTCCTGATGAGCGCTGCTACCTGGTCGATCAAGCCCAATCCGGCACGGCGGTATTCTGTCTTGATACCGTTCGAAATGTCCGAACAGTAATTCATGACATACTCGCGGGTACTCGCCCCATCCTTTACGTGGGAGGCGAGAAATTCGGCTGTTACCTCGATCGTCGTGGCGTAGACTGCGGCATGATAAGCCTCGTCACGCAGATCGAATTGCTCCGGAAATTTGCTGAGCAGCTCCTTGAAGTGAAAATCGAGATTGGCCGCTACCTTTTCGCGGAAGTCTGCAAGCAGTACGTCCAATCTTCTCGCCCGCTCTTCCTCTGTCTTTTTCCCGGAAAAGAACAACCCCATCTTGAAGCCCGGCTTGCGGCTTTCCAAATACTGTTCCGCTGCCTCGTTCGTGCTGTAATAGGTGAGGCGGGCATTGTCCAGCAGCGCCGCCAGCTCTTTTTCCATCTGTTTGCGCGCCTTGTCCACCCGGCTCGCCAGTTCGCTTGCTGCTTCCTCGGCTGTTTGCAAGGCGTTCTTTACCCGACCGGCATCCCGGCTGTCCAAAGCGGGCAGCTGCAGCTCATCCAGCCTGTTTTCCAACTCCTGGCGCTCGGCAGCGTTCTGTCTGCGCAGCACTTGAACGTGTTCCTCGATCAAATGCTCGGCAGCGTCCGCCACCGTTTTGCTGACCAGCTTTTCGCGGTCCGCGATCAGCTGCTCCAGCAACGCCCGGAATGCTTCGTACTGGTTTTCCTCGTGATCAGGCTCCGCCAGCGACGTGTAAAAGATCCCGTCCGGTTCAATATTCCACGTGGCGAAAGCCTCTTCCACGCTCTCCTTGTAGCTGTCAAAATCGAGTTCAAAATCGATATGCTTGTCAATCATATTTATAACAAGATAAACTGGCTTTCCGCGGTCTTTCAACGTTTTGGTAAAATTGAAGTTCTCTTCCGCCTGCACGTGGTTGTAATCCATCATGTAAATGACGACATCCGCCAAGTGCAAAGCCGACTCTGTCGCTATTTTGTGAGCCGCGTCCGTAGAGTCGATTCCGGGCGTATCAAGCAAGCTGGCCTTCTCATTGAGCATAGTCCCCGGATAGGAGACCTCCACCCACTCAACCGTATCGCCGTCGACGGCAAATTGCTTGAGTTTTTCCATTTCGGTGTCAGGGTCAAAGGTCAGCACGCCGTTATTATGCGTGTATACACGCGCCGCCTTTTCGCCGCCGCGGATTTTGACAACATTGGCACTGGTCGGAATCGGGTTGGAAGGCAAGAGACTGGCTCCCAACAGTGTATTGATCATTGTAGACTTACCGGCCGAAAAGTGGCCGCAAAATGCGATATTCAACTCCGCTCCGCGTGTTTTCTCCGCGAGCTGAAGCAGCTTCCCCGGTGTCGCATCGTCCTTTGTCTCTTCAATAGACGACGCCATCCGTTCCAGTCGATCAGCAAGCTGGGCGAAATCCGCTGCCCGCTCCATGACGTGACTTTGCACCTGTACCATCCTCTCCATTCTCCTACTCTACCATGCCGAATGTATCATACCTCCCCCGGTTGATCAATTCTTTTGCGCGAAAGTTTCCATTGGAACTGTTTGAGAACAGAGGAAAACGCATCTGTCTTCAGGACAGCCCCGCATACTTTCCTGCAGATTGGAAAAAATCCCAATAAGAACTTTCACATTTTTCCTGTAAGGGAGGGGGGCGAATCCGATTGTTTCGCAGAGTATGGGAAAAATGGAAAAACGAAGCAATAGCATCTTGCCGGAAACAGCAAAGCAGCCATTCTGATCAACAGGCTTCCAATAAAACTCCGCTTTCCGAAAGCTTGCAGGAAAATCTCGATATCATCAAACAGCGCCTGGGGAACCCGCAAGACCTGATCATCCGTCCATTTCTGATCGACAATAGCGGACGGGCTTGCGCTGTAGCCTGCATCGATGGACTGGTAGACAGCGAGCTCGTTCACGACAAGGTAGTAAAACATATACAGCTGCTGATGTCTCCCGCCGGCAAAGCTATCCCGGCACCCGACGAAGATATCATGGCTTTTATGCTCAATGAAGTGCTGTCCATTATTGAGGTGAAAACCGGAACCACCATGGAGGAAGTCCTGGACGCCATGCTGGTGGGAGATACCGCCTTTTTCGTGGACGGTTCCCATACAACCATTTTGATTGACAGCAGGGGCTGGGAGACGCGTGGCATCGAAGAACCTGTTTCGGAAGGTCTCGTACGCGGACCTCGAGACGGCTTCAACGAGAACATCCGGGACAATACAGTCCGCATCCGCCGCCGTGTGCGGGATCCCAAGCTTCGTTTTGACGCCACTACTGTCGGAAGGCGGAGCAAAACAGACCTGATCGTCGCATACATCGAAGACATCGCACATCCGAATATCGTAAACGAAATCAAACGGCGCATCTCCACCATTGACATCGATCAGGTGGAGGAGTCAGGTTATATCGAGCAATGGATCGAGGATAATTTCTTGTCGCCGTTTCCGCAAGTACAAAACACGGAGCGTCCGGATAAAGTCGCATCGGCCCTGTTTCAGGGGCGTGTTGCCATCATCCTGGACGGTACCCCCATGGTGCTTTTGGCTCCGGTTACACTGGGCATCATGCTTCATTCTCCCGAGGATTTTTACGAACGGTGGATGGTAGGCTCGCTTGCGCGGGTGCTTCGGTACCTGGCCTCTTATCTGGCCGTCTTTTCTCCAGCCCTCTATATCGCGCTGGTCACCTTTCATCCGGGACTGATTCCCTCGGATCTCGCCTTTTCCATCGCCGCCACCCGGGACGGCGTTCCGTTTCCGGCTGCCGTCGAATCCCTGATCATGGTAACCACCATGGAGCTGCTGCAGGAGGCGGGCTTGCGTCTGCCAAAGCCGATCGGACAAACGGTAGGCATCGTCGGCGGGCTTGTCATCGGCGAGGCAGCCGTTTCCGCCGGGATCGTCAGCCCTGTCATGGTCATTGTCGTGGCGATTACTGCGATCGCTTCCTTCGCCATTCCTTCCTATAATCTGGCCATCGCTTTTCGGATGATCCGTTTTGGCGCCATGCTTGCCGCTGCCATGTTTGGCCTCTACGGCGTGGTTCTGGCTTTTATCCTCATCGTCATCCATCTCACCAATCTGACCAGCATTGGTGTGCCCTACCTGGCACCACTTGCTCCGCAGCTTGTTTCCGACTGGAAAGATTACATCCTGCGCGCTCCTATCACGTTCTTCAAAAAACGGCCGGACATGCTGCAAACGAAAGACAAAACCCGCATGAAAGCAGGGAGATCGCAATGAACACCTTACCCTACGCGGATCAGAAGATTGGACAAAAAGAGATGGTGTTTATTGTCGCCAATGTCGTCATCGGGGTGGGCATTCTCACTTTCCCCCGGACTCTGGCTGCCAAGACGGGTTCGATCGACGGATGGATCTCGATCCTCATCTCCGGTCTGGTGGCTTCGGTGATCGGCTGGCTGCTGGGCAAATTGGCCAGTCGCTTTCCCGCAAACTCTTTTTTTGAATATGCGTCCCTGATCGTAAGCCGGCCCGTCGCACAGGTCATTACTTTTCTTGTCGGCATCTACTTCCTGCTGTTTGTTTCTTTTGAAGCCAGGGCTCTCGGCAATATCGCCAAGCAGTATTTGTTTACGACTACTCCTGTTGAAGTGATTACGCTCGCTTTCTTGCTGATCGTTCAATATGCTGTGGCTGGCACACGGATCGCCCTGCTGCGGCTGAACATGCTGTTTTTTCCGATTGTGCTGCTGATCAGTGCCGTTGTGCAGCTCTATTCGATCCAAATGCTCGAGCTGGATAACGTCAGACCGCTGTTCACTACCGGATTAGGTGCCCTTTTGCAAGGCTCAAAAGAAGTCAATCTGTCGTTTTCCGGCTACGAGGTCGTCCTTTTTTATACGCTGCTGATGACCCGGGCCGAGGACGCTCCCAAGGCCGTCGTGAAAGGACTGTTGATCCCTATTTTCCTGTACCTGACGATCTACATTTTTGTCATCGGCGTATTCTCCGCTGAGGTGGTGAAAAACTTGACCTACCCGACGATTGAACTGGCCAAAGACGTCGAAGTGCCCGGAGGGTTTATCGAACGTGTGGAGTCGCTCTTTTTCACCATCTGGATCATGACGATTTTCAATTCCTGCACGGTCTTTTTCGATCTGGCGATTTTCAACCTGGGATCGATTTTCCCGAACGTCAGAAAGTTCACCTGGCTTTTGATCATCTCCCCTCTGGTCTACATGATTTCGCTTTGGCCGCAAAATCTGGTTCAGTTTTTCTCGCTGGGGGACCAGCTCGTCTATTTTGGAATATTCATCACTTACCTGGTCCCGATTCTTCTCTTGCTGATCGCCAAATGGAGGGGGGTGCGGGGAGATGAGTAAAAGCTCGGCTCGCCTTTTAGTGTCGGTATTATCCGTCTCCCTCCTCTCCGGCTGCTGGGACCAGGTACAAATCGAGGAACGCGGCTTTGTAGTCGGCGTTGGAATTGATTTGCCGTCCTCCAAAGAGATGGAAAGACAGGCAGAAAAGGAGGCTCCGGACAAACCGAAAGGGAAACGGCGGTATCTCGTTACGCATCAATTCGTCGTTCCGGGAGGACTTGTCTCAAACTCGCAAGGAGGAGGCGGCAGCCAGAGCAGCACGGGCGACCCGTTCCAGAACCTGACGTCTGAGGGAGATTCTCTGTTCGAAATCTCGCGTGAGCTGGCTGTCCGGACAAGCCGTTCACCGTTTTATCAACATTTAAAGGTTGTCATCGTCTCCGAGGAAGTGGCGAAATCGCCCAATACGTTTGCCGATGTTCTCGATTACTTCTTGCGCGATCCTGATTTGAGGAGGACCAGCAAGGTCATGATCTCCAAAGGGAAGGCCAAGCCTGTCCTGGAGGTAAAACCGAAAACGGAAAAGCTCCCTTCCCTCTACATCAACTCTGTTGCGGAAAATACAGACCGCACAGCACGCATGATCCCCGAGGTTCGCTTGGGGGAAGTACATGAAGATATGATCAACGAGTTCAGCTTTGTCCTCCCGCGTATTGTCGCCGCCAACAATGAAGTGAAAGTAGCAGGCGCTGCCGTATTTCAAGGCCAGGGAAACAAGATGATCGGCTTTCTCGGAGAGGAGGAGACGGAAGGATTGAACTTTCTCTTGGGAAACGTCCAGGGAGGGCTGCTGAAAACCAAAGTGAAAGACAATCTCGTGATCTTCAATATTCAGGGAACGAAAAGAACGATCAAGGCCGACGTCCGGGATAAAAAACGCATGCGTTTTCAGTTTTTCATCGAATGCGAGGGCGTAATCGCCGAGTCCTTCGAGCGCTTGGACTTTATGGAGAGTCGCATCATGGATAACCTTCAAAAGACAATCGCGGCAGAGATTGAAAGGCTTTCACATGATGCCATCCGCAAAGTGCAGAAGAAAATGAAAACCGACGTGTTGGAACTGGGCACATATGTAAAACAAACCCATCCTGATCTGTGGAAGCAACTCAAAGAGGACTGGGACCACGGCCGAAATCTGTTTGCCTCCAGCGAGATTGAAGTGAAGGCCGTTGTCTACATCCGCAATGGAGGGTCGGTGAACAGGACGGAAATCCGTTAGGAGGATCGGTTTATGCTCAGAAAGATATTCGGTACTCTGCCGCCTTATTTGACATTTTTCGGGGCGGTTTTGTCCATCTTGATCCCGTGGCTGTTCTACAAGGCTTCTCAAAAGCTTCACCAATATGGCGATCCGCCGTGGAAAAATGGAAGCACCGGTCAGAAGGGGGAATGACCTCCCCCTTTTTTCCTGCTGAGCAAGGGAAGCCTGCAAAGAACAGCGCAAGTTGATTTTGATTCATGTATAATGGCATACAGAAACATCGCTTGGGGGAGGTATTTTCGATGCGGCTTGCAGGTAAAAAGGTTTTATGCCTGGTTGATGAAGAATTTGAGGACTTGGAGTTGTGGTACCCGATTTACAGAGTGCAGGAGGAAGGAGCAGTCGTTCATCTGGCAGGTCCCGTCAGCTGCAAAAGCTATACGGGCAAATACGGCGTGCCTGCAAAAGCGGATTTTGCTTTTGCTGACATCAACATCGACGAATACGACGGTCTGCTGGTACCTGGCGGCTGGGCGCCCGACAAGCTGAGGCGCTATCCGGAAGTGCTCGCTTTTGTACGCCGCATGAACGAACGGGAAAAGCCGATCGGACAGATCTGCCACGCAGGATGGGTTTTGATCTCCGCAAAAATCCTGGATGGCCGCAGGGTTACCTCGACGCCAGGCATTCGCGACGATATGGAAAACGCTGGCGCGATTTGGCTGGATGAACCAGTCGTGGTCGACGGACATCTTGTTTCCAGCAGACGTCCGCCCGATTTGCCGGCTTACGCAAAAGCATTTTGCGATCGCTTGGCAGGTGTATAAGCCATTCCTTTGAAGCGGCAAAAGCCACCCCTGTATTTCAGGAAGGTGGCTTTTGTTTTTGCTATTGCTTTCGGCTGCTGTCTTTTATCGTATGCGGATGGGCCAAATGCCCGGCAAGACGACCTCGCTGCATACGAGGCGTTTTTCCAGCAAGCGGCGCGGTCTTATCCTCCATCCTTTGAGCGCAGGAGTCTCATGCCGTTGGCAATCACGATCAGCGAGCTTCCCGTGTCGGCGAGCACAGCCATCCAGAGCGTCGAGTAGCCAAACAGAATCATCAGCAGAAAGACAACTTTGACGAGCAGAGAAAATGCGATATTCTGCTTGATGATGCGAAGCGTCCGCCTGCTGAGGCCAATCGCGTATGGCAGCTTGGACAAGTCATCAGCCATCAGTGTAATATCGGCGGTTTCCATCGCCGTATCCGAGCCGGCTCCGCCCATCGCGATCCCCACTGTTGCCGCAGCCAGAGCCGGAGCATCATTGACTCCATCCCCCACCATGGCTACGCCCTTCGAGGTGGACTGCCACGCTTGAATCGCAGAAAGCTTGTCGGCCGGGAGCAGTTCTGCCTTGTACGCGGTCAGCCCCAACCGCTCCGCTACGGCATGGGCCGTTCCTCTGTTGTCCCCGGTCAGCATCGCTACCTGTTTTATGCCCAGCTGCCGGAGTTTGGCGACGACCGAAGCGCTCTCCTCCCGCACCTGGTCAGCCAATCCGATCAGGGCGATGACTTGCTGTCCGCAACCAAGCAGCATCAGTGTCTGACCTTTTTGCTGCAGCGCCTCGATTCTCGACTGTACAGAGTCGAGCGCAAAATGAAGCTCATTTTGGAACCAGCGTGGGTTGCCCAGATAGTAGTCGTTGCCGTCCACAGTCGCTTGCACACCGCGCCCCGTCACTGATGTAAAACCGTTGATCGGCATGGGCCTCACTCCGATTTGCTGTGCCCGCCGCAGGATCGCAGCTGCCAAAGGATGTTCGGACATCGCTTCCAGAGAAGCAGCGATGGCCATTACCTCAGCCTCATCTCTTCCTTCCAGCGGGATGACGGTTGTCACTTCTGGCCTCCCAACTGTGAGTGTTCCCGTTTTATCAAATGCGATGGTGCTGATCGCGCCCAGCCGTTCGAGATGGACCCCGCCTTTGATCAAAATGCCGTGTTTGGCTGCGTTGCCAATCGCAGACACGATGGAAACAGGCGTGGAAATGACGAGCGCACACGGGCAAGCCACTACCAGCATCATCAGTGCCCGGTAAAACCAGAGCTCAAACGGCTCCTGCAGAAACAAAGGGGGAACGACGGCGATCAAAGCGGCGACCACGATCACTGCCGGCGTATAATACTGGGAAAACACATCCACAAACCGCTGCGATGGAGCTTTTTGCGCCTGCGCTTCTTCCACCAGATGGACGATTTTGGACAAGGTATTCTCCTCAAATCGCCTTGTTACCTTGATCTTCAGCGCGCCCTGCTCGTTGATCGTGCCCGCAAAGACGTCGTCACCTGCGTTCTTTTCGACCGGCACGGATTCTCCTGTGATCGGGGCCTGATTGACCGTGGAAACACCCTCGATGACCGTACCGTCCATCGCGATCTTCTCGCCGGGCCTGACGAGGACGATCTCCCCTACATGGATCGACTCGACAGGAAGTCTTACTTCCCGCCCCTCCCTTATGACGGCCGCTTCCTCCGGCGCCAGCTTCATCAGGCTGCGGAGAGACTGACGCGTCCGATCCATCGTATACGCCTCCAGTGTCTCCCCAAGTGAAAACAGGAAGACAACAGCCGCCCCCTCTGCCCATTCACCAATAGCCGCAGCGCCGAGAACGGCAATCGTCATCAAAAAATCGATGCCAAGCGTCCTGGACTTCAAGCCGTATATCCCGCTCTTGGCAATGCGAAAGCCGCCGATGACAATCGTTGCCGCATACAGCAAGGTGATGACGGTCTCCGGAATCCCGGCCCATAGATCAAGCGTCCACGCCACGAGAAAAATGGAACCGGAGATCAGCGTCGACCACGCCTTCTTGTTTTGCTGCCAGAAGCTCTTGTTTTCCAGCTGCTTCTTGTCCTTCTCCAGTACCGCGTCATAACCGGCCTGTTTGACTGTCCGAACAATCGCCTCCTCAGCGTTCTCTTCGTGCAGCACAGTCATTTTGGCAGCGCCGAAGTTGACCACCACTTGAGAGACAGACGCGAGCGCCCCTACCTTTTTTTCCAGGCCGCGGGCACAGTCTGCGCAATCCATGCCGCTGATGCGAAAGACAGTTCGCTGCCCGTCCCCCTGGATATCGGCCGATGCTACCGCGGCATCCGGACCTTTTTCCCCATCGTGCATATGATGATGATGCCCATCGTGATGACTGTGCGAATGACTATGTGAACTGCAGCATGAGGCAGACTGTGAGCCTGGAGCGGCTTCACTTCCGTGTGAGACTGCCTTGACAAGCGTCTCTGACTGGACCAGGGGCTCACAACAACCAGGTTTTCTGGACATCTCCAACACCCCAACATATGATTAATTGTTCATATTTGAAATCTCACCCTTATCATATTTTTCCATCGTCCGAAAAGTCAACACCCTTTTTTCTCCCATGGCAAGATTTCGCAAAATAGCCTCGTCAGCTTTTTTGAGTGCATGTCCTTTCCTTTTCCCAATAAAAAAACCCGGCAGATACCGAGTTTTCCTAAAACATCTGCTATTTTTGCTTATTCGTGCTTCAGATGCTGCAGGGTCTGAACAAAAATTTGTTCCATATGGTCATCATCCAGCGAGTAGAAGACCGTCTTGCCCACCTTGCGCCGCTTTAAAATCCGCAAATTCCGCAGATACCGCAATTGATGGGATACAGCCGACTGCCCCATCCCCAATGCCGTCGAAATATCGTGGACACACAATTCCTGCTGCAGCAGCGCGTAAATGATTTTGACCCGCGTCGGATCTCCCAGTGCGCGGAAGAGATCGGCCAAATCAACAGCCGTTTGATCATCTATCATTTTATCCTCAAGTCTTGCGGCGTCCAAAGCCTCCGACCCTTGACACGTATCATCGCATGCTTCCTGCATTTCGCTCTGACCCATCCAACACACCACCCTCATCAATAAACCCTCTTTTGTCAGTATAGCAAAATTCGCGCAAGGTGTCGTCCGCGACTGTATCATTCATGAGCATTCGCGGCCCTGCTCGCAGCCCCATTTTACGCATGACGGAGAAGACCCGGCCCAAAAGTTGCACTCGGTAAACTTTTTGTTGCTGAGCGAAAAATATTGGTCTATACTAAATTTTAAAGAGAAACATATAGACAATTGCTCATAGTGTAAGGAAGAGGAAGCAATTTGCCTTTTATTTAGAAGGAGGCAGGTGTCCATGTCATCACCAATCCGTTTGCTCGACGCGAAAACCGGCACCAAGCTCCGATTGACAAAGCTGGAAGTCACAGGGGTGCTTCGCAGAAGATTGCTCGATCTGGGGTTTGTCCCCGGAAACGTGGTGGAAGTTCTGCAAAAAAGCCCGCTCGGAGACCCGACTGCCTTTCGCGTAAACAATACAACGATTGCCCTCAGAAAAGAGGAAAGCGGTCTGATCTTCGCAGAATTGCTGGAGGTGTAATCACATGATGGAAAAAACAATCGCTCTGGCAGGAAATCCAAACACAGGGAAAAGCACGCTGTTCAATGCCCTGACCGGATTGTCCCAGCATACGGGAAACTGGGCCGGAAAGACCGTCACGATGGCTGCCGGCCATTTTGAATACCAAGGCCAGGCATATCGGATCATTGATCTTCCCGGCACGTATTCACTGTATTCCAACTCCACTGACGAAGAAGTGGCGAGAAACTATATTATTCTGGAACAGCCCGATGTTACTGTTGTCGTCCTGGATGCGACTTCGCTGGAACGTAACCTCAATCTTGCGCTGCAAGTAATGGAAATGACCAATCGGGTCGTCCTCTGCATCAATTTGATCGACGAAGCCATGCGTTTGGGCGTGCGCATCGATGTCGCAAAGCTCCAGGAACGGCTTGGCGTACCAGTCGCAACGATTTCGGCCCGCAAAAAAATCGGCATCGACGGACTGCTGGAAAAAGTCGGGCAAGTCGCTTCAGGACAATTGATCCCTGAGCCTGCGCCAATCGTGTACAGCCGGGAGATCGAGGAAAAAATCAAAATGCTGGAGCCTCACGTCGTCCGCCTTTTAGGGAACCGGTTTCCTCCGCGCTGGGTGGCGCTTCGCCTCCTAGACGGCGACACGGATCTCATCTCCACACTGAAGTCGCCTGCGGGCGCTCCAGCGGCGGAAGCCGGGGAGGTGATGCAGCTTGGGAACGCCTCTTGCCACTGAAAAACCGGATTCGCTAGATGCTCTCTATGCAATGGCGCAAAGGCTGGCAAACGGAGAGTCGATCCGCGACGAGATCGTCGGCGACATCTACAGAGCGACTCATTCCATATGCCACGAAGCCGTAAAGTACGAGGACAAAAAAAGGCTGGAGCAGACGTATCGTCTCGACCGCATCGTGACTTCTCCCATCTGGGGTTTTCCCATCATGCTGGCCATTCTTGGCGTGGTCTTCTGGCTGACGATCGCTGGTGCCAACGTTCCCTCTTCGATGCTAGCCTCTTTCTTTGGCGTAATCGAAGACTATTTGACTGCCGGATTCCAGGCTGTTCATGCGCCGGATTGGCTGTACGGCGTTCTGGTTCTGGGGCTGTATCGCGGGACCTCCTGGGTCGTCTCCGTCATGCTTCCGCCGATGGCGATTTTCTTTCCGATCTTCGCCCTGTTGGAAAATTTCGGATACTTGCCGCGAGTCGCCTTTAACATGGACCGCTTGTTCAAAAGCTCGGGGGGCCATGGGAAGCAGGCATTGACCATGTCCATGGGATTCGGCTGCAATGCGGCTGCGATTCTGTCGACGCGGATCATCGAGTCGCCCCGCGAGAGAATGATCGCGATTCTGACCAACAACTTCGTTCCCTGCAACGGCAGATGGCCTACCTTGATCCTGTTGGCCTCCCTCTTTATGGCTGCAGGCGTCGCCAGTCAGTACACCACGCTCGTAACAGCTCTGGTCCTGATGGGAATGGTACTGATCGGCATCGTCGTGACGCTTGCCGTCTCCTGGATTTTGTCCAAGACTGCGCTGCGCGGTGTACCGACGCACTATACATTGGAGCTGCCGCCGTTTCGCAAGCCGCAAATTCTGAAAACCGTCCTCCTCGCCTCCAAGGACAAATCGCTGAGTGTTCTCAACCGCGCGATTATTGTTGCGGCACCGGCAGGGGTGATCACCTGGATTTTGGGCAACATCACGGTAGGAGATGCCAGCATCCTTGCACATATGGCTTCGTTCTTTGATCCATTTGCTCACGCGCTCGGACTGGACGGCTATATCATCATGGCCTTTCTGCTCGGCCTGCCTGCCAATGAAATCGTTTTGCCGATCCTCCTGATGGGCTATCTCTCCTCCGGCGCGATGGTCGATCTGGAAAGCACGGCGAACATCAAGAATATTTTCCTGGCACACGGCTGGACATGGCTTACGGCGCTGAACATGATGTTGTTTTCGCTTTTGCACTACCCTTGCGGAACCACGCTGTTTACTATTTACAAAGAAACAAAAAGCGTCAAATGGACGGTGCTCTCGGCAGCCATTCCGCTTTGCATCGCCATTGCGGTCACGTATGCAACGACACAGATTGCCTATGCATTTGGCTGGGTATAACTCCTTTTCGACAAGAAAAAATGGAAGCAAACGATTTTGGGCGGCCCTTATTGGCCGCCTTCCTTCTTTTTTCACCTCCAAATAACCTTTCGTCACATACACTGTATGAAACTTATGTTTTCAGGAGGACCATTGTGGGACGATGGAAATGGAAGTTCAAAAAGGTTCTTCGCAACAGATACGGAAGAGAAATATGGATCGTGAAAAACCGAGAGGGAACGCAGGGGTATTTTAAATTCCCGGTGACCAGACAGCGGAAAAACTATCGTATTCTGCTCGCAAACGAGTATATCGCAGCGGAGCTTGCCAAGCTTGTCGGACTCCCCGCAGCCAAGGTAAAGGAGATCAGAGTAAAAGGGCGAAGAGGATGGAAAAAACGGGGGATTGTTTCCTTGAAAGCCACGGCAAAGGAAGTGATCCCGTGGAAGAAAGCTTCGCCAGAGGTTCACCGGAACCCGGAGCAGCATGTCCATCAATCAGACCTGTTGGCTCAGCTTGCGGTTTTCGATGCCTGGATCATGAATCCGGATCGGACCAACCGAAACCTGATTCTATACCGCAATCAAGCCGATGATCGCTACCGTTGGTACCTGATCGATCACGGCATTGCTCTGTTTGGATCGCCGGAGAGGTGGAAGACCAAAAAAGCGCGCCGACCGCAGAGAAGCGGGGCCCTCTTTCCCCGTACCAACAGAAGAAAAAAGCAGTTGCGCATTCCAGCCGGGTTAAAACGCTTCACATCGGACAAACGTTCACTGGTTTCGCAAATGGTTGAAAAAATACAAGCCTTGTCTCCCCAGGATATCAAGAGAGCCATAAACAAGGTACCGCAAAAATACTTGAAAAAATCGGAGAAAGCCTATATCAAGAGGTTATTGTGCGCAAGACAAAAAACGCTGCCCGCCATCATGAACGATGTCCTGGCCCACATCCGGCCTGCTACCTGAAGCTGCTCAAGTCGAAAGCGCTCCTGAAAAGGCAGCGGATCATCTCCCTGCCGACCAGCCGTGTACAGAAAATATTCGATAAAAAAAAGATGAGAAACAGGAGTTGATCACTGTTTCCCACCTTGCAAACAATATGTATTGGTGCCGGTAGAGGGACTTGAACCCCCACGGTTTCCCTCACGATTTTGAGTCGCGCGCGTCTGCCAATTCCGCCATACCGGCACGTATGAAATTCGATGGTCGGGAAGACAGGATTCGAACCTGCGACCCCTTGGTCCCAAGCCAAGTACTCTACCAAGCTGAGCTACTTCCCGACATTGACTGTGGTGCAGGTTCCCGAAAAGATATCGTTTTCGGAAAACCAGCTTTTTGAGGCAAATGGCGTGCCCTGAGAGATTCGAACTCCCGACCTTTTGATTCGTAGTCAAACGCTCTATCCAGCTGAGCTAAGGGCACATTTTGTCTGATTTTGTCGCACCTAGGCGACAATTCAATAATATACATGTTTTTATGTAAAAAAGCAAGTAAAATCTTTACCACCTCCTCATTTCCTTCCCCTTGCATCCCGGGAAGACTGCTTTTTTCACCCCGATACAGGCAGGTTTCGCTTGCGAGTACAGGAAGACCGCTGCCGCTCATTTACGCGCAATTGATACAGGCAGAGCAGCAGCCCGTCGATACCTTTCGAAAAGATCGGTTGAACGGATAGTCCAATGGATGGCGTCCGTAAACAATCCATTGTCCCTTTGCGTTTCGGCGCAATTGATACACGCGGAAAAACCGGTCGTCCTTGTCAAAGCCAAACCAGACGGCGATCGTCACCCTGCCTTTTGCATGAGAGAGCAATTTCTTTTTGAGAATGGGCGGCGCTCCAATTCCGTCCCCTACGGGTATGGCCAGACGTCCCCCAATCCTTCTCAATTGCAGATTCCGGATCACTCGCTCCGCCAGACAAGCAGACATGCTTTTTTGCAAGTACCGCTTGATTTTTACCTTGGAATTGAAGCGCTCCGGGAGCAAAACTCCTCTTTCCCCGATTCGCTTCCTGGCCGAAAAGACGATCGTCCAAAACGAATCCTCGGCCCTTGCAATCGCCCGTATCCATGCTTTGTTCATCCGCAAACACCTCCTGTTTTAAAGGTATGCATCTGTCCTTCTGCACGGTTGTGCTGCTGTCATGCCACATAATTTTCCTCCGGGCGGACAATCTAAATGAGACAGATGATGACGAACAGGAGGAATGGTGCTCGTGCCAGCACAAATCAACACCGACCAATTGAAAAAGGCGGAGGTATCCGCTACTCTTGCCAAAACGCTAATTACGCAGGCGATTGAACAGTCCGCCGCCAACCCGCAATTGGCGGAGCAAGCACTCAAGCAAGCTTCCGAAGAGATTGCCCAGGCGCAAACGATGGTCTCCCAGGTGCAATCGACGATCCAGACACAGTCTCAACAGCAAGGACAGCAAGCCTGAAAAATAGGGCAGATCCGTGGCGGTCTGCCCTTTGCCTTTCCCAGAGACCCAAGAGCTTTTTGCAAGGAAACAACCGATAATCAGCGCGTTTCCGACCTGGCATAAGTCAGGGGTGTCTTTTTGCTTTCTGCACGTTCACCCAGTTACAATAGCAGAAGCAAACCTATTGGAAAGGCTGGATTCGCATGTTGCAACTGCAAGGTATCAATCATTTGCTTTTTTCTGTTTCCGACCTGGAGCGTTCCATCCGCTTTTATCAGGACGCACTTGGAGCCAAGCTGCTTGTCCGTGGCCGAAAGCTGGCCTACTTTGACTTAAACGGCCTGTGGCTCGCCCTAAATGAAGAGACAGACATCCCCCGCAATGAAATTCACCAGTCGTACACACATATCGCCTTTTCTGTGGAGGAGAACCAGTTTGAAGAGTGGAAAGATCATCTCATAGCGTCGGGTGCTGCCATTTTGCCCGGGCGCGAGCGGGATGAGCGGGACAAGCTGTCGATTTACTTTACAGACCCGGATGGCCACAAGTTTGAGCTGCATACCGGCACCAGGGAGGATCGGCTGGCTTACTACCGGGAAACCAAGCCTCACATGACTTTTTTTGACTAATACCAGACGCTACGGACTAATTAGTGGCAAAATCTTCCCATTCATGAGAAATTTCCTTTTTCCCGCTTGTCATCCATGGTAGACTAGTTCAAAAGAACTATTTTATTAGCTTTTTTCCCCACAAATAAAACGGTGAGAGACAACAGTGTAAAAACCGGCCTATCTCCTTGTCAGGAATAGGTCATTTTTACGACAGCGGAGGTATTTTTCATGTTATGGAAACATTCGAATTCAATCGCATCCAATAGCAGAGCCTTCCCGATCAAGGATAGCGACGTGGAGCCCCCCGAGCGAATTGAGAGCAAGGTCAAATTTTTGCATCTGACCAATCACGATCTGGAGATGATCCGTCGCTTGCAGCCACTCTTGCAGGAGGTAACGCCTGTCATTACCGATCAGCATTACCGCATGCTGGGCGAATTTCCCGAGCTTCTGTCGATCATCGACCAAAACACGACGATTGAGCGGCTGTCCGGTTCTTTTCGCCGCTACTTGCAATCGCTCGCCACGGGAGAACTGACTGAGGACTATATTGCCGGCCGGGAAAAAATCGGTGTCATTCATAGCAAAATCGGATTGGCCCCTGAGTGGTACATGGGCTCGTATTTGCGTGTCTACGAACATCTGGTGCCAGCCATCGTCAGCGCTTACGCCAAACGTCCCGCGGAGCTGTCTGACGCCCTTCTCGCACTGCTCAAGGTCATAACGCTCGACTCTCAAATCGTGCTGGAATCCTATCAGGCGGACAACGACTTCAAGGTAATTGACCGGCTGGGCAATGTGCTGGAGCTCGTCATGCAGATCGATAAAATCAAACACGTACTGGACAGGCTCGGCCGCACCACCGACGAGGCTGGCAATGTGAGCACCGCTGCGGAGCAGCTCTCCCTGTCCGTTCAAAAGGTGGCCCAATCGTCAGCCGAGGTAGCGGAAAATGCCCTGTCCGCCATGGAACAAGCGGACAGGGGCAAGGAAATTATCGCCTCCTCCCTCACCGACTTTTTGGCCATGGCAGAAGAATTTTACGAAACCAAAGCGAAAATCGCCCAGTTGCAAAAGTCGATTGACAAAGTATCCCAGGTCGTGGAGATGATCCGTTCCATCGCCGATCAGACGAATCTGCTCGCCCTCAACGCATCGATCGAGGCAGCGCGGGCGGGGGAACAAGGACGGGGCTTCGCGGTCGTGGCCGGGGAGGTCCGGAAATTGGCGGAACAGACAAAATCCTCCGTCCAAACGATCACCGCCACCATTCAAAATGTTCAGTCGGATGCCAATCTGGTAGGCCAAACGGCTGAGCGGATGACCGGACAGATCGATGAAAGAGTCGCCCATACAAGGGAGGCCATTCAGCTATTCAACCTGATTGTGGAGAGCATCAAAGAGGTCAGCCGCTCTACGGAACATATCGCGGCCATCGCAGAAGAACAGTCCGCCGCCACCTCCGACATAACCAGGCGCGTCTCCAGCGTTCAGGAAAACATGGAATTGATCGCAGCCAATGTGTCCACCGCTGGCCAGAACGTGTACGACATCGGCGTCGCTGTCAACGAATTGCATAAACTCAGCATCAGCCAAACCTCTTCCCTGCGGGACAAGCACTACCTGCGAATCGTCAAGACCGATCACCTGCTGTGGAAGTGGTGGCTCTACAACTTCATGCTCGGATATCACCAGATCGAAGAAAATGAGCTGGTCAACCATCACCAATGCCGTTTGGGGAAATGGTACGACGCGGCCAAAGAAAACGGCTCGCTCGGCTCTCTGGAAACGTTCCGAAAGCTCGAGGAGCCGCATCGCCAATTTCACGAGCTGGTACGCTCTATCTTCTTCCATGTAAAGGAAGGCAGACACCAGGAGGCACAAGCAGCTTTCTCCCGTCTGGAAGAGGTGTCCGAAGCGGTGATCCGGTGCCTGGATGAGTTGGCTGACAGCTTATAGGCATGTCCTGGCAGCGATGAAGCCCATTTACTTCACTTCAGTTGCCTGGGGTTTACGCTTGTTTTGCCCGAGTGAAAATGATTTTGAGAGAAGCGGGTACAACAGCGACACTGCAGCCATCAGCAAGATGACCGCCGATATCGGTTGCGTGAGAAAAGAAGTGAAGTCTCCGTCGGTGATCAGGAGCTGCCGACGGAAGGTTTCCTCCATCATCTTTCCCAGAACTAACCCCAAAATCAGCGCAGCCGGGGAGAATTCGTACTTTTTCATGTAATACCCGATCAGTCCAAACGCGAGCATCAGCCACACCTCAAACATGTTGTTGGAAACCGCGTACGAACCGATGACGGACAAGCCGATGATGATCGAGGCGAGTATGGAATACGGAAGCTTGAGAACCAGACCGAAGCTTCTGACGCCTACGCGCCCACCGATAAACGTGATGGCGCTGGCGATCAGCATCGCAAAGAAAATGCAGTACAGCATCAGCGGCTGCTCCGTCATCAGCTGCGGTCCGGGCTGCAGGCCCTGAAGAGTCAGCGCCGCAAGGATAACGGCGGTGGTCGGACTCCCGGGAATCCCGAGCACCAGCGTAGGGATCATCGCTCCGCCGGCCGCGGCGTTGTTGGCTGCTTCCGGCGCGATCACGCCCTCTTCTGCTCCATTGCCAAACTTCTCTTTGTTCTTGCTGGACCGCATCGCTTCTCCATAGCTCACAATCGAAGCGATCGAACCGCCGGTCCCCGGCAGGATTCCGATCAAGGTCCCGATCACGGAGGCTTTTAACACGCACCACTTATGGACGAACAAATCTTTGAGCTTGTACCCTTCCAGCTTGATTTTTTCGGTGGTCGTAAAGTTCTGTGTCTTTGCTCTCTCCGCCACCTGATTCAGCACTTCGCCCAGCGCAAAAGCGCCGATCATGATCGGAATGAACTCGATCCCGTTCAAAAGCTCAATCTGGCCAAACGTAAAACGCTCCGTGCCGACGATTGGGTCAATCCCGATCATCGCAATTGCAATCCCGAGCAAACCGGAAATCAGCGCTTTTGTCATGTTTTTCGAACCGATGGCGGAAATGACCGTTATGCCTAAAAATGCGAGAGCAAAATACTCGGCGCTCTGGATTTTGAGTGCCACCTGCGACAGCGGCGGAGAGAGAAACAGCATGACAAATACGGAAAAGATACCGCCAAAAGCAGAAGCGCTGATAGACAAACCCAATGCCCGCCCCGCTTTGCCCTGTTTGGCCATGGGATAACCGTCAAACGTTGTGGCGACCGCTTCGGGAGTGCCCGGCGTATTGAACAGGATCGCGGTAATCGAGCCGCCGTACGCTGCCCCTGCATATATGGACACGAGCAGGATGATAGAGGGAATGATTCCCATGTAATAGGTGAACGGAAGCATGAGCACGATGGCCATGGAGGAGCTGATGCCGGGCAGCGACCCGAACAGCACTCCCAGAAGCATGCCCAGCAGGATGAGTGCCAAATTGCCAAGGGACAAGGTCGTCGCCAGACCCTCGGCAAATAAATTGATGTCCATGATATTCTCCCCGTTCTCAGTAGATGTAGTAACTCAGCGTTTTGAGCGCTTCCACACCTCTTGGCAGCGGAACACTGAGCAGATTGCCGAACAAAAGCGTAAAGCTGATCGAAATGACCCCCGATAGGCCGACTACCTTTCCCACCTTTTTTTCTCCGAGCAGCAAGAGAAGAACAAGCAGCAGAAGAAAGCAGGCAATCAGAAAGCCGATGATATCCACGGCGAGCACGAAGGCGGCGATGCTGACCAGCAGCCCGACAAACTCCTTGGAAAGCTCAGGCGGCCGATGCTGCTCCCCGGTACTCTTTTTTCTCTTTCGGATTGTCTGGAAAAGCGAGAAAAGAGCTAGCAGAATCGCCAGGATCAAAATGCCTTGCGGAAAACCTGCCGGGCCGATCGGATCGCTGGCCCGCGCCGTATCGATGAAAAGCGACTCTTTGAAAAAGTAGCCGATTGCTCCAATCAGCAGAACATGAAACACGATTTCTCCCATTATGGTCACCTCCGAAGAAGAGCGGCGGAAAACCGCTTATCCTACTTTTTCAGCCCGGTTTTTTGGGCAATTTTGTCAAAAATTTGATACTGCTCTTCCCACTCTTTTTTGAAATCATCCGGGCCGAGGAACCCCTCGCGAATATCTGCCAGATTTTGTTTGGCGAACTCCTTGTACTCGTCCGTCTCATAAACCGCTTTCATTTTGTCGATCAAATACTGCTTCACCTCGGCTGGCGTATCTTTTTTTACGGCAAATCCGCGCCAGGAGCCTATCGTCAAATCAATCCCCTTTTCCACCGTTGTCGGGGTGTCCTTCAACTCTTCGATTTGCGTCACCCGTTCATCATGCAGCACGACGATCGGCCTTACCTTCTCGTTTTGGATGTATGACACCGCTGAGATCAGCTTGTCGAAGTACACGTCGACTTCTCCGCCCAGAACCGCCGCTTTGACCTCTGAACCGGACTTGTAAGGGATGAACTTGATCTTGATTCCGGTGGCATCAGCCAGAGCGCTCAATGTCAAGTCGTCCAGCCCCCCCGGGCTGATGCCGGCGAAGGATATTTCCTTGTCTTTGCCCTGCCTTACCAGGTCGTCGAAGTCCTTGATCCCGCTATTTGCCGGGACGGACAGCAGGTAAATATCGCTCTGGATCCGGGCAAGAGGTTCGAAATCTTCCATCAATTTGATGTTTTTCCCTTTTCCCAGCACATCGGCAATGACGTGCGAAGGCGTGATTTCCAATAGGGTGTATCCGTCATTCTTCTGTTTGTATGTGTAAAGAAGTCCGACGAGACCGCCTCCGCCATCCTTGTTGAGCGGCTGAACCGGCTGAGCCGTTTGCTTGTTCAGCAAGTCGGCGAATTTTCTGGCAAATGTGTCGCTTGCGCTGCCTTCGCCAAAAGGAACGACCATCTCGATGGGCTGTTTCGGGTAGCCTTCCGTCAAACCGCCAGCCGTAGACGACGGTTGGCTGGAACAGCCGATAAGACTAAAGGCAAGAGCAAGTGTAAGCGATAAACAGATCGCTGTTCGTTTCATGTCAGTCCTCCTCATAAACCAAATCGGGATAAGGGTATTGATGAATCATAATGAAACTAATCGGGGTTGAACCGATCATGCTGAAACCGCTTCCAGTCGTCTGCAAAGAGCCGACTGTTTTCTGCGGAGGCGGGGAAACCCCCGTCCCTTCGCCGCTACGCTTGAACCACGCTTGTCAAAGACGAGACCGGAACGTAGGCATACCCATCCATCAGCCTTCTCGCAGTCCGTCCAACGGCGGCCCGCTTCACACTCCAGTCCTCCCCCTCTCGTTCTACCTGCGCTTCTACGTACAAAGTCCCTGTGGGATGGCCGATCCGAAGGCCGGCTTCCGTGCCCCTCGCCAACCGGTTCGGCAGGGTGCCCGGAATGTTCGCGGCCGCTCCCAAAGCGATGGAACCGCTGACTGCAAAAGCCCTGTGCAGCGTCCCCATGGAAAGATAGCGTCCCAAAAGGTCGAGGCTGTCCGCCCGTACCATTTGCTTGTCCTCGGTCTGATAATCGCAGGCTGCGGATATCATCGCGATTTTGGGCAGAGCATGTGTCGCAGGGGTGACCGTCGTTTCATCCTCAATGATTCCGAGCATCACTCCGGCTTTTACGCGAATCTTCTCTAGCGTTTCCAGCAAGCGGGCATTTCCGTTTAGGTCCTTGGACAGCTCTGTTCCGGTCGCTCCGACATCCTGTGCCAAAACAAACACGAGGATGTTGGCCGCATCGATGATCGTCACCGGGAATTTTCTGCCGTCATCCAATGCGATGGTGTCTATCGGATTTCCGGTGGGCAAGGTCCTGCCGGAAAAGGTTCCCCCCGTATCGAGAAAATTCACCATGATTTTCGCTCCGGTGCCAGACACTCCTGCGATGGAAAAGTCCCCCTCGTACTGGATTTGCCCGTTTACGACCGGGACCTCCACTTCAATCACTCTGTTCGTGTTGGTGTTGAAGATGCGAACTCGTGTAAACGGCTCCTGCAATTCCACGTATCCTTCTTCAGCCGCATACAGCCCGACTGCCGACGCCATGTTCCCGCAGGTGACATGGTAATCAATCACTTTTTTCTCCAGACTGACCTGCCCGAATGTGTAATGGATGTGAACATCCTGGCTGGCAGGCGGTCCGATGAGCGCAAGCTTGCTCGTCAGAGGCGTTCCCCCGCCGATCCCGTCGATTTGGTTGTTTCCGGGACTGCCGAACACTTTCAGGATCACCTGGTCGCGGGCAACCGGGTCTTTGGGGAGATCAACCGTACGCAAGATGAGCCCCTTGCTGGTACCCCCGCGCACCAACGTGCTTGGGATTCGATAGATTTGCCCATAAACGTACATCTGTTGTTCCAACTCCTTCATGATAGTACAGATTAAAGAGAATGAATATTCGTTTAACTCTACAACAATAGTAGCCAAAGAAAAGCAATAAAAAAAATACTTATTTTTTATAAAGATCCATAAGTATTTTTTATGTTTTTGTTTTTCGTTTGAAAAAAGAATGTTGATCATTCATGACTTTTCTGTACAATTAACGATAAGTTTTTCCATTCCGTTTTTAGCCAATTTCACTACTTTTTTTATTGAAAGAAAGTTGGAACCATATGGATGACAGAGATTGGGTCATATTAACGACGCTGTACGACGAAAAGAATATCACCAAAACTGCGGAGAAAATTCGCATCTCGCAGCCGGCGCTTACTTACCGGCTGCAGCAGTTGGAGCAGGAGTTTGGCATTACCATCGTCTATCGCAGCAGAAGAGGCGTTACCTTCACGCCGCAGGGTGAGCATTTGGTCAAATACGCCCGCGACATGACGCTTCATCTGCGCAAGACAAAAGAAGCCCTGCAAAACATGGGCGACAAAGTGCAAGGAACCTTGAGATTGGGCGTTTCCAGCATTTTTGCCCGCTACAAGCTTCCATCTATCTTGAAGGACTTCCACCGGCAGTATCCCGATGTAGAATTTAACGTTACCTCCGGATGGAGTGAGGAGGTCATCAACTCCGTCTACAAGCAAAAAGTGCATCTCGGCATCATTCGCGGCGATTACAATTGGCCCGATCAGCGCAAGCTGCTGATGGACGAAGAAATTTTCATCGTTTCCAAGCACGAAATCGACATCGAGGACCTGCCCAATCTGTCCCGCATCTACTACAACACGGATACTTCCTTAAAGAAGCTGATCGACAACTGGTGGCATGAACGCTATTCTGACCCGCCCCTGATCTCCATGGAGGTAGACAAAATGGAGACCTGCAAAGAAATGGTGATAAACGGCCTCGGCTATGCGATCCTGCCCAGCATTTTGCTGGACCCCAACGAAGATTTGTACGTCACCCGCTGCACGACGAAGGATGGCGTCCCCGTCGTCCGCAGAACCTGGATGATCTTTCGCAACGAATCCCTGGAGATTTCCGTGGTCAAAGCGTTTGTAAATTTCTTGGAGGAGAGAGAACATCCATACAGATGAAAGGCTCAAAAAAAAAAAGGGTGCCCATCCGTGTTTTCACGGCGGGGCACCCTTCGTATCTTTTTTGTGTGTTCGTATTTGTTTCTGCTTATCCAATTGGAGCGTTGTCCGTTTACACCTTTGAAACTGTTGAAGTCACATACTGATTGCTCCCCTTGTTCTAAGGGGCTTCGCATTATGATCTATTTTAATTCTTCTATCAAATCATTAAGTTTACTTAACATCCTTTTGTGATACTCGATTTCATCCTCCCCATCTAACATTTCATTCTCCGACTTTATTTTGTTGAGTATGTTCAACCGTACCAACTCCTCTTCATAACCGTCTCTTGAGAATTCAAAGAAGAACTCATCCTCGGTAATATCCAGTCCTTCAATGATACCAGCAACAACATCATATTTATGCTCTTTATAGGAATCAGCCATTTCCTTGATATGCTTTTTAATTTCTTCTTCTGTAGGGTAAATATCATGTTCTCTTGCATATTCCGCAAGAACTGTTCTTTCTTCTAATTTCTTCATAGCGTCTTCTTCAGTTAGCTTGATGCCAAAAGCTTTTGAATATGCTTGGTACCTTGCTAGTTTATCTGTTAGTTCATCTTGGCTGATTTTTTCGGATTCGGTATCTATAGTGATTTTGTTATCATTATTTTTCTCCAAAGCTTTTTTGTAATACTTGGCGAATTCAGTTCCTTTATCATGGTCATTTAATTCAATGTTTGCTAATGAATATGAGATACTGCCTAGCGACACAACGGCAACCACAGAGAGCAAAACCCACGTCTTTTTCATACTTGTCACTCCTTTTAATATAACGACATTCTTATTTCATCTGTACTGCCATAATAGATTCCATCTGCAACAGCACCACTGGTAAAAGTAACTTTTGGCCTGTCGGTTACGGTACTATAAAAAGTTTTTGTATTCCCCCCGCCATATACTGTTTCACCACGATCGGTTATATAATCTGTTAACCGATCTCTCCATCTCCAATCAGAAGCATTAATTTTTCCAATTGTTCCAGCGTCATCTTTGTATACTCCTGAAACATAAAGTTCCAGACTATAGGGGTATCCGCTAGTTTTGCCGATAGCTACTGCATGATGATGATCCAACTCAACTTCATCATATTTTGTATAGACATAATATTCCTCAATAGTATGTACTGTATAATAGATATTTTTGTACCCCCAGTCTGGATGGTAAAAGTGTGATAGAAAAGAATCTCCGCCTTCTTTTGTTTTGGCAAAACTTGATGAACTAAATATTAAGACAAAAAATGAGGTAAGTAGTATCGTCAAACTAATTTTTCCAATTTTCATTTTAACAATCCCCTTTCTACTTAACCCTAAGGCAATTACCTATTTACACAAATAACCTACTAAAAAGTCTTGATCGATGGTCCCTTACTTTTTTGCCATTAGTTTCACTTGGTGATATCTGAAAACAAGAAAACCTAACTAGATATATTTCCAGATGGCCACCTCCTTACCATTTGTATTTAATAAGCTGATGTAATAACCTAAGAAGTAAGCCACTTCGACAATTCTTTGTGAGCTATATCCAAAACCCATAATAGTAAAATAAAGGTAATGTTTGGTTACAAAAAAGTAACATTAATGGAAATTGACTAAATTATCATTGATTTTAAGGCAATCAAAAACAGTGCTACTTTACGGGTTATTTGTTATTAAGAAGATAATATGCTACGGTATTTATTTCTGTTTGGGTTTTCGAGCAATGAACAAAAAATGTCGAACTTATTTAGCCCTAAATTCACCTCCAAGAATTCCCTTTTTGGGTAATTTCCCAATTTCACACGTTCTTCTGTCCCAAGAAAAAAAGATGCTCCTCATTGGTAAAACCATGGGAGCATCTTTTTTTCTTGAAACGAAACCGACCATAAATTCACACCTCTGGAACAGTCGAGGCTGCCGGAACAGGCTGCCTGTTCTCTTTCTTCGTATGAATGAGCACGATATTTAAAATAACCGCGGTCAACGAACCGGTGACAATGCCGTTTTGCATCAGCATTTTCAGCATGTTCGGCAATTGGTCAAACATCGTTGGAACTGCTGCGGAACCGAGTCCTACAGCAATGCTGCAGGCCGCGATGAGGAGGTTTTCGTTTTGGCGCAGGTCCACGCGGGACAGGATGTTGATGCCGGACGCTACAACCATCCCGAACATCGCGATCATCGCTCCTCCGAGCACCGGGTCGGGAATGATCGTCGTCAGGGCGGCCAGCTTCGGCAAAAGTCCCAGCACGACGAGGATTCCGCCAGCACCGATCATGACGTCGCGGCTTTTGATGCCGGTCAGCGAGACGAGCCCTACGTTTTGCGAGAAGGCCGTATACGGGAACGCATTGAAAATACCGCCGAGCGCAATCGCCACGCCTTCCCCGCGCAGCCCTTTGACGACATCTTGCTTCGTCACTTCTTTATCGGTCACCTTGCCCAATGCGAAGTAAACTCCTGTTGATTCCGCCATGCTGATAATGTTGACGAGAATCATCGTCACGATGGCAACGATATTGAATTCAGGTACGCCGAAATAAAACGGCTGAACGACGCTCACCCAGGAAGCGGATGCCACGCTTTCAAAGCTGACCATTCCCATGAAGTACGCGGCCAGCGTGCCTGCTGCAAGTCCGATCAGCACTGAAATAGCGCGAATAAAGCCACTAAACAGGCGATTGACAAGCAGGATGACAACCAGTGTCCCCAGTGCCAAGAGAAGATTGCGCGGATGTCCAAAATCGGGATTGCCCGCTCCTCCGGCCACATTGTTCATTGCCACAGGAATCAGCGACAACCCGATAATCGTAACCACGGAACCTTGTACAACGGTAGGAAAGAACCGAAGCAGCTTGCCGAACAGCGGAGCGGCCAGCACGACAAATAATCCGGATAAAATAATGGCTCCATAGGCCGTGGCCAGGTTACTGGACGACGCAATGGCGATAATCGGTCCGACCGCTGTGAAGGTACAGCCCAGAACGACAGGAAGCTTGATGCCGGTATAGCGCGTACCGATCACCTGCAGCAGTGTCGCAATCCCGCTGGTAAACAAATCGGCGGCGATCAGGTATGCAATCTGCGTCGGGGTCAAATTCAGCGCATCCCCGATGATCAGAGGAACGATGACCGCTCCGGCGTACATCGCCAGCACATGCTGCATGCCCAGCGTGAGCGTTTTTTGTTTGGACAACATGAACGTAACTCCTCTCCTTTATTGACTGCGCAGGATATGTTGATTTGCTATACAGTACCTGTAAATCGCGATTGATCACGACAGCAGCATGTATCATGTGGTGCTTTTAGGATGTGTGAACCGGCGTTGTCTCTACGAAATGAATTTCTCCCGGCTTCATCGACTTGATCCGTGCCAGCGATTCCACCCGGACGCCTGCTTTCTCCAGCAATCCTCTTCCTTCCTGGAAGCTTTTTTCTACGACAGCACCCACGCCGACGAGGTGAGCGCCGGCATCTGCGACGATTTGTGTCAGTCCAACCAAAGCTGCTCCTGTCGCCAGAAAATCATCCACGATCAGGACGCGCTCTTCTGCGCTGAGGTATTGCTTGGCGATGCTGATCTGGTAGTTCTCCTTACGGGTAAAGGAATAGACAGGCGCAGAGTACACGTCATCGGAGAGTGTCACCGCTTTTTTCTTTTTCGCGTAAACGAATGGAACCCCCAGCGCATACGCCGTTGCAAGAGCAAAATGAATACCGCTCGCCTCCACCGTCAGGACCTTGGTCACTTTCTCCGAACGGAAAAGATCCGCAAATGCTTGCCCAATTTTCATCGTCAGCTCCGCATCAACCTGATGATTAAGAAAAGCATCCACCTTTAATACAGTTTCGGACAGCGCTCGCCCGTCCCGAATGATTCGCTCTTGCAATTCTTTCACACGATTTCCTCCTATCCATTTTTCATCTATATGGAAACAAAAAAGCCCAGACGAGACAGTCCACTCGCCGGTCTTTCAAACCGACTCCAAGTGAAACCTGTCCCTCCGGGCACATCCCTTCAGGGGTCACGAAAACGTGCAAGCGACAGCAGGAGGCTGTTTCCCGCTACGGGTAAAGGACTAACTCCTGGTCGCTCGTTCACTCGTAGTCAGGCGATTTACGGTCACCCGGTAGAAACTCATGGGCCAATTCCCAAAATTATACGAGTCATCAGCTATGTTCAATTGATACTGACAAATCTATCATATCCGCTATGAAAGGGGCAAGCGTATTTTTTGGAATTCAGGAAAAGCACGAGCCCGTGCTGAAAATGAAACGGCCATACATAGAAAAAACCCCCTTGCCTTGCAAAGGGGGCCAATGTGATCCGGTGTGTAAAAGGCACCGATCCGATTGTGATTGCAGACGCGGCAGACGGCTACCGCTTTGGCTTCGTTTGCCGGAGAGCCATGTTGATCTTTTTCCATTTGTCTTTTTCGGCTGCCCGCATCCTGGCATCCTCTTTGCGCGCCTGATGGGCCAGCTCTCGCTGCAATTTTCGGTAGCTGTCAAAACGGGAACGATCCAGTGTGCCTTCTTCGATCGCCAGCCGAATCGCACAGCCGGGCTCCTTGGCGTGGAGGCAATCGCTGAAGCGGCACTGGGCGGCCAGCGTCTCGATGTCGTCGAAGGCATCGCGAAAGCCTTCGTCTCCCTCCCAGAGCTGCAGCTCGCGCATCCCCGGCGTATCGATCATCAGGCCGCCGCCAGGCAGCTGAAACAGCTCGCGATGGGTCGTCGTATGCCGCCCGCGGTCATCTCCCTCGCGTACTTCTTTGACGAGCTGGACATTCCTTCCGGACAGGCGGTTGATCAAGGTGGATTTCCCCACACCTGAAGAGCCGAGAAGAGCGACTGTCTTCCCCTCTCCCAAATACGGTGCCAAGGCATCGAGCCCCTCTCCCTGCTCCGAGCTGATCGCATGGACCGGCACTCCGACTGCCACTGACTCTACCTCGGCGATCTTGTTTTCCAGGTCGTCGCACAGATCGGATTTGCTCAGTACAATCACGGGACTGGCTCCGCTTTCCCAAGCCAAAATCAGATAGCGTTCCAAGCGGCGCAAATTGTAGTCGTTGTTTAGAGCGTTCACGAGAAAAACGGTATCCACGTTGGTAGCGACGATCTGTTCTTCGACGCCTTCGCCGGCAGCCTTTCGGGAAAACTTGCTTTTGCGCGGCAGAATCGCGTGAATCGTGGCCTTTTGTTCATGAGGCCGGGCGCTGATCACTACCCAGTCGCCCACAGCGGGGTAGTCTTCTCGGCCAGCGGCTTCATAGCGAAGCTTTCCGGAAACCTCGCCCAACAGCTCGCCGTGTTCGGTTAAAATCCGATACAGCCTTTTATGTTCAAGAGCGATACGCCCTACTTCAAATCCCTGCTCGATAAAAGGGGAAACATGGCCGGCAAAAAAATCGTTCCAGCCCAAAGACTTTAGATATTGGTTCACGTGCGGATTCCTCCTGCATTCGGTTTTGATTTGGATGTCTTTCCAAAACCGGCCACAGGAAATCCTCACTTAAAGAACGGTTACTGCCCGACTGAAAGGAGGATCTTTCCTGTGACCCTTGCTGCAATGCTCTTCTCGACAATCATCATGCATACCATAAAACATCTCTCCTTTCAGACCGGTTCCCCGATCCGTACGTCATGATTTCCCAATCATTGTAACACGGATGCCTGACAGCTTCCATCGGCAGCCAGAAATTTTTTCACTGGCCTAATCTCCGCCACCGCCGCCGCCATCTCCCCCGCCGCTGTCGCTGGACCCTCCGTCTCCCCAGGAACTGTCGGAATCGCGGGTTCTGTCGTTGTCATTGTAAAACGACGTGGCTCCGCCTGAGTCTCCTCCGGATGCATGACGTCTTCCAGGTCCTTCTTTCTTAAAGGCTAGCGACATAAATCCGATGAGCAGCACAAATGCGACAAGTACGCCAATAAAGATCTCCACTCCATCGCTCTCCTTCCGTTCTGTTATTTTCTACCTGTCCTAACAGTATAGCACGAGTTGCAGTTCTGGTTCACGCAATGCTGGTTTACGCAATGCCCGCACCCGCCATGCTGCCGCAAGTCACAGAACGATAGAGCAACAGTGGTATCAGCCTTTCAAGAGAAATTCGTTTCCATCCGCATCCTTGAACCGGGCGAAGCTGCCCCAGGCCATTTTCTTTGGCTCCTCCAAAAAGATTACGCCCCTTTGGCTCATTTCCTGATAGGCTTTGTCGATGTCTTCGCATTCGAATACGATCGAGGCCTTCATCTGCTCAGATCCGGGCATCATCGCTTTGGGATAGATGACGAGATGCGACTCGGCTCCCTCTGGACCGACTTCCAGCCACGAGGCATTGGGGGTCATCGGCTCGTCTCGATGTACGACAAACCCCACCTTCTCGGTCCAAAACTCGCGAGCCTTCGCCTGATCCTCCACGTAAACAGCCACTGTAGCAATTTTTTTAATCATAACGATGTGCCTCCTGTAGTAAATGAATGTAGTCGCAAAGATGAATGTAGCCGTATTTACCATACCATATACCATACATTCTGCACACGGATGACCGTGCCTACGCATAGGTTCCCCAGAATAAACAGACAGGCCTCCTCACATGCCCGCTGCCTGATCGTCGCGAGGTGCAACTGCCAGGATGTTGGCCAGACAAAACACCCGGTATGCGCGGCGGGTATAGCAGTACGCCTTTATCCGGTCTCCGTTTACCGCAATAATTTTTACAGCTCGCTTGGTCGTCTCGCCGGAGCGGCTCAAGTAGATCAGCTCGACCGTCTGCTGCCGCTGGCAATATCGCTCCAATTCGCTTCTCATGATGTCACCACCACACAAGAACATTTGTTCCCATTATAACGAACACGCCTGATAAAAGCAAGAAACCCCTTCAAAGAGCGGACTACAGAGCATTCGTGCCTGCATTCGCCCTCCAAAGAGGTCTTGTTTCCGCATGCGAACAAGCCCATGCGAACCGCTATTTCTTTCTCGTCAACATCCGAGAACCAAGGAGAACAGCCCATGCTTTTTCTCCCTCTTTCCAGAAAAACGGAAGCGGCATCTCGTGCTTCCGGATGACCAGCGTACGGCTGTCACTCGCCCGAAGCGCGAACTGTTCGCCGGCCATTTCCGCTTGCAGCATTCCGCCTGCAAAGGTTATACGTACGCTGCTGCCTTCCGCGCAGGCATAGGTGCCCACAAAGCGCTCCAGCTCCTCGACAGATGCCTCGTATTCCGGCTCTTTCTCCTGCTGCTCCAACGGAAGGCCCAGGGCGTTGCGGACAGCAGCGAGCCACAAATCCCGGACGGGCACATCCGCGACATTGGTCAAGACGACCGCGACAATTCCCTCTTCGGGCACAAAGCCGAAGTGGGACGAAACGCCCGGCTGCGAGCCCCCGTGCTCGACAAGCGTCATTCCTTCCCGGCCTAGAGTCGACTTCAGCGCGTACCCGTAGTACGTGTTTCTGCCGATCTTGTGGACCGGGTGCCACATCCGTCTGAGCGAAGCCTCGCTGACGATGTTTTCCCCCTGGCAATATCCGCCGTTTATGTAAAGCTGACCGTATTTGAGCAAATCCCGGACATTGGAGCGGATGCCTCCCCCTACCTCATAATTGCCCAGCAGGGGCCAGTCCGCCCTCTTCAGGCCATTGCCGTCCGAATCCTTGACATAAGGAACCGATACGTCGGACAGCCGTTTCACCTCTTCCAGGCTAAAGGTGGAGCGGTTCATCTCCAAAGGGTCAAGCAGCCTGCTGGTCACATGCCTGCGGAACAGGCGCCCTGTCACTCTCTCGACAATCAGCCCCAGCAGCAAAAAAGTGTCGTTGCAGTAGCTGAAATACTCGCCCGGTCTGCCCAGCAGCTCGTGCGGCTCCCCGGCCAGGTACTCCAGATGGTCCGACAGCCTGCACAATTCCTCTCTGCGGCGAATCGGCGCAAGGCCGGTCGTGTGGCTCAGCAAATGATGAATGCAGACGCTGGAGGTGTCCTCTAGCGATGCCAGAGAAAATTCCGGCAAATAAGCGTTGACCGGATCTTCGATGGACAGCTTCCCTTCCTCTGCCAGCTGCATGACCGCCATCGCCGTAAAGGACTTCGTCACGGATGCGATGCCAAATACCGTATCCGGCGTGACCGGTTCCTTCGTTTCCAGATCGCGCACGCCGAAGCCTTTTTGAAACAGCAGCTCTCCATGCCGGGAGACGGCAACCGCCGCCCCTGCGATTCTCTCCTCTTCCATTTTGCGGGACATATACTCCTCAAAAAGCGGCCACTGGCCTGCACTCACGGCTATTCCCCCTGTTCGGCGAATGGATGCGCATAAATCGTCCGGCCGCCTCTCCCTGTCGTCGTGACGGCCTGAGAAAGAGAATTGAGGATCGCTTCCTCCGTCGCTTCACTGGCTGCGGCGAACAGTTGATTCATTACCGGGTGGTCCTCGCGAAGCTGGGTCCTCGCTTCCGTTATCTGCTCCGCTGCATGGGGGATTTTATGCGCTGTTGAAAAGGCGATGCAAATGTCGCCGCTGCCGTGACTGTAATGGCTGCCCGTCCGGCCCAGTCCGATGCCCGTCCGCTTGGCCACGCGGAGCAGTTGGCGGTCGCTGAGCGGCGCGTCCGTGCCCAGCACGATGATGATCGATCCGTCCGGCGGGTTGTCCAGCGGGCGGACCCCTGACGAACGGAGCCACTCGTACCGCTCAGACTGGAAGTCTTCGGGCTTGCCGAAGTTGCTCAGCACGAGTACGCCTACCGTGTACTCCCCCTCTTGCGTCCGGATAAGCCGCGAGGAGGTTCCGATCCCGCCTTTGTGTCCAAAGCAGACCATTCCTTTTCCAGCGCCGACGGCCCCTTCCTCCGCTGGCTCCGCCGACGCCCGTCTGATCGCTTCGATCGCATGCTCCGGCTTTACTGCACACGCCCTGATCGAATTGAGATGGCCGTCGTTGCATTCTCCCACGACGATGTTGACCGTCCCCGTGGTATCGCCGATTTCGCTGTTTTGCTCCAGCATGTAGCTGAGCGTCCCCTGGGTGACAGCCGGTACGGAAAACGTATTGGTCAGCATGATCGGCGACTCCAGTACCCCCAGCTCGTTTACCTGAACCAGTCCGGTCGTCTTCCCGAAGCCGTTGAACACATAGCTTGCTGCTGTCACCTTTTCGCGAAAGAGGCTGCCGCTGTGCGGAAGGATCGCTGTCACTCCTGTACAGATGTACTCCCCTTCGCCCGATTCCAGCGGATAATCAAGCGTCACATGTCCTACCAGGACGCCCTCCACATCCGTCAAGCAATTTTTCCTGCCGGTCGGCAGCTTCCCGATGACGATGCCGCGATCGCGAATTTTTTTCCGATTCATATCCAAAAGCCCCTCTGTCTGCTCTTCGTTAACGCGGGCGCCGCTGCAGGAAGTTTTCGCTGGCAAAGCCCCGCACTTCGCTTTCTGAATACCGCTTCAATAGTTCGTTGAGCAGGTTGTCAATCATCCCTGCATGCTCCAGCCCCTCCACAAAGCTTTCAATCCCGTCAAAGTCGGAGCCAAGGCCGATCTGGCGGACACCGCCCAGCGAACAAAAGTGGTCGATATGGCGGATCAGGTCATCGATCGTCGCCTGCCCGCCCTTCTTGACAAAATGCGGGTAGTAGACGATATGGATCATCCCGCCCTTGTCAAACATCGCTTTGGCCTGCTCATCGTACAGGTTGCGCGGATGGTCGCAAATCGCCCTGGCGTTGGAGTGGCTGGCGATCGGATAGTCCGCCAGCTCCATGACATCCCAAAAGCTCTGCTCGCACAGATGGGAAACGTCGGTCAGCACCTTGTGCTCGTTGTTTAAGCGGACGATTTCCTTACCGAACGCTGTCAAGCCGGCATTTCGCTTTTCCAATGCGCCATCGGCGGCCAGGTTGGCAAAATTCCAGGTCAGCCCGACAGAACGCACGCCGAGTTGGAACAGGATGCGAAGCTTTTTCAAATCATTGCCGATCGCATCCACGCCCTCCAGCGTCAGCATCGCCCCGATCTCGCCGTCCCCCAGAGTGTCGAGGTCGGCCCATTCCTTGACGTGCTTCATCTCGGGCTGCTTCAGGACCTCCTCGTAAAAGTAGTCGATCTGGTCCAGCACTGCTTGAAATTGCTGCTCGGATTTCAATTGCGGCGGCACGTAGAGGGCAAAGCATTGAAGCTTTACCCTCCCTTGCTTCAAACGCTCCAGATTGGTGTGCAGCTCAGCAGAATCCCTGAATGAAAGAGGTTCCTTGCTTTTCCACATTTTATAAAGGGCATCACAGTGAAAATCTATGATGTTCATCGCTTATCGTTCCTTTCCGAGCAGGTATATCAGGCTCTTTCAACAAATCGACCATCCGGAGTGCTTCGTTTAGATCGTTATGCGTCAGCAGACACCGTTGTCGTCGTCAATTCCTGGAAGTGCCGCTGGAGCAACCGGGTCATCGGCCCTGGCTGTCCATCTCCAATAAGCTTGTCGCCAACCTGGACGATTGGCATCACCTCGTTGGTTGTACTGGTGATGAACACTTCATCTGCCTCGTACAGCTCCTCGATGTCCACGTGCTTCTCCTCAAAGGGTATTGCGGCCTCCATAGCGATTTTCTGAACAGCCATTCGCGTAATCCCTGCGAGAATATGGCGGGACAGCGGCGTGGTCTGGATACGGGAATCCTTGATGACATATACATTGGTGCTGGTTCCTTCGGTCAGCTTTCCATCCCGATGGAGGATCGCCTCCAGGCAGCCTGCCTTGTGCGCCTCCTGCTTCGCCAAAATATTCGGCAAAAGGTTGAGCGATTTGATATAGCAATTCATCCAGCGTTCGTCTGGATGCAGGATTGCCTTTGCTCCCTTCTCCCTCAGCTCTGGCGGGATGCTGCGAAAAGGCTTGGCTGTCATCGAAATTGAAACAGGCGCATCCGGGAAGAGGTGATTGCGCGGAGCCATGCCTCTTGTAATTTGCATATAGACATCCAAATTGTCCAGACCGCTTCGCTCGATCAACTGAAAGATGATCTCCTTGAAGCTCTCGCGCTCCTGGTCAAACGGCAATGCGATCGCTTTTGCACTCATATACAGCCGGTCGAGATGCTCTTCCAGCATAAACGGCTTGCTATTATAGATCCTTATAAGCTCGTAGACGCCATCGCCAAATTGATGTCCTCTCTCATCTATTGGAACCACCGGATCGTTTGAATCAACAAATGTACCGTTAAAATAAGCTACGCTCATCTCAATTATCCTCCTTCAGTTAGATAAGTAACGGTGTTTCCCTGGCCGCTTGCGGCAAGCAGCCATCCTCCCTTTCAAAGTAATGTATTTTTTCGCACGAATCCAATAGAATAATGCCATATGCGTTATTAACATTTTCAATGAGGGGTTCAACATGAATGCGGAGCAAATCGAAGCTTTTATTTTTGTCGCACTAACCGGCAGCTTCAGCAAAACAGCCGATCTTTTGTACTTGTCACAGCCGACCGTCAGCATGCGGATCAAAGCGCTGGAGAACACACTGGGCTGCAAGTTGTTCCAGCGTTCCGGCAATACCGTTTTTCTCACGCGGGAGGGGGATGTTTTTCTCCCATACGCCAAGAGCGTACTGCAATCGCTGCAGGACGGGCAGATGGCGATCCAGCGTTCATTCGGCCGTCTGGAAGGCGAGCTGGTCATCTCCGCTGTATTCGTGGCCGCTTTTTACATTTTGCCAGAGCTGGTGGAAAAATTTACGCAGCTCTACCCCAAGATCAAGCTGACAATTTTCACGGGTCACTCCCATCAAGTCCTGGAGATGGTGCTGCGCCATGAGGTGTCGTTCGGGATCGCGCGAGCAGTGAATCATCCCCAAATCAAGCGGGTCCAGCTCATGCCTGACGAAATGGTGCTGGCTGTCTATCCGGATCACCCGTTTCAAAACAAAACACAAGTTACGCTTGAGGACGTGTCGCGAGAAAAGCTGATTTTGTTTAACAGGGGATCTCTGGACTGGACGCTGGTCAATGGAGCGTTCAGCCATTATCAGCTAGAGAACAATGTTGTGATGGAAGCGGACAATATCGAAGTGGTCAAACGCATGGTGAAGCAGAGACTGGGAATCGCCTTCTTGCCGCGTTTCTCGATTCAGGAGGAAGTAGCAGCGGCTGACTTAAAGGAAGTGGAAGTGCTGAGCCTGCCGCATATCAATCGGAATTTTGAGCTGATTTACCACAAAGACGCGACGATAAACGGAATTACAAAGACATTTATTGACTTTTTGATTGCCAACCGGACCAAAGGATGACGGCATGCTTGACTGCCTGACTGCATGCTTGTCCGCCTGCAAAACGCTGCAGATAGGCCGATTGAAACAGCTCATTACTGTCGTGCCTGTTCCAAAAACGACAGGACAATCCGGTTAAATACAGGGGCTTGATCCATTGGCGGGAGATGGGCCGAGTCTGGAAGAAGGATTTTTTCAGCGTTTGGAATCCGCGCTTCAAGCTCCTCCGCCATCTTTTGGAAGTCTTCGTAATCTTTCTGCCCAGCGATCACCAGCGTAGGCACAGCGATCTCTTCAAGTCGCTCAATCGGAGGAGGCGCAAGCCAGAGCGGCGGGTTTTTCAGCTGCGGCAGATCGTAAGCGTGCGCTGTCATTTGGAGGTACTTTGCTCTCGCCTGCTGGCTTTCATCCCGTGCTGCTTGTCCTGGCCCGTCAAACCACATCCGGGCCGACATTTCTACGGTCTCTTCCTTTGTACCTGTTTCATAGATTTCGACAAAGCGGGCAAAATCCTGCATCCTTCGCTCAGACCGCGGATACCCTGTCAAGGTCGGAGATACGAGCACAAGGCTTTTCACCATCTCCGGGTAGGCCAGGACAAGCTCCTGTGCGACTACACTGCCAAAGGAGTGGCCGACAATGTGAGCCGCGGCTATCCCGAGTCCTTGCAGCACTGCTCTGGCATCATCGTAGAGGGTAAACGGCTCTTCTGCATTCGGTGTCTGTCCCATCCCTCGCAGGTCAAAGCTGATGACCCGATACCGCTCGGAAAAGGCGGAAAGCTGCTCGGCCCACATCCGCGTGTCCAAATTGAGACCGTGAATCAATAGAAGAGGCTCTCCTTCGCCACACGCTTCATAGTAAAAAGACGTGCCGTTTGCTTCTATAAACCCCGCTGCTCTCCCTGAAGTTTTTCCCATTTTTTGTCACCTCCCTTTCACTATCTCACAGATGCCGTTAAATATCCAGAAAATATCGAAGGAGCATATATTTTTCACAATTTTATCGCGCAACGAAAAAAGCAGCCTGAGCAGAAAACAAATTTTCTGCTCGGCTGCTGCTGTTGTCAAACCTTATGTCCCATCCTGTACAACGAAGCCACTCGTCTCTTAGCGGCCGCTCTTCATCTCTGTCCAGTAGCGGTCGTACTCCTGGAGGGTATCCCCTACGTCAACGAGCCACTCTGCGCGAGCCATGTCCTCTTTATCCAGGAAGATCATCTTGTTTGCGCGGTATTCTTCGCTGTGCAGCGGATAGGCCTTTTCGTTCGGATTGCTGTAGCCGATCCACTCGTAGTTTTTCACGCTTACTTCCGGGTCCATCAGGTAGTTGATGAACTTCTCCGCCAGCTCCTTGTGCTTGGCGCCTTTCGGAATTGCCAGGGTGTCTGCCCAGATCGTTGCGCCCTCTTTCGGCACGACGTATTCGACATCCGGGTTCTCGCCGTTGATGATCGCTGCGTCGCCGGACCAGACTGTACCGATCCACGCTTCCTCTGCGATCATTTTTTGCTTGATGTTGTCCGTGTCAAAAGCGACTACGCTCGGCAAAAGCGTTTTTAGGTCTGCAAATGCTTTTTCCAGCTCGCCCTTGTCCTTGGTGCTGTTGGAAAACCCGTTTTTGATCAGCCCGACGCCCATGACCTCGCGCGGGTCGTTGAGCATGATGACACGGCCTTTGTACTCCGGATTCCACAGGTCCTGCCAGCTGGTGATCTCGCCTTTCACGTACTTTTTGTTGTACGCGATTCCCGTAATTCCCCAGGTGTAGACGAGCGAATGCTTGTTGCCCGGGTCGAACGGCGGCGTTTGGAAGGTAGAAACAATATTTTTTTCGTTCGGGATATTTTCTTTGTTCAGTTCTTCCAGAAGCCCCAGCTTGATCATGGTGGCTACCATGTAATCCGACGGCTGGATCAGGTCGTAGCCGGATGCGCCCGCCTGGATTTTCGCCAGCATTTCTTCGTTGCTGCCGTAAATATCGTAGTTTACCTTGACGTTGTACTTCTGTTCAAAGTCCTTGATCACGTCAGGATTGAAGTTGTCTGCCCAGCTGTAGATATTCAGCACCTGCTCCTCTTCGGTAGAAGAAGAAGAACAGCCTGCGGCAGTAACGGCAAGAGCGGCGGCCACGGCGCCAATCATCAGGGATTTCCACTTTTTCATCTTTCTTTTTCAACCTCCAGTCTTTTGTTTGGGTGTATGTCCACTTAAAAAGTGAGCGACTTGGAATCTTTGCGGCGGAACAACTCAGCCGCAACAACGAGCAGTACAGTAAAGACGATCAGCAGCGTCGACAGGGCGTTTACCTCAGGAGATACACCGCGTTTGACCAGTCCGTAGATGTACAGCGGCAAGGTCGTCGAATTGGGACCCGCTACGAAAAACGAGATAACAAAATCGTCCAGCGACAAGGTAAAGGACATCAGAAACCCGGCGATAATACTGGGTGAAATCAAAGGCAGCGTGATGTGACGCAAGGTCTCCCACGCAGTCGCGCCCAGATCCTGCGCCGCTTCTTCCAGCTCCTTGCCCATGTCGGCCAGCCGCGTGTTGATGATGACGATCACGTACGGCAGACTGAAGGTGACGTGAGCCATGATCAGCGTCAGTTTGCCCAGCTCGAGATGAATCTGGCTGAACAAGACCAGCAGAGACAGACCCATCATGATTTCCGGGATAACGATGGGCAAGTAGGTCAGCCCGTTGAACACGCTTCTCCATCTGAGCGAGTAGTGCTTCATCGCAAGCGCGGCAGCGGTGCCAAACACAGTCGCCAGCACACTGCTGATCAAGGCGATGCTCAGGCTGTTCCACAAAGCCTCCATGACCTGCCTGTTGTCAAACAAAGATACGTACCATTTCCAGGTAAAGCCCGACCAGACAGCATTGATCCGCGAGTCGTTGAACGAATACAGCATCAATACAGCGATCGGCAAGTATAAAAAGACGAGCATGGCCCAGGAATATCCGGCCATTGTACGATGTCTCAGCGCTTTCATGCCGTCCCCTCCTTTGCCTCGGCGGCGTTGACCGCGCGGTAGTAGAGGTAGATCAACACCATGGACAGCAGCATCAGGACGATCGAGAGAGCAGACCCGAACGGCCAGTCACGAGCTGACAAGAACTGATTTTGGATGACGTTTCCCATCAGCGCGGACTTCGCTCCGCCCATCACGTCGGGCACGACGAACATCCCGATCGAGGAGACGAAGACCAGAATCGAGCCGGTAATGACACCCGATTTCGTCAAGGGAAGGGTTACGTGCCAAAACGTCTTCCACGGCGTTGCGCCCAGATCGTAGGCGGCTTCCAGCTTCCGCCTGTCGAGCTGCTCCAGCGAAACGTAAATCGGCAGGACCATGAACGGCAGCAGCGTGTACACCATCCCTACCATCACCGAGCCGAAATTGTACAGCAAGGGCAAAGGCTCTTGAATCAATCCGGTCGAGAGCAGGAACGTGTTGATCACTCCCTGCGAACGCAGGATGATGACCCAGGCGTAGGAACGGACCAGAAAGTTGATCCAAAACGGGATCATGACGAGCAGCAGCCAGATCTTCTGGGCAGACCGATCCATGCGGGAAATGTAGTAAGCCATCGGGTAGGCGCACACGAGAGAAATGGCCGTTGTCAGCACCGCTACGAGAAAGGTGTCAAAAAAAATCTGAATGTAGAGCGGATCGATCATCCGGGCGTAGTTGTTCAGCGTAAACTCATAGACGACCTGCCCGTATGTTCCGCGCTTCATAAAAGACAGCGCAGTAATCATCAACATCGGCAAGACGAAGAGCGCCCCCAGCCAAACGAAAGCCGGCAGCGCCAAAATCTTCAACTGCTTTCCGTTTTTCAAGTGAGCATCACCTCGTCTGCCTGCGACCATCCGATCGCCACCTGATCCCCTGCCTGCCAGCCCCGGCTCTCTGTCGCGTACTCATGAGCCAGCACCGTCATCTCCTCGCTCTCGAGGCGGATAAACAGCTTGCTCATGTTGCCGAGGAAAACCATATCGGTGATCGTGCCGTTTTTGCGATGCTTGTCCAGCTCGGAATCTTTCGGATAGATCTTGATCTTCTCCGGTCTGACCGCAATGCTGGCATCGCCGCTTCTGAAAATATTGTTCTCCCCGATAAAGGTAGCGACGAACAGCGTCTTGGGATGATTGTAGATTTCTGCCGGCGTGGCAATTTGCTCGATCCGCCCTTTGTTCATGACGGCGATGCGATCAGACATAGCCATCGCTTCTTCTTGATCGTGCGTTACGTAAATAAATGTAATGCCCAAATTTTTCTGCAAATTTTTCAACTCAAGCTGCAAGCTTTTTCGCAACTGGTAATCCAGTGCTCCCAGCGGTTCGTCAAGCAGCAGCACTTTCGGGTTGTTCACGATCGCCCGCGCGATCGCCACCCGCTGCTGTTGCCCTCCGGAGAGCTGCTTCGGCGTACGCTTGCGCAGCTCGACAAGCTGCGTGTACTGCAGCACTTCCTCCAGCCTCCGCTGTTGCTCCGCCGCCTCTACTTTCTTCATCTTCAGTCCAAACAGAATGTTCTGTTCGACATTCATGTGGGGGAACAGGGCGTATTGCTGGAAAACCATGTTCATGTCCCGCTGATAGGGAGGAATGCTGGTCAGCGCCTTGCCGTCCAGGTAAATTTCCCCCGCTGTCGGCTGCTCAAAGCCGGCAATCATGCGGAGCAGTGTCGTCTTCCCGCAGCCGCTTGGCCCCAAAAGCGTTAGAAATTCCCCTTCCTGGATGGAAAGGGAGAGTGGCGGAACCACGACAGAACCGGAAAAGTGTTTTTCAATTGATTCCAGATTTATCATCGTTTTCATTCGGTCATCTTCTCACAATATGTCTATTTGCTCATACCAATCTAGGTAAATATATCGTGTATGACACGTTTTGTAAACAGTTTCGAAAGGTTGCGCAAACTTTTTTTGCCGACAGGAGAAAACCTTGCTGCTCCTGAAGAAAAATGCTTCCCGACCGTTCAATCACCCTCCGGCTGTCAGCTTCAATCCGACAATCCCCGCAATGATGCAAAGCAAGAAGACGATCCGCATGATATTGCTCGGCTCCCCAAATGCGATCATGCCGACAACGACCGTTCCAAGCGCGCCAATGCCCGTCCAAATCGCATATGCCGTCCCGATTGGAAGCGCTTTGAGTGCCATAGACAAAAAGTAAAAGCTGATGCCCATGCCAACTACAGTAATTGCACTCGGCACCAGCTTGCTCCACCCTTCGCTGTATTTCAACCCGATCGCCCAAACGACTTCAAACAATCCCGCAATCACCAAATAAACCCAAGCCATGCTGCCATCCCTCCTGATGTTCCCCCTTATTGTTTCAAACACCGAAGGAACTGATACCCGGCCAGGGTTATATTTCGGCCTGCAAGAACGCGAGAGAGCATGCTCAGTGACCTTTGCGGCCCACCTGCTGAAAATAACCTATCCATTCTTTACACACACTACTACCAGCAATTTAGCGAAACGTCAAAAAAAGAGGCTTTCAACAGCTCAAGGCTCGGTTGAAACCCCTGTCCTCTCTTTATATAATTACGCTATTAATAGGAATCAGGAGGGTACACCCTTGAACACTCTGGCGTATGGATTGCTTGGACTGGTAGCGCGTACACCCAGCTCCGGCTATGACCTGATGCTCCAACTGCAACCGTTCTGGCAGGCCAAACACAGTCAAATCTATCCTCTGCTGGCCAAGATGGAGCAGGAGGGCTATTTGGAATTTACGCGGGTTCCGCAGACAGATCGGCCAGACAAGAAAGTGTATTCCATTACAGAAAAAGGGCGGACTGCACTTCGCGAGTGGCTGACCCAGTCCACCTCCGAGCCGGTCCTGCGCGACGAGCTGTTTCTGAAAACGTATTGCCTCTGGCTGACTGACCGCAACACCGCTCGAAAGCTGTTTGAAGAAAGAGAAGCCCATTGCCTGGAACAACTGAACATGTATGAAACCTTTTTGGAAGAGCTGAAGCTTGCTTGCGACGGTACGCCTCAAGACCACGGTTCACCGTATTTCGGCGAATACATCCTCTTGAGCAGGGGAGTTAGCAGTATGCGCGAGGAGCTGAACTGGTGCCGCTGGGTGATGGAGCTGCTGGATCAGCAGGCTTAATTTACGCTGCCTGTCCTTGGACCTGGCTGCAGCGTTCCATTGTGGTGGCGCCGCTGCAGCCGTTCCCTGTCTTTCATGTTTATTCTGCCTGCAGGGCATCCACCTCCGCGAGGGTCGGCAGGGAAGGCTGCGCTCCGTGCCTGGTCACGGCAATCGCCGCAACCCTGCTGGCGAATGTGCCCGCCTCTTCGTCGGTCATCCCCTTTGCCATTCCGACGGTAAAGGCTGCCGTAAAGGAATCCCCCGCAGCCGTCGTATCCACCGCCTGCACTTTAAGGGCGGGGATGTGTGTCGCTCCATCCGCATTGACGATGAGCGCCCCCTTCTCTCCCATCGTCACAACGATACGCTTCGGACCTAGTCCGAGCAGCTTTTCCGCAGCCGCTTCGATTTCGGACAGCGTCTCTACGGGCATTCCCGACAAAAGCTCAAGCTCCGTTTCATTGGGAGTGACCGTATCGACATGCCGCAAAAACGAAGGCGACAGCGATTGGGCGGGAGCCGGATTCAAAACAACCAGTTTGCCCCTATCATGCGCCAGTTTGACTGCATATTCCACGACTGCAAGCGGGATTTCCAGTTGAACCAACAGAACGTCACAGCCCTCCAGCAGCCGTATGTGCCGATCAATGTCCGCCTTTCCCATCATGCCATTGGCGCCCGGAACAAGCACAATATTGTTCTCGCCGCGGCCGCTGACGTTGATCAAGGCCATTCCCGTCGTCCCCTCCCTCCCGATGCCTCCTGTATTTACGAGTGAATCAGCCAAGCTTTCCAGCAGCATGTCCCCATATGTATCGCAGCCCACCTTTCCGATCATATGCACGTTAGCGCCCAGCCTTGCCGCGGCTACAGCCTGATTGGCGCCCTTCCCTCCCGGAATGGTTTGAAACGATGTGCTCGTAATCGTTTCCCCCGCTTTCGGCAAGCGAGGGACGTGCGATACGAGATCCATATTGAGACTGCCGACAACAACAATATTCATCTCTGATTTCCCCGCTTTCTAACATCGCCTGTTTCTCATTCTCTCCATTTTCGCTTCTCATCCCTTCGTTTCCTTTGATTCCGATCAGTCCGATCGTTTTCCCTGTCGGACTCCATCCTTGCCAGAGGAGAGATTTACATAAATTTTCTAAATAATGGAAACAAAAAATTCTGAATCTTATGTTTGACAAGATTATCCTTAATCGCTTACTATTAGACCTATCCGATGTGTAACCGGTTACACACAATGATCAAAAACACTCGCAAACGCCTGAAAAATCTAGGTTTTCACCCTTTTTCATCAATATGTAATCGGTTTTTCATTGCAATCCTGATTACAAAGAGGATGGTGCTGATTGGCAACGATTAGAGATGTGGCTAAGCTCGCCGGTGTCTCGGTAGCAACTGTCTCCCGTGTCATCAACAAGAACGGTTACGTCAACAAAGAAACGGAACAGGCCGTGCAGCAGGCCATCAAAATGTTGAACTACGAACCGAACAAAGTGGCGAGAGGCTTGGCCAGCAAAAAAACGGAAACGATCGCACTCATCATGCCCGATATTTCCAACCCGTTTTTTTCCGAGCTGGCCCGTGCAGTGGAAGACGTCGCTCGTTTGTACGGGTATACCGTACTGATCTGCAACTCCGACAACGATTCCGGCAAAGAGCAAACGTATATCAACGTGCTGAAAAAACGGTATGTTGACGGCATTCTGTTTGCCACGCATTCATTGAAGGCGGCCGATATCAGCGCCATGAACGAAGCCGGCATTCCACTCGTCCTTCTCGATCGTGCTCCTTCAAAAGCCTCCTGTTATGTCGTCCGCTCCAAGAATTACGAGGGAGCGACCCTGGCTGTCCGCCATCTGCTGGAGATCGGGTGCAAAAAAATCGCCCACATCTACGGACCGCAGGAAACGGCGACAGGAAAAGAGCGACTGCTCGGCTACGAGGACTCCGTCCGTCATTTTGAGTGGTTTACCCCGAGCCTGATGGTCCCCGGCCACTTCCGGATCAACGGAGGGATGGAGGCCGTCGAACATCTGCTGGCCCGTCATCCCGACGTGGACGGCATCTTTGCCGGCAATGACCTGATGGCGCTCGGGGCTTTGAAAAAATTGCAGCAAATGGGCTTGTCCGTTCCGAATCAAGTCGCCCTGTGCGGCTTTGACGGCATCGAGCTGACCGTAATTACCGAGCCGGAGTTGACGACCATCTCTCAGCCGATTTATGACATGGGAGCATTGTCGACCCGCTTATTGATTCAAAAAATCGAGGGAGTGGCTGTTGACAATCAAATCTATGAATTCGATGTGGAATTGATCGCAAGAGGCTCTACGAGAAAGGACATGAAAACACCATGAGACAACCAAACATTGTGGTCATCGGGAGTCTGAATATGGACATCGTCGTCGAAGCTCCCCGTTTTCCACAAGTGGGAGAGACCATTACAGGCACCAGGGCTCACTTCATCCCCGGCGGCAAAGGCGGGAATCAGGCCGTAGCCGCTTCCAGGCTGGGAGCACATACCGTCATGGTCGGAATGGTTGGTGACGACGCTTTCGGAGGAGCGCTGACACAGTCGCTTGCAGACAACCAGGTCGTCACCAAGCGCGTGACCAAGACTTCCGATGCTCCTACTGGTCTTGCTTCTATCATGATTGCTCACGATGACAATCACATTGTCGTCGTTCCTGGGGCAAACGCACTTTGCCTGCCCGAGAATATCGAAGGACTCGAGGAGACAATTGCCGCTGCCGATCTGGTCCTCCTCCAGCTGGAGATACCGTTGGAGACAGTAGTCGCTTCGGCACAGCTGGCGAAGCGGCACGGGAAAACCGTCATTTTGAATCCAGCACCTGCTCAAAAGCTTCCTTTGGGCCTGATGCAGTCTGTCGACTACATGACGCCAAACCGCTCCGAGCTTTACCTGCTCACCGGTATTGACCCTTATGGAGACGGCCTCGAAAAAGCAATCGATGCCCTCCTGGAAATGGGTCCCCGCTGTGTGGTCACTACACTTGGCGCAGCAGGCTCTGTGTACAAGGAGTCGGGGAAAAATCTCGTATCCGTCCCGGCCCATCATGTGCAGGTCATAGATACGACCGGCGCCGGCGATGCTTTCAACGCTGGCCTTGGCTACGCCCTGTCAATCGGCTACGAGCTGGACAAGGCCGTCCGCTTTGCCGGAAAAGTATCGGCACTTGCCGTTACCCGATTTGGCGCACAGGCTGGAATGCCAACGCTGGATGAAGTGAAAGCGTTCGCATTGCAGCTCCTGCAGCCGGAATAATTCCATCGGTTTCACTAATTTTCATATAAAAAATGGGGGAAACAACATGAAGAAAAGTCTGTTGGGAAAAATTGGAGCAAGTCTTTTGATTCTGTCCATGGCCTTGACCGGCTGCGGCGGAGGTTCCGGAGCTGACAACGCTGCGAAGCCGAAAGAGGCGAGCAAAGGCGATGCAAAAACAGATGCATCGGCAGAAAAGAAATTGTCTGTCGGCTACTATGTAAGCGGAAACCTGGGAGACAGCGGCTTCTTCGACTCCGCGAAAGAAGGACTGGACAAAGCGGAAAAAGAGCTGGGCATCGAAGTAAAAACCGTTCAAGGCGGAGCTAACCAATCCGACTGGCCTACCGGTCTGGAATCCATGGTCGCAAGCAAAAAATACGAGGTCATTGTCGTTGGGACAAGCCAAATGAAAGAAACGACGATCGATCTGGCCAAGCGTTATCCTGAGCAAAAGTTCATCTATTTTGATGAAACCATTACCGATGTGCCAAACATCTACTCTGTGAGATACAACCAACGCGAAGGCTCCTTCCTGGCTGGCGCTTTTGCCGCGATGGTAACTACGAGCACAGATTTGAAAGCGGCCAACCCGGATAAAACCATCGGCTTCCTCGGCGGTATGGACATTCCGATCATCAACGACTTTAAAGCTGGTTATGAGCAAGGCGCACAGTTTATCGATCCTGAAGTAAAAGTCATCTCTTCCTTTGTCGGCGACTTCAACAATGCGCCAAAAGGCAAAGAGCTGTCCCTGGCCCAATACAACTCCCAAAACGTTGACATCATCTTCACCGTTGCTGGTCCTGCAGGTATCGGCGGTCTGGAAGCGGCTAAAGAATCCGGCAAATATGCAATCGGTGTCAACAGCAACCAAAACATGGTACAACCGGGTCACGTTCTTACCTCTATGCTGAAAAACGTTGGAAACTCGATCTACCGCGCCATCGATTTGTACAAAAAAGGCGACCTGCCATTCGGCCAAAACGAGTCTCTCGGTATTTACGAAGAAGGTGTAGGCCTGGCGAAGGACGATCTGTACAACGAGCATGTTCCGCAAGCAATCCGCGACAAGATGGACGAGCTTCAAGTAAAAGTAGTCAGCGGAGAAATCAAGATTAAACAAGATTAATCAAGATGAATTAGGAGGTACGCCATGGCTGACCTGCTGGAAATGCGCAATATACACAAGGTGTATCCGAATGGCACAAAAGCCAATCAAGGCGTTTCGTTCTCCGTCCGACAAGGCGAAATCCATGCACTTGTAGGCGAAAACGGTGCAGGAAAATCGACACTGATGAAGATTTTGTTCGGTCTTGAGAGCCCTACCGAAGGGGATATTTTTTACCGGGGCGACAAAGTCGTTCTGAAGAGTCCAAAAGATGCGATCAAATACGAAATCGGGATGGTGCACCAGCATTTTATGCTGGTCCCCTCCTTCACTGTCGCCCAAAACATCGTGCTCGGCTCCGAGCCGACAAAGGGTGTCCTGTCCGACCATCAAAAAGCCATCGCGGAAACGCAACGTCTGATTCAAGAGTTCGGCCTCAAGGTCGATCCGAATGCCAAAGTAGAGAACATTTCCGTAGGCCTGAAGCAGCGCGTAGAAATCTTGAAGGTTTTGTACCGTGGAGCACGGCTCATCATTCTCGATGAGCCGACCGCGGTCCTCACCCCTCAGGAAACGGATGAACTGTTCCAATCTTTGAAGAAGCTGGTGTCACAAGGCTATACGATCATCTTTATCACGCACAAGCTGAATGAAGTCATGGAAATTTCCGACCGAATCACGGTTTTGCGTGCAGGAAAAACCATCTCTACCCTGATTACCTCCGAAACCTCCAAAGAAGAGATTTCGCGCTTGATGGTAGGACGGGATGTGCTGTTGCGGGTCGAAAAGCAGCCCGCCAAGCCCAAAGAGACCGTTCTCTCACTCGATGAGGTCAGCTATGTATCAGAAACGGGCAAGCAGGTGTTGAACGATATTTCCTTCCAGGTGCGAGCTGGTGAAATCTTCGGCATCGCCGGTGTGGAAGGAAACGGCCAGACTGAATTGATCGAAGTCATTACCGGCTTCCGCAAAAACTTCAAGGGCCGCATTACCTTTCTCAGCCAAGATTTGGCAGGAAAAAGCATCGAAGAAATTCGCAACATCGGGATTGGCCACATTCCGGAAGATCGACAGACCAGAGGTGCCTGCCTGACTTCCTCTATCAAGGAAAATTTGATCCTGGATTTGTATCGTGACAAATCGTTTCGACGCGGTCTCTTTCTCAATCAAAAGAAAATCAATGAGCATGCGGACAAGCTGATCCAGGAATTTGATATTCGCACCCAGAGCCGCGATACGCTGGCGGGGGCACTGTCAGGCGGAAACATTCAAAAAATCGTCGTCGCCCGGGAGATTTCCAAAAATCCCAAGCTGCTGATCGCCGCCCAGCCGACGCGAGGCGTCGACATCGGCTCCATCGAGTTCATCCACAAGGAGATCGTCAAAAAGCGCGACGAAGGAGCAGCGGTCCTGCTCGTCTCTGCCGAGCTGTCAGAAGTGATGAGCCTGAGCGACCGGATCGGGGTTCTCTACAATGGAGAGCTGGCCGTTATTTTGGAAAATTCAGAGAGCCTGACCGAAGAAGAAATCGGCTTCTACATGTTGGGCGTTAAAAAGCAAGAAAAGAGGGCGAGTGCCACATGAATCAGCGAAGTGCAGTATACCTCGATCTCCTCGGTATCTTATTGGCTATTGTCGCGGCGCTGGTCATCGGTATTTTCGTCATCTTTCTCGTGAGCGATGAGCCTGTCGCGGCGCTGCAAGCATTGCTGATCGAACCATTTACGACGCTGTTCAGCTTCGGTTCGATTCTCAACCGGATGATTCCTCTCGTCTTCACCGGTCTGGCGATCGTCGTCGTCTTTCAAAGCGGCGTGTTCAGCATGGGGGCGGAAGGCCAGTTGTATATCGGCGCGTTGACCGGTGCTTTGGTGGCCGTCTATCTGCCGGAAATGTCTCCATGGATACACATTCCGCTCGTAGTTTTGGCGTCACTGATCGGAGGCGCTTTGTACGGCTTTTTGCCCGGTGTGCTTAAGGCCTATTTCAAAGCCGACGAGATCGTATCTACGTTGATGTTTAACTTTATCGCCACGCTGTTTGTTTCGTATTTGCTGAACTACGTTTTCAAGGCACCGGACAGCGGCGGCTTTGCCCGTCTCCCGTTCGTACAGGAGAGCGCGAAGCTGGGACCCATTTTTGACGGATTCCCTACACACGCGGGCTTTCTGCTTGCGCTGCTGGCAGCGTTGGCTGTATACCTGCTGCTCTACAAGACCAAAACCGGTTATGAGCTTCGCACAGTAGGGAAAAACCCGCTGTTCGCGGAGTACGGCGGCATCAAGCCGAAAAAGGTGCTGATACTCAGCATCGCCATCAGCGGCGCGCTTGCCGGTCTGGGCGGTACCGTCGAAGTGATCGGCCTTCACGGAACGTTGAAAGACAACTTTTCTGCCGGCCTCGGGTTTGACGGAATCATCGTCTCTCTTTTGGCTCGCAACCACCCTATCGCTGTTTTGCTGTCGGCCTTCTTCTATGCGTATTTGCAGGTAGGCGGCCAGATCATGCAGGCAAACAGCGACGTTCCTCGAGATTTGGCAATCATTATTCAAGCATTGTTGGTGATTTTCGTCTCTTCTCAAGCGATTTTCGCTTACCTGAAACAGCGCAAACTGATGTCGTCCCGTGGAGGTGAGCGCGTTGCTAAGTAGTCTGTGGGAACAAACCATTAACTTAACGCTGTTTGTCATCCTCCTGCGGATGATGCCCCCTATTCTGCTCGGGGCATTGGGCGGTCTGATGACCGACCGTGCCGGTGTAATCAACATCGGGATCGAAGGACTGATGCTCGTATCCGCATTTACTTCGGTCGCTGCAGGTTCTGCTACAGGCAGTTGGATCATCGGGATGGCTGCCGGCGTGCTTGCCGCAATGATTGTCAGCTACGCAATGGCGTTCTTCTCGCTGAAAATGAACGTGGACATCATCGTCACCGGATTTGCCGTCAATATTTTCGGTGCCGGCATTACAGTATTGATGATGAGCATTTTGTACGATTCCCACGGAAGCTATGTACCAGAGAATCCAGTGTCCATTCCCAATGTCGTGATTCCGTTTCTGGATCAAATTCCATTCATCGGGAAGCTGTTGAGCGGTCATAATTTGATGGTCTGGGTTTCTATTCTCGCAGTTGTTTTTTGCTACTACCTTTTGTACCACACTCCATATGGAACCCATTTGCGTGCCACCGGGGAAGAACCAGGCGCAGCCCGCTCACTCGGGATTCCGGTCGTACGGATTCAGTATTCGGCACTCGTTTGGAGCGGTTTCTTCGCCGGCTTGGCAGGGTCTTATCTCTCGATGGGGATGACCAGCATGTTCGTTCGCGACATGACAGCCGGTACCGGATTTTTGGCGCTTGCCGTCGTGATTTTCGGAAACCGCAATCCGTTTGGAATTTTAGCCGGTTCCGCCGTGTTTGCGCTGGCAACAGCGATGACGATGATTATCGAAACGACACCCGGAAATGTCATTCCGAGCCAATTCATCAAGATGGTGCCGTACATCGTAACAATCGTCGCGCTCGTTGTTTACGCCATCCGCAAGCATCGCAAAACTTTATTTACGTAAATTCATTCCATTCCCCATCGCCTTTTGATCGGGGAATGAACTTTTTGGAGGTATTCCATGACAGACGTAATCAGAATGCTCATCGACGCAGACACCGGTATTGATGATTCTCTCGCGATCCTTCACGCATTGAAAGCGCCAGATGTCAAAGTAGAAGGCATCACTACGGTATTTGGCAACGCCAGTGTGGCGCAGGCAACTGACAACACTCTGCGCTTGATCAAGCTGGCCAATCCCGGCTATGAAGTCCCGGTAGCCATGGGAGCTGCCAAGCCGCTCACCCGCGAATGGGCCGGCCCGGTCTCCCACGTTCACGGGAACAACGGGATCGGAGACGTGGACCTGCCCGCTTCCGAGCAGCAGGCACTCTCCGAGTCGGCAGCTCAGTTTATCGTCCGCAAGGCAAATGAATTGGGCGGGGAATTGACCTTGGTCACCCTCGGCCGATTGACCAACCTGGCGGAAGCGCTCGAGATCGATCCGGAGCTTCCGAAAAAAGTGAAGCACGTCTATATCATGGGCGGAACGGTCTTTGCTCCCGGCAATGTGACGCCGAAAGCGGAAGCCAACTTCCGCGGCGATCCTGAGGCAGTCGCGGCTGTTATGAAATCCGGCCTGAAAATCACCATGGTCGGACTGGACGTTACGATGAAGGTCAGACTGACACAGCAGCACCTCGATGCAGCCGCAGGCTACTGCCGCCCGGAAAACAAGCCGATCGTGCAGTACATGAACGACGCCCTGCAGCATTATTTCCGCTTCTATTGGCAAGTAGACAACCTGATGGGCGCTTGCCCGACGCATGATCCGCTTACGGTTCTCGTAGCGCGTATGCCATGGGTGGTTCGCACGCAAACGATGAAAGTCAGTATCGAGACCGAGGGTGTGTACTGCGCCGGTTCGGTTGTGGCCGATCTGCGCACCAAGCCGAGCGAAGGCCATGAAATCGAAGTTTGCGTAGACGTGGATGCGGAGAAGATTCCTCATCATCTGCTGTCCGTCTTTTAACAAGAGACGCTTCCTTTTAAGCGATCGCGTGTTTCATGAGAAGTTCACGGATCGCAAATAACGTCGGACCCTCTTTGTCACCCGATCACCTGAATCACATACCGAACGATTCGAATAATCAAATTCGACTAAACGGAGATAAGCTAAAGTGAACATGAACAAACAAGGATTAAACCACGGGATCGGGGCGCTGCAATGGCTGGTATTTTTACTGGCCAATGCAGTCGCCCTTCCTATCGTTATCGGCCAAGTCTTTCATCTGCCCGATCCGGACATTACCGGACTGATGCAGCGGACCTTTTTTATCGTCGGGATCAGTTCCTTTTTGCAGGGCTGGCTCGGCCACCGGTTCCCCATCGTGGATGGACCGGCTGGCACCTGGCTCGTCGTCTTTATCATCATGGGAGAGACCGCTGTCCGTACCGGCGCCAATGTATCCGAAACGCTCCAGCTTTTGGAATCCGGCATGATCGCGGCAGGCGTACTGCTCATCCTGTTCGGGGTGACCGGACTGGTGCGCCGCATGCTTCCCTTGTTTACTCCGCTCGTATCGGGGGTATACCTGCTTCTGCTCGCCTTGCAGGTAAGCGGAACGTTTTTGCAGGGAATGGCCGGTGTGAGCGGCAATCCGGCGAAAGCGAATTGGACGTCGGCACTGCTCGCTCTTCTCGTTTTTTCCACAGTCCTCGTTCTCTCTTTTCGCGGAAAGGGCTGGGTGAAAAGCTATGCGGTTCTGATCGGCATCCTGACGGGCTGCGTGGCCTTCTACATAGCGGGCATATGGAAGCATCCGGCCCCTGCCGAGACCTTGCTCCAGGTTCCCGAAGCGCTCGCCTGGGGAGCTCCGCTGTGGGATCCAGGCATGGCCGCATCGAGTATATTGATCGTCATGATCCTGCTGTCCAACACCTTCGCCAGCATCGCGGCGATGAAGCAGGTGCAAACGGGAACGCCCGGACTGGAGCCTGCGGAGCTTTCCCGCAGCTCGGTAGTCGGCGGTTTTTCCCATCTGCTGTCCGCCCTTTTCTCGACAGTTGGAATGGTGCCTCTATCCGGCTCGGCCGGCTTCGTTCGGCTCACTGGTCAAAGGAGCAGCATTCCGTTTCTCCTGGCCTGCCTGATCATGGCTGCTGCTGCCTTCTTCCCCGGCGTGATCCGGCTGCTGACCATGCTTCCCGGCCCGGTCGCGTATGCGGCGGTACTCGCCTCCTTTGTCCAGATGGTCGGCATCGGCCTGCAATCGCTCGTCCAGACACAGCTCGACCAGCGCCGCCTGACCATCATCGGGATCGGCCTGCTCTTTGGTGTAGGCTCGATGTTTTTCCCGCCGTCTGTCTTTCAGGAGCTGCCGTCGGTCATCCGGTATACGCTGGGCAACGGGCTGTTGTTTGGGACGATGATTGTGATGGGGCTGGAGCAGGTTTGGAGGGAGAGGAGTAGTGAATCAACGAAAAAACAAAGCGTGGATTAAAAGTGTTTTTGTATGTAGTTTTGATTTAAAAAACTGGCTAACTACTCTTAGGGAAGCCTAGCTCCTACGCACTGAAGAAAGGGCAGTCCCTTTCGTCTACATCAGATAGACTTTTGGAACTGCCCTACTAAATGATCTCCGTACTCAATTTTCATTTTCCTTCTCGGATTTTTTCTGCTCTCTATTTTCACGATCCCTCAACTTTTTCGAAACATCTTTATAGTCAGAAGGAACAGCTTGCATTTTGGACAAGGATGAAACATCTTGCTGTTTATCAAACTCGATAGAAAGGACTTCTATGGAGTTCGTAACTTCATCTTTACTATTTGTCTCTACTAATTTTAGCAATACTCCCGTTTCTTTATCTATCCACATTTTAAAATGGGTAGATTGATGTTTTTCAGCCAAAATTGGATCGTCATGCTCCCCTTCAATGACGATTGAAGTACGATTTAACAGTTTTTCTTCTCCTACTACTTTATGATTGTCAGGTGTTAACCAAAACGCATAGTCTTGAGGGAATAATACATCATTTGCCACCCCTGAGAAAGCGGGGTCCTGCCTTTTTACGAATACCAATTCTCCTTGATCATTTTTATATGAGCGAGGAGTGTTTTGGCCGAGTGCCACAGTCTGCTGTTGAGTTGCTGTTTTGTTTTGTAAATATGTTTTATTGGTATGATTAATCGACATGAACATGTTTCCGTCAAAAGCTGTTTCCTTAAGTACTTTGCTCTTGTTGTCCATTACTTTGACATGGCTTCGAGGATTTGCTCCCCGATAAACCTCAAAATCTACTATCTCATCCACGCCAATTGGCGTCAGTATAGCCCTGTAAGAACCTGTAGCACTTTGATAATGATCAATTGCATTCAGCATTTTATTTTGAACGGAAACCAAGGAATGACTAGTGGAGTTCGCCTCAAGTGAAGAGTATTGTTGACTACTTTCGTTTGATGTAGATTCCGCTGCAGTCCCTTTCAGTGTATAAAATCCAGTCAATCCAAGACCTACTAAGGAAGTTGCAAGAATGGCTACAAATTTCTTTTTCATCTGTTAAAACCTCCCTTTCATTTATATTCGTTTTTATCACAGAGAAACAGCGTCAGCACCTGTTTGGGTATTTGATCTTCCACTCTCATCCTTACCATATAAAATAACCCATGTCTTACCCGAATCTAGCCTCATGGTCCCCACTTCATTCCAACCCGATCTAGCTGAATATTGATTGACTGAACCAACATATTCCTCATATGTCAAACCTTGGTGCAATATATAGTACATAGCTTCCCTATTTGTGAAATCAGCATTTGCTAAGTATACTTCTAATGTTGCACGTCCTGCTGGTAGACTCCCCATCCCCCATTCATACCAAGTACCTCCTCGCTCTGAAATTACGCGATGATCCTTGTTATAACTACCTGACTGGCCACTTTTATAGGTCCAAGAACCATCGTAATTATGGGTGCAACCTGAACTTGACGTAGGGTCGTTGTCACATATTTTAGCAGATGCACCTTCAATTAAAGTAAAATTACCAACAACCGCAAGTGAGAGAGCTAAACCTAACGATAAAAATTTTTTCATTAATCTTGCTACCACCTTTCGTAATTAATATTTTTTAATTCTCTAACATATTGTTATTACATAGTAGATACCACCTCCTATTTACATTAACGTTGCAAAAGAGAGAATGTTACATAATAATCCATATTTGGTCATTACTTTGCAATTTCAGTCGTTTCGCGCATCCCTCCGAGTATAAAGTAGCCTTTATAAGATTTTTGAAACCTTTGCCCAGACACTACTGCAATTTACGTCTGAAAACGAAATAGAGCCTTAATCAAGAATGCACAAGTCTTGTTTTTTTCACTCATTCGAAGTTAGGCTATATTGGACTAATGTTAATATATAAATCTAAAAGTTTATTTTTACCCAAAAACAGACCGCCTTTAGCTTAATAAGTTAGGCGGTCTTTCACTGTTATCTATTAAGCTAATCACTGGACTGCAATCTCTTACCAAGCAGAAAGGGAAACAGCGCCCAGTCACTCTACTTTTGCACCCGATAAACAAGCCTTCCGCTTACATAAGTAGATTGCACTTCAAAATCGTCCCCAAGCACGACCAGATCTGCGTCAAACCCGGCTTGCAGCTTTCCTTTCTGCGTGCCAAGCCCAAGGATGTTGGCAGGCGTTTCCGATGCCATCGCCACTGCTTCTGCAAGCGGCACTCCCGACAGCACGACCATGTTTTGCACGGCGCGGTTCAGCGTCAGGATGCTCCCGGCCAGGGTACCGTCTGCCAGTTGGGCTTCCGCACCGCGGACATGCACTTCCTGTCCGCCGAGATCGTACGTGCCCTCGCCCAATGCGGCCGCGCGCATGGAGTCGCTGACCAGCGCGAGCCGCGCCGCCGATTTGACGCGGTACAAAATCCGCATAACGGCTGGATGCACATGCACGCCATCAGCGATCAGCTCGGTGCTCAGCTGCTCGTGGTACATGGCCGCGCCGACGACTCCCGGCTCGCGGTGATGAAGGCCCGTCATCGCATTGAAGCAGTGGGTAAAGTGGCAGACGCCGCTCTCCACGGCTTTCCCCGCCTGGTCAAAGCTGGCGCCGGTATGCCCGGCGGAAACGACGACCCCCTGTTCCTTCAGCCATCGAATCGCTTCGGTCGCCTCGGGCTGTTCCGGTGCGATCGTCACTACTTTCATAAGACCATCGGCCAGCTCGTACAAACGGCGAACATCCTCCAGCTTGGGGACTGCGATATTTTCCTCTTTTTGCGCTCCTTTGTACCTCGGGTTAATCCATGGCCCCTCCAGATGAATTCCGACGATGGATGCTCCGTCCATTCCCTGCCGAGATACTGCCACCACATTGCGGATCGCCTTTTCCAAATCAGCATAAGGAGCGGTCATCGTGGTCGCCAAAAACGAAGTGACGCCATAGCCCGCCAGCGCACGGGAAATCGTCTGCAGCGCTTCAGGGGTCCCGTCCATCGTGTCGCTGCCGGCAATCCCGTGCATATGCATATCCACAAAGCCCGGGCAAATAAAGCCGTTCTCCACCCGCTCCACTTGCTCCGGCCATTCCTCTCCGTACCCGTCTGCCGTTCCGGCGTACGCAACGACAGAGCCATTCACCACGACCAGTCCGTCCAGGATGTCCTGTCCGTTTGTTATTACCCTTCCCCGCAGGGCAAATCTATCTGACATTGTGTATCCCTCCATGCGAATGCTGCTAGTGTTGAGACGATTTCTGCCTTGTGAGCGACTTGCGACTGACGGGGAAGCAAACGGTTTGCCAATCCTCGCCGGGTATTCCAGCCTCATGAGCTGTTCCGGCTTAAACGGTAACTCCAGCTTCATGAGCTGTTCCGGCTTTATCAGTTATTCCAGCTTCAACGGCTTTTCCAGCTCGATCTCGTCTCGCAAAGGGATGCCGTCCGTGCCAATCACGGGAATAGAGGGCTTCAGCCTTCTCGCCTGCTCCACAGCGTTTCGCCGTACCTCGACCAATTCGTAGCCGCGCTTTTGATAAAAACGCAGCGCGTTCAGATTGTCATTGGTCGTCAAAAGCCATATCCGCTTTATTCCATTTTGCATAGCCGCCCGCTCTACCGCGAGCATGAGGGCACTGCCGATCCCCATTCCCTCGCGGAGGCTGTCCAAGGAGACGATCTGCCAACCATCCCCTGTCTCTGTATACGTAACCAAGCCCGCTGTCTTTTCCCCGTACAGGGCGACAAAACCAGGAAGCTGGTCGCAATGGTACACTTGATCCCCGTAGACCATCTGCGGACTGCCCCACTGCTGTTCCAAAAAGCCCGCCAGCCATCCCCTGTCTTCCGGTGTAATCGCTCTGACTTGAAATTCGTTCATCGATCCTTGTCCTCCTCTATTGTAACGCAACTACCCTCTCCAGCCGAAGGCAAAGTTTGTCGACAGCGTGACCGGCAGCTTTCCCGTCGGCGAAACGCGGCCCGTGAGCACCCGTGCCAGCGATTGCATGGCGAGCGGTCTGCTTTCATAACTGCATACATACGTCCCCGCCTCGGGAAAGAGGGAGTAATCAAACGGATTGCGAATGGCTGCGACGATCAGCCGTTTTCCGTGGACGGCGAGCAGCTCGTCGACCAGCTTGGATTGCCCGGGGAAAAAGGCGGCATTGTACGTGGCGACGATGACCTGCCCGAAGCCTTTGCTGGAGGCGACTGCCTGTGCGATCTCTTCGGGTGTCGGGTTCGTCGCTACGACGTTTTCAACAATCTGCATCCCCATACTGCTCAGGTAAGAAGCGAGCGTCTCCTTGTCCGCGTAGCGTTCGTCCGCGTCGTTGGCCGCCCTGACCACCGGCCAGATGACGCATGTGTCCGCTCCTCTCCGCAGCGGCAGGTTCTTCCCTTCATCCTTTACGACCGTGATGCTTTGCTCGCTGATCCGCTCGGCAGTCCGCCGCTCTTCCGCTGCTTCCAGCCGGGGTTCGACAGCTTCCCAGGGAAGCATGGCCTCCTCCATCTTTCGCTGCTGCTTGAGCCGCAAGATTCTCGTGACGGATCGGTCGATGCGCTCCTCAGAGATTCTGCCGTCTATAACGGCTTGCAGCAGGGCCTCAAACGCTTCCCGCTGACGGTCGTACCGGTGGCTGACCATGATCAGGTCGACTCCTGCTTCGACTGCCATGACGGCAGCCGGCCCCACACCGTAATGAGCGGCGATCGCGTCCATCTCCAGGCAATCGGTAATCACGATGCCGTCATAGCCCCATTCTTCTCTCAAAATACCGGTAATGACTGCGGGAGACAACGTGCTCGGCAGCTTCTTCGGCTCGATTTCAGGCAGCACGATATGCGCTGTCATCACCATGTCTACTCCCGCTTCCACCGCCTTTTTGAACGGCACCAGCTCCAGCTGCTCCAAGCGCTTGCGATCAAGCGGGAGAACTGGTATGTCAAAATGCGAGTCCACGCTCGTATCCCCATGTCCGGGGAAGTGCTTCACCGTCGCCGCGATCCCCGCCGACTGGAAGCCGCGAACCGCCGCAACCCCCATCCTGCTCACCAGCTCCGGCGTTTCCCCGTAGGAGCGGACGCCGATCACGGGATTGAGCGGGTTATTGTTGATATCCACTGCGGGAGCAAAGTTTATATTTATGCCTAATAAACGAAGTTCACTTCCGCTAATCCTGGCCAATTCAAAAGCGGCAGACTCATCCCGGGTAGCTCCAATGGCCATATTTCCCGGCAAGGGCGTGACTCCGTTCGTCACACGGGTTACCATCCCGCCCTCCTGATCAATTGCGATGCCCAGCGGAATGTCGCTGTGCTCTGCCGCCCACTGCTTTAGCTCGCTTGAAAGCCTGTGCACTTGTTCTACCGAGCCGGCATTGCGGCTAAAGTAGATGATGTTGCCCAGCCCGTATTGCCGGATCAAGTCGCGAATCCCGTCCGTCGGTTGGTGGCCGTCAAAGCCGCACACCAGCATTTGTCCGATTTTTTCTCGCAAGCTCAAATCTCCGATCGTTCTCATTTCGCTCCACTCCCTCATTCTTTTTGTGCTGCCTGCTCGCGGTATTCCGACGGCGTAAGTCCGATGTTCCTTTGAAATACTTTGGAAAAATACCGCCGGTCCGGATAGCCCACTTCCCGGCTGATTTCATGAATGGTTTTTCCGCTCATGGACAGGAGAAAACGGGCACGCTCCATTCGCTGCTGTGTCAAATACTCGACAAAAGTGAGCCGCGTATGCTGCTTGAACAAAAGGCTGAAGTAGCTGGAGCTGATGCCGAGATGCCCGGCCACCTCTTCTACGCCCAAATCCCGGGTGAGGTGCTTTTGGATGTATTCCATCGCCCTGATCATCAGCACGTCGCCGGTCTTCTTTTTTACGCTTTCCCGGATGCTGTCCTCCAGGACCTGATGAATGACCTGCAAAAGCTCCCTGATCCCCTGCGCCCGCTCCAGCTTCATCCAGACCAGCTCCTCAAGCTGTCCGGTGATAATCTGCATGTCCTTCATCTCCCGCACCAGATGGAGCAGATAATAGCGCAGGATTTGCTCCGTCCGCGTCAGCGAATATCTGGACGTAGGCTGCAGGTCATCTCGCATGCGGGAAAGCGTCCGCTTGATCGAGGCCAGGTCATGCCGCTTCAAACCGGACAGCAGCTCTTCGAGAAGACTCCACCAGTTGTACCCGGTGGCGCTTTCTTGCGATGTCTCCGGCTCTACAGCAAAAATCGCCTTCTCGTGACGTGCGAGATCGAAGTGAATCGCTTTTTTCACCTGCTGGTAGACAGCGGAAAGCTCCGGCACGGCAACAATTTCCGTATAGTAGCCGACGCTGATCGAGAAAGCGAGGTGTTGGGAGACGGCCTTTTGCAGGCGGCTTGCCCAGGAGCGTATCTCCGCTTCCTCCAGTGGACTTTCTCTCAACGCCAGCAAACACCATTCGCCCTCGCGCATTGTCAGGACCAAGGCACTCTCTTTTCCCACAACCGAGGAAAAGCTGTCGCGGAGCACGTTTTGCACGGAAAAATTCCACAGGTTGCGTTCCTCATGGCTCCAGTGACGAGCAAGCTGCGGGTAATCGTCCAGATCGGCGACGAACACTGCATATTTCTCCCCCCACGTCTGCGTTTTCCCCGTGATTGTGTAATGGCTATGCCCTGCCGCTTGCCCCATCAGCGCATCGAACAAGTACTTTTGCTTGGCCAGCTCGGTAAACTCCCGCCACACTTTTTCCTCCAGCAAGCGGGCCTGCTTGCGCTGGCGGATTTCCCCGCCTACCCTCTCGATCACCTCATGCAGCTCCTGATAGTTGATCGGTTTGACGATGTAGTCCTTGACACCGTAGCGGATCGCCGAGCGGGTGTACTCAAAATCGGTGAAGCCCGTCAGCATGATCACCTCGCACGCCTCTCCCGCGTCGCGAATTTCCTTGACCAAAGAGACTCCGTCCATGATCGGCATGCGAATGTCGGACAAAATCAGATCAGGCCGATGCTCCTGAAAGGCGGCCCATGCTTCGGCCCCGTTTTGCGCCAGGGAGACGACCTGCATATCCAGCATCTCCCACGGGATGACCATGTTCAAATTTTTCAGAATATGAATCTCATCATCCACCAGCATGACGTTCAGCCTCATGCAACTCCTCCTGACTGTACTTCGGAATCACGCACCGCACCGTCGTCCCTTCGCCCGGCATGCTGCACAGAAAGAGTCCGTACGCCCTTCCATAGGAAATCCGTATCCGGTCAGCGACGTTGGCCACGCCCAGGCCCCGGCGGTCCGAGCGTCCCTGCAAAGAGACATTTTCCGCGTTCCGGTCCCTCGCCAGACGGCCGTCTGTAGCCCCCTTTGCCTGCCCTTCCGCTTGCTTCCTCATGCCGGACTCAGCCAGCAGGGCCAGTTGGTCTGCGGTCATTCCCTTGCCGTTGTCGCGGACAGTGAGAACAATCGAGTCCTGTCTCTCTTCCGCTGTAATGGAGATGAATCCGGGCCGGCTGATTCCCTCGAAGCCGTGCTGGATGCTGTTTTCTACGAGCGGCTGCAGGGTTAGCTTGAGGATCGAGTACTCATACAAATGAACAGGTATCTGAATTTCGTAGGAGAACAGATTTTCAAACCGGAACGATTGAATTTCCAGATAGCTGCGCAAATGCTCCAGCTCGCGCCTGATCGGGATGTGCTCCCGGTCGCTGATGCTGATGCGGAGAATATTGCCCAGCCGGTAAATCATCTGGCTTACCCTGTGCCCTTCATTCTGGATCGCCAGTACATTGATCGACTCCAGCGTGTTAAACAGGAAATGCGGGTGAATCTGTGCCTGAAGCAGTGCAAGCTCCGCCCGCTTTTTTCGCTCCTGCTCCCGCTTCACCTCCTCCAGCAGATGCTGGATCGTTCCGACCATGCTGTTGAACCCTCCGGCCAGCCTCGTCAGCTCGTCGTCCCCGGACGGCTTTGCCCGAACGGTGAGGTCCCCCCGCTCGGCCCGCTTCATCAAACGCACGATCTGAATGATCGTCTGGGTGATTCTGTTGACGAACAGCATGTTGAAAAGGAGTGCGGCGATCAGGGAAAGCAGCAAGACCCCGCCGACCCAGCGGGCAATCGTCGTACTGTCATGGGAGACAGTCGCCCAGGAAGCGACGGAAACGAGGTACCATTCGCTCGCGGGCAGCTTGTAGACAGAAAAGAGGCTGTCCTCGTCCTGCAGCATGCCCCGATAGCTCTGATACTCCAGATCCGGCTGAAACGGAGCTGACCTCAAGAGGTTGGTGCCGCCCAGCTCCGTTCGCGAATCGTACAGAACCGCCCCCTGCTTGTTCGCGATCAGATAGCGGCCGTTCTGCCGATAGGACAGCGGCGTCTGGGAAAACATCCGGTGCAGCTCGTTTATTTTCACTTCCATCAGAAGAATGGCCCTGTCGTCAAAGTTGTTCATGTCCTTGACGAGACGCACCTGCGTAAATACCTTGTCGTTTGCGCTCAGATCAGGCTGTTCATACGGACCTATCCACACGGGGTGGCCGTTTTTCTCGATGACCTGCCCGACAATCGGATGATGGATAAATGTCTCGTACGGAATCGTCTGCCCCTGCGGGCGAAACGTTTTGAACATGCGCCCATCGAGCCGGTACAACGCTACGTACTGCACAGCCGGGTGGATGAAAAAAACGCGGCGCAGTGCCATCTCCGCCTCGTTCGTCTCCAGAAGCTCGTTGGCCTGCGAGGTTGAGTTGGCCGTGAGAAACGGCTGGAGGGCAGGGCTGGTGATCCCGGCATCGGAGACATTGCCAATCTCCGATAAAACGTACTGGAGATTTCTGCCCAAAGCCTTCAGCGTCTCTTCCGTATGCTCGCCGTAGCGCTGCTGAATGGCGTTTTGCGAGAGAACATACGTGACTGCCCCGAGCAGGCAGAGCGGGATGATGATAAATCCGATAAACGCGACAATCAATTTATGGCGCAGGTTACGCAGCATACGGCTTATCCTTTCACGCTGCCCGCCGTTACCCCCTCAATGATTTTTCGCTGCAAAAAGAGGTACACGATCACGACGGGCACGACACTGTACATGACCGCCGCGGACAGCAGCGCGTAGTTTGTCTGAAACGCATCCTTGAACACGGACATGCCGACAGGGAGGGTCCGCAGCGTTTCCTTGGAGAGAAACAGCAGTGCCATGATGAATTCGTTCCACACATTGATAAAGTTGAGAATAAATACGGTCACGATCGCCGGCATCGTCACCGGAAGGATGATCCGCACAAACAAGCCGAACGCGCCCAAGCCGTCTACAATCGCCGCTTCCTCCAGCTCCCTCGGGATGGCCTTCATAAAAGCCGACAGGATAAAGATCGTGACGGGCAGAGCGAATGTGGCGTTGATCAAAATCAGGGACAAGTGCGTGTCGATCAGCTTCATCTCCTGCAGCAGCCGGTAGAGCGGGATGAGCAGCGCCCCGCCCGGAACGACCAGACCGAGCAGAAAAAACTGATAGACCCAGTTGCTCAACCGGGGGAAATTCATCCGCGTGATGGCAAACGCCGCCGCCGAGCCGATGATGACGATCAAGATGCAGGAGACTGTGCTGATGTAGAGACTGTTGAAGAAATACGTGCTCACTTTCGCCGTCTTCCACGCTTCCACGTAGTTTTGCCACTGAAAGCTCGACGGCAGTCCCCAGGGGCTTTCTGTAATTTCCCGCTGCGTCTTCAATGACGAGATCGCCAGCCAGACGAGCGGATACAAGGTGACGAGGACGTATACAGTCAAAAGCATGTGGGGAATGACATTCCGGCGGTACAGCCAGGTGCGCATCAGAGCTCCACCTCCTGCTCTTTTTTGTTGGCCCGCTGGATGATCCAGGCAAACAGCAGCGTGAGCAGAAAGATCACGACGGCAATCGCGCTTCCATAGCCGTATTCGTATTCGCGGAATGCCTTCGTGACCATGTAGGTGGCGAGCACATCGGTCGTCTGAAACGGTCCGCCTTCTGTCATCACCATGATGATGTCGAGCGCCTTCATCGAGCCGGAAACATTGAGCAAGAAGATGACCACCAGGACGGGCCGGATCAGCGGCAGCGTGATAAACCACGTTTTTTGCCAGGCATTGGCCCCGTCAATCTCCGCCGCCTCCGTCAGCTCACGCGGCACTCCCAGTATCGCCGCCAGCACCAGCACGACGTAAAAACCGGTCCATTGCCAGGCATTGGCGACCAAAACGCTGATCATCGCCCACTTGGGATCCGACAGCCAATACTGGGTCAGGGAGTCGAGCTTCAGCAGGCGCAGAAAATTGTTCAGCAGCCCTGCGTCCGGATGGTAAATGTAAAGCCACAGGACCCCTACCACCGCCGTGGAGAGAACGGTCGGGAGAAAGACGCCGGTACGGTAAAAGGTTTGAAACCGTCTCACCTGGCTCAAGAGCAGAGCGACAGCCACGATGATCGGCATGGAGATGAAGGTGCTGAACAGGATGAAGGACACGTTGTTGTAAAAGGAGCGTCGAAATACTTCATCTTCGAGCAGCCCGGCGAAGTTGTCCAGTCCGACAAAGGTCATCTCCGTCACGCCGTCCCATTGGAAAAAGGCGTAATAGAGAGACTGTACCAGCGGAATTCCCATAAATACAACGTACAACCCAATTGCTGGTAGCAAAAACATAAGAAAAAGCCACGGCCTTGTCAACACGTTGTTCATTTTATGCCTCCATATTCACCAGTAAGCATGATCGGGTAAGAGAGGGAGCCACTTGACTGGGCGAAGTGGCTCCTCTTTTCATGCTGATTTATGGCCTTTTGGAATGCTTATTTGCTCTGATTGGCCTTGTCCTGCTCTTTTTGCAGACGCTCTGCTACCTGCTCCGGCGTTTTCACCTTGCCGATCAGCTCCTGCAGGGAATTTTCCACGGCAAGCTTGACCGGCGGCTGCACGACAGCATCATACGCTCTCCAGGTGCTGCTGGCGTTGTTGATCGTCTGGATGACCTCGGTAATCAATGGATCGGCACCGGACAGATCGCTCAGCTTCATCGACGGGAGCACCCGATCCTCGACCAGCATCCGTTTTTGCACCTCTTCGTTGAAATGCTCCTTGATAAAGGCATAGACCATCTGTTTTTGCTCCTCGGTCAGGTCTTTGGAGAAGCCGAAGCCGTTGGAGTAACCAGCGTTGATCGAGGTCTGGTCGCCCTTTCCTCCGCTGACCGCCGGGAAGGGGAAGAAACCGATCTGCCCTTTCAGATCGCCCGCCTCGTCGCCGCTGTAGCGAGTGGCATCCCAGCTTCCGGTGAAGACCATGCCGGCCTCTCCGCGCAGGAACTGGGCTCCCTGATCGGAGTATGGCAAGCCGAGCGCCCCTTTGGTAAAGTAGTCGGCATTCACCAGGGAGGCATAGTCGGAAAGTGCCTTCACCATTTCCGGATCAGTCCACTTGTGGGTGCCGCTGACCAGCCCTTCGATGGCCGGCATCCCGGCATTTCGTTCCAATATCGTGTTGAACAGCATCGCGTTGACCCAGCCGTCCTTGGCCGCCAGGGCAAGCGGCACTTTTCCCGCTGCCTTCAGCTTTTCATTTACAGCGATAAATTCATCCCATGTCTTCGGGACGCTGAGACCCAGCTCGGCAAACAGCTTTTTGTTGTAGAAAAATCCTTCGGCGTACCCGCCTATCGGCAGACCGTAGACGCGGCCGTCGACCGTGAACTCTTCGAGGTTGACAAACTTGTCTTTCAAGCCCGATTCGACCAGAAAGTCAGTCAAATCAAGCAGTCTTCCTGCCTTGACGTACAGCTTCGTATCGGCTCCGCCAAACATCTCGAAGATTTTCGGCGGATTCCCTGCCGCCATCTCCGCCTTCAGCTTTTGATCGCGGTTGACGTTTTCATCCATGCCTTCCAGCTCGATTTTCAGACCCGGATTTTTTTCTTCTGTCTTTTTGACGACATCTTCCAGAATCTTCAGTCTTGTTTTGCTGGTCTCCTTGATTTGCGTATGTCTGAGCGAAAGGGTGACTTCCTTTTTGACAGCGCTTCCAGAATTGTCGGCAGGTGTCGTCGAACCTGCCGGCGCCTGCGGCTGTGTGCTTGTGCTGGCACCGCCGCCGCTGCTACAGGCGGCGACGACCAGCATCGATGACATCAACAACAGGGCTCCCGCCTGTTTCCATGCATGTTTCATTGCCTGTTTCACTTCAGACCCCCCTTTTTTCCTGATTTTGCCTTTGTACGATCATTATAGATTTGAAAATTTTTGGCAGGTAGGTCGAAATTTCTTTACAAACAGGGGGAAAAAACTCTACGGCGCTGGTGTTTCCTCAGACCCGGCCGACATGAAAACGAGCAATGCCCATTTCGCATTTTTTAATGATTCCGGTGTAAAATCAACGGTCTTGATGACTTGTTCATCAGTCGCCTGCATGCCCCATACCGCGGCACGCTCGCCTTCCTGCAAATTCAGCTCTTCTGCCAGCTCGATCGGACTGCTGGCGACCTGCTTGGCATCCACGACCCAATCAAGCTGACTGCTGGTTGAGCCGTTTTTATCGATGAGGGCAACCGTGATTTCATAATGCGTCTTGTTCGGGTCCTCTCCCTGGCTGCCCTTTACGGAAAAGATCGCTTCCCCGTCAAAGCTGTATTGCTCTTCTTTGCCCTCTTTTCCATCTTTGTCCCTGATGCTTTCCCCAAGCTCTCCGAGGGTCTGCGTCTTTTTGCCGTATTCCCATACTTCCAGCGTAGTTTTGATCTCGTTGCTCTTTCCGCGATATTTTACTTGAACCGCGCCGGACATCAGTCCCAAGAACGGTTTGAATTTTTGCGCATCGCCTGCAAATAAATCGACCGGCTTCACTTGCATGGCTGCCTCCGGTGCCTTCTCTACCGGCGTGCAAGCCGCTGCCGAAACGGCCAATCCAGCTACAAGAATAAGTCCGAGCCATTTTTTCATCGACTTTGTCTCCTTTGTCTCCCGTAAATCTGTCCACAAGAACGAATCCATTGTAACCAATAACCATCCGCGAAACAATTGACCGATGGCTGAGAGTATGTCGGATTTGCCGGCAGGGAATTAGAAAACTTGGCTACGCCAAGCTTTTTGGCGTGGTCTTAGTTGCACTTATACTTTCACCCTCTATCGCGTTAGCGAAATTAGACTTTTACAAAGTAGAAAAAAGCTTCGCCTGGTCAATCGGCGAAGCCATTGTATTCGTTGTCCGATAAATCCTTGCCCGATAGGTCCAACAGTGAGAACCCGAGAGACTTTCGGGACACCGGCCACCATCCTTACAATTTTGCATCCGCCGCCGGCTGACAGCTCAAAAAAGGGTGGCTCACCGCTTCCCCAACAATTCTTCCGTCTCTTCCACCAGCTTGCGCACCAGCTCTTCCGCACTCATCGCTCTGCCCAGCGCCCCGGCCTGCCCGGCCCACATCGAGAGAAATTCGCTTCTCTCCTGCTTGGATGCCGCTTGGCGGATATCGCGGGTCAAAGCGTTTTGCACCGGATACGCCGGGATTTCTTCCGTGTACGGGGCGAGCAGCTGCATGAACTCATTGGTTACGCCGCGGGCCGCCTTTCCGGAAAAGGCCATGGTCAGGACCGTTGCCTCGTCACTGGCCGACAGCACCGCCTGCTTGTGCAAGCGATGGGCGCCGCTCTCTTCCGTCAACAGAAACGCTGTTCCCAGTTGGGCGGCCTGCGCTCCCAGCATGAAGGCAGCGGCGATTCCTCTTCCGTCCATAATGCCGCCAGCGGCAATGACTGGAATGGAAAGCCGGTCTGCCATTTGCGGAACCAACGCCATCAATCCGACGAGATTGTCCGGCGAATCCGGCAAAAACGAGCCGCGGTGCCCGCCTGCTTCGCTTCCCTGGGCCACCACCATGTCCACGCCGCTCGCTTCCAGGGCCACGCCCTCCCGTACTGTCGTGGCTGTGCCGATGACGACGATTCCGCGCTGCTTGCACGCAGCCATCCATCTTTTGTCCAAAAGGCCAAAGGTAAAGCTGAACACAGGCACCCGCTCTTCCAGCACAGCGGCCATCTGCTCTTCAAACGGCTCTGCTACCTTTCCCAGCTCCGGGTCCTCGGGGATGCCCAGACGGCGCCTCGTTTCATTCATAATCTGCCGGACTGCTTCGCCCGGGACTGTTTTGCCTGTCTCTTCTTCCGGAATGAACAGATTGACGCCAAATGGCTTGTCGGTCAGTTCGCGAATGGCCCGAATCGCTGTGCGAATCTGCTCGCCGCTCATATAGCCCGCTCCCAGCGTGCCCAGTCCGCCAGCCTGAGAGACGGCTGCAACCAGCTGCGGAGTCGTCGTTCCTCCCGCCATCCCCGCCTGGATGATCGGCAGTTTGATTCCGAGTTTGCTTGTCACTTCGTTGCCGGTCCACATACATGCTCGCTCCTCTCTGGTCATTCCAGCTCTTTTGCCCGTCGCAGCAAATCGATAAAATGAGTCAGAATCCGTGCTGTCATCCCCCACACGACCCGTCCCTTAAGCTGGTAGAAGTAGTGGGAGACAGAGCCAAACCGCCACGGGTAGTCTTCTCCGCCCGGTATGAGGTGGTAGGGGTAATCCGGGCCAGGCTCGACCCGTATTTTCGCCTGGTAGATATCAGGGCTTGTTGCAAGCAATTCTGCCAGCGGCACCAAAAACACTTCGCCTACTTCCGCAGGATTCGGATGCAGCTCCTCAAGGGAATCCAGAAATCCAACGAAGGGGTATATACAGGATGCAGGGGTGACCAGCGTATCGAGCATGCCGACGAAATGAATTTGTTCCAGAGGCAATCCCAGCTCCTCGCTCGTCTCCCTGCGTGCGGCATCCCACTCGGACGCATCCTCCGGGTCGATCCGGCCGCCGGGAAAGCAGATTTCCCCGGCTTGTCTGCGCATCGTTGCAGCCCGTTTTTCAAACAGCACACACAATTGCCCATCTTCCCCTCTGACCAGCGGGACCAGTACGCTGAAACGGGAGAAATCCTGTTCTCCCATAATTCCCGGCCTGTGCTTGCCCAGTACCGCTTCCACTTCGGCAATCGTTTTGTCCATATTCCTGTTTGTTCCGTCCACCATTTGATTCAAGCCTCCATTTCATGCAGCCTGAAAAACATGGGTAATAGAGCTGGGACGATCATACTCCACCCCGGTTACAAGCCGTTCCTTTCTGTCTGTCCTGCTGTGATCGTAATGACCTGCAGCTAGGCCTCTATGTAAACCGATATTTCAATTAAATTTTGATCGGGATCGCGCAAATAGACCGAGCGGATCTTCCCGACAGCACCCGTTCTGTCTACCGGCCCTTCCAATATCGGGACTCCGCACGTCTCCAGATGTGCCATGACCTGCTCCAGCGGAACAGAAGCGATCAAACAAAGATCGGCAGAACCCGGAACAGCTTTGTTGGCCTTGGGCTCAAACTCTTGCCCGGCTTGATGCAGATTTATTTTTTGCCGTCCAAACTGCAACGCAAACCTCCCACCGCCAAACGTCACAACCGTCATGCCCAGCACCTTTTCATAAAATGCACAGGTTGCCTCTACATCTGCTACGGTAAGCACAAGATGGTCCAGTCTGTCTATCATCTCTCTTCCTCCCATCGCGGTTCGTGGCCCAAAGAAAAAGACGAAGTCTCCTAGTTTCAGGATACCACGTCTCTTTGATTTCGTTTACCTGTTATTCCGCTTTTATCCATGCTACACGGTTCATCTCAAGGTCGGACAGCCATTCCTCCGGCGCCGCTTCATCACAGATCACCATGTCGATCGCAGACAGATCGGACACCTGGCACAGGGTGCTCGTACCGATTTTGGAATGGTCGGCCATGACGATCACTTCACTGGCATGCTCGATATACCGCTTGGCAAGCAAAGCCCTCTCCAGCTCGTAGCAGGTGATCCCCCTGTCCATCATGATGCCGTCAACGGACAAAAAGGCTTTGTCCACGTAGAAATTGCTCATCATGCTCTCGGCGAAGGGGCCCGCAACGCGGTGGTGCTTGGCGTTCACTTTGCCTCCGAGAAAAAACAGCTCGGCGGACAGAAGTCCCTGATTTTGATAGCTTACGAGCATGGAAAGAGCAGTGACCGAGCTGGTGATAATGACCAGCTCCTTTCTATCCACGAGGAATTCGATCATCTGCAATGGCGTCGTTCCTTCATCGATAATGATCGTATCCTGATCCTGCACCAGAGCTGCCGCCGCTCGTCCGATCCGCTTCTTTTCCTCGGCTCTGAGCACCTCTCGCGACAGATGGGAAGGCTCAGCCCTCTCCTGCCGCAGCTTCACTGCCCCTCCGTACACGCGCTTCAGCTTCTTTTCCGCCTCCAGCTCTTCCAGATAGCGACGGATGGACTCCGAAGACACCTGCAGCGCCTCCACCAAATCATTGGTGCGCACCTTGCCCTGTGCATCCAGCAGCTGAAGTATGATTTTTTTCCGTTCTTCTCCGTTCAACGACACGCCGTTACGCCCCCTGCCCTGCTCTACCATTTATCCGGAAATTCTTTTTGTATGTTGTCCCGTTCTATCAGATTCTGCGAGACAAGCCAGCACAGCCTTTCTCCGTCCTTGGCCCTCTCGCGATTGAATCGTACCCGTTCAGTTCCATTTTTCCCCTCTCTGAGAATTGTAGAGGAATTGGGCGATACAATCAAGGATTCCTGGCCCTGTCCCGCCGATTTCCTGGAGCCTCGCCAAGTCATTGCCTTATTGCGGCCACGGCCGCCTCTCTCTTCTTACCGCCAATACATACTGGTTTTAACAGCCTGGACCAATCTGTCGATGTCTTCGGCGTACACTTCTCCGATATTCCCGATGCGGAAGGTCTCCGCCTGCGAAATTTTCCCCGGATAGATGACAAACCCGGCCTGTTTCAAGCGTTCGTAAAACGTTTCAAAGCGGAACTCCGGGTGATCGGGATAGCGAAACGAGGTGATGATCGGCGACTGCCAGCGAGCCGGAAGCAGACAGGAAAAGCCGAGGCCCTCCATTCCTTCAACGAGCAGGCGCTGGTTGTCCGCATAGCGCTTGTTTCTCGCTCCGACGCCTCCCTCTTGCTCCAGCTCCACGAGCGCCTGATAAAAAGCCCGAACGGTGTGGGTCGGAGAGGTAAACCGCCACTTTCCGCCTTGCTTTTCCATCGTTTCCCACTGGTCGTACAGATCGAGCGAGAGGGAGCGCGCCTGTCCTTTGCACGCCTCTAGCGACGCCGTTTTGGCGATGACAAAGCCAAATCCGGGGACGCCCTGGATGCACTTGTTAGCGCTGCTGACGAGAAAATCAGCCCCCAGCTCTGCCGCGTCGAGAGGTATTCCGCCGAAGCTGCTCATCGCATCGACGATCAGGATCTTGTTGAAACGCTTCACGGCATGCGCCATTTGTTCAAGCGGATTGAGCATCCCCGTCGTCGTCTCGCAATGAACGACGGCTACATGCGTAATCGCCGTATCTTGTTCCAGCTTTTCCGCGAGGCTGTCCGGGTTCACCGGCTCCATTTCCCCGAAGGCCATCCTCGCCATCGGAATCCCGTGCACGTTTGCGATTTTGGCGATGCGGTCTCCGTAGGCGCCATTGGTCAATACAAGCAGCTTGCCGTCCTTTGGGACAGCCGAGCTGATCACCGCTTCCACGCAAAAGGTTCCGCTGCCCTGAATCAGGACAGACGTATAGCCGTCCGGCTTCGCGGCAGCCAGAGAAACAAGCCTGCGGCGGATGCTTTGGACCAATTGGTTGTAATCGTCGTCCCAGGTGCACCAGTCTCGGAGCATGGCGGCACGGACGCTTGGCGAGGTGGACAGCGGTCCCGGCGTCAGCAGCAGGTATGGATTATCCGGTCCGCTTTCTGTTTTGGCGAGCAGTTTGCTTTTCTTGGCTGTCATGGCTTTTCACCACCCGCCAGACGATCTACGATTTCATCCAGCACCTCGTCCAATTTGCCGATTTCATCAATGATGAAGTGTGCACCCGCCTGTCTGAATCGCTCTGCTGCTTCTGCGGCTTTTTGTGCAAGCAAGACCGGATCGGCTGCTGCCACCTGTTCACGCGACCAGCCCAGCTCGCTCCCGCCTTTTACGACTCCGACCGTCCACATGCCGGCATTTTTGCCCTCCCGTATATCGCTTACGGTATCTCCTACCTTTACCATTGCGCTCATCGGATAGACTCCCAGCAGCTTTGCATTTTCATAACACATCCATGGCTCCGGCCGGCCAGCGGGAACTTCGTCGGAAGCGACAATCGCATCTGGCGCATATCCTCGCTCCCGGGCTGCTGCTGCCACAATCTTCATCATTTCGGCGGTATAACCAGTCGTTGAGCCTATCTTCAAGCCGCGCTCGCGCAGCCGCTCTGCCAATTCCACCGCTCCCGGGACCGGCAGCGCATACTTTTCCAAGACGGTAACCATCATCGGCTCAAACTCTGCATACAGAGCGTCCACATCCGTCTCGTCCGGCTTCTTGCCGTAGAGCTTTTCCCACTGCGTGCAAATCCGCTCCATCCGGCAGATCGCCCGGATGTGATCGCGCTTCAGCAAGCCCATCGGCACGCGGGCCTCCTCCGGCGTGACATCGATCCCCCGTCGCTTGAATACCTCGATAAATACAGCGAGCGGTGCAAAACAACCGTAGTCAATCATCGTTCCCGCCCAATCAAACACAACTGCTTTCAACACATGTTCACCAGCTTTCTCGCGTTATCTCGTACATATAAGTCCTGTCAACCGAACGGCGCTGCTGGATGCAATGCCTTTGTGGACAGCATGTTTTTACACGTTATCTTTCCTGCCATTTGTTTGTCCGCTTTTTCAAAAGAAACGAAATCCACTCTGCGCAGCCGCGGGCAATGATATTGATCACGACGATCAGAACGGACATGGCCGCAGCCGGGGCAACGTCTCCGGCATCGTCCATATTGACGATCGCCACGGAGGCCAGCTTGAAGTCTGCCGCGTAGAGGAAGACCACCGCCGAGATCGTGACCATCGCATTTATAAAAAAGTAGACAGCCATCTCGATGATAGCGGGCAGGCACAGCGGCACAGTGACTCGCCAAAATGTTTTGTACTGGGGAATTCCCATCGATTCCGCAGCCGCTTCAAATTCCGGGTCCAGCTTTTTCAGTGCAGTCGTGGCCGTAATGAAGGCCACGGAGAAAAAGTGAACGACATTGGCCAGCACCAGTATCCAGATCGTTCCGTACATACTGTGCAAAGGATTCGCCGGATTGTTGAAAAAGAAAATGTACGCAAGCCCAATGACCAGGCCCGGCAAAGCGAGCGGCAGCACGGACAAAAAGTAGCCTGCCTGGCGAAGCCTGTTCCATACCTGCATTTTCTCCAGGACGTAAGCCGCGACAAAGGTGAAGACTGTCCCGATTCCGGCCGTCCAGAGGGCGATTTTCACACTGTTGTACAAGGTTTCCATCCCCGCTCCCGCTGCCTGCGAGAAGTCGTAATGGCCGAGAGTAAAGGTCAGGTTATACGGCCATACCTTGATAAACGACGCCAGGACGACCGCTCCCATCAAGAGCAGCAGCAGACTGGTGACTCCCAGGCAATAGAGAAAGAATAGCGTGTCACGAAGCTTGTTTTCCTTGATCTGATAGGGCAGCGACTTGGACGTGACAGCAGCGTTTTGCTTTCGCTGCACGATCCGGTCCACGACAAAGGCCAGCAGGGCAGGCGCGATCAACAAAAGGCCGACGGTCGCTCCCATCGTCATGTTTTGCTGGCCGATCACCTGTTTGTACACATCTGTCGCCAATACGGAATACTGCCCGCCTACGACTTTGGGCGCCCCAAAATCGGTGAATGACAGTGTAAACGAAACAAAAGCCGAGCTGATCAAGCCGTATTTGACGCCGGGGATGGTAACTGTCCAAAACTTTCGCCAGCCTCGCGCTCCGAGGGTATCGGCCGCCTCGTACAGGCGGTAGTCGGCAAAGGCCAGCGAGACGGCCAAAATCAGGTAGGCTTGCGGAAACACGTAGACGATTTCCGCGAGCACGATCCCGGTGGCACCGTACAGCTCCATATCCCAGGAAAACGGCAGCAGCCCGAAAATTCCGGTCGTGATCAACCCTTGATTGCCAAAGAGATAGGTAAGCCCGATCCCGTGCATCATCGTCGGGGCAAACAGCGGCAAGAGAGCAATGGAACGAAACCACGCCTTGCCCTTCATCCTGGTGCGTGTCAAGGCGTAGGCAAACAAAAAAGCGAGCGCAACCGCCAAAATCGTCGTCATGCATGAGATGTACAGCGTATTGGTAAAAGACTGGACGAGCGACGGTGTGGAAAAATAGGCGATGAAATTGGAAAGGCCTGCAAAGTGTCCCTGTTCGTCCCAAAAGGCTCGGACAAACAATGTCAGCAAGGGCCACAGCACAACGACCCCCAGGACCATAACGAGCAAGGCAAGGACGCCCTTTTGCCAGGCTTTGTCGATCCCGCCCCTCTTTATCGCTTTCCCCTGGCTCCCCGCATCGAAGATCGTTTCCTTGCTGGCGCTATTGCGGGCGCTGCTGTCCACATCCATGCGCAGGTCTTCACGGGTCCCCTCCTGCTTGGCCTTGTCCGCTTCCCTTTTTGCGTGCAGCAATGTCTCCATTTTCCTCACCCTGCACCCTTCCAAGCGTCCCGTTCAAATACCAGCAGCTTTTCCAGGGGAAGCTCCAGCAGTACCTTTTGATCACGCTTTACTCTCATTCGCTGCGCCGATGCGGCAGGCAAATCAATCGTCAGGCGAAGAGGAATTGTTGCTTCCTGCTCATCCTGCACTTGCAAAAACAAGCGGTAAAACGAACCGCGGAACTCTACGCTTTCGACGACGGCAGGGATACCGCACTCCGTCTCGTGATCCAGCAGACGAACATGCTCGGGACGAATCGCCAAAAGCGCGTTTGCATCCGGGAGATGACCGACAAAACGGGTTCCCTCAAAAAAGTTGATCGCTCCGATGAAATCGGCGACAAACGGGCTGCCCGGCCGATTGTACACATCTTCCGGCGTCCCGATCTGAACCACCTCCCCGTGGTCCATCACGACAATTTTATCGGCCATGGTCAAAGCTTCATCCTGATCGTGGGTAACCATGATCGTAGTCATGCCTGTTTCTTCATGAAGACGCCGAATCTCGCGGCGGAGCTTTTGACGGACCTTGGCGTCCAGCGCGGACAACGGCTCGTCCAGCAGCAGCACATCGGGGGCGAGCGCAATGGCCCGGGCTAAAGCCACTCGCTGCTGCTGACCGCCAGAGAGCTGGGCCGGATATTTGCCTCCCGCCTGCTCCAGATCGACCATCGCCAGTACCTCCGCCACCTTTTCCTTGATGGCGGTCCGCGTCCATTTTTTCTCCCGCAAGCCAAACGCGACGTTCTCGGCAACGGTCAGGTTCGGGAACAAGGCATAGGATTGAAACATCATCGCGGTTCCCCGCTCCGCCGGGGGGCGGGTGGTAATATCTTGTCCGTGCAGTTCGATGCGGCCTGTCGTCGGCTGCTCCAGTCCGGCCAAAATCCGCAGCAGCGTTGATTTTCCGCAGCCGCTGGGGCCGAGCAGGCAGATAAATTCATGCTGGCTGATGGCAAAGGAAACATGCTCGAGCGCGGTGTACAATCCAAAACGCTTGCTCACGCCCTGGATGGATAAATAGGATTGTGTCATGTTCGCACTCCTCTTAGTTCGCAGGCTCGCTTTTTTGGTTGAAACGCTTCTCCCACTCAGCCAGCACCTTGTCGCGGTTCTCAGCCGATTTTTTCAGGTCGTTTTTGATCAATTGCTGCAGCGGATCGACCGTATAGCCCTCCGGAATCTGGCTGCTTGCCCCTTTGACGCTGACGATGGCAAAGTTCTTGTTGTACTCCTTCATCGCTTCATCAGAAATCGCCCAGTCCAGAAATTGCTTTGCTGCCGGTTTGATCGTTTGCTTTTTCACCAGGGCGTTTGCTTCCACATCCCAGCCCGAGCCCTCTTTCGGGAAGACGACTTCGACCGGCGCTCCCTTTTGCTTTTCGGTAATGGAGCGGTAGCCAAACGAAATGCCGATCGGGTACTCGCCGGAAGCAGCCATTTTTGCCGGCTTGGAGCCGGAGTGGGTATAGACAGCCATGTTTTCATGCAATTTGTCCAGATAGGCCCAGCCTTCTTCCTCGCCCTTCAATTGGAGCAAGGCGGAAACAGTCAGGTAGCCGGTGCCCGACGATGCCGGATTGGGCATGACGATCATTCCCTTGTACTCCGGCCTGATCAGGTCTTCGTAGGACTGCGGAATGGGGAGGTTCTTCTTCGCCAGCTCAACCGTATTCACAGCAAACGCAGTCTCCCAGGCATCTATGCCTACCCAATGGGCCGGCTCCTGCGTGTCTTTGAACTCGGGAGCGACCCGCTCGATTCCTTTCGGCGAGTACCCTTCCAGCATGCCATGCTGATCCAGCACCAGCAGACTGGTAGCCGCTACTCCCCAGATCACGTCAGCCTGCGGATTGTCTTTTTCCGCCAGGAGCTTGGCGGTAATCACGCCGGTAGAATCGCGGACGATATTGATTTTTGTCTCCGGGTGCTTCTGCTTGAAGGATTCCAGATACGACTTGATCTGGTCATCTTCTAACGCCGTGTAGACGGTGAGCTCGGATGAGCCTGATGCTGCACCTCCTGCAGAGACTGTGGATTGCTGTGATTGTGTTTGTGTCCCTGAAGCCTGTCCGCAACCTGCGGCGACAGGAAGCAGCAACAAGGACGCAAGCAAAGGATGGAACCAACGCTTCATATGAACCTCTCCCTCTCTTTTCAGAACCTTTCATCACCTCTCATGATACGGGCTGTTTGTAAATCACGTGTGAATCAAGTATTAAGAAATTGTTTTTACTTTGTTTTTGTTGTTTTTTATTGTAACTTAGTTGGCCAATTAAAGAAAGACCAGCCCCAAACATGCACAAACATGTTTGAAGCTGGCCGATAGCTTGCTGCCTTATCTGGTTTTCGGGAGACAGTCTTTACGTTTTTAACCGGATTTCGACACAAACCTGGACTAGCCAGCTTAGGCCAATGCTTTCACCAGGCTTTGTCCAAATTCCACAGCTCCGTCTGGACCGTCGCTCGTAATCACGTCTTTGTGTGCCACAACGTGCTCGGCTACGTACTCTACGTTGTTTGCAGCCAGCTCGGAGATCATCACGTCAACAGGGTAGCACGTACCTTTGCGCCCGGAAAGCAAGCCTGTCTTTGCGACCACTACCGAACCTGCGCAGATGCCGGAAACGAGAATGTTCTGGTCATACGCTTGTTTCAAATAGCTGATCAGCTCCTGGTTTCCCCACAGATGGTCGATGGTTCCGGAACCGCCAATCACCGCTACGACATCATAGTCGCTTGCCGACACTTCCGAGAAGATGACCTCGGCTTCCGCTTTTCCCGCGTTGTCTCCTGTGATCACACCCGTTTTTGTACTGGCAACGGTCACTTCGATACCGGCTTTTTGCAGTTCTTCTTTCGGTCTGAACAGCTCATCCTCGTTGAAACGGTCTGGTGGTATGATAAGCAATGCTTTTTTCGCCATGATATAATGTCCTCCTTGATCGTGAACAAGTGTTCAAAAGATACTCTCATCCTATCGTCATTTACCCATGGCGGGAAGCATGCACTTTTTTGTTCGATGGTTACAAAAATGTTACTATTGGAGAAGGAGGCGTAGGAAGCGATGTCAGACAAATTGCGAAAAGAAATTCAGGAAAAGCTCAAAAATGGCGATTTCAATTGTGAAAAGGAGCTTACACTGTCCATCATCAGCGGAAAATGGAAGGTCGTCATTTTGTGGCACTTGGGTGTTGAGGGGCCGCATCGGTTTAGCGACCTCCAGAGGCTGTTTCCGAAAATATCCCATAAAATGTTGACCAATCAACTCCGCGAGCTGATGGAAGACGGGATCGTTCATAGAGAGGTATACCCGGAAGTTCCCCCGAAGGTCGAGTACTCCATGACTGAGCTCGGCATGACGCTGCTGCCGATCGTCGAGATGATGTATGAATGGGGAAAAAAGCGGATGGCGGATTTAAAGCAACAGATCCATGCTTCCGAGGTCTAGGCAACACGTCCATTCGTTATAGAAGCATATGAACATGACATGGAAAAACGCTTGGAGACCATCCAAGCGTTTTCTTGCGTTTATTTCCCGTATTGCACGACTTTCAGCAAGCTGGAAATGGTTGAGGAATGCATCGCTTCATGGACGATGGCAAAGTTCACGACCTCGCCGACTGTTGTAAAACGGAGCGGTCCCATTTCCACCGGCGACTTCAGCGGTTCCTCGAGCTTGCCGGGAGCTATCTCTGCGATGCGGGCAAGCTGCTCGGACAAGTGCTCGACAAGCTCTTCTTTTGTTGGAGGCTCAGCGGTCCAATCGGACGGCTTCGTCCCCGTATTGAACAAGGCAGCATACGACTCCGGAAGGCGTGAGGTGTCCGGGAAGCCCAGGGAGAGAAAGGATTCCAGGCAAAAGACGATATGGCCGACATTCCATCTGATCGTATTGGTAAACTGTGGAGGTTGAGCATCGAACAGCTCCTCGGGGATGGATTGAACCTGGTGCAGGACGATTTGCCGAACAGATTTTGCGGTGTTGACAATGTTTTGAGACATAAGACCATTCCTCCATTCATTCTCCGTTATTGACTGTGTGCTTCCTGTCAAAACAACTGTACCCTTTTCAAAAAAACTCTACAATCGCCAGTTTCCGATTATAATGATTACTGAAAGTGATGATAACTGCGGGGAGAGGGATACATGGAGCTGCGACAATTGGAGTACTTTATCGCTGTTTGCGAGGAGATGCATTTTTCCAGGGCATCCGAGAAGCTTTGCACCACACAGTCCAATCTCAGCCAACAGATCAAGCTTTTGGAGAGCGAGTTAGGCGTCCCGCTCTTTGATCGCATGGGTAAAAGAATCGCGATGACAGAAGCAGGGAAAGTGTTGCTGGAACAAAGCCGCCATGTTTTTTCCCATCTTGCCTATGCCCGCGACGCCATTGCCGAAATGAAAAATGTGCAAGGCGGAACGCTCACGATCGGGGTTCTGCCCGGAGATGCGGATCTTCTCTTTGATGCTCTGCTTGTGGAATTCCACCGAACCTACCCGCAATTGTCTTTATCCGTCATCGAATCTACGAAGGTTTTGGAGCAGGTCATCAGCGGCACTATCGACATTGGCGTCACGACCACGCCTCCCCCCGCTGAACGAATGACCGTGCTGCCGTTATTTCACGAAGAATTTGCCTTGGCTATCCGTGCAGACCACCCGCTCGCCAAGGAAAAAGCGATCCCCTTTGCCGGGCTGCAGCACTTGAAAATGGTGATGTTTCCCCCGGATCATCAAGTCAGGCAAGTGATCAGCCGTTATTGTCTCCAGGAAGGTTTCCGTCTGCAGCCGCATATCGAAACGACCACCCTGTCCTCTCTGCTCACACTGGTGGAGCAGGGGATCGGTGCATGCGTACTGCCCCGACTGCTGCTGGAAAATCTCAACCGAAAAGAGATCGCGATCATCTCGCTTCTGGATCCGACGCCTTGCCAGGACATCTGTATCGTCCATCGTTCGGACAGATACATGGGATTTGCAGCCCGAACGTTTATCGATACGTTGACTGCCTATATCCAGACAGCGATCGCCCATACCAAAAAACACTCCAAATCGGTTACATAAGCTGCCGGATAAGGTCAGCAAAGCCTGAGCCGCTTTTCGAACAGGTCGAAAACGCGGACTCTCCATAATCGGCTGCCACAAAAAAGGAGGGGATTGCGTCATCCCCTCCTTTTTATTCGGCATCGTCCCCGAGAGCGTAGCGGACAGCGGCTTCCGCGTGAATCCGGGTGGTGTCAAAAACGGGCACGGCACAGTCTTGCTGCCCGATCAAAAGGCCGATTTCCGTGCAGCCCAGGATGATTCCCTCGGCCCCCTGCTCGATCAGGCGTCGGATTATTTCCAGATACCTGCCTTTCGACTCTTCCCGGATTACTCCCTGGCATAGCTCCGTGTAAATAATTTCATGCACGGCTTCCCGTTCCTCCGCAGAAGGAATGAGCACGTCCAAGCCGTGCTTGTCCCTCAGCCTTCCCGTGTAAAACTCCTCTTCCATCGTAAAACGGGTGGCAAGCAGGCCCACTCTCGTTAAACCGGCAGCCTTGATGGAGTGAGCCGTAGCGTCAGCGATATGGATAAAGGGAAGCGGGACCTGTGTCTCGATCTTCTCCGCGACCTTGTGCATCGTATTTGTGCAAAGCACAATCATATCGGCACCGGCGGCCTCCAGTCTTTGGGCTGCACGCACCATTTCCCGGCCCAGTTCCGCCCATTCTCCCTGATGCTGCAAATGCGCAATTTCTGCGAAATCAACGGAGAACAGCAGGCATTTGGCAGAATGCAAATTTCCTCTTTCCGCCTTTACGGCCTCATTCAGCAAACGATAATACACCGCGGAGGACTCCCAGCTCATCCCGCCGATCAATCCAATCGTCTTCATTAGCCCGCTCCCCCTTCACCAATTTGTTTTCCCTTAGTATAAGTCTACAGGTGGATCAAGGGAATCTCTTTCTCGGGGGAAACCGGAGTGACGGCCCTGCCTCTCTCTCGCACCAGTGTATAGTATTCGTAACAACCGATTACGCTGCTGTCTCCGTTCATTACGCCCGGATAAGCCCGATTGACCGAGTATTCCTGGCTTTGATGGGCACGCAGCGCTTCCGCTTTTTGTTCACGGTATAGCGTGATGTCCACCTTTCCTGTAATGGGGACGGCCGGCCTCGGTCCCTTGTCGGGGCAATGGTCGTAGTAATGCGGAATGGATACGAAATAGAGCGAGGGGTATTCCCCGTTTTGCAGTTGCTGTTCCGCCCGTTCCACTGCGGCAACGGTAGCATTGGAGGCGGCGATATGATCGGGATGCCCGGTCACGCCGTCCGGCGGAAACGTGACTATCACGTTTGGTTTCCAATCCACGATCAACTGGCAAATGCGCTCTGCAAGCTCTTCCGGCTCCACTGCTGACAATCCGCCATCCGGATAACGGAGTAGCTCCAGCTTTCCGATCCCCAAAACGTCGGCTGCACGCGCAAGCTCCTGCTCCCGATGCCGGGCCAGCTCTTCCCGGCAGTTGATGGGAAACGGACCAGGACGCCCCTTGCAGCCGGACGTGACGCAAACGAGACACGTTTCATGTCCAGCGTCCCGGCACCTTGCCAATGTTCCGGCACATGCAAAAGATTCGTCGTCGGGATGGGGAAACACAAACATCCATCGTTTCATACTTTTCACCTCAATGTCTCTCGGTTCTCCCTTTGAGATATGCCAATCCTTTGGCGATTACACCGTAAATAGGTTCGTTTTGAGCCTTGTCGATCACAACCTGGGGAGCCGCCGAGCGGATTCGCTGCATGACGATCGAACGGACCCGCTCATCGTTTTGCAAGACGCCTCCCTGAAGGATCATTTTGAACGGCTCTCTGCCCATGCCCAGCCGCTCCATCACTGCTTTGGCCGCAAGAAACAGCTCTTCTCCCGCCCTCTCCAAAATGCCGAGGGCAACAGAGTCTCCACGGTCGGCTGCCTGGCTGACGAGAAGAGAGAGCTCCCCGAGCTTGTCGACGGAGTATTCCGAACCGTATGTCCAGTTAAACAGCTCTTCTACGTGAGCAAGACCGATATGCGGCAGCAGCAGGTCTGTCAGTACAGTCTGGCTTCCGCGTCCATCCGCTGCCCTCAGCACAGCCGTAACGGCCTGTTTGCCGATCCAGTAGCCGCTCCCTTCGTCTCCGACCCGATGGCCCCAACCGCCTGATCGGGCCGTTTCGCCAGCCTTGTTGACACCGAAGGCGATCGAACCGGTACCAGCAATGACGAGAATTCCCGGCTCCCCGTTTGTGGCCCCCAAAAGGGCGGCGAAGCCGTCGTTTTCCACCAGCAAATGGCGCACATGTACTTGCAGCTTTTGCAAGACGGCAACCACCATTTCCGTAATCACGCGCCGGTCGTATTCGGTATCCAGTCCGGCCAGTCCAAACACCGCGCATTCAATTTCCAGCGTTTCCTTCCCAAGCGCAGGGCTGTTCTCCCGAGTCTGGCGATCGCTGGAGCGGCGAGTCGATGGAGGTTCGTCTGCGCTCGCTGTCTCCTGCCGGACTCCGGCTTCCTGCAGCGCTGCCCGTATCGCCGCCTCCAGCTCCCGGGCTGCCAGCTCTTTGCCAATCCCCTGGTAGTTGCAGGAGCCCGCACGACCCGTAGCCACGATCTGTTGCGAGTCGTCAACCAATACGGCCAGACACTTTGTTCCCCCGCCGTCTACGGCCAAGAGGGGAATGCGTGTCACGGTCATCATGCTTCACTCCATTCGGACGTGATCTGATCAAGATAGCTCATAGCTTGCCGAACTGTTTCCTTCTCCGCTGCAAGCCAGGCCGAGTCGGTTTGGCCTTCTTGCTTGCGATGGGTGATCATGCGTCTCATTTCATCTGGGCTGGGACCCCCGGGTAGCTTGCGGATCGCCACAAAATGAACGGGATCAAGCGCCTGCCTGAGCTCTTGCTCGGTCAGACTCATGTTTCTTCCGATAACGGCCTGTGCCGCCTCCTGAACGAGATCGAGCCCGATCTCATCGGCCCGAAGTCCGCGTGCCATCGCTTCTTTTACCACTCTGCTGACGATGTGGTGGGAGGTGCGGAAAGACAGGCGGTCCGTCCGAACAAGGGTATCAGCCAGCTCCGTTACCGTGGCAAAGCTGCCCTTGGCCCGCTCCAGCAAGCCCTGTTTGTTGACGTCCATCGTCCCTACCACGCAGGCCATCAGCCGGTACATCTGATCGAGGACAGACAGGCTGCGCCATGCGTACGGCTGCATGTCGTCCTCCGTATCGACGATGTCGCCGAACGGAGTGTTGTGCATCATCGTCAAAACGGTACTGGCGTTGCCAGCCGCCGACGACAGCAGGGACCGCATGTGTTCGAAAGAGACGGGATTTCGCTTCTGCGGCATGATCGAACTGATCTGTACATAGGGGCTTGCCACTTTCAATACGGCAAACTCCTGTGTACACCACTGCAGCATATCCTGAACGGTACGTCCCAGGTTGATCGATGCCAGCTGCACAGCCGTAGCGACTTCACCCAAATAGTCGGCGCCTCCGATCGCATCGTATGCATTCTCTACCAGCTCGTCAAAGGCCAGCAGCTTCATCACCCGCTCCCGGCTGATCGGGAAACCGGACGTCGTCAGTGCTGCCGCCCCCATCGGGCTGCGGTTGCAGGTCCGATACGCGCTGATCAGCCTGCGGATATCCCGCGTCAGCGAATCGACCACGGCCATGATATAGTGGGCCATGGTCGTCGGCTGAGCCTGCTGTGTATGCGTATACCCGATCATGACCGTTTCCGCGTGTTCATCTGCAAACCGGAGCAATTGCTCTTTCAGGGCGATAGCTGACGATAGTGTCACCAGCAATTTCTCGCGCAGTACCATGCGATAAATGGTGACACCCATGTCATTGCGGCTGCGGGCCAGATGCAGATTGCCCGCGACGTCACCCGCCAGCTCCAGAAGCTTGCTCTCCACCTGAAAGAACAAATCCTCAAATTGTCCCGTGTACGAGGAGCGACGCAGCTCTTCCAGATCGATGCCGCGCAGCGAACGGGCGATCTGTTTGGCCTCTCCATCCGTGATCAGCTCCTGCTCGCGAAGCATGATGAGATGGGCCTTGTTGATCGCCATCATCGGCGTCAAAAGATGGGTTTTGGCTTCCGTAAAGGCTGGCTCCAATACTGCTTCGACATACGTCTTTCCAGGGAAGTGGTCCCCCTCCTGCTGAAAGATCCGTTCTTTGGTATCCATCGGTGTTTCTCCTTCCGGCCATTTCTTTATTTTTTAGAGGATATACGTTCTTCGGTTAAAGCTTCCCCAAGGCTGGAAACAGGGAGGACAGCCGGCAAACGGCAGCCTCCCGCTTCTCTCGCCTTTCTTGTCTGCGTCGGGTATCCCGCATTTTCTTTGCGATCGCTTGCTGTATATTTATTGCTTCAGACTGGCCATGTTGACAAACAGCCGGATCGCCCCCGGCACCAGCGCAGGTATTTCACGGTACCAGACGAGCGAGCTGTACGTATACGTCCCTTTTCCGTATGTGGCGGTGAGGAACGTACCGGTAAACTCCTTCTCGCCCGGATCGCCATTTTTGATCAGCTCCACATATTCCTTCGCCCATTTGGACGGATTGTAGGCGGAACGGTCCTGAATCCAATGATTCCAGTCTTCGTCCGTGATTTTGTTGGGCGTGTTGAAGATCGGATGCTCAGGCGCCAGCATCGTCACTTTGGAATTCTCGTCCGTCACGCGCCATTGGATCAGCGGCGTCCCGATGGTGATCGGATACGGCGTCAGCTCCGGCTTCCATTTGTCTTCCGGCTTGTGGTACTGCACCACCAGGTTGCCTCCGTCCTCCACGTATTTGAGCAGGCGGGCATTGCTCGGAATCAGCTCCGGCCGGAATCCGTAGGCGCGGATGCCCAGCACGATCGAATCGTACTGACTCAGATCGCCCGATTCGATGTCTTTGGCGCTGAGCGAAACGACGTCCACCCCGACTTGGCGCAAGTATTGGTCGATGTTGTCAAAGCCGCTGGAGACGTACCCGACCTTCAAGCCCTCCGGCACGTTCAGATCAAAGGCCTGGATCGCAACCTCTGCCGGTTGGACAAAGTATGTGGTGCCGATATGCAGATAGCGGATCACCTGGGCGCCTTGGCGGCTTTCCTTTCCGTTTCCGCGGGCGACAGCCGTTACCTTGTATTGGCCCGGCTTTACCGAAGATCCCGGCTTCACCGTAAACGCTGCCGATTTGGTCTCACCTTTGGCCGCGAAGGAAACAGGCACGGACTTCGGTTCAGCAGACCAGCCATCCGGCAGCTCCAGCGAAATGGCGGAATTGGCTGCTCCCGGATTGTAGTTTTTGACTGTCACCTTGACCGAGATCGGCTCTTCCGGCTTGAGCGTATTCAGCACGGTCGCGCCCGGGCTGACCGACAGGGCAAAGCCGGGCAGCACGGCCACCGCGTCAGCAGGAACGACGTGAGTGACAGAAGCCGTTTCAAAGGCAGTGACCGCAACATCCGCCGTGATCAAAGGCTCTTGATACGGCTGGAACAAAGACGCGTTGCTTGGCACCGTCACCTCGAATTCGGCTTTTGCCGTCTGGTTATATCCGAGACCGTTTACGCTGGTCGGACCTGTTGCCCGCGCCTTCCATCCTTCCGGGACATGCAAGCTCAGCTTCACCTGACTCCATTTCACCTGGCCGCCATTATAAGCCGTTACGGTTACTTTGGCCGTCTGTCCCGCGACCAGCTCGCCCGTCTCCGGGCGCACCTTGGCTACGAGCGACAACGCTTCCGCACTCGCTTTGCTGAGCTGGTTTTCTTTTACCTCCAGCCGATGCAGCACATCCTGCTTCACTGCACGCTCCAGACCGGATGCCTCCACAACCGCCTTTGTTTTCCTGACGTCGGCCAGCATCGCGTGGACTTCTTCTGCCACCCTGGCGAAGCTCGGATAGGCGGCGATCACCCGGTCGGCATCCTTTTGCAGCGCGGACAGCTCCGCTGCCAGCTTGCCACCGCCTGCGGCTTTCTTCACTTCCTCGGCAAGATCGTCAAATGTATAGGCAATGCCTTCAAAGAAATCGGGTTCTTTTTCCTTTGCTGTGTTCCCTGTATTCTCCGGGACGACCGACTTTTCCAGCTTGTAGTAATTGTAGCTCGGGCCTTCATCATAGTGCCGCCCCATCCCCTGGCTCTTGTGCATAAACCGGGATTCCTCGCCCAGTTGCAGATACGAGGCTCCGTAAATCTCGTCATACTCGCCTACAGGCACTCTGACGTCATAGTCCTTTGCCGACGCCGGGACGTACAGCTTTTTGACCTGCCACGGCGAAAGCCCCTGGGCCAGATGCTCGGGAAACACGCTCGGGTCGGCTGCGTCCTCAAACGCTCTGACCGTGATGACATTGATGGCGCGATGATGTCCGTGCGTAGAAGGCTCGTTCAGGAAAGCGGGAATGACTACGTCAGGTCTCAGCTCCCGGATTTTCCGGATCAGCCGTTCATAGACCTCCTCTTCTCCCCATTTGGAAAGGGTCTCGTCCGGGCTTTTGGAGAAGCCGAAATCGTAGACGGGATCATCAATCTGTTCGCTGAGGATGCCCAGCGTCACATTGGTGACCTTGGACGCCTCCTGCAGCTCCCTCGTGCGGATGATGCCGAGCGCATTGCCCAGCTCGCTGCCGATCTCGTTCTGTCCGCCTTCGCCGCGATTGGCGATGATGCTGGACGTGTCCACTCCCTTGCCCAGCGACAGGTACGCCAGCATTGCGCTGTGCTCGTCGTCGGGATGCGCGCCTGTGTTCATGGCGCTGGCAATCGTGGTCAGCGGCTTGATCGCTTTCCACAGGTCGACGACACCGCGGTCGGCATGAGCGGTCTGGGGCGCCAGCGGCAGGACGAGACTGCCGGCCAGCGCGACGGCTGTAGTGACGGAAAACAGCTTGGCAAAAGTCCCCTTTTTCAATGAACCCTCCTCCATTTCCTCTGTAAGATGATCTATCTGCAGGAAATTCCTGCATTATCAATCATGGCCTTCATGCAGGGGAGTTCATGCTGTCGCCACGGATTGACCCATAGAAGCAAAACGGAAATGCACGAGTAATCAAAGCGCCAACAGTTGACGGCGGACTTGCTAGGCATCTTGCCTGTTTAAACCGCCGTTCCCGCCTTGTCGCCGGTCAGTTTTCTGGAGACGAACAGCACGATGATGATCACGACGATTTGCAAGACGCCGTATGCACATGCCGTACCGAATTCAAAGGAGTACATCTTTTGGAAAATCGCCACGGAAAGAGGCGTAGTCCGCGGGGTAAAGATCAGAATAGATGCCACGAACTCGCCGATACACTGGACAAACGCGAGCAAGGTCCCGGCCAGTATCCCGCCGAACGCCATCGGAAAGACAACCCGCCGGAAGCTGTACCACCACGTAGCCCCCAGGTTTCGCGCCGCCTCTTCGACAGACGGGTCCATCTGCATCAGCGTAGCCGACGTCGAACGGAACACGAGCGGCAGATGGCGGACAAAGTAGGCAAGCGGGATAATCCAGAAGGTGCCGATCAACACCTGGTTGAAGCTGAACACGGTCGGCTCGCTGAAGGCTGCGATCAGGTTGACCGCCACGACCGTCCCAGGCAGTGCCCAGGGCAGCATAATCAGGACGTCCAGCAATGTCTTTCCGCGAAAACGCAGCCTTACCATCGCATAGGCTGCCGCCACCCCGAACAGGACGATCCCGATTGTGGCAATCGCGCTCAGCTCCAAGCTGTTCATGATCGGACGCCAGGTTTTCTTGTCGGTAAACAAGTCGAGATAATGATCCACCGTATACTTTGGCGGCAATATCTGGACCGTCCACGTGCCGTCCACGGAGAAGGAAATCAAAACGAGCACCAAAATGGGCAGCATCAGGATGACGATGCCGATAAAAGCCAGCACGATCGAGATATAGCGGCCTGTCTTGCTTTTGATTTCCGTTCTGTGCACGCTGACGCCCTTGCTCTGGTTTTGATAATTCCGCGCTCCCTGATACCAGCGCATCAACAGGAGGAAGGCTACCGACACGATCGACAAAATCGTCGATTGCGCCGCCGCCATGTCCAGGTCTCCATTCGTTCGGGAGAGATAAATTTGCATCGTCATCGTCCGGTCGATTCCGAAGATGAGCGGGGCCGTGTAGGACGCCATCGAAATCATGAACACCAGCAGGGACGAGGCGACCAGCGCAGGGGTGAGCATCGGCAAAATGACTCTCCGCCAAACGGTAAAACGCCCTGCCCCAAGGCTTGCGGCTGCTTCCTCCAGAGACGGGTCAAGCCCCTTGATCGCCGCCGACGCGGTCATGAAGAAATACGTGTACATCGTAAAGGTGTGAACGACGACAACACCCCAGATCCCTTTCAAGGAAAACGGCACTTGGGCCAGGCCGAACAATTCCTTGAACGCCCGTGGGAAAATGCCGCTCTCACCGTACAAAAACGTAAACGAGAGCACCCCGATCAGCGGCGGCAGGGCCATCGGCACCAAGGCAAGCACCGACAGGATTTTTCGCCCCGGAAATTCGTAGCGCTCCAGCAAAAAAGCCATCGTCACTCCGACAATTCCGCAACTGATGACGCTCAGGACGGATATATAAATGCTGGTCCACAACGCCTCCAGATTGGCCGTATGCTCCAGACTGAAGAAGCGGACGTAGTTTTTCCACGTCGTCTCGCCATCGATGTGGACGCTGGCGACAAACGTTTCCCAGAGCGGGTAAATGACATACGCCAGCAAGATCAAAAACAGCGGCGAAACCAGTACATACACAAATGCCGGCGAAGAGGTAAACGACATTCGCCTTGCGGGTGCCGATCCTGGCTGCAGTTCTGCTCTCATCGCTTTTCCTCCTTATCCGGCAAAATAGATGCTGTTCTTTGGAATGTGCAGGGAAATGGCCTCCCCGGGCTGTTTGACAGCGCTTCCTTCATTGATAAACATGCTCCTCAACTGGTGGGGTCCGACGCTGGTCACGTAGTTGACGCATGCACCGGTAAACTCGGCAAGCGCCACGGTTCCTCTCACCACGTTCTCACCGTCCGCTCCCGCACTTTCCCGAACCGCTTCGGGACGAATCGAAAGCGCTACCTTTTCTCCGACCGCCAAACGAACCTGCGGGGATGCCTGCTGCAAGGAGCCGCACAGGGAGATGTCGGGCGTCACCTGCACATAGACGTTTTGGCCCTCAATTCCTGTCACTGTCGCTTCCCACAGATTGGTTTCGCCGATAAAGGACGCGACGAAGCGGTTCACCGGCCGGTGGTAGATCTCGTGCGGCGTGCCGATTTGCTGCACCACTCCGCTGTTCATGACCATGATGCGGTCTGACATCGACATCGCCTCCGCCTGGTCGTGCGTCACGTAAATGGTGGTGATGCCCAGCTCCATTTGCAGGCGCTTGATTTCATAACGGGTCTCTTCCCGCAGCTTCGCGTCCAGGTTGGACAGCGGTTCGTCGAGCAGCAGGATTTGCGGCTCGATGACGAGGGCACGGGCGAGAGCGACACGCTGCTGCTGTCCGCCGGACAATTGGTCGATCCGGCGTTCTCCGTACCCATCGAGACGGACCAGCTTCATGATCCTCTCCACGCGTTCTTTGATGTCGGCTTTCGCCATTTTTCGAACCTGCAAGCCAAAGGCAATATTTTCAAACACCGTCATATGCGGAAACAGGGCGTAGTTTTGGAAAACCATCCCGGTATTGCGCTTGTTGGGCGGCAGCATCGTCACATCCTGGCTGCCGAACGAGATGCGCCCTTCCGTCGGGTAGTAAAAGCCGGCGATCATTCTGAGGGTAGTCGTCTTCCCGCAGCCGCTGGGGCCCAAAAACGTGAAGAATTCTCCTGATTCGATATGAATGTGGACATCTTCTACCCCTTTGGCCTTTCCAAATCGCTTGTGTACGTGATCCAGTGTTACGCTGCTCATCAGGTGTCCTCCCTAAAAAAAATGGGCCCGGTCCGGAAGTGATCGCATAAAGACCACCTCTATGCAAGAGCCAGACGGAGCGACTTGTGTGCCTCCCCGTCTGGTCGCTGTCCGTGAAACCGGTTACTTCTTTCCTTTTCCTTTGATATTTTCGTCCCAATGCTGCATCCATTCTTTTTCTTTTTCCGCCATGACCTTCCAATCCAGCTCCAGCGGCTTCAGCTCGAGGTTTTTCATGAAGTCAGGCAGATCGTCCTTGTTGATGTCCGTGCGGGACGGGAACTGGAAGCGCTCCTTGGCAAGCTGGGCGGCAATTTCCGGACTGAACAGGAATTCGTAAAACTTCTTGGCCGCGTCCGCGTTTTTCGCGCCTTTGATCAAGCCGACGCCGTCTACGAGGATCGGTGCCCCGCTCTTTGGATAGACGAAGTCGTATGGATGGTTGTTCTGTTTGCTCTGAATCAGTACGTCTTGCAGATTCCACAGAGAGATGACGCCTTCCTGGCGGTCCAGCTTGAGGTAGAGGTTGGTCGGGTCCTGGGTGTATTCCTTGGTGTTGGCGTCAAGCTTTTTAAGCCACTCGTAGCCTTTTTCCGGGGTGTCTGGTCCTTGTCGGTAGATCATGGCAGAGTAGATGGTCCTCATCGTTCCCGATGGCAGAACGTTGCGGATTACGATTTTATCCTTGTACTTGGGATCAATCAGCTCATCCCAGTCTTGCGGAACTTCCTCCGGCTTGAGCGCCTCGGAGTTGTACATGATGACCTCCGGCAGCAGCATTTCTCCATACCAGCGATCCTGCGGGTCCTTGTACAAATCCGGAATCTTGTCGGCAAACGTCGGCTTGTAAGGCTCCAGCAAGCCCTCATCCGCCGCCGTGCTCAGAGCGGACTGCGTGCCGCCCCACCAGAAATCGGCCTGCGGATTGGCTTTTTCGGCGCGTACGCGTTCCAGAATCTGCTGCGCTCCCATCTCCAGCGTCTCCACTTCGATATTCGGATACTTTTCATTGAACTTGGGCAGGACGATTTCGAAGATGTTCTTGTCGCGTGCGGTGTAAATGATCAGCTTCTGGTCGCCTTCCGGTTCGGCAGGCTTCGCTTCGCCAGACGGCTGCCCGCCAGTATTGTTGCTGTCTGCCGGCTTCGCCTCCTGTCCGCCGCCGGAGCACGCCGCAACCGTCAGGGCCAGCGAGCTGGCAAACACGCCTCGCATCCATTTTTTCAGTGTGCTGTTGGACTGTTTCAAAACAAACTCCCCCTTTTTTTCTGTTACCTGTCCAGCAGTCTCGTGGACGGGAACGCCTCTAAAACGCTGTGGACGGCACCGATCAAGCCCGCCTGTTCGCCAAGAGCAGCCTTCTCCAGACGAGGCGCTACGGGCACCCACTCACTTAGCCAATCGGAAATCCGCTTCACCCCTTTATCATCGATATGGACCATCTCCCCGCTCAGGATCAACAGCTCCGGGTTCAGGATGCTGACAATATTGGCTATTCCGTATGCCCAGTTGAGGTACACTTCGTCCAGAAGTCGGACGGCTTCCTCGTGTCCTTTCTCGGCGTACCGAATCAGCTCTTTTATGACACTCGACCCTTCCTGAAGGTCAGAGAGAAATCCCTTGGCCTTGCATGCGATGCCGGGAGCGGAATAATGCGTCTCGAAAACACCCGACGCTCCGTCCTTTCTGGAATTGGCGGGACCGATCATCATGAAGCCGATCTCCCCTGCCGCTTCCCGGCTCCCACGGTAAAACTGTCCGTCCAGGATGATGCCGGAGCCGATCCCGGTGCCTACATACATGTAGACGACCGTGCTGTGGCCGACCCCGACGCCGCGGACGTACTCACCCAGGGTCATCATGTTTACGTCGTTGTCGATGATAACAGGCAGCCCGAGGCGCTCCTCGATGGTCTTCTGGATTGGCGAGCCCATCCAGCCTGTGCTGGGCGAAAAGCTGACCGTACCGCTCCCGCGCTGGGTAACGCCGGGCAGGCCGACACCGATCCCGAGCAGCCGGTCAGCGGGAAGACTGCTTTCCTCCAGCAGCCGCTCCAGCCCTTGGGCCAAATCCTCGATCACCAGCTCCCCGTTTCCAGGCTGTGACAGCCGCTTCTGATAACGCCCCAAAAACCGTCCTTTCAGATCAGCTACTGCCATATCCAGCGTGGAGCCTTCGAACACAGCCCCGGCAATCGCGTATGCCTGATAGTTGTACTCGAGCAAAATCGGCTTGCGGCCGCCGCGCGAGTCTCCCATGCCTACCTCGTGCAGGAGGCCTTCCTGAATCATTTCATCGACGAGGGCCGACACACACGGACGGCTGAGCTGCGTCTCCTTGGAAAGGTCGGCGCGGGAAATTTGTCCATGCAAAATGACCTGCTGCAATATCTCTTCCTTGTTCCACTTTTTGACAAGCTTGCTGCTGCCTGTTCTTTTTGAAGAACGCACGCTTTGCCATTCACCACCAAAGAGTTAGTTAATTTAACTAACAAAGTTATCCAAATTATACCTGTCATAGGCTGAATAGTCAAACTCTTTAGATGTATATGACGGTAGGGACAAAAACAGCTCCATGGATCGCAGGGAAGAGCTCTTACGTTATCGCACATTTCTCGTTATCAAGCAGAGTCAAGCGATATGCCAAATAGCTGTACACAAATTTTTAAATCATGACAAAAGTTGTCACTATTATCCGTTACAGTTGACTTGCCATCAAATTTCGTTCAATTCGGATGGGAAAGGGAGGAAAGGAAATGCTTCACGCAAAAGACAATCGATTGCCAACAAGAAAGTACTTTCAATCGGGAAAGATGAAGCTCTCATACCTTGATTTCGGGGGTGAGGGTGAAGAAATTTTACTGATGCTGCACGGACATATGAACGATGCCAGAACCTACTCAGACTTCGCCTCCAAAATCGAGGGTTGGCGGGTGATCGGTTTGGACCAACGCGGACATGGCTGGAGTGAGCACTCTCCCGATCTGGATTACTCCAGAGAAAGCTACCTGAATGATATTTTTAGCCTTATTGACACGGAGCTTGGCGGACAGCCTGTCACCATACTGGGGCATTCTTTAGGCGGAGTAAACGGCTATCAATTTGCTGCACGTTATCCTGAACTCGTCAGAGCCGTTATTGTGGAAGACATCGGTGTCGAGATCAATGCCGACATGTCCTTTGCCGAAAAGCTCCCCAGCCGTTCCGCGTCACTGGAGGAACTGAGAGCATCATTGGAGCGCGCAGGGGTTAGAGCCATTGATTACTTTTCGGAAAGCGTGTTTGAGGATGAACAGGGCTGGGGATTTCGCTCCGACTTAAGAGGGATGAATATTTCTACACAAAACATAAATGGTGTCTGGTGGGAAGACTGGCTGTCCTCTACTTGCCCCATTTTGCTTATTCACGGAAAAAAAAGCTTTGTCATGGATATTCATCAGGCCAAGCTTATGGTTTCCCGCAGGCCCAATACAAAGCTTGAAGTTTTTGAAGAATGCGGTCACGGTGTCCACTCTGATGACCCGAATGGCTTCTATCGGGCAGTGCGGGATTTTCTCGATGGACTACGGTAAAACAGGCTAGCTGTCAGTGCTTAGCTTAGCTTAACTTAGCTTAGCTTAACTTAGCTTACCTTACCTGACCTGATCTTACCTTGCCCCGCCCCAAAACCCACTCCCAAAGACGCTGAAAAGAGCATCTCTGGATGAGATGCTCTTTTACGTTATACGAAGCCCTACTGATTTTCCCGAACGCTTTGCCACACATCGGTCACCAGCTCGGCGAAGGTCTCAATCGCCGCCTCGTCCTTTCGCCGCTTCAGGCAAATAATCGACGTCTCGGCACGCCGGGAAAAACGGTGCAGCTCCTCTACCGCTCCGGAACGCAGCTCCGCCTGGATGAGCGCGGTACTGAGAAAGGCGACCCCTGTGTGATTGAGCACCGACCGCTTGATCGTCTCTTCGCTCGTGCACTTGATGACGGATTGGGGAGAGTAGTTGATCTCCGCCAGGCACTGGCTGATAAACCCGTCGAGGTTGCAGCCCTCCTGGTAGGACAGGAACGGATACTGCTCCAGCACCTCGGAGAAGCTGCGCCCGGCAATCATTTCCGGCGTAGCGACCAGCGCGAACTCCTCCAGATCCACCACACTTGCATAAATATCCGAAAGATCGCATGTTCCCGCGATGATGCCGATGTCGGCTTCATGGTTGTTCACCCTGCGCAGCGCCTCCTGGCTGCTGCAGGAAATGACCTGCAGATTCACCTGCGGATGCATTTCCAGATATGACTTCAGCATGTGCGGCATGTACTGGGTGCAGTAAAATTCAGGAGCGGCGACAACCAGATTGCCAAAGGGGTTGTTCAGGTGGTTCAGCTCTTCTTCCATCAGCTGCATGACGGAAAACAACTGCTCCGTATACTGCCTGACCACCTTGCCTGCCGGGGTGAGGAATGTTTTCTTTCCCACCCGGTTCAACAGCGAATGGCCCAGCTCCCTCTCCAGCGCCTTGATTTGCAGGGTAATGGTCGGCTGGCTGTAGCCCAGATGCTCGGCTGCCTTGGTCAAATTCAAATGTTCGGCGACGACCTGAAAGGTCCTTAAATTACGAAGCTCCATCGTCTACACTCGCTTTGTCCGAATTGGAAGGCGTCAAACGCTCATTCCTTATTCCCCAAAGTGTACCCGATGGAGCCCATTTATGCTATGCCAATTTCACGTGAATGCGCATCAAAGACGCAACAGTCTCTTCGTTTACTGCTATTCCCAGCCCCGGTGATTCGCCAAGCCGGATGCGGTCGCCGGTAACGGGGAAATCCGCCACGTCTTTGGCAAACATCCGGGGGCCGACCATCTCGTTGGACCAGATATTCTTCTTTGCCAGCGAGAGATGCGCTCCCGCCGCGGTGGCGACGGCCGACTCCACCATCGAACCGATCTGCACGCGGATTCCCGCCATTTCCGCCTGGTGGTTCAATCGCACTGCCGGGTACAAACCGCCGCATTTCATCAGCTTGATGTTGATCCAGTCTGCGGCATTTTTCTGGGTGATCTGCCGCATCTCCTTGTCTCCCAAAAGTCCTTCGTCAACCATCACGGGGATCGCCGTCTTTCGGCGAATATCGGCCATGCCGTCCAGGTCGTCGGCGTGAACCGGCTGCTCGATCCAGTCGATGCCCAACGCCTCCATATGCTTCAGCGCCTGCAAGGTCTCGGCGGCGTACCCCCAGCCCTGGTTGACGTCGACCCGGAGCCTGATATCGGGCCCGACTGCTTGGCGTACGGCCTGCACCCGGGCAACATCTGAGGCGACGTCCGTCCCGACCTTCAGCTTCAAGGTTCCGTACCCTTCGGCGACAGCCGCTTGGGCCTCTTGGGCCATGACCTCCGGCGGCTGAATGCTCATGACATAAGGAATGACCAGCTCGTCGTGAGAAGGGCCGCCCAGCAAACGGTAGAGCGGCTGGCCCGCCAGCTTGCCCATCAGGTCGTGGCAGGCGATGTCAATCGCTGCCTTGGCCGCCGGGACTCCCTTTGCCTTCTGGTTCATCCTGTCGTGAATCCGCTCGATGGAAAACGGGTTTTCTCCAAGCACAGCCGGACCCAGATGATGCTTGATGACCTCGATTGTGCTCCAGTAGGTCTCCCCTGTCACATGCTCGTCCGGAGTAGCCTCGCCGTATCCGACGACTCCCTCGTCTGTCTCCAGCCGGACCAGGATCGTCGGCATCTCGCGGAACGTATCGTAGGCGATGATAAACGGGCGGATCAACGGCAGCGCAATCGCGTAAATGTCGATGGACCGAATCCGCGTCATCCTATTCGTACCTCGCGATCAGCTTTGCCAGCTTGCCTGCGTCCACATTGCTGCCGCTGACGATCGTCAGCACTTTTTTGCCCGCGATGCCCGAAACGGCCCCTTGCAGCAGGGCTGCGACGCCGACTGCGCCCGAGCCTTCGACCATCAGGTGATGCTCTTTTGCCAGCCAGTGCATGGCCTGTGCGACGTGCTCTTCTTCGACGAGGAGTATGTCGTCCACGATCTTCAGCGCCAGATCCAGGTTGCCCTGGGTAATGCCGCCGTGCAGGCCGTCAGCAAGCGAGTCGCTGTACTCCACATCGACCAGGCGTCCTTCCCGGAACGAATAGTACCACGGCGGCGACGCATGGGTCTGGATTCCGATCACCTTCACCGCGGGATTGATCGCCTTGGCTGCGGTCGCGATCCCGCAGATCAGGCCTCCGCCGCCAGCCGGAACGATGATCGTATCGAAATCGGGCTCCTCCAGCAGCGCTTCTAGTCCGACCGTCCCTTGACCGGCGATGATTTGGTCGTCTTCAAATGCGTGCACGAAGGTTCTGCCCGTTTCCTCCGCTAGCTGGTATGCATGCGCCTCTGCTTCATCGTAGTTGTCTCCGTGAACGATCAGTTCCGCTCCGTACTTCTTGATTCCGGCCTTTTTCGTCTCCGGAGCCGTCTTTGGCACGACGATCAGGGCGGATACGCCTTTCAGGGACGCGGCATAGGCTACGCCCTGCGCATGGTTTCCCGCAGAAGCGGTGATAACGCCTTTGGCCAGCTCTGCTTCGCTCAGGGAAGCGATTTTGTTCAGCGCTCCCCTGACTTTGAACGAGCCTGTTTTTTGCAAGCATTCCAGCTTGAGCCACACGTCCGCGCCTGCTGCCCCGGACAGAGCGTCCGAACGCAGCAGCGGCGTCTTCGTCACTTGGCCCTGCAAATCCTTGTGCGCTTTGACAATATCGAAAAATGAAACGGATAGCATCCTGTAAAAACCTCCTTAGGCAAACTCCTTGTGCAAACGGCCGGGCGAGCCTATTAGGTCACCTTTGTCGGCAAGTCCTTATGCAAACTGCTTGACGAGTTGAATGAACAGATTGATCGCTGTCGGCATCACGTCTTCGTCGATATCGAAGCGAGGGTGATGATGCGGATAGGCGCTCTTTTCGCCGTTCATGCCGACAAACACAAAGGCGCCCGGCTTTTTGAGCAAGTAGTGGGAGAAGTCTTCGCCGCCCATGACCGGATCGACGTGAACAAGCAGCTCGCTTCCGAGCTTTTCTGTCACGACCTGCTCCACGAACTGGCTCATCTCTTTGTCATTGACCACCGGCGGCGTGCCCCAGTCGACCTCCAGCGTCCCCTTTGCTCCGAAAGCGGCGCAGATTCCCTCGACGGTCCGCTTCATTTCTTCCGCCAGAGCCCGGCGGGTCGCTTCCGAATGCGAACGGAACGTGCCGGACATGACCGCCTGGTTGGGAATGATGTTGTACGTCGTCCCCGCTTCGATTTTACCCACAGAGATGACCGCCGGCTCGATGGCGTTCATCCGGCGTCCGACAATTCCCTGCAAAGCGCCGATCACATGGCTGGCGATGTAGATCGGATCGATGGTCTCATGCGGCATCGAGCCGTGCCCGCCCTTTCCTTCGATGACGATGCGGTAATCGTCCGCCGACGCCATCATCGCGCCGTAGGTGATGCCGATCTTTCCTTTCTCCAGCGGCTGCCAGAGGTGCAGGCCAAAGACCGCATCCGCCTGGTCGACCGCTCCCTGGGCCACCAGTTTTTCCGCCCCGCTCGGCAGCATTTCCTCCGAGGACTGGAACAAAAACAGCACGTTCGGCTTCACTTCCTGCCGGTTTTCCGACAGCCATTTGGCGGCGGCGAGCAGCACGGCCGTATGTCCGTCATGGCCGCAGACATGGGCGATGCCCTCGCGCTTGGAAATATAGCCATCCTTCTCGCCTTCCTCCAGGACTGGCAGCGCGTCGATGTCAGCCCTCAGCGCAATCGTCTTTTTCCCTTCGGTTCCTTTCAAAAAGCCGACGACGCTCGGTGCGGGAAAGTCGAGAATTTCGATGTCCAGCTCCTGCAGACATTTTTTGATGTATTCGCCAGTCTCGAATTCCACCCCGGACAGCTCCGGATGTTGGTGCAGGTAGCGGCGGTGGCCGACAGCCCATTGGGCGAGTTCTGGCGTGCACAAGTCTCTAGTCATGCAATCACGCTCCTAGCAAAAATGATGCAGGCAGGAAGCTCGCTGGTCCGCGAAACATCCCCCTGTTCCAATATTTCTTAAAACGGCCCGTAGCCGATCAGCTGGGCCACGACTACTGCAGCGATGGCAACGCCGTACTGAAGGAGGATCAACGGCAGAATCCACTTCATCCAGCGCATCCACGGAATTCCGGCAATTGCCAGGCCCGCCATGAAGTACCCGGATGTAGGGATGAAAATATTCGAAATCCCGTCCCCAAACTGGTACGCGAGCACTGCGGTTTGTCTCGTCACGCCCACCAGATCGGCGAGCGGTGTCATGATCGGCATCGTCAAGGCGGCCATTCCGCTGCCGGACGGCACGATAAAGCTGATGATTGTTTGCAGCACAAGCATGCCAAACGCGGTCAGCGTCGCCGGAATCTCATTGATCAACGCTGCTGCATAGTAGAGGATCGTATCCAGAATGTGGCCCTCGTTTAGCACGACCACGACCGCGCGGGCAACGCCGATCACAAGCGCCCCTGCAATTACGCCGGAGGCTCCTTTCATGAATGATTCTACGATCGTGTTGGACGAGAGTTTCCCGATCAACCCAATGACAATTCCCAAAAGTAGGAACAGTCCGGCAATTTCCGTAATATACCAGCCGTATTTGATTACGCCGAAGGCCAGAACGACAAAATTGACCACAAAACAGCCGAGAATCCATTTGTGTCTCGTCGTGAGAACAATATCGCCGCGCAGCAGCTCCGAGGCGTCTTTCCCCTCAAAATTGCCGAAGAACCCGTGTGAACGGTCCTTTTTCACCTTCATCGCATAGCGGTAGACAAATCCGACCGAGACGATGTACATTACGGCAAAGACGGCAATGCGGTACGCTGCCCCGGAAAACGTCGGAAGCTCGGCAATGCCTTGCGCTACCCCGACCGTAAACGGGTTCATGATCGCCGACGTAAAGCCGACGGAGGCGCCCACCAGGACGATCGCCGCCCCGGTGATCGCGTCAAATCCCAAAGCGACTGCCAGCGGTATCATAATGGCTATGTACGGAATCGTTTCTTCCGCCATCCCCATCAATGATCCCCCCATGGCAAAGAAGAACATCATGATCGGAATCAGCCATTTTTCCTGGTTTTGCAGCTTTCGTGAGAGCGTGACGATCAGAGCCTCAATCGCCCCGGTTGCTGTCAAAATACCGAAGGTTCCGCCGATAATCAAAACAAAAAAGATAATGCCCGCCGCTTCCTCCATGCCGGTATGGACGCTATTGACGAGTCCAAGCGGCTTTACCGGAGATGATTCGATAAATTGGAATGATTGCGGATCGACGACGCTTCTGCCGTTTACGTCCACGCGTCCGTATTCGCCCGCCGGGATCAGATAGGTCAAGACGACCGCGATCGCCAGCACGGCAAAGAGCAAGACGAAGACGTTTATTTCTTTCACCTTGGAAAGCGAAGGCTTGGTGTTCATTTCTGGTTGCGCCATAAGCAGTTTCCCCTCCCTAAACTTTTTTTAATAATAACATTTTTATATTTATGCAATCAATTGTATTTTTATAGGGCCAGCACTTAGCGGCGGGCCCTTAGATATTCTGATACTTTTGCCAGACCGTCGCGCAGCACGTCTGTGGCGCACGCGTAGCCGATCCGCACATAGCCTTCCATGTCAAAGCAGCTTCCCGGCGTCAAGAAGGCCCCGGTCGTTTTGAACAGGTTGATGCAAAACTCCTCGGACGGGATGTCCAGCTCGTATTTCAGCATTGCTGTCGTCCCGGCCTGCGGCTTCACATACGAGATAAGCGGTTCATTTTGCACCCAGTCGTCCAGAATTTGCAGATTGGTGCGGACGATTCCGAGGTTGCGGTCCATGATCTTGTCGTAGTTTTTCAATGCATGCACGGCGAGGACGTCGTCGATCATGCCGCAGCTGATCGTATTGTAATCGCGGTGCTTGACACATTCCTTGATCACGTCAAGCGGTCCCGCAATCCAACCGAGACGCAGGCCGGCAAGCGAAAACACCTTGGACAGGCTGCCTGTGCTGATTCCTTTCTCGTACAGGTCCGCAATGGACGGAACGACGACCTCGGGGTCCTGATGCAGTCCGCGATACACCTCGTCGCAGAGCAGATAGGCATCCACACTGCGGGCGATTTCCACGATTTCGCGCAGCATCTCTTCGCCCATGAGCGCGCCGGACGGGTTGTTCGGATTGTTGATGCAGATCAGCTTCGTTTTCGGGCTGACCATGCTTCTCAGTTCACCCAGATCGGGATAAAATCCGTTTTCCGGACGCAGCCCGAGGAGCTTCACCTGTGCCCCGAACGATTCCGGCACCGAGTACAGCTGCTGATAGGTCGGATGTACGGTGATGACCTCGTCCCCCGGTTCCACGAGTGAGTAAAGCAGCAGGAAGTTGGCCCCGATGGCGCCGTTCATCGAAATGACATTTTCTGGCTTCATCGTTTTGTACAAACCCGCAACCAGCGAGCGAAACTCCGGCGATCCTTCGATATGACCGTACGTCAGCTTCATTTTTGCCAGTTCGCCAAAAAAGCGCTCCGGCTCATCCGACAGGCGGATCAATTCTTCCACGGTCAGAGAATCCACGCATGTCTCGGCGATGTTGTAGACCGCATCCATTTCATATTCATTCATCCACTCTTCGACTTTAAACGGTTTTACCTGCATCTTTTGTTTACTCCTCCCTTTTTTAGAGTTCGACTACCGTACCGGCACCCGTCTTTTCCGCCACCTCAAGCACAAGATTGGCGGTCAGCAAATCCTGCAGGGCGATGCCGGTGCTGTCAAAGATCGTAATCTCTTCAGGCGACGTCCGTCCGGCTGTCCGGCCCAGGATCACTTCGCCGATTTCCGCGACGATAGCATCCTTCGCAACGACGCCTTTCTTTACGGGAATCTCCATTTCTCCAACGTTCACCGATTGCGTGACGTCATCTACAAAAACGCGGGCTGCGGCAAACAAATGCTCATCGATCTCCTGCTTGCCTTCCATATCCGCTCCGACACAGGTGATATGCGTTCCCGGCTTTACCCATTCTTTCTGAATCAACGGCTGACGGGCGGAGGTAGCGGTGATGATGATGTCCGCTTCTCTTGTCGTCTGCTCGATGTTCTCTACGGGAACAAATTCGATCTGGCAGCGCTTCGTGTACTCGCCTAAGAGATCATCCTGTCCTTTAAACTGGGAGACGACCATATTGAGCAGCCTGGATTGGATATTTTCGCAAAACGCAGCGGCTCGTTCGTAAGAGCGGGCGTTGTATACAGATACTTTTTTTACATGCTTCATGGCAATCAACGTGGCCAGAATTTGAAAAGGGGCTTGATGGCCGCTGCCGACGATCAGCAGATGCTCAGACTCAGGTCTCGCCAAGTATTTTGCGCCAATCCCCCCGGCTGCACCCGTGCGCATGCATGTGATATGCTCGCCGCTGAGGATTCCCCGTGGAGCGCCTGTACGGCTGTCCAGCACCATGACCATTCCGATCAGCTGAGGCAGATTCTTCTCCGTGTTTTCTCCAAACCAGGAGACCAGCTTCAATCCGAAAATGTTGGCGCCTGTCAGATGGCCGGACTTGATGTCCATATCCGCTTTGCCCGGCTCGAATTCGTAGAAAACCATGGGGAACAGGGTAGCCTCCTTTTGGGCTTTCAGCGTATAGGCTTGTTCCACCGTCTCGATGACGCGGGCCATGTCCAAAATTTGTTCAGTCGTTTTCTGGTTGATGACGCGAAATGGCAACAACGCGCAGCACTCCTTTCCTCTCTCGATGTTCTTTGCTTTACAGTATCATAGTTGAAATTTATGAAAAAATGAGAAATCGCAATGGTAACCATTGCGAAAATTTAAGGGTTTGGGAAGTGGATGGCTCAATTAAGTAGGGAGTAATTGCTGCAAAAGAAGAAATCACAGATCCTGTGGATACTTGGCGGCAATTCTAGCCGTACAGAGAGGATGCTTGGTGAAATATGGATATGGGGGACAAAGTGGACTGGGGGTATATCGAACTGTGGCAAATGCTCTCCGACTCTCTGTTCCGCGATCAAACTCGTCTATTCCTTTTCTTTCTTCATGGATACGAAGGCAGATATAAAGAAGCAGATTCCTCCCACTAATAAAAGGGTTGGTAAAGCGATAGATAAAGACATAGATAATCTTAGAAGCAAACTTATTAAAGAAGAAATAATCATAAGAATAGAGGCAATAAAACTTATCATATATCTTTTCTTCACAGTTTTCTCTCCTTTGTAATCCTAATTAGTTAGTCCTAAAGTTTATAATAGAATCTCCCAAAAATACCACTACAATCCATTTACAACTACTACGATTCGCTGTTTGGTCCGCCCTTTTGAATAAAAAACCAATGGCTCTAATGATTTTTGTTGCTACACTTCAGGTATTGTCTCATGATGGGATATAATAAAGAAGAAAATTCTAGTTACCTCTTAATTTTCAGAAAGATATGTAGTCAGTCTTTAACTTACTCCTTAATCCAGAATCAATGCGGTTTGTTGAAATCCAAACTCCTCGAACCGAAGGCGTTCCTAGTTAAGTTCAATCATTGCTCCCATCTCCGACCATCTCGATCAAACTTCCTCTTGTTGTGCTGGAATCTGGCAGTCTTGTGAACGTTTATAGGCGGTATCATTGGGGGAGCGTAAGACCGGTATACTGGCGTTCGTAAAATAATATGATACGGAATTGGAAGGCCTAATTGGGGTTGATGTACAGTAGATCAAATTTTCTGCACATTGGCTTCACGAGAGTCTGTAAAATATTTTGTGTAAACTCTCAACCTCTAAACTACAATTAGGAGTAGAAAGGTTGGGAGATTTTTATGATGTCAAAAGAGCAGATCAAGCAGTGGATCAAAGAGAAAAACATGAAGTCAGTGGACGACGTACAGTCAGCGTTAAAGGATCTATTCGCAGACACAATCCAAGAAATGCTGGAACGAATGTAACCAATAAGATTGTACCGATGATCAAAGAGTGGCAAAATCGCCCCTTGCAAGCGGTTTATGCTGTTGTTTTCCTTGACGCCATTCACTTTAAGGTAAAACAGGACGGAGCTATCGTCAATAAAGCCGCCTATATGGTAATTGGTATT
>NZ_RHHO01000109.1 GCF_003710865.1 Brevibacillus borstelensis | reverse complement strand
TGGGGACAATTCTGCTCACCGTTTCCTTCACAACGATAACAATTCATCCTTAACTCCTCCCATCAACTGTAGTAATACAATATTCGTAATGTTTGAAGTTATTATATAACAGTCATTTCTGTTGTGCAACACATTTTCTAAAAATTCCGCCACTCATTTAACTCTTTGTTTTTGCAGACAAAAAAGCAGCTTTCTGTATTAGAACAGAAAACTGCTTTTCTAGATAGCCAGAAATCATTTTGATCTGCATTATTTGGGAGCGATTTTCTCCAGACCACCCATATATGGACGAAGCACTTCCGGAATCAGGATGGTGCCGTCCTCCTGCTGATAGTTCTCCATCAGCGCGGCAACTGTCCGGCCAATCGCCAGTCCCGATCCATTCAATGTGTGCACGAACTCCGGCTTCGATTTGCTGTCGCGGCGGAAACGAATGTTGGCCCGACGCGCCTGGAAATCCTCAAAGTTGGAACAGGACGAGATCTCCCGGTACGTATTGTAGCTCGGAATCCACACTTCCAGGTCGTACTTTTTCGCCGCTGTAAACCCGAGGTCGCCGGTGCACATGCTCATGACACGGTAAGGCAGACCGAGCAGCTGCAGGATCTTCTCCGCATTTTTCACCAGCTTTTCCAGTTCCTCATAGGAATCTTCCGGCTTGACGAACTTCACCATCTCGACCTTGTTGAATTGATGCTGGCGAATCAGTCCGCGCGTATCGCGGCCTGCCGATCCCGCTTCCGAACGGAAACAAGCGCTGTATGCCGCATAGTAGCGAGGCAGCTCTGCACCATCCATGATCTCGTCGCGGTGCATGTTGGTTACCGGCACCTCTGCTGTCGGGATCAGGAAGTAATCTGGTCCTTCCAGCTTGAATGCGTCTTCCTCGAATTTTGGCAATTGACCTGTTCCCGTCATGCTTGTCCGGTT
>NZ_RHHO01000108.1 GCF_003710865.1 Brevibacillus borstelensis | reverse complement strand
GCAGAAGCTCTTCATAGCCGTGCTCCGTCGTATGCAGATCGAGCATAAAGTTCATCAGCGCGCGCTCCAGACGGGCACCCAGTCCTTTGTAGAAAACAAATCGGCTGCCGGTCACCTTTGCCGCTGTTTCGAAGTCGATGATGCCCAGTTCTTGACCAAGCTCCCAGTGCGGTTTGGGCTCAAAAGAAAACTTTCTTGGCTCGCCCCACGTCCAGGCAACGACGTTGTCATCCTCCGACGTGCCTACCGGAACGCTCTCATGAGGAAGGTTGGGCAAGCTCAGCAGAATTTGCTCAAGCTGTTCATCGAGCTGGCGCAGTTCTTCGTCCAGCACCTTGATTCGGTCGCTTACTTCCTTCATCTCTGCGATCAGATGGTCAGCGTTCTCTTTGTTGCGCTTCAATACCGCTACCTGTTCGGATACAGTATTTCGTTTGTTCTTCAAGCCTTCCGCTTCCTGGATCAACTGGCGGCGCTTTTCATCCACCTCGGCAAACTGATCCAGTGCAGAAATATCCTCATTGCGATCCGCCAAACGGCGTCTTACTCCGTCTAAATCGTTGCGCAACACTTTTACGTCTAACATAGATACCCCTCCAACATCGTTGATTCTTCTTGCACGCAATGAAAAAACACCCGTCCCCTATGGTAAGGGACGAGTGTTGGTAACCCGCGTTGCCACCCTTGTTGATATATGCCTGCTTCCGTTTCCCGGCATATACCCGCTTGAATCCGCCGTAACGGGGCGGTGCCGGGCAAAGTTGATCCTTTGCCACTCAGAGATGGATTCCCTTGCAGACTGGGTCGGTTTTCACCTGCCACCGACTCTCTGGGCCAAGCGCTTGCAAAGTACTAGTCTCTTCATCGCGTTCCTTGTTTGTTATCTTCTATTGTTAACTGTACTACAGGTTCTATACCTGTGTAAAGATCGTGAAAAAAACCGGCACCATTATCGGTACCGGTTTTGGACATGCATCTTTTACGGACAATCAGCCGCGGTATTCCTTCACCATGTCG
>NZ_RHHO01000107.1 GCF_003710865.1 Brevibacillus borstelensis | reverse complement strand
TGGTTGTCCGCTTGTTTTTCATGTCATGCTTGGCGTATCCAAGAGAAGACTCGATTTCAGCTTCCAGCATTTCTTGGATTGTGTCTGCGAATAGATCCTTTAACGCTGACTGTACGTCGTCCACTGACTTTATGTTTTTCTCTTTGATCCACTGCTTGATCTGCTCTTTTGACATCATAAAAATCTCCCAACCTTTCTACTCCTAATTGTAGTTTAGAGGTTGAGAGTTTACACAAAATATTTTACAGACTCCTAATGCTTGATATTCAGGTGAAACTATATTCACCATGTCTTTTCCTTCATTGGTGTCAACACCGACAAGGCGATAAACCTCAACAGTTTCACCTTCAACGATTTCTTGATCAGTGAGGTTGCTATAAACCTTATCGACCTGAACATCATAAACAAAAAATACAATTTCACCAACTGTTTCTTTTCTGTATTCTTTTGGAACGTTACCTTTGATAATAACTTTGGAGTCCTTAACGATTTCTTCAGTTGACTTAAAAGTTTTTGCTAAAGCTGGGCTGTGGTCACTTGGGCCATTCAACTCTTTATATGCTAAAGCTGATCCAACACCAACTATAAGCGCCAAAGCAGTGACAATAGTAATCATTTTTTTCAATGTTGACACACCCTTCCTATTTATCGTCCATATAATTCTCTGATATTACTCTTGTCAAAGCTTGTTGGCCCATCAATATCCCAATCGAATACATCAGCATAATCCATTATGGAGTCAATCTTACTACTACTTACATGCGCTAAACCAAGTGCGTGACCAAATTCATGCACGATTGTATTAATTGTATCGTCTTCATCAAGATCGTCACATAAATAACGGACAATTACAATATCAGCCGACGCATATGGGGAGCGATTCTCTCTTCCTCTGTCATCATAAGGGATTCCATATCCATAAGTGCCGCTCCAACCAAGATAATTATCTGCTTCTCTGGAGAGGTGTCTTACACCAATATATCCAGTTTCATCGTCCGCTGGAGAGAGATCAAAATTCCGACTTATTCCATTCCACTTGTCAACAGCAGTCCAGAGTACATCAGAGTACTTAGATGCTAAATTGATGTCTTCATATAAGATGACTGGGGTTATTGAAGTATCCCATTTCCCACCAAGGAAATTCGCGAATGCACTTGTTGCTAAGAATGAAAGAGAGGCAACAACAGAAAATAAACCTACTGCAACCTTTGTTCTCTTATTTGACATTTCACGTCCCCCTTACATAATTTAACATAATCCAAATATAAATAAAAATGGTTTATTTTGCAAATTCACTCTATAAAGAAACTTGTATGAACTAATAAAAAACTATTTCATTGAAAAAGGAGAGGATTGAAATGGCGAAATACCGAAAGAAACCAGTTGCTATCGAAGCAGAGGTATACCGTGAAGGCTTAGAAGATGACTTTGAATTCTATTCGTTGACAGAACAATATTTTGGATACTACACAAAAGAACAGTTAAAGCATGGGTATCCAAAAGCAAATAGTGTTCCTATGATTGAAACTAGTGAAGGTCGCATTAAGATTTCTGAAGATGACTGCATCATTGACTATAATACAGTGGGAATTTGGGCTTATTCTCAATTAATTGAGTCTGTAAAATATTTTGTGTAAACTCTCAACCTCTAAACTACAATTAGGAGTAGAAAGGTTGGGAGATTTTTATGATGTCAAAAGAGCAGATCAAGCAGTGGATCAAAGAGAAAAACATAAAGTCAGTGGACGACGTACAGTCAGCGTTAAAGGATCTATTCGCAGACACAATCCAAGAAATGCTGGAAGCTGAAATCGAGTCTTCTCTTGGATACGCCAAGCATGACATGAAAAACAAG
>NZ_RHHO01000106.1 GCF_003710865.1 Brevibacillus borstelensis | reverse complement strand
ATCAAAACACTACAGTAACATATCGGGAACAAAGGAAAACGTAATCGTCCCAGAAAGAAAAGATATCAATCCCATCACACCATTTTTTGTAATCGAAAAGCTCAGGGTTTTGAATAAGTTGAAACGACCGAGAAACCCATTGTTGGATGTAATAATTTCGATTGGATGATGCTTGCTCTACAAAAAGTCGGACTTCCTCAAGGTAGTTTTTATCTTTTACTATTCCAACTGCATCACCTACAAATAGGTATAGGCAAGCTAGAAAGACTTTTCGTTTAGCCTTCGCTACTTTCGGATTCATTGATAGTGATAGTAGTAAAGGAGCGGTACTTAAATCAGTAAGAAAAAGGTCCCAATCTTGATGAGGGAATTCTGTGTCATTAGAGAAGGCCCAGTCATTGATGGCATAAACCATCGTATCAACCACTTTCTATAGAATCCCCAATTGAGGGAGATTTGGGTAATAACTCGGCCAAAAATTATACCACGGAGGTCTAACCGTGAGGGGAAGGGAAGATCAGCGCACAAGAGTAACTGTCATTTCTGGAACCAGTAGATGCCGCAAGCAGTGAGCTTCGGATTTTTCAAAGCAAAAGGAGCTGTCATTTACCAAAAGAGAAATTGTGATGAGGAGGAAGCCAATAAACAGAAAAGGGTACATAAAGTACCCTTAAGCTCCAGTCCCGTTATGGAAAGATCTACACAAGTTCAATTAATAAATTTCTTGGCAAACACGTTGTGCATAACACCCTTGTGTTTCAGCAGCTGTAGCACCAGCAGTTACAGACATAACCATTACCACAGAAAAAACAACAGCAAGCAACTTTTTCATCGGATCACCTCCTCACAGAAAGTTCTGACAATAACGTATCATTTTAGGGAGATTCTGTAAACAGCATTTTTTCATGAGATATCGAAGCTTAACACAATATTTCGATGGAAATACGGAGCTGGTGCCCCTCATTCGAGGAAACACCAGCTGCTGGGTTAGTCTTGTTGTGACACACCATCTGTACCAAACAAACGCCTCAAGACGACCTGTGTAACTTCTGACACACGTTCAAAAACAAAAGCGACTTCCAAATCGTGTGGCTGTACATGGTAACGACTTACACCGAGTTGTGAAAGTTCATTACTGATTCGCAGCGCGTCATGGAGACTTACAAAAAAGTACAGACGCTTGGTCATAGTTCTCACCCCCTTCCGCAACTAACGGTAGCAGAAGAGGTATGAGGCAGAAAAAGAAAAGTCCCCATGCTGGAGATCGAAAGTATATACGCTACCAACGTTATACCATGGCAAAACGCGAGGGGGTACGGAAGATGAGCGCACAGATGTCTTTTCTGCCGAAGCTAAACCGTAAAGAGACACGGAGAAGGGGAGAGGAAGCCCAGGAAACGGCTCGAATTTACAACCAGATCGGATTCGCTCGTCGGCAAAATCCCTCCCTTTAAACTTGCGAGAACATCTGAAAAAATAAGAGATATGTTATAATGAAGCCAGGAAACAAAAATATCTGAAAATTACCGAATGTAAGAATTCTGAGAGAGAACACCTCCAAAGAATGGCAAATATGAGAGAAAACATCCCTATATATTCTATTTGCTTGGCAAAGGTTCATAAATATGCTTGGCAAAATATTTGGCCGCAGTCATTCATTGATATAACCAATGGGTAAAGGAGGCAGGTTTGACGGCGGATGAACCCTGTATAGATGGATAAATAAAAGAAAATGAGAATACTCCAAGGGAGAAGAGCGATGATTGATATTATAAAGCTTTTGGCAGCCTTAATTTTGGGCTACCTTTTGGGCAGCCTGAATACCGCAGTAATTGTAGGGAACATATACGGCACGGACATAAGAAGCCATGGAAGCAAAAGCGCCGGACTTACCAATACGCTGAGGGTACTTGGGAAATCTGCTGCGGTGTTAGTTCTTGCGGGAGATATATTAAAAGGGATCATTGCCTGTATGATAGGCTTGTACATTGGCGTTTACTTTTATTCGGGAGAGGCTAAAGAATGCGTAAGCCTTTTAGCGGCAGGCGCAGGAGCGGTTATTGGGCATAACTGGCCGGTATATTTTGGCTTTAAAGGGGGCAAGGGAGCACTTACAGCAGTGGCTGTGCTGTTCATGGTTGACTGGGTGATGGCCCTTTTATGCCTTGGCTTTTTTGTGATAATAGTAGCTTTGACCCGTTATGTTTCTTTAGGCACAATATGTGCAACAGTGCTTTTTGCGGTTATTTCATTTATTCCTGTTTTTGGGAATACCTTGTATTTTTATATATTTGCGTGCCTAATGGCGCTTATGGTTGTTTTCAGGCATACGGCAAATATACAAAGGCTGCTCTCAGGAACAGAAAATAAGCTTCTTTTTTGATGTTTTTACCGTGTTGAGCGTGTTGATGATTGGTGCTATGCGCCATGGTGGTTTTCTTTCTTGGGACGACGATCTGGATATAGCGTTTAATGAGGCCTGAATAAAAAATTCAGGGTTGCTTACAAGCGGGATAGGGGACTCCAGAAGTTTTTCATTCAATGTATCTTTGCGGAGGGAGAGTACCCGAGGCAATAGCCATTTTTACAAAAAAAAGTAAATAAGCTAGCGTCACGGGTAATTGATTATTCATAGTGAGGGGATGAAGGGGCAAGGTAGTCTATCAATTCAACAATCCCCCAAAACATGACGAATGTTATCAGTACATAAATCCATTTTTTACGAAGCGAATGGGAGTTTACGATAAAACCCCAACTAACGAGGAGAACTGTAATCAAAATGATTGATACGATATCGATCATGCGGAATCCACTCCTTCACGCTCCTTTCCGTATGGAATGGTTGACATGATGACAGGTTTTCAAAAAAAGAAAGAGCGGACACCTGTAAGTAAGGTGCCAGCCCAGATAGAACCCCCACATTTTGTCGGGGTTTTCTTCAGTCCAAAGGGCACATGAAGCCCCCCTCATAAGAGTCCTGTAAGTTCTTAATTCATAATCACACACCATGGAACCATCGCACACGATGGACGAACTTCCGCTGGCTTGGCAGCAAGCGCAGCACTCGATACAGACAGAACCAGCATGACAGAAAAAACAATCGCAGCGATCTTCTTCATCATTCCACACCCCAAATTTGTAATTTTATGTTAATTTTATCCCAAGTTACATCTGGTTTCAACCGTAAAAGGTAATAATTTCCTCGTTTTCATCCGCCAATCGTTTGAAGTAAATAATTTCCGGATCACCTTCATCCAGGTTCTCAATAATACCTGTTTTTAAATAACCGAGCCGATCACATAGGTTGTGCATGGGAAGATTGGACTGGTTGGTTGAGGTAAATAATTTCGATGTAGGGCATAGCTTCTCGAGATGTTTGATAAGAGCTGTTGCAATCCCTTTTTGGCGGTAAGCAGGGTCCACGATAACGAGAGAAATAAACCAATACCCAAAAAAGTTCGTATCAAAAGTCAGAAAACCGGATATCGAAGCGTTTTGTTCAGCAACGAGACAGCGATGATGATCAATCATTTCCGATAAATATCCAGATCTGCTCGAAGAATGGATGACCTTCTCATCCATCCGTAATATTTCAATGGTGTCATTTATATTTGCATATCTCGTGATCATTTGTATCACCCTAATTTTTCGAATTTGCCAGCCAGAGTAAACCAAAATAACAAATAGTGGGAAAGAAATCAAGTCGGACTGAAGTAAATGCCAAAAAACCCTCCAAACAGAGGGTTTTAGTGAAAATCAACATCAATCCTTTTTTTAGAGCTTGGTTGAATCTTTGGTATACAAGCAAATAGAGAGAACGAGCAAGCCGAGCAATGTTGAGAGTTGAAAGAAAGAAATCCCTGTAAGGAATGCAAATATCCCGATTATCATAACAATAACGAAAATAAATTTGAACCAGAATGGTTGATTTTTCATTAGATGCACAACCTTCTTTTTGGGAAATTTTACCATACAAATGAACGGTTGTAACATATTCAAACGCACTATGTAATTGGGGCATTATTACTTTGCCAATGCGAGTCATTACGAATTTTGATGAAACATTTGTTCAACTTTTTGCGTTATACTTATATAAAAATCGACACAGAGGAGAGTATAGCATGTTTCATATATCGAAAAAGGTAATAATTGGAGGAGTGGCGGGAGCATTGTTGTTTACCGGGGGAATGCTCGCCGGAAGCAATAGCGCCATCGCCAAAAAGGGAACGCAATCCATTAAGGCTAACTTTGCGAATATCAAGCTCATGATCAACGGGAAGGAAATTCAGACCAAAGCGGAGCCCTTCACTTACAACGGCAACGTGTATGTACCTGCTGCCACTATCGCGAACATGTTTGGTATTGGTCAAAAGTGGGATAATAGCGTTCCTGCGGTTCGTTTCGAAGGCCCTGACCGGGTGACTAGCGACCCGATCTTTGGAGGAATGCAGGGACAGCAGACGTACCCCTTCCCCTTGGACTATGTGTACGCATTGCGTCCAGGTTTTGAAAAAGTCGTTAACATCGTAAATAATAAAGAACTTGTTATTCCGAAGATGGAGAGTACCGGAAAGTTAAGTGAGATTTCTCGTATGGTCCACGGAAACATGTTCTATATGCTGGAAACCAATTCCCAAGGGTCATTTATCAACGGGTATGAGATCGACAAGGTAAATACTGGTATTACGAAACTGTTTTCCCGCCAGATCGAGCCTGTTAAAGGAAAGCTTACTTTCAATGAATCAACGAGGGAATTTACCGAGAAAATTCACGAATATGTTGACGGGAAGCTTAAACTCGTCGGGGTTAAGGTGTATCTCATCAATTGGGATAACATGATCACCAAAACAGATGAATTGCTTATGAAATAATATAGAACCTTACTGGCACGAATGATCGGCCAGCAGGCCGCAGTTCAACATACGTACGGAAAAGCCAGCCTAGAAGGTAAAGCGACGTCTCAAGCTCGGAGGCCGCCATTCACCAGGGCTGGCTTTTTGTTGTTTTTCGAGGTGGCAACAAGACGCAACAGGGAGGATCAACGTGTCGGTGCCGTCAACCCACGCAAGCCCAAACATCGCTACCAAGAAGCGAGGCAAGACGAATTCATGGGTAGGGTACCTGCGGGAATCAAAGTCCGATAATGCCGCGATATCGATGCCCGTCAAAGGCCCGAGCCAAGCGCTCATACAGAAGGAGAAGGGGAGAAGTCGAGAGATGCGATCCAATTGCGGACAATGATTGCAACGATCAATGAACCGATTACAGCTTTGAGCGGTTCCGCTCCTAATAAAAAAGGTTGTAACGGCTCAGCTTCGGCTCTTTCACGAAAAGACGGCGGAGAACCAGCTTAAACTGCATCCAGTATAATTGCCCTGAAGGATTTGGTATAATCTGGATGGTGGGAGGGGTGTCATGAAGCTGATTGCCTACGTTTTGCTAATGATCATTGTTTTAACGGGCTGCAGCACTGATAAGGAGCAGGAAATCCAGCCGTTGGATGCATCTTACTCAGAACAAAAGGCTGTACTGGCTCCAACGGAGGAAGATATGCCCGCTGCTCTCTTGGACATAAACAAATTGGTACAATCAACCCGAGGGCTTCCTGATCAAGCGGGCGGAGTAGAGGAACTGCTCGGAAAACCGCTCAAAACAGAGCAAGGTGAATGGACGTTATATGGTTCGGGAGCAAAGACCCCGTTTATCAGGCATTATTATGAACATGCCGTAGGAACGGTATCTGTTATGTACATTGACGGCAATATTGCCCATATAAACGTAGAATTTGCGGAACCATTGCATGATTCGGGTGACGAGATGAAAGCGTTGGAACTGATAGGGATCGTGAAAGACGATTTCCTTAAGAAAATTGCGGAAGAATCGAATTATACACGCTTTATTTTGAGGGATTTCTATTACGCGGACGTGATTCATGGAAAACCGGATAAGCCAGCTTTCATTCTCGGGATAAAGGTTGTGACAGATGAAACGTACGAATAGCCGAAGGCATTGAACCGAAATAGTGAACAGGGCACCCTTACCAAAGAAACCTCACCCAAACAGGTGAGGTTTTTTCTGTTGAGCGTGCCCAGCAAGCCGTT
>NZ_RHHO01000105.1 GCF_003710865.1 Brevibacillus borstelensis | reverse complement strand
ATTTTCATTTGCAGTTGACACGATCACAAAAAACCTCCGAATCTTGCCTTCGTGTACGGCCGAAATCAGTTCCGGCGCCAGACCGATCACGGTTTCGTGGTGATAGCCGGTGACCAGTTTCTGATCCGAGTCGATATGTGCCGCTGGCAGTTGCAACGCTTTTTCGATGATCGGAGTAAAATCGTTATGTTCAATTTTCGTAACGCCTTCCAGTCCTGCTACTTCATAGGAGAAGAATCGGTCCGAGTAGGTTCCCTTAATCGGCATCACACAATTGGTTGTCGCCAATATGGCCCCAGGGAATTCTTCAAACAGTTTTCGCTGATCGTACCAGGCCTTTCCGATGTTTCCCTTTAAATGAGGATATTTTCGTAATGCAGGATATCCGTGGGCAGGCAGCATCTCCGAGTGCGTATAAACATTGATTCCTTTGCCTTCTGTTTGTTTCAGCAATTCTTCCAGGGCAAGCAGGTTATGACCGGTGACGACAATACATTTTCCTTCGATTTTATTTTGCGTGACCGTAATAGGCTGAGGGATGCCAAATCGTTCCGTATGTGCACGGTCCAGCAGTTCCATCACTTTTATCGCTGCCGACCCAACTTTCATGGCCATGTCAACATGTTCCTGGAAATGAAAATTTACATTTGTCAAAGTGAAGTACAGGGCTTCATGGGTAATCGCATCCACTTCGGGGTCCGTATACCCCAACTCCCTTGCATGTGTTGCATAAGCAGCGATTCCTTTGAGGGCAAATACAATCGTATCTTGGATGCTGGCCAGATCTTCATTTTTCCCGCATACGCCGACTACTTTGCAGCCGCCAGTCGCTGTTTGCTCGCATTGATAACAAAACATGGATACGTCCTCCTTCTCCTGTTCAATGTGGGATGTGTGTGAGCCATCCCTGTGTCTGTTTCCATTATGCGTAAAAAGCGTTTGTTCAGATGTGACGAGCATCACACTTTGTGATTCATTTCACAAACATGACAAAATTTCACGATACCGCCGTGCGGGCGAACTGACGTCGTACAGAAACCATCCCCGCAGCGGAGGGATGGTGCTGCCTCGCGAACGCTCGCTTTTGTTGTTTTTTTGTCAAGGTTTATAGCCCGGTTGAGTCATTTACGAACAGGCCGGGGAGCGCTATGTTGATGGTGTGTTCGGAAAGAAGCAAGACGAAGGGGGGAGAAATCTGTTCGGTAGAAGGAATACCCGCACCATGGCCCGCATGCTGTTGGCCGCAGGAATCGCCGGACTCACGGTCGGGGCCGTTTTTTTCGACCGGGTCAGTGCCGCATCGGTCTCCTTGCAGGAGAGGATCGACCAGGCTCAACCGGGAGCAGTCACGCCAGATCATGCACAGTTACTTTCTCAGTCAAGAAAAGCTGCTCTACATCGATGTGGGAGTGGAAGCTGCCTGGGTTCCTCGTGACCGCCGGCCACGAGAAGAGTGGACGGAGGAGGAGAAGCAGCGTCACGCGAATATTGGATGGACAGGACAAGTAGTAGCCGGATTGAGATTGAACGGAAAAACGTTTCTGGAACCGGTGGCCGGCCGCTTTCCGGACATATTGGAGGATGAGGACGAGATCGCTCCCTCTGAAATGGCCTGCTCACAGGTGATCGCGTCTGAGCCACAGAGGTTAATTACCAATCGGTTTGCTGCGCAGGCGGTGGCTGGTTATTTGAACGAACTGTTTGGGGAGCGAACCTTGTCTACACATGTAACGTTTTTCCACGCGAAGAAATTGTACATGCGTGGGGAAAGGATTGTTGATGGGTGAGTGTCCAGATTGGGCACTCTTTTTTTGTTAGAAACTCAACTTTCGCACCTAGA
>NZ_RHHO01000104.1 GCF_003710865.1 Brevibacillus borstelensis | reverse complement strand
ATTTTAACAGTGCCGTTCACATTTTTCTTTTTCCCTCGTCAAGACAGCAAAAAGACACAGCCTGAGGCTATGTCCTTCCCAGCAGTGTCTCTATTTCACGCTCGTATCCATATCTCCGAAAGAACTCGATCAGCGCTACCGCGAAGATGTCTCTTTGGCTGATGTTCTTTTCCTTGCTGTATTCCCGGACCAGTGAATCGAGCGTATTGGTCATATGTACGGATTTGGTCACGAAGATGCCTGGGACCGCATAGCGCGGCACCTTTCCGCTTTCTGCCCCCGGCACGATCAGATCGACCAATCTGTCCTTGTTTCTCTCCAGCATCTCCAGAAGGGGCAAATAGCGCTCCAATTGTGCTGCGTCCGCACGGGTTATTTTGGGGGCCATAGGTGCGGTCACAGCCACACCCCCTCCATGACTATCCTGAAGCTCTTCTGTGGCCTCTGGACGGCCCTCAGCTTCCTCCTGAAGCTGTCCGTATACTCTCTGGTAGTTTCCCAGATCGGAGGACCATCTGTAGCCCTTTGCCTTCATATAATTGGCCAGATCACGATGATCTGCAAAGCCTAGACGTTTGGCGATTGTTTTGGCGTCTGCTCCTTCCTTTTGGAACAGGGAGATGACAGTGGCTACTTTCGAAGAACGGAGCAATGCCAGATCAATTTCCTGTTTGTCCAGGCGACTGTAGGCCGGTATGTAGTTTTGCTTATCCCGATCCCATTTGAAGTTCTTGCGTCGCATGTAAATATCGAGGGTTTTGTAGTTTTTATAGCCTAGTTCTTTTGCGAGTTCGTCCCTAGTCTTCCCCTCAACGAGACCGCGGAGTATTTCATTTACGCGTTCATCGTAGATGGGCTTTTGGTCTGCTTGTGAATCCATTGTTTTATACATTCCTATTTAACTCCCTTGCATGCATCCATGCCCATTCCTTATAGTCTCTCTATCTTGCTTACAGAGTATTGATTGCCTCGCTCAGCTGTTCCAAATCTGTATGTGTGTAGATGCTTGTCACATTCAGAGACGAGTGTCCAAGCAGCTTTTGTATTTGCACGAGATTCACATCCTTTTTGACAAGCTGACTGGCGAAGCTGTGGCGCAGGATGTGCGCCGTGACTTTCTTTTTCCAACCCAGCTTATTGACTGCCTGTGTAATGACTCGATTGACGTAAACTGGCGACAACATTCCCGTTTTCTTAGTGCAGAAAAACAACGGAGATTCGGTTTCAGGCCGTTGGTAGCGAATGTAATCTTCAAGTAAGGGAATCAGTCTGTTGGAGATTGGTATGAGTCTGTCCTTGTTCCCTTTCCCTGCGACAATATGGATTACCCGATTTTTTAAGTCTACGTTGTCGATCGTCAGATTTAGGCATTCGGAAATGCGCATTCCCGTCATGTATAAGACGATAACCACTAACCGAATCAAACGGTGGTCGATCATACAAATTAATAGCTCGACTTCTTCCTCCGTTAGGTAGGTTCTTTCCTTCTGCTGCACCTTAATTTTTTCCACAGACAGCGCTACATTACGACTTACCAGTTCCTTGTTGTATGCGTATGTAAAAAAGGAGCGCAGTGTATGAAGGTTACGTCCCCTGCTGGCAGGTGCATAATTTCGTTTTTCTTTGAGATAGGTGAGGTATTCTTCTATATCATTTGCTGTAATTTCATCGATGTATGGTTCAACGTTATATTTGGCTTCAAGGAAGCGGGTAAAAAAAATCAAATCCTTGCGGTAGCCAGTAATCGTCTCATGGCTTCTATCTATCGAAGACAAGTATTGAATAAAAGATTGAATCGCATTCATAAGTAGCATTGATAGTTGCCCACCTTTGGTAACGAAACATGCTTTATGCTATGGACATATTGCCGTATCAAACATTCTAACCAGTTTTGTATGTCGTATAACAAAAAAATCTATACAGCCAAACTTAATAATATATCAGATGAAACTCAAGATTTACCATTTTCGTCCATTTTCTAACATATGATTCGGAAAGTTGTTTCAGTCTGGAAAGTACAGTGTGGTATTGTAACCTAGTATGTACAGTTCTATTTAAAGAATTAGACCAATCGAGTAGGAGGGGGCG
>NZ_RHHO01000103.1 GCF_003710865.1 Brevibacillus borstelensis | reverse complement strand
ACGACAACGTTTCGTACCGCATCATGCTGGGACAGAGCCGCTTCAATCTCGCCCAGCTCGATTCGGTACCCTTGGATCTTGACTTGGAAGTCTTCGCGTCCCCAAAATTCGATGTTGCCATCCGGCAGGTATCGGCCAATGTCTCCCGTCTTGTACAAGCGCTCGCCCGTCACCGGGTGCCGGATGAAGCTTGCGTTTGTCTTTGCTTCGTCCTTCCAATAGCCCTTCGCCAGACCGATCCCTCCGATATACAGCTGTCCCGGCCCCCAGGTCGGACACGGCTCCAGCAGTTCGTTTAGCACATAGAAGCGCTGATTTTTCATCGGCTTTCCGTACGGAATGCTCGTCCACTCCGGATCTACTTCGCCGATCGGATAGAGAATTGACCAGATCGAAGCTTCTGTCGCCCCTCCAAGTGAGATGATTTCTACCGTGGGAATTAACTTGCGCAGGCGATCCGGCAGGGAAACCGGGATCCAGTCTCCCGAGAGCAGCACCAGGCGAAGGCCTTTCGGCAGAAGATCCGCTTGCCCATCCGCATAATCGACCAGCATCTCCATGAGCGCTGGTACGGAGTTCCAGATCGTCACCCCTTCGCGCTTCATGATCTCCGACCAATGCGACGGGTCTCGCAGCCCCTCCGGCTCCGGGAAGACGATCGTGCCGCCCGCCGCCAAGGTACCGAACAGGTCATAGACGGAGAGATCGAAGTTCAGCGCAGAGAGCGCGAACACCTTGTCCTCCGGTTTGACACCAAAGCGTTCGTTAATATCCAGAATCGTATTTACCGCCCCTCTGTGGTCGATCATGACTCCCTTTGGCTGACCGGTCGAACCGGAGGTGAAGATCACGTAGGCGAGATCATCCGGGCCTTGTACCACGTCCAACGGGGTGTCTTCATAATCCTGCAGGTCGGCATCTTCGACCGTGAAGACACGGACATGGGACGGCCACGCGATTTTATCCATCCAGCCGGTCTGTGTCAGTGCAATCTCGACTTCACCGTTTTCCAGTAGGTACAAGAGGCGTTCTTGTGGGAGATTCGGGTCAATGGGCAGGTAAGCCGCTCCCGCCTGCAGGATACCCAGTGCCGCCAGCACCTGCTCCCAGCCTTTCTCCATAACGATGGCGATCAGGCGATTCGGAACGGCTCCGGATTCTCGCAGTTTACGGGCAAGTTGATTGGTGCGTCGGAACAACTCCCCATAGGTCAGTGTCCGGTCTGAGGACACGACAGCGCGTTGGTCCGGACGCTGTGCAACCTGCTCCGCAAACAAAGTGTGTAGCAGGTTGTCCGTCACAAGGCCATCTGTGGCATTGATTTCTCCATGCTGTCTGCGTTGGGCCTCAGGCAGCAATTCGGGAAGAGCCCTTTTCCAGGCGTCGTCGTCCGTAGCAAGCCGGACCAATAGATTGTAGTA
>NZ_RHHO01000102.1 GCF_003710865.1 Brevibacillus borstelensis | reverse complement strand
AAATCACCCTCTCGATCTCGAGGGACTTGGATGTCGACATCCCCGTACTCAGAACGGACGGTTTTCTTGCTATACCCATTGCGACTGTTGGTTGTCCGCTTGTTTTTCATGTCATGCTTGGCGTATCCAAGAGAGGACTCGATTTCAGCTTCCAGCATTTCTTGGATTGTGTCTGCGAATAGATCCTTTAACGCTGACTGTACGTCGTCCACTGACTTCATGTTTTTCTCTTTGATCCACTGCTTGATCTGCTCTTTTGACATCATAAAAATCTCCCAACCTTTCTACTCCTAATTGTAGTTTAGAGGTTGAGAGTTTACACAAAATATTTTACAGACTCTAAACAGCCCTTCTGATATCAAAACAGAGCGTTGGATTTGATAATCGACAGCAGTTTAAAAGACTCGAACTTTGATTTGTTTCTCCGCTCTTGTTCCCCCATTACAAATCGATTGCTTTGTTAAATCAGCCTTCCGGTGGTTCGCACGCTACCTTCTCGGCAGGTAGGGGAGCATCACGCTCGGAATAATAAATGATTTTGTTAAATAGACCCTCCACTTGCTAACTGACTTCGTGTCCTATACCCTTGTTTATGTCGAAGAAGGGAGGGCAAAATAAATCATGTATGCTCAGGTTGTACGGTACTATCAATTTGGCGATCCCCAAAACGTGTTGAAAGTAGAACAGCGAATTATTGAACCTTTGAAACAAGATGAAATCTTGGTAAAAATGGATGCTCGGCCTATTAATCCTTCAGATTTAATTCCAATTCGTGGTGCATATAGGCATCGAATATGTCTGCCCGCAGTACCAGGATATGAAGGGGTAGGTACCGTTGTAGAAACAGGTCCCTTAGCTTCCTCCACTTTAATAGGGAAACGTGTTCTGCCCTTACGAGGTGAGGGGACATGGCAAGATTACGTCATATCAAGAGCGGTTTTAGCGATTGAGGTTCCTGACCAAATCAACGATGATGCAGCCAGCCGCTTGTACATAAATCCAATAACTGCGTGGGTTATTTGCACGGAGACGTTAAAGATTACTTCTGATCAGGTTTTGCTAGTCAATGCCGCTAACTCATCAATTGGCCGTCTATTCATTCAATTATCCTCTCTATTTGGGTTCAGAGTTATCGCGATCATCCGTCATACACGATATGCAGAGGAGTTGCTTAATCTTGGAGCGTGGCATGTAATCGATAGCTCAAGAATGTCTATTTACGATGCAACGATGAGTGTTACAAATGGACAAGGCGCTGATGCCTCTATTGATTCGATCGGTGGTTTAGATGGTTTTGAGTTGGCTCGGTCAACACGTCCCGGGGGGACTTTCTTGGCTTTGGGTCTTTTATCTGGGACTCAAGTAGATTGGGCGAGAATTTCAAAAGAACTTA
>NZ_RHHO01000101.1 GCF_003710865.1 Brevibacillus borstelensis | reverse complement strand
AGAAGTCAATTAAAAACTGCTCTGCGTAAGAATGGGACAAAGTAAGTTCGCCCCACCATTCCGTATCATATCTGGACAGCATGCTAAGTACGTACAAAAGCAGATAATGGTTGGCCCACTCCGGAAGAGGAAGGGAGTCGTTATCCCCATTCCAAAAAAACAATGATCGCTCCCGTAAGCAAAAGAGTGGATGTTCGTCTAGGCTGGAAAAGGAAGAGAAGGGAACGACCATGGTTTTACTTCCGTCACTTGACCACTGGACAGAAGCGAGCATGTCTTGATCGTAGTCAAACCGCTTTACGTATTGCTGGAATGTGTCTGGTGAATAAGCGAGTGGTCCTTTTGAAGCAGCAGGAAAATGAAGACGACAAAATATCGCGTTCGTTCTCGCGTCCGTCTCACTTTTCCAGTCAACAGGGACCCAGGGAGAGATATGTCCAATCGCTGCCTGTAGAGGTCCGTGCATGTCAGCCAGGTATGACATCAATTCCTGAATCCTGTAACGGTCCTGAAGGGGCGATACAGAGAGGAGATGAGCCAGATGGGAAAACAACCCTTCCTTTTGTGGACGAACCTCGTCCCTTAGGAATTGATAACCGTTCTTTTTGACTTTCCTCGTAGTCACACCGTGTTGAAGAACCTTGCTGTTCTGCGGATAGTCAGGATCGATGACGATGAGCCATCCCTTCAACAGATGAATACAGCCGTAGAACAGCAGCAAGGGCTTAATGGACAGGGGTGTCTTCGCGGCCGATTCATAAAACAAGCGTGCTTGTTTCCATGTGTATAGAAAACGCGTGCTTTGTTGAAAAGCGAGTCGCTCAGCCTGCACGATACCTTTGCTGTGATAGTGTTTGTATAAAAAAGCGCGTGCCGCCGGTTCTGTTTCCAGCAAGCGCAAAGAGGACCAGGCATCCATTTCCATCACCTTTCTAACATTCGTGTATGAGAGCGCTTTCTTGTTATTTTTTTTGATTTATCTGGATAATTGCTTAGATAACCGAACATTAAAAGGTTACCTTGACAGTAAATTAAGCCGTTTGTTACACTTGCATAAAACATTTTGGCGAAAGGAGCTCATACCTGTGCGGGAAGACAAATTCGTAAAAGAGGGCTTAACGTTTGATGACGTTCTCCTTGTTCCAGGAAAATCAGAAATTTTGCCTCGTGATGTAGATACATCGACAAGATTGAGCGAAAAGGTCGTCTTGAACATTCCGCTGATCAGCGCGGGAATGGACACGGTAACGGAGTCTGCACTAGCGATTGCAATGGCCAGACAAGGCGGAATCGGGATTATCCATAAAAACATGACAATCGAGCAGCAAGCCAGTGAGGTTGACCGGGTAAAACGCTCTGAAAGCGGAGTCATCACCAACCCGTTTTCCCTCAGTTCGGAGCACACCGTCGCAGACGCGGACGCGTTGATGGGCAAGTACCGCATCTCCGGGGTTCCTATTGTCGACAGCCAAAATCATCTGGTCGGAATTCTTACCAACCGCGACCTTCGTTTCGTTCATGACTTTTCGATTCCGATTAAAGATGTAATGACGAAGGAAAATCTGGTGACAGCTCCAGTAGGGACTACCCTGCAGCAGGCTGAAGCCATTTTGCAAAAATACAAGATCGAGAAGCTCCCGTTGGTGGACGAGCATAATGTGCTAAAGGGCCTGATCACCATCAAGGACATCGAAAAAGCGATTCAGTACCCAAATGCAGCCAAAGACCAGCAGGGACGTCTGCTGTGCGGCGCGGCTGTAGGTGTATCCGCCGATACTTTCGAACGCGCAGAAGCATTGGTGAAGGCGGGCGTTGACGTTCTGGTCGTGGATACAGCGCACGGACACCACATCAACGTCAGCAACGCAGTGAAAAAACTGAGACAAGCATACCCGGATCTCACCATCGTAGCCGGTAACGTAGCGACTGGCGAAGCCACTCGCGATTTGATCGAAGCCGGTGC
>NZ_RHHO01000100.1 GCF_003710865.1 Brevibacillus borstelensis | reverse complement strand
ATCTGTACGACGCGCGTTGTGGCGGGGATTGGGGTACCGCAAATTACAGCCATTTACGACTGCGCCCGCGTAGCCAGGGAATACAATATTCCAATTATTGCCGATGGCGGGATTAAATACTCCGGTGATTTGCCAAAAGCAATCGGTGCAGGCGCATCAGCGATCATGATCGGCAGCCTGTTTGCCGGAACGGAAGAAAGCCCGGGCGAATTCGAGATCTTCCAAGGCCGCCGCTTCAAGGTATACCGCGGCATGGGCTCCATCGGTGCGATGAAAGCCGGCAGCAAGGATCGCTACTTCCAGGAAAACGCGCAAAAGCTCGTTCCTGAGGGTATCGAAGGCCGCGTACCTTACAAAGGACCATTGGCCGATGTCGTCTATCAACTGATCGGTGGCCTCCGCGCAGGTATGGGCTACTGTGGTACGAAAAACATTCAGGAGCTCATCGACAATTCCCGGTTCATCCGGATTACCGGAGCTGGTTTGCGCGAGAGTCATCCGCACGATGTTCAAATTACAAAAGAAGCGCCAAACTACTCTATTTCGTAGGACTATCGAATCAAAAACCCCTTTCCGTTTGCGAAAGGGGTTTTTTTCTAGCCATTCCTACCGGGAAACTAGTGGAAACAAGCTTCAAGTGGGGTTGCTTTCTATGGTACACTTACAAATGTGTGTCCGTGCCTTTAGTGGCCAAGACCGACAGAAGTGGGAGGGTGAGAGATTCAAATGAAACCGAGAACATGGACGAAGCGATTGACGGGTCTGTTCCTTTCTGTCGCTGTTTTTATCACTGCGTGGGGTTCCATGACAGCAAATGCAGGAGCTGCCCCGCAGGCTGACTTGCAGTTGGTTGCCAGCTCGGCAATATTGGTAGAGGTATCAACAGGAAAAGTACTTTACAGCAGTAATCCAGACCAACCGTTGCCACCAGCGAGCATGAGTAAAATGAT
>NZ_RHHO01000010.1 GCF_003710865.1 Brevibacillus borstelensis | reverse complement strand
AATTTTCATTTGCAGTTGACAGTCCACTTACCTGTTGAAATTTCCCAATCAACATCGAAAGCTTATCGGTAGTTAGCGAGGTGAAATATAGTAGGACTACTGCTAACAAAACCGGAAAAAACAAATCTACTATTAGCTCAGATGTCGATGCGTCTTTCCAGTACCTTATAAACGTTACTATAGGGAAGTTATTCGCCTTATAGAACGCTTTTAATTTACGCATCCTCGTCCTCTCTCCTTAACGGAGCTCTAGTTTGGGCAATTTGACTTAATATAGCTTCAGCAGAACGTAATGTAGGTTGCCCAGTCCCATCAACTTCTACGCTCCGTGAATACTTTTCTTGTGACTCATGCATACGAATCACCTTTTCGGCACCAGCTAGCTTACCTTTGACCACAATCTTAGTAACCCCCGGTTTATCCTTGTATCTTCTGATGAAAGGTACTGCGCCTGCTAATCCACTCCTTCTGAACTTTGCAGAGAAATCTAGCTTAACTGTTGTCGCATCCATTCGATCAGCTTCTGATTGAAGCATCTGAACAGCAGCGTTCTCGTCAGCGGCAGCTTGTGCAGTAGTGACTTCAATCGAAACTTTATTAACTGTGTTTAACGCCTGTATATTCTCGAAGAATGAATTATCCACCAGGGTACAGATTTGTATATATGTCAATTGGTTATTCCGAATCACAGGTTCACCAAGGTGTTCTAAATACTCTTCAACACGTGGCCTGTTTAACTTCATATTTGACTGGAGCAAGAGGAGACCGTCACTTTTACGAATCATGAAATAAGTGTATAGCGTCTCACCCTCTCTCAAATGCTTTGGATTAGGACGGCGAGTAAGGTTATCGGCATGAATTAATTCCCCTGTTGTTCCATACTCAGCATATGCAAATCGCCCAAATAAATAGCTTGTTTCAATTGAGAAATGATCCAAGTAGATCAACCATGAGTCGTGAAACCGTTGGGTCTTTTGATTATCTGGCAATTGATTAATATGGTCGAACAGATCGCAAACGATTTGCTTATCCCACTTAACCGCATCGACCTGTCGGCGTCCCTTAAGATAATGTAAGTCAATCTGATAAGCATAGAAGTTCTTCCTTTTTTCTGGCACTTCCTACACCCTCCTTTTTGCCCAGTTTTTCGACAAAGAGGAGATTAATCCCTGCAAGCTGAGTTTTGAATGAACTCGGTCACCATGTTTTCTTATAACGAACGGGGCTTCATCCTCTATAGATAACGAAATCCAGAATTCTACACCCGCCTGTTATGGTGTACTGCTTAATAACCGGACTTAAGAACAGTTACGTTATTGTATCTTGGGTGATAGCAATGTACTGCTGCATGATCGAGCGATCCTATTACTCCCATTTCCATCAACAGCCCTCAAGATGCTCTTCTCGTTCGCTATTCGCGATATATATAAAAGTGACTTTAGTATGCAATCCCACAGAGGCGAGCCCGAATTTCTTTCCGATCCGGTTCAACATCTTTTACACGGTGCTTCATTCGATCTCCCGCTTTATTTCAGCTTCAGTTTAACTTACTTGCTGACAAACAATCACTTGTCGGGGGACTTATATTCATCTTCGAACCCTTGAGACCTGGTGATAATGCACGGTTTTTGACCATTCTTTTTATTAATACTGTAGACAAGAAAGACCGCTTTAACAGTGCCAAGATTCTTGTTAAACCATAATGAATCACCCCTTGAGCGGTACGTTTCCAATATTATACCAAACGTTTGTTCGCATTTAAAGTGAGTCTTAGTGACAAATGGCCAGAAAAAGAGCATCAAAGTTTGATGATATGACCTTTCAGTAATTTTAGAGCTTACAGTTACATACAGCCTGCGGAAGATAGGGAGAATAACAGAAGCCTGTTGAGAAAACGAAAAATTGGGGCTGATAATTCTTGGCGTTATAGAAGACGTAAGCTCTAAACCTCTACACTACAATAAGGGTTAGAAAGGTTGGGAGATTTTCATGATGTCAAAAAAGTAGATCAAGCAGTGGACAAAGAGAAAAACATGAAGTCAATAGACTACGTGCAATCGGGGTTAAAGAATTTCTTCGCAGACACGATTTAGGGAAAGTTGAGGTTTGGATTGAGCCTTCACTTGGATATGCCAAAGGCGTATTCTAAGCGTGAGATCCAAGGCCATCTGTAGCAGTTCTATGGCATTGAAGTCTCAACAACACTCATTTCCCATGAATCAAATAAACTAGTTCCGATGATCAAAGAGTGGCAAAACTACCCTTTGCAATCGGTTTAGGCTATTGCCTTCCTGGACGCCTATCACTTTAAGGGCTGTCGTATAAAGCCGCCTATATGGTGATTGGCATTAACCTTGACTGTCATAAGGATGTGCTTGGAAACTGGATTGGAGAGAATCAATCGGCCAAATTCTGGCTGCATATACTCAATGAACTTGAGAAATTGTGAAGTCGGAGGCAGTTTCAGACGAAGACGGAGATTCAAAAATGTGTTATCTATCAAATCCGAAACTCCATCAAGTCTGTTCCTATAAAGATCTAAAGAACATTACGTCCGAACTGAAACCCATTTATTAAGTTCCAACGGAGCAAGCTTCAATGGAAGAACTCGAGTAGTTTGAACAAACCTGGGGCAGTAATATTCCATGATGGTTCGTTCCTGGCGAAATTACTGGGACGAAATTGCTACTTTCTTTACATACCTGCCAGAGATTCGAAAGCTGATCTATACAATCAATGTCGTTGAGGGCTTTATCGGCAACTTCGAAAAGTTACGAAGGAAAAAGTGATGTTCCCCACAGACGATGCTCTTCTGAAGATGTTATATCTCGTAACCATGGATGTTGGCCGAGTCTAGAACTGTGGCCAGAGTCTCTCACAGCTATCTTTTTTCTTTGAGGATCGAGTAAAGCCGCACATCCGTTAACAAATTAAAGGCCTCATCCCCCGAAAGGATTATCCTTCTTTCCACCAACGTGTCAAGAGTTCGCTTCTGCTTACGCCCTTGACTTTATTGGCTCCAGAAAAAATGTACCAACTAGGGGATGAAACCTTAATATATACCGGTTAAATGGGGGTACTTTGCTGAGGAATACCCTTACTACTAGATGAACTACTAATAATTTTACTTTCACCCAAAAGCTCATTTGATTTCACTTGCAACCACCAGTCGACCAATTTCTGATGCTACTGCCTCGGGAATATATAATGCTAGTAAGACGGTTTTAGGTGGATACGAATTTTTGTTTTCGTCATGTAAACTTACTATATGAATTTGTAATTGGACTCTATTATTATGTATATCACGATCTCCTGGATAAAAATTAGGATTATCCTTGCTTATTCTGACAGACTTTCCTTGCATTAAGTTTTTGATAAAACCTTTTTCATTTAATTCACGTTTACTTTGTTCATTTGGTCTCATCAAAATTACATCTATCCCAATAACTCTTCCCGTTTTATCAATTCTCGAGAGTAACTCCTGAACCAGGATATTATCCCAATCTCTCTGTTTGTTTTGGTGTAATTTTTGTAATAACTCATTAATAATGTATTCTAACGAACAATTAGGAGCTACTAAATGTACTACCCTTCCGAACTCTCTCTTCTCAAGAGTTTTTATCCCTTCAAAAAAAGATGTTACTATATTGACATTTTGTTGAGCAAGTACATCGTCAATCACAGGATTATTTTGAATTCTCCAACCTGAAATTTTAAATTCTTTTGTGTGAGCAACACTAGTTCTTGTTGGTTTGAATTGTTCAGATAATTGCATTAATCTTGGGTTCCAGTCTTTTACATTAACTCCTTGAGATTCCAAATATTTAATTCGATCCCATAGGTCATCTTCATGCCCTAATAAATCTGAAAATCCTGTACTAACATCTACTGGAGCAAAAATTCTGCATATATCAAGGTAATCCTTTTTATAACCGAACCATCTCGCCCGCTGTTCTACAGTGTCAGCTTGTGACTCTCTTGCCCTACGGGTAATATATGTAACCGAAAGGCCATCAAGGGTAACCCCTCTATCTAACATGTTTCCGCCTATAAAGATATTATTTTTTAAATGAATTTTATCTGGTGAAGGAACCTCACCTGATTTAGAACTATTTACAATCCAAGGAAGTCTTAAGTTTTTTATTTCATATCTTAACTGTTCTTTTATTCTCTCCCATGTTGGATATTCTTCAGAAACACAATAAAATTCTTCGATGTAACATTCCTTTATTATACTTAGTATTCCCTCTCGCCCCGGATCTCCATCAGCAAGTAATAATTTTTGTTTCCAATTCTCAACGAGGTACTTAACTCTATCCCCAACAATTTTATGATGATCCTTCTTGTGACTTGTGTGAACAAGCATAGAATGCTGCCCACTGTCCCCCCGAAGTGAACGTATTGCTCCACCTATAAGATAAATACTCAAGGCCTTTATAAAACTGTTTGGAATTTCACCTTTTTCTTCAAAAGGTATTTCAACTTCGGGTACATCTCTAATATACTTATCTTGGTGTACACCATGAAACATAGAGCCACCTGTATAACCTGAACCAGGTTCAATTAAAACACAAAATTCTGGAGAAAGTTCATCAATTGTTTTTATTAATAAATTTGCTTGCGGTGTTGCTGTAAAAGCAACGTAAGCATGTAAGTTAAAAACACGCTTTAATTCGATTATTTCATTGTATGTTGCCGATCTACCCCTTTTAGAGACTTTTGTATTTAATGAAGCCTGATCACCTTCATCATCTATAATTAGTGTTGGATAATGATTAAGTTCAGATGATGTAAAAATCCGACGCAAATGTGCAATGTGGTCTGGATGTTTAAGTATTGTGATTAAAACATTATTTCCAATTTCTAGTACACCAAGTATATCAGGCTCACGAACATCCTCAATTTCAGTTAGAGTTGATAATACAGCTATCTTTCTATCGTTACGATAATCTAATCCAAGTTGTTTCTTGATTCTTCTTGTGTTTTGTTCTAACAAATTTTTCTTGGTCCCAGCAAGAATAATTACCACTCGATAGCCATTATCGAAAGCTTGAGCCGTAAGCGTAATAAATGATGCAGTTTTTCCACTTTGTACCTTTCCTAAGGCTAGTCCCGTCCTCTTTCCATATCTCACCTTAGGGTCTGGACAATTTTCTAAAATCTTTGCTGCTGTACGAAAAATTTTTAGTCTTTCTTCTTCGTTAATATGAAGAAAATGTGACTCCAACTGCTGTTGCTCGCTTCCAAATAATTCAACTTTCCATGACCCCATACTTTCTTTATCAATATCGATACTAAAAGTTTCAGCCATAATTATAAGCCACCTCCAACTCACTAATACGTTTCAATATTTTATTCATTATGATTCTAAAGTCTGCTGGGTCTACATGCGAATCCTGACTGCTAGAGGTTAATCTCGCAATCTTTTCTGCTAAAGCAAGTGCAATAACAAATTTTTGTATAAGCTCCAAGTTATTGGCAGCTTGTATATATGGTGAAATAAATGGATGGGCTGTATTTAGTAGAACTTCTATTTCATCGTTTTTAGGGTATTGAATCCCCATCCAATGTTCATCCACCCTACTGTTTTTCCAATAGAGTTTAAACACCCAGATTGTTTGATCTAATTTTAATTTATATACTATTGGTCCATCCCTTTCTGTCTGGATGTCTTCTTCATTATTATTTTGTTTTTCAGCATAACCTTCACTTTTAGTCACAGTTTCCTTGTTCTGTTCTTTATTGTTTCTAGTATTCTCCTCATTTGTTTTTTCAGGTGGAATTTCATTACTAATCCATTTCCTAAATTCCTCATTTTCGAATACTTTTACCGTGGGCCCAGCTACATTTTCCATCTCTCGTCTTGTTATTGGCCTATTTTCAGTTTGTAATCGAATTATTTCTGCTTTGTCACCATATTCTTTACAAACCTTCTCCAATTCCTCAATAAATGAATCTTCTAAACCATCTGCCCAATCAAAACCATCTTTTGCTTGAGTAACTGGCCATTCATCAAGATGTAATTCTCCTATCAACCTTTGTGACCTAAACGTATTGGCTTGCCCAAAGACTTCGCTTGGCCTATATCCTTCATCAGGGCCACCAATAATTACTCTTCCTCGTCGTAATAGGACTAGTCCAGCATCTTTTTGTTTCCCCTGTTTTCTAATCCCAATCCATCCATGTACGGAAAGATTTTTATTATACCTGTCCCATGGCACAGAAAACTGGACCTCTTTTCTCCAAACCTTTTTATTACCGGTGGAGTCTGTCTCTTCATAAAACGGTGGCTCTTCAAAAGTGAGTGGGATATCATTCCATTTAATCGTAATCCTCCCGGATCGTAAATCATCCCTGTAAATACTTGCAAGATGCTCTCGCACCTTATTTACTGTTCTCCCGCGAATTGGTTGATGCATATCACTTATTGTTATCCTAGTGAAGTGTGATTCCTTATTTGTTGGTATTTCGTGATATATAACAACGTCTGCATGAGTTTTTGCCAGTTCCTCAACATCCATGGTTGCCCTATATATTTTTTCCGAGCCAAGCTGTGATGTTTCAACGGTCCACTTTGCACCAAACCAGCACGCAGCTGTTTTTAGACCCATCCCAAATTCACTACGACCACTTCTCTCCTTAGGTGGGCTATTTAAAACCAGTGCTCGTATGAAATCATCTAGCTCCATACCAAAAGCATTATCTTCAATTACCAAAACCTTCTCTGAGGGATTGTAGTCTATTCTTATTATTAGATGTTCTAGTACAGTTTCTTCAATTCCATTGTTCACCTTTATTCGGTTATTAAAAAAACTCTGAGTAGAATTATCAATAAACTCAGCTATTGCAAACCAAGCTTTATAACTTAATCTCCGATAAGTTGCATATACACTTGAAGTTGGTCTTATTCCTATTTGGCTCTTCTTTTCGACCATTTTTTACACTCCTGTTAGTAAATCGATCTTTTTTTCCATTGTCTCTTGTTTAAGAGAAAGTAAGCTTTGTGCTACTAATTCAACCACTCTAACATTGACTGCATTCCCTAAGGCTTTATATGCAGCAGTATTGCTATCAGGTAAATGAACTAATTCCTCCATGCTCTGTAATCTCGCACATTCACGAGGTGTCATATATCTATTTTCCCAAGCGATTATTGGAACCTGTGTACTTGTCATAGCAACTAAAGATGGAGAAGTTGTAGGACGTTTAACTCGTACTCCTGAAGCTCGAATTTGCAAAATAAATTCACTTAGTTGTCTTCTCTCACCTTTACAATTCCACTCAAATTTTTGGAAACTCGCGGGAAATGGTAAGATTTTTGGCAACCAATGATCAATCCATTTTTTATGTTCTTGATATAACTCTCGATTTTGTCTGATAAATTGTATCTTCCACTTTGGAAACTTCTCTTCTTTTGTTCTTGCGTAGGAAGGAAGTAATGAAAATAAAGTTTTTTCATCTTCTCCAACTAAAGGAACACCATGTGAACCATGATATTTTTTTAATTCCTTTATACCTAAAGCATATGGGGTTACATTCTCAAAGGGATATGTTGCACCAAATTCCATTGACCATATAGGAAATGAAGGCAACTTCAGGTCTTTGGGAAAATGGTCAAGAAAGTCTTGCCAAATATTTAAACAATCTATAACTTGATCTGAAAGAACCCGAGCATCAGAAGGGTAAACGTCGAGAATATTCTTAATTGAGATTGAATTGTCAACCATTTGCTCTGGCCACTGAAAATGATTTAAGCCACTTCTGCTTCCGACAATAATTACCCTCTCACGAATTTGTGGAATACCAAAATAATGAGGGGATAATTTTTTAATCTCAACTGTATATTCAAGCTTTTCAAGATGCTCTTTTGCCTCTCTCCAGGTTTTACCATTATTGTGACGTTCAAAATTTGCGACATTTTCTAGTATAAAGAAGGAAGGCTTGTGAACTTTTAATATCTTAAGAATGTGAAAAAATAAATCTCCTGATTCTGGATCATCGAACCCATTTTGTTCCCCAGCTTTTGAGAAGGGCTGGCAAGGAAAGCCTGCACATAAAATATCGTGCGGTGGTATATCTACAGTTATGGAAATTTCTCTTATATCTCCCATAGGCTTAATTCCAAAATTTTTTTCATATAATTTCCTCAATCTCTCATCCAGCTCGCATGCAAAAACACACTCATGACCTAATTTGTTTAAAGCAAGATGAAATCCACCTAATCCAGCAAAGAGGTCAACGAAAGTCATTCGTTGTTTTGAGTTATTTTTGAAGTTATCGTTGATCACTCTGGCACCCCCATAATAATGAAGAAAATATTACTATGATTCAAAAACCGTAGAAAAAATTGATTGCTTATCTTTATCCAAATCTTAACACAACGGTAAAAGTTTCACATGACTTTTCTCCTAAAAATATTTGTAGTTATTTGTCGAAATTATAAGTTCAATCTATTGAATTTAGTAAAAGAGCAGGTAGCAAGCGCGTACCTGCATCTGTTTTATTTATCGAGCCTGTTTATGTAGTTCTTATCAAGCGCAGCCTCTTACCTAATCCTGTTTACCCTACTTATGATAAGGCTCCCCCCGCCCAATCCGAAACGCCCGATAAACCTGCTCCACCAGCACCAGCCTCACCAACTGATGCGGAAACGTCATCTTCGAAAACGACAACTGCACATCCCCCCGCTTCAGCACCTCAGCCGACAGCCCCAGCGACCCGCCAATGACAAACGCCACCTGGCTGCGCCCGTGCAAAGCCAGCTTGTCCAGCTCGCTGGACAGCTTCTCCGACGACCACATCTGCCCGTCGATGGCGAGCGCGATCACGTAATGATCCGGCTTGATCTGGGCCAGGATGCGCTCGCCCTCCTTGCGCTTGACCTGCTCCATTTCGCTTGCACTCAGCTCTTCCGGCGCTTTCTCGTCGCTGACCTCCACGATCTGCAGCTTGCAATACGCCGACAGGCGCTTGGTGTACTCCGCGATCCCTTCCCGCAAGTATTTCTCCTTCAGCTTGCCTACCGTTACGATCGTAATCTGCACGCCCTTACATTCCCTTCTCGCGCAACAACGCAATCTCAGCCGGAGCTCCGCACTCGCGGCAGCGCTTGTCCAGCTTGTCGTCTTCAATAGAAGCGGCGCGGTACGTATCCGGCGCAGCCTCGAACTCATCCACATACTCGTCTATCTGCGTATCCGCATGCTCCATGCAGGCAAAGCGCACCGGATGCTCCGGGTGCAGCGCTACGTCCTTGCCCTCGATGCGAATCGTTTTTTCTTTCTTGTCCATTCGTAAATCGTCCTTTCCGTTCCTGTTTGTCGTCCTTATTCTACCCCAGAATGCCTCGTTTTCAAATGGGGCCGGTCTGCTGCCTCACATGTCGTTTCCCCATTGGAAAAAATGAGCGTTCCCCGGCATATGCTACCCGAGAATCTCATACCCATAAAAACACGTCTCGGAATGCTCTCCCACCCCTCCAGCAAATACTAGTGGGGACAACATCACGAGGAGGTCTGTAAAATGAACAAGCAGCGCGCCAAGGAAATCGCGGCTTCCCCCGTCATGGCGAATGTCACCTTGAATAAGGTGCCGGTCTATATCCAGCACGTTGATGAAGAAACCGAGATGGCCAGAGTCTATCCGCTGGACGAGCCAGAGCGCGAACAAAGCGTGCCCGTAGACAGCCTGGTAGAGCATCACTAAAAAACATCCCGTTCCACTGCAAAATAGTGGGTCGGGATGTTTTTTCCTTTGTTATTCTTTTTGTCCTTTACCGCTGTTTCAGCAAATGGGACAGCGGTATGCGATTGTACGTGTGCAGGTAGCCGTTGACGTCCACAACCATCTGAAAACGTTCGCCTTTGTAATCAAATTGGGCAGTACCCGTTTGTCTTTCCACGGTCTTATTGTAGGTTCTCATGCTTATTTCCACTGTTCCGGTCTTCTGATACTGCTTCACATGCTCATCGCCGAGCAGCTTCTGAAAAAATTCGGCTGCTTTTTGTCTGTAAAAAGCCTCCGTTTGCGCACTTTTTTCTGGCTCTTCCCTGAAGGTGGGAGAACCAAAGGAGCCATAATCCAATAGCTCTCCTGTCGTACTGTCAAACTGCATCGAGGCAAACATTTTCCCCTTGTCGTCAAAATTCCCGGTTTCATGGAGCACGATTCCCCATACTCCGCGAATTTGCCTGTTGTCTGTCATCGGGCTTTTGGAATACCCCGTCATTTTCAGGCCTTTCAGCAGCGGTTCAGCCTCCAATAATTTTTGATAGTTTTGCTGAACATGCTTGGGCAAAGGTTCCTTTGCTTTGTCAGGAGCAGGCGTTGCCGAGCCCCCTGCACCGCTTTGCCCGGACGGAGACCCTTTGGGAGAAAGCCCTGCGCCAACTCCCGACTTCTGCTGTTTTGCCACCGGAATGTCCAGCTCGCCCGTTGTCTTTGGATCTGTCACATCATTGCCAAATGCCACCTTCGCATGCAAGGTAAACTTGTCTGGCAACGGCTCCGTGATTTCGATATTCCTGATCCCTTTAAACTGGTTTCCGTTTACCCGCTCCACTTCTTGACTGCCTTTGTAAGGAACGGGCTTGTCGGAATTGTCCACGGTAAATTGCCAAAGCTTGATTGTTTGGGCCATTTTGAGAGCTTCTGCTTCATTCTGGGTTTTGGGCATCTGGATGGCATAACCGATATCCATACGCGAGCCGTCATAGAAGACTTCGTTCACCGTCACTGTCATTCCGTTCACCGTCACACTTGGACTGGCCTGTGCGGCTTTTGTCTGTGCGCCGGTTGCGGTTTTCACAGGCGCCGCTTGCACGGTTGATGTCTCCCCCGGAAGCGCTGCCGTTATGCCCGCGACTGTGACCACGCCGGCCAAAACTAGACCGCCGATTGTTTGCGGTGTCCGTTTGTTTCCCATCATGATCTCTCCTCTTTTCATTTATTTGTTTTGACTGTCCGCTTTGAGCGGAATGACTACGGCCTTATTCGTTTCCTCGACGCCGTTCATGCTCGGGATGAGCTTCACGGACTCCGGTCTTTCCCGGAGTGGAATGACAAACCTTCTCCAGATTCCCTTTTCGTCCCAAGTGAGGGTTTCTTCCGCCTCTTCGATGGCTTCTCCCTTGTCGTTCAGCAGCCTGTACGCAGGGTCATACGGTTTATCGTCCGGCGGAATCTCTTTCAGCAAAATGGTCGTCGACGCCGGAGTAAGCGTTACGGATTCCACTTCAAACACATAGCCGCTTTGCATGGTCTGGGAAATGTCCGGGGACAGCTCTGCGCTGTCTTCCGGCTTCATCTGTTTTACCACCGGAATGTCCAGCTGCCCCGTTGTCTTCGGATCTGACAAGTCGTCGCCAACCGATACCTTTGCATGAAAAGTAAACTTGTCAGGCAACGGCACTGTCACTTCCATATGCTTCATCCCCGCAAACAGGTTTTTGTCCACCCGCTCCACATCTTGACTGCCTTTGTAAGGAACAGGCTTGTCAGAATCGTCCACGGTAAATTCCCATATCTTGATATTGCGGGCGATATTAAGGGCTTCTGTTTCGCTTGCGGCTTCGGGCACCTGGATGGCATACCCGATATCGATACGCGAGCCGTCATAGAACACTTCGTTTACTGTCACCGTAATTCCGTTCACCGTCACGCTTTGACTGGTCGGTGTGACAAGCCCCTTTTCCCCGGCGATATGCAAGGTTTCATCCTTGAACAGGGAAAACACGGATCGGATTAGCGGAATGCTTTTCAGCTTTTCGGCCATCGTCGGCGATGAGAAACCGGCAGCAATCAAGATGACAAAGAAAAAGCATGCAGCGGTTGCTGCAAACATCCATTTTCTCGCGACCCTTCGCTGGCGAACGGGAGCTTTTGTGGTCCCTGCCGTTTCAAACAATGTTTGTCTGATTCTCTCTCGCGTGCCTGGATCGGGGGAAAGCGCCTCTCTCTCTCGTTCAAGCCCCTGTACGACCTCGATGAAGCCGGGAAATTCTCGTTCAAGATCATCGCTTTGCAAATCCGTCCGGGGTTTCATCATCTGCTTGGCAAGCTGCTCCGTCTGCTCAAACGAAGCTGTTTTTCTCCTGTCGCCGTTCATTCATATCCCCCCATCCGCGTAATTTGCCTTTCAGCTTTTCCAGAGCCCGGTAGAGCCGGTTTTTCACTGCGCTTTCGCCCATCTCCAGAATTTGTGCAACCTCGACGAGCGTACAGTCCGCGAAAAATCTCAGCATGATGATCTCCCGCTCAGTCTCGGGCAACTGCTGCAAAGCGGATAACAGATCAAGCTGAATCGCTGTCCGCTCGGCGTGCCCCTCCAATAGCTCGGTCTGTATGATATCCAGCTCCGTCTCCTTCGGCCGCCGTCGAAGCCTCCGGTTTTCGTCCAGCAGCACACGCTTTGCAATCTGAAACAGCCAGGTGGAAAAAAGCGATTCTTCCCGGTAGCTCGACAGTCCATTCAGGGCTTTCATAAAAGTGAGCTGTGTCAAATCTTCTGCATGCGACCTCCCCACCTTGAATGCAAAATAGCGGTAAATTCGCTCAAAATAAAAATCGTACAGCGGAGCAAAATCCTCGCGCTTCCGTTTGGCTCGCGAAACCCAGTAGGCCGGATCAAAAGGCGTCGATTCTTCCACTTCCCTCCCTCACTCCCTTCACATGAATTAGACGCCATCCTTTCGGGGATCGACACATCATTTTTTGAAAATCGAAAAGAATGCTGAAAACAAAAAAAGCGGCCGATGAAACGGTCGCTTTTTCCTGTCAATTCCTGCTGTGTACTTTGCTGCCTGCTACTGTTCGCCCGCTCTGCCTATCTTCTCTGTCTACCTGCTACTGCTCGCAGGCTCTGCTTATTTTCTCTGCCTACCAGCTGCTGCTCGCCTGCTCTCTATGGCATGCGGTCAGCTCCGTTTATCTGCTATCTGACATTACAGTCCCTCATACCGGCTCACCAACACACCGGCTGCCCCGACATGCAGTCCGATCCACCACAGCCAGCCGCTTTGCTTTCCCCCTTCAACGCCCCATCCATTTGTGCCCTACAAAATCGGCGACAACAGCCTCGTCAGCGACTCCTGCAACCGCGCCTTCAGCGGCCTGCTCTCATACTCCTCCCGTGTCACCTCATGACACTCAGCCAAATCCTCAAGGAAAATCTGCTCCAGCCGCTCCGCCGTAGCCGAGTCAAACAAAAAAGCGTTCGTCTCAAAGTTGATCTTGAAACTCCGTATATCCAGATTGGCCGTGCCCACGGAAGCGATCTGTCCGTCCACGACCATCGTTTTGGCGTGCAGGAATCCTTTCTCGTAGCGGAAGCAGCGCACGCCGCTCTTCAACAGCTCGCCCAGATACGACTGGGACGCCCAGTAGACGAGCTTGTGATCGGCCCGGCCGGGTATCATGACCCGGACATCGACGCCGGACATGGCGGCCATTTTCAGTGCCGTCAGCAGGCTGTCGTCGGGGATTAGATAAGGCGACTGCAAATAAATGCGCTCTTTTGCCTTGTAAATCATTTTCAAATAGCCGTGCTTGATCTGCTGCTTCTCGGAGTTGGGGCCGCTGGAAACGATCTGGATGCCGACGTTTCCGGTCCTCTGACTCGGCGGGAAATAGCGCGGCTCGTCCTCCATCCTCCGCTGTACCTGGGCCGACAGATTCCAGTCCAGGTAAAAGCGCGCCTGCAGCAGATGGACGGCGCTGCCGGTAATCCGCAGATGGGTGTCCCGCCAGTACCCGAGCTTCCGATCCATCCCCAAATACTCGTTTCCGATGTTAAAGCCGCCGATATAGCCGACCTCGCCGTCGATGATCACCAGCTTGCGGTGATTGCGGAAGTTGACCCACATGTTTACATATGGAATCGGCGATGAGAAAAACGCGGCCACTTCTCCCCCCGCTTCCACCAGCGGGCGGAAAAAGCGCGGCGTCAGCTCGGACGAACCGATCGCGTCGTACAGCAGCCTCACCTTTACGCCCGCCGCCGCCCGCTCGGTCAAAGCGCGGATCAGCCTCTCTCCCAGCTCGTCTTTGCGGATGATGTAATAGAGCAGGTGGACATGGTCTTCTGCCTTGGCAATGTCGGCAAACAGCGCTTCAAATTTTGCCTGCCCCTCGGTATATATGTCAATGTGATTATCCTGCGTATACAGCGCGGCATCACTGACGAGATTCATGTGGATCATATCGCGGTGGTCGACGATGGCTGGATCGTGGAAGCGGATGGTCCCGCTTTCCATCTTCCTGATTTGCTCCTCCAGCACCACCTGATAACGGGAAAATTCCCCTTCCCTCAGCTTGTAGAGCTTGCGGCGCGACAGCCTTTGGCCAAACACCAGGTAGATGACAAAGCCAATCCCCGGCAAAAACAGCAAGACCATGAGCCACGCCCAGGTAGAAGCGATGTTTCGCCTCTCCATGAATATTAAAACCGCTGCCAACAGCAAATTGACTATCGACAGGCCGGTATAGATTTGTTGAAACAGCTCCATTTCGCTGAACCACCCCTGCCCCTGAGCGTTGATCTCTCCTGTATGTTGACGTCCCGTCACAGAGTTTCTCCTTATCCCGTTTGATCTCATTGTACACGATGCCGCAGCACTTACCTAATCCTTTGTAAAAGTAAAAATCGGCGACATCTCATCCAAGCATGTTTCAATCCCGTTATCCAGTGGGTACTTACTATGTATGACACCGCAGATGGAGAGGGGAACAACGATGACCATACGGAAAAAGGTTTTAGTCGGTTTTATCGTGCTATTATGTTTATTGCTGCTCGCTTCCACAATATCGTTATTTCTGATGGGGAAAATCGGAAATAAGGCAGAAGAGATAAATACAAACTGGATGCCAAGCGTTTTGGTGCTCGGCGATCTGGATGAAGACATCACCAACCTGCCGATGATTATCTCACAGATCGGCCTTGAAACCGATCTCGATAAAATCAATGCCCTTGAAGTACAGGTAAACAATGCTCTGAAGGACATCGAGCAAAAACGGGCGGAATACGAAAAGCTCATTTCTTCCGATGAAGAAAAAGAAATCTACAGCAGTTTTTCAACCCACTGGGAAGCCTATGCCCAGCAAATTCCGGCCGTACTGCAAGTAGCCAGAAACACGGATACCGCAAAAACCGTAGCGGCCATTAACCGCACGCAAGCTCAATGGACTGATGCGAAAAAGGTTATCTCATCGCTCGTCGAATTAAACGGAAATGGTGCCAATGCAGCGACATCGAATGCTGTCTCGCTCAATAACACCGGATTTATTACGGTGATCGCGATCAGCGTGATTGCAATCGTCATCGGCATTCTCCTGATCCTCATCATTATGCGTGACATTCAAAAGGTCACGCAGCAGATCCAGCAATCCTCCGAGAGCGTTGCCAGCTCCTCGGAAGAAATCTCGGCGAGCGTCGAAGAAATCGCTTCCGGCAGCCAATTCCAGGCCAGCACCGTAACGAATGTCTCGGAAATGATCGAGCAGATGAATCAGGCAATTACCCAGGTTGCCGTAAACATCGAGCAGACCAATGAGTTCGTCAACAAAACGGTCGATGTCGCGCACAGCGGCGTACAGATGATGGCAAACTCTATCGAGGGCATGAAAGACATCACGCTCAAGGTAGACGAGCTGCTGGCGAACTCCCAAAAGATCGACAGCATCATCAGCTCGATCCAGGATATCGCCAACCAAACCAACCTGCTGGCCCTTAACGCTTCGATCGAGGCGGCACGGGCCGGCGAGCACGGCCGCGGCTTTGCCGTCGTAGCCAGTGAAGTAGGCAAACTGGCTAAGCAAAGCAGTATCGCCACGAAAGAAATCATCGAACTGATCGGCCAAATGCAGACGAGCACACAAAAAACAGTCGATACGGTCAACAACGGCAGCGCCCTCGTATCGCAAGCGTATCAATCCTTTGATGAAATCGTCAGCTACGTAAGAGAGACGTCGACCCGGATTGCGGAAATAGCCGCGAGCTGCGAGGAGCAAAGCGCCCAGACCTCGGAAGTTCTCAAGGCCGCGCAAAACATCGCGGCCGTGACCGAGGAAACGTCAGCAAGCACCGAAGAAACCTCCAATGCCGTCGTTGATCTGGCTAGAATGGCGGAAAACCTCAATCAGCTTGTTGTCAAAATTTAAGCCGAAACAAAAAACGGAGGTCCCGCAAAGGGTGCCTCCGTCTTTCATTTGCTTTTGCTCTTGCCAGTATGGATAACCGGTGTTCCCGCTTTAATTGCTGGAAGGTTGATTTTCCAGTGTCACCGTCGTGGTTTTCATAAATCCATCGCGGTAGAAGGTAACTTCCATTTTTTCTCCCGGCTTTTTGTTCAGCGTCAAGTATTTGCGCAATTGCGCGCCGTTGTCGATGTCTTTGCCATCCAGCTTGACGATGACGTCGTATTGCCTCAGATCAGCCTTGCCCGCTGGCGAAAATCTGCCCGGCTGTTTGCTGATCACGACGCCCGCTTTCACATCGTTTGGCAGGTTCAGCGTCTCTTTCCAGTGGTAGCGCGGCACACTGGTCAAATTGTACGGCTCGATGCCCAGATAAGCCCGTTTCAGCTCTCCATACTGCATCAGGTCGCCGACGATTTTTTTCACGTCGTTGATCGGAATGGCAAAGCCGAGCCCTTCCACACCTGTCTTGGAGATTTTCATCGTATTGATGCCGATTACCTGTCCCTTGATATTGACCAGAGCGCCCCCGCTATTCCCCGGGTTGATCGCCGCATCCGTTTGCAGCACGTCCAGCTCCCAGTCATCCTGGCCGTCTTCGTTGATATCCACCGGCATCGAACGATTCAGCGAGCTGATGATCCCTTGCGTTACCGTACGGGAAAATTCCAGTCCGAGCGGGTTGCCGATGGCGATCGCCGGCTCTCCTACCTTCAGCGTACCGGAGTCGCCCAGCTCGGCTACCTTTTTCACCTTGCTGCCGTCGATTTCCAGAACGGCCAGATCGGTAAACGGATCGGCTCCCAGTACTTTGGCGTCGACAGTGTCGCCGTTTGGCAGTGCTACCTGGATCTTGCTTCCTCCGGAAATAACGTGATTATTGGTAATAATGTGCGCTTTGCCGTTTTTGTTTTCAAAGATGACGCCAGAACCCTCGCCGCGCTGAACCTGTTCTTCATTAAACCAGTTCACGACCCGGCGCGTATTGATGATCCCCACGACCGCATCTTCCGTTTTTTCCACCGCATCCACCGTAGCCGAAGTAACCTCGACCGATACAGGCTGGGCGAACAGATTGGCGGCCGGATTGCTCATAGCGTTGGCCGTACCTGGCTCTACCATGGAAATGTATCCTGATTTGGAGAGAGACGGCAGCATCAAGAGAACTACCATCCCTCCAATCACCGCGGAAGTAATGGAGGTCATCACCAAGCGCCCGATTCCATTCGAACGCTTTTTCCGTTCCACTTGTGCCATGTCATCGTAAAAACCCATGGTTCACGCTCTCCTTTCTCTATTACCTAGCTTTGCAGATTTTGCTATCGCGTATACCATTTCACACCTTCAGTATACGACCTGTTTTCGGCAAAATGGCGTGAGAATTATGGAAAGGTTGTGGAACTGGCGGCAGGAAATCCATACGGGTGCCGTCTATAAAAACTCCAGCTTGGTCGGGCGGTCCGGGTACGTTTCCCGCAGATGGACGTCATCTCCGACCTTGAGACCGCTCTCCTCCAAAATCCCTTTTACGGTCAGACGCGCCAGATCGATCATGTTATTCTCTTTGCTCAGATGCGCGAGGTATACCCTCTCGGCCCGTCCGCCTAAAACGTCAATCATCGCTTCGCCAGCCGCTTCGTTCGACAGATGGCCGACGTCGCTCAAAATACGCCGCTTAATGCTCCACGGATACTGCGACATGCGAAGCAATTCGACATCGTGATTGGATTCAAACACATAGGCATCCGCACCGCGAATCGTCTCCTTGATCCGGTCGCTGACGTAGCCGAGGTCGGTCGCCACACTCAGCTTCTTGTTATTGTGGTAAAAGCAAAAGCCCATCGGCTCGACGGCGTCGTGAGAAATGCCAAAAGACTCGATTCCCAAATCCTCCAGCTCTTTTTTCTCGCCTACCTCAAACAGCTGCTTCTGGTCCTCCCGAATCGTACCGATCTGGCCATCCAATTCAGACCACGTTTTTTGATTGGCATAAATTCGGAGATTGTACCTGCGGGCCATGACGCCAATTCCTTTAATATGGTCGACGTGCTCGTGCGTTACCAAAATGGCGCTCAGCTCTGTCGGGTCCACGCCGATCTCGCGCAGAGCCGCCTCTGCCTGTTTGCCGGTAATCCCCACATCGATCAACACCGAGATGCGATCCGTTGCCACGTAGATCGCATTGCCGGTACTCCCGCTTGCCAATACACTAAATCTCACTACAAATCCCTCTTCTCTCGCTTGCACGCACACAAGGGAGCCGCAGTGGAGCAGTTTTGTCCCTTCCATCTCCCCACACCGCGGCCGTGTACCTGCTTCCCTTGCAAAATGTTGTCTATATCTAACATGCTGTCTATAGCTGTGAAACTGCTGCCCTTTTAACGATGGCTTTTCGGTCTGTCTTCCAACACCTGCTTGTCCGCTACTTTCGCCATCCCTATTTCCCCGGGAAATAATTCGTGACCAAAGGGCGTTCCTGGGCTCCTGTAAATCCGTTGACAAAATGCTGCTTCCCATCGTGAATGATCCGCCATACCGGAGCCAGCCCCTGAATTTCCGCGTCATAGGAACCGTAGTAGCCCAGCGTTACATTTTCGATACGCTCGCCCGGATGGATCACCTGTTTTTCTACAAGCGAACGGATCGCTTTATATGCAGAAATGATCGGGCGGCTCGTACCCTGGCTGCGTATATTCAGATAGGTTTGCCGATACCCGAGAATCGAGCCATCGGCCAAGTAGACTTCGAGCGGCGCGATGAATATCGGCACCTTATCGTACACCTGCCAATACAAAAGCCTTCCCTGATTCGATTGGTACAGGTCAGCCGTGTACTGATCGGAATACATCATGCGCGGTCCGATTTGGCGCAAAAGCTCGTTGGGGGTGATCTGGCCATTTATGGCGATCGGCGGCTTCAGTCTGGCCGCCAGGGCCATTTTTTCCAAGGTAGCGTCAATGCCTGCCATCCCCTGCAGCTCCAACGCTCCGATCCCCACATACTCTGCATTGAGATAGGTCATGTCCGGCGTGTCCGATGGCACCTCTGCGTCAAGTGTGACGTTGTGCTGTCTGAGATAGTCATCCATTTCCCACTTTTCGCTCTGGGACGCCTCGGGATTTTGCCAGTAGCCGCCCCTCGTCGCGTACACTTGATAGCCGAGAAACACGTCCAGCAGGAGAAAGGCCCAGATCAAGATCGTTTTCGTTTTACTCCAATCCATGCTCCGGCCCTCCTCCCCGATTCAATTGGGCAGGAATGTACAGGTTGGGATAATTGTTCACTTCCACTACCCAGATCGGGATCAGCTCCACATAATCCTCGTGTGTAACCGTCTGATACGACAGATATGCGTTTCTGATCTGCTCTGTATTCGCCAATCCCTTTTCGCGGATATATTGAAACAATTCCGGTCCCGACATTGCCGTCCACCCTTTGTTCTGGATGTAGCGGTCCAGATCGATCAGCGAACGGTCCATCGTCACTACCTGGCCCGCCTCCATCGTCACCCGGATGGTGTCGATCGGATAGCCTTCCTTGCTGTAGAGCGGATACGCTCCGACGTACTGGCGGAAGGTAACAACATCTTTGTCGTTATAGCTTTTTCTGATTGTCTCGAAATGAAAATCATCCGTCCATCCCAAATGTTTGTTAATAAATGAAATGGCTGCCTTTACCTTCTCCTCATCCGTCAGCTCCGGTGCGACTGACAGGATGGCCGGGTCCGTAAACGTAATGGCCTGCTGATCCGAACGCAACTGGATGGAGCGGCTGCCATCGGTGTAGATGATCGTCTTGTCCCGCTCCACGATTTGGCGGACCAGTGTCCGATCGAGAAAATACGCATCCAGTAGCTGATCGTTGTCGATCGTCCGGAATGTAAAGCGAAAGGCCTGCATTTTCACCGGGTTTTTCGGCAAATAGTAAATCGTCCCTGCCGCCCTCCCCTGCTCTATGATCGGGGGGACAGGATTCGGCTTGACGACCTTCATGATTTGTTCCGGCATCAGGTTGCCCGTCGGCAGATAAGACTGCCGCAAATCCTTTGGACTGATCGAGGTACGGCTGCGAAGCACCATTTCCTCGCCGGAGAGGATAAACAAGGCATAGACCACGTCTTCCTCTTCCTCGTAATAAAGCACCAGGCGGTCGATTCCCTTTCCTTTGTCGCTGACCTCATCGCGAAATGTCACAAGCCGTCCAACGACAGAAAGAGGGACGCTGTTGCGAAAGCGTATTTCAATTCCTTGCTTCTCCCGGGAGATTTTCTCCCACTTCTCAATCGGCAAGGAAAATGGCGCGAAATCGAGGAAGATCCATTTCTTCATCTCTTCTTTGACGATGCGATACTGGCCGTCTGTCGCCGTGGCCTTTGTATGCCGGTCCTCCCCGTAGTGAAAGATGACCGATTCCGGTGCGATCAAGTCCTCCAGTTGCCTTTCCTGTACCGGCTTTGATTCCTTGTACTGAGCAGGCTCGATCAGTTGAAATTGGGGCTGGTTTGTCCACAAAAGCGCGGTCAACAGAAAGCTGGACAGAACCAGCAAGGTGAGCAGCAAGGTTTTGGCCGGCTCCTTCCACCGTATCATCCCGCCGTCCCTCCTTTTGCAAATGGCACCCAAAAGGTGACCGTCGTGCCCACATTCAATTCGCTGGAGATCTCGATTTCCGCGCCGTGAGCCTGTACCAATTCCCGGGCGATGGCGAGGCCGAGACCGGTTCCGCCTTGCCCGCGCGAACGAGCCTTGTCCACCCGGTAAAAGCGTTCAAAGATGCGCTTTAAATCCCGGCTGGGAATCCCGATCCCGGTATCGGAAATGGAGATGTGGAGACGCTTTTGGTGCCGGTTGACCTGTGCCATGAGGACGACCGTGCCTCCCTCGGGCGTATACTTGACTGCATTGGACAGCAGATTGTCCAGCACCTGGTTGATCGCATCCTTGTCCACGTATATAGGAGGCAGATTTTCCGGCACCTCCAGCTTTAGCTGGACGCCCTGCTGTTCCCCGAACATGGAAAAGCGGTCTGCCGCATAACGAAGCAGCTGATCGGCGTCTACCTCTTTGTAGTGGAGGTGAATGCCCTGCGAGTCAAAACGGGACAGCTGAAGCAGGTCGTTTACGAGACGGATCATCCGCTCTGTCTCTGACATGGTCACCTTTAAAAAGCGGTTGGACAGCTCCGGTTCCTCTACTGCGCCGTCCAACAGCGCTTCCACATAGCTTTTGATCGTCGTCAACGGCGTCCGCAGCTCATGCGATACGTTGGCGACGAACTCCTTGCGCTGCTGGTCCAGCCGCTGCTGCTCCGTCACGTCCTGCAGCACCGTAATAATGCCGCCCCGCTTCCCGCTGTCATGCTGAAGCGGTGTAAATGTCACACGAAGGATCAGGACTTCGCGGTTCGGCAGCAGCATTTCAATAATCAACGGCTCCACCTGCGAATACAGCGGCATTTCTTCCTCCGGCGGCAGCTTCAAGAGATCGTACAGCGTCAATCCTTTGGCCATGCAGTCGTCCATGGTGACCTGCAGCATCTCTTCCGCCGACCGGTTCATCAAAATGATCTGACCGTTGCGGTTGGAGGCGACTACCCCATCAGACATGTTGCGCAGGATACCGGCCAGCTTCTCCCGCTCTTCCTCCTGCTGCATGATCGCCTCTTGCAGCCTGAAAGTCATATGGTTGAAGGCCATTCCGAGCTGTCCAATTTCATCATCACTATACACACGTACATTTCTATTAAAATCTCCATCGGCAACCGCCCGGGCCTGACGAGTCATTTCCTTCACCGGCGTCGTAATCGTCCGGGCCAGCACGACACCCAAGGCTGCGGTGAAAAGCAGTGCGATCATCGTCCCGGAAGCGAGAATCCCGTTCATCTTGCGGATCGTCGTATAGGTCGCCTCCATGGAAGCAGCCATGTATACTGCCCCGTAGACAATGTTGTCTCCTTTCACCGGCAGCACGAGCACCTTGACCCGATCGCCTGTCCGCGGATCGATCCGGGTCGACTCGCTGCGTGTCCCCAAAAGCGCAATCGTTACCTCTGGCTGAGTGTTTCGCTGCCCGATCGTACGCTTGTCTTCCGTCGTGCTGATAACCGTCCCGTTCGAGTCGATGACGCGGACATTGGCCCCGTTCAGCTTCACCAGATGGGTGATCAGATTGTCGATTCCCTGCCTGACCTCATCCTGGCTTTGCTCCTTGCCTTCGTTTGGCCGCAGGTATCCTTGGGAAAGCGTCGCCAAAAGGCTCGCCTGCGCATTCAACGTCTCCGAGAAGTTATTGATGTAGTAGCTTTCCACTTCCCGGGCAAAGTACGCCCCGATAAACTGCATCGCCATCAGGATCAGGAGCATGTAAATGACGACCATTTTCCACTGGACCGTCTTGAACAGGCGAAACAGACGAAAAAGGCGAAACGGACTCATCCGGGAGTTCCTCCCGCTCCCGGATTACGCATGGTATAGCCAAGTCCGCGCCTCGTGATGATATACTTCGGCTGGCTCGGATCGTCTTCGATTTTTTCACGCAACCGGCGGATCGTCACATCGACTGTCCGCACATCCCCGAAGTAATCAAATCCCCAGACGGATTGGAGCAGATGCTCCCTCGTCATGACCTGTCCCTGGTGGCGAGCCAGATAGACAAGCAGCTCAAATTCCCGATGGGTCAGCTCAAGCTGTTCCCCGATCTTCTCGACGGTATAGGAATTCAGATCGATCTCCAGTTCATGAATCCGCAGCAGATGATTGTCCTGCTCTTCGCTCTTGGGCTGCTGGCGGCGGAGCTGCGCTTTGACTCTGGCCACCAGCTCCCGTGCGCTGAATGGCTTGGTCACGTAATCATCCGCACCCAGCTCCAGGCCGAGCACCTTGTCCACCTCGGAATCCTTGGCCGTCAGCATGATGATCGGCACATCGCAGCTTTTCCGAACGGAGCGGCAGACATCCATGCCATCCCGGCCCGGAAGCATCACATCCAATAAAATAAGGTCCGGTTTTTCATTCTGCACGAGAAGAAGAGCTTCCTCTCCGTCATAGGCGCAGACTACCTGGTACCCTTCCTTTTCAAAGGTAAACTTCAAGATATCGGCAATTGGTTTTTCATCGTCCACAACCAGGAGTTTTGCCATAGCGCTCTCCCCCTTCTGTACGTAATGGATTCCACGAAACGTCCGTGTTTTCCTCCACATCTGATGCTTGGTAATGTTTCCTTCCAGCTGTCACATGCTCTTATTGTATCAGACAGCCGCCTTGGACGCTTCCCTCGATCCAATAGGAAAAGGGCCCCCTCATTTGAGAGAACCCTTTATTGTAAGAATCAAAGAAAATCATTATTTTGATTTTCCTATACTTTCCTGCTTATTTTAGGAAACGAACCGGGTTTTGCAGTCGTCCATTTTGTATAACCTCAAAATGCAGGTGGACACCGGTAGAGTCTCCGGTAGAACCCATGACCCCAATTGCTTTTCCTTGGGAGACGACATCTCCTACTTTGACGCTGATGGAGCGAAGATGCCCATAACGGGTCTTCATGCCGTTTCCATGGTCGATCAAAATGGAATTTCCGTAATCGCCATCCCATCCAGCTTGTACGACGCGGCCGTTGTCGGCAGCACGAACAGATCCGGAACCGGCAATGTCGATTCCTTTGTGCAAACGGCCCCAGCGCATGCCAAAACCGCTGCTGATAGAGCCTCTGGCCGGCCACGAAAGACGGCCTGTCCCGCGAGACGGAATGACTTTGGTTCCGCGCTCGACGATTTTGACCAGCGGCTGGTCAATGACTTGCTGATCCAGGATGCTTTTGTCGACAACTTGTCCATTTTCTTTCACAACGAGATAACGGACGGTTTTGCTGCCCTCTTTTCCTTCCTGGACAACCTTAGTTTCGCCTTTTGGCAGCTTGTCGTTATTCCTTACCTGCGTGGCAAACGGAATGGTTTCTTTTTGACTGACCTCTTCCTTCACCTGTACAGTCACCAACGGGCGAAGCGCCGTTACATTAATCTTTTGTCCCAATTGCAGCAATGTATTTTCCGTTATGCCAGGGTTATTGGCATAAATATCTTTCGACGTAATGCCGTACTTTTTGGCGATGCAGCCTACGCAGTCGCCCTCGACTACGGTATGGGTTACTTGCTTGAACGTACCCTTGGCCAAGAGTTCCTCCAGCTTGTCCACCGGAAGAACCTGAGCAGCGGTTACCGAATCGCTTTCCAGCTTCACGTCTTCCTTGATCGACACTTGCACCGCAGGAGGAGCTTTCGGCTGGTCTATGGATGCGGCTGCTACCGCCTGTTTCTTCACGTTGTTTGCGGGTATTCCGGAGAACTTCTCCTTCACAGATTCCAACGCTTTCTCGGCTGCCTCTGCATTCTCGGCATAACCGACCACTTTTCCGTCAACGACCAATTTGACAGCCTCTACCTTGATGTCGGCAATATCCGACAGAGCTTTGATGGCTGCCTCGTTATCGTAGTGTCCCTTATACAGTTTTTCTTCAGTAAATGTGATATAGTCGGACAACGTCAGGTTCAAGCCGTGCTTTGCCTTTTCCTCGTCCAGCTTGGCCTTTGTCCACGAATGGACAACCTCCGGATTGTTGACGACACCAATCTCCTGTCCATTCACTGCTACATGATAAATCGAAATAATGTTGCTCTTGTAATAGAAGTAGGCGGATGCCCCGATTGCTGTTGTGAGTACGAGTCCTGCTGTGATCGTTGCCGTTTGCTTTTTGTGAGTGCGGACAAACGTGCTTGCTCTCTCGACCGCCCGCTGTGTAGCTCGGCTGCTATTCTCGACGATGTGCTTCGTCTTGTTTTGCAGCTTGGCCATCCATTCGGCCCATTGCATACCTTGTCCCTCCTGAAAACAGATACATCTCCTTCATGAACGTAACTATTTTGAATTTTTTTGCGATATGTACTAGGTCTAATAACCCGGATATTCAGTTTCAATTATCTGCCAAATTGCCTAAAGAAACCAACTATGTCGACTTTACCACAAAAATAACGACAACATCAAGTGTAAAATGCTGTCGAATGGATTTTTGGTTTCTTGCTCATAATAGGTACACCATATTTGACGGTTATTAACAAAAGGGTACGAGAGGAGCGGCAGGCAGTGAAGGAACGCAACATTTTGGCTGGTTTTAAAACGATTGAAGCGGCAGAGAAAGCGGCACAATCCCTTCGTCAGGCAGGCTTTGAAACCATTCAGATCGCCCATATTGGACAATACCCGGGCGACGGACTGGAAGAGATCACAAATCCGATTACAAGCGATTTCCCCAGCCTGGCCACACTGACCCAGGCCGGTGACTTTCCGAATGGCCGGGATGCCAGCGTCCTGGCAGCCGCAGGTCCGGATGCCAGCGGGATGGCTGATCGCGGAGTAGAAAACATCGGAAACATTCTACTGACAGCAGTCGTACCGGAAGAACGAGGCGATGAAGCCGTACAGATCATCGAATCGTTCGGAGGCACCATCTAAACGATTGCTTCCTGCAGGCAGCAGCAAAGGAAACCAAACACAACAACAGAGCCACCTCCCCTCTTTCGGGACAGGTGGCTATATGCCGTTACACATCTACACCTCTACCATCGACGTGATGTCTTTGACCGCCAAACGGCGAATCGTCGTTTTTTGGTCGTCCCGCTGTTTGTACGTGGTAATAAAACAAAGATAGCCGTTGTTAAAATGAGTCATGGTTCCTTTGATGACGACGCCGTTAAACATCTTAACCTGAACATTCTTGCCCAGAAGCTTCATCGCCTTCTGATCAAATCCCATCATCGTGACCACCTCATTTTTCCTTGATATGCCTTACCATATGCCCAGAAGTCTGCTTTTCGTGTCTGTCCTTGCAAAAAAAGAAGAAGCCCTGTCGTCCATTTTTGCTTCCTGATCGTTTTCGACCACTGCCATGCAGCGCCGCAACGTGCGCCGGGAGAGGTGCATCCTTCCTACTTTCAATAAAAAAGCTGCCGAACCAGGTTCGACAGCTTTTTCGCATAGAGCCAATTGTTTATCCGTAGATACCGCGAACAACCACGGTTTGTTCGCGATCCGGTCCAACCGAGAAGATGGAGAGCGGAATGCCGGTCAGTTGCGTGATGCGCTCGATGTAGTGACGTGCGTTTTCAGGCAGCTCGTGCAGGCTGCGAACGCCAGTGATGTCTTCCTTCCAGCCTGGGAGCTCCTCGTATACCGGCTCGCACTTGGCGAGCTGGTTCAGATTCGCCGGGAAGGACTCGATCACTTCGCCGTTGTATTTGTAGGCTGTGCAAATGCGCAGCGTGTCAATGCCGCTCAGCGTGTCCAGCTTGGTGATCGCCAGTCCCGTAATGCCGCTCACACGGCGTGCATGGCGGACAACTACGCTGTCAAACCAGCCGACACGGCGCGGACGGCCTGTCGTCGTACCGTACTCAAATCCTACTTCGCGGATATGATCGCCTGTCGCATCAGTCAATTCGGTCAGGAACGGACCATCCCCTACGCGAGTGGTGTACGATTTTGCCACACCGATAACCTGGTTGATCTTGGTCGGTCCTACACCGGAACCGATAGTGACCCCACCGGCAATCGGGTTGGAAGAAGTCACGAACGGATACGTACCTTGATCGATGTCCAGCAGAACGCCTTGGGCGCCTTCAAACAGCACGCGGCTGCCCTGATCGATGGCATCGTTCAAGACGACAGACGTATCGGTGACATAAGGGCGAATGATCTCGGCATAGCCCAGGTATTCTTCCAGCACTTCGTTCAGTTCAAAGCCGCTGGTATTGTACATTTTCTCCAGCAGAAGATTTTTCTCAGCGAGGTTGCGCTCAAGCTTGCGGGCGAACTCTTCTTTGTCCATCAGATCGGCAATGCGAATACCGATACGGGCAGCTTTGTCCATATAAGCCGGTCCGATCCCTTTGCGGGTCGTACCGATCTTGTTTGCGCCGCGGCTGTCTTCTTCCACAGCATCCAGCTTGATGTGGTAAGGCAGGATCACGTGCGCGCGATCGCTGATTTTCAAGTTGTGCGTCTTGAAACCAAAGCTGTGAATGTAATCCAGCTCCGCTACCAGCGCTTTCGGATCGATAACCATGCCGTTGCCGATGACGCAAGTTTTATCTGTATAAAAAATTCCGGATGGAATCAAGTGCAGCTTGTATTTGTTGCCACCAAAAATAATCGTGTGTCCAGCATTGTTGCCACCCTGATATCTGGCCACCACTTCGGCGCTTTCCGCCAGATAATCGGTAATTTTCCCTTTACCTTCATCGCCCCATTGGGTTCCGACGACAACTACAGTCGACATCGAAAAACACCTCCTGATTTCATCATTGCCTTACTGGGCCTGAAACAATCTAAGTGTACTAAACGATTTTGTTGCTGTCAATGAAAATACGAACGTTAACAATTTAGAAAGTTTATACGTTCGGTATTGTAGAGTAGAGAACTGAA
>NZ_RHHO01000001.1 GCF_003710865.1 Brevibacillus borstelensis | reverse complement strand
TTTAGTCTGCCATAAACACTTCACGTCTACCTCGTTGATCCATCAACCCAAATTCGCCTAACTGTTTATATTTTTTCATCCATACTTTAAGCCGGTGGCGGTCCGGAATCCCCAGATGCTCCATGATTCGACGGTATGTCCATCCTTCTTCGATATGCAGTCGTATGGCTTCCACCTTTAATTCGTGAGAATAACTTCTAAACGTTTGCCCCTTTTTCACCATAAAAAATGCACCCCTTAAATTTCATCGGATTTACCAGGGGTTTAATCCAATGTCCATTCTAAGGGGTGCACTTCACTTTGTAACAGGGGTGCTTTTCCTGCCGAGAACGAACTAGTCCGCCTTCTTCAGCAGGTCGATGATTTTCGCTTGTCTGTCCCGCAATACATCAGGCGTCCACTTTGCATGCTGCTCGATAAATACCTTGTTGGCGTGGAAAGCGTCGATCCTCTTTTGCAAATACAGCTTCTTCTTGTCCTCGAAATCGTGATTGCCAAGCGCGCTGTTTTTCTTCTGGCTGATGAGTACGAGATTGGCCAGGCGATTGGTCCAATATTCTCTCTCTTCATCCGTGAAATCCCGTTTCCACTGACTCGAATCAGCCGGGTTTTGCGGCAGCACGTGCTCCACTGTTATGTAGCTGTGTCCGGAGAGATGCACGGTGTTGTCACTCAAAAGGTATTCGAGCTTCAGCAGCAGATGACGGGCGAACTGCTTTTTGTACACATGTCCTTCAATGTTCCGGACAAATTCATCCTCATCAATCTCGAAGAGCTCTTTTTTCTTGAACAACTCTTCCACCTGATTCGCAGGGGTGCTGTCAATGGCCTTCAAAATGCTGTTCATTGCTTCCAGACGCAGCGTCGGTGTGATTCCGCACACCCAGTCGCCCGTAAATTTATGCTCCAGCTTTTTCAGGAATCGTTCCAGATCGGCGGCACCGAATTTGGAATAGTAGTGCATGAGCGGCGGTATCCAATCCTCCGAGCGAAGGCCGATCCGCATGACAGTGATGAGGTTCTTGTAGCCATTGCTCAGGTTTGAGCCTTGCAGCTCGATGATCTCTTCGTAAATCGCATTGTATCGCTCAATCAGTTCAAACGTGTCTTTCCCCATCCTCAGGCTTGGCTGCTTCGGCGCTTTTGGGTGATAAATGTGGTCGTGGAACTCTTCCAGCAGATTCGCGCGCGCTTTTTCCTGCACCAGAATCGTCCGGATGAACTGGAGAAAGCGGTCAAAATTTTCTCCGTGCTTTCCTTCGATCTCTTCCCAGACCTTGGCGTATTTGTTTACTTCCTTTTCCGATGCGAGAGCCCCGATGTTTTGCGATTTGAGAATGTCCGCGTTGGTCAGGGGAATGCCCCGGTTGTTCAGGATTGTAAACATCCGAAACGCATCTTCCGTATTGTCCGTGGAGACGTAGATAAACAACGCCTTGTTAAAAATGAAGCGTACGAACTGGGGCAAGTCCCCCGCCGTAATTTTGTCCTGCAGTTCGGCACGAAGCACGAGCGTGGCATTCGCCATGTTTTCCAAAGAGACGTTTTCGCTCTCCCGCAAGGCCTGCAGCTCTTCTTCCTTCGCTGTTCCGCCGTGGGCGATCAGATGCGATTGAATGAAGTCTTCTACCTTGTCGCGGATTTTGTATGTAATTCTCATCCTAGCCGGAACGTTCTCCAGCAGGTTCTCTTCCTGATAAATCTTCTTTTGCAGCGTCTGCTTGAATTGATCACTCCCGATCAAATCGCGCAGTACGGCCATCATGATAAAGAAAGTGGTCAGCCGCTGCTGCCCGTCCAGCACCTCGTACTCCGGATAGGAACTCGCCTTGATCCGCTTCAGTACGAGCGACCCCAGGAAGTAATCATTGTCCGGTTTGTTTTCAAACGCAAACACGAGGTCATCGACCAGTTCGGTCAGATTGTCTGTTTGCCATACGTAAGACCGTTGGTACTCGGGAATGACAAACCAAAAATCCTCTGAAAAGATTTTCTGCAGAATCTCTTTATTTGCATCAATCGTCCCTGCCGTCATTTCTGCCGCTCCCTTTTCTATTATTTTCACATACTGCCAGTAGTACTATATTCCTATCATATACGAGCGGACAGCTTTGCTCCAGGTGCAATTCGGCAGGATGCCAAGAAGGGGGCCGCCATTTGCAGCTAAGCTTGAGACCGCGCTTCCCCGAGCAGCTTCTCGACCGCGGGCACTGTGAAGCAAGCCAGGTTTTCCGGCAGCTCGTCCAGTGCAAACCAGCCGATCGCCCCGATGGCTCCGCCCTCTTCCCTGTTCCGCGCCTCTCCTGATACGATGCGGGTCACATAGATAGCGGAAATCCAATGCTCGCCTCGCTCCGGTCGAATCGTTTCCGCCATGCAGAGCAGCCTCTCTACCTGCACGTCCAAATCTACTTCCTCTCTGATTTCCCGCACCACTGTCTGCTCCAACGGTTCGTAGGGATCTACCTTCCCTCCCGGAATGCTCCAGGTCCCTTTTTCCGGTTCGCGGTTTCTGTAGACGAGCAAAAGCCTGTTGTCTGAATCGAGGATGACGGCGCCGACGCCGATCCGGGGTGCTTGTTGGGTCATATCCAATCTCCTGTCCATTTTTTCGAGAACGACTACAGCGGTTCGTTCACTGTCCTTATCAGCCTTATCTGCCTTATGTATCTTATCTATACTTATCTATACGATATTGTACACTTCACACACGAGCTTTGTCTTTCTTGGGAATCCTCACGTTTATATGAACAAAAATCCTCCAACCATATTTTGGGCAAAAGCTGCTTGACAAAAAATATAACCATCGGTTACATTATAACCATCGGTTAGTAACCGTTGGTTATGATTTTTGTCTTTCTCTTATGAAATGGACTTCGAAAGGGATTGTGATCATATGACAAACAAACAGGAGCAGCGTTCGGAGGAGACCAAGCGATCGATACTGACAGCGGCGGGCAGGCTTTTCGCGGAGCGGGGCTACGACGCGGTGACCATGCGGGAAATCGCCAAAGCGGCGGGATGCTCACATACGACGATCTATATTTACTTCAAGGATAAAGAAGCACTGCTCCACCACCTCGCTATGGAGCCTCTGCAAGCCTTGTTTGCGGAAATGGAGGCGTGCGTGCAAAATCACTTGCTTTCAGCAGACGAAAGACTTTTGGCTGTCAGTACCAGCTTCGTTCGTTTTTGTTTGCTGAATCGAAGCATGTATCCGCTTTTTTTCATGGCGAAGTCCTCCCGCGTGGACGAAAAAGAGCCTTCGCTTGAACTCCAGCATTTGCGAAACCAATTGTTTGGACTGCTGAAAGACGCCGTGATCGCTTGCCTTCCGCCCCACCTTACAGAAGAGCAGTCATGGGCCTATGCCCGCGTCTATTTTTTCACGCTGCACGGCGTGATCGGCACGTATTCCCAGTCGGACGAAACGTTTGACATGCTGATGGAAAGACTCGCTCCCACCTTTGAGCTGGCTCTGCGGGTCGCTCTGGCTGGCTGCAAGCAAATTGCACATGAGGAGGCTGCTGCGAAATGAAAGTGGAGAGAATCTCGGAGCACATCTGGAGCATCCGTTCCTGGATGCTGATTCCCGTACACGTATGGGCCGTAGCGGATGAAGAAGGGGTAACGCTGGTGGATGCGGGGATGCCGTTTATGGCAAAAGGGATTGAAAACGTCGTGGATCAGTTGGGGGCGGGACCTCTCCGGCGAATTCTCCTGACTCACGGTCATTCCGACCATACCGGTTCCGTCAAGGCACTCGTGGAGCGCCGATCCATTCCTGTCTACGCTCACCGTACGGAGATTCCGTACATGGAAGGCCAGCTTCCGTATCCGCGCCGCAAGAAAGCGGAGAAAAATGTAACCCCCGGCCTCGCGCAAGCGCTCGGCGAGAACGAGCATGGACAGTTAATGACCGTAGCCGGTCTGCGGCCGTATCTCACCCCGGGGCATTCGCCCGGACACGTCGTCTACTTTCACGAAGAAGACCAGGTGCTGTTGGCTGGCGATTTGTTTACCTCGAAGAAAGGAAAGCTTCACAGACCAATGCCGATGTTCACGGCTGATATGGGCGAGGCCATTCAAAGCAGCGCGATCGTCAGGGAATTGGCCCCTCGCCGTCTGGAAGTATGCCACGGTGGGCCCGTCATGAATGCAGTTGAACAATTGGATGCGTATATGGAGAAGACGGCGCGGGCCTACTCGGTTGATTTGCGGACTTCTTAAAAAGGGGGAGTGTGAAAAACACTCCTCCTTTTGCTGTCTGGTTGTTCAGGTCTTTCAGATAAGAAGCAGGACTGGGCTCCTCTATCTGCACGCACTCTCGTCGCGTCTCGTCGCGTCTACCCCAGCTGTTTGAGCAGCCAGTCTCTCCGATCGGCCTCGGCCTCCCCGCAGCCTGTGAAAAGATGGTCGCTCTCATACCATTTGACCTCTCGGGGAGTGCTGGCGGCAGCGCTATACTGATCCGCCTGCTCCTTGTCGATAAATTCATCATTGTGCACAAATTGAAACAAGACAGAAGCTGGTGCCGCATTCTTTATGTAATGGACCGCATCCAGCGCTTCCAGCTCGGCAAAAACCTGCTCAAACCGCTCCTTGGGCAAAATTTGCCGGACCAGATCGGCTACCGGGTGCCCGCTCGTCCTGTGCCAGACTGTGGACCGGGAGTAGCCAGCCATGAGAACAAAGGCCTTGACCCGCTTTTCCACACCTGCAAAGACACCGCCCCAGGTCGCTCCATAGCTGTGGCCGACATAGCCGATCCGATCCGCATCGACGATGTCCAGGCTGGTCAAAAGGTCTACCGCTCGCTGCAAATCGACCACGGTTTGGATATACAACTCTTTTTTTACCATCATCTCGACGAGCTGCACAGCTCTTTCCGCCTGAGACAGCTCCGAGGAAAGCTCCTGCCGTAAAAACGGAGCGTCAATCAACAAAGAAACGATCCCTTGGGCCGCAAGTCTTTCCGCTTCCGGCAAAAACGAAGAGCGGTTCCCTTGTCCCGGATGCAGAAACAGTACAGCCGGGAGCGGTGTTTGCCCTCTTCCGTCCGGTGTCACCAAATATGCAGGAACCTTCCCTCCGTGGGGGCTGTCGTAGGAAATATCCCGTACGCTGTACCCTTCTTTTTCCGCAACAGAATGTTCTTCCCAACTGAGCGGCAATGTTTTGTCATAGAAAAACATCATTCTTTCCTCCCTTTACTCAATGAAAGCCCCGGGGCATTTTCGGCGCAGCTCCGTCAAAAACGCATCCCGGTCCTTCGGTGAAATCAGGACTATGCTGCCGTTCCCGTATGAGATTTCCAGCCGTTTCAGGGACAAAGCCGGACTTGAAGCGGGATTGGAGGTTTTTCGCACTGTTTTTATGCTGTCCAGCGGAACTGCTCGGCGAAACGGGCCATAGCGGATGAGCAGCTCCTTGTCCCCGATGACGTAGTACGTGGAGGAGAACAGCCACAGGATAAAGCAGGGAACGGCAAAATGAACGATGAAGAGCACTGCTCTTTCACCCGTGCTCATCAAGCCTCCTGCAAACATGGTCCGCAGTCCCTCTAAAATGACTAACAGCATCGTTCCCACGATCAGTACAGCCAGCCACATATCTACCTTGGAAGGAAATTTCACGTTTTTGCTTTGCCTCCGTTTTTTCATGATGAGGACGATGAGCCTCGCAAGCGCAGTCTTCCACTTATTGTAACATATCGCTCATCCGTTTTTTACCTGATGGCCCATCTCCTGGGTTTGCTGGACTTGACCCTTTGACGTATAGTAATTGATAAGACAGAGTTGTAGATATATTCCGAAAAGAGGTGGAGAGAGCCCTGCTGCGTCTGGTCAGGGATCTCGCAACAAATGAAACTGGTATGCGTGAATTGTAGCCGGGAAGTGGCTTTGGATGCGTTCGATTATCAGTGCGGATGCGGCGGTTTGTTCGACATCGTCCACGATATGAAAGACTTGGATGCCGACCGACTGAAGCGCGTTTTTGACGAACGCCTTTCAGAACGCATGACCCCTTACGCAAGCGGAGTATGGCGCTACAAGGAGCTGATTTTCCCCGAGCTTCCCGAAGAGTTTATCACGACGAAATACGAGGGAAATACCGGGCTGTATTCCTCCGAGCTGCTGCAAGCCTATACAGGGATTCGCAAAATTTGGCTGAAGGCCCAGAGCGAGAATCCAAGCGGCTCCTTTAAAGACAACGGCATGACCGTGGCTGTCTCGCACGGGCGCTCGCTCGGCTATAAGCGCTTTACTTGCACTTCGACAGGCAACACGTCTTCCTCTCTGGCGATGTACGCCGCGCTTGCGCAGGGCTCATCCTACGTGTTTGTTCCGAACAAGAACATCTCGCTGAACAAAGTGCTGCAGACACTGGCCTATGGGGCAAAGGTGATCAGCTTTAGCGGCACCTACGACGACGGCATCCGCTTTTATGAACAGTACAGCAAGGAGCTGGAGCTGTACATTTGCAACTCGATCAACCCGTTCCGCATCGAGGGGCAAAAGAGCATCATTTACGAAATCTCGCAATATCTGAAGTGGAGCCTGCCCGACTGGGTCGTTATCCCCGGCGGTGCGCTGAGCAATGTAACGGCACTCGGCAAAGGGCTGCACGATCTGAAAACGCTCGGCTTGATCGACAAGGTGCCAAGAGTAGCCCTGATCCAGGCTGAGGGGGCAAGCCCGTTCCACAAGATGGCGGCTGCCGGAAAGCAGGAGCTGACTCCCGAGCCAAGCCCGTATACACGCGCTTCCGCCCTCAACATCGGAAATCCGCCAAGCTGGAAAAAAGCGCTCCGCACGCTGGAGCAAACAAACGGCGTGACCTGCTCCGTGACCGACGCGGAAATCCTCGACGCCAAAGCGAAGGTAGACCAGAGCGGAATCGGCTGCGAGCCAGCCTCTGCTGCGACTGTAGCCGGACTGCGCAAGCTGGTCGCACAGCAAATCATCGACAAGGACGAGACAGCAGTATGCATCCTGACCGGCAACATGCTCAAGGATACCGATGCTCTGCACGAATATCATCTCGGCGAAGCCTCGGCGGGCAACTACCGGAACGGCATCTTGTCGGCTGACCTTGCCCTGGAGGACATTCAGCGCCTTCTGTGATTGTCAGCTTGCGATTTACCCTTTGTTGATTGACCCCCGGGTATCGGCTCTCAGGTATTGGCTCACATTTTCCGGGCAATATTGCTCCCGGCTGGCGATCCTTCTTACAAACAGGCAACAAAAAACAGGCGTGCGCGAAATTGCATGCCTGTTTTTCTTTACCTGCGGGCAATGCAGACAAGTACATCTTGAGCTGTAACGCAGCCACGAAGAGTGGTACGCCGACCACTTCGCCGCCTATTTTAGCGGCATGCTCATCGTGACGCTTCTCTCCGTGAAGCCCAGCTTCCGATAAAGCCCGACAGCGTGGTTTTCCACAAAAACGCTCAAGCGAACCTCCGGCAACCCCGCCTCTTTCAACTGCTCGATCGCCCGCTCCATCAACTGCTTGGAGATTCCCCTTCCCCGGTACTCCTCGATCACATACAGCTCGTAGATAAATCCGAACGGAATGTCGGTGAACTGATCCCTGCTCGTCCCGAGCAAAACCCAGCCCATCAGCCGATCTTCCTCTGTCGCGATGAGGTAGTAGCCTCCTTTGGCCAGCAGCGGCTCAACCAGCTGTCTGACCTTCTCTTCTGTCGGTCTCGCTCTCCCGATGGTTCCATCGAACAGCGCTTGCACAGATAACTCCAGAATCGCTGCAAGCTCGTTCCCGGTTGGCTTTCGAATGTCCATTACTCTTCTTTCCTTCCTTTTTGCTTCAGCAAAACTAAGTTAAAAACAATAGATAAACAGCCATAATGCCGCCATCGGCCAGAATATGGCTGACGATCCCTCCTGCCACAGCATCGCTTCTCGCCCGCATGTATCCCCAGATCAAGCCCGCCACAAATACCGGAACGACCATAAACACGTTATACGGCCAGGCAAACAAAGGAATGACGGACAGGAAGTGATACAAGGTGTAAAACGATGCCGTAAAGAAAATCGCTGTATGCTGTTTGTATGTATTTGCTAATCTATGAAATATGTACCCTCTCCAGTACAGCTCTTCCAGAAAGGGATTCACCGATAAAAGAATCAAAATGAGCCATATGAGATGATCGCCTGAAAAATTCCACTCGATCAGCAGGCTTTGCAGCTTCTCCCGATGGAAAACATGCGAGTGAAAGAAATAACCTCCCAAAAGAATAGCCAAAAAAAAAGAAGATTCCCGTACTCATTCCACTATACATATTTTTCCGTCTAAACACGAGCCCGCAGTCTCTCATCGCTTGCGAAAGCTTCTTTTCCTTCCTCAGCAGCATGTCCACGAGAGGAACCAGCAGGAGCCAGCTATAGAAAAGGACAAACGTAACCGGCACGCTCCCCACTCCCTGCAGTCCAATCAAGATCATGACAGCAGGTCCGCACAACAGCAGCAACAGCTTCATCCCAGCACCACCCATTTCCGCATCAGATGTATCTTCACAAATTTTATCTCCTCAAACAAAAATAAAGCAGTACCAAATTCTTGTGGTACCAGCGCAACCGGTGGAATCAACTTCCGACACTCGACAAACAATAGACGATTTAGTAAAATGTTTATATTAATACAAACAAAAATAGGATGTGTTTATTTAATGACTGTTTCCGAACGCTTTTGGAATGCGTCACTGGATGAGCTGAAGCGCGGATATGTTCAAGAGGAGGATCGCTTTGTTTGCCTGCTCTGCGGAAAGGCTTTTGAGAAGGGAATTATTTATCCGGAAGATGGTGTCTTGTATGAAACAGAAAGATACGTGCGCCATCATATTGGGAAAACGCATCAATCGGTGTTTGACTACCTGATCAAGCTCGATAAAAAACTGACCGGTCTGACCGAGCACCAAAACAGCCTGCTTCACCTGTTTTACCAGGGTAAAAGCGACGCCGAGGTGCAAAAGGAGCTGGGCATCGGCAGCGCCTCCACAATCCGCAACCACCGTTTTGTCCTGAAGGAGAAAGAGCGGCAGGCCAAGGTATTCCTCGCATTGATGGAGCTGCTGAAGGAAAAGGACAAGCACGCTCCTGCTTTTATCGACGTGCATCAGACCGCCACCATGGTGGATGATCGGTACAACGTAACCGCGGAAGAAAGCCAGGCCATTTTGAAAAAATACTTTCCCGAAGGCACGGACGGACCTCTCAAGACGTTCAGACTGAGGGAAAAGCAGCGGGCAGTCGTTCTCCGGCAAATCGCCACCAGATTTGAGGCGGATCGCACCTATACCGAGAAGGAAGTCAATGAAATTTTGAAGGCTGTTTATGACGATTATGTAACCGTCCGACGTTATTTGGTTGATTACGGTTTTTTGGACCGAAAAGCAGATGGCAGCCAGTATTGGCTGAAGAAATGACGATCTCCCTGTGCACGTTGTGGCGCTGCATGGCAGTAGTCGACAGAAAGAAAGGAAGGTATTTCCCATGAACCGCAAAGAGGAATTGAAGCAGCAATTTAAAGAAATCAAGACGGAAGCAGGCGTTTATCAGATCAAGAACATTAAAAACAACAAAATTTTGATCGAGAGCACGAAAAACTTAAAAACGATAAACGGCAAAAAGTTTCAACTGAAAGCGGGCAGCCATTTTAACAAACAGCTCCAGAAGGATTGGAATGAGTACGGCGAGGACGCCTTTGTCTTTGAAGTGCTGGAAGTGTTGAAAAAGAAAGAAACGGGCTATTTTGATGAAGCCGACGAGTTGAAAAAGCTGGAGCAGAAATGGCTGGAAGAGCTTCAGCCGTACGGTGAGCGCGGCTACAATTGATGGGGCTTTACGTGGAGAGATGGGCATGATGACTTGATTATCATGCCCATCTCCATGTAAAGTCGGCACCATAGTTGAATGATGCGGTTCGTGCGTTCCACTTGCAATGTCCAAAATCGGCGGCTTGGGATACTTTATCAAAACTTCCTCTTGAACTCTTTCACTACCCATTTTTCTTGTTCTTTTGCTAAAATAATTTGTCCGTAGCTTATTCTTTCCATGCCAACATCATTGATCGATAGCTGACTCTTTTGTTGTTTTGTATAAAGCATTGCTCCTACTATAAAACTGTGGTCGCTGCCTTCACCATTATCCGAAATACTCAAGACGATTTGATTGTCTTTCACAACCTCACCGTTTTTTCGCAGCCATTCTTTTGCTAGATTCACTTGTTCAGCATTCTTTTTATCGGCAAGCTTGACTGCTGGCAACACGTCGTGGATTTCAGCGAATATGGAATCCACTTCATCAATATGTCTCAGGATTATTCTTTGCGTTATTTCATCACTTACATCGTCGGAAACTGCGGCTTTGACTGAAGCAGGAATGGCAACAGCAGTATTTGTCCTTTGATCCACATAAAAAGCAGCAACAATAAGTACAAACAAGATTAATACTCCGTACACTTTTTTCACAGTCTCTTCTCTCCTTGTGGTTGCCGTATTTGGTATCCATCCAAAGCAAGAAACCTCCTAACGGAAACGCAACAACATATATTGAAGGGAAGCGAGAGAAGGACGGCAGTCAAACAGTCAAAAGTCGACTACTAGCGGATCGAACCCCCCCCTGGCCCCTCAATCCGTTCACTCCACTTTCTTTACAACCTGCGTAAAGAAGCGCTCCACATAGCTTGCATCTGCCAAAGGATCTCGTACGATTTGGTTCCACTTTTCCTTCTCCTGCAGATCGGCAAAGGAAACTCCGTACCATTTTTCAACGGCCGCTCGGGAAAGGGCATAGGCCACAGGAAAAAGCTGAAGGTCTTGGGAATGTCGGAAAGCGGGAGATGGTAGTTCAAGTTGCCCAGATTGCCCGCGTCCCCCATATATTTATGTTTATAGGGCAGGACATTTTCAAAATCATGGGTCAGGGGGTTCCGCTGCTCCATTCTGTACTGCTCTTCCTTTGCTTCTGCTTCAGGCTTCAGGTAGCCTTCCACCATTGTCAGCGAAATGGCCCCTACGAGGAAAAGCATCACAATCCATATGTTTTTGCTTTTCATTTCACTCTTTCACCTCGCATTTCTCCGCCAGATTGGCTGCCTTCCAAAACATCAGAGGCACGATCATCAGGAGGATGGGAGGCGCGTAATCCGCGACGAGAAGCCCAAACTGATACGGCCCGTCGATACTGATCGGGCGGCCAAACCAGAGGTGGCTGCCAAATTTGATCGCCGTCGTATACAGGATCATGATTGCTGCATACAGCCCCCATACAATCCATGCCGCTTTCTTCGTTTTTTCCAATCTGGCAACGTTCATGACAGCCATTTGATGCGAAATCAGGGGTGCAATATCGATTCCCTCTTGTTGATGGAGAACAAACTCCTTGTCGCCAACGATCATCGTTGCTGTGCCTGACAGGACAAAGAAAAATTGGTGGGACTTTTCATGATAATGCTTCACTTCGGAAGTATTTGCCGGCATCCGTTCGTGGATAACGCTTAGATCCTGGCCTTTCACTAAATGCCAGCCATCGCAATTGTCGCCCCAAATATAGTGTTCGGCACTGTGTTTGCTTATTTTCATTTAAGCAGCTCCCCCTCATCCGCTTTTCTTGTTAACGTGATTTAACAACGTACCCTTTCTTATATAGAAAAATGCTTCTTGGCGCAGCGGTACGATTCGCTGTTTGCGGCCAAGAAGCATTTATTCTGCATTTTTCCGTATGACCGGCCTGGATTACGGCATCCGAGCCCGGATTGTTATTGATTCTCCGCCGAATAGTATTGTTTCAGGCTGGAGCGTATCCCGGCGGTATCCTTCATCAGTGTTTTTGCACTGAAGAATATGCTGCCCTGTACCTGTGGGAAGGCCTTGTTGAACTGGAGCTGCTGGATGATGGCGTTGCTCGACGCCCAATCTGTCGTGTTGGTGCCGACCTTGTACGCGCCTTGCCCGATGTAGAGCTTGACCGGCGTACCGTTCGTCTCCATAGACCACCATTGAACCAGCTTGTCATAGGCTGCCGGCTTGTAGCCGATGCTCCAATAGAGCTGCGGAGCCACGTAATCAAGCCAGCCGCTGCGAATCCATGTACGGACGTCGGCATACAGGTTGTCGTAGGAGCTTTGACCGTTTGTATCCGAGCCGGTTGGATCATCTTTTGCATTGCGCCAAATGCCAAACGGACTGATTCCGAACTCCACCTGCGGCTTCACGCTTTTGATCGACGCATACAGGTCTCTGACAAAAGCGTTGACGTTATCGCGGCGCCAATCTCCTTTGGTGGCAAAGCGCCCCTGGTTGTAGGCGGCAAAGGTGGCGGCGTCCTTGAAATCTTCTTTTCCGTACGGATAGAAATAATCGTCCAGATGCACGCCGTCAATATTATAGTTGTTTACGACCTCCATAATGGTGTCGATGATATGCTGCCGAACCTCCGGCATGCCCGGGTTGTAAATCAGCAAGTTGTTGTGAGCGACGACCCAGTTCGGATGGAGCCTGGCTGGATGCTGTGGCGCAAGGGTTTCCTTTGCTACCGTAGTGCTGGCCCGAAACGGGTTGAACCAGGCGTGGAACTTCATGCCGCGCTTGTGCGTTTCTTCGATCATGAACGCGAGCGGATCGTAGCCGGGGTCTTTCCCCTGTGTGCCAGTCAGCCACTTGGACCATGGAACGAGCTTGGACGGGTAGATCGCGTCTGACTCCGGTCTTACCTGGACGATAATGGCGTTCATACCGGTCGCCTTCAGCTCGTCCAGCATGCGGATGTACTCCGCTTTTTGCTGCTCTACAGGGAGGCCGGCTTTTGACGGCCAATCGATGTTGAACACCGTGCTTACCCATGCTGCACGCATTTCTTGCTGCTGACCTATTGTGTTGATTGGTGCGGTGTTTGTTCCGTTCGCCGAAGCGCCAGAACCAGCATTGATCGCAGGAGCTGGAGCTACTACAGAACCATTGCTCACGATGTCAGGCGGTGCTGCAGACAGACCCAGCTGTACATTGCCTGCTGCAGACGCGGCGATGGAAGCGCCTGCCGCCGTTTGCGGCTGAGCTGCTGCAACGACTGGCGTAAGCCCTAACAGCAGTACGAACAAACCCATGAGAAAGCCTTGTTTCTTCAATTTCTAATCCTCCTAACAGCCAAAAAAATTCCCCGATATGTACTATACGAGCTTGTCTGTTTTATCTATCAATCTAGTAGACGCACCAAGGAAGATTTTGTTGCTTGAAATGGCTGAAAAAAATGGATAGAAAACGCGAAGGGTGTCAACATGGAACCAAACATGCTACTTATTTCCCAATTTTCATCAGATTCAGGAAAAAATTGATGATTTTCGCTGGAAGAAACCCGTATACTTCATGGTAATGCGGGCTGCAGGCTCCTATCATGAACTTCCGATTTTTTTTCGCAAGTCGTCACAAAGAGGTGATTTCCTTGATCGAAATGCAGCGAAAAACAAACCGCCTGTTTACCAATGAACTTCCGAAATGGGCCCTCATCGTACATAAGGTGATGATTACCCTTCTCTTTCTTATTGCCGTCCCCCTCTGCGTACTCAGCCTGATCGCCTTGTTTACCGAGGACGACCTGTCTATTTTTCTGTTCTTGGGCATTATCGGCGGGGGGGTTTTCTGGTTCGGGCGTTTTTGCTACAAAAATTTGCTTCAATATACGCAGCAGCGGTTGATCGTGGAGCTGCGGGAGGACGGGTACTTTACGTCTTTTTCCAACCAAAAAACGAACGAGAAGCAGACCATCTTTCTCCCGTTTGCCGGAATGGAGTACGTTTTGCTGGGGATGGATTATCAGTATGCGGTGAAGGCAACCCCCCGCTCTACTGGCCCCGGCGGCAAAGTTGTTTTTTACCGGGTCGTCAAACTCATGATAAGCGGCATCAGTTCAGATAGGAAGCATGAAGTGGTCAGCTTTCCCATCGGTGATCAGCCTACGCTTGACGAATGGGTGAACGTGTTTCAAGCCAATCAAGTCCCGGTCCTTGTTACAGATAAAGCATTGAGCGCTGTTCCTTATACAAAAGAAGGGATCGATGCGGTACCGAAAGCTCCATACCAGGGTACCCTCCCGTTTCGGATCGGCTCGGAAGCAAAAGAGCTCGACAACGTGTTCCTGACAGAAGAGCAGCAGAAACAGCAGGCGGAGAAAAAGAAAAAAAACCGGAAGAGAATGCGCGGCTTTCTCATCGGCTTGGGGATTTTGCAAATGTTGATGGTCCGTTATTGGTTTATCGATTGGCGCGTTGTAGACGAATCTGTCTTTAGCGATAAAGCGGATGATACCCTGGTCTTGTTTCTCACTTTGATCGGATTGCTTGTGATCAGGTTCTTCACGCAGTCGAGCCGGTGGTTCGACCCGTTAGTTGACATGCTGGTGCTCTTTGGCGGTTTGACTGTCGGCCTTCTCTGGACTCTCGTCAGTGTGTCAGTGCCGGATGGTTTTTCGTTCGCTGTCTACTCGCATTGGCTTTTGAACTGCTTTCTCTACGCGCCGTTTGCCATTTTCATGATCGTTCGGCAGCTCTTGCGCGATCGAAAAGAAAAAAAGCAGCAGCGCGAGCAAGCTGTGTAATGCACAAAGGAAAAAAAGGCTTGTTTGACGTGATCATGCAAGGTATGCCTGCACAAGCAAAGAAAGCTTGCAGAATCACCAAATGCCTTCGGAATTACAGAATGCCTGCAGAATCACAGAATACTCGCCTCTTTTATGGGCAGCCGGTAGCTTTTTACCAAGGTCGGACCGCTTTGAATATCCTTTTCGGGAGCGCGCTCAAAACCGAGGCGTTCATACAGGCTGATGGCAGATGCCATGATGTCTGTCGTGTGCAGATGCAGTGCGGATGCACCCAGCTTGCGCGAACGCCTGACGCTCTCCTTGATCAATTCAGTGGCTACCCCTTTTCCTCTCGCTTTTGGCAGAACCGATAAATAGCGAATAATCGGGGTGTCGATCTGCAGCTCCGGCAAGCCATATGCCTCTTTGGCTGACATGTACAACTGCACGGCGCCAACGATCTCTCCATCGTATTCGGCTACGATGCGCGCGAGCGGACGGTCATCTGCCGCCGACTCGCGCAGCTCTTCCCGATACTCCTCCCATCTTCCTTCCGGCAACAGGTGCTCATACTCTTCATACGCTTCCACCAAGAGCTTCTGAATTGCTTCCCGGTCCCCGGGAGCGGCGACGCGAACACGAATTGGACTTGAACCGCCCATCTGTCACACCCACCCTTCCTCTTTTCGTCCATGCTTTGCCTGAGACCCGCGAAAAAGGAGTCTTCGCTTGGAAGCTGTCGCAATTATAACCATAAATTCATATAGGTTATATAGGAATTATGATTGTAACTATACATGCGCCATTTTTCGGCGTCAATGCGCATTCTAATAAAGTTATTCCATCATAAAATAGAAAGAATTTATAACGAGGCTGACTCAAGCAAATACTTGGGGGAGAGAGTCTCACACTATTTTTCCTGCCAGGAGGTTTACGTAATGGGGGGCCTGCACGTTTATTTGCGCGATCGTGCCGAGCGAACGCCTGATGCGGAGGCAGTCGTTTCCGGCGACAAACGTTTTACTTATCAAGCTTTTTTTGAGCGTGTAAACCAGCTTTCGATGTATTTGCAATCGATTGGAGTGCAAAAAGGAGACCGTGTCGGAATCCTGTGCAAAAACAATCACCCCTTCCCGACGATTCTGTTCGCCGTCTTGCAGGCAGGAGCGGTGGCGATGCCGATCAACTGGCGACTTACCGCCTACGAAATGGAAGGAATCATTCAGACAGGAGCTCCCAAGGTTTTATTTTACGACGAGGAATTTGCCCATTCTCTGTCTCATGTCAAAGGAATGATCGAGTTTGCGATCGCTGTCGAGGCAGGCGGCGAGCTGACCGATGCTTTCGCTTCTATTTTTGAAAATTCTCCTCCTCCCGAGCCCCCTGCCGTTCCCGTTTCGGATGAAGATCTCGCTTTGATTCTGTTCACCTCGGGAACGACCGGGATTTCCAAGGGCTGCATGATTTCCCACGGATGCTACGACGCTTATTTGCGGTGCATTGATCCCGATCTGCGTTCCGGCTTCCGCTTTCTGGCCGTTCATCCGCTCTTTCACATGAGCAGTACGTCCATGATCCTGTTCAACGTCTACCTGGGAAATACGATGGTGTTTCTCGACGACAACGCTCCGGTTTCGATCCTGAAGACAATCGAAAAGGAAAAGATCAACGCGATGTTTGCCTTTCCTTCCGTATACACCTATCTGCTGGAGGAGATCAGGCAAAATACGTGGGACCTCTCCTCTCTTGTCCACGTGGCATCGGGAGGCACGCGTGTTCCTGCCTCGCTCATCCGGAGCTATGCCGAACTGGGGATCCCGATGGGGCAAGGATACGGAAGCACGGAGGCATCCTTCGTCAGTCACTGGAATTTGCAAATGGGGCTGGATACGGCAGAATCCGTGGGCAAGCTCTTTCCCGGCGTCCAGCTGAAGATCGTCCATCCCGACACAGGCGAAGAGCTGCCACCGGGACAAACAGGAGAACTGATGGTGAAAAGCCCCTATATTTTCAAGGGCTATCTCAACAATCCGGAAGCTACACAAAAGGTTTTAATCGACGGCTGGGTACGTATGGGCGATGCCGGCAGACTCGACGAAAACGGGTTTTTGTACATCTCCGGACGGTACAAGGAGATGATTCTCTACGGGGGAGACAATGTATACCCGGCTGAAATCGAAGAAGTGATTCACCAGATCGAGGGCGTGATGGAAGTGGCCGTCATCGGAGTCCCGCATGAGACGATGGGCGAGGCGCCCCGGGCGTACGTAATCAAAAGCGGAAACAGTCCGCTGACGGAGTCGGACATCGTTCGCGCTTGCAAGGAAAAGCTGGCGGAATACAAAATCCCCGAGGTGGTGTTTGTCGCTGACCTCCCTAAAAACGGACTGGGAAAAGTCATGAAGCATGTGTTGCGGGAGCAAGCCCTGTCCGAAATGCCAGTACGTTCCACCTGACGAAAAAACCGTCCCAGACTTTAGAGTGGGACGGTTTTTCACTATGGCAAGCAAACCATATTCGGACGTGTGCCTCTCCCGGCCCGCATTGCAGCGCTCCATGGCGGCAGTCGGGCCAAATGGAGCGGTCTCTTCCGGCCTTGCCTGTATATTAATCAGGTAGCGGAAAATGGACATAAAACGTACTGCCTTCTTTGCTTGTCTCCACATCAATTCGCGCCTGATGCCGGTTTGCGATGCTGTAGCAAACAGCCAGCCCCAAGCCGGTGCCTTCCGCCTTTGTCGTAAAGAACGGAGTCCAGATTTTGTCCAAAAGGTCTTCCGGGATTCCAGGTCCTTGATCCGCGACTTCCAAAACAGCTTCTCTGCCCTGCACATATGTCTTGATGGTCAAGGTGCCGCCACGCTCCATCGCTTCGAGCCCGTTCAATGCCAGATTGAGGAAAAGCTGGCGAATTTCTTTGCCATCCAAATAAAGCTCGGGACAATCCTCCAGCATCGTCTGCATGTTTTTTCCGCTCAGAGCCGCTTCCGCCTGAACGAGCGGCAGCAGCGGTTCAATCGTATGGAACAAATGCTGCTTTTTCAGATCGCTTGTCTTGTTTTTGGCGAGAGTAAGAAATTCGGTAATGATCGTATTGGCACGATCCAGCTCGGTAATCATAATATCGACGTATTGGAGCGACCCTTTCTCCTGATTTCCTTTTTCCAACTGCAAAAATCCCCGGACAGTCGTCATCGGATTGCGGATCTCGTGGGCAATCCCGGCTGCCATCTCGCCGATCAGATGCAAGCGATCCAGGCGAGCGATCTCTTTTTCCAAATAGACTCTCTCGGTAATATCGGTGACCACGCTAAGGATGCACCGTTCACCCTGAATTTTGATCGTCTCGGTAGACAACAATCCTTCCCGGATGTCACCCGTTCTTGTCATGTACGTAATTTTTTCGTTTCGGATCGCGTCCTCCAGATCGATGGCCCGCTCCCGTTTGCGCAAGTCCCCCGCCAAAACGAGCCGGTCTTCAGAGACATTCTTTACTTCCTGATAATCATAGCCGGTGTAAGCCAGCCAGCTCTTGTTGACATCGATATATCTGCGGTCCTCGCATGACCGGATCGCGATCAGACAGGGGCTCGACTGGAAAATCTTCTGAAACAGCTCCTGCGAGAGCACCAGTTCCTGTGTCCGTTCGCTCACCAGTGCCTCCAGGTGCTGGTAATGCTGTTTCCGCTCAATCTCCAGCTGCTTTCTCTCCGTAATATCCCGAATCGAACAAACGTAGACGTGCTTCTGCTGAATCGTCGCCTTCCTGATCTGCACATCAACCGGAAAGACACTTTTATCCTTCCTGCCGGCAACAGTTTCCACGATATTGTCTACCGGAATCTCATCGGCCCCTCCGAGAGCGGATAGCAAAAGGCCGATCGGCTTTCCGACAACCTCCTCCACCCGATAGCCAAACATGCTCTTGATGATCGGGTTTGCAGATAAAACAATCCTCTCCTGATCAAAGGTAAGAATGGTGTCGGCAGACGTTTCGACGATCGTCCGGGAAAGCGCTTCGCTTTTTTGCAGCTCCAGCATGGTGTGCTGGTGGCTCTTGTTCGCTTCCTGCAGCTCCAGCGTGCGAATGCGGAGCATTTCCCGCTGGTACTCGATCTGCTTCTGCTTCCGGTACAATTGGATAAATCCTTCTACCTTCATGCGCAAAGTGTCCGGGTGAAACGGCTTGAAAATGTAGTCAATCGCTCCTGCTTCGTATCCTTGGACGACGTGCTCGGTCGCCTTGCTGATCGCCGTGATGAACAAGATGGGAATATGCCTCGACAGCTCCCGCTGCTTGATCAGCTTCGCTGTCTCAAAGCCGTTTATCCCCGGCATCTGCACATCGAGAAGGATGCAGGCAAAGTCCTCCTTCAGTACCCAGCGAAGCGCCTCTTCTCCGGACTGGACAGAGATGAGATGATACCTGGGAGAATCAAGCACGGCCTCCAGCGACAGCAAGTTCTCTCTCCGATCATCCACGAGCAGGATATTCACCTTGTCTTCCGGCTCCCCCGCTCCCTCACTTTGCTTGACAAGCATGCTTGCAAAAGGGTCATGGCAATTTGCGATAAAGCTTTTCCGTTCCGAAAACTTCCTCGTAGCAGTTCGCATGGGTTGTAAATACAACTCCTTCCTTATCCCCAAGACCGAGAAAACCATTGGCGCAAAGGCTTTCATAAAATAACTTGTGAACGTGGTTCTGAAGAGTCTCATTGAAATAGATCATGACATTGCGGCAAATAATGACGTGGAACTCATTGAAGGAACGGTCCGTAACCAAATTGTGCTGGGCAAATACCATGTTATCCATCAAAAAGGGCTTAAACTGGACGGAACCATTGATCACGTTGTAGTATTCGGAAAAAGCCCGCTTCCCCCCGGCACGCATATAGTTTTTTGTGTACTGCTGCATTTTTTGTATCGGAAAGATGCCTTTTTTCGCTTTTTGCAGCACCTTTTCATTGATGTCGGTTCCATACAGCCTCGTTTTCGGCAACAGTCCTTCTTCATGCAGCAGAATGGCCATCGAAAAAACCTCTTGTCCGGTAGAGCAGCCAGCATGCCATATTCGAATAAACGGAAGTCTCCGCAGCTCAGGCACAATTTTTTGCCGAAATGCGAGAAAAAAGAGCGGATCGCGAAACATCTCCGTGACGTTAATCGAAAAGTCCGATAACAGCTTATCCATCATCTTCGGGTCATGCAGCACCTTTTCTTGCAGGGCTGAGATCGTGGGGACTTGTTCGATCCGTATCCGGTGCCAAATCCGGCGCCGGATCGATGAGTAGTTGTAATTTCGGAAATCGTATCCATACTGACGGTATATTCCCTCCAGCAGCAGGTTGATCTCGATCTTCTCCAATTCTTCAAATTCGTCTGGTTTCAGATCCGGATGACTTTCGCCAAGAATGGATACTCACTCCTTTCCTTCCATTGGACTGTACAGCCATACTCGCATAAGCGAGATCAGCTGTTCCATTTCAACTGGCTTGCTGATGTAGTCGGAAGCCCCTGCTTCGATGCATCTTTCCCTGTCGTGCTTCATCGCCTTGGCTGTCAGGGCGATGATCGGGAGCTTCTCCATCGAAGGCATTCTGCGGATCGCTTCGATAGCTTCATACCCGTCCATTTCCGGCATCATGATATCCATCAGCACGATGTCGACGTCGGGATTGTCCTCCAGAGCCTGGATGCCTTCCCTTCCATTTTCCGCATAGATGACCGTCATTTTGCGCTCTTCCAAAGCGGCGGTCAACGCAAATATATTTCGCATGTCATCGTCGACCACCAGTGCCTTTTTCCCGATCAGCCCTTCGCCATCAATACTGACAGGCGGCTGATCCTCCGCCGCGGTCATCCCCGCCGCGACTGGCGGCAGGGAATAGGGGTCGGAGCCGGTACTGATTTGCTCCTCAATCGGCAGATACAGGGTAAACGTGCTTCCCATCCCTTCGACGCTCTCCACCTGGATGAAGCCGCCCAACAGCTTGGCCATCTCCCGGCTGATCGAAAGTCCCAACCCCGTCCCTCCATACTTGCGGCTGGTGGTACCGTCAGCTTGTTGAAACGCTTCAAAAATAATTTCCTGTTTTTCCGCAGGTATGCCGATTCCCGTGTCTTGTACCGCGATGGAGACGTACGCAATGTCGTCGATTTCCTCCCGCGATAGCTTGAGGCGAATCTCGCCTTGAGACGTAAATTTAAACGCATTGGACAGCAGGTTGGTGATGATTTGCTGCAGGCGCTGCTCATCGGCCCATAGTTTGTCTGGCACATCGTCAGCAATCTCTACGGAAAACCCGAGTCCTTTTTGAATGGCGAGCGGCCGAAAACCGCGTTCGGCATAAATGGCAATCGACTTGATCGACACCTCGCCTCTGTTGATCTCCATTTTTCCCGATTCGACCTTGGTCAGGTCCAGAATTTCGTTGATCAAGGTAAGCAGGTTTTTCCCTGAGGTAAAAATGGTGGTGGCATATTCCACCTGCTTGTCTGTCAAGTTTTTCTCCTTGTTCTCGGACAGGATTTGCGACAGGATCAGCAGGCTGTTTAAAGGCGTTCGCAGCTCATGGGACATGTTGGCGAGGAATTCGGACTTGTACCGTGATGCCTTTTGTACCTGCTCGGCCTGCTTCTCCAGCTCTTCCTTCACCTTCTCCAGCTCTCTGGCTTTCAACTCGGAATTTTTGTACTGTTCCTCCAGCTTTTCGTTGATGCTGCGCAGCTCTTCCTGCTGCAGCTGCAGCTCCTCGGACTGGCTTTGCAACTCTTCTGTCAACGTCTGTGACTCCTTCAGCAGCTTGCGGACCTGCATGTGAACAAAAATACTGTTGATGGCGGTTCCCATCGTACCGGCGACTTCCTCCAGCAGATTTCTTTGCAGCTCCGTAAACGGGAGAAACGAAGCGAGCTCGAGAACAGCCAGCACTTGTCCTTCGTGTGAGACCGGCACCAGGATGAGCGAACTGGGGGCCGAGCTGCCCAGTCCGGATGAAATCTTCACGTAATGCTCCGGCAGCTTGGAGATCTGGATGACCTTATTCTCTACTGCGCACTGCCCTACCAGCCCTTCGCCTTCCTCAAAAGCAAGGCTCCCGATTTCTTGTGAATCCCTCGCGAAAGTGCCCGCCTTTACAAAACGCCAATGATCGGACTGTCCTTCCCTGATGTAAAATACGCCGTAACTCGCTCCGACCAAGGGGGTAAGCTTCCGAATCAACAGCTCCGCCAGCTTATTGATGTCGTGCACGCCTTGATAGGTGGCTGTGATATCGGCGAGCTGTGTCTTCAGCCAGCTGTGCTCCTGCATGGCCAACGTGAATTCTTTTTCCTGCTCGGCATGCTCTTCCAGCGTCTGGGCCATTTCATTAAAAGCTCTGGCTATGTCTCCGATCTCATCCCGACTCGTGACGGGAATGCGCGGGAACTTGTCCGTTGACCTGTACCCGACTGACGAAATAATGGAAGTGATTCCCGTCAGATTTTTGCTGATCCCTCGTATGACCCAGGCCGTTACAGCGCTCCCCGACAGCAGTCCGAAGATCATCAGGTAAAAGGATAGCTTTTTGATAAACTCGTACTGTTCCATGGAGCGGTCGTAAGCGTCGTCCAGGAGCGATTCCTGCAGGGCCTTTACGTTGTCGATCATATGGAATAGCTCGTCCTTCTGACCTTTCATATCAGCGTTGATCAGGGCGATCGCCTCTGTTTTCTGTCCGGCTTCTGCCAGTTCGCTGATCCTTCTGGACAATTGCGTATAGATTTGATATTCGGAAGCAATTTGGCTCAGCAATACCTTTGTACGGTCATGTTCCGTTTTTTGCGTGAGGACATCGAATGCGGCGGACGCTTTGCTAATCGATTCTTCCAAAGCCCGCTTGTCTTTATTAATGCTCTGCGGCGTTTCATCGATGACGATCCCGGCTACCAGTCTGCTCATGTTGTTGACATGATTTTGCATATTATTGGCTGCTTTCAGCTTCATGTACCTGTCATCGACTATCTCATTGATGTTTTGAGTCAGGTGTGTCAGCGCATTGGAAATGGTGCCCAAAAGCACCAGCATGAGCACTAGCAAGAAGCCAAAGCCAATCAGCAGCTTCGTTTTATATTTCATGGAAGGTTCCTCTCTTCCTCGAAATGTGTAAAGGTTTTGACAATTTTCTATTCTTCTCTATCACATTAGTGAATCCTTCCAGTCCTTTCAATTCTTCTCGTTTTTTTGTTTCGCAATCCGAAATTGTGCATAAAAAAAGCCAGTTGGTTTCCCAACTGACCTTGTCAAACTTTATTTTGTTCCTTATACGCCCATTTTTCTGCGCTGATTGCTGATTTTCTTTGTTTGCTGGCTCTTCATCATTTGATTGCCCGCCGCTTGATGCTTCTGTTGGCCTTTCGCACCTTGCTGCGCTTGCTTCTTCTGCTCCAGCATGCGCTTTGCGGCTTCGGCCAGACTTACCTTTTTCACTTCTTCTCCTGCTCCGGCAACGCTCGATTTGTCGTTTTGCTCCATCTACTTTTCACCTCAAGGTTCTTGTGCCATATGTCTGAAATTTTACCATCTCCGGGGTAAAAGTTCCAGCCATGTTGCCCTGAGATTGAGCGGATTTTACAATAGCCGCTACTTTAATGACCGGTGCAGGAACGATTTTGTCCGCTCGTGTTTGGCATTGTGGAACAGCTCGTCCGGCGAGCCCGATTCGACGATCTCGCCGTTGTCCATGAAGACGATTTTGTCCGCCACCTCTTTGGCAAAGCCCATTTCGTGCGTGACCACGACCATCGTCATATGTTCCTCGGCCAACTGCTTGATCACCTGCAGCACCTCGCCTGTCAGCTCGGGATCGAGGGCGGAAGTCGGCTCATCAAACAACATGATGGCCGGATTCATCATCAGCGCCCGGGCGATCGCCACCCGCTGCTTTTGGCCGCCTGACAGCTTGGCCGGATACGCCTCTTTCTTGTCGGTCAGGCCTACCTTCCGCAGGAGCTCATCCCTTTTGCGGCGACTCTCTTCTGCCGGCTCTCCCCTCACAAGCCGGGGAGCCAGCTCGAGATTCTCCTGTACCGTCAGATGGGGAAAGAGGTGAAAGTGCTGAAATACCATCCCCATTTTCGATGTGATGCGCTTGATCCCCTGAGGATTTGCATAAACGCCGTCCTTTACGAGGTACTCGCCTTCCACAGCGATGCTCCCGCCGTTCACCTGCTCCAGGTTCACAAGGCTTCTGAGCATGGTGCTCTTGCCCGAGCCGGACGGACCGATCACAGCGACGACCTCGCCTTTGCCGACCTCAAAGGTAACATCCTTCAGCACATCCAGCGTACCGAATGATTTTTTCAAATTGGTTACTTCGATGATCCCCATTCGTCTCCAGTCCCTTACTCAAATTTGAACCGTCGCTCCAGCGATTTGAAAAACAGTGTCAATACGAAAGCCATGAGCAAATAGATAATGCCGGCTATGAAAAAGGGAGCGATGGTAAAGTCGCGGTTGACGGCGGTCTGCGCGAAATAGAGCAGCTCGGGCACAGCCACGGCATACAAAAGCGCCGTATCCTTGACCAGCGTAATCGACTCGTTGGCGATCGCCGGCAGTGCGACGCGAACCATCTGCGGAACAATAATCTTGGTAGTGGTTTGCCATCTGTTCAAGCCGAGCACCTGGGCAGCCTCATACTGCCCCTTGTCAATCGCCAGCAGCCCGCCTCTGAAAATCTCGGCAAAATAGGCCGCGTAGTTCAGGATGAAGCCGAGACAAGCGGCGACGAAGCGATCCATGACGAGGTAGTCGCCGATGACGGGAATGATCGGTAGCCCGAAGCAGATGAACAACAGTTGCAACAGCAGCGGCGTTCCTCTGACCACGTATATATACGTGTGGGCAAACCAGGCAAGCGGCTTGCTCTTGCTGTTTGCCATGAGCGTCAGTACAAAGCCGAGCGGCAAAGACGCGATGATCGCGATGAAGAACAGCAAAACCGTCATCTGTGCCCCTTCCAGCATCGGCACCGTAATATTGATTAGATAATCGATGTTCATCTTTGATTGGCTCCTTGCGATACGCAGCCCGCCTTCTTTTTCCCTTGAAGAAACATGACTGCGCGAAATCTTCCGTTCGTACAAATGGCAAAACCGGATTTGAAAAACAATCCGGTTTCCCTATTATTTTAAAACCTTGTCCTCGCCAAACCACTTCTCGGAAATCTTTGCCGCCGTACCGTCCTGGTTCATGGCATCGAGCGCTTTTTGAAGCTGCTCCAGCAGCTGTTCGTTTCCTTTTTTCACGCCGACTCCGTACTCTTCAGGCGCCAGGCTTTCATCCAGCAGTTTGAAGGTGTCTTTTTCCTTGGACATGTAATAGCGCGCCACCACTTCGTCGATGACGACCGCATCGACGCGGCCGATCTTCAAATCGCTCAGCGCCAGTACATTGTCTTTGAATTCCGTGACGCTGTTCAGCTTGTCCTTAATCGCGCTTGCATTCAGCGCATCGGCGGCAGAAGACTGGGCCTGCAGGCCGACCTTTTTCCCTGTCAGGTCGTCCAGCCTGCTGATATCGGATTTCGCCAGAACCGCTACCACCTGCGCATTTTTCAGATAAGGCTTGGTGAACAGCACCTTTTGTTTTCGCTCGTCCGTAATTGTATATCCATTCCAGATCAGATCAATGCGTCCGCTGTTCAGCTCCGATTCCTTCGCATTCCAATCAATCGGCTGGAAGGTCGCCTTGTAGCCCATCTTTTCTGCTGCCGCCCGCGCGTAATCAATATCAAAGCCGACAATCTCGTTTTTCTCATCGCGGAAACCCATCGGCGCAAACTTGTCGTCAATCCCGATCACCAACGTCTTGTCGTCCCCATTGGCGGAATTGGCGCCGGAACATCCGGTGATCAGCGAGAGGATGATCCCGCATGCCAGCCACAGTGCTCCTATTTTCTTCATCTTGTATACCCCCTGAATAATGGACCGTGTTTAGTAGTTATAAACATTTTTAAGTGCTTCACGTTTAAGAGTGTATACTTTATTACGGTAAATTGCTAATTCGATAATATACTAAAATATCTTCTTTTTGCTGTTTTAGTTCTATCATTCTCGTGATTTCTCACGTTTTCTTTTGTTTTCACCTTTATTGAACTCCTTAAAGGAAAAACTCCCCCATTGATTTACAAGGGAGGAGATGCATTTGCTATTTGTGATTGTGGTTCGACTATCGCCATGCAGCACCGGCCGACAGCTTCTTGCCGGAAAAAAGCAAACAGGCCCGTTACCCGGAAACCTCCTTGGCAAAAGCCAAAGCGCTGCTTGAGGAAGCGGAGCGAGCACGGATCATCGACCGAATCGAGCAGCTGATCCGGGATGAAAACTGGCTCCTGTACGGCTTTCACAAGCAGAAAGAAGCACGCTATCACCCTGCACTGAAAGGATTGTCCATTGAGTCGTTCAGCTGGGTAGACTTTTCGAAATTGTGGATCAAGCGTTGAGGGAGTTGTGGCTTTGCATAGGATAAAAGAACTTTATAAAATTTTACAAATTATGAGAAATGTGCTATTTTCATAAATGGGAAAAATCAGGAAATCAAAAGGTATAATCGGAAGGTGAAAGTATCATGGGGGACAGTGTAGGCGTACTTCACTATACGACCATCGGTGATATGATAAAGAGATACCGTGAACGGGAACAACTGACTATCACACAACTTGCCAATCTATCCGGAGTTCACAAAGGTGTAATTTCAAAAATAGAATTGGGCGACACGAAACGCCCTGAACTCAGAACGATCAAACCCATTGCAAATGTTCTGGGAATCCCCTTTCCGGAAATAGTCGAGCAATACATCGAAGTAGAGCGGCGGGTCGATGTGCTACGTGAGCTTTTATTGGAGGTCATTCGTTTTTCGAACCAGACATTGATTTCAAAGGTGGCTCTGAAACTCCTCGAATCGCCTCTAGAAGATACTAATACTGCAATTGAGCAACTGTACGATCTAGCTGATACCCTTACCGATACTGACTCGAAATTAGCGCTGTTTAAATTGATTGTGAGATACTCTCGCGAACGAGGAATCCCTCTATTTATTGCAAAGGGATTGCTGCAAACCTATATGATCGAGCGCCTTGATCTGAAGCGCATGGACGAATCCTATAAAGATGGAGAAGAGATATTACATTATATTGAGTTTCTTTCCAAAGAACAAAAAATTAATTATTACTTCAGAATGGCGCTCCAAGCCTTTGCAATCAAAAAATACAAGCAATGTATCAAATTATGCGAATCGGGTCTTGCACTGGAAACGAATGATACTGAGCTCAAAGCTAGAGCTTATCTGGCTATGATCAACTCCTACTACTTCCTGGATCAATTTGATGCCGTAGAAAAACATCTGGATGTATTTGAAAAATTTGAGTACGACTTTGTTAGCGACTCGACCAAGATCAATCGTGCCGCTACCAAGGTAAGAAAGAAAGAGTATGACGAAGCGATCCCAATGTTGAAAACGTACTTGTGGGAGCTGGCACAAGAAAACAGAATCCATATGGCGAACGAGTTGCTTGATATTTATTTAGAGACCGGAAACTTGGATAAAATCACCGAGTTAATAAAAAAAGAGAAGGACCTACTGCCAAGAAAAGTAGAGACACCCTACAAACATTTGTCACTAGGGATATATTACCAGAGAAAAGGCTCCTACCAGGTACAAACCGGATTGATTCCCGAAGGAATGGAAAGCTTCATCAAAAGCCTACGAGCATACGGAGAGATTCATGCGCTTGAGGAGATCATGAAATGCATAAATGACATCTTCTCCTTTTTCTCGAAAAATTCCATATCTATTGACATTCAATATGTCACGGAACTAAGCAATGTGTATAATAGTATTACAGGTAAAATTAGGAAGTAGGGAGGAAAGTGAAATGAAAAAAGCACTGATGACTATGTTCTTATCTCTAGCCCTGATGGTAACGGTAGGCTCGTTCACCGCGGGGAAAATTGTCGTTTCCCCTCCTGCCAATTCTGCACCGATTGTTAAAAATGTAGCAGACCCAGGTTATTAATGCGAAACAGTTTTTAGACGAAACGATTGTCGAACGTTCCGTAGAATGTAGGTAAAACTCCCTCGGTGTACCAATAACTGAGGGAGTTTTACTTTATTTTTATATATAGGGTAGAAACCGGGAAAGTAGACGAGAATTGTTGTCCCTCTTCCTGCTAATGTAGTACCGATTGTTGGGCGGCACCTAGGTTATTCATTCAACTATCTTTTTACGGAACGCTTGTCAATGCGTTCCTTTTTGATTTACTCCCTTGTAGATTCTCGTCGAATATTGTAAACAATCACCCATCTCCAATTTTTGTAAATAAATGTGCGACGGCTTGTATACTGGCAAAGAAGATGCATTTATTTCTGTAAAGGGGATGATCCTATGACCGCTCGATGTATCAATGAAAAAATGAAAGAGACATTCCTCATTTCGCCACGCAGAAAAGAAACGTCTCATTTTGTTGCAAGTTTAACCAAATTAGCGAGATGAAAACAGGCAAAACCTCCAAATCTAAAACTGTAAAGAGTGACGATATGGATACAACAGATGAAGTAAAGATTAGTAAAATCATTGAGGACTTAAAAAAACAACTGCTTCATTTGGTCAAAAACAAGGGACTTCAGGATGAAGCCGTCATTGAACTGAGTCAGAAGTTGGACAAATACATCGTGCTGGCTCAACGCAACATGAAAAAGTACAGCCGTCGCTGAAAACTCCCAACCTGCTCCATCACCGGATTGAAAACAGACTGGGAGTTTTTCATCCATTCTTCTGATTAACTTATGAGTTTATATTCCATTGGCCGGGATGTTTTTTCCGTAAAAAATCTCATCCATCTCGATTGTCAAACGATTGGTTATTTCCTCCTGTTGCCGCTCGCTCAACTGCTCCTTTGTCCGTCCGAACAGGTAGTTGTTCAGGTCAAAATTTTTCAGCTTGCATTTTGTATGAAAAATATTCTCCTGGTACACGTTGACGTCGATCATGTGGTACAAGCTTTTTACTTCATCCGGTATGTAATTTTGGATCGAGCTGATGTCGTGATCAATAAACAGCTTGTGGCCGCAAATATCTCTCGTAAAGCCTCTTACGCGGTAATCAATCGTCATGATGTCCGTATCAAACGAGTGGATCAGATAGTTGAGCGCCTTCAACGGCGAGATTTCCCCACAGGTAGATACGTCAATATCGGCGCGAAATGTGCTGATCCCCTCATCCGGGTGGTACTCCGGGTACGTATGAACGGTAATATGGCTCTTGTCCAGCGACATGACGACAGATTCAGGGAGGGGGCCCGGCGATTCCTCGAATGACTCCTCAGGGACTTCTACGACAGGGCCTTCCGATACAAGAAAAGTCACACTCGCTCCCTGGGGAACATAATCCTGTTTTGCGATATTCAAAACGTGGGCCCCGATAATCTCTGCTACGTTGTTCAAAATCGTCGTTAGCCGGTCGGCATTGTACTGCTCATCGATATACGCCAGATAGGCTTCGCGCTCTTCTTTCGTTTCTGTATAGCAAATATCGTACATGTTGAAGCTCAACGACTTGGTGAGATTGTTGAAGCCATGCAAAGTAACGCGCTGCTCAGGTGTCAGATTCATGTTTTTGCTCCTTTGACTGATCTGATGGCTGCGGTTGATATTCCGTCCAGATTGTGGCCATTGCTGTCTGCCGAAAAAACACATTATTTGGTAGGATACCCCGCCTTACCATGAAAATACCACGATCAGCATGTATGGAGAAAAACCGTACCGGTCTGGTGTCTTTAATGCCTGCTTTATCGGAATCTCCTGCGCCTGACAAGAAACGCCGTAAATGTCATCAGGGAAGGGACAGCCAAAGCAAAGCACAGTGTCGCCAGAACGAGAAACACATTTGACAACAGTGTAATCCCCTGCGCTTCGACAATCTGACGGTAGATCAGGTGGAAAACGATACTGAAAATGACGAAAACCGCAGCGAGCATCCTCCAGACACCGATTACCCGATTGTACTTTTCATACATCGTGTTTTTATCCGAGTAAATCGGCACTGTTCCGGGAGGCGCTGAAAAGATATGAAGTTTCCCTTGCGTGCAAACGTGGGACCAGCCGCCCGCTTCGAACAGCTCAAAGTACTCGTTCTGTTCTGACGGCTTGAGTTCATGGACGTCCAGGCTGTATTGCAGTTTTTGCGCTTCACCCTTCCGGAGCCTGTACCCCAAGAAGGCAAATGATTCAAGCAGCCACCCCTGCTCAGCCATTTCGCCAAGCTTTTTCATTTCCTTTTCCTCGGCAAATGCGAGGCCCATCGAACTCATGTAGCGCGTTTTGCCTGTCCTATTCATGATTGATCCCCTCCGTCGCTGATTTCCATGCTGCTTTCCCGTGATCCACCATCCTGGAACGCCGGTTGATCTCGCCTTCGATGATGGTCCTTCCCTTTTCTGTGGCAGTGTAGGTTTTTCGCCGTTCGTCCTCGCCTTCGCCGAGAACGATGTAGCCTGCTTCCTGCATTTTTTTTATCAGCGTATACAGGGTCGCCGGTCCGATCGTAACCTCTCCCTCTGTCAGCTCCTCCACGTATTTCATAATGCCGTAACCATGCCTGGGAGTGAGCAGGGACAACAGGATATAGTAAGCAGAGTCGGTAAGCTGCTCTGTGGCAAACGTATTATTCCGCGACAAGAAAGCACCTCCTATCGTATATCCATTTTCAATGCATCCATTCAGGATATATCCATTAACGATATAGTAAACCACCGTTTTTTCTTTGTCAATGGACGCCTTGCCAAAAAAAGAAGACACCGGCTCCCGCTCCGGTGTCTGGTCCATACCGTATTCATGAAATATCCGCTTTGGCCGGTTATTTAAACCAGCCCTTCTCCTTGAAATGCATAATCGCTTCGATCCGGTTGCTGACCCCCAGCTTATCCAGGATGACGGAGATGTAATTGCGGACCGTCCCTGTTGTCAGGTACAACTGGCTCGCGATTTGCTTCGTATTTTTGCCGTCGGCGATCAGCAGCAGGACTTCCTTTTCACGCTCGGTCAACGGATTTTCCTGACCGTACGCCTCATCCATCAGCTCCGGCGCGTAGATGCGTCTGCCCGCCATGATGCTGCGGATCGAGCTGGCCAGCTCCTCGCTGGGACTGTCTTTCAGCAGATAGCCGTCCGCTCCCGCTTTTAATGCACGCTCAAAATATCCGGCTCTGGCAAACGTGGTGAGGATCATGACCTTGCAGCCGGATGTCTTCAGCTCCTCCGCCGCATCCAGCCCGCTCTTCACCGGCATCTCAATATCCATGATGCAAATATCCGGCTGATGCTGATGGACGAGCTTCACAGCGTCCTCGCCATTGCTGGCTCTGCCAACGACCTTCATATCCTCTTCCAAATCGAGCAGGGACGCAAGAGCACCCAACAGCATCCGCTGGTCCTCGGCAATGACGATCCGTATCATATCCCCGCCTCCTTTTCCGGTTGTTTGAAGACGTTTGGCACACGCAGGACGATCGTCGTCCCGCCGTCTGAAACAATTTCCATGCTCCCGTTTACGAATTCGAGCCGCTCCCGCATGCCCCGCAGACCGTTTCCGCGGTAGCAAGCCGACTCGTCGGCGATGCCGATCCCGTCGTCCTTCACTTTGACCACCAGATCGGTCCGCGATGGCTCGATTACGACCGAACAGGCTGACGCACTGCTGTGCTTTACCACATTCGTCGCTGCCTCCTTTATGCACATCGAGAGCACCGTCTCGGTCATCAGGGAGGTTTTCGTCAAGTTGGGGTCGCCCTCTAGCTGAAAATCAATTTGGGCCGCTTCGAGAATCTGCTTGATGCGAAACATCTCTTCCTCAAGCCGCGTACCGCGCATCTGGGTTACCATTTCCCTGACTTCCTTCAATGCGATCCGCGCCGTCTGGCGAACTTCATTGATTTCAACTTTCGCCCGGTCCGGGTCCTTGCTGATCAGCTTGCCCGCCAGATCGCATTTCAACCCGATCAAAGAGAGCTTCTGTCCAAGCGTATCGTGCAGATCGCGTGCGATCCTCCGGCGTTCCTCCAGCTTGACCAGCTCCGATATCCGCTTATTGGCGTCCTCCAGCTGTCCCTCCAGCTTTTCCCGCTTGTTCCGGTTGTAGGTGGTGACGGGAAGGAGGATCACGGCGATCATGCTGACAAGCACAAACGGCAGCTGGTTGATCATCTGCGCGTTTTTCATGATAAACCCGAGATTGATCGTGACCACGGTACTGACGAGATGAATCGAGTACAGCGTATAAAAACCGACCTTGTTCTGAATATTCCCGATAAAAAACGCCAGGAACAGCGAGAAATATACATAGCCGAACAGCAGCGTCATCGTGATGGAAATGATGATTTGCACACTCGTCCAGAAGTAGATCAGCCATCCCTTGGAGAGAAACGAAAACACGTAGCAGACAAAGAACACGAGAATCATCACAATTCCGCTCACAACCTCAAGTGTAGAGGAGGAGCGGAAGATGAAATAGAACGGAAGGATATAAAAGACGACCCACACATAAGGGCTAAGACCGGTGTTTTTGTGAAGAATTTGATACCACTTCTGCATGATCGCCCACCTTTTCCACTACACTGTCTACATTAAGTGTATATGAAGAGAAAGGTTTTCGCAGGTTTATTTTCCTTCCAGACTGGGACTTCTTCTTGGCAACGGCTCTGGAGCAGATCCTGTTTTATCCAGCAAGTCCTTGATCTCCTTAAAGCTGACAAACGCCTTGTTGCGCTCATCCCACAGCCGGAACTGAAGCGATTTCAAGCTGGTGGCAAGTGTAATCGTTGTGGCCTTTTGCAGCGGAGGCGTGGCATTATGCGCCTTCTCCAGATTGTAGTTCGGAACTTTCGGACTTAAATGATGGACGTGGTGAAACCCGATGTTTCCCGTGATCCATTGCAATGGCTTGGGCAGCTTGTAATAGGAGCTCCCCTCCACGGCCGCTTTCACGTAGCTCCACTCTTCCTCGTTTTCAAAGTAGGAATCCTCGAATTGATGCTGCACGTAAAACAGCCAGATGCCGAGCAGGCCGGAGATGAAGAAGATCGGGCCTTGGATGAGCAGAAACGCTTGCCAGCCCACCGCCCAAATCATCAGTGCATACAAAGCGATGATGGCAACATTGGTCAAATACGTGTTCATCCGTTCCTTGGCTCTCGCTCCTTTGCGGTTAAAACGGTACTGGAGCACGAAGACGTAGATCGGACCGAGCCCAAACATGACAAACGGATTGCGGTAGATCCGATAAGCGATCCGGAGCCACAGCGGGGACGACAGGTATTCTTCGACGGTGAGAATCCAGATGTCGCCGACACCCCGTTTGTCGAGGTTGCTGCTCGTCGCATGGTGGATCGAATGACTATGCTTCCACTGCTCATACGGACAGAGCGTGATCACACCTGTAATGGTGCCAAGTATATCGTTCGCCAGGCGATTCTTGAAGAACGACTGGTGACAACAGTCATGAAAGATAATGAACGTCCGAATTACAAATCCGGCAGCGATAATCAAAAGAGGAAGCGTCAGCCAATACGAAACGGCCAGGCTTTGATACGCTGCGAACCATAACAACAAAAAAGGAACCAGGGTGTTGAAAAGCTGTCTGATACTCGACTTCGTATCGTTCTTCTCATAGGGGGCGACATTCTTTTTCAGAGTAGCTATGTTGGATTCGTGCATTGCGTATTGCCTCCTCGATTTGACGCTTAGAAAACGTTCAGGAACGTAGGGCGCAAATTTTTCTTACTTTCATTATAGAAAGCGCATCCTGTTCACTGTAGTCATAAACGTCAACTTGAGGATATGACATTTGTCATGGTTTTTCAGATTTTATTTCCTGTTGTGGAATTAATTGCTGGTTTGCGGTTTTGAGCAGAGCCGTTCCTTTTTATTTTTGAGCGAGAAAGCATGCATGACGAAGAGACGCTTGTCTATTTCAGCCTTGTCTGTTCAATGGAGAAGGTATCTGCGCCATGGCTGACGGCGAAAGTCTGCAAAGCGTTCAATACCTGTTTTTTCAGTGGTCCGGTGAATTTTACATGAGGTTCGATTTGCAGCAATTGAACCGTCAAATGGCGGCTTTTTTTATCCAGCCGGGGGTCCATGCGGCCGATCAGCCTGTCTCCCGCCAGTATCGGCATCGCGTAATAACCGTACTTGCGCTTTGCGGCCGGCGTATAAATTTCCCAGCGATACTCAAATGCAAACAGGTCTTCCAGCCGCTTGCGGCTCCATAACAAATTGTCCAGTGGCGGCAGAAAGTAAACAGGAATGTCCTTCTCATTATCGGAAATCCCGTCCCGCTCTGCTTCGATGTGAGAACAGAGGCGGTTGCTGTCAGACGCGAGGATAAAATACGGCTTGGCAAGTCCCTCCACCTCTACTCGCACCACGTCACCCGCATGAATACGCCGATCAATCGCCTCCCGCCGTTCGCTTGCACTCAGCCGCTGCCAGCCCAGCCGCGGATCGCTCGGTTCGAATACCCGGTACGCCCGGAAATACTTGTCCAGGAGCGCGCTTAGGGCCTCTCCTTTTTCCATCTTCCGGCCCTGAAGCTCGCCAGGAACGATCCGGCTGGACAGATCAAACAGGCGCTGGTTCCCTTCTCTCCCCACGACCGCTATATGCGCCGCATCCAAAAGCAGATTCAGGACATGGGACGTCGCCTTTGTTTTGGCGCTGACATTGTCCCAATAGCCATGAACTCGCTGATCGGATTCAAATGCTTTGGACGGCAGCGGGCCTTCCTCGCCCAGCTTTTGCAGGACGCCGTCCGCAATCGCTTTGAACTGGTCGAGCTGAGGCTGCACGCGCTCGCGCAGCCGCTGGCGAGTCGGTTCAAAGATCGGGTAATCCTCCATCGGAATGATGCAGGCGGCATTCGCCAGGTACTCGAAAAAAGCTCCGGCCCGAAGCAGCTCATCCAGGACCTCTGGTTGGTAGCCGGGAATCCGCGCTGCCAAGACCAGATGTTGATTGGGGCGGACGGCATTCACCGGATCGATCTGCACGCATTCGAGCCGCCGGATTGCGTCTCGCACGCGGTCTTGCAGGACTTGTGCCGAGTCAAATGAGGTGCCCTTCTCCGCTTCCGGGCTGCCGAGCAGCATTTGCGTCTCCAGCAGAAAACGCCGGACCGCTCGTTTGGTTGATTTGATCGTTTTCATTAAAGGAACCTCCGAGGCTAGTCATTTCGTTATCCTAGCTCTTTTACCTTCGGGTTTGACAGCTTCTTTTTCGCCGCCACTTCATCCAAAAATTGCGTAAAGGTTGAATGACCACTGTATGTTAAAAATAACCATTCCAAAGCTCGGGTCATGGCTATATAAAGCAGCGAAACCTCTCGTTCTTCTATTTCTTCCAGCGGGAATGGCATATTTTCGACTGCCACGATAAAAACCGCTCGGAAATCGAGACCTTTTGCACTATCTATTGTAGATATTTTCACTTTGTTTTCTTCACGCGAGAAGTTTCTTTTCGTTTCGGCATTTTCTGTAACCCATGTGTACGGCAGCCCGTGTTGTTCTAAACTGTTTTTGATCTCATCTATATAGGAGACTCGATGGGTATTTTTTACACGGTATAATATAGCAATTTCACTATACGGTATTTTTTTCTCTCGTGTTAGAAAGTTAATGGACTTGGAAACAAAGTTCATCTCTTCTTGAATGTTTTGAAATCGTTGGATGATCGGTTCGGGACCTTTCCTTTTGGTTGACTGCGGAGGAATGATCTCCACACCTTCTGTCGTCCCGCTTTTGACTTTATTTTGAAGATGAGAGTGTGCCTGAAAGAAGTTCCAAGCAAATTGCACGATTTGAGCCGTATTTCGATAATTAATCGTCAGTATTTTTGACCGCCCACGAAAATCAAGGCCAACATCTTGAGCCAAACTCGTTTTTCTCCTGAAAATAGATTGGGCGCGATCCTCTACCAGCAACAAAGACTGTGTGGTCGGGTTCAAACATTGGCACAACAATTTCAGCCAATCAGGCTCAAAATCTTGCCCCTCGTCGATTAATATTGCGTCGTACATCGGAAGGACCGCTTCTTTACGCTGCGCCTTTTCCAAAAGGATGGGAATATCAGTGTCGCTCATCTTCAGATGCTGGGTGAGCCATTCATGAAAATTGTAAACCTCTATATTGGCAGCGGAAGGAGTTCCTGGGGCATTCATCATCTCATACAGATCTTCCGGTTCATTCAGCATTTTTTCAATCATTTGCTTTAAACTTTTTGACAATGTAATCCCGTAGCAGAGAACGAGAATTCGCCAATCAGGATGTGCTTTCGCAAGCAGCCTGGCTCGACTAGCCAAGACAAGTGTCTTGCCGCTGCCAGCGACCCCGCGGATTAAACGATGCTTATCTCCCAACTGCTTTGCTAGGTTCTCTTGATGCAAATCCATTGTTTTGATATTGTGCAGAGATAAAAGCAGTTGGTCCTGATGGCGAACCGGTGATGTAAACTCGGCACCAATTCGAACCTCGGGAAACAGGTGGAAACGAATTGCCTGAATGTCTTCATTGGTCAATATATATCTCTTCGTGTTGCGAACAGTGAACATCCCGCGTATTTTCTCCAATAGTATTTCAGGAGAAAATCCGTCCTCATCAGGGTCAACCTCGTCTTGGCAAAGAACAAACTGTGGTTCAATCACATGATAAAGATTATGCTTCAAAAAATACTCCTGTTTTAAGCGGGTAAAAACCGTACCATAGCCGTAGGAAAATTTTAAATATGAGCTGTTGTCCTGTAGCAAATTCCGATCTTTTTTCAAGTGATCAGTAAGCAAACGGGCATTGTCCCTCGCTTGCTTTAAGGGACTTTTCGTTGTGACCATCCCACCGCCCTCTTTGTGCAGTATCCAGTCATCGTGATTTATTTGATAGATGGTGTTGCTCTTGTAATCTTTCACTTCTAAAACTACAAGACCAAGGTCAGGCCCTATTATGACAAAATCCGGCCTTCTTCCCCGTATCTCCGGTTCGTAGTAAACGATATAATCACTTGGTAAATGGTTTTTCAGGCACTCAAATAACATTCTCTCTCCAGCCGTCGCTCCCCTTGGGATTGTTTCCGGTACCATATAAGCCACGATCTGTCTCTCCTAGTACATTATTCCTAATTTCATTTTATTATAGTATAAATGACAGCAAAGAAGCAGACGAAAATACAGATGAGCCGGAACGGGCCACTGGCTAGTCGCAGAAAAAAACAAAAAACACGAGCCCGCCCAAACCAGCGCAAACTCGTGTCCATTCCGCTTCGCCGCAGCAGGCAAAGCGCTTACTCTTTCACCACAAAATCAATACCGCCCAGTCCGTCCCAGTGTGCGGATACGACGTTACCTGCAAACAGCTGATGTGCGCCTGTAATGCCGCCGGATAAAATGACCTGCCCCGCCCGGAGCTTCTCCCCTTTTCTTGCCAGCATATTGGCCAGCATCGCGACAGAGTGGGCCGGGTGCCCAAGTACAGCGGCTCCCGCCCCCAAGTCCTTCATCTGTCCATTAATCGAGAGAGTCACTCCGACGAGGTCCAGCTCCAGTTCGTCCGGCCTTTTCAGGCGGGAGCCAAAAAAGACCCGGGATGACGACGTGTTGTCAGCGATGACATCGGGAAGCGTGAACTCGAAGTTTTTGTACCGGCTGTCGATGATCTCCAGCGCCGGCAGCACATACTCCGTCGCGGCCAGCACCTGCGCTCCGGTGACGCCCGGTCCCGCGATGTCTTTGCCCAGAACAAACGCGATTTCCGCCTCCACCTTTGGATGAATCAGCTCGCCCAATGGGAGAATGCCGTTGTCGATCGCCATATAATCGAAAATGACGCCGCAGATCGGCTCATGCACGTTCATCTGCTTCATTTTGGCCTGGCTGGTCAGGCCCATTTTCAGCGCCAGTACACTGTGTCCCTGCTCGTTCTTGAGCTTGATCAGCTCTTCCTGAATCAGGTAGCCGTCCTCAACGGACAGCTCGGGATACTCTGCCGTCAATTTCACGATCTCCTGCTTGCCAAGCTCGGCGTCGACCAGCTTTTGCGCGAGCGCTCTGCATACTTGTTCCGCGAGCATGCCGCTTCCCTCCTATCTGCTTTCAACCGCTGCCTGTCGCTTCGCGATCTCGGCGGCGACATCGATGATCATGTCTTCCTGCCCGCCGACAGCCTTTCGCGCTCCAAGCTCGATCAAAATGTCGCGGGAATCGATCCCGAAGCGCTTTGCCGCCCGTTCCGCATGCAGGCGGAAGCTGGAGTAGACGCCGGCATAGCCGAGCACGAGCGAGTTTCTCGTAATCTCCTGGGGCACCTGGATCAGAGGCGCCACGATGTCTTCCGCCAGGTCCATCATTTTGTACAGATCGATTCCGGTATGGATGCCCATCCGCTCCATCACGGCAACGAACACCTCTGTCTGCGTGTTGCCTGCCCCGGCCCCGAGGCAGCGGACACTGCCGTCGATGCGGGTAGCGCCTTCCTTGATCGCGGCCAGCGTATTGGCCATCGCCAGAGACAGGTTGTTGTGCGCGTGAAAGCCGACCGGGACTTCCAGGCTTTCCTTGAGCGCCCGGACTCGCTCCGCGACCTGGTCGGGGAGCAGCGCTCCTGCGGAATCGACGATATAGACGACATCTGCTCCGTAGCTTTCCATCAATTTTGCCTGTTCCGCCAGCTTGGCGGGCGGGGCCATATGGGCCATCATCAGAAAGCCGACCGTTAAAAGCCCCAGCTCCTTGGAACGGGCGATGTGCTGTGCCGAAATGTCCGCTTCGGTGGAATGGGTGGCAATCCGTGCCATGCCTACACCAAGCTTCGCGGCGGCATTCAAATCCTTGATCGTGCCGATCCCCGGCAGCAGCAAAACGCCGATGGTCGCCTGCTTGCAGACGGAGACGGCCGCTTCGATCAATTCCATCTCATTTGTACGCGACAAGCCGTATTGCAGAGAAGAACCGGCCAGCCCGTCTCCGTGAGAGACCTCGATAAAGGGCACGTTTGCTTCGTCGAGGGCGCGGGCCACACGGACGACCTGCTCGACGGTAAACTGGTGCTTGATCGCGTGACTTCCGTCGCGAAGCGCTACTTCGGTGACGAGAATCTCCCGTTTATCAGTCATTTCTTTCCCTCCCTTTTCAGACGGACGCCGCCCCGACGTGAGGCTTGGCGAATTCCTCCGCCACTTTGACCGCAGTCGCAGTCATGATGTCCAGATTCCCGGCGTATTTGGGCAGGTAATCACCTGCACCTTCCAGCTCCAGCACCACCGTTACGCGGTTGCCGTCAAACAGCGGCTCTGTACGGAGGCGATAGCCGGGCACGTATGACTGAATAAAGGCAACGGTCTGCTCGATGGAAGCGGTTATTGCCTGTTCGTCCACCTCGCCCTCCACCAGCGCGTACACCGTGTCCCGCATCATGATCGGCGGCTCGGCCGGATTGAGAATGATGATCGCCTTGCCCTGCTTGGCCCCGCCAATCACTTCCAGACCGCGGGCGGTCGTTTCGGTAAATTCGTCGATATTGGCACGGGTGCCCGGACCTGCGCTTTTGCTGGAGATGGCCGCTACGATCTCCGCATAGCTGACAGGGCAAACCCGGTGAACCGCATGGACGATCGGGATCGTGGCCTGCCCCCCGCAGGTGATCAGATTGATGTTGCATTCATGCAAATGCTCTCCCAGGTTGACGCTGGGAACGACATACGGGCCGATTGCTGCCGGAGTCAGGTCGATGGCAAGCTTTCCGGCCTCCCTGAGCGCCTTGGCGTGACGGATATGCGCTTTCGCTGAGGTCGCGTCAAAAACGATGTCGGCAAGCTCCGGGGCATTGTCCAAAAACTGCTTCAGCCCTCCGTCAAACACCTCGTACCCCGCTTTTTTCGCCCGCAACAGCCCGTCTGAGTCGGGATCGATCCCGATCATCGCCGTGACCTCCAAATATTTGGAACGCTCCAGCTTCATCAGCAAGTCCGTGCCGATGTTTCCCGATCCGAGGATCGCAACCTTTTTCCTGGACATGGCTCTCCCTCCCTTGACACTTAGCTTGTAAACCGGACACCGACTTCGCCCAGATGGGCAATCCTGGCGCGGAACGAATCGCCCGGCTCCGCCGCGATGGCCGCAGACAAAGCACCGGATAGAATCACTTCCCCCGCTTTGAGCGGAATATCGAATTCGGCCAGTTTGTTGGCGAGCCAGGCGACGCATACAGCCGGATTGCCCAATGCCGCCGCGCCCACACCCGTATTCATAACCTCGCCGTTTTTGTACAGCACCATGCCGGCCATGACGAGGTCGATCTGGTCTGGCTTCACCGGACGCCCGCCCAATACGTAGAAGCCGGAGGACGCATTGTCCGCAACGGTGTCCTCCAGCTTGATCTTCCAGTCGGCGATGCGGCTGTCCACGACTTCGAGTGCTGGGACCACATATTCGGTCGCCAGCATGACATCGAGAGCCGTCACGCGCGGGCCTTTCAAGTCGCGCTTCAGAAAGAAGGCGATTTCCGCCTCTACCTTCGGCTGCAGCACTTTTTTGCAGGAGATGTGACCGTGATTTTCCACAGCCATGCTGTCAAGCAGATGACCGTAGTCCGGCTGGTCTACCCCGAGCAGGGTTTGCATCGCCAGCGAGGTTAGACCGATTTTTTTACCCGTAATCACATCGCCCGCATTCACTTTCCGCCCGACGGTCAAAAGCTGCACGCGATACGCGTCTTCGACCGAAATCTCCGGCTCTATTTTCGTAATCGGCTCGACAGCCAGGCCGCTTCTCTCCGCCTCCGCCAGATGGTCGGCGAGCCGCTTGATTTTTTCCTCGTCCATTGCCGTATCCCTCCCGCACGTTGTTTCCGACCGCTATCTTTTCATCGTGATCGTCTTGGCTTCCGTATAAAATTCGAAGCTGTGCCGTCCGCCTTCCCGGCCGATTCCGCTCGCTTTTGCTCCACCAAAAGGCGTTCGCAAATCGCGCACATACCAGCAGTTGATCCACAGCAGCCCGGACTGCACCTGATCCGCCACGCGGTGAGCGCGTCTGAGGTCGTTCGTCCAGACGACGCCGGCCAGCCCGTAGATGGAGTCATTGGCGATCTGGATGGCTTCTTCTTCTGTTTCAAACGGAATGATGACGATGACCGGACCGAAAATCTCCTCTTGGGCTACCCTCATTTTGTTGTCCACATCGTAGAGCACGGTCGGCTCGTAAAAATTGCCGTCCCCCAGACTGGTGATGCGCTTGCCGCCAAAAGCGAGCTTGGCTCCCTCTGACAGTCCGATCCGGACGTATTCATCCACCGTGGCCAGGTGGCTGCGGGAGACAAGCGCCCCCATGTCGGTATCCGGGTCGAGCGGATTGCCAACCTTGATTTTTTTCACCGCCTGCACAAATTTGTCCAGGAATTGATCGTAGATGCTCTTTTGGACCAAGAGGCGCGATCCGGCCAGGCAAATTTCGCCCTGGTTGCGGAAAATCGCCTCGATCGACCCTTTCACCGCCTCATCCAGATCTGCGTCCGCAAAGACGATGTTGGCTGATTTTCCGCCCAATTCGAGCGAAACGGGAATGAGCTGGCTAGCAGCGTTCCGCATTACGGTTTTGCCTGTCGTGGTCTCCCCGACGAACGATATCCGGCGGACATGCGGGTGTGTGGTCATCGCGGTGCCGACTGTTCCGCCCGGCCCCGTCAGGATGTTCAAAACGCCCGGCGGCAAGCCTGCCTCGTTGGCGATTTCGCCCATCATGACCGCGCTCAGCGGCGTATAGGAGGCGGGCTTGACGATGACCGTATTGCCCGCCGCCAGTGCAGCCGACGCTTTCCACGTCATCTGCATAAACGGCAGATTCCACGGAATGATCAGGCTGGTCACGCCTGCGGGAGCGTATTTGGCGTAGGACATGAAGCCGTTCATTTCGTAATGTTCATGTACGAGATACTTGGCCATTTCGGCGAAAAAGCGCAAATTCCAGGCGGCTCTGGGGATGTCAAAGCCGCGGCTCTCCTTGATCGGCTTGCCGACGTCAAGCGTCTCCACCAGCGCCAATTCCTCCACCCGCTCCATGACGAGATCGGACATTTTGCAGAGAATCTTCGCTCTTTCTTCGACGGGCATCCTGCTCCAGACGCCGCTTTCAAACGTGCGCTGGGCTACCTCGATCGCCTTTCTCACATCCTCTTCGCCCGCATTTGCCACCGAGGCCAGCTTGAGATTGGTCGCGGGATCGAGCGTGTCAAATGTCTCCCCGGAGATCGCGTCCACGTATGCTCCGTCGATAAACAGCTTTGCGTCCTTCAACTTTCGCTGATTTGCCTGTGTAGTCTGACTCATGTGAAAGCCTCCTACTCTTCGATTTCCAGAATCATTTCGACTTCCACCGCATTATTGTGCGGAAGCTGGGCCATCCCGACGGCGGAACGCCCGTGCCTCCCCTTCTCCCCGAAAATCTGCACCAGCAGATCGGACGCTCCGTTCATGACCTTGGGCTGATCCGTAAAATCGGGGGCGCTGTTGACAAACCCGAGGATTTTCACCACCCGCTTTACGCGGCTCAGCTCGCCGATCTCCGCCTTGACGACAGCCAGCAGGTTGAGCATGCATTGCCTGGCTGCCATGTAGCCTGTTTCCACCGACACATCATCGCCGAGCTTGCCGCGGTATTCATCTGTCCCTTGTCCGGCGGTAAACAACAGGCTGCCTGCGCGGACACAGCCTACGTAGTTTCCTGCTGCCTGCCGTGGGGCCGGAAGCGATAGCCCCAATTCCTGCAATCTTTGTTCCGGTGTAGCCGCATGTGTAGTCATCTCCCTCTCACCTGCCCTCGCTCATATTCAGGAAGCGCAGCGCGTTTTCGCCCAGCATCGCCCGCTTCTGCTCCTCGGTGAGCGAAAGCGCATTGTCTATGACCTCGCCCGGAGGAATTTCCCGCAGCAAGAACGGGTAGTCCGACCCCATCAAAATGCGGTCGGCGCCAAAGCGGTCCACCATGTATTGAATGTTCAGCGGATCGTAGTTCAGCGAATCGAAATAAAAGCTCTTGGCGTAGTGGCTTGGCGGCTGCTCGGTCAGCCTCAGATGCGGCCATACCTTCCAGCCCTGGTCCAGGCGGGGAAGAATGTAAGGAAATGACCCTCCGCCGTGGGCAAAGCAAATCTTCAGCCGAGGGAATTTTTCCATCACGCCGCCGAGAATCAGGCTGGCAGCAGCCAAGGCCGTCTCGCTCGGCATCCCCACCGTATACATCAGGTTGTGCCGGGGCATCCGCTCTCGGCCGAGTGTCTCCCACGGGTGGACAAACAGCGGCACCTCCCACTTCTCGCACATTTCAAAGAAGGGAATCAGAGACGGATCGTCCAGGTTGTTGCCATTCACATTCGTACCGATCTCGATCCCCTTGAGGCCGAGCTCATGCATGCAGCGGTCCATTTCACGAATCGCAACCTCCGCATTTTGCAGGGGCACGGTCCCAAGCCCGAGAAAGCGCTCGGGATGCTGCCTGACCGTGTCCGCGATAAAATCGTTTTGGATGCGGGCCATCAGCTCCGCTTCTTCAGCAGGGGCCCAGTAGGAGAACGTGACCGGAATCGGCGAGATGACCTGCATGTCGACCTTTTCCCGCTCCATGTCAGAAATCCGCTTGGCAGGGTCCCACACCTGATCGGTCACTTCCCGGAACACTTTGCCCGCGACCATGATGTTGGCGCCGCACGCGCAGGTCCGCTGCAGGACGGGCCAGCGCTCGCCTTGAAATTTCTCAGCCAGATTGGGGAGGTCTTCCGGAATGATGTGCGTGTGGAAGTCTACTCGCATTTCCACTCACTCGCTTCCGGAGGCATGACGTGCCCGCAATTTTTGCATGTCCGCAGCTCCAGATTGCTGTTGAAGCCGTGAATCGCTTCTTTCACCTGAACCTCGATATTGGTCAGCTGCACGGTGGCGCGATGCATTTCGCTGTCGCACTCGTCGCAGAACCAGACGAAGTCCTCCAGCTCTCCTTCCGCCCGGTTTCGCTCGATGACCAGCCCGATCGTATCGGCTACCCGGTGCGGCGAATGCGGAACGTTGGGAGGAAGCAGGAACATCTCTCCCTCCTTGACCGTAATTACTTCGCGTTTTCCCTCGTAGTTGATGATCTCCACATAGCAGTCGCCCTTGATCTGATAGAAAATCTCCTCCGAGGGGTCCACGTGGAAGTCGCGCCGTTTGTTGGGGCCGCCGAGCAGCATGACCATCAGCTCGGCGTCTTTCCAGATCACCTTGTTGTTGACCGGCGGCTTGAGCTGGTCTTTGTTCTCCTCAATGAACTTCGCCAAATTTATCGGTGCCAGGATGCTCATGCAAATCACTCCCGTTCGCTTTTGATGGTTGCTTTTCAGCGGATTACCGCTGCGCTGACAGATCGGCCGCGCCCTTCAGCGCTTTTTGCAGCAGTACGACTTCTTTTGCCAGATGGCTGATGCGGCTCAGAACATCCTCGTCCACAATCTCGTTTTGCTGATTGAAATGGTCCGGGTGGGCGTAGACGAAGCCCGGGGCCACATAGGCCCGGAAATATCCTGCGATAGGCTTCAGTTGGTTCTCCACCACCAGGTAATGCTGGTACGTCCCGCCATTGGCGACAAATCCCATCACCTTGTTGCGCAGCGCCTGCGGCGGAATGTGGTCAAACAAGTTTTTCAGGGCGCCGGTCAGCGACCCTTGGAAAATCGGCGTTCCAATGATGTAGCAATCAGCCGACGTTACGAGATCAATTACCTTTTTCGTGTCATCGGGATAGGTGGACGGATCTCGCCCATCACACAGCGACATTTTGAAGTCCCTCAGGTCCAGCAGCTCTGTCTCAAGCTCAGGGGCTTCCTTTTTCACTTCTTCCAAGACTTTATGCACGAGGATGCTCGTCTTTGCTCCGATAATGGTTCCGGATATACCCAGCACTTTCACCGGAAACCCTCCCTTCAGGCAGATTCTTTCGGTAGACTTACACTACGTTTGCGGCTTTTGCGGCTTTTGCGGCTTTTGCGGCTTTTGCGGCTTTTGCGGCTTTTGCCGCTTTTACCGCTTTTACCGCTTTCGCCGCTTAGTCAGCTCCGCTTGCCCGCTTGACCGGAAGCACCGACTCCGCTGTCTTTTTCCCCTCAAACACACTGAGAGCGTCATCCACAAGGGAAAAAGAACGTTCGCGTTTGTAGTTGTTGTAGAAAATCGCCCTTTTTCGGATCGGGTCGCCCGTGTAATAGCGCTCGTACTGGAGCAGCCGCTGCCCGAACGCTTCGCCGCACAAATCCCAGGCCAGCTTGAACAGTCGGACGCGCTCCGATCCGGAGATGCCCGCCCGTCCGGCGTAGTACTTCTCCATGTCCTCGGCCAGTTCCGGGTGAACCATATCGGCATCCGTCGGAGACATGAGCAATCCGCCTGCGCCGATGATTTGCAGCACTTCGATCGCCCGCGGGTACATTTTCGGGAGCAGTCCGCGAATCGTCTCGAGCGGCACCCAGCCTGGCATCATTTCACCCGAAGGCAGCACATCGCACTCCCGCTCGGCTGTCCGCAGCAGCGCCCGGATGCACTCGACGGACTGAATCAGCTCTCCCAGGTCATTTTGGACGTTCAGATACACGTCTACCCCGATGGAGTCAGCCAGGCGGACCGCCACCTCCGTGGCAAACTGCAGCTTGATCAGCCCTCTCACTCCGGTCTGGTGCGCCGGCTGCTGGGCGATTCCCGTTTTCGGATAGAGCCCGTTCGCCGCTTCCACGTTGTTGTACAAAAAGACGCGATCCCATGGAACCAGCACATCGTGGAAGACGAGCACCGCATCGCTTTCCTCGAACCGCGACGCCAGCGGATGATCGTAGACGGAGCGCTTTCCGTCCTGCATCGGCTCGCGGCACAGGATGCGCAGTCCCGGCGTATCGATCGGGATGGCAAACGCAAGCGCGTAACGCTCGTCGCCAGGCTTGAAGCCGGGGAACGAGTAGATGATCACTTCATCCGTGATCGGCGCCAGCGTGGCCAGCATTTTCGCCCCTCTGACGATCAGCCCTTCCGGTGTCTCTCTGACTGCACCCAAATGCGTAAACATGTCCTGCTGTTCATGCGAGGTCTTGCTCCGGTCATTTTGCGGGTTGATGATCGCATGTGTAAGGAACAGGTCATTGTCGCGAATGTACCGGTAGTAGCTCTTTACATTTTCCGCCCATTGTGGGTTGTACTTTTCCAGAAACGAAGCATTGCTGTACAAGGAAGTCAGAACGATATTGAGAAAATCCGGCGTTCTCCCCATCAGGCCGAACGTTGCCTTGGCGTACGCCTCATACAGATTTCTCCTTGCTTCCAGATCCTCCGCGCTTTTTACCGGGAGGAAGGCGTTGTTTACTCTCTCACCGGTTTCCTCGCAAATGTGCGTGATCTTGTCCTGATACTCCGGGTCATGCTGCATGTCGTACAGCTTGGCGATTTCGAGTATAGGCTGCTTGAAAACCGCCTCATCGTACACACTTGTCACTCTGCGCCCCTGCAGCCAAATCTCCGGCTGCCGGGATTGCAAACCTTTGATGTATTCAGCACCTGAACGAATTCCCATAAACAATCCTCCCCTGGCAATGTTGTTTTTTCACCTTGAAACGGATTATAATATCGAATTTTTTCGAATATTGTAGCGCATTTAACGTTTTTCACCGTTTTTTGGCGGGCAGATGAAAATCTTGGCATCAGCCTGACAAAGGGGGGGTTATTGGGACAAGCCCAATATTTTCGGCACGAACAGGACGGCATCTTCCCAATAGGTGATCACAAACAAAATGGCAATCGCCATCACCAAAAACGGCATTGTCGCTTTTACAAGCCGCTCAAATTTGACCTCCGCAATGGAGGAGACGATAAAGAGTCCCGTACCCACCGGCGGTGTCAACAGACCGATCGTCAGGTTGATGCAGATGATCACGCCAAAATGGATCGGATCGATCTGAAATGCAGTGACGAGCGGCATCAGCACCGGCACCAAAATAATCAGCGCGGCAATGCCGTCCAGGATCATCCCGAGCAAGAGCAGCAGCAGATTGACCAGCAGCAGAAACACAAACGGACTGTCGGACACGGAAAGCATCGTACCCGCGATCAATTGAGGGATTTGCTCAAAAGCGATCATCCAGCCAAAAATGTTGGCCATCGCGATCAAAAAGGTGACCGTAGCCGTGCTGATGACGGTATTGATCAAAATTTGCGGCAGCTTTTTTACGTGCAGCTCCTTGTACAAAAACGTGCCGACAAGGAATGCGACGACACAGGCAATCGCCGCCGATTCAGTCGCCGTGAACGCCCCGCTCAAAATCCCGAAAATGATGATAAAGGGCACCAGCAGCGCTGGCAAAACTTGAACCGTTCTTCTCAGCATCTCTTTTCCCGAGGCGCGTTTGCTCTTCGGAAAATTGTTCTTATACCCCAAATAAGCGATCAGAGCCGTGAAGCCAATCCCGTAAATAATGCCGGGAACAATCCCCGCCATAAACAGCCCGCCAATCGAGGTCCCTGACAGCGTCCCGTAAATAATAAAGATCATGCTCGGCGGGATAATCGGCGCGACGATGGACGACGCCAGCGTCAAGGCCGAGGAGAATTCCCGGTCATAGCCCTCCTTTTCCATTTCCGGAACCATCACCTTGCTCATCATCGCAGCCTGCGCATTGGCCGATCCGAGAATCGAAGCCAGAAACATGTTCGACACCACCGTCACATAAGCCAGCCCGCCGCGAACATGCCCCACGAACACCTTCGCGAACTGGACCAGCCTGGTCGTGATGCCGCCTCCGTTCATCAGCTCCCCGGCAAGCATAAACAGCGGGATCGCCAGCAAGCCGAAATTCTCCAGACCGGAGTAAAGCCGCATCGGTGTAGATGTGAGCAGTGTTGTGTTCCCCATGAGTAAGAAATAGACGATCGTGATCATGCCCAGGACAAGGGAAATCGGGATGCCCATCAATAAAAAGAGCAGAAACAGCAGGATTACCAATGTGGTCAACGGAATTCCTCCTCTCGGATCAGATCGATCAGATTGGACAACAGATGGATGGCGGAAAACGTCAAGCCGACCGGCACCGCGCTGAACGGAATCCACATCGGGAGGAGGATGGCTGTCGACTTTTGAAAAGCAACGCCTGGCGACAGCACCCATGTATAGCTGTAATAGAGCATCACCGCGAGAAATACGAGCATCAGGATATGCCCGGCAATGCCTGCCATTTTCTTTACCTTCGCCGTCGCGTACTCAAGGACAATGGTAACGGCGGCCTGAGACTTGTACTTCAGTCCCAGGCTGCCGCCGATAAAACTGCTCCAGATCAATAAAAAGATCGACACCTCCCCCGCCCATGACAGGGGGGCATTCAGCACGTAGCGAAACACGACTGCGAGTGCAACAATGACAGCCATCGCAAACATGAGGACAATGGCTAAATACTTTTCCACCGTAGAAATGAGGTCGCTCAATGCTTTCATGGTCTGTTCCCCTTTGGCTGCCTATTTGCGGAATGTATCGATAAACTCTTGGATGAGCGGGTTGGTCGGTCCGTATTTTTGGTCAAACTCCTTCATGATGGGACCAAACAGAGCCGGATCGATCTCATAGATTTTCATTCCTTTGTCACTGAGCGTTTTTTTGAACTCTTCTTCCTGCCCCGCTCTGGTCGTTGCGGAAAAATCAGCCGCCGCGGCAATGGCGTCGCGAACAATCTGCTTGTCCTCATCCGGCATCTTGTCGAACGTCCCTTTGCTGACCATCGCGACCGCAGGCCACACCATATGATTGGTCACAGCCCCGTACTTCACGACTTCGTAGTATTTGTTGGTGATGGTCGCATCGAGGTCCATATCCATTCCGTCGATCACGCCGGTTTGAACGGCCGAATACACCTCGGGCAGCGGCAGTCCTTCCGTCGATGCGCCTGCAAACTTGTAAAAATCCTGCAGCGGAGGGCTCGGGGTGACCCGCAGCTTCAGTCCCGCCATGTCTTCCGGCTTCAGTACCTCTTTGTCTTTAAACAGCATCACGCGCTGCCCGGCGAATAAATAATCAAGGCCCACCAATCCCTGCTGCTCCAGTGTCGCGAGAATTTTTTTGGCTACGTCCGTATGCCTGGCTTCATTTGCCGCCTTCAGATCAGGAAATGCATAAGGCGTAAACCAGGCAGAAAATGAAGGAGACCTGGAGCTGAGATAGGCCGCTGTAATCAAGCCGAAATCGACCGAACCGGCACCGATTTGCTGAACCATGTCAGCTTCCGTTCCCAACTGGCTGGACGGATATATCTCCAGCTTCATCCGGCCTCCGGAACGCTTGTCCAACTCTTCTTTAAACTTTTCCGCCGCCAAATGCCATGTGTGTAGGCGGCGTAATATGGGCCAGCTTGAAGTTGTAGCTCGGCTTGGAGTCGCCGCCTGCTGCCGCAGGCTGATTGGAAGTACCGCTTGGCGCCGCATTTCCGCCGCAGCCTGCAGTCATGACAATCATCAGACAAGCCGTCAAAAGGGATGCCCCCCATTTTTTTACCTTTTTCATTGACTACCCCTCCATTTTTTCATGTACGACCCCTTCATGAATCATTGAACAAGCTGCTTTCGTCTAACCTGCCGGATCGTTTCGCCGGATTGTTCCCTTACCCCCCAACCACTATCGGAATCTTTCGATAATTTTGTGCCCGCTTTCCGTTTCAGGCAAAAAGGACGGTGCTATGATTTTACTAAATGGGAAGCTGGAGTATTGTAAAGCGCTTAACGTTTCAACCACATTTTTTGACAAAAAACGGCTTGATATCGCATCTGAATGTAAACCATTTAACATGATTTCTGTTTTTTTGTTTTGTCCATGCTCCATAGATTGAAAATACTCTTTTTCTTCATCTATAATATTCGTGGAAGGTTCTGAAAATTTAGAATTGGTGTGGCAAAACGATACGGAAAACGTTTTTGGTGAAGGGGTTTGAAGGCAATGAGCCTGTTGGAAAATGTCGTCCGCGTTTCTTCTCTCATGCATAAAATGGTCTTATGCTTTGAAGAAGACTTTACGCTGGGAGTAACGGATCGGGAAAAATTTTTAACCTATATTCCTGGAAAAACCCTGCAGTTTGGCTTGTCTCCTCACGCTCCGATCAAGGAGGGCAGTCTTGCCAAGCACATCCTGGAGCAAGGGATGCCCGTCAGCAAAGTCATGGATTCCTCCGTATACGGGATTGCCTATCTGGCCGGCGGACTTCCCATCAAGGAAAATGGAATCATTGCCGGTGTCCTTGTCTTTGGAGTCGGCCTGGATCGACAAAATACGCTGACACAGATCGCCGGGCATTTGTCGTCGATCGTCGAAGAGGTTTCTGCACAATCCATCGAAATGCAGAAAGGCTCTGAAGTCTTATCCTTGCACAGCGAAAAACTGCATACCGTCACGACCGGGATGCTGGAGCAGTTGAAAACGACTTTTACCGTATTGAAATCGATCTCGCAGATTGCCAAGCAGTCCGAAATTCTCAGCCTGAATGCCTCGATTGAGGCCGCACGGGCTGGCGAACACGGCAGAGGCTTCAACATCGTCGCCGGAGAAATGCGCCGTTTGGCAACGATGTCCGGAGATTTTGCCAAAGAGATTTCTCAGAACCTCTCTTCACTCCAAGCAGAAATGGCCTCGATCTCGGAAATGGTCCTGGACTCGAAGAATCTGACCCAGGGACAGACAGAAGGCATAAGAGAGCTGGCTTCGGCCATACAGGAAGTAAACCAGGAAGCCACCCTGCTCCAGCAGATGTCAAAAATTCACTCAAGCTCCCCGACCGGGTAGTCGAAACCGCCAACCGAGCCCGTTTTTCGAGCATCCACAATTCCAATTGTAAGGAGTGTTCGATATGGTATCTCCGTTTGAAACCGATGTGAAATGGGAATCGTTCCTGAAGTACGGGACCCGGCAATTTTGTAAAGGAAAAACGATCATATACAAGCAAGGCACGATGGGAGAAGGTTTTTACTACCTCCATAAAGGTCTCGTAAAAATCATTTCCACAACGGCAAAAGGGAATGACCGTCTGTTAAACATCGTCGTTCCCGGCCAGATCATGGGCGTCCAATCCATGGATCGTCATACGCACTTCACCACAGCCGTTGCCGTAAAGAACTCGGTCGTCTACCACTTCTCCTGTGCCCAATTTCAAGAAATGCTCAAGGCTCAACCTGAATTGCTCTCGCTGTTCACACAAACTGTCAGCCAGAAACTGCGTATTCTCCTTTTTGCCATCAACATGAAAGCGCTTACTTCAGAAGGGCAGATTGCCTCCCTTCTTTTGAATCTTTGCGACGATTTTAAGAACTACGAGGTTCCGCTCACCCAGCAAGACCTGGCCGACTGTGCCGGTCTGACGCGGATCACCGTCTATAAGATTCTGAAGCAGTGGAAAGAAAGCAGAATTATCGAGATCAAAAACCGGACCTTTGTCATCCAGAAACCGGAATTGCTCCGCTATCCGTATCGATACACCCAGACGGCGTTGACTGTCTAGCTTCCGCTGTCCAAGGCAGATCACGAGAAAAGGAGATCGCCATGACCAATCTGCGCTACAAATGGGCCCCGTTTTTGATGTATGGCCAAAAGCTGGAGTATAAAAAGAACGCCACCGTCTATCGCCAGGGCGAACAGGGAAACGGTTTTTACTACCTGGATCGCGGCGGTTTAAAAATCATCCTCTTATCCGCGAACGGACACGAGCGCACCATCGACTACGTGCCAACCGGCGGATTGTCTGGCGAGCACGGGGCCTTTAAAGGGCCCTACGTGACTTCCGCCATCACCACCTCCCCCTCCGTTTTGTACTTCTTCTCCGATGAAGCGCTGTCCAATATATGCAAAGATCACCCCCAGGCCGCCGTCCTTTTTACCAATTCGCAAATATACAAGGTTCGGCTGCTGGCTGAAATCATCGCATTCCAGGACTGTCCGGTCGAACAGCAGATGGCCCATTATTTGATCAGACTATACACCGTTCATGAAAATGAAAACGTCCCGATCGATCAAACGTCATTTGCCCGCTACATCGACACCTCCCGCATTACCGTAAACAAGATTTTGCAAAAATGGCGGCAGCAAGGGCTGATCGAGCTTTCCAACCGCGGTGCGATTCGCATTGCAGATGTCGAAAAGATCAGGGAAATTGCTTATAAAACCGGGGAGTTGGAGGGAATGAGCCTTTGGCAGTAGGCCGCTTCCCTCCATAAAAAAACCCCCGGGAAATCGGGGGATTTTCGCTTATGCTTCTTTCGGCAGGACAATTCCTTTGTAAAGCTGTACCGTAATCCAATAGTAAAATGTGTAGATGACCAGGAAAATGCTGATCGGTACCCAAATGCCCACATACGGTTCTTCCAGGATAAACGAGAACATGTTCATCCCTACGAGAACGTGAACCAGACCGATCAGGGCAGGAAACACGAAGACGACGAACAGCTCCTTGTAAATCGAACCGACAAGCCATTCCTGGCGAACTCCGATTTTGCGAAGCATGCTGTAGCGGTCTTTGTCCCGGGTAGCCCCGGACAGGATTTTAAACATCAGGCAGCTAGCCATCATCGCCAAAAAGGCAATTCCGAGGAAGAAGCCCATGAACATCGTCCCGCTCGTAAAGGCATAGAGGCTGGCATATGTGGTGTATTTCGAATAAAGCTGGGGACCCTCGGCTCCAGTCTCATCAGCATACAACCGGGTTTGCCGCTCATCGATTTCTTTCAGCTCCTGCTTGTACTTTAAAAAGTCATCCACCCTGGCGAGCACGACCGAGCGCTCTTCTCCCTGGATACCGCTATACGTCGTTTGATCGACGATGCGGACTGCCTTGCCGTTGATCATCTCGTAGCTGTTGATAAATTCGCCCGTGACCGCTTCCTGCCAGTCAGGGGGCATCGACTCGATGTCCGGCCCCAGGTTTTCCTCAGGATGATCATACACGCTGTACACCTTGGACGGGAGAGACGTTGACACGCGCTTGACCCGGTTGTCCGGATCGTAGTCCTCCAATCCGATCGTGTTGATTAGCGGCGGATCCGCCAGCAAATCGTCCTTCAGGTAGTAAATCCCCGCATCATCCACCTTGTATCGGTACGTGTTTTGTTCCTCGACCGTCATTGCTTTCAAGGCTTCATAGTCTGCAGGCACAGGCTTGTGAATAATGACGTCATAGACTTTTCCCATTTCCGCCATCAGGCTCACGTTTTTCTGAAAAGCCATGCCCCCAGCCATTGCCCCAACGCCGAGCGCGATCAGCATCGCTACCGTTCCGAGCACCTTTGTCAGGTTGTTTACGCGAAAGCGAAGCTGCGCGAATGTGAAAGCATTTAGTTTACGCTCATTCCACACCCGATTCTTTTTCAACGCATTTACAAACACCGGCAGCAGGGTGATGAAAATCAAATAGGTTCCAATGGTGGTAGCTGATGCCGCGATGAAGAGTCCGATTTCCCTGAGCTCTTCCATATGGACAAGCGCATAATAACCTGCTGCGAGTCCGGCAAGGCCGATCAGTGCAAGCAGAACCGTAGCGAAGCCCTTTCGCTGTACCCTGTCATTTTGCTGTTCGGCCCGGATGAGGTCCAGCTCTGTCGCACGGGCCAGCTTGATTGCATTGACCGATGACGTCAGCAGAAAGAGCACCAAAAAGAACCCGCACGTCATCATGATGGAAGGGAGATAGAAGGGCTGGTAGCCTTCAAGCGAGATATCGAGCTGCTTCATCAGCAGGCTCCCTACCCCGCTCGCCAGCCCTGCTCCCGCGATGGTGCCGATGACCAGGGAAATGATCCCGAGCACAAGCGTTTCCAAAAACAGGATTTGGCTGATCTTCCTCTTCTTCGCGCCCAATATCATATACATCCCGAGTTCTTTGCGTCTGAGCGACAGCAAGAACGAGTTGGCGTAAAAGATATAGAAGAAGGTAATGAACGCCAGCAAAACAGAGCCTACATTAAAAACGAGCTGGATCGAGCTGATCACCGAATTTTGTTTCGTAAAGTCACCATTCAGCGCCAGCGTCTGGAACATGTAAAAGATCGTAATCGAGATGACCAGACCGATCAGGAGAACCAGATAGTCCTTCATCATTTTTCGCATACTTGAAAGCGAAAGCTTCAACAGCATGTGCATTCCCTCCTAGCGCACATCATGCGATGCACCCAGCTCGGCAAGTACATCCAGGATTTGCTTGAAGAATTGCTGACGGTCTTGTGTCCGGTGAATTTCCGTATACAATTTTCCGTCCTGAATAAAGAGAATGCGCCTGCAATAGCTTGCACTGAAAGCGTCGTGCGTGACCATCATGATCGACACGCCGTGGTTCTCGTTCAGATCGGTCATCGTCTCCAGCAAGCTTTTCGCGTTTTTGGAGTCAAGCGAACCGGTCGGCTCATCAGCCAGCAGAATGGCCGGATCATGCACCAGCGCACGTGCGGCCGCAGCCCGCTGCTTCTGCCCGCCGGAAATCTGGACCGGGTACTTCTGCAATATCTCCTGAATCCCCAGCGTTTGCGCCACCTTGTGCACCTTGGGGGCAATCTCGCTCGAAGAGACGCCTTGCAGCGACAGGGGCAGGGCGATATTTTCATACACCGTCAAGTTTTCCAGCAGGTTGAAGTCCTGAAAAATGAAGCCCAGCTTTTGCGAACGGAAGTCCGCAAGCTGATTCTGTTTCATCTGGGTGATGTCCGTTCCGGCGATCTGAATGAATCCGTCCGTGGGGCGATCCAGTGTGGAAATGACATTCAGCAGCGTCGTTTTTCCGGAGCCGGAAGGACCCATGATTCCGACAAATTCGCCTTCCTGGATAGTCAGCGATACTCCTTTCAACGCATGCGACTGACTTTCTCCTCGATTTCCGTATATTTTTTGAACGTCTCTGACTTCAAGTACAGATGCTTTCACATTTATTCCTCCCAAGCTTATTCCCGAAACTCAAATGGCAGTCGGTTTGCTTCTCGTTGTATTAACTGTAACCAGTTTCCAGACAAGTAGCTATTGATCTACCTTACATTTTGCTTTCGGTTTTGTAAGGAAAACTTTGTTCGAGCTTGGGTGGAGAGATGAAAAAGGAGAAAACCGCTTAAAGTACGGTGGGACACCTGCTCGAGGGTTGTACTGGCCGGCTGCATTCCAAAAGCGGAACCGCGTCCAAAAGCAGCCGGTTCCCGGTGCTTTTCAAAGGTTGGACTCTTAAAAGAGTGTTCCGCTTTTTCCATTTCGCCTAGGTAGGTGTCCCAAAGACTTTCGCGTTTTCTCCTTTTTCATCTCTATCGCTTTTCTTGTTTTTCTTGCTTTGTTTTAAAGATTATTTCTTTTGTTTTGGGTTTTTTAGCATCCTTGGCTTTGATATCTTTGGCATTTTTGGCTTTGGCATCTTTGGCGCCTTCGCCCTCGGAATCTTCGGCATCTTCTTCTTTGGCACCTTTGGCCATCGGCTTGGGTCAACATACCGGAGCATCGAGTGAAAGAGCTGCCCCCACTGTTGCTCATTTAGAGAAGACACCGCTTGATTCCGCTCCAGTCTCAACGCTTTTACCACATGCTTGATTTGGGAAGGGGTAAAAACTCCCTGTAAGGCCGCAAAGACAGGCGCTTGCGGCTGCTGGAGGATATAAGTGGCCAACGCCATAAACCTTGCATGAGCTTGCAGTGGAACCAATGGACTTTGCTTTCTGAAGATCGTTACTATTGCTGACTCGACCTTTGGGGGCGGTGAGAAATGGTCTGGCGATACCGTCCGGACGAGCCTGAGATCAAACCACATCCGCCATTTCAGGATTCGTGGATTCGTAATCCGCACACTGGTAAACCGTTTGGCCGCCCCTTTTTCCATGATGAGCACGGCTCTCTGCAACGGAACAGCAGGGTCGTCCAGAAGCTTCCCGAGTATCGGCGTGGTGATGGAGAATGGAATATTGGCCACGACACTGAACGGACTTTTGGGAAGGTTGAACTGTAAAAAATCTTGCCTGTTCATCCGAATATTCGCTACTCCTTGCATCTTATCGAGCAGCTTCTCGGCAAAAACCGGATCGTTCTCCACAGCGATGACTCTTGCCGCTCTTTTTGCCAACGGGAATGTTATCGCCCCTTTGCCGGCGCCGATGTCTATTACCGTATCATTCGGCGTTATCTTCGCCATGTCGATCATGTCTTTGCTCAATTGTTTATTAATCAACAAATGTTGTGCAGAGAAGTTTGAGGAGATCCGGGATTTTCCCCTGGATGTCCGTCTATTTTTGGGCATAAAAAGCACCTCATTCATTCGTAGTAGGGAATGAAAAAGGCACAGCACAAATAAACCTGGACCATTTCTAAAAAAATGGACAGGTTATACATGTTCTGTACCTTACATTACCTTGTACGCATGAATGCGATGCAACACATAAAATCGGGTCCTCCCTAATGGGAATTCATAAAGGATGTACATCTATCGGTTAGCAACATCGTTCTACATGAGTGCAGTTTTTTCGGGGCGCACTCAAGTTATAGAGTAACTTACGGGAAAGAACAAGTCTATTCTTTCCTTTGAATTCCCGATTTATTTTCTATGCTGCTTCCGCGGGCCAGCAATCTTGCATATCACTGTGCAAAAAAGGGTGCGTGTAGAAATCTTCAGGGTTTCACTGATCCGCTGCTGCTGTTGGCTCCTGATCGGACCGCCCGTTTTGGTGAAGCGGCAAAAAGCTCAAGTATGTCAGGCTTGAGCTTTTTGTCATGCTGTTTGGAGCTTGTTGTTCAGACTTTTCCCGGCCGCTTACACATGGGCCCTTCGATTTCTGATCTCTTCCCTCGCACGGTCATTCATTCGGGCCGGACTCCATCTTGGCTCAAAAACGAGGTTGACATGAACGTTCCCTACCCCTGGAATGCTTTTGGCTTTGGCTTCCACATTGCTGACGATCATATCGCGAAGCGGGCATTCGGGAATGGTCAACGTCATAGTGACAGTCACATTGTTTTCCTCATCGACCGCAATGTCGTATACCAGGCCCAGATCGACAATGTTCACACCTACTTCCGGATCGATCACTTCTTCGAGCTCTGCCCAGAGCTTTTCTGTTACATCCATCATTCCATCCCCCTTCATGAGGATAGGTTTTCCTTTGTCGCCCTGTTTATTGCATTGGCCGCGCGATTCCATATCCATATGCTTCAAGCCGTAGCATTCCCGCAAATAAAAAGAGGCTGCCCCGCCAGCAGTACAACTACTTGCGAGACAGCCCCAAGCAGGCTTATGGTTTATTGATGTCCGTTTGAATGTGCGTAATTCCGTTACATGTTGCGCATGGAACGGGTTCTTCTGTAGAGCCACGCTCCAAGAACAATGAGGCCGGCTCCCGCCAACTGAAGCGGGAGGTGGCTCTCTTCTCCAGTCTTCGGCAGGACCTTTTTGGCTGCCTTGTCCGGATGGATGCCGCCAGTCGGAACATCTCCATCTACCTCATACAGCATTTCCTCTTCATTGCCGTCTTTATCTTTGACAATAATCGAGAACGAATCTTTTTGTTTTTTACCGCCGTTAGGCGTGTATACCCATTTGCCGCTCGGATCGACTGTGACAGTACCATGCTTAGGCTGTTTGCCGATGGTTGGCGTTCCGCCTTCTGGCACTTTCACCGAACCGACAGGCTTGTCTACCTTCTCAACAGGCTTCGTTGGACTCGTAGGCACGCTCGGGCTTGGGGTAGTTGGCACCGGATCTACCGGTGTCACCGGCGCTGGATCTACAGGTTTTTCCGGTGTTGGTTCTACCGGAGTTGGCGTGACAGGCACCTCCGGCTTGGAAGGCTCGCCAGGCTTGGACGGCTTGGACGGAACGCCCGGTATTTCTGGTTTCTCTTCAGGCTCGTCCCGATCCGGTCTGTCCGGCTTGTCCTTGCCTGGTTTCTCAGGCTTTTCCGGTTTCTCCGGGTCTACCGGCGGATTGGGTGGGTCTACCGGTGGCGTTCCACCGCCGCCTCCGCCAGAGTAGCGGACGTTCCCGATCGTTACGGTTGTAATCTCATTCTTTTTAATCTCGAATTCAGTTAGTCTGTCTTTGATGACATAACCGCTGGGTGCTCGTGTTTCCTCGAAATAATAAAGGCCAGGTCTGAGATCTGGAACGTGCAATTCACCGATTTTGTCCGTGGACAGTCCGCTCAGGATCGGCTTCTTGTTCTCGTCCAACACTCTGAACTGCGCACCTTCCAGCTTGACGTCTGGTCGATTGGAATCGACTTTGGTCAGTGTTGCAGAACCCGGGATCAGCTTGTTCGTAAAGATTTTCTGTACGACTTCGCCTTCATTTACGATCTCGAACTCCAATGTTTCCTGACTGACCAGATAATCAGTTGGAGCTGTAATTTCGACAAATTGATACTTTCCTGCCTTCAGGTCTGGTATCACCAGTTTGCCATTTTCATCTGTTGAAAGGTTCGACTGCAGCGTTTTGCCGTCTGCATCGCGGAGCTCAAATACCGCTCCTGCCAGCGTAATGTTATGGTCAAACTCGTCTACCTTCACGAGTTCTACTGAACCGCGATTCGCAACATTCTTCATCGTCCATGGAATCACGGCAGTCTGATTTGGCCGAATCGTGAAAGGAATCGGTGTTTCATCCAGCTTGTACCCTTTCGGCGCACTTGTTTCGATTAACTGATAATCTCCAGGCTCCAATTTCGCGAGATAGAGCTCTCCGTTTGCGTCAGTTACAAGCGAAGTGTGGTCAGCAACGTCTTCAAACTTATCGCCGTTTTTCCGCTGGAGTTTGAAGACAGCGCCTTCGAGCTTCTTCTCGCCATCCTCCGAATCGACTTTCGTCAATTTAAAGCTCCAGTCGCCTTTTTGGTTTGTAACCGAAATTTCTTTGTCTTCTTTGAAAGCAATCAATTTGCCGCTTGCGTACGCTTCATCGACGAGATACCCAGATGGGGCCGATTTTTCTTTGAGTACATACTCTTTAAAGCTGTATTTTTTCTTTGTTACTGCTACTCCCTGTTCATCGGTTACAAGCGTTTCAAGCAGCATTTTGCCTGTCTTGTCATACAGTTCGAATGTGGCTCCTGCCAATAATTCACCTGATGCGGCATCCGTTTTCACGATTTTGATGAATGCTTTCCCAGCAGGGAACGCCCCTCCGCCAGCTCCTGACAAGCTGACTTTGATTCCACCTTGTCCACTGCCATCGTCAGCCAGGGACGTTCTTCCGGCAAAAGCGGCGCTGTTCTTGATGTATTCTCCATTTTCCGCGATGATGAACGACTTGTATTCCAAAATATAGGCGCTCTCAATCGGCTTTTTGAAGATCAATTCAAAGCTATGCTCCCCATCCGCTGGCGTAAGAACTTTCAGTTCGTAGTCCGCGGGATCGGCTGGTTCGCCTTTGCTCACTACCCCGTTGGCATCCACCACCGTCTGATAGAGCTGGAAGGATTCCGGAAGGAGCACTTGATTGTCAGACAGCTTGTCCGTTACTTTCGCACCGGCATCGATCCAGGACTGGTTTCGATTCAGGTAAATGGTCCAGAACGCATTTTCTGCATCTGCCCCTGTTCCCTGCTTGCCTTGTTTAAGGATATACTCCCCACCATGCTTTGGCTTCACCGAAGCGGATTGGGCAAACAACGCCGGCCCGCCGCCATCGCTCATGGTTGCATCGTTCATGTATTCTGCCAAGACCTCATGGCCTTTCAGGCTCGTCTGGTACGTGATGCGATATGCAGAGTCGATGGGATCTTTAAACGTCAGTGCAAAGCCTTCGTGACCTTCACTGTTCTTCAGCCCGCCTTCAAACGAATACGCACTGCTCGGCAGCCCTTCTTTAACCTCTACCTGGTCGGCTCCACCCTGGAGGTTCAAACGATTCACCTTCAGGGATTCCTTGACAAATGTTTGCTCTCCCTGATAGAAATCCTTGATCACCGCCTGGTTAATCTCTTGCAGATTGTAGTTTACATCGATGATCCAGGTGATGGTTTTCGTTTTAGGGTTATACGTCCCCGTTTTATTCCCGTTGTTCTTGGTGTAACGGTCCGAGGAAACCGTTGCCGAATCTTCCCTCTCGTATGACACTCCGTTTTCAAGCCATGTCAGCTTTCCATGGTTGGTAATGTCATGGGCATTGAAGTAGTTCGGGTCAAACTTTGTCTTGTACTCGATGTCCACTTTCGTGCTGATCGGATGATTGAACTTGATCGTAAACCCTTCGCGATAATTGTTGATGGGCTCGATCGTGTAATCTGTCCCCTCTGTCAATCCGGAAATTTTCAGGCTATCTTTGTCAAGCTCAATCCCTTGGCCCTTGTAGTGGTCGGTGATGACAACTTCGTCCATTTGATAGTTGTCATAGTTCAGATACATCTTCCAGAGAATGGTCTTGGTGCTGTAGTTGATGTCCTCGTTTTTGGCGTCCTTCCAAAAGATGACCTGGTACATCCCTTTCGTTGCCTGTTTAGTCGTGCCATCGTACATCTCTGCCTTGTTCGTCACATTGACACTCTTGCGAACACGGTCCTTCGCTTTTGTGTCGTAAATGATTTCATAGGCAGACTGAACGCCGTTCGGAAAGTCCAGTTTAAAGCCGTTTGGAAGTGTATCGTCTATGATGTATTCATTAGAAGCCACTTGGTTTCCCCGGGTCGCCTTACCGTTTTCGTCGATGGTAACCTCGTAGACTTTCAGTGTGTCCTTGAGGAATTCCTGAGTCTGCTCAGTTTCAAAGGTATCGACAATCCAGGCACTTCCCGGTGCAATCACTTGCTCATTGTAATTGTACTCAATGGACCAAGTGAGGGTTTGTGTAGAAGACTTGTAATCAAGAGACTTTTTCGCGAGCGGTTCGCTGAATGCCACACTGACGGATGCTGAATCGTCCTTTGCGTACGAACCGCCCGTAACCGACACATTGTTGGTGTATGTCGTATTTTTGGCCTCAAGGATATTTGTTTTGTACTTGACGCGATACGCTTTATCGATATCTCCAAAGACCAGCTGGAACTGATTGCCGGAGACTGTTGGCTGTATCGTCACAGCACTTCCCTGCCTTACACTTCCGTCCAGCATGACCTCCAGCTCATATACCTCGACAGAAGAAGAAACGAGTTCAAGTCCGGCAGGTATGCTATCCTGGAAGGTCGCGCCTGTAATCTTTTGCTCGCCCTTGTTAAAATCGACAACCCAGTCGATCTCGCTTGGGTTCATTTTCTTGGCTGTTCCTTGCTTGTCCATTTCTTCCCGGATATTGGCTTTGAAATGAACGTTGATCGTTTCTCCGAACGGAAATTCGATCTGCTGCTTCGTTCCCCCGGAAAATTTGCTTTCGTCAAAGGTTCGCCAAACCTCAAACGTACCGACGAATTCGTCATTCTCCACATCTTCGCTAAAAGTGAAGGTAACGGTGCCTTCCGGTGTTACTTCAAATGTCCCTACGTCCCCCGTGAGAGGTCCATCCAAAAGTCGGTCTACCTTAAATTTGTCCGGCAGATCGAAGGTAAAAGTGTCGCCACCCTTATAGGTGTGCCCCTCCGGAAGATGCCAGTCGAAGATGATCTTTACCATTGATCCCTGATCAGGACGAATCTCGGTAATGTTATTACCTTCCTCATCCTTCATCGCCACTTTTGTTATGATGTTCTCTGGTGATTTTTCGGGCTCCACAGGTGGTGCTGGGGGCGGTGGAGGCGGTGGCGGGTCTGGCACCGGATTCGTTCCGGTTCCTGGATTCTCCGTACCTGGCTGCGGATTCTCCGTACCTGGCTGCGGATTCTCCGTACCTGGCTGCGGATTCTCCGTACCTGGCTGCGGATTCTCCGTGCCCGGCTGCGGATTCTCCGTGCCCGGCTCTGGATTCTCCGCACCTGGCTCTGGATTCTCCGCACCTGGTTCTTGATCCGTTCCCGGCTCGGACACCTCGCCACTTGTTGGGGCACCTTCTTCACTGGTGATTCCTGCGTTCATCGGTACTTCATTGGCACTGACAAACGCGGATGGCAAGAAGAGATTCACCAGCAAAGCGAATACTAAGTAAACAGATAAAAGCTTCTTTCGCTGCCACATCTTAACTACGTTCACCTCGCATGTTTAAATTGGCAAGGTCGTACGACTCTAGCAGCGATTACCCATATGAAGTTTTGATAATGCTGCCAGTCCCCTTTTCGCCGGGGAAGAAGAATATGACACCTTGCACAATCCTGAGAGCATGTTTTTTTCGTTGCTTCCTCCTCTCCATTGTTCTTTATTTGTAAGTGTCTAAAGCTGTTCTTTCTTGGTGGCGACTTACATCAAAATTTGTATGGTTTTGGCTGTTAAGCCACAAAACACACTATAAAAGATCACTCTGAATTTATTCTGAATAGGAGAAAACGAAAAGCCGCCCGCCTCTTTTATGAGAGGGAGCGGCTTCTGAGCAGTTCCTGCATCGTGTCCTAATACTGCTTTTCTATGACATATTCACTTTTATTCTTGATCATGGCCGGCTTTTTCGTTCCCTTTACCATAATCGAATCATATGTTGTATCGACCGTAATCCATTCGTTCGTCTCTTTCAAGTAAATCTCATTCCAGGCATGGTATTGCGGGATGTCGTTTTTCCGTCCCATCACCAGCTTGGCAGGAATCCCCTGGCTGCGCAGCATGGCGGCAAACAGCGATGCGTAATCGTAACAGATGCCTTGCCCTGCAGTCAATGTCGCATCTACCGAAGGGATGTATTCACTCGTAACTTGATTGGCTTTTGCGTAATCGTACTGGACGTTTTGGATCACATAATTGTAGATAGCTTGTACCTTTTCCTTGTCGGTCTTCAAGCCCTTGGTCAGCTCTCTGGCTTTTGCGGTCGCATTCGTCTTGTCGTTCCAGTAGATCATCTGGATCGGTTGCAGGAAAACGGCCTGCGGGCTTGATGCCGTCAGGTTCACTTCCTTGCTTTCTATCGAACGGTATTTATTGTTCGCAACGTGTTGCAGGAGTGTAATCGTATATTTGCCATCTCCTAGCTGTAGTGGGAAACGGTTGTTGTCTTTTACGCTATAATAGAAGTTCTGGTTGTCTTTCGTGATTTTTACTTTTTCATTGACTGGCTGTGCCGAATGATGGTGTTGAACTTTGACGATTCCATTATTGAGCTCGCTTACATCAATAAAGGAAGGAGCGGAGCTCGCCCACGCAGTCGCTGGAGCCGCCAGCAAACACATGCCTACCACTGTCATCGAAAGTCGTCGAAAAAACACAAAAAAACTCCCCTTTCGGTAGCTGGCTGCCATCTTGCATACACAAGGAAGGCCCTATAGCTTTGCGTCTCTAATTTTCATTAGATTTGCCATTATCGTTTGAAAGTTTTAAAATCAAATATACTAAAAAAATAATAGCATAACTTTACTAGAAAAGGGAGCCTCATCCTATCTTTTCTTGAAAAATATCAATCACTCTGTCATTTTTCCCCTAATAATCAGTCGGTGTGTCGGATTGTGCATCGGATGGCAGGTGATGAGCGTAATCTCCTTATCTTTTCCGTTCCCTTCCAAAACCCACACCTCTTCGGGCTTTACATACAATTTCTCTGTAACGGTATAGGAAAATTTGCTCTTGCCGTTGTCAACCTCGATCTTATCTCCTGCAGCCATCTCATCCAATCGATTGAAATTTCGACCGTATGTAAAGTTTCTGTGTCCAGCGATGGCATAATTGCCGACTTCCCCGGCCCTCCCGGTGTTTTCGATGCTCGCAACCGTCGTTTTCATATTGTTATCTGATGCACCGTGCAAAATGGGCAGCATTAGACCAATCTTTTCAATCGTCAAAATACCTTCCATATTCTTATAGCTGCCAAAGTCCGGTGCCGGCTTTTTCCCGTTCTCCTTCTCGGTCGCAGCATCGGCACTTTCTATCGCTGTCTCGCTATCTTCTGTTGAGGAAGGAATTGCCGGTGCAGGATTTGATCCAGCGGCCTCTTCCCCATTGGAAATATTCTGCAAACTGTTTTGCCATTCCTCGACAAGCTTTTGCTGCCGGTAGTCCTGATACTCTTCAGCCAGTGTTGGATAGCTCAGCACAACGATTCCGGCCACGATCAGAAGCATTGATAACAGTCTCATTTTCATGGTTTGCCCGTCCCTGTCCGTTTTAGGTTTGATCCCCTTTTTTCCATTGTTCATACCACTCCGTCAGTTCCTTGCTGGGAGCAACATCGAATTCCTCTCTCAGCTTGGTCGAGATCAGCTTGAACTGCTTGCTCACCTCGCCTTGGTGGTTCAACATGGCGTATATCTTCATTAAATAGAAGTAGCCCTCTTCCATTACTGGAAACTTTTCACGTATCTTTTGATAAATCAAAATCGCCTCGGTATATTGTTCAACCGATACGTAATATTCAGCAATTTGCTTGACATGGTTCAACCAGAGCAACCGCAAGCGCTCCTGCTCGTACTCTGCCCACAAATACGGATGCTCCTCCAGAAAATCGCCTGTGTACTTGGCCATGATAGACAAGTGCTGTTCCAATGTCTCTTCTGTAACTTTGGGAGCATCTCGCACCAAGGCTTCCCATTCCTCAACATCCAGCTTCACATCTCCCCACACCAGCCGATACCCTTCATCCTTGTATTTAATCTCCAAATCGAAGCCAATGCTCTTAATCATTTTCCGAATCTGATAAATGGCCGTATGCAGTTGTGTCCTCGACCGGACTGAATCGTAATCAGGCCAGAGCAAATCTATCAAAACCTGCTTGCTCACTGTCTTATCCCGATAGTGTACCAGATACGCAAACAGCTCCTGCCCCTTCAGTGTTTTCCAGGGAAGATATTGTTCGTTGCCTTGTTGATCGAGATAATGCAAGCTTTGCAAGCAGCAGAGTGTCATATGTTTTTGGCTGCTGTAGCTGACCGGGGTCTTCCCGGCGGATTCTGCCACCCGTTGCAGGGTCACAGCCAATCTGCCCTGATGGACAGGCTTCAACAAATAGTCGAGTGCGTTCATTTCAAAGGCTTTCACGGCATACTCTTGAAAGGCGGTAACGAAAACAATGTGAAGTTGCGGCTGAATGTTCAACAAGTGCTCAGCCAATTCAAATCCATCCATATCGATCATCTGAATATCCAGGAACGCTACATCCAGTTTTTCTTGCTTCGCGGCCTCCAATGCGGCATGCGGATCTTGAAAAGACCCCATCAAGTGAATGGGAGTGTTCGCGTTCTGTTCCTTCAGGAGCTTTTCCATTCTTCTCAATGCAAGCCTCTCATCGTCTACGATAATCGCTTTCAAGCATATCTCTCCTATTTTGCTTCAGCTGTAACTATTTTTGGGACAACAGCCGCTAACAACTCTCCCATATTATTGTAGCAATAGGTCAATGAGATGTCCAAGCTGTATAAACCATTTTGGCGGTTGCTGGCAAAGGGGGATAAATGCTGCCGATCAAAACCAAGACACAAAAAAGCTACCGACCATGCAACAAGTCAGTAGCTTTTCCCGTCATTCGTCCCATTCAACGTAAATGCCTGAGATATCGCCGATATGTAAATCATGAATGATAACCCTGATAACCGGCTTCCCTTCGCTGGTCAACACATAGCCTCCCCAATCTTTGCCGCCATCCGCCTTGTACCCGGCGATATCGATTCCAAATATGCTTGCAATCAGCGGCTTAGTCACTGAGATCGCTTCTTCTTTCGAGTTTATTTTATATCGGTCCGTTACGTGGTCAACCTTGTATATTCGGGAGGATTTCGCACCGATCCGGACAGTATACCGCTCGTTTTCATTCTTGAGTGTCCACACTTCTTCTACTTTACCCGAACGTTTATTGGCATGCGAAAATGAGAAGCTCTGCTTGCCCGTTAGGAGCATGAGCGCTTTTTGGGCCTGATACACATACTTTTTATCCACATCATCCAGCTTGTAATCCAGGGAGTAATCGGTCACTCTGTTTGTATTCACATCGACGCTGACGTATTGTTGATTTTCTAAATAAAATGACAGGTCTGTTCCTTCATCGCTTTTAAAGAAACGGGCTTGTTGAAAAACGACTTGTTGATTGGCCTCTTTGAATGCCTTTTGGGCGGTATCGACATATTTTTGATAACTCGTCGGCAACTCATTGACCGCACACTCTACCAAGATGGTACGAACTTTTGTCGTATTCGGGTAAAATGTCACAATGGCCTCTCGATCCGCTTTCCGGATAATATCGTAATCTCCATCTTTCTCAAACTCATCAAAGAGAATTTCCTTGTTGATTCCTGCCGATTTAATTGCCTTTTGGGCAGCCTCAACATAGGCCGGGTCGATAGAAGCATGACTCGCCGATTTTTCTACCGGAGTAGAGAATGGTTTCATCCAGATAACGAAAAACACCGCTGCGCATGCGACAAGCCCGTTCGCCACCCATACGTATTTTGCTCGCTTTTGCTGCTTGCTGATCTTTCTTCGCTCTTCGCGAATGTTCTCCAACATCACTTGTTTTCGCTCCCAAGAAAGTTTTTGATCAGGAAAACTCCTTAAATCCTCCCAGATTCTCTGTTCATCTCGTGACGGCATTTTTCATCGCCTCCATAACAGAAACTTGCCTGCTGCTCTGAACAGCTTTCATCGCCCGATGCATAGTGAGATTCACTTTGGCTTCGCTCCATCCCAATATCTCCGCAGTCTCCTTGCTGGACAATCCCTTGATCCCGCGCAATATCAACACATCTCTGTAAGAGGGTTTCAACTGATTGATGATGTCGTAGAGCATGCGCTTGTTCTCGCTCAACTCTAAAGACTCTTCGGGTGTCTTGTCCCGGGAAATAAGATGCTGCAGGAATGTTTCCGGCAGCAAGCTGATCAGTTTTTTTCTGCGCCTCTCATCAATGGCCGCATTTCTGGCAATGGCAAACAGCCATGTTTTCGGGTTTGCAATCTCTGTTTGCTGAGGTGATTTCAGGGCGCGAATAAAGGTCTCTTGTACAAGATCGTCTATATCCGTGCGTCCGGTATAGTAAACGAGAAAGCGATAAATATCGCTGCTGTATGCCAGAAACCATTGCTCGATACGTGCGCCGACATTATCATCCAACTGGGTTCCACCTCCTTGTCACTGTATAGACGGAGGGCCTTCCGACTATCTTTCACTTTTATCGTAAATTTTTTTGGCTCTTCCTATTGCTGAGTTTTTCTTAGCTTCTTTTCAACAGCTTCCTGTTTATATGGCAATAGCAATGACACTGACAGACGATAAAGCTATTGCAACAAAAAAGACACCTGCCCGAATCATAAGCCCCCCAATCGCAAGACCTGTGTTCAACAATTGGAGACCTGTTCATTCGAGTGGTATCTTCTGGATTTTGGTATACGATAAGATCGATGTGAACCGCGTCTATAGATATTTTATCCGTAGAATGCACTGCTGGGTGTACGGGACCGTACGCTTGCCTTCAATTCGGCCAACCCGACTTTTTGGACCTCGTACCGAATGTCCGCTCCTTCCTCTCGCTCTACCGCTGCCGAAACCATATACCCTTCCAAAGGTGCACATGTATAATAGGAAAACGGCTGCTCGTCGACTCTGCCCCGGGCAAGCGGCACGGAAAAAGACAGAGGCGGCAGCGAGAAGCCTTTCCCAAGCGCCTTCATCACTGCTTCCTTTCTCGTCCAAACCTGATAAAATGCCTCTCGCTTCATGGAAGGTGTCTCTTGCTGCTCGACGTAGGCTATTTCCTCTGGCACGAAAACAGTCCGCATTACTTCAAAACAGCAATCCTTTTTGACCGCTTCGACGTCGATCCCCGTCTTCTCGATCTCGGAAAAGGCGCATACCAGCATTCTACCTGAATGGGACAAATTAAAAAACAACGGTCGCTTGATGCTACCCGCCACGTGGCGGCTGTCCAGGAACAACTTCCCGTACTCATTTTTGATAAACCTGACTTCTTCCGGGAGGACTCCCCTTTTTTGTCCGATCATGCTCTTGAGCAGCATCCGTCCAAGCAAAAACTCTACTTTTTTGAAATCGACGAGATATCTCTCATACACCGTTCTTTCTTCTTGATCCAGTACTTCCAAACAGCTCTTCAGATGTGCAGGCTGCATTTCTTCATCGACATGAAGCCAATAGATTTCAACCCTCTTTTCCATTGGTTCCCGACTTCCTTCACGATAGTTTGCATGTAGAAACGTTCTTTATCTGAAACGGCTTTGCCTCCTTAAACCGGCAATTATCCGCATCCATGAAAAAAAGGGGGAGGCCCCCCTTCTTTCTGCGATCATTTTGACAATTGTGCGCCCTTTTGCTTTTCAATAAAGGCCACAATGCTGTTAATCGTTTTAAACGTGTCTGTATTGACAGCACCAATGTCCAGATCATATTCCTTTTTGATCAGATTGATGAACATCAGAACATCCATGGAATCAAGGCCATAGGGCGAGTCGGGACCAAACAATGGCTGATCATCCTTCACTTCTTCCAAAGAAACGTTCAATTTATATGTTTCCAAAAATTTTTCTCTTACCGTTTGTTTAATCATAACCCATTCTCCTTTACTCGTTTTTTGTATATTGCAAACATAGTGAACCCCATAAAAATCCGGCGCCAATGGCGGATATCACCAGATAATCCCCTGGTTTAATGGCTTTTTCCTCCAAAGATTTATGCAGAGCGGAAAAAATGGAAGCAGCCCCCGTATTTCCATAGTCCTGAATGGTTACGGTCGTTTTCTCCATCGGCACGTCCAATGCCGCCATCGTTTTCTTGATGATATTCAGGTTGGCTTGATGCAGAATAAAGTGATCAATATCCGATACTTGCAATCCGGCCTTATGCACGGCATTTTTAATCGAGAGGGGCAAGTTTCGGGTGGCCGTCTTCCAGACCTCTCTGCCGTTCATCCTGATAAAATGGCTGGTTTTGAGGTCTGCTCCCTCTGGCATCCGTGCAGTACCTCCGCCGTGCAGGGTGACTGCCAGATTTAAATAGGAGTCTAGATCCCATGCCAGCAATCCGCTGCCTTCACCTGTTTTTTGAAGGAGGATCGCTCCGGCAGCGTCCCCAAAAAACGTCTTGGTAATCCGGTCTGTCGGATCGATGTATCGAGACAGGACTTCTGCCCCGATAACCAGCACATTGTTGATGAACTGATTCTGTAAAAGATGGGAAGCAAAAAGGATGGAGTAAATGCCTCCTGCACAAGCCCCCTGCGTTAAATCAAAGGGAATCGCGTTTTTTGCACCTATTTTTTCCTTGACGATCAGCGCGGTAGAAGGAATCTGTTGATCCGGAGTCGTGGTACACAGGACAATCGCATCGATATCCTCACTAGTAATGCCTGCATCACTTATCGCATCTAAGCTGGCATGGACGCACATATCAGATGTGGCCATATCGCTTTGCAAGTACCTGCGCTCGCGAATCCCGGTTTTATCCTGAATCCATTCGTCAGTCGTGTCCAAGGTTCGCGTGAGCATTTCGTTTGTCACAATGTCTTCTGGTACGTAAAAGCCTGATCCTTGAATGCTAAAGGAAGTGGCCAGCCCACTTTGGTTGACAGTGGATGGCTTCGTTAACGTTCCCGTCTTCATTCACACCAGCTCCTTTGCGGGAAAATCCCCATGTAGTCTTTTTATGGGATCGGGTACGTCATCAAGCGACACAATCGCTTCGATCACGACGATTTGATTTTTCTCATATGCTTCCAGAGCTTGCACAACAACATGTGTGATCTCTTCGCTTTTTTGCAGCGGTATCACTGTCAAATGTGGATGAAGAGTGTCGATCATCTGCAAGGTCTGGTTTAAAAATCGGGGGTTCCCCTGTCTTCCCGTATTGATATGCTGGAATTCAAGCCACCCGTACCCGCCGTTTTTCAACACGACATAGATGAGTGGAATCTGGTACGTTAACGCTGTTGGCAGATCGCTTCGGAACAGATTGAATGCGCCATCTCCTACGAATGCAACGACAGTCTGCCGCGGCTTGGCCTTGGCTACCCCGATGGCGGCAGATGCCCCAAAGCCCAGGCTTGTCTGTTCACTCGGGACAAAAGCATTTTGCTCTTTGCCAAGCCCGAGATACGGAAAGAAATAAGACCACATGTCCTGCAACCCGTTTTCATGCACATAGATGCTGTTGGAAGGAAGGCGGGCTTGCAGTTCATCGAGAATATCCGCGATTCTCAACCGGGAGGAATCTCGCTGCCTTTCCGCCTTTTCCAAAAACATGTCTCGCTTGCAGCCCTCTATCTCCGCTTGCCATTGGCGATTAGCCGGCTGCTCCCGAACTTGCGCGAGGAGCTCATTTGCGACTGCTTCCACATCACCAACCATGTACATGCTGCTGTAGTCCAGATGAAAATGCTCTTCGTTTAGATTCACTTGAATGCTGTCTATGGCCTGGAGCTTCTCCTCCCAGCCAAACAGAGCCGTTTCCTCCAGCTTGCTGCCCATGGCAATCACCAGATCCGCCTCGTGCAATAGCGTTTTGACACGCCGGTGCAGATACAGCCCCGCCAGCCCGCAAAAGAGCGGATGTTCTTCATCAAAACTGCCTCTGCCTGAAGCAGTGACAAGAACCAGAGCTCCCAATCGTTCGGCGAGTGCTTCCAGGACGCCGCGGGTTTTGATCCGTTTGCATCCTCCGCCCAGCAATAACACCGGCTTTTTGGCAAGCATGATCTTTTCGCAAGCCCGCTTGATGCCAGATGGTTCTGGCAACGGCCTTAAGACAGAAAGAGGAAAAAAGTTCAGCTTTGCCTCATCAAGCAGCTGGCTGCCAATATCTTCGGGAATCTCGACGTATACCGGACCGGGTGTTCCTTGTTCAGCCATAAATATCGCTTTTCGCAAGACCCATCCGATCGCGTCTTTGTTCTCCAAGCGATAACTCCATTTCACCAGTGGGGAAACGAACGCCATTTGGTCTGCTTCTTGAAATGCTTTTTGGTTTCCATAGGAGCGCGTTGGAGTGCCTGATGAAATGATCAACAGCGGGCAGCTTTGGGAGTTTGCCTCCAACAAGCCTGTGATCGCGTTGGAAACGGCAGGGCCTTTTCCCACGATGCAAACGCCCGTTTTTTGCGAGGCTAATGCGTAGCCTGTCGCCATAAACACGGCGTTGCGCTGATCCTTGGCAACCAAAAATTCAATCCCGCAATCCTCGATGGCATTCATCATGTAAAGCTCGTCATTGGGAAGCCCAAACACCAATTCCACTCCATACGCTCGCAGTCCCTGCGCTATTGCGTCGTATACACTGATTTGGTTCATTGGTCACCTCGTTGCCAATATTCATGCAAGATTTGCGAAATCAAAATGGGTTTAATGATCAATTCCCCCTGGTAGTACACAAAGTTGGCCATGGGACCGTAGCCTCCGAAGGGAGCGTTGCCATTTTCAATATCAAACAGTGTTTCATTGACGGAAACGGTATGTTTTTTCCGAAGAAGCTCAATGATCGGGCTGTCTGATCGGCCGTAGAAGGTAGCCCCCAATGCTCTTTCCACAAAATACTCCTGGGTTACGATCCGTTTTACATCCTCTTCCTCGCTATAGATGACTACATTAAATACCGGCGAAAAAAACTCGAGGATTTTCAATTTCTCTGCAATTGTGCTTACGAGAACTGTCGGCTGAATGATCCTATCCCGGTAATCGATCCTCCCCCCGTACACAATATTTTCGCTGTATTGGGTCAGATGCTGACCTACCATTTCCAGCGTTCCGGTATAGTGTATGGGACCGTATGCCGCGTCCTTGTCCACATTGCTGCCGTATTTGAGCGCGTCCAGCTTCTCTGTCAATAAAGACAGAAACGAATCCTTTATGGTTTCCGGAACATAAATGACATCCGGTCCCATGCAGTCTTGTCCTGTGTTGTACAAACGGGCTTGGATGAGATCGTGAACCGCTTTTTCCAATTCAGCCGTTTCGGATATGATAAAAGGATTGATTCCCTGACCAAAAAAGATAAACATTTGCGTTTTGGCCAATTGGAATTTGATGCTTTCCGCATTTTGATACGTACCGGTAAACACGACGACATCTGCATGCAAGACGGACGCTTTCATATATTCTCTGTGGGAGAGTTCCAATAGTTTCAATGGCAACTGGTGTATGTTTTGCAGCAAATGATGAAGTTTCCTTACTTGGGGAAGCACCGAAGCAGAACTCCGAAATTCAATACTCTCGGTATACAGCGAGGGAATCAGCAAATACAAAACGTAAGAATACAGAATAACATTTGAAGGCATAAATACGGACATTCGATTGATGAGGGGAGGCCGATTGTTGTGCACCTCGTTGAAGGCATTTTTCAAAGCCCCCAATGATGCTTGAATCTCCAGTTCCGCCGTCTGGTACGTCGAGATTTCCGTCAGGATCTCTCTGATCATTTCCGGATTGGACTCGATGAAATGAATGCAGCGGATGATCGCTTCTCTGCGCTGGCCAAGCGGGATAGACAGCTCCAGGTCTACTGTTGTACCATGCACTTCCCTTCCTCCTCTCTAGCGTTCTTCCATTGAATTGCCTGATTTTGCAATGCCACAAAATCAACCTTTCCGTTTGGACGATAGGGAAAAGCGGGCAAAAACATGATTTTGTCCGGTTTTAAAATAGATCCGAGTGCCTCATTGATCGCATTCTCGATCTGCTGCGTAAATGGTTGCCGGGTTTCAACGAAAAGGATCAAGTATGCGCCCTTTTTCTCATCCTGAAGAGATACAACTCTCGCCCGCAGCTTCAGTTCATTCTCCAGCCTGGTCTCGATATGCGCCGGGTAGATGACATAGCCTTTGCGGACAATTTCATTTCCCTTTCTCCCCAAAACATGCAGATTTCCGCGTTCATCCAGGTATCCCAAATCGTTGGTTTTGAACCAACCATCGGCCAACACTTCTTCCGTCTTTTCAGACAAATGAAGATACTCTTTCATGACGCCCGGACTATTGACATAGATTTCGCCTGTTTCCCCTGATGGAAGCTCATTTCCCCTGTTGTCCACCACCTTGATCTTCACGCTGGGCAGCGGTTTTCCGCAGCCATCCCGATAATCTCCCGTGTTTAGAGCGACATTGCCGACTTCGGACAAACCATATCCGTCCAGCAACGGCTGTTTTATCAAGTCGTAAAAGCTTACAGCCAATTCCTCGGATAGCGGCGCCCCGCCCACACACCACATGCGAACCGCGGAATCCCTTACTTTTGCACACAGCTTTTCCCGCTTTTTGCACATTTGGGTCAGCATATAATAGGTCGAAGGAATGCCGTCTACAACGGTAACTCCTCTTTCCGTTACTGCTTTCAGAACGGTGCGGATGTTTTTGTAATTGCATAAAATCAAGTCGCATCCCGCAAACCACCAGATGAAAACGATCGACAATCCGTAAAAATGCGTAAACGGGATAAGGGGCAGCAGCACGTCCTCGCTTTTGTATTTCATGACTTCCATGCTTTCCTCCAGGTTGGAAAGAAAAGAATGGCCGGACTTTACAATCCCCTTTGGCTTGCCGGTCGAACCGGACGTATAAAGGATGAGGGCATCTTCTCTTGTTGACCAAGTCGAAAATGACAGTTCGCTGGCTGGATTCCCTCCCCCGTCTCTCACGATTTCCGAAAGCAGAAACGTCCTGATCGGATCCGATAGCAGCAAAGGACGGTCGGAAATGCATATTCGACTCTCTGAATCCAGGGCAATTTCATTGATTTCCCGCGCATCTGCCATACAATCAACCAAAGCAATGGAGCAGCCTATTTCAACCAGGGCGAAAAAGGCGACTAAAAATTCATAGGAGTTCTCGGCTGTGACGATTACCCTGTCCTCATCAGTGATATGACTGCCTCTCAATTGGGCGACACAGCTTTGTACATCCCCCAAAAACCTTTCCTTTGAGCAGCTTGTCTCATCCGACTTTATAATATGAGCCATGGATTGCACCTCATGAAATTCCCACCTGATGCATGACGGTGTCAGGCGATATTCCAATCGTTTCAAATTCGTATTTCAACAACTGTGTAAACAAATTCCGTGGACCAACCACATACGCGGTCTCGATATGCTCTTGCTTCATGGATTTGCTGACGAGATCCCACCTGACGGGATGGTCGTAGCCATCCAGAAGCATTTGCTTCAGCTCTTCGGATTGTTTGTAAATATGTCCGTCAACATCGGAAATAATAGGGACTTGCAGCGGCTTGAAGACAACCTGGCTATAGAATTTGTCCCGCAGCTGGTGCTTGAGCTCCGTCAGCAATCGGCTGTGAATGGGCTGTTTCATCGTATGTAACGAAAAGCACTTGCTTCTTTGATTGATGACTTCCTTTAGAGATTGGACAACGCTTTTCTCGCCACATAAGCAAACGACTTTTTCCAGATGCCCGACCAACTCCAGCTCCATTCCCTTTGCTTGGAAGTCGTTTATTAACTCCTCCGTCTCCTCAAGGGACAAATTGAAAATAAAATGAGTGTGATACTCCGCATCCATTTGCTGGAAGTAGGTTTTTGAATGTTTTGCGCTTTCGTGTGTCAGCCACAAACATTCCCCAAAGGTCAAGCCGCCTGACTGAACGGCAACGGACATGCCGCCAAAACTTGCTCCAATCGAATAATCCGGGTGCAAACCGTATCGTTCGTAAAAATAATCGAGCAAAGCAATCGAGTTCGCCAAAAAGGCGGATTCAATCACTTCGTGCTGGTCTTCTGTCGCCTCTCGAAACGCCTCGGCCAAGGAGTACCCGATGATGTCGCTTGCTTCTTGGAAACGCTTTTTCGCAAACGGGTTTGTTTCAATAAAATCCTTCACTTCTTCATAGCTTGAAGGAGCTAGACCGGGCAATACCAATCCAATCATGTACGGGCCTCCTTACTTCTGCTTTGCTGTCAGGGCTGCTTCAACATCATGACTGTCCAGCAGCTTCTGAACGGCAAATGGTATATCCGTGAATCCCAAAGATTTGTGAATAAAGTTTCCGGGACCGAGCATGATTACTTTTTCCACACCCTTACTCCACAATTGCTGCAGGCATTTATACCAGCAGACACTGTTGGTATATTGCTCTGTCAGTTCGGTTGCCAGGCCGGCAGCATCGGAAATTTCCTCGGCATTCACATTGCTGATCAAGGGAACGTCGGGAGAGCGGAAGGTAATATGCGGCAGCACCTCTTTTTCCATACGCATCCTGACGTTTTGAAGAAGCGAGCAATGTCCAGGCGGGCCATACGGAATCGTGACACCCAGACCACCGTAAGGACTTATTTTTTGGTGAAGCAGCTCCAAGCTCTCCTGATCACCGTTCACGATCATTTGCGTGGCGTTTACCGTCACACAGGGCTCGACAAATCTGCCCATCGCTGTAAGCTCTTGGATCGATTGCTCCAGAATAGCGATATCAATGTTGTAGAAGAAGTAGACGCCGTATCGCTTGTCAGGAAACTCCTCTTCCTCCATTTCACACATCCTTTTCAGCATGCGAAGCGTTTCCGGGAAGGGCAATCCCCCTGCGCAATGAATAGCCGTTACTTGACCCAGGCTTGGACCGAGGAAGTACGCCGGCTGCCCGATCTCCTCCCGCAGCAATTCAAACAGAGCCGTGCTGATTGTGACGATGCTGGGCCTGGCAATCACGCCGAAATTCGTCATCGCTTCACTCTCAAAAAAGAATTTGGCGGCAAGATCGACTCCCATAATTTCGCTTGCCTCTTCAAACTTGGCCCTTACGCTGGGAAAGCTCTCGTAAAGGTCCAAAAAGCTCCCCTGCTTCAATTTCACCAAAGGCGGAAAGATCAGTGCCGTTTTCATTGTTTCTCACGCTCCTTCTTTACATAAAGCCTCCATCGACGACTAGCGTTTGCCCAGTTATATAGCTGGCCTTGTCCGATGCTAGAAAGGAAACCGCCTCTGCTACTTCTTTGGCAGTTCCCAGCCTTCCCATGGCAATGCGCTTCCTGAAATTGTTCATCTGGTCTTCAGGAATGCGATCCACCATGCCTGTATCTTCCGTATAGCCGGGAGCAACCGCATTCACTCTCACGTTGTACGGGGCGTACTCTTTCCCCAATGAACGCGTCAGCCCGACAACCCCTGCTTTACTCGCGCTATACGCGCTTAAACGATCCACCCCGATCAAGCCAGCGACCGATGCGATGTTGACGATTGCTCCTTTTTGTTCCAGCAGCATGTGAAAAGAAACGGCGTGGATGCAATTGATGGTCCCCATGACATTGATCTGGACGATTTCCTCCCATTTTTCGAGAGGATTGCTCGGAATCAGCGCCCCTCCGTAGCTGACTCCCGCGTTGTTTACAAGAACGTCTATTCTTCCAAATTGCCCAATGATTTCTTTCACGGCATCCTGTACTTGCTGTCTGTCAATTACGTCGAGTTTGACGAATGAAACTGCCTCATTGCCGGTTTTCGCCTTAATCTCTTCAACTGCTTGGGCAGCTTCCTCCAATGAACTCCTGTATCCCAAGATGACCTGATCTCCGGACTCGGCGAAATGCTCTGCAATCGCCTTGCCAAGACTCTTCGAAGCGCCGGTTACAAGCACGACATTTTTTTTAGCTTCCAACCTTCTCACCTTGCCTCAACAAATTTGGCAAACACACTTCCTTCCAATACCCTTGAAGATACTCGTACAGCTCCTCCCGGATTTGCTGCTTTTCGCTTTTCGGAATCATATCTTCTGGTTGCGGCTCACCGTAACTGTAGTATTCCTCGCGCAAAATGGATGAAATAACCGCGTCATGGTATTCTCCATCCAAAAAGAAGTAATCGCGCAGGATCCCTTCAATCACCACTTTGTTCTTGATCAAAAAGCGGATGGATCTCATGTTGAATAAACCGTTAATGAATTGAATCTTATGCGCATTTTTAAAGTGGAACAGGTAGTCCATGAGCAATACCGAAGCTTCCGCACCGTAGCCCATGTCCCATAATTCCGGATCTCCTATCACGCCGCCTAGCATGTAGCTCCCCTCGTATCTCAGCGTTTGCCAAGATACGAACCCGATTTTTTTCCCGTCGTGGGTTACCACTGTGGCGTAGCGTGTATTTCCGTTTGCGATATCTCTTCTGACCTCTTCCTCAGTCACAAAGTCTTGCCCCCCTCTTGCCAACGCACTGACTTTGGATGGGCAAACCCATTGAGAGAAGAGCTTGTAATCTTCTTCTTCGAGAGCTTGCAATCTAACGAAATTACCCCTCATCGATTCTTCTCCTCCGCTTTAGAGTCGTATCTTCATCATAAACAAGCAACCCGGAGAGTGCCCCCGTAATTCCCGCAAAGTATGAACAGCTCTGCCATTTTTCATGACAGAGCTGTTCATCGTCGGCACCGCTACTTTGCGAAACCTGTTAAAGTATTCGTTTATTCAATATTTGTCTAAACAAATTGGCTTTTGTCATTTTCACAGCTAACCCTACCCTGCTTTTTACCCCTAATTTTTGCATGCATGCAGCAATATGGTACTCCACCGTTCTTTTGCTGAGATAGAGCGTATCTGCTATTTGCTGATTGGTTCTGTCATTCGCCAATTCCTCAGCCACACGAAGTTCCATTTCTGTCAACGTTTCCGGCAAATGGAGATCCATCTCGATATCATCTTCGATCCCTTCTCTTCCCCAGCTAGAAAAGAGAGATTCCATGAACTCACTGGAAAAATAGCAGCTTCCTCTTTCCACAGCATTGATCGCGATCATTAGTTCACTGGGGCAGTCCTTCATCAAGATGGCTTGTGCGCCTTGTATATATTTTACGTAGTGCTTATATTTATTGCTCAGCAGGATAATCGTCCGAGTGTGCTTATTTTTTAAATGGAACGAGAGATTATCCTTCGTGAGACTCAAAATGACCAAATCGAATTTTTCCAAAAAAACGGGATCCGAGAGCAAATATTCATTGTTCAAAAAATGGCAGTCATATCTATTTTCGGACAGTAAATTTGAATAAAATGGCTGTTTTCCTTCTCTCTCATCTACGATTAAGATGTTTCGGACACCCATTCTTTATTCACCTCTACTTGATTGTAGCTAGTAATCTGATGTCGGTTCCGCAAACAGGCGTTTGCTGAAACAACGGGAATAATTGAAGCGAATTTACTAGTATTTTTTTCCTACCCATCTTATTCCTCCCATTTTTGAAAAATTATACTTCAAATATACGGGAGAATTCTGTTAAAATGTATATGCAAACATGCAATATTTGGTAAAAGAGGATATACAAGGGAGACTGGTCATGAAAACGCTTGGGGATAAAATTCAGTATTTTCGAGAGAAACGAGGCTATTCCAGAAAGTATGTCGCCGAAGACATTTGTGACGAGTCCACTCTGTTTCGGATTGAAAAGGGGAGCCATATACCACGTTTGGACATTTTGCAGAGCATATGCCGGAAACTAAAGATTCCCGTGGATTATCTGCTTTCTTATGAAAACGAGACGCTCATTCATTTTGTTGCAAAGATTCATCGGTTGTGCCGGGAAAGTCTATATTTTCATGATTACACCACTCTCCAGTACCTCGTCGAGGAAGCTACCGCTTTTATCAAAAAGAACCAAAACTTTCGAGACAGCAGCTTCCTGAGATTTATCGAATGGCAAAAGGGCATTCTGTATTACCGGATTGACCGCCATCCGCGAAAAGCGGAGCAAACCTTTCGAAAGTTGATTTCCAACAACAAAATCGTCAATGAGCTGGATATCAATATTGCCAACACGCTCGCGCTGTTACTGATCGAAATGGATCAAAAAGCGGAGGCATACCAACTGTTAACAAGCAGCATGCATGTATTGGAGAACCTCCCTTTTGTAGAGGACAAAACCCTTTTCCCCAGATTGGGCTACAACTTGGCCTACATGCACTACCACCAAAACCGATTTGATCTCTGCCTGGAGCTGGGCTATCGATTGCTCAACTACTTATATTCTCATCACTTGCATTATTCGGCAGGAGAAATCTATCATATGCTGGGCATTGTTTATGGCCATACGGGCAACCTTGAACATGCCAGAGAATATCTGGAGCATGCTGTTTCCATCTTCAAATATGAGCTTCGCGAGCGATTGTACGCCCGAGCAGGAAGAAGTCTTGCAGAAATCCATTTCCAGCTTGGAGAAAAAGAAGAAGGCCGCATCATTTTGCAAAAAACCCAGAAAATATGCAAGCGTCTTGCGGATCGAAACCACTTGGATGAAGGGGAACAAAAAATAGAGCATACCGAGAATCAGTATGCTATGACGGGCCTTTCTTCATCATCTCTTCTACTAATTGAACCGCTCTATTAATATCATCACTCGTTATATGCCTGTGAACAACTGCTCTAATCCTCCCATAGCCCATCTCTGAAAAAATCACGCCATGAGACTTGGCCATCTGCAAAAATGAATTCCATGTATAACGAGGATCTGTTACGCGAAAGATGACGATATTTGTTTGCACTTCTTGGGCATTCAATTCGATTCCGTTTATCTTTGCCAATCCATCGGCCAATTGTTTCGCATGCCTGTGGTCCTGATCCAACCTCGTAATCATTGTTTGCAAAGCTACAATACCAGGCGCTGCGGCGATTCCCGCTTGCCTCATTCCTCCGCCCAACATCTTTCTTACTTTTCTCGCTTTGTTTATATGAGACTGAGTTCCCGCTACAATCGAACCAATTGGGGCAGACAATCCTTTTGATAAACAAAATTGAACCGAATCGGCATATTGTGTGATTTCCCTGACATCCACATCAAGGGCAACTGCCGCATTAAAAATGCGGGCACCATCCATGTGGACAGGAACATTGCGTTCTGTTGCAAATTCCTTTACCTCTTGCAAATAAGCGATCGGCAAAACTTTTCCACCACAGCGATTGTGGGTATTTTCCAGACAAATTAAAGCAGGCAAAGCAAACTGAGGGTCCTCTTCATCAACGGGGAACGCTCTTTCAAGATCCTCCAGCAACAAGCGTCCATCCGCTTGAGTCGGTATGGGCTCATAAACAATCCCGCCGCATACGGAAGCGCCGCCTGCTTCATAAATGTAGATGTCTGATTCATTGCCTACCAAAACCTTTGATCCACGAGGGCAATGGGCCATGATCGATGATAGATTCGCCATTGTGCCGCTGGGCATAAAGCAAGCAGCTTCCATCCCCAGCATGCTGGCGGCTAATCGCTCCAATTCATTTACGGTTTGATCCTGTCCGTACACGTCATCTCCCAGCATGGCATGTTGAATGGCATCCATCATTTCCTGCGTCGGCAAGGTAACCGTGTCACTCAGAAAGTTTAGCAACAGACACACGCTCCTTCATCTTTAGTTCGACTTTTTCAATTAGATTCAGCAGCTGATGAAGCTTGCTTGCGTCTGCTTCCACTGCGATTATGTAACCCAAGCGTCCGTATGCATTTACGATTCTATCCACCAGCTTTCCCGGCTCTGCCCTGCATACGACTTCCTTCACACCTGGCATTTGCTGAAGCTGTTCGATACCGGTCACTTCCTCAATTTCGCCTGTTTCTTGCGGGATCAGAAAGCGAATCCCTGCATATTGAATAGGCGGACGGCCAAGCTCGGGGGACAAGCCAACCGCTGCTTTGAGCTGATCCTTCAACACGTCCATACCGGTCGCATGCCGGATCAGTTCCGGAATCATCCCCCCGGCCAATCGTCCATTGCACTCAACCAGGAAAACCTTTTGATTGACGATTTTTATTTCCAGATGACACGGGCCAAAACGCCAATCCAGCTTTTCCAGCAGGGACAGCACACCCGTTTCCACGATTGTTTTGATCTGGTCGGTAGACAAGGATGGGAAAATATGGCCTGTTTCTATGAAGTAAGGCTCTCCCCCAATGCTTTTATCTGTAATTCCGATGATCGAATGTCGGCCTTCATAAGAGAAAACTTCGACACTGTACTCAGGTCCTTCCACGTATTCTTCGATCAAAGCAACCCCAGCCGCCGGTTGCCTACGGACATTCTCTTTCACAGCCAATATGTCCGTCACCCGCTGATACAGCTCTTCGTAGGAGAGACACTTTACCACCTGATTGGAGCCACTGTCATCCACTGGCTTCACGATGCACGGGAATTGTATCTGCTGCTTGATCTCCTCTAGTTTCTGCACGTTGTCGACTGTAAAAAACCAGGGCTGATAAAGCTCGGGAGTGTCCCTCAGCAATGCGCGAACAGCAGCTTTGCTCCTGCACGTTTTCACCGTATCGGGAGAATTGCCACGCCAACCGAATCGCTTAGCCAGAAGCGCAACGGTATAAATATAATATTCGCTTGTCGTCGTAATTCCTGCGATATCCTCCAGGGTAAAACGGAGCTGAATTGTATCAGCCAGCTTTTCCGTATCGTTTGTATCGCAGATGACGATTTCGCAGCTTTGGTCAGACAAGCCCTCATAGCGGCTCGGCTTATTGGTCAACAGCACGGGATCATATCCCAATTCCTTTGTTTTGTCCAAAGCAAGCATGCCTGTGCCAGTCGTATTTGACTCAATAAACAGCAGTTTTCTCTTCATGCCGAAATTTCCCCTTGTTAAAGTGAAAGTAGGTCCAATCGGAGACATCCTTTAATTCTTCCATGCGATTGGGTGAAAGACGCAGGTTGTCCTTATTCAGATGATGGACATTGAAAAAATCATCGTTGTAAATCGAGTGAATATATCGGTCCCCCCTGTCCGGGAAGATGCACGCGATCACTGAATGTTCGGATACCTGGCTGCTGAGCCACCTTGATACGGCGTACACGCTGCCTGAGCTGTTCCCCGCAAAGATTTTTTCCTGTTTGGCGAGCTCACGTGTCCATGTGAAGGCTTCTTCATCGTTTAACCAGTGAACTTCGTCGATTACGGAAAAATCAACATTGGGTGAGCGCAAACTGTTGCCCAGGCCGCTTTGCAATCGCTTCGGATTGTCTGTTTGGTAGAAGATAACGCTGCCTACGGCATCTACAGCTATGACCGTCAAGTCGGGATTTCTTTCCCGCAACGCTTTGGCAGTCCCGCATAAGGAGCCTCCACTTCCAACCGATCCGACAAGATAATCGACGCGTCCCAGCTCTTTAACCAGGTCATCGGCCAGTTGTTGATAGGCCAGCGGATTTTGCGGATTTTCGTACTGTTTTGGCCAATAGGCATTTGGATATTTGTCCAGCAAACCTTGCAAGTAGTTCAGCCTTGCTTTTTGCCAGCCGCCATCCTGCTCCATTTTCTCTACAATATGGACCTGCGCTCCCAATGCTCTGAGTTTTGCCAACGTTAGTTCATCGATGCGCGGGTCGGTGACAATGTGGACTTCATGTCCCAAATAAGTGCCGATCATGGTTATGCCCAAAGCCAGCGTTCCTGACGAGCTTTCCACAATCGGTGCATTTTCTTGCAGCTGCCCGGTTCTCTTGGCATCCATAATCATTTCTTTCGCTACCCTGTCTTTCATGCCGTAGGGATTAAGCAGCTCTAGTTTCGCATAGACAGGGGCTTTGCTGTTCTCGTCCAACCGCAGCCGAATTAACGGCGTTGTTCCAATCAGTTCGATCAGACTCTTGTCCATTACACCAGAACCTTCTTTCTTTCTATAGTGGACATGGAATGGAATATTTCTGTCGGGCAGCCAAGCTGTTTCAACAAAGACAGTCCTTCTTTTACTTTTTCAGAATACGCACTGTCGTTTTCAGAAAGGAGGATCCCGATAAATGTTCCGCTATGAGCCGTTACAATCCCCGTTCCTTCAATTGAACGGCATATTCTTTTCACCTCGGCAAACATCTTTTTCGGATGCAGCTTCTGGTTTAATTCCGCGCTTCTGGTAGCGACCTCGCCAATTGCCTCTGCATCTTGAGCACGTATGGCAGCTGTTATCTTCTCAAGCAGCATGCCATATTCTTGCTTCTCTTCATCAGTGAATGGTTTGGGCTTGCAATTGAAATCGACTGTATTTACTTCTCCTCCCTCATCCAAAGCAATCACAGTCAACGGTGGGCATTCTCCTATCCATTCTCTCAGTTTCACTTCTTTGTGATAATAAGAGACGATGCCCGGGTACATGATGCCGTCGGATGGTTCGATATCGCGAAGGATCTCCTCGATCACCTCGGTAGGAACGTTTATGTCATAACAGGATTCAATTGCTTTCACAGTCGCCATCATATCTGCTGTAGAACTCGCCAATCCCTTTCCTTGTTGAAGCTGGCTTTCCAGATACAATGTGCCTTTGATGGGCAAGTGGTAATAATCAAGAATTCTCTGGCCAAAATACAGAGATTTCCTCTTCCAGGAAGGATGTACACACAGATCTTCGTCCTGAGCGGAATAGACAAACTGGCATGTCGAGTACCTGTCAACAGGAAACGTTACCAAAAAGTCCTGACCGCTTGGCAAAACGCCTTGCAACAACTCACCAAATGTGCCATGAGCTTCCCCTTTGCCTACTTTCAGTCTCATCGGCTATACTCCTTACCTTCAGACATCATCCATCTATCCAATTCTTCCAATCTCCGTTTGACCTCGGTGGAAATCCCATTGAATACCTGCTTGCATTGGGCGGCCTCCTGCATTTGCAAGGCAATCATGTCTTTTACGGCATCCGGATTTGTGGACCCTGTTGATCGCTTCATGGTTAAGGCAGAATGGACCGCAAAGAGCGCTTGCAACTCTTGCTGTGTAATTTGGTTTTCAAAGCCGTACTCATGACAAATCTCTTGCAAGGTCTCAACCGAAACATGCTGAGGGGAGTGTCCGGCTTGGATCGACTGTGTGATAAATCGTCCTGCTATCACCTGCGCTTGGCGATACGGTATCCCGCTTTTTTCAGTGATTCGATTTGCCAGTGAAAAACCTCCGTAGTAATCCTTTGTGCAGCATTGCTGCATCTTTTCTTTCTGAAAAGAAATGTTTTCAAACACCAGCATCAGTAAATCAAACAATACGTGCGTCTCATTGAAAAGGGAGAGGAGATTTTTGCTTGATTCTTTGGAAACTTCGACCAGATTGCTATAGGCCGTATTTCGTTGTCCCAGCAAAAAATCCACATGGTAGGTGATGAGATGGCTCGTTTTTCCTCTCGCTCTTTCCAAGATAGGAAAATTGCGTTTTTGTGGCATCGATGATGAAATGCCAGCGAGTTCATCAGGAAAATCAATAAATTGGTACTCGCTGCTCCCCCAGTTCATCAGGTCAGTCAAGAAGCGGCTCATATTGTTCGCAAAGAAAGTCAGGCAGCTTCCAATGTCCAATAACCAGTCCCGCGAAGCAACCCCGCTCAAGGCGTGACCTATGTATGATGAAAATCCCAAAGCATTTGCCAATTGCAGGTTGTCCACTGGATACTCCTGACCAGACATAGCCCCGGAACCGAGTGGGCAGTACCTGTTCATTGATTCTAATGCGCCCAGCATCCTCTTTTCTGTTTCAAGAAGGTGTTTGCTGACTGCCGTAAGATAAAAGGCAACACTAATAATTTGAGCTGACTGAAAATGTGTGTACCCGGGCATGATTACGGAATCATATGTCTTGGCTTTGTCCAGGATGACATCCCGCAGTATTTCAACTCTTTCAATCAGATGCATCCATTGCTCCCGGGCAAACATCAGTTGGGCACATGCCTGAAAATCGTTACGGCTTCGATCAATATGCCATTTCACCACGGGTTGTTCCAACTGTTTCTCTATCGCTCTTTCCAACGTCAAGGCGATGTCCGTTAGATTTTCTTTCGAGTTTTGCAACAAAGCATCTCGCTCAATCCTGTCTATTGCTTGCAAGAGGGAACGGACCTCATCCTTTGAGAGAATGTTCGCTTTCTCGTAAGACTGCAAGAGAGCCTTTTCTATGTGGATATAATGCTCTGTGTAGTTTTCCAGTTCATATTCAAACTGCGGGTAAAGAACAGCTGCTGTATACGTGTCATGCGGTGCTTTTTTCACGCGCCCGGTCACCTGTGTTTTCATGAGCTTATCCCCGTTTCAAAGTTTCTGAGATTTTCTGTCCGAGATACTCGACTTGAGGAGACGACATGAGATTATTGTGATGCCCCATTATCGGGTAGGTGTACACTTTCCCTGTTGTTCTTCCCCTCCATTTATCAACATCCACCAGCTCATGGAGTTTTCTGGGATCGACTTCCTGACAAGTGAAGGCATGTAAATCTGTTTTAATCGGAGCAGAAAATGTATAGTGATCGCTTGCCATGTTATTTGCTGCCATTACCGTAATAATTCGAAATACGTCTTCCAATTCAGCCGTTTGAGGCAATAGCTTTTTTTGTTTGGCAGCTTCCAAAATAATCTGGCATTTTTCCAATTTCGGTTTGCTGCTAAACTGCTCGATTTCTATGGACAAGCTGTCTGCCCACACGCTTAACGGATCCAAGCGGTGCTTTTTTTTCGCTACTTGATCAAACGGGTAGGCATCCAGCAATCCCAGGAACGACACCTTTTCCCCTTTTGATTCAAAAATTCTCGCCATCTCAACAGCGATTGTTCCTCCAAAAGACCACCCTGCCAACTGATAAGGGCCCTTCGGTTGAATCTTTTGTACCTCATGGACATACAGCTTTGCCATCTCCCGTATATCTTGCAGAGGTTCAACATTTTTTTCATACCCTAGTGATTGAATGCCGTAAATGTTGATATCCCGAGCTATATTTCTTGCAAGAGGAACGTAGCAGATTGCTCCCCCTCCCCCTGGATGAACAAGAAACAGTGGGGGATCACCGGAACGGCCTTCTTTTAATTTGAGAATCAGTCCGCTGCCAGCTTGAGATTGATCACTCTGTATAAACTCGCTTAACGTTTCAATTGTTCGATAAAGAAATAATTGAGAAGGGGACAGCTGAATGTTCATTCTTTTTCTCGTTAGACCCACGATCTCGATGACCTTGATGCTATGCCCACCCAAATCAAAAAAGTCTTCGTTTATTCCAATGTCGTCGATAGCCAGAACTTCCCTCCAAATATCAGCTAATTGTTGCTCAATCTGATTGCGAGGCGGTATTTTCTCGCCACTTGCCAAGTCGCTGACGTCAAATGACAACCGCTTTTTATCCAGCTTTCCATTAATGGAAACCGGCAGTTCCGTGAGCCACCTGATTACATGCGGAACCATATAATAAGGCAGCTTTTTGGCCAAACGTTTTTTCAATTCATTCGCAGAAATCTCCACGCCGGGCTCCTTCACGGCAAAAGCAAAGATCTTTTTATCCCCTTTTACCTCTTCAACAAGAACAGCGGCCTCTTCAATCTCAGGCTGTTGCTGCAATACATGACGAATTTCATCTAGCTCGATACGGAAACCCCGAACCTTAACCTGCGTGTCCTTCCTTGAAATGAAGAGGTAATCTCCTGTATCCAGCTGTTTAACCAAATCTCCCGTGCGATAATATCGACGTGTCACACCTGCCACGTCTAATAGGGGGAAGGCCTCAGCCGTCAACTCTGGATTGTTCTCATACCCCTTGGCAACACTATGCCCGCCAATAAACAACTCCCCGACGACACCTTGTGGGACTGCCTGCAAGTTTTCATCCAACACAACGAGATGATAATTCGGGAAGGGGATGCCGATTGGAGCGGTAGGGTATTGTTGCTCAGGATGACATCTCCAATAGGTTGCGGCCACACACGCTTCTGTTGGTCCATATAAATTGACGAATGCAACCTCCCCTTTCATATTTTCATAAAATTTCCGAACAAGCTGATTAGGCAATGCTTCGCCCCCGGTAAATATATACTTGAGGGTTTTATTTTGCCTGAAGGAAGGAAGATCCAACAGCTTTTCTATCAAGCTATGGAACAAATGTGTTACCGTAATTGCTTCATGCGCTATCACATCTGCTAAATAATCAATGTCAAATTGCTTGTCGGGATGAGTAATTACCAATGTTCCCCCACTTACCAGCGAGCAAAAAATCTCACTCATGGATGGATCGAAGCTGGAGCTGATGTTTTGCAGAAACATCTCGCCTTCCCCGATCTGGAACTCCTGAATAAATCCTTGAACGTGGTTGATTAGGGCCGCATGCGTAACGCTGACACCCTTGGGTTTGCCTGTTGTTCCCGAAGTATAGATGACGTAGGCAACTGCCTCTTCCGGTGGCAGAGAAAGTTCCACTGCATCTTTGGCAGTCTGATTGTTAAAAACCACATCGGGTTCCAGGATTGTTTTCTCTTTCCATTCATTGAATGAAAGATCGTCTGTAATAATTACGGCCGCTTTGGAATCCTCTACCATCATTTCAACCCGTTCAACCGGCAAGGAAGGATCAATCGGCATATACACGCAGCCGCTTTTCAAAACACCCAATATACAAGCAATTTGATCGGGGGAGCGTTTCAACCGGATTCCCACGATGCTACCCGGCTGAATATCGCGTCGAATCAGCTCATGGGCTATTTGGTTCGACTTTTTATACAATTCCTCGTACGTAAACGAATGATCATGTCCCTTTACTGCAATCTTGCTTGCGTGTTTGAGGGCTTGTTTATCTACTAGATGGTGTATGAGATCTGTTCCCATTTCGGCAAGAATGACGTTATTTTCAATAACATGGTTTTTCTCTTCCTCTGTCAAAATGTTCAATTTGCAAATGGGCTTGTCAGGATTTTTCAAGATTTCTCGGATCAACGTAATATAGTGTTGAGCGAAACGCTCCATTGTTTTTCGATTGAACAAATCCGTACTGTATTCGATCTCACCCGACATCGTTTGTTTGCTGCATGACATGTACAGCACGAGATCAAATTTCGAAGTATTTGTGCTGATTTTTTCATATTCCATCGTAAACGGAACTTCTACTTCCTTTTTCTGATAGTCTTGGAGAGTGAACAGCGCTTGAAAAATGGGATGGTAGCTGCTGTCCCGATCAGGTTTTAACTCCTGAACTAATTTTTCAAAGGGAACCTCGCTATTTTCATAGGTCTGCAGAAATGATTTGATCGTGGTTTTCAAGATATTCAAAAAGCTGCTATACGGTCTGATAAACGTCCGCACCGGTAGTGTATTTACAAAAAAACCGATTAAATCTTGAATCATCTGATTAGGTCGATTGGTGATCGGTGTCCCGATCACAATATCTTTTTGTCCCGTATACCGGTAAAGCAACACATTAAACGTGGCAAGAAAGAATGTATAATGGGTAGCTTGATGGGTCCGGCAAAAAGTCGTTATGGGCTCAATTACATCCAATGGCAAGTCAAATTTGACAATGTCTCCTGCGTAAGTTATTTCTTTAGGCCTCGGCCGATCCGTTGGAAGCTCCAGCAAGGAGGGGATATTATCCAAATGCTGTTGCCAAAAATTCAACTTTTTTTGCAGCGTTTCTCCCTCGAACATTTCCTTTTGCCAGTTTGCGTAGTCTGCGTACTGGAGGGGAAGTTCCCCGCATTCAGCTTCTCGGCCTTGTTCAACCATCGTATAGATGGTAACAATTTCCTTCTGCAATACTTCCAAAGACCAAGCATCAAAAATAATGTGGTGAATATTCACTAGCAAATAATATTGGTCAGCGCTTAGCTGGACAAGCTGGAATTTGATTAACGGACCTTTTTCCAAATCAAATGGCTCAAGAGCAAATTCCTTGAGATGCTCCGTCAAAGGCTTCTCTTCTTCCAGCTCCTCTTTTGTCTTCACGTCTAATCGAAAAGAAGGGAAGTGAAGGGAAACCTTTTGTTTCAGTTCCCCTTCGACTTCTAAAAAAGTAGTGCGAAGAACTTCATGTCGTTCTATTATTTTTTGAATCGTTTTCTCTAATACGGCTGGCTGTAGATCTCCTGTTATTTTCAGGAGAATCGGTATATGGTAGGTAGGACTATTTGGAAGCATTTGTTCAAAAAACCAAATTCGGTTTTGACCATAGGAAGACGGAAGCAGATAGACTTCATTTTCTACGGATAGCGAACCCATGTTATCCCTGCCTTCATTCATAATGAAGTTTATAACTTTTGCTTAATCCGTGTGACTTTTCGAATAGATAGATCCTTTTTCTTTCTCTCTGGCATGAGGGCAGCTAAGCCTCTGATCGTGGGATATTCGAAGACATCCATTAAGCTGATCTCATAACCGAGGCTGTCTATGCGTGATATCATTTTTACAATGAGCAGAGAATGCCCCCCGCATTCAAAGAAATTGCTGTTGGGCCCTACGGATGACACAGGCAACAACTTTGTCCAAATTTTTCCCAGCTCCATTTCCAAAGGAGTTTGGAAAACGTCATCTGATTCTGCCTCTTCAAAAACTTCAAGAGCCGCCAGTTTTTTTCGATCGATTTTGCCTATGGAGGTTACAGGCACCTCATCAATCTGGATAAATCGGTTCGGAATCATAACCAGTGGCAATTCATTGCGCAAAACTTTCCGCAGCTGATCCGGATAGAGCTTGTGGCCGTCCTCCATTACGATATAGGCATTCAACTGGATCTCATCTGCTTGTTTTGCATCTAAAATGATGCACTGTTTCGTGTATGGCTGTCTCAGAATAGCTGCGACAATCTCGTTTTTATCAATACGGACGCCCCTTATTTTGATTTGATCGTCTGCTCGACCTATGATTTCCAAGCTTCCATCCGGTCGATAGCGTCCCATGTCACCGCTGCGATACAAGTAAATATCATCTTCTGGATCAAAAAAGTTGGGGATAAACGCCTCTAGTTCCTTATTCAAATATCCTTTCGTCCGATAAGGAGTGCGAACCATTATCTCTCCAGGTTCCCCAATCCCGCATAGCTGTTTTTCCTGATTGACAATCAGCAATTGCGTGTCTGGCATTGGATTGCCTAGCGGCTGGACCTCTTCGGCAAGCTCCTTTGGAACTACATAGAAGCACTTGATCAGAGTCGTCTCTGTCTGGCCATAGAAATTATTCATTTGGGCATCCGTGATTTCACGCCAAGCATGAACGAGACTGGCAAGCAAAGGTTCTCCTGAAAAAAATACATGTCGCAATGACGGCAATGACTTTGTCTTTGCTGATTGCTTGAGCCAATGGCCCGCGAGCGATGGGACCGTATGGAGCATCGTAATCTCTTTTTTCGCCAGCCAATCGAGCATATCTGTTTCTTGCTTCGAAGGAATGAAGAGAGACGCTCCACTTGTCAATGGCAAAAAGACATCTCGCAGGTACGCATCAAATGTAATGTGAATGAGCTGCGCGTTGCGATCCTTAGTCGTGACACCGAATTCTTGCCGCTGCCAGTTCAAGAAGTGAGAGATACTGTTGTGTGTACCCAGGATTCCTTTCGGCTCTCCCGTTGTTCCTGATGTAAAGAAAATATAGGCATCCGGACAAGTATACGCTGGAGGCAGATCAGTGCCCGTCTCTGCTTCTTCTTTTAGCAGGTCACTCACTTCAAATGATTGGACTCCACTTGCTGCCAGTGCGTCTTTGTATGTTTGGCCCAGTGTCTCGCTCGTTACGATCACGCGTGCGTTTGCAATCTGTAGCATGGACTCGAATCTTTTTTCCGGTACTTGCGTGTCCATGTTCATAAAAATGGCATCTGCCAAATGTACGCCCATCATCGAGATAATCATTTCATAGCTTCTATCTCCATATAGAGCTACTACATCTCCGGAATGTACATTTCGGCGGCGCAAACCTTTTGCAATCCGCAGGGAATCTTGGAACAATTCCCGATAGGTATACGATTTTTCGTTATCTTCTACGGCAACCTGATGGGGAGCCTGCTCACTCCAGTACTTCACTTGTTCAATAATACGTGGATAATCGATCTGTTGAAGTCTCGCCGTTGGGTCAGGCAAAATGCGTTTGGCTTGTTCAGTGACCAATGAGTAGGATTGGATGGATTGATCTGCCAGTTTCATCGCCTGCTGCAACAAGTGGATATACTGATTCAGAAACTCAGCCATCCGCTCTTTTTCAAACAATTGATTTTGATAGGCGAGCGTTAGATGGAATCCGTCTGCGGCTTCCTCAATATAGAGCGTCATGAAGAACTTCGATTCAATTTCATCCACTTCGATCTCTTCCACGACCACATTATCGGCTGCGTATGTCTTAGGTTCATCGAAGCTGCGATAGTTAATGGACACATCAAATAACGGATTGCGGTTAAGGTTCCGCTTCGGATTCACTTCTTCCACAATTTTTTCAAAAGGAATATCCTGATTGGCAAACGCCTCCAGCACCGTCTGTTTTGCCTGATCCAACACATCTCTGTATGTCGCATTTGCATCAAGTTCCATCCGCAATGGCAATGTATTCAAATAGAGACCTACGGACTTCTCCAATTCTGAGGTATTCCGATTGACTACGGGAGTGCCGATGATCAAATCGGTTTGCTGGGACAGTCTGGACAGCAGTACGCCGAATACGGATAGCAGCGTCATAAAAGGTGTGACTCTCTGTTCCTGACTGAAAGCTTTTATGTCGCTTGATACTTGCATGGACAAAGATTTTCTCAGCGTTTCATTTCCCGTCTTGCCCTCCCTTTGCCGGCTTCTGCTAATGGGAAGCTGAAGCAAGGGAATCTCTCCGTCAAACTTTTTCTTCCAATAGGAAAGCTGCTCCTGAGATTCCGCCTGATTGATAAAATCGTTGTGTCTTAACAGGTAGTCCACATATTGCACAGGCTTTTCCTCTAAAAATGTCCGTTCACCCGCATACAGCTTCAGAAGCTCTTCTTTCACAACCTTTAGAGACCAGCCATCACTGATAATATGATGGAAGGTAAGCACCAGGACATCCGCCGACTTCCCTTTCACCAGAGTGCCTCTGACCAAGGGTGCCGCAGCAAGATCAAACGGAATGGACATTTCTCGTCGCACGATCTGTTGCAATTCCCGATCTCCCCACTCTTCCACCTGCAAAGAAATTGTGGCGTGGGGCAAGATGCGTTGGATTGGCTCGCCGTTTTTATTGAGAAAAGCGGTGCGCAATGATTCATGCCTGTCAATCAGTTGGTTCAGGCAATCCTGCAATCTCTCTGAATCGACAGATCCATGGAATTTTAAAACGAGCGGCATATTATGTTTTGTGTCTTGGTAGAGCTGGTCTAAAAACCAAATCCGCTTTTGGGCATCCGAAAGAGGGAACGGTTGATTGCGATCAGCCAATTCCATAACCGGGCTGCTCGCATCACTGTTCTTGCGCTTTTCCAAAACGCCAGCCAATGTTTCAATCGTTGGATTTTCGAACAGATCTTTCACGTAAAGCCTTGACTCAAACTTTTTATTTACTTCCGAGATAATCTGAACCGCTAATAAGGAATGTCCGCCTAACTCGAAGAAGTTATCTTGGACTCCTATTTTTTGTACGCCCAATTTCTCAAGCCAAATGGACAAAATAGCTTGTTCCTTGTCGTTCTTGGGGGCAACGTAAGCGCCAACAGCAGCAAGATTTTGCTCGGATGGTTTTGGCAGTTGGTGCCGATCGATTTTCCCATTCGCATTTAACGGGAACGCCTGCAGTTGAACGTAATAGCTGGGAACCATATAATCAGGCAGCACCTTTTTCAGCTCATGCTTTAATACGCCGGGTTGTATGTCGCCTTCTGCGGACGTATAGTAGGCAGCCAAATATTGAATGTCAGACTCGGTTTTATGGACGATGACGACAGCTTCGGAAACCCCCGCGATAGCCCTCAGCGTGGTTTCGATCTCACCGAGTTCGACACGCATTCCTCTTAGCTTGATTTGATTGTCCTGGCGGCCGAGGAACATAATGTTTCCATCTGGTTTCAAGTACCCTCTATCACCGGTTCGGTACATGAACTCCCCCGGATAAAACGGATCGGGAATAAAGGACTGAGCCGTTCTTTCCGGATTGTTGATATACCCTCTGGCCAGGCCGATGCCGGCAATGTATAAATCACCAGGGACGCCAGGCGGAACCGGTTCTAAAAACTTGTCCAGTACATAAATGCGGTTATTGTCGATCGGACGTCCGACGGAAACAATTTCAGAGCTGTTCTCCACATCCGGCTCGCAATCAAAACATGTGGAATCAATCGAGACCTCCGTAGCTCCCCATGTGTTGAACAGCTTGCCTGGCATCTTTTCATAGAACGAGCGGACCACGTCGGCATGCAATGCTTCCCCGCTGGATACGACAATGCGCAGGTTCGTCAACTGCTGTCTTTGAACCGGTGTGATTTGCTCCAGCACCATTTTCAGCATGCTCGGAACAAACTGAAGCAAGGAAACGTTGTGCTTGATTGCATATTCGATAATACTGACCGGGTCCCGGTGCGCTCCTTTGGGCAGAAACGCGATCTTCGCTCCGACTGTCAACGGCCAGAAAATCTCGACGGCGGAATCATCAAACGTCAGGATTGTTTTCTGCAATGCGACTTCGTGTGCCTGTAGACGATGCTTGTTCTGCATCCAGTTCATCCGGTTAACCCAGCCTTTATGCGTGTTGCTGACGCCTTTGGGTTTTCCCGTTGAGCCTGACGTGTAATAGATCGAAACGAGATGGTCAGGGGTGACTTGAACATCCGGTTTCGTGACTGGATATCCTTCCAAAAGGCTCTCCTGTATCAGATAGGAAAGCAGCTCGATATCTTTTGTTTCCTGCAGCCTTGTCCCTGGCTGCGTTATGCAAATCGAAGCCCCCGCATCCTGCAAAATGGCGTAAGCCCGTTCCCAAGGGACTTCCGTATCAATTGGCAGAAAAGCACCGCCCGCTTTCAGGATTCCCATCATGGACACGACCAGTTCCAAAGACCGTTCCATGCATAAGCCTACCGGCGTGTCGGGAGCTACGCCCTTTTCACGGAGCAAGTGAGCCAGTTGATTCGCCTTCTCATCAAGCTCCCTGTAGGTCAGGCACTCCCCTTCATACTCGGCGGCGATGTTGTCCGGCGTTTTCATCGCCTGGGCTTCAAACCATTCATGCAAGGCAACATCCGGAAATTCGCATGCTGTCTCATTTAACGTGTGAATCATGAACGCCTTTTCTCTCTCGCTCAGCACGGGAAGCTGTTCAACAGCAGTAAATGGCTGTGCCAATACTCGCTCACATAGCTGCAGGAAATGCGAACTAAATCGTTTGATCGTCTCTTCCTCAAACAGGTCTGTCCGATATTCCCATTTTCCGATATATTCTTCGCCACTCCGTTCCATGAACAGCGTCAGATCAAACTTGGCGGTGTCGTTATGGAGCGAAATCGGTTCGCTGACCGCCAGTTGATTTCCCTGCGCCGGGTCAAACGCGAAATCCTGGAAGGTGAACATATATTGAAACAGAGGCTGCTGGTTGACTGAACGATGCGGTTGAAGCTCCTCCACCACTTTGTCAAAAGGAACGTCTCCATGGGAGAACGCTTTTACCGCCGTATCGCTTACTTGCTGGACAAGTTCAACAAAGCTGGTGCCTTCGCGAATTTCATTTCGAATCACCAATGTGTTTACAAAAAATCCGAGCAACCCTTCCAGTTTGGCGTGATTTCGCCCTGCAGCCGTTGTCCCAATCGCAATGTCCTTTTCCTGTGACAAGCGATAAATCAACAATTTAAAGAGCGAAAGCATCGCCATGAAAAGGGTCGTATTGTTCTGTTTGCAAAACGCTTTCAGTTGCTCTAACACCTGGTTCGGAATCTGGAACGTGCTGACGGCCCCATTATGACCATCCGGATGCGTCTTCTTCTGATTCGCCATCAACTTGATAGAAGGAGCCTCGGTGCCCAGTTGTGTTTTCCAAAAGTCCATCTGCTCCCGGTAAACCGGGGAATCAATAAAAGCATTCTGCCAGGTCACGTAGTCACTATATTGGACCTGCCCTTCCATAGCTTCCTGTACTTCACAGTCTGTGCCGCCTACTATTTCGTTGTATTTCTTGAGAAGGTCTGATTGGAAAACATAGTTCGACCAGCCATCCCAGACGATATGATGAACATTGTAATAAAAGAGATGCTGGTTATCAGACAGCTTATACAGCTTAAACCGATACAGCGGGTCGGATGTCAGTTCGAATGGAATCTTCGCGTCTTCTTCCATCGCTTGCAGCGCTGTTTGTTTCGCTAACTCATACGGCTGATCAGATAAAGAGATCCGTTCCAAATTGCTTTTCTTCGAATCATCAATCACTTGGAAAGGACGACCGTCCTCTTCGATAAAGTTGACCCTTAATACTTCATGCCGCGCAAGCAAATGCTCCAGACTGGCAAGAAAAGCATCGTACTGCAAGGGTCCTGTTATTTCGAAATAGGTAGGCAAGTTGTACAAGGAGCTGGTTCCCTGCCATTCATTAATAAACCAGAGCCGCTTTTGCGCAAACGACAACTCTCTTTTCTTCTCGTCGTTCTTCGCCGGCAGCAAAGTCTGCTCTTCCGAGATAAAAGATTGTGAATCGATAAATGCACTCAATTGACGAATGGTAGGATGCTGAAAAACATCTTTCAACGTAAGATGGATTGGCAGCCGCTGCTTTAAGCGAGTCACAAAACGGGCAGCAAAAAGCGAGTTGCCCCCCACATGGAGAAACGGTGTATCAATACCTACATCGTCTAAAAACAGAAGCTCTTTCCAAAATGAAGCCACTATTTTTTCGGTCTCCGTTTGTGGTTGACGCTCTGCAGGAACAATCCTGTTTTTCTGGGGAGCAGGCAGACTTTTTCGATCAACCTTTCCATTGGACGATAAGGGGAACCCATCCAAGCGGACAAAAAATGAAGGAATCATATAATCAGGCAGCTGCTCCTCCATTTGTTTACGAACGCTATTTTCTTCCCATTTCTCGTCGTCCAGGACGGTCACATAAGCAACAAGGAAGGTGTGGTCGCCTTCGCGAACGGCAGTAACGACACACTGCTTGATATTGGGCAAGCGCTCCATGGCTGCTTCAATTTCACCCAGTTCAATCCGGTATCCGCGTATTTTTACTTGGAAATCGATCCTGCCGATATATTCGATGGCACCGTCTTCGCGGTATCTGCACAAATCGCCCGTTTTGTACAGACGCTCGCCTTCGTGGAAGGGATCAGCAATAAATTTTTCCTCGGTCAGCTCCGGTTTGTTATGGTAGCCTCTTGCAAGTCCGATTCCGCCAATATGCAGTTCGCCTGCGACCCCTGGCTCCGTTATCAGGTTTTCCCCATCGATAATATGCAAGCGAATATTGCTGATCGGAAACCCGATGGGCACTGCCTTTTCACGTTTATCGCCTGTGCACTTCCAGTAGGTGACATCGATAGCCGCTTCTGTGGGACCGTATAAGTTGTACAGCTCAACCTTGTCAAATTTTGAGAAAAAGGCGAGCTCCATCGACTTCGTCAGTGCTTCCCCGCTGCAAATAATCCGCTTGAGAGACGGGAGCGGCGTTTCTGTTTGATACGTATCGAGAAAAATTTGCAGCATGGACGGTACGAAGTGCATGGTCGTAATGTTCATCGCTTGAACGGTTTGGATCAGATATTCGGGATCTTTATGCGCTTCTGGTCTGGCCATGACAAGGGTTGCCCCGGCAAGCAACGGCCAAAAAAATTCCCAGACTGACACATCGAAGCTGAACGGCGTTTTTTGCAGGATGCGATCAGAACTGTTTAATTGAAACTCTTTTTGCATCCACTGCAGACGGTTGTTTAAAGCCCGGTGTGTATTCATGACCCCTTTGGGATTTCCAGTGGAGCCCGACGTATAAATCATGTAGATGAGGTTGTCGCCTGTCATTGGTATGTCAAGATTACGGGAGGGCTGCTTGCTCCATTCCTCCCCTTTGTCGACAACAACAAGCTTTGCATCTCCCAATTGCTGATCCGCAAAGATCATTTCTCTGCTCTGCGTCGTAACAATGATGGGGGCCTTCGCATCCGTCAACATATATTCCAAACGTTTTTTCGGATAGTTCGGGTCAATGGGAACGTAGGCGCCTCCGGCCTTTAGCACTCCCAGCAATACAATGACCATCTCCAGAGAGCGGTCCATGCAAACAGCGACAGGCTCTTCAATTTGCAGCCCGCATTGTACCAGGTAATGAGCAAACTGATTGGCTTTTTCATTCAACTGCTGATAACTGAGCTCACTTGCTTCATAAATGACTGCTGTCTGATTGGGTGTCATCGCCGCCTGCTGTTCGATCAAATGATGAATGCATGCGTCCATGTTGGAAAACTGCTCTAGCTTCATGCGATTTTCTTGTATATGAATCACGCTCATAGCTCTCCCTCCCACAACTTACCCTTGCCATTCCTTAACAACGATACAAGCATTGTACCCGCCAAAACCAAACGAGTTGTTCAAAACGGCCCGTACTCGATGCGCCTGCGCCTCATTTGGCACATAGTTGAGATCGAATCCTTCATCGGGCTCGTGGAGGTTAATCGTTGGCGGCACGATTTGATGCTGCAGAGTCAGGATGCAGGCAATCAGCTCGACTGCACTGGCCCCTGCCAGCAAATGCCCTGTCATCGACTTTATGGAGCTGACGGGAATGGACCTGGCCTTTTCACCAAACAGCTTCTTTATCGCCAGCGTTTCGATTTGGTCGTTCAATCGCGTACTGGAACCGTGGGCATTGATGTAGTCGATGTCAGCAGGTGCAAGATTGGCATCCGCAATTGCATTTTTCATCGCCATAATCGCGCTTTTCGCTTCCGGATCAGGTGCCGTGACGTGATAGGCATCTGTAGTGGAGCCGTATCCGGCTACTTCCGCGAGGATCGTGGCTCCTCTTTTCTTGGCAGACTCCTCCGACTCCAGCACAACAATTCCCGATCCCGCACCAATCACGAAGCCGTCCCGGTCCTTGTCAAAAGGGCGGCTGGCCGCTTGCGGATTGTCGTTCCGAGTGGATAAAGCCTTTATTTTACAAAAAGAGGCCAAGTCAATAGGCGTGAATTGGCCTTCCGTTCCGCCGGCAATCATAACATCCGCTTCTCCGTATTGAATCGCTCGGCAGCCTTCGCCAATACAGTTGTTTCCTGTTGCACATGCGGAACCCCAGGCCCCGCTTTTGCCTTTTGCCCCTACCATGATCGAAACTTCGCTTGTCGGGGCATCCACCAGCGAGGCAAATGCCAAGTAAGAGCTGACTTTTCGATACCCGTGCTGAAGCAGGTCCTGATAGTTTTCCAGAATGAGCCTCGTTCCACCCATGCCTGTTCCGACAATCACTCCCACGCGGTAGGGGTCTAGTTGACGCATGTCCAATTTTGCCTGGGAGATAGCTTGCTTGGCAGCCACGATCGCATACTGTGTAAAAGTTTCCATCCGATTTTTTTCTTTTGGGGTAAACCATTCATCGAGGTCAAGGCCTTTTACTTCTGCACCGATAGTCGTCGGAAACCCTTCGGCATCAAAAGCTTGAATGTAGTCAACCCCGCTCACGCCCCGTACAACGTTTTCCCAAAAAGTTTTGACACCTACTCCTATTGGCGTAACGACACCCATCCCGGTAACAACTACACGTTTTTTCATGATGAGTCCCCTTTATTCCAACAATTTACACCTATCATACAAAGGGAGGTTTTCTCAGACATCCGTAAATCCCGCAACAATTCACAACCCAACGATTGCAAGGGAAGTAATTCATTCATCCCATAGCTGGGAGCATACAAAGTATCTAAATCCCTATTTTTACATTATTTTCTTGATAAAAGCACCATGTGGTGTATACTCTCAGTATATAAATCGTGAGCAACAGCCAATGATTACTGCAAAAAGTCCGGCCACATACAATTCAGTAGGGAATGGCGAAAGGATTGCTCCATTCCTTGAAAAAAGGAACAGTGCCTTCCTGGCAAGTTCATCTATGTTCAGGGAAAAAAGGATGGGAGGGATTGTTTACCTGGTTATATCAGCATGTTGAATAAACACAGCATGTACTCGCACACTTTTTTTAAAAGGAGGCAGCAAATGGATTATATTTTAACGCATAAATGGGCTTTCCTTATTGTCGCGGAAGTCATCTTTTGGGTTTCCATCATTACGTTCTTGATCGCCAGATATTGGTTCGGCAAAAAAACTCTCAGCTTTGTTTTTTTTCTGCTGTTTATCGTCAATGACCTATGGATCGCTTCTTTAGGTTTTTTTGACTACTTGCATACAGGGCAGTTTTCCAGTTATCAAATCGTTGTGCTGGTTGTTTTTGTATATGCCATCACGTATGGAAAAAGCGACTTCAAAAAGCTTGATTACTATATCCAAATCTATGTTGCCAAGTGGAAGGGACTGCCTGCTCCCAATATCGAACCGCCGAAGAAGCTGGTGGGAAGGGAACACGCCCAAAAAGAACGGAAACATTTTTACATTCACTTCTCTGTCTATGCAATAGCCCACCTGGTTTTCTATTTTTTGTTCGGGCTGTCCTCACGGTTCTACGAAATAACAAGTATGGGCGATTTTTTCCGTGAATTTTTCTCAGCCAAGGAAGGCCTCCTGCCTTTTGCCAATCCGACAGTCAATAACCTCAGCAGGATTTGGACCTTGATTTTTGTCATCGACAGCATATTCGCTCTGTCGTATACCGTATTTCCGAAAAGCGAGAAGTCTCGTGGCCTGTTATGAACACACATTCCATACTCCAAACAGAAACAACCGCCAAGAAATGTCCTCTATGCTTCTTGGCGGTCGCTTTTTTTCATGCAACTATCTCAAGAAGCAAGAGTTTCCACTCTATTTCAAGAACACTCCAGTGGCCAGAAGTCTAACGGTTTTTTAAAGAATTTTTTAAAAGTTTTTATATTTTCAAATAAATTGTTGTTCTTACCGGAATTGCAATGTAATATATATACATATTTGTGATGTTGTTACAAAATAAAAAGGAGTGTTTTCTATTCATGTCCAAGAAAAAGAAGTTGTTGCCACTGGCAGTCAGCGCCTTGTTGGTAGGTGTACTCACCACTCACTCTTTTCTTTTGCCATCGCATGCATCTGCACAAACACCTAATCCTGATTCTCAGATCGGACAAGACCTCGACCAAGAGGATGATCGTGTCGGAGATTCTGATACCGCAGAAGATAGTCTCGGAGATTCCGTTACTGAAGAAGACAGCCTGGAAGATTCCGTTACCGAAGAAGATGGCGTCGGAGATTCCGTTACCGAGGACGGCAGCCTCGACGATTCTGTTACCGAAGAGGGCAATCTCGAAGATTCTGTTATCGAAGAGGATAACGAGTCTTCCGTTCGTTCCAAGTATGATCACACCAAATTTTTAACACTTTTTGACAAAGATAAAATCATTAATAACTTCCGATCCATGAATAAAATTTTTCCCAGCCACAAGATCAAAAACGATAAGAAGAACACCTTTACGTTCAAAAAGAAGCTCCGCGATTTGCCCAATTTCACCTATACCTACAACAAGCAGCAGCACAAATTTGAAGATCTGCTGAAGCGAACGGTAACAACCGGCCTGCTTGTCATCAAAGACGATAAAATCGTTACCGAGCGATATTACCACGGAAATAGCCAGAAAACATTGAATACATCCTGGTCCATGTCCAAGTCGTTTACCTCTGCACTGGTCGGCATCGCCATTGACGAAGGCTACATAAACAGCGTCGATGATCCCATCACGGATTATCTTCCGGAGCTGAAGGATTCCGGTTATGACGGCGTATCGATCAAGGATATTCTCAACATGGCTTCCGGCGTCAAATATCCGGTCTATGAAGAGCCTTTTATCACCGAATGGTACAATCGACTATTTGTGGAGAAGGAATCCTTCAATGAGATGATGACGACCCTGCCTTCGGACGCATCCCCCGGCACCTTTACCTACAAAGGGTCCGATACGCAAGTGCTTGGCATGCTCATCAAGAAAACAACAGGCAAGCAGCCATCCAAATATCTGGAGGAAAAAATCTGGAAGCCGCTCGGCATGGAACACTCCGCATACTGGAACACCGACCTGCACGGCGATGACATGACGTTTGCCTATCTGAATGCCTCCCTGCGGGATTACGCCAAGTTTGGCCGGCTGTACTTGAATAACGGCAACTGGAACGGAAAACAGATCATCTCCGAGGATTGGGTAAAAGAAACGTATATCGGCAGTGAAGGCTTCCCATTCTACAAGTATCAATGGTGGATTCCGCCAAGCCCCGACCCGGACAATAAGGAAATTTTGGCCAACGGCATTTATGGACAAAATATTTACGTCAACCAGAATGAAAATATGATTATCGTGAAGACTAGCGTGAATTCTTCCGAAGAGGATTTGGGAGAAGAGATTACGGTCTTCCGGGAGATTGTTGAATTGTTCAAAGACGAGTAGGATTATCTTTTCGTATAACAGTTCAAGCATTTTGAGACAAACAATCTGAACGTTGAATTTATGCCGCTTCGCTACTCGCAAGATGTGCAATGTGAAGGAAATACGATGGAAGGAAAAAAGGATTCAGCCTCTTCTCGTTTGAAGAGGCTGATTTGTTTGTCAGCATATTATGGGAGGGTGAAATTGCCGGTTGCCAAGAAAAAGATCATGAAAGATTGGTAGATATTTGGTACCGGGCTGTAGTTCGCACCCACACTTTCCTGACGGAAGAAGATATTCAGTTTTACAAAAACATCGTTCAAAACGAAGCAATGAAAGAACTTGAGGTCTGGGTGGCAGTAAACGAGCTTCAAGAACCAACCGGATTTATTGGACTGAATGGGCCGAAATTCGAGATGCTGTTCGTCGCCCCTGATCAGCACGGGAAGGGAATTGGTACGCGCCCTTTTTTCCCCGCTTTCCGTTTTTTTGTGTCAAATACATATCAAACCCTTTTGTTTTATTCATTTTTATACTCATTTTTTAGAATGCTGTAGATCTCCAGGTCAACTACGCCCTTCCCCGACCATACGGTTGCTTGTCGCAGTGTGCCTTCTTTGACAAACCCATTCTTTATCAATACCTTCTTTGAAATTTCGTTTGGAGGCATGACTTCGGCCTGTATTCGGTTTACGTTCACTTCATGAAACAGAAATCGTACCAATGCTTTCACAGCCTCTGTAGCAATCCCTTTCCCCCAGTGCGCTTCCGCCAAAAAGTACCCGATCGTCACCATATTCACCTTCTGGTTAAAATCGAATGCTTCGATGATGCCAACCAGTTTGTCGCTTTCAACATGAGTGAATATGCCCCATTTTACTCGGGACTTTTTATTGAAGTCCCTCTCAAAATGCCCGATCATCGACTTCACCGTCTCTTTATTGTGCTTCGGGATGATTCCGCAATATTCAAACACCTTGTCATTGCTGTAAATCTCAAATACATCCTCCAGATGATTGGCATCAATCTTTTTCAGGATGAAACGGTCGGATTTTATGATCGGAAACTCATCGAAAACGGCATTCGTATCCATACGTGATCCTTCCCTTTCGGCGTCGTTGGTATCGTGCTACAAGTATTGAAACAGCAGGCTTTTCGCAATTGCCTAAGATCATCCCGAGAATTACGGTGAAATGGCTGATTGGGATAATGTTACTTTCGCTCACTCTCCACTTTTTCCCTTTTCCTTTTTGCTGCAATACGCTATATTCCACGCAAGTAATCGTCAATCTTCATAAGCCGGCGAGGTGTGACAGTGGTAAGCTAGGAGAGAAGCTTGCTCGAACTGCCTGTTTATCCTCAATTTTTTAATTCAGGGGGCAACTGGAATGCGTGAACTTGCATTTATGAAGAATTATAAAACCAACGAGGCACTTCGAAGGAGTTTATCCGAACTTGCTGCCAGCACTTTTGGCATCCAATTTGAAACGTGGTATCAAAAAGGGTTTTGGAATGAACGGTACATACCCTTTTCATTTGTTGAGGGAGAAACCGTTGTCGCAAATGTTTCTGTTAACCTGCTTTCGCTCATTATGGATGGCGAGAAGAAAAAAGCGATACAAATCGGAACGGTCATGACTCATCCGGAATATCGAAAACAGGGACTGTCTGCAAGGTTGATGAACAAGGTTTTAGAGGAATATGAAAATCAGTATGATTTCATGTACCTTTTTGCGAACAAAACGGTTCTCGATTTTTATCCCCGGTTTGGATTCAAACCGGCAGAAGAGCATCTCTTTTCGATGGATTTTACGCCAAGTCCGAGCCCTAGTGCGGATACAGGCATTCGAAAGCTTACTGTAAAGGATGAAGCTGATCTTCGTTTCATTTACAGGCTTGCTTCAGAAAGGCTGCCTGTTTCTCAGCGTTTTGGAACGGATGGCGCTCAAGGAATCTTCATGTTTTATTGCCTGAACGTATTTGGCGACGATCTGTATTACTTGGAAAACGAGGACGTTCTTGCGATCTATAAAAAGGAAAACAATTACCTCGATCTTTTCGATGTCATTAGCACGAAGGAAGTCAACATTCACGATATTTTGACCAAGATTGCAGGCAGCGATACGGAAAAAGTAACGTTCCATTTCACTCCTGACTATGAGGGGATCGAAGTAAAAAGCGAGATCTATGATGGCGGTTTATTTGTAAGAGCAAATGAGGGTAACATCTACCCCCCATACGTTAAACATCCGATCACATCCATTGCTTGATGTCAAAACTGCCCGCTTTTGGTCGGGCAGTTTTTTTGAAGCATAATTTCTTTCGAGGGACTTTCGGCTGCCTTTCAGACCAGCAGTTCCCCCGCTTTCTCCCCTGCTGTAGTGTAAACCTCTCAGTTATCCCATTTGTCGACCCGATCATTCAGCAATACACTCTGTCGGGAGGGCTCCGTGTACTAGAATTGTAGCTTCTCCATAGCTTCGTCTAGTATTTGTTCTTTCACATTCCTGGACAGCTCGTATGTGTCATGCTTCAAAGCGTAAGGGTTTACTTCTACCTTTTTTCCTGCCTCTGCCTCTTTTTGAACGAAGAGAGCTAATGAATCCACTGGATTCGATGATTCTTTCAGCAGTTGAGTCTTCAAGGTCTCCAGCAAGTGATGGTGGCTCATATCCTGGAACTGCAACAGCCCGTCTGTACACCTGCATTGCGATTCGTAATCTCCATAATGATTGACAACCTCCCAATCAGACCATTTCTCTTGAAGTTGTTGGGAGATGTTTGGGATTACATTTGCATGCCAAAATTCCAATCTTCTCCGTTCCATATCAATATGGAAGCCTCCGATCGGAAAATCATGGGACCATTCACTTAAAGATATACGTGGATACCCATAGGCTTTATCTATTCGATTTACCAAATCAGGTCCATATGGCAAATAATTATCGATCCCTCCCCATAATGGAAACAGTAGCATTTCGTTTGGAGAAAACTTTACGCTTGCCACTGTATCAACCCAGTCTTTCTCCTCCGGAGGAGCTAAGCTCGTATGAGCGCAATCGTTTTTACGACCCGTTAGCACTTTTTCCTTTGGGTAACCTACGTAGGCTGCCAGGTCTACAATACCTTCGTAAGCCCATTTGATTTCCCACCCCTCCCAAATGTATCCCATAAGTTTTACATAGAGATCTCTTAGCGGAATGTTGTAGCGTATATCTTCGCCCCCATAGAACATTACCTTTTTTTTATCTGCATCAAGAATGGCTCCGCCTTCAGCCCAAGCATCATTCAACCATCCAGACTCATCTACCTTCGTCTGCATTTCGATAAATTTGATAGCGTATTGTTCTCCCCAAAATATATTTTTGGGCAAGGTGTTTGCACACCAGTGGCTGTAATACAACTCGTATGAATGATTTCTCACAATGATCAGATTCGCTCGGTGTCCCATTGTACTCCTCCGTTCAATCGGCTTGACTTGGACTATTATTCCATTTTAAAGACAAAAACCCTTCCAATGGTTGGAAGGGGCTCGCACCGGTAGAACTTGTTATGAATCATTCCTGACGCATAGTAAACAACACAATTGAAGCGTCCTGTCCAATAAAATAGCCTGATTCTAGTAAAGATGTTTTCGTTTAGGTTTGGGCAATAGAACATCAAAATAGTAGCGCCACACTCCCCACATGACTTGTGTACGTAAATATTGGGAAATTACCTATATCTTTGGTCTGTGTGGTGAGACAAGGGAGAATCTAACCCTAAACCGTATCGTTGCCAGCGATGCGATCTCCCGCTCACCAATTTCACTACCATAAGCTGGTTCACGTCGCACCGGGGGAGTGAATTGTATTTTGCTTGAATCCTTCCAAGAAAACAGAAAGAACCTCCATTGTTTCATCCAAAGCTTTCGGCTGCGCGGATTCATTGGCAAGCCAGAGGGCCGCTTCATTCAAACCGCCCGAAATAAAATGGGTCAGGACATCGAGGGGAATCATTCGAAAATGTCCTTGTTTCTGCATGATAGCAAGCTGCTCTCTCAATAAACGCATGGAGTGGTTCTGGTCCATTTCCCTCCAGGTTTCCCAACCGAGAACCGCCGGACCGTCTACCAACATGATTCGCCTATTGCTCTCTTCAACAGCAGCCATAATGAATGCCCGGCAACCTAAGTAGAGCTGCTGCCATGGATCTTCGCTCGTCGAGGCTTCCGCTTCCACTCTCTTGGCAACTTCTCGTTGGACATCTTCCAATACGGCTCGAAACAATTCCTTCTTGCTGCGAAAATGATGATAAACCGCGCCTCGCGTTAGTTTCGCTTCATGGACAATCGATTCCAATACCGTATTCGCATAACCATACTCGGTAAAATGGGTTCTGGCGATTTCGATCAATTTACGTATCGTTTCCGTTGTCTCCGCTTTGCTTCTCCTCATGTTAAACAACTTCTCCATTCATCAGCACATATGCTCCCAAGATTACTACAGTTCCTTTATTATTGCCAACGCATCCGGATCTCCGGACTTCACTTGCGACCTTAATGCATGACGGACCACGCTCGGACCATGTTCCCACCCCCTGCACAGCTTATCGGCTATCCATGTTATAGTGACCCGTTTGTAATCCTTCGTCAAATCATTCACATGATTGGCCACAGACCGTCTGACATAGCCCAAACCGTCATTCAACAAAGGCTCAAGCAAGTCAAGATTTCGCAAGGGATCTCCGCCGAGTGCGTTCATCCGCTTCGCCCAAGGAAGACGAGGTCGAGTTTCTTCACTGACCAAACGACGCACATGAAAATTGGGATCGTACGACCAGGTTTTAAGTGTCTCCATACATTTCTCCGGATAGCAGTAGAGATAAGGGCGGATTGCATATTCCGCGGTATGGCGTTTTGTAATTTCATACAAGGCGTCCATTGAAATCTGGAAATGCTCACCCCATATGGTTCCACGAAATTGGCGACAGGCATCAGGAAGTAACCTTCAGTGAACATTCCCTGCTCACTCCCAATGTTGGCGGCCCCTTATTTCCAGATTTCTTCGACATATTGGCTGTTGAAATCACCTGTCGGAGGAATGACGGTTATGACATCGATCAAGACTCCGTTGGGGTCGGAAGTAATGAAATGCCGCTGTCCAAAATCCTCGCTTCGGATCTCAAGCTCGAGGGGAAGCTTGGCTCCCCGTATCAGACGTTCGTATTCGGCATCAACGTCGTCAACTTCAAAGTTAAGGATTAACCCTTTTACTTTCTTTCTATACTCGTCGGGAATGGTCGGATGAGCTGCGTCGAGAATTGCCAACTCGAATGGGATGTCATTGCCGGACATTTTCAAGCTTACATACCAATCCGCCTCGAAGACCTTCTCAAATCCAAAGTGTTCTATGTAAAATGCGGCCGTGGTTGCAACTTGCTCTGTTAGAACGACGGGATAAAAGCTGGATACTTTCATGATAAAACCCCTCTCGGTATGGTAAGCTCATTATACATACATACAGAATGTATGTAAATGAGTAATTCTGACTTCTGGATCGTCTCGTATTGTTGCACCCAGCAATTTCATCGACAATTTCGTTGTCTTGCTCGTCCTGCCAGGCAAACTACGTGTGGAACGAAGCATCCGATCTGCCCCTTCATCAACTCCACGAACTGCGAAAAAAAACACAGCCGAATTGGCTGCGTTATGTATACGTATGGTGGAGTTTAGAAATGTATCTCGTCAAACTTAACAGTACGTTTAAACTTGGTTGCTCATTCATGATGATCTTTCGTCAAGATGCGTTGAGTAGTATAATAGTCCTCGTTTGAAATACTGAAGTTTCTCATCATTTGTGGTCTCCAGCAAATTAGTCAAAACGATTTCCATTGCTTCCTTGTAACGTTCCGTATTGTACAGAACCATCGCGTACAAAACCTGGATCGCCCGGTTATGCGGAAACTCTTTCACACCTCGTCGCAGTACCTCCTCCGCTTGCTCGTAGTTTCCCAAATAGCGGCAGGTGCTGCCCAGACCGAGCAAGCATCTCTCCAGGTCCGGTCCCGAGAGTCCCAATTCAAGGGCACGTATATAGTACGGAACGGCCTGTGCCCCCAACCCGGAGTTGTCATGCGCCACTCCGGTCTGAAAGAGTATCTCCGCGTCATCGGGGTATGCTGCCGCCAACTCTAAAAGAAGTGTTCTGGCTTCCTGCAGAATCACCTGGTCTTGCTTGGCCCGCCCTTCTTCCCGCAGGCGAATGGCTTCTGCTAAACGATCTCTTGTCATCGTTTACCTCCTGTTCTGCTCAGCCCATAATGCCTCTTTTTTATAGTGGGGAATATATATTTTTTAGTTTACAGCAATATCCCTCCGCACTAACAGCGAGCAACACTCCACATGCCCCGTATGCGGGAACATATCCACCGGCTGCACTTCCTTCACCTCATACAACTCCGCCAGCACCTTCAAATCCCTCGCCAGCGTCGACGGATTGCAGGAGACATACACTACACGCTCCGGCTTCATCTCCAGGATCGTCGTCAGCAGCGCCTCGTCACAGCCCTTGCGCGGCGGGTCGACCACGATCACATCCGGGCGGATGCCCTGCTCCTTCCAGGCCGGGATGACAGCCTCGGCTGGTCCGGTCTCAAACGTCACATTTTCAATCCCGTTCAGCTCGGCATTGCGATTCGCGTCGGCAATCGCCTCTGGCACGATCTCCACCCCGTACACATGGCGGGACTTCTGCGCCAGAAAGAGCGATATCGTCCCGATCCCGCAGTAGGCGTCGATCACGGTCTCTGTTCCCGTAGCCCCGGCATACTCCAGCGTCTTGTTGTACAAAACCTCGGTCTGCACCGAATTCACCTGATAAAACGAGCGGGCAGAGATAGCGAACTTGATCGGTCCGATATAGTCGTAGATGACGTCGCTTCCCCACAGCGTAACCGTCTTGTCCCCGAAAATGACATTGGTCCTGGCCGGGTTGATGTTTTGCACGATGCTTTTCACATCGGAAAGCTGCTCACGGATGGACGCGACCAGCTTTTCCTTTTGCGGGATAAATTCCTCCGTCGTCACCAGGACGACCATGACCTCGCCTGTGCGAGCGCCGACCTTGACGACCACGTGACGCAAAAGTCCGGTATGGTTCACTTCGTCGTATGGCTTGATCTGCAGCCTTGCTGCGAGCTTCTTGACGGCCGCTACCGCTTCGTCGTTGGCGGGATGCTGGATCATGCACTCGTCCATATCGATGATCTCATGGGAGCGCTCTGCGTAAAAGCCGCCGACCAAAGCCCCGTTCTGCTCGCCGATCGGGACCTGTGCCTTGTTGCGGTATCTCCACGGATCGCTCATACCCAGTGTCGGATGAACCGTCACAGCACCCTCCCCTTCTACGGAGAAGCCGCCGATGCGGCGCAGGTTGTCCTTGACGATCTGCTGCTTATGGACGAGCTGCTCCTCGTAGGCGAGATGCTGCAGCGAACATCCGCCGCAGCGGTCGTACACCGGACAGGGCGGGAGAGCCCGGCTCGGACTCTTCTCCACCACTTCCAGCAGCTCGGCAAAACCGAAATTCTTTTTGACGTGATTGACCTGGACGCGAACCCGTTCTCCCGCCAGTGCTCCCGGCACAAACAAGGTGTACCCTTCCACCCGTCCGACACCGGCTCCTTCGTGGCTCAATCCGGTAATGTCCACGTCTACGATTTGCCCCAATTGCACGGGCAATCCCGCTAGCTGCTTGGGGTGCTTTGGCCGCGCTGGCTGTTTTGCCTGATTTCGTTGCTCTGCAGGATTGTGCTGGTTCCTCTGGTTTTGCTGCTTCGCATCGCTTTGCTGTTTCGGCTGCTTTAGTCTCCCCTGCTCTATTTGCCTTGGCTGCTTCGGCTGTTTCGCCTTGGCTGCCGCCTGTTTTCCACGCTGATCCTTTGCTGTCTTAGCCACAAATCTTTTCTCCTTTTAGAAAACGGAAGCGGCGCCATTTCGCTGCATGACGCCCCGTCATTTTTGCACGTTTGACCCACATGCCTGTTACTGCTTCATTATTGCTAGTTCACTGTTCATTTTTCTCTGTTCACTATTCACTTTTCCTTGTTCACTGTTCATATTCTCTTCTTCCCTGACATTTCCGCTACGGCACAAACAACTCCAAATGCCCCGGCAGCGCCTTGATCTCGCAAGGAAGCTGTCCTCCGAGCTCGCCGTCCATGTTGAGCTGCACCGTTTGTCCTCCCGGCGTGGTCGCTTTCAGGTAGTCGGTCTGAAAATACAGGATGGACGGGTCTTTCAGGTGTTCCCCTCGCATAGCCTGCGTCGCCAGACGGATAAACTCGGCGATGTTCGTTTTCTTCACGACGATGAGGTCGAGCTTGCCGTCGCTGAGATTGGCGTTTGGCGCCAGGCGGTCGAAGCCGCCGAACGAATGGCTGTTGGCGATCAAAAAGACCATGATCTCTTCGTCGATGAGGACTTCATTTTTCGTCTCCAGCCGCACGTGAATCGGGTGCAGAAAAGGCAGTTTTTCCAGCCCTTTGACGTAATAGGCGAGCTGGCCCATGACGGTTTTCAGCTTGCTCGGCACTTCATACGTCAGGTTGGTCAATGATCCCCCGCCGGCAATATTGATAAAATAACGGTTATTGATCCGTCCGATGTCGACTTTTTTCTTTTTTCCAGAAGCGATGATGCGGCATGCTCTGCCAACAGAGCGGGGGATGCCGAGGGCTCGGGCGAGATCGTTGCTGGTGCCGCACGGGATGATCCCGAGGGCAGGGCGAGTCTTTTTCTCGGCCATGCCGTTGACGACCTCGTAAATGGTACCGTCTCCGCCTGCAGCGATGATGACGTCAAAACCGCGGGAAACGGCACGAGCAGCTTCCTCGGTGGCATCGCCTTCTCCTTTTGTCGCGTGGCACGACGTCTCATATCCAGCCGATTCCAGCAGATCCAGTATCTCCGGAAGACGGCGGCGAATGATTTCCCGCCCGGAGCTGGGATTGTATATCAATCTGGCTCGTTTCAACGCATTCCCTTCTTCCTGTCACGCTCTTGGTATTCTCTCTACTCATCATATCCTGTATAGCCATTTTTGGGAATCGCTATGCTGCTGACGGCATGATAAGATAGGAAAAGATAACCTTCGGGTATGAATGGAGGAGCTTGATGTGAATACGGTCATCGTAGGCGTCGACATCGGTGGCACTGCAATCAAAATGGCTTTGCTGAACATGGACGGGATTATGCTGGTCAAAACACAGGAGCCTACGCCGGTAGCAGAAGGCGAAGACGGAATCGTCCAAAAAGTAGCCGATATGATGGATCATTTGCTGCAAGGTCAAGGTTTGCATAGAGAGCACGTGGCAGGAATTGGCGTCGGGGTGCCTGGCACTGTAGACGGAAAAAACGGAATCGTCCGGGAAGCGGTCAACCTGAACTGGCGCAGCCCTGTTCGACTGCGCGACAAATTGGCCGCCTGTACAGGACTGCTGGTAGCTGTAGAGAACGATGCCAACACCGCTACTTTGGGCGAAATGTGGCAAGGCTCCGGCCAAGGCGCTCAAGACCTGGTGATGATTACGCTTGGAACAGGTGTGGGCGGCGGCGTCATTTGCAATGGCCAGATCGTCGAAGGCATCAACGGCATTGCCGGAGAGATCGGCCACATCTCGATGGCACCGGAGGGCGGTCCGCTCTGCAACTGCGGAAAAACGGGCTGTCTGGAGACCTACACGTCAGCTACTGCTTTCATACGCGCTGGACGAGAAGCGGCTGAAAACGGAACAAGCCCTTATCTGGCCGAGCTGCTTTCCCGCAACGGAGAGGTCAAGGCTAAAGATGTTCTGGATGCCGCCAGGGCAGGAGACAAAGGGGCGCTTGCCATCGTTGACCGGGCGGGACTTTATCTCGGGCTGGCATTGTCCCATTTGGCGATTCTGCTGAACCCGGCCAAGCTGATTATTGGCGGAGGGGTTGCGGCTGCGGGCGACTTTCTCTTTGCCCGCGTTCGCGAGTCGTTCTGCCGCTTTGTGCCGTTCCCATATGTCGTGGAGGCGACGGAGATTCTTCCCGCGACCTTGGGCAATGACGCCGGTGTGATTGGCGCGGCTTGGCTGATCCGTTCCCGTACGTAACTGTTCCCGGGAACGAAAAAAGGACGCTTCGAGGGCTTCTGTTCTCCCGGCGTCCTTTGCATACATAGGAAGCTAGTCCTTCCCTTTACGACTGTCTTCTTTCTTGCCTCCGTCTTTGTTTGGCCCGCGATACTTGGCACTTAACAATGAATAATGAACAATAAATGATGAATAGAAAAAAAGGAGAGTTCTCCCATGCCGATCCGTTCACAAGCAAAAACAAAAACGCCAAAATTGCCGCTGACCGAGGCAGAACGAACCCAACTGCGCCGCGCCAAGCTGCTGCTGACAGAGGTCGGTTCACAGCATCCCGAACACTTGTCGGCTCAGCTCGGCACTTCTTTTGAACGAGCAAGGGAGCTGATCGCTCTCGCCGCCTTCCAGTCCGTTCCCTCCATTGGCCCGAAACTGGCCGAGGATTTGGTGCTGCTCGGCTACTACAGCCTAAGCGAACTGCACGGTCTAAAAGGCGCCGACCTCATCGACGCCTTGGAGGGCAAATACGGCTGCCAGATCGATCCGTGCGTCGAGGACCAGCTCCGCTGTGTCATCCACCATGCGGAAAATCCGGGAAGCGATAAACAGTGGTGGGATTTTACCGGGGAGCGAAAAGCATACCGGGAGCAGCACGGCTATTCGCCGACCCGTCCCAAGCCCCGGTAGATGCCGATACACTGAATGCCCCGGCCAGCCCCTAACCCCGGCAAACGCCGATAGACCGAACTGGCCCGTCACTAGCCTCGGCAAACACCGATAAACCGAACTGGCCAGCCCCTAGCCCCGGCAAACACCTTTAAACTGCCTCTGGCCCACCTCTAGCCCCTCGCAAACACCGATAAACGGACCATACCACTCCTAGGGAGCAGGGGAAATCTGTTAAACAAAATTCGTACAAGGCCTTTTCTCCAGCTAACCAATATCCCCCAGCCAATCACGTAATCTGTTTTGCATCTGCTTCCTCCGTCTGCTGGCCTGCCTGCCTGTTTTGGCTGCGCACGATCAGAACGGCTCCGAGGAGAACCGCAAACCCGCCCAGCATCTGCAGCCACCCCAGTCTCTCCCCGAACAGCAGTGCCGAAAAACCGATTGTCACCACGGGCTCAAGCGTGCTGAGCACGGACGCCCGCGTAGAGCCGATGAGCTGAATTCCGCGAAACAGGCAGCCCATCGCGAGGATCGTGGAAAAGAGAACGATGCCCCCCAATGCGAGCCACCCCTGACCGCTGAAATCCAATGCCGGCTCCCCGTCCTTGAGCGCCAGCCCAAAGGTAGAGATGGCCGCAAACAACGACACATAGGCGCTCGTTACATATGGAGAAAGACCTGTCACGACGCGGTTGCCGACGATGAAGTAGACGGAGTACAGTACTGCCGCAGCCAGAGCCAGTCCGACTCCGAGCGGCTGAATGCCGTCAAATGAAAGGCCGAGAACCAGAACAAGTCCCGCAAGCGATAAAGCCATGGCACCGATCGTCTGCTTTCGCAGCGCTTCTTTATTGACGAAATAGTTCAAGACCGCCACATAGACGGGAAAGGTGTACAAAAGCAGGGCCGCCATAGAGGCCGGAATGTACTGCACTGACGAGAAAAAACTCAGTGACTGCAGCGTGTACAAGACTCCTCCCAGGCAAAACAGGGCCAATCCCTGCTGCCTGCTAATCCTGAGCGGCTCCCGCTTTACCGCCATCCAGACAAAAAACAGCAGCGCCGCCAGCAAAAAGCGCAGGAACAACAGGGTAGACACCGACGCCCCTGCCTCGTAGGCGTAGATCGCAAAGATGGACATGACGCCAAATCCTGCTGCGGACGCAAATACGTAGAGCACTCCTGCATAGAGCGCGTTCATTTTCTGTCACCAGCTTTCTGCGTATTGATCCAGCTTGTGAAAAATATCCGAGCGATGTCGCCCGTCATTTGGCCTTTCTGAGCGTTTCACCTCTCCCGGCCTACGCTGGGGCACTGCATAGCGGCGTAGGCCGAACAGCCTGCCTATCCTTTAATCACTGCACCCTCCCGGCGGAAGAGGCGGGCGGACAAGGCCAGAATGCCAGCCACATACAACAGCGAGGTCCCTAATCCGACGATCACGTGCCAAGGGTCAATCGCTCCGTAAAAGACCTCTTTGCACAACGCAACACCGCTGAAAACGGGAAGTACGTAATACCACTCGGGGATGTCCACGGGATTGAGCGGCATCATCATGTAGGAGGGGATCATGGCCAGAACGACCACACCAGTCATATAGGTCTGTCCTTCTTTAAACGATTTGGCTATCGTGCTCAAAGTCAGCTCCAGACCGGCAAACATCGCCGCCAGCAAGAGAATGGTTCCCGCCAAAACCACGAGCGAGCCAGGCTCCAAAAAGCTGAAGGAAAACGCCGCTTCCGCTTTGGTCAGCGGGCCCATCCGAAACACAAACGAGAGGGAAAGCAGCGATGCTGTCGCGCTGATACAGCTCATGACCATGACCGCGAGAAGCTTCGCTGTCAGCAGTTGATTCGCCGCGATGGGAGCAGTCAACAGCGCCTCGAGTGTCCCGCGTTCCTTTTCTCCCGCCACCAGGTCTGTAGCAGCAGCGATTCCGCCAGAGGCCAGCGACAGCACCAGCATCAAGGGGATGATCCCGGCCAGCATGCCGCCCGCCTGACGGTCCTTGGACGCCGTATTGTCATATACGGTCTCGATCGGCTTGATCGCCTGCTCGGACAAGCCCGCCTGACGCAACCGCTTGGCCACAATCTCGGAGCTGTATTTTTTTACCGCTTCTTCAATGATGGAACGGGCGTACACTGATTTTTGGTTGGTGGAATCGTAAGCGACCGCCAGCTTTACGGGCTTCCCCGCTTTTACCTGCTGATCGAAGCCGTCCGGGATGGAGATGATGGCCCGCAGCTTGCCCTGCTGCAAGTCCGCTTCCGGATTCGGCGAGTTCAACAGTTTCACACCAGGAGTCTGTTTCAGGTAGTCGACAAGCACAGACTGACCGCTGATCGAAATCGGTACGTAGGAGCGTGCTTCCTTTTCAACGTTGTTGTAAGACGTGCCCAATAAAAAAAAGACAAAAGGAATAACTACCATGGGTATGACAAATGTGCCAATCAAGGTTTTGCGGTCGCGAAGAAGATCGGTCAGCTCTTTGCGGAAAACGGTCCAGACGATGTTCGTTCCCACTACCGCCCCCCTCCTTCTACCATGGTCATGAAGATATCGTCCAGATCATTCATCTTCACCTGGTCACGGAGGGCGTCAATCGTCCCCGCATAGCTCAGCCTGCCCTTGTGCATAATGGCGATCCGATTGCACAGCCTCTCGATTTCCCCCATGTTGTGACTGGAAAACAGAATGGTCTTGCCCTCCTCCTGCAAATGGGCCACCATCCGGCGAAACATGTTGGCGGCAGTCACATCAAGGCCGGTCGTCGGCTCATCCAGCAAAATGACATCCGGATCGTGCACCAGCGTGCGGGCAATGGCTACCTTTTGCCTCATCCCGCGTGAAAAGCCGCCCACCCGGCGATCCATAAACTCGCTCATATGCAGCATTTCGCCCAGCTGTTCGACCCGCTTTTCGAGGGCATCGTCGGCCAAGCCGTACAGCTTGCCAAAATAAGCAATGTTTTCCCGAGCCGTAAGCCTGCTGTAAAGGCCCACATCTCCGCCAAACAATATCCCGATGCGGCGGCGTACCTCCACCGGCTCGCTCAGAACTGAGTAACCGCGAATCCGGATATCACCTGACGTCGGTCGGAGGATGGTAGCCATCATCCTCATCGTCGTCGTTTTGCCCGCTCCGTTTTCTCCGAGCAGCCCGTACACTTCTCCCTTTTCCACGAAAAAGGAGACGTCATCGACCGCTGTCAGGTGTCCAAACCGCTTGCTTACCCGGTCTACTTCGATCACCTGTATTCCTCCCGCCCTTTTTGGTCAAGGTTCAAAAAGAAAGATCTCGCTCCCGAAAGAGGAGATCCTGCTCTTATAGTCTACCCATATCCAAACAAAATCAGAATCTTGCAAACACTTTCATTTCTCCTCCCTAAGCGAGGGAGAGAACCGGGTATTTCTCCTTCCATTTGCTTAGCGAGAAGCCGGAGAACAGCTTCAAAAACGCTTCTGTATCATTGATGTAATGGCGGTTTTCCCTGGCCTCGCCGTGGTGCTCCAGATAGAGGATGGCCACCAGTCGGTTGACCGGCACCCCTTCGGCTTCCTGGTCGTAGATGCCTTTTTCCGCCAACACTTTTTCAAAATAACGCACATACGTGACTGTTATGCTTTTTTGCTGGCCGACTTTTTCATAGCTGGCCATCGAACGCTCAAAGGTATCGGCAGGCGATCCGCCCTTGCTCGGCGGCACGCTTTCTCCCGCCACAGACAGGATTTTCATGCTTTAGAAACCTCCTCCACGCAATCTACTTTCCATTATAGGGGAGCACTTCCATTCTTACAAACGAAACAATCTCACCCGTACAGTCTCTTGGCCGGGTCTGTTTCGTCGCCGTTCAGGCGCTTTTGAAAGGTCTTGCGCCAGTTTTCGGACAGCTCCGCCACTGCCAGGATTCGTTCGGCCGCTTCCCGGTTATTCTTGTCCCGATGCATGATATGGTTTGCCTCCGCCACGGTGATGCCCGCCGGATGGCGTTCGATCAACGTGATCTCGCTGGCCGGAGATACGTTTCCTTCTTGCAGTACACGAAAATAAAAGCCGGTATATCCCGTCTCCTGGACCCACAAGGCCAGCTGTGGCAAATCGTAGCGCTTTGCCAGCTTGTGACAGGGCTGTCGCGGCTGGGTTACTTGCACAATCGCTTCGCCAAGCTGGTAGGTATCTCCGATGCACACGTTCGTTTCCAGCATGCCTGCAACCGTCAAATTTTCTCCGAAAGCGGCGTATGGCAGCTTGCGGTTCAAGCGTTCCTCCCAGTACGCATAATGCTCATGAGCGTATACACAGACCGCCTTTTCCGGTCCGCCGTGGTGGACGAGATCAGCCTGTCCGTCTCCCGTCAGGTTTACAGCCGAGAGGAAGAGTGTCTCCGCTGCCGGCTGTTTAAACATTCCCGTCAAAACCTCTTTGCCTTGGTAAAAAAAGCGCTCCGGCTTTCCTACATTGAGCGAAACAAGCTTGATTGGACCATGACTCATCGAGCCATACCTCCCTGTTTCATCCTGTGATGAATTCCTATACAATCATGTCAGAACTGAAAGTTTCTGTAAATGACAAAACACGCACGATTTTGTTCATTATTTTTGATAGAACGCAGTCATTTTGTCAGAAACTCTTCTTTCGAGGAGTCTATGTCGTAGGTCAACTTACTTGCGAGGTGTTTGTTTTGCAAAAGGAGCTTTTCCAATCCGAAATGATTGAAGCGCGGGAGGAACAGGAAGATTCGGCTTTGGTCGAAAAAGCCCGCAATGGGGACAGGGAAGCCTTCGGTGAGCTTGTCAGAAGGCACCGGGCCAAGGTGTACGGGTATGCCCGCTCGTTTACAAAGGAGCCGTTTTTGGCGGAGGACATCGTCCAGGATGCGCTCATCCGGGCGTTCCTCCATCTCGGCACACTGGTCGACAGCCGCCGGTTTTTGCCCTGGCTGCACCGGATCGTCCGCAATCAGGCATACACCCGTCTGAAGGCGGCGCCTCAAGCCAAGGAGCAGGTATTTTCTTCCTGGCATTCACCTGCTGAGGAGGAGGGAGAAACGGACTGGCAAAGCCTCGACAGCATCCTTTACCGGTTGGGCCGGCAGCATGCCCAGTCGCTCCGCGAGCAAACGGCTGCTCCAGAGGAGACCTTGATGCGTCGGGAGCTGCTGGAGACGATCATGCACATGCTCCGGTGCTTGAATCCAAAGGAGCGGCGAATCTTCGAGTCCCATTTCTTCGACCATCTCTCCCCACAGGAGATTGCCGGAGTATTTGGCATGTCGCAGGCCAATGTCTACCAGATTCTGTCCCGCTCACGGAAAAAGCTCTTGCGGGAAAAAATTCGTCTCGCTGTTGACCAATACATACTCAATCGAAAGGATGAGGGACTCATGAATAAGGTCACGTTGAAAAAGCCCGAAGCATTCTCGCAGCGCGTATGGACGACTGCTGCAGCAGCGATGTATGGACTGACGGAATACACGGAAAAACGCTTTTCCCTGCCCATGGTGATGGGACTTACCGGGCACGCTTTTCGGATCAATGTCGTTCCCGGCGAGATTCACATTGCCGGACCAACCATGTTCGACTTTGACAATGTGCTGTCGGAAGGAATGCGGAATCTCGGCTTTGAGGTAAAAGTCGTTCAACAGCATACGCAAATGGCCCCCGGTCCTAATGCCAATCAGGCGGACCCATCCTTGTTGACGGCGGCGGCGCGTGAAAAAAGAAGGCTTCCCGAGGTATTGCCTGAAGCTCTTTCGCTCATCCACGACGCCATCGACCGGGGACATGCCGTGCTTTCCTGGGATTTGTTCATACCCGAATTCGGCCTGATCTACGGCTATGACACCGAGACCCGCCAATTTCAGGCGGGAGACAACTGCGGGCATGATAAGCCCATTGCCTACGACCATCTCGGACGCGGTCTGGTTGAAGAACTGTTTGTGCTGGCCATCGACAAGCAGCTGGACATCGACCAAAAGACGATGCTGGCAAACGCACTCAGAACGATCCTGCATCACTATCGTCAAGAGACGAGCGGGCCTGCCTGCGCTCACGGATTGGCCGCCTACGATGCTTGGCGGGAAGCGTACCTGCAAAAAGGCATCGAGCCAAACGGCAACGCCTACACGACCGCTGTGGTCGGAGACGCTCGCCGTCACGCTTCGCTTTTCTGGAAGGAAATCGCGGAAACCTGGACCGACGCCCAGTTTGACAAGATTCGCCCGCTAGTAAAGGACGCCGGTGAGCTTTACACCCAAATCGCGGATGAATACGCCACTCTTGCCCATAGGTTCCCGTTTCCAACCGGAGGCAACCCCAATGATCCCGATGAGTCCCGGGAAGCCGTACAGGTGCTGGATAGGATCAAAAAGCTGGAGGAACAGGCTGTCGCTGTGCTAGAGCAAATGCAAGAGAAGCTTTCGGTGTAAGGCGAACGCCAGATAGCCACGCAGCAAGTCATACGCATATGCAAAAAAATTTGCACAGCAGATCAAATACGAAATGGCTCTAGCCGCAAGTTAAAGGCTCTAGCTGCAAGTTAAAGGATTTAGCCGTAAGTTAAAGGCTTTAGCCGCAAGTCAAAAGCTTTGGCCGTTGGCCCAAATGAAAGAAGGCCCGCATTGCCGTATCTTTGGCAAAGCGGGCTTTCGTGTTGCGATTTTTTGCTTCTGCTACATATTTTTCAGTGCTTCTACAAGCAGCTTGTTCACCATGGGCGGGTTGGCTTTTCCGCGGGTTTGCTTCATCACCTGTCCGACGAAGAAAGCGACTGCTTTGTCGTTTCCTGCCTTGTAGTCGGCCACGGCTTGCGGGTTGTTGTTCACCACTTCTTGTACGATGGCGAGCAGAGCGCCCTCGTCGCTGATCTGGACGAGCCCCTTTTCCTCGACGATTTGCTTTGGCTCTTTGCCTGTCTCGACCATTTCCTTGAAAACGGTTTTGGCAATCTTGGAGGAGATCGTGCCGTTTTCGATCAGCTTGATCATTTCGCCCAAGCCGTGCGGCGTGATTTTTACATCAGCCAACGTCAGGTTGCCAGCATTCAAATAACCGAGCAGCTCGACCATCAGCCAGTTGGCTGCCGCTTTAGGATCAGCCCCTGTCTTGACGGTTTCGTCGAAGAAGTCGGCCGTATCCTTGGACATCGTAATCACGCCGGCATCGCTTTGCGGCAAGCCGTACTCGTTGACATAGCGGGCCTGGCGGGCGTCAGGAAGCTCGGGAATCGTAGCCCGGACCGCCTCGATCCACTCCTCGGAGATTTGCATCCGCACCAGATCCGGGTCCGGAAAATAGCGGTAGTCGTGCGCTTCTTCCTTGGACCGCATGCTTATCGTTTTTTTGTTGGCCTCGTCCCAGCGGCGTGTCTCCTGCACGATTTTTCCGCCGGAGGTCACCACCTCTTTTTGCCGCTCGACTTCATATTCCAATGCCACCTGTACGTTGCGGAACGAGTTCATGTTCTTCAGCTCGGTTTTGGTACCGAACTCCGCTTGGCCTGCCGGACGGATCGATACGTTGGCATCGCAGCGCAGCGAGCCTTGCTCCATTCGGACATCGGATACCTCGGTGTACTGGATGATCGCTTTCAGCTTTTCCAGGTACGCGCGAGCCTCTTCAGGCGAGCGGAGGTCCGGCTCGGAAACGATCTCGATCAGCGGCACGCCCACACGGTTGAAATCGACCAGGGATTCGCCGCCGAAATCGCTGTGCGTCAGCTTGCCCGCATCTTCCTCAAGATGGAGGCGGGTAATGCCGATCCGCTTTGTCACCCCGTTGACCTCAATATCAATCCAGCCGTTATAGCCGATCGGCTGGTCGTACTGCGAGATCTGGTACGCTTTTGGCGAGTCTGGATAAAAGTAGTTTTTTCGGTCAAATTTTGTCTCTCTGGAGATTTCGCAGTTGAGCGCAAGCGCCGCCTTCATCGCGAACTCCACCGCCTGCCTGTTGGTCACAGGCAAAACGCCCGGATGTCCGAGGCAGATCGGGCATACATGTGTATTTGGCGGCGCGCCGAACTCGGTCGGGCAGCCGCAAAAGATTTTGCTATTCGTCGAAAGCTCGGCGTGAACCTCAAGGCCGATGACGGTTTCAAACTGGCTCATGACTCTTACCCCCTCACCCATTCCGGCTTGCGCTGGTAAAATCCAGCCGTTTGCTCATAGGCATGAGCGACGCGCAATACCGTGGATTCGTCAAACGCCTTCCCGACGATCTGCATGCCGATCGGCATTCCGTTTTGCGCAAATCCGCACGGAACGCTGATGGCTGGCAAGCCCGCCAGGTTGACCGGAACGGTGCAAATATCCTCCAGGTACATCTTCACCGGATCGTCGACGTTTTGGCCGATCTTGAAAGCCGTGGTCGGCGTGGTCGGATGCAAAATGACGTCGTAATGGGCAAAGACATCGTTGAAATCCTGGATGATCAGCGTACGTACCTGCTGTGCCTTTTTGTAGTACGCATCGTAGTAGCCGGACGACAGCGCGTACGTGCCGAGCATGATGCGGCGTTTTACTTCCGGTCCGAAGCCTTGGCTGCGGGATTCCTTGTACATTTCAATCAGGTTCTCGGCGTTGTCCGCACGTACGCCGTAGCGCACCCCGTCAAAACGGGCCAGGTTGGAGGATGCCTCCGAGGACGAGAGCAGGTAGTAAGCCGGTACCGCGTATTCCGTATGCGGCATCGACACCTCGCTCCAGGTGGCGCCCATGCTCTCCAGCTGCTTCAAAGCGGCCAGCACGGCATCGCGCACCTCGCTGTCGATTCCTTCGCCGATCAGCTCTTTCGGAACGCCGATCCGCAGCCCTTTGACATCGCCGGTCAAAGCAGACAGGTAGTCGGGAACGTCTACCTTGGCGGACGTGGAGTCGTACTCGTCGTGTCCGGCAATCGCCTGCAATACGTAAGCGGAATCCTCCACGTTTTTCGTGATCGGACCGATCTGGTCAAGCGACGAGGCAAACGCCACCAGACCAAAACGGGAGACGCGGCCGTATGTCGGCTTCAATCCAACGACTCCGCAAAAAGCTGCCGGCTGGCGGATCGAGCCGCCCGTGTCGGAGCCGAGCGTAAAGAAGAAGTGGCGGGAAGCCATCGCAGCTGCAGAGCCGCCGCTGGAGCCGCCTGGCACGTATTCGGTATTCCACGGGTTTTTGGTCGGGTAAAACCCGGAGTTTTCATTGGAACCGCCCATGGCAAACTCGTCCATGTTCAGCTTGGCGACGATCAGCGCATCGGCGTCCTTCAGCTTCTTGGAGACGGTCGCATCGTAGATCGGATCGTAATTGCTCAAAAATTTGCTGGCGCAGGTCGTACGCAGACCGCGGGTTACGATGTTGTCTTTCAAACCGACAGGCAAACCGTACAGCAGCCCCATCTCTTCGCCTGATCCTGCCAGACGCTCGTCCAATGCCTTTGCTTGGGAAAGAGCGCCTTCCTCGTCCACATGCAGGACCGATTTGATTTCGCCGTCGTGCTCCTTGATGCTGGCGATGGACGCTTGCACCAGTTCAGCAACGGACAGCTCCTTTGAGCGCAGTGCGCTATGTATTTCCGACAATCGCTTGTCAAACAGCGACACGTGGGTGTCCTCCCTTCAGGTGATAACCGTTTCGTCTATTCAAACACAGCCGGTACTTTAAACTGGCCTTCCTCATGCTCTGGGGCGTTTTTCAACGCTTCTTCATTGGAAATGCTTGGACGATTGACATCTTCGCGCATGACGTTTTTCACGTCTGTTGCATGACTGGTCGGGACGACGTTTGACGTGTCCAGCTCATTCAGCTTGGCTGCGAATTGCAGAATCGAGTTCAAATCCTTGGTATACCGCTCCGCTTCTTCTTCTGTAAGGTTCAGGCGGGCGAGATTGGCTACGTGCTCTACTTCCTTGCGGCTGATCGCACTCATGGTTCCACCTCCGAATCTATCACATAATTTTGATCTTACTTGAAAAGAGCGGGTGCAGTCAATTTTCGGGGGGATTTCTTCCTTTGGTGATATGTGGGTCGGGCTTTTCGTATAACGCTGGTCGGGTTTTACGTTTTGCGTAGACCGGTTCTTTGCGTGATGTTATCGGGCTTCGGTTGTGACGTTGGTCGAGCTATAGTGCAGGAGATGAAACAGGGAGAAAACGCTCAAGGTTCGGTGGGACACTGCTGGGAGCTGGACTGGCCGGCTTCATTCCAAAAGCGGAACCGCGTCCAAAAGCAGCCGTTTCCGGAGGCGTCTCAGAGTTGGACGCTGAAAGCGTGTTCCGCTTTTTCCATTACGCCTGGGGAGTGTCCCAAAGACCTTCGCTGTTTTCTCCCTGTTTCATCTCTACAGCTGATTGGTTTCATTCGATCTCTATGAAAGAAAGCATATTCAAAGCGGATACAATCTCTAAAGCCTTTAGAAGTCGAACAACGTTACATTATGATTTGCGTGCCGATACTCCTTGTTAAGGATCACCGGCCTGGCCAGTAGCCGAAGATATTAAAATTTTTGACACGTGACAGCAGGATAGTTGAGGCTCGTGCGGAATGTAAAGGAAAACAGTTTGCTTACAAACCCGTTTGCCCAAACCGTTTGCCGCCTCGCAGTACGCTGATATTCATTCAGACAACCCAAGCAAAGCTGCCTGCGGATCGTTCAGTGTCCCTGCCTTCTTACGGGCTGATTTTCAGAATAGCAATCGAAAAGAAATCTCGTTTGCGGCTTTCGGTTATGATAGGTGTAGGCAGATTGTTCTTCATCTATTACGGAAGGCATTATTACACTTTCCATATAAAGGAGGCTTTTTTCATGGCAAATGTGAATCCGGCAACGATAACAGTAGAAGCGGTCGTTCATTCCCCCGTGGAATTGGTGTGGGAGTATTGGACAGACCCGAAGCATATCACGCAATGGAATTCGGCTTCGGATGACTGGCACACGCCATATGCCGAGAATGATCTAAAGGCCGGCGGCAAGTTTGTTTCGAGAATGGAAGCGAAAGACGGCAGTGTTGGATTTGATTTCAGCGGGGTATACGACGAAGTGAGCGTAAACGAGCGTATAGCCTATACGATGCCCGACGGCAGAAAAGTGCAGATCTCTTTTGTTCGCCAAGGTAACGACACGCTAATCATCGAATCGTTCGATGCGGAAGAAACCCACACAATCGAGATGCAGCAAGCCGGCTGGCAAGCGATTTTAGACAATTTCAAAAAGTATGCAGAGTCGGTCAAAAAGTAAATAGGGACGTTTTAGTCATAGAAGCGCGCATGCCATCATTGGCATGCGCTTTGCATTGCATATTTTGTGGAACCAAAAAGGCCTTTGCAAACGCAAATTGCTTGCTTGGGCCCTCTGGTTGTCGGTTAACGTTTACGCCTGGTTATTCGCTTGGTTTCAGTTGTGCCAGCTTTTGGCCCATGAGAACCGGGCTGCCGATCTTTACGTCGTCGGCCCATTCCAGTTGTCTGGATTCAAACAGCAGGATGACGGTGGAGCCGAATTCAAACCAGCCGAGCTCGTCTCCCTTTTGGTAGTGTGGGGTTCCGGGGATGTCCTCGCTGGTTTTGCAGCCGCGTTTGACGTTGGTCGTCGCTTTGTTGTACATGACCTTGACGCTGCCGACAAAAAGGGCGCCGACCTTGACGACGGCTACTCGCCCCAGCTCGCTTGTTTGGACGTGAGTGACGAGGCGCTCATTGCGGGCGAACAGCTTGTCGACGTGCTCAATGCCGAGCTGATTGACCGGGTAGAGTCGGCCCGGCACGTACGTGTAACGGATGAGGTCTCCTTCCACCGGCATGTGAATCCGATGGTAATCGCGCGGGCTTAAATAAATGGTAATAAACTTTCCGCCGTAAAAGCGCTGGGCCGCTTCCGTCGTATCTCCGAGCAGATCAGCCAGACTGTACTGTTTTCCTTTTGCCTGGATCAAGGTACCTTCGTGAATATCTCCCATCTGTGAAACCGTACCGTCGACGGGACTGGCTACTACGTCGTCGCCAGGAGCAATCGTCCGGACTCCGGGCTTCAGCCTGCGCGCAAAAAATTCTTTTAACGATCTGTATTCACGTATCGGCTTTTCAACGATCGAGGGGTCGATATTGTAATGTCGTATATAGTGGCGGATCGCCAACCGGCTGAAACGCGAAGCGGTAATTTTGCCCATGGTCCGCGACATGACGTTCTGCGGCAGCCGATGAATGAGTCCGGGAAGGATTTTCTTGTTCATAAGCATCCCCTTGTTCTTTCCGTTCAAAATCTATCCATACTGTACCATCTCGGGGTACCGCCAGTAAAGCCCACTCCGACTATGGCCTCATCATTTTCTTGTCCTTCATTTGCTATACTAAGATGGAAATACAGCATGACTTACAGGAGAGACAATCATGACAAAGCGCGATATTGAGAACCTCATCCATCAATACGGCGATGTATTATCCTGCTTTTTTCAATATATGTCCGATATGGTTTTTCTTATGTCGGTAGAAGAGGGAACCCGTTTTCGCTACGTCCTGATGAACCCTCCTGCCATGCAGGCCGCCCGGCTGACAGAAGAAGCCTACGGCAGGCTGATCGAAGAAGTGTATTCCGACGAAAAAGCAGCCAATTTGAACAGCATGTATCGGGAGGCAGTGGCAAGCGGCAAACCGACACATTATACGACTTACGACGAAATCATTGGCGAGTCCGTTCTCACCCCGATCTATAACAGTGAGGGTGTCTGTACCCATGTGTTTGCTGTGACCCGGGATATTACAGAGCGCAAGCAGTTGGAGACCCAGCTTGAATTCATGGCGTACCATGATGTTTTGACTGGCCTTCCCAATCGCCGCCTTTTGCTGGATCGGATGCAGCAGGCGATGTCTCAGGCGACCCGAAAAGGCAATCAGCTCGCCGTCCTCTACCTGGACTGCGACTACTTTAAAGAAATCAACGATACCTGGGGACATGACGTGGGAGATGAGTTTCTTCGCGTACTCGCCAAACGGCTCACCTCGTGTGTACGGGATGTGGATACTGTTGCCAGGCTGGGCGGGGATGAATTCGTCCTTTTGCTCACCTCTTTGGATACGGCCGAGGAGGCAGCCAAAGTGGCCAGCCGCGTACTGGAGGCGTTGAAAAAGCCTTTTCTGATTCAGCAGCATCGTTTTCACTTGACGATGAGCATCGGCATTGCCCTTTTTCCAAATGACGGCCCAGATTCCTCCCAGCTCCTCCGCCACGCAGACAAAGCCCTTTACCGAGCCAAGGAAGCCGGACGCAACCAATTTTGTTTTTACTCTGCTCCTACGGAATAATCCAGAAGAACAACAGCAGCGAAAGCGCAGAAAAGATAAAGCTCACCACATACAGGACGACAACCGTTTGTTTGGCGGACAAGCCAAGCGACATCAAACGATGGTGCACATGCCTACGGTCGGCCTGGTACATCGGCGACCCTGCCAATGCTCGGCTGATCATCACTTGGACGGTATCAACGACCGGCAGTCCCAATGCGAGGACCGTCACGACCAGTGTGATCAGAGTCGCTCCCTTCATCGCACCCTCCAGAGAAATCAGAGCCAGGGCATATCCGAGAAACATCGAGCCCATATCCCCCATGAACATTTGTGCAGGAAAAAAGTTGAATCGCAAAAAGGCAAGCGCGGCACCTGCCAGAACGACGGCAATCAAAGCTGTAAGGCCCTGTCCTTTAACATATGCGAGAAAAAACAGCGTGATCGCGGAAAAGACCGTCGCTCCGGAAGCCAGACCGTCAACGCCATCCAGGAAGTTGACCATGTTGATCAAGCCCGTAATCCAGATCACTGTTGCCAGACAGGAGAGCCAGACGGGAAACAGATAATAGTCACCCGTGTCACCGCCCAGCCACGGAAAGGATATGCCGCGAAAACGGATATCGCAGACGAAAGCCAGCAAACCTACCAATACCTGTACCAACAGCTTGGGCAGAGCAGGGAATTCCTTTCTACGCGCCTTATACGCGTCATCGGCCCAGCCGACCGCCATCAGGAGCAAGCTGCCAATGATCAAAACTGCCACCAATTTTTGCAGTCCTGCAAAAAAAATGGTCACCACTGCGACTCCGACGAACATCGCCAGTCCCCCGGACAACGGCATTGGCCGGGTATGACCTTTCCGTCCCTGGGGAATATCGAGCAGCTTTGTCTTCCATGCTATGGCTCTGGCTGCAGGCATCAGCAGCCAAACCAGAAAAAACACCGCTACCCCCGGGACCAAATAAGATAGCATGCCTTTCACCCACCTAGACCATTTTTGCTTAGTGTGAACAAAAACGGGATGAAATAGCGATGCAAATCGCGATTGGGTCACAGGCGCAACATAAAAAAGCTGCCCGTAAAACAGGCAGCTTTTTGTAAAGCAGAACGAACTACAGTTTTTCGGAAACAAGCTTTGCTTGCGTGAACAGCAGCAGGTAATCCGGGCCGCCAGCTTTGGAATCCGTACCGGACATGTTGAAACCGCCGAACGGATGCACGCCCACCAGTGCGCCTGTACATTTGCGGTTGAAGTACAGGTTCCCTACGTGGAATTCGCTGCGTGCCTTCTCCAGATGTGCACGGTTGCGGCTGAACACGGAGCCGGTCAGGCCGTATTCGGTGTTGTTGCCGATTTCCAGCGCATGATCAAAGTCTTTTGCTTTGCAGAAGGCCACGACTGGTCCGAAGATCTCTTCTTGCATGATGCGGGCTTGCGGCTCTACATCAGCAAATACGGTCGGCATGATATAGTAGCCGTTTTCTGGCCCTTTCTCTCCGCCTGCCATCAGCTTGCCTTCTTTTTTCCCGATCTCGATGTACTCGAGAATTTTGTTGTACGCCTTTTCATCCACAACCGGACCGGTGTAGAAATCAGGGTTTACCACATCGCCGACAGTCAGCTGCTTGGTCAGCTCAACCACCCGGTTCAGGACCTTGTCGTACACGTCCTGGTGAACGATGGCACGGGAGCAAGCAGAGCATTTTTGGCCGGAGAAACCGAATGCGGAAGCAACGATTGCTTGAGCAGCCGCTTCCAGATCGCAGTCATTGTCTACGATGATGGAGTCTTTTCCGCCCATTTCCGCTACGAGACGCTTCATCCATTTTTGACCCGGACGGTGTTTCGCAGCCAGTTCATTGATGCGCAGACCGACGTCACGGGAGCCTGTGAAGCTGATAAAGCGGGTTTGCGTATGTTCAACCAAATAGTCGCCGATTTCGCCGCCGGAGCCTGGTACGAAGTTGACAACCCCTGCAGGTACGCCTGCGTCTTCCAGGATTTCCATGAATTTCGCAGCAATTACCGGAGTGGTGGACGCCGGCTTCAGCACGACAGTATTTCCCGCTACCAGAGCTGCAGTCGTCATCCCTACCATGATCGCGAGCGGGAAGTTCCAAGGCGGAATGACAATCCCTACGCCAAGCGGTACGTAATACAGCTCGTTGTCTTCATCCGGGATGCGGGTCAGCGGATGGCGCTCGGCGAGCTTATCCATTTGACGGCCGTAGTACTCCATAAAGTCGATTGCTTCAGCCGTGTCGGCATCTGCTTCCGCCCAGCTTTTGCCTGCCTCTTTTACCAGCCAAGCAGAGAATTCATGCTTGCGGCGACGAAGGATGGCAGCCGCTTTGTACAGATAGCGGGAACGCGCTTGCGGCGGTACAGCCTTCCAGGTTTCAAATGTCTGAGCGGCAGTCTGGATTGCTTTTTCAGCCAGGGCTTGGTCAGCCTGGGATACTACGCCGATTACTTGCTCTTTATTGGAAGGGTTGATGGAGCGGGATTTCTTTTCGGTTTTGATGCGCTCTCCGCCGATGATGATGTCGTATTCACGGCCCAGCTCGCTCTCTACCTTTGCGAGCGCCTCTTGAAATGCCTTTTTATTTTCCGGCAAGCTAAAATTGGTAAACGGTTCATTTTTGAATTCGACTTGCATCTGGAAAACCTCCTTATCATTCTTCCATTCTTGTCATCCAAATTTATATGCAAGGATCATACCAATTTGGCTGGATTCTTTTCGCCGTGTTAGTGTTTGCATTTTTCTCGAAAAACAACAGGGTTTCTTATGTATCGGGTTATGAACATTCGTGTCCAAATCACTGAACACTTATAAACAAATGTGTTCATATCATCTGTCATTCTACGCGAAAAAACGCCCTCTCCGTTCCGAATGAAAAGGAAAGGGCGTTTTTGCTCTTTGTTATTTTCTGTAAATATGCATGTATGGTTCCCCGCTGGTTGGCCGAACATACAAGGCCAGCGGCTGATTAATCGTCTGAACATACAGATTGACGTGGACGTTCTTGTCAAAGGTCTGTTCAATTGCGGAAGCTGCAAATTGCGTAAATTGCAGGACTTGCGTCCGGGAATCGTACTCAGCCGTAGCCGTAATCGTCAACTCGGTGAGTCTGCCGCCCATAAAACGGCCGATTCCGGTCATTCCGATATACTCTTTGAAGTAAGACTGCGTTTGACGCTTCAGCTTGTCGTACTGCAGGGCTTGCTGGGGATATGCTTTTTCGGCGTCGCTGCTCGGGAACAGGTAGAATTCTTCGTCAATGGGCTGCCATTTTCCGATTGAAGACTCACCTGCATTCACCGTACCGGACATGATGAACTTGCCCGGAATCAGCGTGGAATTTGGCTCTGGCACCTGGAACAAAGCGATTACAATCGGGACTTCTGTAGAGTTGGCTCGAACACTCTGTACGATTTTTGACGCCAACTGCTGTCCCTTTGCCCGCAGTTCGTCCGTCGTATAGGTTTTCTCCTGCCCCGTCGCATCCTGGTAAACCGGGGACAGGGAGAGTCCGAGTACCATTCCGGCCAGTTGCTGCTTGTCCTTGCTCAGATAATCGTGCTCAAGCACGTGAACAAGGCTGCTGGTTTTCCCCTTGCCGTTGGGACCCCCGGCCTTTTCTTGCGCGATCCAGTCCCTTACCTGATCTTTTGTGATGAACTGGCCTTCCTGGAACAAATAATCGGACGTAGGGAAGGTATCGCGCGCAATCTCCATCAGTCCGAGCTCCAGGTGGCTGAAGTCGATCCGATAAATCGTGCTGGCCAGTATTCCGCGCGTTTGGTTTGGTTGGTAGGGCGGAATGCTGCCGTAATAATCCTCCGAAACTTCCACAACAGGGGAAAGCGAAGGGCTTGCGGGCTGCGATTCCTCTTGACCTTTTCCTCCTGGCAGAAGCGAGCAGCCTGCAGCCGTCATGGCCAAAATCAACGTCAGCGGCAACATGTACATCCATCGTTTTGCTTTCATCCATCCAAACTCCTTACACAACGAAAGAGGCCGAAGCCTCTTCATGTTTTATCAATTCCATTTCTTCCATTTGCCGTTCGACAATGTATAGACAAAGGCCGACTCACCGATCCCGACCCACCTGTAATCACCGGCGCCGGGAGAGATCACGATCAGCGTCTCAGGAGACTTGGCATCCAGCTGCTGCCAGCTGCCATCTATTTTTTCCATAATCCCCTGATCTGTTGCGACAGCGAGGATTCCGCTCGTTCTGTCCACCGTGAGCGAATATACCTGCTGGGCATTCGGGACGACTTCTGTTTTCCACTGCCCATCTTCATGATAGAGAAGGTTGAATTGGGCAGCCACATACAGGCGGTTTTCCATCGGATCGTAATCCATCGCATACACTTCCTGATCAAGCGGCAGCCATAGGCTCCACTCGTTGCCCCCGTTCGACGACTGGTAAATCCCCTCACCCGTTACAAATGCGAACAGGCGGATCTGATCGCCTTCCCGAATGCCTGCAAAGCTGCGGATTTCGGCAGGCTCAGGCAAGCCTTTCCCCAATTTGGCCCACTTCTTCCCGCCGTCAGTCGAGCGCAGCACACCGTTGTTTCCAGCGGCAAAAATGTGCTGGGGATTATTCGGATCGACAAACCAGCCTGTCACGTCCTTCTGCTCAAGCTCGGGAGACAATAGTCCCCAGACTCCTCCGCCTGCCGAATGATAAAGTCCGGCATGTGTTCCTACCCAGATGTGCTGGGCATCCGGAGTCATGGATAAGTTGTGTACGACCTCGCCCTTTTGCAGAACATCCTGATAGGTCAAATCTCCGGGCAGAGCCGCGGCAGTTACGGGCGGCTGTATCGGCTTGCTCCGCCCGCTTTCGCCGCAACCTGCCAAAAGTGCCCCTGCCATCAAGATCATTCCCCATCGCAGCAAGCCTTTCATGCCGACTACACCCCTTCCCGTTCTCTCCCACTAGCCAGGTCTTATCCTTGACTCTCCAGCAATTCTCTAAAGCCTGCTTCATCCATGACAGACACTCCCAGCTTTTCCGCTTTCTCCAGCTTGGAGCCTGCCTTTTCACCGGCGATGACCAGGTCCGTTTTCTTGCTCACGCTGCCCGTCACCTTTCCGCCCAAACGGGCAATCGCTTCTTCGGCTTCCTGCCGCGTCATCGTCGCAAGCGTACCAGTCAATACGACAGTCTTGCCGGAAAGCGGCAAATCCGCTCCAGCCTCGACACGAATGCCTTTGTAGCTCATATTGACACCGGCAGCCTTCAGCCGCTCGATTACCGCCTGGGCCTGCGGCTGGCGGAAGTAGCCTACGATGCTGGACGCCATTTTCGGTCCGATCTCATCAATCACGGTCAAATCTTCTTCGTTTGCGGCCATGATGCCGTCCATCTCGCCAAAGTGCTCGGCAAGTACGCGCGCCGCCTTGGCACCCACGAGGCGAATGCCCAGTCCGAAGAGCAGCCGCTCCAGGGAATTTTCCTTGCTGGTCTCGATGGCGGTAAGCAGGTTGTCAACCGACTTTTCCCCCATCCGCTCCAGCCCGAGCAAAACGTCGCGCTGCTGGTGCAGATAGTACAGGTCGGCTACGCTGCGGATGATGTCCTTTTCAAAAAGGGAAGCGACGACCTTTTCTCCCAAGCCCTCGATGTTCATCGCCTGACGGGAGACAAAATGAATGATGCCTTCGCGGATTTGCGCCGGACACATCGGATTGATGCAGCGGAGCGCCACCTCTTCTTCCAGGCGCACCAGCTCGCTGCCGCACTCAGGGCAGTGCGTGGGCATCGCAAAAGGCGTCTCGCTTCCGTCGCGTCTCTCTGGCAGGACAGCGATAATTTCCGGGATGATGTCGCCTGCTTTTTTGACCATGACATGGTCGCCGATCAACAGTCCCTTTTCCCGGATGATGTCCTCGTTGTGCAGCGAGGCCCGCTTTACCGTGGTGCCAGCCAGACTGACCGGCTCCAAAATCGCGGTAGGAGTAACCGTACCAGTGCGTCCGACAGATACTTCGATCCCTTTCAATACGGTAATCGCTTCCTCTGCCGGGAATTTGTACGCCACCGCCCAGCGCGGGCTTTTCGCCGTAAAGCCAAGCTCCTGCTGCTGAACGTAGCTGTCTACTTTAATGACCATACCGTCGATATCGTATGCGAGCTGCGGTCGTTTTTCCACCCAACTGTTCACAAAATCAATCACGTCATCAATGTTGTCAAATGTGCGCCGTTCTTTATTTACTTTGAAGCCGAGCGACTCCAACAGATCCAGCCCTTCGCTGTGGGACTCGACATCGACTCCCTGCAAATCGCCGATGGCATAGATGAAGGTGTCCAACTGGCGGGAAGCCGCAATCCTCGGATCGAGCTGACGAAGCGATCCGGCTGCGGAGTTGCGCGGGTTGGCAAACAGGGCTTCTCCGCGTTCCTCCCGTTCCTTGTTCAGCTTCTCAAAGGCTGCACGCGGCATAAACGCTTCACCGCGCACCTCGATAGTCACTGGGCGGGTCAGCCGGAGCGGAATCGAACGGATCGTCCGCAGATTTTGCGTAATATCCTCGCCTGTCGTCCCATCGCCGCGAGTCGCTCCCTTGACAAATACTCCGTCCTCATAGTGCAAGGAAATCGCCAAGCCGTCAATCTTTAATTCGCAGACATAGCGGACGTTTTGATTGCCTACCGCCTGGCGCACACGGCGGTCGAAATCGCGCAAATCCTCCTCGCCAAAGGCATTGCCCAGGCTGAGCATCGGCGTTTTGTGAACCACTTTTTCAAAAGCGGCCAGCGGTGCGCTGCCCACCCGCTGCGTCGGAGAATCGGGCGTGACCATGTCGGGAAAAAGGTCTTCCAAGCCTTGCAGTTCCCTTACCAGATTATCGTATTCCTGGTCGGTAATTTCCGGGCGGTCTTCTGTATGATACAGACGGTTGTGATGCTCAATTTGTTTCCGCAATTCAAGAATTCGTGCTTCCGCCGTCAATCGATCCATTTCGTTCATCCTTTGCTATTCCGTATCAAGCCCGAGCGCTTCCCGGGCAAATCGCTTTCGTGATTCAGCTTGCTTGCAAAAGATTCTGTACCGTATAGAATACTATCCCCGCTCGATCGGAGCAAATTTTGCCAGCAGCTTTTTGATTCCGGTCGGACTCGGGAAAGCGATATCCAGCTCCGTATCGTCTCCGCTTCCTTTCACCTTGACGACCGTACCGGTGCCCCACTTGCCGTGCTTTACCTTGTCGCCTACCTTCCAATCGATGCCGGAGCCGCCGCCATGGCCTTGCAATTTGGTCGGAGCGGCCATGGCCGGACGGGAAAAGGCAGAGGTGCCTGTAGTGCCGGTGCGTTGTCCAAAAGCGGACTTTGTCCCCGCATCCGCCTGACCCGCTCCATAGCGGCCAAACCCGTCTCGCTGGCCGTAACCGCGCTGTCCAAAGGAGCCTCCCTGCATCCCGCCTGATTCTTGAACAGGGCTTCCTTCCAACAGCTCGGCAGGAATCTCCTTGAAAAAGCGCGAGGGCGCATTCACATTGGTACGGCCAAACAAGGTCCGCATCCGCGCCGATGTCAAATACAGCCGCTCCTCGGCCCGGGTAATCCCTACATAGGCGAGGCGTCTTTCTTCCTCCATCTCCGCGTCGTCGAACAGCGAACGGCTATGAGGGAATACGCCTTCCTCCATTCCCGCCAGAAAGACGACCGGAAACTCCAGACCCTTGGCGCTGTGCAGCGTCATCAGGACGACCTGGCCTTCAGCGGATACCTCCTCCTCGGTCTGGCCGTCATCCGACAAAGTGTCAATGTCGGCTACCAAAGCGAGGTCGGTCAGGAAGGCAAGCAGGCTCTTGTCCTCGTTCTTCCGCTCAAACTCCTGGGTAACGGACAAAAGCTCCTCGATGTTCTCCAGCCGCGCCGCGGACTCCAGCGTTTTTTCTTCCTTCAGCATCTCGCGGTATCCGGTGCGCTTCAGCACTTCCTCCACCAGCTCGGTCACGGACAGATAGTCGGTCATCTGCATCAGGTTGGTGATCAGGTCATTAAATGAAAGGATCGCATTGGTCGTGCGTGCCGGCAGTCCCATATAGCCCGCCTCCTGGATCGCGCCGTACAGGGATTGGCCATGGGCATTCGCGTAAGCCTGCAGCTTTTCCACTGTCGTATCGCCGATATTTCGCTTCGGCACATTGATAATCCGCGTCAGGCTGATGTCGTCATCCGGATTGGAGATCACCCGCAAATAAGCCAAAATGTCTTTAATCTCTTTGCGGTCGTAGAACTTCGTGCCGCCCACGATGGTGTAAGGGATATTCGATTTGATGAACACTTCCTCGACCACGCGGGACTGGGCGTTGGTCCGGTACAGGACGGCGAATTTGTCGTACCGCTTGTAAATGGGCATCTGCTTGCGGATCGTATCTACGATGAAATACGCTTCGTCGTGCTCGGAATCCCCCTGGAAGCAAGTGATTTTTTCCCCTGCCTCGTTTTCCGTCCAGAGCTTTTTCTCCTTGCGCATGACGTTGTTTGCGATCACCTGGTTGGCCGCCTGCAAAATCGTTTTGGTCGAGCGGTAGTTTTGCTCCAGTTTGATCAATTTCGCTTCCGGATAATCCTTTTCAAAGTTCAAAATGATGGATATATCCGCCCCGCGCCACTTGTAAATGCTCTGGTCGGCATCCCCGACGCAGCAGACGTTGCGGAATTTGTCCGCGAGCATGGAGATGAGCATGTACTGGGCCCGGTTCGTATCCTGATACTCATCGACATGGATGTAGCGGAATTTCTTTTGGTAGTATTCGAGAACCTCCGGCACTTCCTTAAACAGCCGGACAGTTGTCATGATGAGGTCGTCAAAGTCCAGGGACTGGTTGTTTTTCAGTTTCTTTTGGTACAGCTCGTATACCTTCGCGACGACCATCGAGTAGGCATCTCCGGCAAGATTCGAGTAACGGATTGGATCTGTCAGCTCGTTTTTGGCCCCGCTGATCGCCGCCAGGAGGCCGCGCGGCTCGTACTGCTTCGGATCTATGTTCAATTCTTTCAGACATTGCTTGATAACGGACAGTTGATCGCCGGCGTCGAGGATCGAGAAGCTCCGGTTTATGCCCAGACGGTCAATATCTTTTCGCAGGATGCGGACGCAGAGCGAGTGGAATGTAGAAATCCAGGTGTCCTCCGCTTCGCGGCCGATGATGGCGGCCACGCGGTTCTGCATCTCCCTGGCCGCCTTGTTGGTAAAGGTAATCGCCAGAATGCTCCAGGGGGCCACGCGCTTTTCCTGGATCAGATAGGCAATCCGTTGGGTCAGCACCTTGGTCTTGCCACTGCCTGCACCTGCGAGTATAAGAACCGGCCCTTCTGTTGTGAGGACCGCTTCCCGCTGCTGCGGATTTAGTCCGGCGATAATTCGGTCAACTGTAGACATATGTATAACTTCCACCTTTCCTGCCTCTCAAAACGCTCCCGAACGAAAGCATATGTTCCTATTTTCTCACAGATCGAGGGAGAGTTCCAGTCAAACCAGAGGAGGGATTGCTGGCAAACAGAGTAAACATTTGAATTCTTACCCTGCAGGCTCGCGGCCGGGCAAAAGCGGCTCATACATCATATACGCGCGGTTTTCCGCAATAAACTCGTCTCCAATCAGTTCGCCCTCCAGGTCATACACGCGCCGGTACAGAAGGTTGCGGCGTTCGTAGCCGCCCCAGAGCCCTGGAGTGATCGCGTGTTTCTTTTCATATACTTCGTATCGCCGCGTCGGCGAATACTCGCCCAGCCACTCTCCGACGAGGCAGCCACCCCCAAGCGAAAGACGCAACTGAAAGGCCTGGTTCGTCTGATTGGCAATTTGAAGATCGAGGTAGTTGCAAAAACACGTCGCTCCGCTGCCAAATGGCTGCGTGCGGCTCGTGTCAGGAAAGACGTCGTAGCTGTGCCGGTGCCGCTCTGTCACAGTAAGCGGTGTAAACAGCGTCATCCAGTAGATCAGGTTGGACAGCTGGCACAAGCCTCCCCCCACACCAGCCAGCACCTGCCCATGCGACAGCAGCATCCCTTCCAGATACCCTTTGCGCCGCGTCGGCTTTCCGATCAGCTTCCAGTACGAGAACGTCTCTCCCGGACGGACGACGATTCCATCCAATCGCTCCGACGCAATGCGGAGGTTCGTTACTTTGTTGTGCTGCATCCACATCTCGACGTTTTGCAGTTGCCTTAGCAAAGGGGTCTGATGATGTTTATGCAGGCAAGGAAGTCTCTCCGGTTTTCTCAGTCTGGCATACTTTTTTCGGCCAAAGAGCCATTCTCTATAACGTTTGATGCGGTAATAGCAGATACCCGCTGCCAATCTCCAGCGGCTGCGCTTGATCGGTCTCATGGAGCCCCCTCCTTTTTTGTTGATGAACAGGTTCAAAAGACCTGCACCCCCCCTATCTTCCGTCATGCCAGCAGCATGAGAGTTTAGGCTATAAGGATGATTTTTCCAAACCGTGTAGATTTGAGGGAAGACTTCGTGTAAACTGGAACTCAGCAGAATATTTTGAATATTGTGATGGAGAACAGGAGATTCACAGTATTCCATTCAGCTTACACGCTGGGGGGAATCTGTGATTTTTTGTTTTTGGGGCCCCGAAAACACCATCGCATATTCCAGCCTGCAGACCATGCTCCCTCTTTTCTTTGTCATCGCCTGTGGGAGCCAAAAAACGTCGAGGAGGAGATTTACATGATTCGCTTGGGAAAAACGTTGATGGCCGCAGTACTTGTTGCCGGATTGCTCCAGCCGCTGGCAGCTATGGCAGCACCCAATGAACATGCCCACCGCGTAGACACCGTCGCCCACCGTGGCGCTTCCGGCTATGCACCCGAGAACACCATGGCGGCGTTTCGCAAGGCAGTGAAAATGAAGGCTGACTACATCGAAATCGACGTGCAAGTGACAAAGGACGGGCAAATGGTCGTCATACACGACAATACCGTGGACCGCACTACCGACGGCACCGGAAAAGTGAAGGATTTGACCTTTGAAGAAATCCGCGAGCTGGATGCTGGCAGTTACTTCGATCCGGAATTTGCGGGCGAACAAATCCCCACTTTTGAAGAGGTGCTCGATGAATTCCGCGGCAAAACCGGCATCTTGATCGAATTAAAATCTCCTGAGCTGTATCCGGGCGTAGAAGAGATGGTAGCGGATGCCTTGCGCGAGCGAAACATGGACAAGCCCGCAAATAACAAGATCATCGTGCAATCGTTTAACTTCGACTCGATGAAAACATTCCACGAGCTTTTGCCGGACATTCCTGTCGGCGTTTTGACCAACAAGCCAGAGCAGTTGACCGATGAGATGCTCGACGAATTTGCCACTTATGCAGATTATGTGAATCCCAGCCTGAAAATGTTTTCCCCGGAATTGCTGGAACGCGTGCGCGAACGCGGAATGAAAATGTCGGTCTGGACCGTGCGGAAGCCGGAAGAAGCGGAACCGCTGCTGGACGCCGGCGTTGACGGCATTATCACGGATTACCCGGATTACGTGCCGCGCAACAAGCACAAGTAAAACCTGTTCAAAAGATCGTTCATTTGTCTGAACGCGCCTGTTTGTCACGGAAGGCAGATTGAATCGAGCGCGTCAGCCGATTATACGGCCTTAGTCCTTGTACACATGGACGCAAGGCCGTTTTCATTTTGCATGGAGCGAAACATGCATGCTTCCAATTTCAAACACATGCTCCCCAACAAAACAGGAGAGACCCGTTTCTGAGTCTCTCCTGCTGAACACACTATGCCTGTTTCCAACTACAGCCCTTCCGCCTACCTTTTCACAGCGCGAACGGTAGACAAAGCCGCCTGCAAGTCTTCGTAAATCACATTGCCCACGACAATCGTATCAGCCAAGGCCGCCATTTCCGCTGCCTGCTCCGCCGTCCGGATGCCGCCGCCGTAAAACAGATGCGCTTCCCCGGCGCCGCTTTTGCATGCCCGGACTACAGCCGGATCTCCATAGGCCCCGCTGTACTCCAGATAGACAATTGGCAGGCGGCAAATTTTTGCGGCTGTCTGCGCATACGCCTTGGCTTCCGCAGCGCCTTCTATCGGGCGGGCTTTTGTCAGTCTGGCAACACCCGAATCAGGGTTGGCTACCAGATAGCCTTCGGCAATGATCTCGTCCCAATGTATGTACTGGCCGAAAGCCTTGAGGCCGCTGACGTGCGGGGCAAACAGCCAATCTGCATCCCCCGCGTTGATCACCAGCGGAATAAAATACGAATCGAAGCCGGGTACAACCGCATCCAGCGAAGAGATTTCCAGGACTGCAGGTACCGCATAACGCCGGATCCGAGACATCAGCTCAAGCGTGTTGTCATATGTCACGCCATAGGTGCCGCCGACAATAATGGCATCCGTACCGGATTCGCATAAAGCCTCCAGCTCATCGTCTCCGATGGTTTTATCCGGGTCCAGTTTAAAGGTATGGCGCCAACTGCGATAATCAATCAACGGTGCTGCCTCCTGCCTATTTTCCGATCCGCTCAAGCGCCAGCTGATAACCGTCGTTGCCGTAGTTCAAGCAGCGCTTGACGCGTGAGATGGTCGCCGTGCTCGCTCCCGTCTCCGCTTCGATCTGATTGTAGGTGTAGCCCTTGCGCAGCATGCGTGCCACTTCCAGACGCTGTGCGAGCGACTGCATTTCATTGATGGTGCAGAGATCATCAAAAAACTGATAGCACTCTTCCATCGTCTCCAAGGAAAGAACGGCCTCAAACAGCTGCTCGATCCCTTTTCCTTTTAGTTTTTCCAATTGCATCAGGATCACCCCGTCATAGGGAAGTTTTTTCACTGTAAAATTTTTAAGCGTTAAAGCTTACAAGATTATCTTAGAAGAAACAGGGCCACCCTGCAAGCCCCTATTCTCCGAAACCTATTCAAACTTGAGGTAGCTCGTCATCGCCGGGGCATTCGGCACGATCGAAACCCATGTATTGCCGCGCAAAAGCGGCACTTCCTTGGTCATGGAAGCGTCCTCGTAAGCCCGGATGACGCCGCCAGCCCGCTTCCATTTGATTTTTTTCGCCTTGCCCTGCTGGAACAGATAGCCATCTCCCGGACCGACGACGTCCACCTGACGGCGGCCTTCACTATCCAGCACGCGATGCTTTGCGGCAATGACCAGCAGATTGGTCGTCGAGAGCTGCTCGTCTGTCGTCAGATCAAGATGCGGTTTGCCCTCTGTAAGCCGCATGTACTTTTTCTTTTCTGCATCGTAAACAAAGCCTGCTTTGTTGAGCGAATGAAAGACGAGATCGACCTTTGTCGCCGGCTCCCCTTCCGTGATCTCGGCATCTTCCGGCAAAAACGGAAAGTACGGCAGCTCGCCTGTCATGCGAATGCCTTTGTCCAGCATCGCCTGCTCAATCAGCTCCGGTTTGGTATACAGATTATGCGGGGCGTGGCGAAACTTCTCCCGCCAAAAATAGCGGCCGTTGGGAATTTCGTCGAGGTGGCTGTAATCGGAACGAGCCAGCGTGTTGAGCGCATCCGGACTGCCGCCGGCATGAACCAGCATGGCATCGATCCCAACTCCAAGCTGAATAAAATAGGGACGGATGCTGCGCACCGGTCCGATCACTTCCGGCCTTTGACTGTGGAAAACGGCGAGAAGGCGGGTCATTTCCCCTTCTGCCAGCACTTCGTATACCAGATCCGCCTTGTTAATCCCTGATTGCGGGCGGGCCTGCGGTGCATTGTTGATCATGACCATAATCGGCCGCTGGTCCAGCCTTGTCTGGCTGCCCAGGCCGGTAAACGGCGCAGTGTAAGGAAGCTTTGGCGGTTCCGCCGAGGGCGGCTGCACAATCGGAGCGGGCGGCTGCTCGGGCTGCGGCGTCGTGTCAGCCGGTTTGTTCGAACACGCTGCAAGCAGCGCCAGAGAAAGCAACATGAGAGTTCGTGTGATGCGTCTTTGCATGAAAACGCTCCTTTCCGGTTTTCTCTCGCACCCTCTTTTTTTCTCTGAAAGGAAAACAGAATCCTGCTTCCACACGTTTTCCACGATTCTCATACGCCGCTCCCACACATCCGGCCCGCGACTGTGCTACAATTTATGCAAACTCAGATGAAAAGCGAGGAAGAAGCCATGCAAACTCCCTACCTCGTCTATCTGGTAGATGACGAAACCAGCCTCTTGGAGCTATTGCAATCGTATCTGCAAAACGCCGGTTTTCAGGTTCGCGCGTTTCAAAGCGGCGCCGAGGTTCTCCCCGTCCTGGAAGAACCGGAGCAGCCCCATATATGGATTCTCGACATCATGCTCCCGGACATCGATGGCTATGAGCTGCTGCGCCTGATCCGGGGCAAATCCGACGTGCCCATCGTCTTTATTTCCGCCCGTGATCAGGACATGGACAAAATCATCGGGCTTGAGCTGGGCAGCGACGATTATCTCGCCAAGCCGTTTCTGCCGCGTGAACTCGTCATTCGCGTGCAAAAGCTGCTGCAGCGCACCTATGAAAAAGGAGGGGCCGCAGTCCCTGCTCCCATTCAGGCTTCCTACGAGGACTGGGTGACGATCGGGCCGTACCAGATCTCCGAAAAGGGACGGCAGGTAAAAGAAAACGGGAACCAGATCGAGCTGACAACTAAAGAATTTGAGCTGATCGTCTACCTCCTCCACAATCAGGGCCTGGCGCTCAATCGCGAGCAAATCCTGACAGCAATCTGGGGAGAGGACTACATCGGTTCCGATCGGGCTGTGGACGATCTGGTCAAGCGCATCCGCAAGAAAATGCCCAAGTTTCCGCTGGAGACTGTCTATGGCTTCGGCTACCGGATGACCCGCACATGAGCAAATTCCGACTGAAAAACCTGCCGCTCTCCCGGCAAATCCTCATCCTGTTCATGCTCTTGACCAGCGTGCTGGGGATCGGAGTCGGGATTGTTTTTCCTTTTGCCGTCAAGCAGTACCTGGTCAACAATACGTATTCGCTTCTGGAGCAGGAGTTTTACACCCTGTCCGACCACATCTCCTTTAACGAGCACAACGAGCTGTTACCGGTACCGGCAGCCGCCCCTTACTTTTTGCAGGTGCTGCTGTCTCGTTATGAATACTCGTTTGACATGATCGTCTTTTCGACCGACGGCGTAGAGCTGGGCAGCCGCATTACGGAGAGGGAACGGTTTTCCTATAACGACGCGGCCGCACTCTACAAGAAAGCGGCCTCCTATCCCGGCAACAAGCTCCAGCACGGGACCCTGGAGCGCGGGGGAGAAGACTATCTGTTCGTCAGCAGGCTGATGGACTACCACGGCTTTCCCTACTATATGGTGCTGTTCTCCAAAGAACGCGAGCTGAATCAAATCAACTCGCTGCTGACCAGGCAGTTTCTCATGATCTTTGTCGTGCTGCTCCTGATCAGCTGGCTGCTGGCCGTCTGGTTCAGCCGCTACCTGAGCAAACCGCTCCGATCGCTGGACGAATCCTGCCAGAAAATCGCCCGGCGACAGTTTGATACGCCGCTCACGCTGGATCGCGGGGACGAGATCGGCCAATTGGCGCGCTCCTTTGAAACGATGAAGGATCAGTTGAAGGAACACGACGAATCTCAGCGCCATTTTGTGCAAAATATTTCCCACGAGCTGAAAACACCGATCATGGCGATACAAGGCTACACGCAGGGCTTGCTGGAGGGAGTCTTCCAGGGCCCGCAGGCGGAAAAAGGATTGCAAACGATCATGCAGGAAAGCAAGCGACTGGAAAAGGTCGTGGGACAGCTCTTGTACTTGACCAAAATCGAATCCGTCTCGCAAATGATGCAGATGGGCAGAGTCGATGTGACGGAGATGTTTCAATTGCTGGAGCAGCGGCTCTCCGTGCTGAACCCGGACATTTCCTGGCAGCTTGATCTGCCGCCCGCCCTCATCCTCGAAGGCGATGGCGAGCAGTTGAGCACTGCCTTTGTCAATATCCTGGAAAACCAGCTGCGCTACGCAAAAAGCCAGTTGGTCGTGACCGGCCGGCAAGCGGACGACAGGGTCGTCATCACCATCGCAAATGACGGTCCGCCGATCGAAGAAGCTCTGCTCCCGCAACTGTTCCAGCGGTTCCGCAAGGGGAAATCGGGCAAGCACGGACTCGGTCTGGCCATCGCCCGCGCTGTCTTTGAAGCCCACAAAGGCAGCATCGCTGTCCGCAATGAAGCGGAAGGCCCCTGCTTTACGATTACGCTACCCGTAAAGAGATAGCAAACCAGCAGAAAAGCTCCGGACCTCCCGGAGCTTTTTGGCCTTTCATTTATTTTGGGTCTTACATTTATTTAACCGGGGGCGGCCGAGTTGTTTTTGCATGGAATAATTCTATTTTATCGTTTTGTATTTTTTTATTATTTCAACTAGAAAGAATATTCGTTGACGCGGCCACTATCAGTTGATATGTTTATAAAAAATATATATTATTCACAAATTACTTGGGGGTCTCATTGTGAAAAAGAAAACGATGCTCTTACTCTCCGCTCTACTGACCAGTTCGCTCGTTGCCGGATGTGGTACGGGCGGCGGCGGGAATACCGCTTCGTCACCTTCCACCGCTCCATCTTCTGCTCCATCAGCTCCGTCTTCCGAAGGAGGGGCCGGAGGCGGAAGCTCGAACGTGATCAAGATTGCCACCCAAAGTCCGCTGTCCGGAGCCCAGTCGCTCGAAGGCGACGGCATCAAGCTCGGGGCGCAAATGGCCGTGCAAGAGCGTGCCGAAGCGTTTAAAAAGCTTGGTTTTGAGATCCAGCTCTTCCCGCAGGACGACCAGGCAGACCCGAAAATCGGCGTATCCAACGCGGAAATGCTGATTTCCGACCCGGACGTGTACGCGGTGGTCGGCCACTACAATACAGGCGTCGCCATCCCGTCCTCTGTCAAGTATGAAGAAGGCAAGCTCGCAATGATCTCCCCTGCAAATACCGGGGTCGAGCTGACGGAAGCGAACAGAAAGAGCGTAAACCGGCTCGTCGCTCGCAACGACCAGATCGCTCCTGCCGCAGCCAAATACGCAAAAGACAAGTTGGGAGCCGCAACGGTCTACCTCGCTCACGACAAAACGGCCTATGGCCAAGGCTTGACCGACGAGGTCCGCAAAGCATTCAAGGACCTGGGGGTAACCGAAGTCGGCTACGAAGGGGTCACCGCAGGCGAAAAGGATTACAGCGCAATCGTCAACCAATTGGTGGCGAAAAAGCCCGATCTTGTCTTCTACGGCGGCATGTACGCGGAGATGGGCATCATCGCCAAGCAAGCCCGCGAAAAGGGCTTCACCGGCAAATTCATGGGCGGCGAGGGATTGGAGTCGGCGGATATGTATAAAATCGCCGGACCCGCTGCGGAAGGGATCGTTTATGCGACTGTCGTAAGCGACATCCGTTCGCAGGAGCAAGGCAAGCAATGGGTAGAAAAATTCAAGGCAGCCTTCAACAAAGAGCCAGGCGCGTTCTCTCCTTTTGCTTATGACGCTACACTGGTCGCCTTGAACGGAATGGAAAAGGCGATTCAAGAAAACGGGGGCAAAAAGCCTACCCGCGAGCAGGTCATGAATGCAATCCGCGCCACGAACGAGTTCAGCGGTCTGTTTACAAAGGTCACCTTTGACGAAAAAGGCGACAACAAGCACTCCCAGGTTTACATCTATCAATACGGAAAAGAAAAAGCCGAATTTTTGGGCGAAGCAGGAAATTAAGGGGACACACGAAAAAGCACCTGTCTTGAAAAAAAAGACATGGTGCTTTTCTTTTTTTATGGAACGAAACGGCCCTCTGCCGCCAAAACTAAACCCCTCATCCTTGTCGCCAGGATGAGGGGTTTGTCTGTCATCATCTTTCAGCCAATCTTACCAGAAGCGCCGACCGGACTGTTATCAGCATCTTTCGATCAATCTCGCCAAGAGAGCCGACCGGACTGGGATCTGGTCGATCTCGATGAACTCGTCCGGGGAATGGGCATAGCCCCCTTTGGCCCCCAGCCCGTCAAGCGTTGGGACACCGCATGCGGCAGCAAAGTTGCCGTCGCTGACACCGCCCGTACCGGACTCCTCCAGCTCGATCCCGATTTCTTGCTCGGCAATGCTTTTTGCCAAAGCGAACAGCCTGCCGATCTTGTCTGTCCTCTCCATCGGCGGTCGTCGCATGCCTCCGGTCACGGTCAGGCGGGTACCGGGAAGACTCGGCTGCAAGGAGTGGAAAAGCTGTTCCATCTGCCTTGCAGCCTCCAGCGTCATCACCCGTACATCCACCTCTGCCTCGGCAAAGTCCGCCACGACATTCGAGCCGATTCCTCCTTTGACAAGCCCGACATTCACCGTCGTGCCCACCTCGTAATCGGTAAAGGTATGCAAGTATTGAATGATCCGGGACATCTCCTCGATAGCCGATACCCCTTTGGCGTGATCGACACCGGCATGCGAGGAGACCCCGTGCACGCGAAGCTGGAAGTGGGCGCTCCCCTTCCGCCATGTTTTGAGAGCGCCGTGCGGTTCTGTTGGCGGCTCCAGAACAAAGCTGGCTACCGCCCCTTCCGCCTCCCGTTCTACCAACCGTCGCGAGGTCGGACTGCCGATTTCTTCGTCGCTGTTCAGAAGGAGAACGACCTGCTTGTCAGCGGGGAATTGCCCCAGCTCCTGCAGGGCCCGCAAAGCGTAGAACGCCTGCAGTACGCCTGCCTTCATGTCGTACACGCCGGGGCCGTACGCTCTGCCATTTTTTATCGCAAATGGCCTGCGGTCCGCCTCTCCCTCCGGCCAAACGGTATCGTAATGTCCAATGACGAGCACCCGCTTCTCGCCGTTTCCGAGCACACAGCGCAGCTGATCTCCATACTGTTCATTGGCGATACGCTCCGCTTGCCCGCCTGTCAGCTCGACAAACCTTTTGCCAAACCAGTCTGCCATCCGGTCCCCCAGCGCTTTGCTGCGCGAAGGCGAATCCATGTTGACACACTGCCTGAGATCCTCGATCAATTGCTGTTGATACTGTTGCAATAATAAGTGGATGTCCATTGTGCCTCTTCCTTAGTGGGATTGAGAATTGAGTCCAAACAGCCGTTCCAGTCCGTACACCTTTTCCAGGATGACGATAAACAAAAGACTGAGCAGGATGACCACTGAAGAGATGGACGCAACCAAAGGATCGAGCGTCTCCTGCATGTAGGTGAAAATAGCCAGCGGCAGCGTTGTCGTGTCAGGCGCCACTAAGAACAGGGATACCGTCACGTTGTCAAAAGAAGTCAAAAAGGAAAAAATCATCCCTGACACAATAGCCGGACGCAGCAGAGGCAGGGTAATGTCCCAGAACACCCGCAGCGGACGCGCTCCCAGCATGTAGCCCGCCTTCTCCAGCGTATAGTCAAACGTGCTTAATCCGGTCAACACGAGACGAACGACATACGGAATGGAAATCAGTATGTGCGCAAGCAGCAGCCCGGTAAACGTACCGGCTATCCCGATACGCGTAAAGAACAGCAGCGCGGCAATCCCGATAATGAGCGATGGAACGGTCAAAGGAGACAGCAGCAGGCCGTTGATGATTCCTTTTCCGCGAAACTTGTATCTGTGCAGGGCCATCGCTGCCAGCGTGCCGATCAGGGTTGCCAGCACAGCGGTGATGGCCGCGAGCTTGATGCTGAACCAGAACGATTCGATAAATTCCGGCCGTTCGAGAATCATCGTGTACCACTGCCAGGAAAAGCCTTCGGGAGGAAAAGAGAGATATCCCGCCGCGGTAAATGAACTCGGTATGATAACCAGAAACGGCAGGTTTACCAGGATGAGTACAAAAAAGGTGATAAGGCCAAGCGGTTTCAGTTTTGTCATGACGAAAACACCTCTTTGTATCGCTTGGTCTCAATCAGCCTGGTGTAGAGAGTCACAAGCAAAATCGTACTGCCCAAAAGCAGAAATGCCAGCGCCGCTCCCAGCGGCCAGTTCAGCGTAGCCATTATCTGTTCATAAGCAATTACCGGCATGACTTTCACCGACGTTCCCCCCATCAGTGCAGGTGTGACGAATGCGCTCATGGACAGGCTGAAAACGAGTGTCGTCCCGGCGACAAGCCCCGGCAGACTGAGCGGCAGTGTCACGGTAAAAAAGGTCCGCACCCGGGATGCCCCGAGGATCGAGGCGGCCTTGGACAAGGACGGATCAATCGCATACAGGCTGGTCGCAATCGCCAGTACCATATAGGCGATAAAGGAGTCCGTCAGACCGATTACGACGCCTAGCTCGTTGTACAGCAACCGGAGCGGCTCTTTGATCAGTCCGAGCGCAAGCAAAACCTCGTTGATCCAGCCCTTTTCCCCGAGCACGACCACCCAGCCGAAATTGCGGATGACGACACTGATCAGGTGGGGAGCGAGGATCAGCATGGTCACGATGCCCCGCATCTTTCCCGTCGCCTGAGCCATAAACATCGCCACCGGAAAGCCGAGGACCAGCGAACAGAGTACGGTCCAAAGGCTGACCCGTATCGTCCTCCACATGATCTCCGCATAATATGGGTCCTTTGCAAACAACAAGTAGTTTTCCACGCTGAAGGCTTGCTCGTCATTTTGAAAGCTGAGCAGCAGCATGAGCAGCATCGGGAGAAGAAAGACGCCGAGCAGAACGATCATGCTCGGTGCCGTCAAAAGAAGAATCGACAGCCTTTTGTTCATCGTCATCCCCTCTCCGCCGGCATGACCAGCACATCTTCCGCATCCCAGCTGCAAGAGACAGCCTTGCCGGGGACGAGCTCCACGCCTTTATCGACCGTTTGCAGCTTGACAGATATGCTGTGCCCGTTTGCCTGCACCTCGCATTCCGTATAGGAACCGAGGAACGAGCTGAGCTTCAACTGACCGTTGGCCCGATTTCTTCCTTCCGGTGCCGTATCGGCAGACAGTCTGATTTTTTCCGGACGGATAAAAACGGTTGCTTTTTGCCCGGGGAGAAGCATCAGGTTTGCAGACTTTGCCTCTACCAGAAGACCGCCGATTGTCTGGATGATCAAGGAGTCGCCTTCATGCCCGGCGACTTCTCCCTCGAGACGGTTGGTCTTGCCGATAAACGTATGGACAAATTCGGAAGCAGGCCGGTTGTAAATATCCTTCGGTGTGCCGATCTGCTCGATGAAGCCGTGGTTCATCACGACGATCCGGTCTGACAGGGAGAGCGCCTCTTCCTGATCATGTGTCACAAAAATGGTCGTAACGCCGATTTCCTGGTGCAGCCGTTTCAACTCATCGCGCAGCTCTTCTCTCAGCTTCGCGTCGAGATTGCTGAGCGGCTCGTCCAGCAAGAGCAGAGACGGCTCGATGACCAGCGCACGGGCGATGGCGATGCGCTGCCGCTGCCCTCCGGACAACTGCTTCGGGTAGCGGTCTGCGACATGCGGCAGCTTGACCAGATCAAGCACGCGTCCCACCCGCTCCTGGATCTGCGATTTGCTGATTTTTCGCAGCTTCAGCCCGTAGGCGATATTCTCCGCTACGGTCATGTGCGGAAAGAGCGAGTAGGTCTGGAACACCATTCCCAGCTCACGCTTGTAGGGAGGGACACCGTTCATCCGCTGTCCCTTGATCAGCAGATCGCCGCCATCCGGGTCAAGGAAACCGGCGATCATATTCAGCGTGGTCGTTTTGCCGCAACCCGACGGCCCTAAAAACGAGACGAACTCTCCCTGCTCCACTTGCAGGTTGAAGTCCTGAACCACGATATTGTTCTGAAACTTCTTCATGAGGCTGCGCAGTTCGACATCAATCACCTTGCTCAAACAGACACCTACTTTCCTGTAATGGGTGCGATTTCTTTATTGAAGCGGTCCAGCCAACTGGCCGTTTCCTTCCCGATGACATCGTAGTCGAAGTTTACGACCTTGCTGCGGTCAAACTCCAATTGCTTCGCCACATCCTCCGGAAGCTTCACAGCAGTGGCAGGATTGTAGTACAGCTCCGTCGCGTACATGGTCTGTACCTCGTCACTCAGCAAAAAGTCGATAAATGCCTTTGCCGCATTCGGATGCTTGGCCCCTTTTACCAATGTCGCTACGTTCGGAACGATGTTTCCGCCCTCTTGCGGGAAGACGAATTCCAGCGGCAGTCCGGCGTCTTTTTGGGTCAGGCTGCGAGCCATCGTCCAGGTAGTGTACGCCGCGCTCTTGTTTTGCAGGTTTTGCTGCAGCTGGGCCGCGCTCTTCGCAAAGGTAGGCATATATCCCGCAATCGTTTTCATTTTTTCAAAGCCGGGCTCGATGTTTTTCTCGGAGCCTCGTTTGCATAGGCCATCATGATCATCGCGGAGCGGCCGAAGTTGCTGGCTACATCAGTCATCGTAATATAGCCTTTTACTTCCGGCTTGGCGAGGTCATTCCAGGAAGCCGGTACCCGCAGATTTTTTTCTTTGACCAATTCGCTGTTGTAGGAAATGCCCATCGGGGTAAAGTTGACGGTTACGCCGCTGTTTTCCGCGATCTTCAAGTCATCCGGGACATTTTTCATATTCGGAATGTCCGCTTCGGAGATCGCTTCCCAAAGCCCCTCCTGGCGGCCTTTTTCCTGCTCGCCGCCCTCGATGACGGTCATGTCAATTTGAGGCGAGTTTTTCTGCGCCTTCACCTTGGCGACAATTTCCGTGGAAACGCCAGACACGTACGTCAGCTTGACATTCGGATATTTCTCGTTGAACTTTTTGAAGATCACGTCTTTCATCAGCTTTTCGACAGTGGCCCCGTTGCCCGCGATGACCAGCGTGTCCTCCAATTGAGCCTCGGCTTGTCCGGCACTCTTGTTGTCTGCCGGTTGGCCCTGTGGCGCAGATGATTGCGGTGCAGAAGTGGACGAACCACAGCCTGCGAGTAGTGAACCTGTCAATGCAAGAACAGAGAGCAGCGATAATGTCTTTTTCTTCACTTGTCTTCATCCCCCGTATCTCCGATTTTTGTTCACGAATAGAGAACGATGTTTGCTATTCAAGAACATTGGTGTTATACTACCATAAGTATACTGACAATTCAAGATAGTCTGAGTAGAGGGAGGATTCTCCCCTTTCCTTTTGAAAGCTTTTCGATTATGCTTGACTACTATCAATGCCTGTTACGGAGGAATGACCTATGGATCAGGTTTTGTCTTCAGTACGAAATGGCTGCAAGCTATTGAAAATGTTCCTGGACGGTCCCCCGGAGATGGGAGTGACAGAGCTCAGCAAAAGGCTGCAGCTTTCCAAGGGGGCTGTGCACAAGCTGCTCACCACATTGGAGTCGGAGGGATTTATCCGGAAAAACGAAAAAACCAAGCAGTACACGCTTGGCTATACATTGCTGGAATTAGGGGACAAAGTGATCAAAAACCATGACATCGTCGCATTTTCAACGCCGTATATTCAACGGTTGCTGGCCCGCACCCAGGAGCTCGTTGTCCTTTGCATACAGGATGGAAAAGACGCCATCTATGTGAGCAAAGCGGATTCGCCCCATCCGATCCGGTTTACGCTCGAGACCTACCGGCGCTTTCCCATGTATTCGACTTCCGCCTCCCGCGTGCTTTTGGCATACCGGACGCCAGAATTTCAGGATGAAATTTTGCGGGAGGAGATCAAGGGCTACACGCCGCATTCTTTTACCTCCGTCGAAGAAATCAAACAAAATTTGCAGGACATCCGGGAGCGCGGCTATGAATTCAGCTCTAACCGGCGAAACGTCGGAGTAACCGGCATGGCCGCGCCGATCTTCGATTCGACTGGCGAGGTGGTTGCCTCGATCAGCGTAATTGGACCTTCAGATCGCGTGCTTCCTCAGCAAGATGTGATTCGCAATGAGTTGCTTACAACCGTACAGGAGATGTCTGCCGAGTTGGGATACAGGTATCAACTGACAAGACCAGTCTTATGATTGGTCTTCTTTTTTTTAGGAAAACTAGGAAAAGTACACGTTTCATAACCTTTCCCATAGTTTTACGTTTACGTCAACGTTAATGTCTGTTAAGATAGGAGATGTCATTTTTTATTTGTGATTGGAGGAACCTTTCATGTATCAAATCGAGGAGGTCGCCAAAAAAACCAATCTCACCAAACGGGCCCTCCGCTACTATGAAGAATTGGGCCTGGTCAGTCCGTCCGGCCGAACGGAAAGCGGGTACCGCCTGTACACGGACGAAGACGTCACCCATATTCTGCACGTCAAAAACACCCGTGATCTCCTCGGCGCTTCCCTGCAGGAAATCAAGGAAATCATGGATCTTGGCAAACGCTACGAGCTTTTGAAGCAGGACTACTTTTCCGATAAGCATGCGAATGACCAGCATGTGGGCGAAAAGCTGCGCTTGCTGACAGAGCTGGAGGTAACGCTGAGAGCACAGCGGGACGTTCTGCAGGAAAAGCTGAACAAGCTGACGGAGATGCTGCAGGGATACGATGAAAAGCTGACTCGCATTACGAATAAGAAGCGGGAATTGGAAAAAGAGAGCAAGGAGTGAACATCAGTGAGCAGTCATGGAGCTTCTTTCCAAACCTTGTTTAAACAGCCCAAATCGGCCTGGGCTGTCGCTTTTGCTTGTATCGTCGCCTTTATGGGCATCGGTCTGGTCGACCCGATCCTGCCGGCGATTGCCGAAAAGCTGAACGCCACCCCCAGCCAGGTATCCCTGCTGTTTACCAGCTACATGGTGATGACCGGGATTACGATGCTCGTAACCGGGTGGGTATCCAGCCGGATCGGTCCAAAGCCTACGCTGTTGTTCGGTCTTTTGGCGATTATCGTCTTTGCCTTTATGGGCGGAATGTCGAATTCCGTTACGGAAATCGTTTGGTACCGCGCCGGGTGGGGATTGGGAAATGCCTTTTTCATTTCCACCGCACTTGCCGTGATCGTCAGTGTAGCCAGCGGCGGTACGGCCGGAGCGATCGTTCTGTACGAAGCGGCGATCGGACTGGGCATGTCCGTCGGGCCGCTGCTCGGAGGATTGCTTGGCGGCATTAGCTGGCGGGGACCGTTCTTTGGCGTTTCCGTACTGATGGCCATCGCTTTTCTCGCTGTTTTTGTCCTGTTGAACGAAGTCCCAGCTCCCAAACGGCGCAGCTCGATTGCCGATCCGTTGCGGGCCCTGACTCACCGGGGACTGTTTACCCTGGCCGCCACTGCCCTTTTGTACAATTACGGATTTTTTACTCTGCTGGCCTTCTCTCCGTTTGTCCTGCACATGGATGAACACAGCCTCGGCTTCGTCTTTTTCTTCTGGGGCGTAATGCTCGCGATTACCTCGGTGATCATAGCGCCGCTGCTGCAAAGGAAATACGGATCGATCCCGACGCTGAACATGATGCTGTTCTTGCTGGCCATCGTCCTTGCTGTTATGGGATTCGGCGTAGAATCGCAAACGACTCTGGTCGTCGCCATCGTCATCGCCGGCGCCATACTCGGCATCATCAATACGGTTTTGACTACCGCGGTGATGGATGTAGCCCCGGTCGAACGGGCAGTCGCTTCCTCAGCGTACAGCTTCGTCCGCTTTTCCGGCGGAGCGATCGCACCGTGGCTGGCAGGGAAGCTGGCCGAATGGTATTCGCCGCATGTGCCTTTCTATGCGGGGGCGGTTGCGGTGATTGTCAGCATTCTGGTGCTCGCCGTGGGGAAAAAGGTTTTGGCGCATGTCAATTGATCCCTTTTGCTGAGGATTTGCGAGTGTTGCTTACGCCCATGAAATAAGATATTAACCGGGCAGCTGCATTTGAACAAACACTGGGGCATTTTTCTCACTTCCACTCCGAAAGCTGCTGCGGTGAAGAGAAGCCTGTTTCCATTCTCTGCTCCGGTCTACGTCCCACAAGGATGCGGAAACTGTCCGCTCCGCAATGATCCCGAGGGAATCGCAAAACGGCGCGCAGCTACGCAGTGGATTCATGGGTTGCGATTCTGTTTCCTCGGGATCACTGCTCCGCTGGGCTGGACTTCGCTAGTCGCTTCGACTGGAAACAGGCTTCTCTGTCGAGCGGAATTGCTTCTTCCAGCTTTAAAAAGCATGTGGGATATTTCAAGGCTGGCCAAGGTTCATGGCAGCCTCTCTCAAAACCGTTCGGGCCGAACGGTTTTTTGATTTAAACCAGCAGCTGTTGAGATGAAAAAGGAGAAAAACGCGAAGGTCTTTGGGACACCTCCCAGGCGAAATGGAAAAAGCAAAACACGCCTTTAGCGTCCAACTCTGAGATGCTTCCTTGAGCAGGCTGCTTTTGGACGCGGTTTTGCTTTTGGAATGGAGCCGGACAGTCAATCCCCCTCGCAGTGTCCCACCGAACCTGGAGCGGTTTTCTCCTTTTTCATCTCCTCCCCCAAAGCCTGTCCAACAACACAAAAACCAAAAAAAGTGGCTGCGAAAGAAAGAAGCCTATTCCCTGAAAAACGAAAAACCCCGCTAGCACGCAGGGCTTTCCAAACAATCTGAATCATAGGGAAACACTCAAGCTCCCAAGCCGTCTCTGCCGCTTGGCTCGCTAAACCAGAATCGTCCCGTTCTCCACAACCAACCGATTGTCAATCCACATAGTCGGCTTCAGAATCATCCCGTCAGTATGGAAAGGCGCATCGACATTCCCACCGATGTTCAAGCTTTTGCCAATCCCGACATGGAAGGCCCCGAGAATCCGCTCGTCCTCGATCAGCTTTCCGCTCAGTACAGCCTTGTCATTGGTACCGATACCGATCTCGGCAATGTTGTAAACATTCGGGTTGTTGAAGGAACGCAAGAGAGCCTCGAATTCCACCGCTGTGTTGCCGCCCTCAATTTCCGTGATCATGCCGTCGGCCACTTTCAGCACGACCGGCTTGTCGACAATGCCGAACGGCGCCAGGCTGCCGTCAAACACCATGGTTCCGTTGGTGGCTCCTTCAAGCGGCGCAGTCGCAGTCGTTCCGGCCGGGGCGAAATTCCATTGGCCTGCTTCCTCGCAGATGCCGTCTACCGCCATCGTGGAGCGTCCTTTGATCGGGAAGGTGATGTCCGTCCCGTTGGGGCAGGTCACGCGAACGGTCTCGGCGGATTCGAGCATAGCGACGAATTGGCTGGTCAATTCGCTCATTTTTTCGTAATCGGCGTTGACGGCTCCCGTCATCATCCGTTCATCCAGACCGCTGCAGACGAGCACGCGTGTCCCTTGCTTGCGCGCCTGGCGAATGGCCTCGACATGCGTAATCGAGACAACGGGCAGCACCACGGCCGCATCGGCGCTTTTCAGACTCTCTGCTACGATTCCCATCGGTTCCTCGTTTTGCGTGGAGACAACCGGATAGATCACCTTGCCCGTTTTCGCTCCCAATAGCGCTCCCGCTGTGGTGAATGCGTCGACGAGCTGCTCGTTTTGCTTGTCATCCGCGACAATGACGACCTCTTCGCCCCGCTTCACCTTCAGCCCGTTTTTCATCACATTGAAAGCAGATTGAATGATGAATTTATTCATTGCTGCCCCTCCTTCTGCAAAAGGTCCAGAATCAACTGCACCGTTTTGTCAATCTCTTCTTCGGTGTTGAAATAATGGAGCGATACGCGGGCCATTTTATTGATGCCGTACTGCTGCAGCATCGTGTTGGCCATAAAGGTGCCGGATTCGATGATGATGCCGTTCTCTTCCAGATACTGTGTAATCCGGTCGGGCGACAAGCCCTTTACGTTGAACGGGATCAGCGCCAGTCTGTCTTCCAGCCGCTCGGGTCCGTAGATGACCATGCCCGGAATCTTTTCCATTTGTCCCACCGCGTACGCCGTCAGCTTGCGAACCCGCTCGTAAATCGCTTCGACGCCGATCGCTGAAGCGTATTCCAGAGCCGCTCCCAGACCGAGAATGGAAGGAACGATCGGGCAGCCGGCTTCGACCCGCTTGGCGATGGGCAGGAAGCTGTACTCGTTGGTGTCAAAATCCCAGCTCGTTCCGCCCCATCCGATCAAGGCGGGCGTGATGGACTCGATCCATTCGCTTCTGATAAAGAGAATCCCTGAGCCTTCCGGGCCGCGCAGTCCTTTGCGGCCACATGCGGCGAGGAAATCGCATTTCACCTTTTTCACATCGATGGGGACCATCCCCAGGCTTTGCGAGGCGTTTACGAGCGTCAGCACGCCGTGCCTCTTGGCCATTTCGCAGATCGCTTCGATCGGCTGGAGGGCGCCTGAAGCATTGGGCAGGTGAGAAACAGAAATCAATTTCGTCCGGGGAGTGATCAGCTCTTCCAGGGCGGCTGGGGAGATAACCCCGCTTCTGTCCGTCTTGAGAACCTTCAGCTTGATCTTGCCCTCGCGCTCCAGCCGCAGCCACGGTACAAAATTGCTGTGGAATTCCAGATCGGCGATGATCACTTCATCTCCTTCCGACCAAGTCAGGCCGCTGGCGACGAAATTGATCGCTTCCGTTCCGTTTTTGACAAAGGCGATTTCATTGGCCCCCGCTCCGATGTAGCGGGCCGCCGCCTCCCGGATGGCATCCACCCGGGCGTAGGTCTCCTTGCGAAAAGAGGGCAGATAGGGGCCCAGCTCTGTTGTTTTGCGCAAATAGTCGGTCATGGCCTCAATCACTTGGCGTGGAGGTGCAGATGCTGCCGCAGTGTCCAGGTATGCATAGCGTTCATGCAGAGGCGTATCCTGTCTGATCTGTTGGATATTCATGATTCCACTCCCTCTTTATTGGGCGTTTACAGTGTGATCAGTTCCTTGGTGGAGGTCATGAGATTGAGATAACCGTCCTTGGTGACGATGATGTTGTCTTCGATCCGCACGCCGCCTTTGTCGGGCAAATAGATTCCCGGTTCGACCGTAAACGCCATGCCCGGCTCAAGCACGAGCTGGTTGTTCTGCATCATGTACGGCGCTTCATGCGCTCCCAGCCCGATTCCGTGTCCGGTACGGTGAGTAAAGTAGGTGCCGAAGCCCTTGCTCTTGATAATGCTCCGCGCCTTGTCGTCTACCTCGTGAGCGGTAATGCCCGGCTTGATGATGTCAATGGCAGCCTGCTGCGCTTCCCGGACCGTCTCGTAGATCAGCTTCAGTTCATCCGAGATCGAGCCTACGGCGACCGTGCGTGTAATGTCCGCCACATATCCTCCGTAGATGGCGCCGAAATCGAGAACGACCAGCTCGCCTGCTTCGATTTTCTTGGAGGCAGCGCGTCCGTGCGGCAGTGCTCCGCGATAGCCGGAGGCGACAATCGTTCCGAACGGCGTGCCCTCGGAGCCGCGTTTGCGCATTTCGTATTCCAGCCGCGCAGCGATCTCCAGCTCGATTGCCCCAGGCTTGATGTACGGCAGTGTCGCTTCCAGACTTTCTTCCACGATTGCTACCGCTTTTCGCAAATACTCGATTTCCGCTTCGTCCTTGCACATGCGGAAGGAATCGAACAGCTTGCTGACATCCTGAGTGTCCGTGCTGCCCAGTTGCTCTACCGCTTTCAGCTCGGCAACCCGCATCGTACCGAACTCGACGCCGACCTTGCCCAGCTTGCCCTTGGCATCGACCAGCTCCTGCAGCGCCTTGGCGGAGCCTTGTTCATCGGTGTACCAGAAAATATCTCCTTTTACCGTGGACTGGACCTTGCTCAGCTCCACCTGCGGAGTCACGAACAGCCATTTTCCCTCCGCCGTCACAATGGCGAGTGTAAGCCGCTCGCTCTGCTTCAGCTGCAGGCCGGTAAAGTAGTAGAGGTTGGGACCGGGAACCAGTACGGCTGCGTCCACCCCTGCTTCCCGAATCTTTCCTGCCAGAGCTTGCTGTCTTTTATCGAACATCTTTCCTCATCCTCCTGTTCGTTGTTGCAGGGACTTGCCGCCCCCGCCTACAGTTTTTTCAGTTTAAATACGGAGCTAAAGAAGCTGTACAGCGCATCTCCGGCGATAAACCCTGCCGCGAGAATGCTCATGGTCGTCTCAGCCTGCTTGCCTCTCACCTTCAGCACGACAGCGCGGATGACGATGCCCGCCAGCACGGCCCAGCCTGCCGGCACGTTGAGCAGCAGCAATCCGGTCGCGAACAGGACGCCCATCTGACGCTTGGAACCGCCGACGATTTGCAGGATCGCGCCAGGAATCGCCCACAGGAACAATTGACGGGCAATGTCGCCGGAGACGCCTGCCTCAATCGTCGCCGCATATACCTTGTCGACCGGCGGCACAAGGTTTTGGGCAAAGTAGCCTTTGTATGCGATCAGTACAGCGATCGCCGCTACGCCAAATGCGATCATCCCGGCGATAAATTGCTGTTTGCGTCCATCCAGCTCATACGCCATATCCTCTCCGTTGCCGCGAAGAATGTAGCCTGTCTTCAGGTCGTAGCCCATGTCGGCAAATGCCGGACCCGTAGCGGCGCTAAAGCCGACCAGAAGGCCCAAAGCAAGCGGCGGGAAGCCGATCAAAATCCCGATGATCAAGGTGATCAGCGCGACTGCGAAAGCCGGAAACCAGCCGGAGTGCATGGCGGCAATGCCGACGATGACTTCATGGACAAATGCGGCAAAGGCGGCAAACAAGAGAAACAAAAGAAGCATGCCAAAGGACATTTTTGTAATCACGCCGCCGATGATCGCGATGATGAGGGCGATCACCAGATAAGCGATAAATCCAAATCCGAGCGCTCGCGAGGTATCTTTCTCTGTACGCGTATACGGCTCTTCTTTTTCCATTGCAGAAGCTGCGTCTGTTTTCTTTTTCTTTAAAATGATCGTCGTTACTTGAATCAGTGCTACAACACCGGCACCAATCATAAAGCCGTGGGGAATGTAGAGTTTGTTTACGTCTACGCCGAACAGCGGAACGGAGTAGCCGCGAAGCAGAAGACCGACCCCAAACATGAGCAGAGCCCAGATGTTTCCGATGAAGGCTACGCCAAACGCTGACATCGGGATGCCCATTGCCGAACCGGCGATTCCCCCGAGGGCGCCCAGCCCGAGCCAGCCAGCGCGCTTGCCTCCCTGATCGCCTGCTTTGATCGATTCAGCCGTGGCAATGCCCGGAGGCCATGCTCCGCTGGCGGGAAATACTTTGGAGTCAAAGAGGCGATACAAAATGGCGGCGTCTACAAACATCGCCAGGACCGCGCCGATCAGCATCGGGATGATCAGCTCGTGATGGCCCATCATAAACGGGATGCCGATCGGAATCATCAGGCTGTTCCCGGCCCCGAAAGTCGCCGAGGAGATCGCCGTCTGGATCAGGTTTTGTCGATGGACAGAGCGGTATTTGCGAAAGAGAGTTACCGGGATGCGAGAGATGACCATGGCGATCAGTGCCCCGATAATGGCCGTGTTCGCTGATATGCCGAGTGTCACGATCAGCTGCATGCCGATAATGGCCCCGATTACGGACAAACCGATGGTAAGGAGAAGCGTAAACGGTTCCAGAGCTCTTGGATGCTTTTTGTTTTCCGGCTGCTTTTCCATATTTTTTACCCCCAAAATTGATTAAGTGTTGTACGGAACCATTTTTATCTGGGTTGATGCAGCTGCTTACAAGTAACGGAAAGAGTAATCATTCAGCAGTTGTTGAATCTCGTCTCGTGCTTTCATCAGATGGTCCAATAACTCGGGCACTTTTTCTTCAGCCAGCCGGTGATCCGGGCCGGCGATTCCCAGGGAGCCGAGGATTTTGCCATTTTTGTCAAACAGAGGCATATGCAGCCCCGCAACCCCTTCGTTGTACTCCCCTGCCGAATAGGCCCAGCCGTTTTTGCGAATCATCTGCAACTGTTGCCGCAAGACTTCGGGATTTACGATCGTCCTGGATGTAAGCGGATTTAATCCTCTGGAGATAATCTCTTCCTGCTTGTCTTCGGGGAGATGCGCCATCATAACCCGGCCAATCGAACCGGCGTACAGCGGAAATCTTCTGCCCACGGTTACGGAATACTTCAAAACATGAGAGCTTTCCACGATTTCTACATAGACCCCTTCGAGGCCATCCAGCCAGCTCAGGAAGACGGATTCCCCCGTCTGTTCTGAAAGCCCTTTCATAACCGGAACCAAAACATCCCCGGGCTGAATGCGTGCCTTGACTTTCTGGGCGATCTGCAAAAACTCCAGTCCCAGCTCGTACTTCTTGTTCTCCGGATTTTGCCTCAGGTAGCCAAACTGTTCAAAGGTCGCCAAAATGCGGTGGACAATCGTATGGCTCATGTCGAGCTCTTTTGCGATTTCCCTGACTCCCCAGGCTGGTTTTTCCTCAGAAAAGCATCTGAGCAGTTCCAAAGATTTTTCCAACGTTTTCAGAGACAACGACTTCATACCCCCTTCGCACACTGTACCGATAATCGAACCATTGTACCTTTTTATAAATTTATTATATTGAATGACTTTGCCGATTTCAATCATTATTCTCAACATTCAGGCTGGAAACGATCCCCTTTTGCAAAAGGCAACGAAAAAAGCAGGAATCGCAAAGGTTTTTCCTCTGCAACACCTGCTTATGCTACTTTCCCTCTACAATCCCAAAAAAAGCCGCCAGCCAATCAGCACCGCTACTCCCGCGAGCAGCGCCCAGACGATGTGTTTCCTCCACAATCCCACCGCCAAGGCAATGACTCCGGCTGCCAGATACTCGGGACTCCACTGCCCGTCTCTCAGATGAAACAGGATCGGCGGTACCGTCAGCGAGCTGAACACCCCGACCGGCACCATCGCGAGCCCTCTTTTCAACCAATCGGGTACAGACCAGCGGGTACTGATCAGCAGCATCGGGAAACGTGTCAAATACGTAACGAGAGCCATCAACAAAATATACAGAATGACGTTATCCATCCCGCTTCACCGCCCCTATAGCTACAGCCGTCAGCGTACCCGCGATCACCGCAGCCACCCCTCCTCCCAGCCAGTAAGCCAGACAAGCCACCAATGAAGCGGATACAGCTACCTTCACGTGAAAGGATGAGATCAAGTTAACGGCAAGAAACCCTAAAAACGTCGCGATAAAGGCAAAGTCGAGACCAAACGCCTCGGTCTCTGTAAATACTGTCCCGAACCAGGCACCAGCAAGGGTACTGGCATTCCAGATGACGTAATCCGCGATGCTCGCTCCGGCGAAATACGGAAGGCTCGGCTTGTTTCCCGCTGTCAGGTACGTAATTTTCAAGGCATAGGTCTCGTCATTTAATGAACCTGCCATCAAGGAAAGCTTCCACGGAGGGGTTTCGCGAAAATAGGGACCGAGAGACAAACCGTATAACAGATGCCTTGCATTTAGTAGCGCGGTTGAGACCAAAATCGGCCACCCTACAATTCCCTGCGAGATCAGGCCTACTGCCGCAAACTGGGACGAGCCCGCATTTACAAGCAACGACAAAAGCATGGCCTCCGTAATTCCGAGCCCTGCTTGTCTGGCCAAGATCCCGAATACCAACCCGTCAATGATGCCGGCAGACGCAACGGGCAGGATTTGTTTCATCCCTTGTACGAACAAATTTTTCGATGAATGCAAGCAGTCCACCCTCCTGACACACCCACTCTATTATTGTCTGTACATTCTGTCAATTACTGTGCAAAGGCGCTTCTGCTTGTTCCTGTACCTGTATGCCGATCGGGTTCGGGTCGGATGGATCTCGGCTTCGTACCGAATCGTCCACAAGTACGGAATCGTCCATGAGTACGAGTAGCTCATTTGTCACCTTCGTCCGGGATACCGGGCAGACTCAATCAGCGTAAGTGCGTCAATCTCTTTCATGGCTGGTCAAATACGGCTTCCACACTTCTTCAAGCAGGCATATCCCCTGCTCGATAGCTTCGGCGGACATGCCGCCAAAGCCAAATTGAAAGGCAGGCAAGCTGTCCTTTGGCTGATGCAGCCATTTTCGGGTCGTAGGATAGACGCGGATTCCCACTGATAACGCGTGCTGCGCCAGCTCCTCTGCCGAGAGGTCTGATACTGCTTCCACCGTCACGGATAATCCGGCATTCTGTCCGGTCACATGAATCCGCTCCCCGAAATACGTATGCAAGCTTTTGAGCATGGCCTCATGTTTTTTGCTGTATAAAGTCCGCATTTTGCGTATATGCCGCTCCCATTCCCCGCTTTTCATGAAGAGAGCCAGCGTCTCCTGATGGATGCGGGATGCGGTTTGATCGTATTCATACAGCTGACTTCCGTAGATCTGCAGCAGCGCCGGGGGCAAAACCATATAGCTCATGCGAATCGACGGCAACAGTGATTTGGAAAACGTGCCGAGATAAATGACTCGTTCATGCGTGTCCAGTCCCTGAAGCGAGGGAATCGGTTTCGTCTGATAGCGAAATTCTCCGTCGTAATCGTCCTCAATGATGTACGCGCCCGATCTGGCCGCCCACTGCAGCAGTCTGATTCGCCTTGCGTAAGGCATAACGGCTCCGGTAGGCTCCTGATGGGAGGGCGTGATGTAAATCAGCGGCGCTCCGCTTGCCTCCAGCACCTCTACATCGATGCCGTCTTCGTCCAATGGAATCGGGGCTATTTTATATCCGAGATGCTGGAAAACAGTCCGCACCCCGTCGTATCCCGGCTCCTCCATTGCGACCACGCGTTCCTCCAGGGTGAGCAAAAAGCAAAGCACCTGGATCAGCACCTGCGTTCCTGCCCCGATGACAATCTGATCTGGCGTGCAAGCAACCCCGCGGGCCCGCTGCAAATAACGGGCAATCTCCTCCCGCAAGGCGCGCTCCCCTTGGCGGTCCCCGTAATTGAGAATATTCCTGTTTTCCGGCCGCATGCACTGATTGCTGTACTTGCGCCACAATCCGTACGGAAAATGCTCGGCATCGACCCGGGCCTGATGAAAGTCGTAGAGAATATTCGGGTTCTTCCCCGCTGGCAGACCGGCCGTATCACTTTTGGCGATCGCTTTTTCGGGAAGTGGAGTCGTGCCTGTACCAGGTAACGTATGTGCAGCCGCATGCTTGGCCCCGGCTGTATGCCCGACTCCAGCCGTATATCCGGCTCCGGCTGTATCCTCAGCCCCAACTCTATATCCGACTCCTGCTGGCTCCGCTTCGGCTGCTTGTCCGGCCGTATTCCCAATCTCGTTCATAGCGCCGTTCGCGGCCGCTTTTCCTCCGTGCTTCCCGGATGGAACGGCTACCTCGTCCTCTTCCCACTCCACCACGTAAAAACCGCTTCTTTCCCTGCTCTCGATGTATCCTTCCGCCAGCAACTGATGGTAGGCCGTTTCTACCGTTGTTTTGCTCAGTTGAAGATTGCGGCTGATCGATCGAACCGAGGGCAGCCGGGTTCCCGGCAATATCCGTCTAGTCTGGATTTCCTCGCGAAAGTATGCGTAGAGCTGCAGGTAGAGCTTTCCTGATCCGGCCTTCGTCCAATTCGGGTGAATCTCCATCAATAACCTCCAGGCTGACCCGCTTTCTATTTTGGAATCTGACCATTCGTAGAAGGTCAGCTACTTCTTATGATGATAGTAGCAAAAACATAAAGATATGGGGAGAGCGCATTCTTGTTGCACATTCGTTTTCCTCCAAAAGCCGTCGGTCAGTATGCCGGAAGCGACTCCCTTTAGAAAAAACAAGACCCGACGGAAGTCCATACACTCCATCGGGTTTTCTTCGTTTCCATCAAGCAAGATACGCTTCCCGCACCTGAGGATTGGTCAGCAGATTTTGCGCTTCATCCTGCAGAATGATTTCGCCTGTCTGAATGACGTAGCCGCGATTCGCTACAGAAAGGGCCTGGTTGGCGTTTTGCTCAACCAACAGGATCGTCATGCCTTCGCGGTTCAGCTCTGTCACGATGTCAAAAATTTGTTCCACCAGAATCGGGGCAAGACCCATAGACGGTTCATCCAGCATCAGGATTTTCGGCTTCATCATCAGACCGCGAGCAATCGCGAGCATCTGCTGCTCACCGCCGGACATCGTTCCGCCCTTTTGATCGATCCGTTCCTTCAAACGGGGAAAATAGCGAAATGCACGCTCGATGCCTTCTTCAATGATCTGTTTGTCCTTTACGGAAAATGCACCCATCTCCAGGTTTTCCCGAACCGTCAGCTTGGGAAAAATCCGCCGTCCCTCCGGCACATGGGCGATCCCCATCGCTGCGACATCGTGCGTCCTCATCTGCGTAATGTCCTTGCCGTCAAACACGATCCGGCCTTCCCGGGCACGGGTCTGTCCGCAGATCGTTTTCAGGGTGGTCGACTTCCCGGCGCCATTGGAGCCGATCAGCGTCACGACCTCCCCCTCGTTTACTTCAATACTTAATCCTTTCAACGCGTGGATACCGCCGTAATAGGTGTGAACGTTTTGCAATTCAAGCAACGGCATTGTTTCTCCTCCCCCTCTTACGACACTTCCGTCGCGCTTTTGCCCAGGTAAGCCTCGATGACGTTCGGATTGTTTCGAATCTGTTCCGGCGTACCCTCGGCAATCTTGCGTCCGTAGTCCAGGACGTGAATATACTCGCTCAATCCCATGACGAGCTTCATATCGTGCTCGATCAAAATAATCGTCAAGCCCAGCTCATGCTTCAGCTTGCGGATAAATTCAGTCATTTCTACCGTCTCGCGCGGGTTCATCCCGGCTGCCGGCTCGTCGAGCAAAATGATTTGCGGATTGGTCGCAAGCGCCCGGGCGATCTCCAGACGGCGCTGCAGTCCGTACGGCAGGCTGCCTGCCGCTTCGTTCGCCACATGGGCAATGCCGACGTATTCCATCAGCTGGTAGGCTTCAACCTTGGCCCGCTCTTCTTCCTCGCGAACGCGTTTTGTATTGAACATAATGCCCAGGATCCCTGCCGACAGGCGGCTGTGCGTGCCCACCATGACGTTCTCCAGGGCTGTCATCTCCTTGAACAGGCGAATATTTTGAAAGGTCCGCGTAATCCCGCGCTCCGCGATTTGATCGGGGCGCAGCCCCTTGATGCTTTTCCCGTTCAGCAAAACATCTCCCTCGTCCGGCTCGTAAAAACCCGTCACCATATTGAAGAAGGTCGTCTTGCCCGCACCGTTAGGGCCAATGACGGCGGTAATCGTTCCTTGTTCGATTTTTACGGTCACATCCTGATTGGCAACCAGACCGCCGAAACGCTTGGTCAACCCATTGGCTTCCAATAATGCCATCGTGCTCCCTCCTTCTTCGCTACGACTGTTTCCCCTGGGTAAGCTTGCTCAAGATGCCAAGCTTGCCTCCAGCGTATTTGCTTCCTTTGATGGCCTCCAGATCGTTCTTCTTGCGCCTGGCCGGGATCAACCCGTTTGGCCTGTAAAGCGCCACCAGGATCAGCATAATCCCGAAAATCAAACGCTGGAATTTGGACGGGTCAAGCTGGTTGGGCAGATTGATGACTCCCGATTGCTGCAGCGAATGCAGGAAGTTGGAGAACTCTTTCAAGAGCTGTACCTGAAGCACTGTGACAAAGGCGGCCCCGAGAATAACCCCAGGGATGCTGCCGCTGCCCCCGAGAATGACCATCACGAGAATCCCGATCGACTCCATCAGGGTAAAGGACGTCGGATCGATAAACGTCTGTTTGGCAGCAAAGATGACTCCCACGACACCGGCAAAAGAGGCGCCTGTCGCAAACGCAGCCAGCTTGGTGTTCAACAGGGAAATACCCATCGACTGCGCGGCCAGCTCGTCCTCCCGCACCGCCACCCACGCGCGGCCCAGACGGGAGTGCTCAAAGCGGATGTTGGCGATAACGATGAAAATGATCACGAACAGGACGATAAAGTAGAAGTAAAACGGCGTCCCCATCTTGACCCCGAACAGCTCCGGAGACGGAATCGGCGTAATCCCTTGGGGACCGTTCGTAATATTGATCGGCTTATCCAGGTTGTTAAAAATAATCCGAATAATTTCACCAAAGCCCAGTGTAACGATGGCGAGGTAATCGCCTTTTACCCGCAGTACCGGCAAACCGAGCAAAATCCCGAATATAGCCGCCACGATCAGGCCGACGATGAGAAATGGCCAGAACCAGTCTCCTGACAACGGAAACAATCCGCCAGGAATAAACTCGTTTGCCTGAGAGGTGGAGAAAATTGCATACGCGTAAGCACCCGCTGCAAAAAAGGCGACATAACCCAAATCAAGCAGACCGGCAAAACCGACTACGATGTTGAGGCCGAGCGCCATCGCCACATAGATGCCCACCTGCGAAGCCACTTCCATATAGTAGCGGTTGTCCCCCGCCACCAGCGGAATGATCAGAAGCAAAACGGCGGCACCCAGGATCAGGCGAACCCGCTTGTCCGTGTTTGTATAGTAGATCAGAATAATCGAGAACAAAATTCCCAGAAACGCGATGACGGACTTTTCCATGAAGTGCAGGGCTGCTGCAGAGACAGCGATCCAGATCAGTGTAACGACCAGCGGGATTCCTTTCATCGACTTCCATCCGATGTTTGCCATGATTCTCACCTACACTTTCTCTTTCACTGCTTCGCCAAACAGACCTTCCGGCTTGAACAGAAGCACGAGAATTAAAATACTGAACGCAAATACATCCTTGTATTCGGCACCGAAGGCTCCGTTGGTCAACGGTCCCATATACGCGCCGGACAGTGATTCCAGAAGGCCCAGCAGCACGCCGCCCACCATCGCTCCGCGGAGGTTTCCGATACCCCCGAGAACCGCAGCGGTAAAGGCTTTCAGGCCGAGGATAAAGCCGATGTATGGGTCAATCGTACCGTAGTTTTGCGAAAACAGAACACCCGTTGCTCCGCCAAGGCTCGAACCGATCAGGAAGGTAAGCATGATGACTTTGTCCACGTTGATTGTCATCAGCGATGCCGTCGACTGATCCTGCGCGACCGCCCGCATTGCGATGCCCCACTTCGTCTTGTTGATGAACAGCGTCAAAGCAATCATCATGACAATGGCAAGAACGATAACGATAAAGCCTTTTGTCGGAATCGAAGCGATCCCGAGAGAAATGCTGCCCGAGAAAAGTGCGGGAGTATTCAGATAAAATTCGTTGCGGGCAATCGCCTCGGTAAAGCGAACCAGGTCTTGCAGCAAAAAGGAAACGCCAATCGCCGAAATCAGAGGAACCAGACGCGGCGCACCCCGAAGCGGCCTGTAAGCGACCCGTTCTATGAGCACACCGAGTCCCCCTGTCAGCGCCATCGCGATGACGAGCGTCAGGAAGAAAGCCACGTACGGGTTCATTCCTTCAAGAGCGCCCAAGGAGTCGGAGATCAACAAAACCTCTGTCCCTACGAAGGCACCCACCATGAAAATTTCCCCGTGGGCAAAGTTGATAAATTCCAGAATACCGTAAACCATGGTGTAGCCGAGAGCGACGACGGCGTACATGAATCCCAGTGTCAACCCGTCAACCAACACCTGAGGCAAAATGTTGAGCAGCATGCTTCCCATCCCTCATTCCTTCGTAAACTTGTGGTGAATTTCAATTTTTTGCATGCGACAACGCCAATAAAGAGGGACCGCACGGAATGTGCCGCCCCTTTTGCTGAATGAGGCTCGTCAGATGCGTCTATGATGCTGTTTCCTCGCGCCCTATGAACCAATACAGTCCGAAAGCGAATCTTGTCCATTTGCGCAACAGTCGCCTTTCTTTTCGCCTATTACGAATGGCCTGCTTCTATCCGCAAAATAGTGTGATTTGACTGAAAAATCAGCTACCACTATCATATCAAAAGATTCAGTAAGCTCGCTACCTGGAATTACCGGTATCTCCCTTCATGCCAATTGAATCCCCCTTTTATTTCTCTTTATGTTTTCTTCATCATCAATCAAGCTGTCTGATCTGCCAGTTTGAACCTATGTAAACACCGGATCAATCAGCCTATATCATTGACGCAGCTTGATTCTTTTTCATTTTAAAAGAAATTAGAAAATTTACAAGAGAAAAAATTATTTTTTTACGCTACATATAATTCCAATACATAATCGTAAAAAGCAAGCGAGGAAAGAATATATCAATGCTATGTCACATTAAAGAATGTAAGTATTTTCCATTACAAGAACTCAGAAGGAACGAGGATCTTCCCCGACTTTACCTCCACGATTCCTTCTGCTGTTATCCGCACATACGGCAGATGAGTAGCCGTAAAGAACAGCAGGGAATAGAGCGGGTCCAGATGCTCGTGGCCTTTTTCCCGGATCAATCCCGTAAACCTCTCAGCCATGTCAATCACTTCCTCCATCGGTGCGGGGGAGAACTTGCCTCCCAGCGGAAGCGGGCATTCCAAGACTGCCTTTCCTTTTTCGTACATGGCTACCCCGCCGTCCATTTCCATGACCCTCTGCAGCGCCTGCGCCATAGACTGGGCACAACGTCCTATCACCAGCCAATCGCTCGATGCCGTATAGGTGCTGGCCAGCCCCTTTAGATCCCTGCCATATCCCCTGACGACTGCCCGGGTCAAACGTTTTTGCACAGGGTTAATCAGACAGAGCAGCGCGAGCTCCGGGTCGTTTTCCAGCGAAACATATCCCTGCGTATCCACGGGCAAGCTCGCTTGCTCCATTTTGGTGATGACTGCGTTCAGCATGCAAATGACAGGGACCGGCACTCCTTTGTCCTTCATGCGGAACCATTCTGTTTTCACCTGCATTTCCTTCATTTCCCGGGAGACGGACGGAAAATCGTAGTCTGTCCATACTGGCTGGACCGTCGGGACGAGCAGCTTTCCATCTTTCCCCGAGAGCTGTCCGTTTGCGATGACCGCTTCCGGCGTCGGCTCCCCGGGTTGCGTCAGAAGCAGAATATCGGCCAGCCGTCCGGGAGCTATGCCGCCCACTTCGCTGTCGATCCCGTAGTAGACGGCCGGATTGAGCGAGGCCATCGCATACGCTTCGACTGGCGGCATGCCTGCTTCAATCGCCACGCGGATCGTATAATCCATCAGGCCATGGCGGTACATCGGCGGCGTGCTGCCGTCTGAGGTCAGCATCATCCGGGATGACCAGGGAATCCCTGCTTCCAGCAACCCTTGCACCAAAGTCGGCAGGTCGGGGCGAATCGATGAATGGCGGAGGGTCGCGTACATCCCCACTCGCAGCCGCTCCAGCACATCCTCGGCCGTAATGCTTTCATGGCAGGCAGTGATGCCCAGAGCCGCTGCCGCATTCAGCGTTTGCACAGAGGCGCCGGGGTGATGCCCCTCCATTCGCTTGCCCACATCCAGTGCTCGCTTGATGCCGTACAGCAAGGTTTCATCCTCGGCCAATACGCCTTGCCAGTCGGTCAACTCTCCGCCCTGAATGACACGGGGGTGCTCCAGCATCCGGTCGATGCCTTCTCTGTCGAACGGCGGCGATGCCATTGTGCGTCTCATCTGGGGATCAAGCCTTGCCCAGAAAAATTGCTTTACGGGATGCTCCGCCAGTTTTTCCATGATGTCAGCCACTTGCGCAAAAGGCAGCGTCATAAGCATCAAAGAGTCCGATATCAACGTCGTCGTCCCGCGCGCCAAAGCAAAATCCGCCATCGTGAACGGATTGTACCATTGAAAGGGATGCGCATGAGGTTCAATGTATCCGGGAACAGCGCACTTGCCATCGGCCTCCACAATCGTCGTCCCCTCGCAAGTCACCGGCTCTTTTTCCCCGACATACGCAATCCTCTCGCCGGAAACGGCTATGTGGACCTCCCGCCATTCCTTTGTATAGACATGCAATACTTTTGCTCCCCTGATCCACATATCTGCCGGCTCTTCCCTTCTTGCCACCCGCAGAAGCTTTCGATGAGCAGCCTCATCTATCGAACGAACTCGCATGAATATCCCTCCTGTTTCCCTTTAAAAACGATTTCAGTCATTTCTTCTGATGCCCTTCTTGTTACCTTAAAGCTTCGCCATCTTAGAAACATTTTCCTTGGCTGTTTTCCCAAGACCCGCACACACTAACCGGTAGATACAAGTTGGACAGGAGGAATCCACATGCGAAGGAACGTCGGAACTGTAGATGCCATGATTCGCATCACTGCCGGACTTGTTGGACTTGCATACGGGGTCGGCAAAATGAGCCGTCGCCCCTATCGTACCCCCTGGCTGCTCATGACCATGTCGGCCATGAAGGTAGCGGAGGGTGCGACCCGATTTTGTCCGATGCTGTATGCGATGAATACCGATACAGTTACCAAAAAGGGAATGAACAAGATTGTCGGAAAAATGACCGAAGCCGGCGTCCGCGCAGCCATGCGGCAAATGACGGGGTCAAAGGGAGGCGGCAAGCAAGGCGAGAATGCGGCCATGACCTCCGAGATGTCTCAAGCGATGGCAGCCGGGATGTCGCCTGAGAAAGGGGCAGCCACTGCCACAAGGGAGCTGTCCCAGGAGGATAAACAACTGGAAGCAGCCCTGCGAGAACACGTCACCTATCCGACAGCCGATCAGTTCATGGAAGACGAAGACAGCGATCTGGAGAAAAAACCTTCGGAACGGTACAGTCGGGACGAGCATCTGTACCCTACCTATTCATAAGAGGAGGACTGCTTTATGACGATTGTCGGCCCTCCCCTGTACGAATGGTTTTCCCACAATGTGTTTGTCATCGCCATCATCATAGCCTGCGTGGCGGCGATGGGATACTTTTTTTACAACACGCGCAAAAACAAAGGGAGATACCGCCAATAACAGGCGTATCTCCTTTTGTTAATTTTGGTTTACAAGAAAATATGTTATACATATAATTGTTATGACAATCATTTTGGATAGGAGCTGTCCCTCATGGTTTCTACGCCTCACTATCAATCAATCGGATTTCTTCTCGGTATCACTTATCGGCGGGTGAGCCATCTTGTCACCATCCGCCTCAAGGAGCTGGATATTACACCGGAACAGCTGGCTGTGTTGCTCAGGCTGTGCGAGCAGGACGGCATCAACCAGAAGGAGATCGCCATCCGCACAGCCAAGGATCAACCGACGACTGCCCGGATACTCGATGTTCTTTTGCGGAAGGAATTGATCGAGAAAAAGGTGAGTCCTGCTGATCGGCGCGCTTTTTTAATCTATCTGACCGAAAAAGGAAAATCGTTTGTCGAGCAGGCTATACCTCTGGAGAAACAAGCGATTGATGAAATGCTTGCAGGCATAGACCCGGAACGGCTTGAGCTGTTGAAGGACACTCTTTTGACCATTCAAAACAATGTCAACCAAGTCATCATGGAGTAGGAGTGGAATAGGTGGAAGAGAAACCAGAGACAAATGAAAAGCTATGGACGGGCAAGTTTGTCCTCCTGACGCTTTGCAACCTGCTGTTGTTTTTGAATTTGCAAATGATGACGCCATCATTCCCGGCGTATGTAAAGGAACAATTCGGCGCGAGTGATTTCACGGTGAGCCTGGTGATTAGCCTGTTTGCCTTTGCGGCTGTGGTCGCCCGGATTTTTACAGGCAAGGTCTTGCAACCGAAAAACAGCAAAACGATTTTGCTGCTCGGACTGTCTATCGTTATTCTTGCGACAGCCGGTTACGTTTGGGCAGGGACAATCGCCTTTCTGCTGGTCATGCGCATTGTATTCGGCGTCGGATTCGGGATGACGAGCACGACCTTTCCTACTCTTGCGTCCAATGTCATCCCGCCCAAACGGATGGGGGAAGGCATGGGGTACTTTGGCCTCTCGTCCAGTCTGGCGATGTCGATTGCTCCCGTGATCGGACTTTGGATATTGGGACAATTCGGGTTTGTCGCCCTTTCCGCTTCGGCTGTTGTGCTCGTAATCGCCATCATCCCTATGCTGCGGATCATACAGCCGGCGGCACCGCTCCATGCCATGCGTGAAAGCAAAGAGGGGCAGGCGAATCAAACCGGCACGCCACAGATTCCGAGTAGCAAGCACCAGATCAGCAAGCAGCCATTTCCAACCGGCAGCGGTACCAGTGGAGCTTCCGGCCGGGGCATTTTGCTTCCAGCCTTTTTAAATCTTTTGCTCTCCATCACGTACGGAGGCCTGATCAGCTTTTTGGCGCTGTTCGGAAAAGAGGTTCATATCGACAACGTCGGCTGGTTTTTTCTTTGCAACGCATTTGCCATGGTATTGATCCGGCCTGTCTCAGGGAAAATATTTGACAAAAAGGGGCACTGGGCCGTTCTTCCTCCCGGAGCCCTGCTGGCCGTGATCGGGCTTGTGCTGGTCTCCCAAGCATCCTCTGTCCCGACGCTGCTGACAGCCGCCTTATTTTACGGTCTCGGCTACGGAATTATTCAGCCGTCGATTCAGGCCTGGATGATCAAGCAGGTCTCTCCGGCAAAGCGCGGGATGGCCAACGGGCTTTTTCTCAATTCGATTGATTTGGGAATTGCGCTGGGGGCCATGCTGCTGGGAGCCGTCGCTTCGGCATCCAGCTATGGAGTGATGTACCGCCTGTCTGCAGGGTGCATGGTGCTGTTTCTCGTCGTTTATTTACTGTCTCAGCTTTTGGAGAGACGGGCAAAGGCAGCGGCTTCCCGGGAGGAGATTGGGGTTTAATAGCGTTGGTTGGGTCGGGAAAGCGTGTTCCCCTTTTTCCATTCCGCCTGGGTTGTGTCCCAAAGACCTTTCGCGTTTTCTCCATTTTCATCTCTACGGCTTTTGGCTTTTGCCGGACTATCACAAAACAAGACAAGCCTTCAATCCGCTTCTCGGGATTGGAGGCTTGTTTGCTTTTGCAGCAGCTTTTTGGAAGCAGGTCAAGCCCATTCGAACAGACCCGTTCTCGCTTCTCGTACGCCCTTACCTTACCGGTTTCCCAGCGCCTTGGCAGCGATGTCGGTGCGGTAGTGGGCGCCTTCGAAGGAGATGGAACGTACCGCCTCGTAGGCAGACGCTCTCGCTTCCTCCAGGTCTTTGCCGATGCTGGTCACGCCGAGTACGCGGCCGCCGCTCGTGACTGTGCCCTCTGGCGTTTGCTTGGTGCCGGCATGAAAGACGGCTACGCCTTCTGCTTGCTGCTCCAGTCCGGTGATGAGCGAGCCCTTCGGGTACTCACCGGGGTAGCCGGGAGCAGCCATGACGACGCAGACCGCACTCTCCTGCTTCCACTCAACATCCAGGGAAGCCAGTTCGCCGTTGACCGTCGCCGTGCAAATATCCACCAGATCGGTCTTGAGGAGCGGCAGAATGACCTGCGTCTCCGGATCGCCGAAGCGGGCGTTGAATTCCACAACCTTCGGCCCCTCCGAGGTGATCATCAAACCGGTGTACAGCACGCCGCGAAACGGAATGCCGTCCCGGACCATGCCGGATGCCATCGGCTGGACGATTTTTGCCACGATTTCATCTACCAGCTTGGCTGACATGTGCGGTACCGGCGCATAGGTGCCCATTCCCCCGGTATTCGGTCCTTGATCGTTGTCAAACACCCGCTTGTGGTCCTGGGAGGTGATCATCGGCTTGACCGTCTCTCCATCGACAAAGGAGAGGAGGGACAGTTCTTCTCCGCGCATGCACTCTTCGATGACCACACGGGCTCCTGCCTGGCCGAATGCGTTCTCTTCCATGATGCTGTACAACGCCCGCTCCGCTTTTTCCAGCGTCTCCGCCACCACGACCCCTTTGCCTGCGGCAAGTCCATCCGCTTTTACCACAATCGGCGCTCCCTGCTCACGCACATAAGCAAGTGCAGACTCATAGTCGATAAAGGATTCATACTTCGCTGTCGGTATGTTGTAACGCTTCATCAGATATTTGGCAAACGATTTGCTTCCCTCGATTTTCGCAGCTTGGGCAGTCGGTCCGTAGATCGGCAGGCTGCGCTCCAGGAAAAAGTCGACAATGCCTCCCAGCAGCGGGTCCTCCGGGCCTACAATCGTCAAATCGATGCCTTCGTCCTTGGCAAACTGTGCCAGTGCGGCAAAATCATGAACGGGAATCGGCACGTTCTTCGCCAGCAGGGCTGTTCCTCCATTGCCGGGGGCACAGAAAATCTTTTTCACCTTGGAGCTTTGCGCCAGCTTCCAGACAATGGCGTGTTCACGGCCGCCGCTGCCGATTACCAGTACGTTCATCGTATTCCCTCCTGTATTCTCTCTCTTCTAATGCTTAAAGTGTCGCACACCAGTAAAGACCATGGCAATCCCAAAACGGTTGCAGGCATCAATCGATTCTTGGTCCCGTACAGAGCCGCCTGGTTGGATAATCGCCGTAATTCCCGCTTTTGCCGCTGCTTCGACGGTATCGGGCATCGGGAAAAAAGCATCGGAAGCCATTACGGAACCGCGGGCTTTTTCACCAGCCTGCTCGATGGCAATCTTGGCAGAACCGACTCGATTCATTTGACCGGCTCCTATACCGATGGTCATGTTATCTGCGGCCAGTACGATCGCGTTGGATTTGACGTGCTTGACCACCTTCCAGGCGAATTTCAACTGCGCCAGCTCCTCGGCTGTAGGCTCTCTGTCGGTAGCGACGCGAATCTCCTCATCGGCGAGCTGCTTGAGATCGTAATCCTGAACCAGCGCTCCGCCCGCTACCGGCGCTACCCGGAGAACAGCGGCATCTTTTTGGACAGGCGCCAGATCCGGCAGGCGCAAGAGGCGCAGGTTTTTCTTTTCAGTCAGGACATTCAATGCCTCCTCGGTAAAATCGGGAGCGAGGATAATTTCCAAAAAGGTTTCTTTCATCAACAGGGCCGTCTCTTTATCGATCGGCCGGTTGGCAGCGACGATCCCGCCGAAAATCGAAACCGGGTCGGCTTCAAACGCTTTTTGATACGCCTCGCGGACATCGCCGCCAATGCCGACACCGCACGGATTGGAGTGCTTGATCGCGACGACTGCCGGCTCTGTAAATTCACGGACGATAGCGAGAGCCGCATCCGCATCATTAATATTATTGTAGGAAAGCTCTTTTCCATGTAATTGCTCAGCGCCAGCGACAGAAGTCATCCCCGCAAGCGGTTCCTGATAGAAAGCTGCACGCTGATGCGGATTTTCGCCGTAGCGCAAATCCTGCACCTTTTCATACGTCACGGTCAGGCTTTCCGGAAATGCTTCTCCCACCTGATTGTTCAGGTAGCGCGCGATCAGGGCATCATACGCGGCCGTATGCCCGAATACCTTGGCAGCCAATAGACGGCGTGTTTCCCGTGTAGTATCGCCCGCTGCTTCAATTTCTCCGGCCACTTTCTCGTAATCCGCTGCGTCCACAACCACTGTGACGAATTGGTGGTTTTTGGCGGCAGAGCGAAGCATCGTCGGACCGCCGATATCAATATTTTCAATTGCCTCGGCATAAGTAACGCCGGGTTTCGCAATCGTTTCTTTAAATGGATACAAATTGACTACGACCAGATCAATCGTGTCGATGTTCAGTTCTTTCAACTGCTGAAGATGCGACTCGTTGTCGCGAACAGCCAAGAGACCTCCATGAATATTCGGGTGCAGCGTCTTGACGCGTCCGTCCATGATTTCTGGAAAACCGGTCACATCTGAAATGCCAATGACGGGGATGCCCGCTTCCTTGAGCAGAGAAGCTGTCCCGCCGGTAGAAATGATCTCGACCCCAGCGGCAGCCAAGCGGCGCGCAAAAGGTACCAACCCAGTTTTGTCCGAAACGCTGATCAGTGCTTTTTTCACACTCACGAATAGAACCTCCTGACTTTTTTCAAAAAGGTTGTAAAAACACGAACATTACATATACATTAAAACATAATTGTACGTTTTTATCAAGATTGTTCGGACAAAACAAAACGCAGCCTTCGGTGCCGGGGCACAGTCGGCTGCGTATCTTTTTTGTTCTCGTTATACGATACAGCGTTTATCCTGTCATGTCCGCTTCTTTTTGCGGCTTTGCATCTTTTTGATCCGTTCCGCCAAAGAGAGGTTTTTCACTTTTCCGCTGCCCTTCGGGGACGATTTTTTCTTTTCTCCCGATTCCTTCTTCTGACTGGTCGTCATGAGCTCCCCGATTGTATCCGCGGAAAGGGATTTGCCGTCTTTTACCTGCTGCCTGACTTTGTCTTTCGTTTCGTCCGAAAGATCAAGTCCCATATCCGACAGCTCACTCAAGACGGATTCAATATTTCCGTTCCCGTTTTTAGGGAGTTTCTCCGCAAGCTTCATAATGTCGGTCATCGTCCACTCCCGACCCGTTCGTTTACTCAGCTTCCCCAACAGATCGGCTACGAAGTCCCCGTTCATTTGGCCCCTCCTTATTTCCACCTTCCCTTTACTGTATGTCGGGGCATGCGAAAAGTTTTTGTTGACGAGCGTCTATACGCTCGGTTTTTTTGGGGGACAGCTTATAGGTCCAACCGTTCTGAGAGGATCGCCGTTTTTTATTCACAGCACTTTGCGACCGGCTGCGCACTCGCGTACTTTTCAAGCCCGGCCAACGCCATGTTCCATGCCTGCTCAAACCAGCCGCGTGCAGCGTCCCATTCTTCTGTGCTGCCCCATCCGTTATGCACAAGCTGCACGTTGGTTCCTTCTCCGTCCGGAATGAAGGATACGACGACATGGGTGAGCGGACGCGCTTCGTTCATCAGTGAGGCAAACTGCCTTGTCCCCTTCCATTCAAAGACCAGCAGTTTGTTCTCCTCGATGGCCAGCACCTTGCAGCCGATAGTGCTGTCGTTTTCGCGATCGTCCGGTGCCCAGAACAGCTCGTATTTGCCTCCCGCCACAGGCTCCACCTCCGCCGCATTGGTCAGCCAGCTGGCCAGATGCTCGCTCCCGGTAAAGAATTGAAAGGCTTGCGCAGGGCCGCAAGATAGCTTTACGCTTTTATGTATGACCTTATCCATGTTATTCCTCTCCTTCCAGGTACTTTGTTTGATTATACCGGAAAGACTGAACATTCCGCTTCTTCTTGTTTGCTCTTTTGAGCGAGATCGCGAAAAGTTTTTTGAAGAGTGTCTGAGTGTTTTACCAAAATCGAAACGTAGTCATTGATACATAGATGAAACGAACGTTGAAAGGGGCCCGGCGTGGATCGAAATGAACATCAGCGAAGAGAACCTTGCAAGCGAACTAAAGAACCGCAATCCGATTGCTTTGGAATACGCAATGAACGTATACGGAAAAAACGTCTACACCCTCGTGTACCGGATCATCGGCGGCATCGGGAGCCGGGAAGACATCGAAGAGTGTGTAAGCGACGCTTTTATCACCGCGTAGAAAAAAATTGCCGAATTCGATGAAAGCCGGGGAACATGGAAAACGTGGCTGCTGATTCTCGCCAAATACAAAGCGCTGGATTATCGCCGCAAGCTTCAGGAGCGGGGCAATGGAGCGCCATTGGCTGCAGAACCGACTTCCCGTACAGACCTGGAGACCGTTGTCCTCTCCCGCGAGCGTTCCGCACAAATTGTCGCTCTGATTCGCTCCTTTCCCGAACCGGACAGACGCATTTTTATCAAACGGTATTTTTACTACGAGACTTTGGAGAACATCGCGGCTGAGACGGGGTTGACCAAAAAGGCGGTCGAGAATCGGCTGTTTCGCTCCCGGCAAGCCCTCAGGCAGCAGATGCACCTTTTGGAACAGGAGGATACGTATGAAGGGAAGAGATGAACAAGCCGTATTTGACCTGATTGATCAAATAAGCGAAGAAGACTGGCGTGACTTCAAGGACTTCCGTGATTTCCCGGACTTCCGAGAATCCCCGGACTTCCGAGAATCCCCGAACTTCCTCGATTTCCCGGACTTTTACGATTTGCATGAACCCCCTTCCCATGCGGCTCTTCCTCTGGACAACGCTGCGTTGGACCGGATCAAAACGAGAACATGGCATGAGCTGGGCATTCATCCGCATGCCCAAAGCTCCGACTCTGTCCAAAAGAAGCCCGCAACGCCCCGAAGACGCTATCATAAAAGGGCTTTCGCTGCAGCCATCCTGCTTGTTTTGCTGGGAGCCGCTATCGGTTTATCTGAAGAGGTACGGGCAGAACTCAAAAAGATACTGCAGTTCCTCCCGGGATTTGGCACAGTAAGCGAAGGGAACGGGCATCCCGTCTATGTGCTGGAGAAGCCTGTCTCGGCAGAAGCGCGCGGTTCTGAATGGAAGGTGGACGGCATCATGATCGGGGAGCAGGAAGCCTCGATCAGGCTGAGGGGAACAGGCGGACATGCCCCCGACAAGATCACCCTGTCTACGGGCCAATCCGATAAGGAGCGCTATGAATTTAAGCACGGCACGTTCACCAGCTCAAGCAATGGGTGGAAGGCATCATATACGTATCGGGGAGCCATTCCGTTTTCCGGTCATGAGGCCGTATTCGTAGAGCTGCCAGTGGCTGTTATCGGTCCCTTGCCGCTTGTGTTGGCCAAGCAGGCTGGCAATCTAGACGGTCTTGGCCCGACCGCAGCAAAAAACGGCGTCACGATTACGGCAGTGACGACCCCGATGGCGCAGAAACGGATCAGGGTAAACCTGCTGTCCATCCTGCCTGACGGTCTTGAACTAGACTCCTTCGGCATAGATCCGCTCAATAAAAGCGAGGAGACAAGGCTGAAGCTGACAAATGAACGAGGCGGCAACCTCGAGATCCAAAAAGATTCAATTTTTGCCAATCAGAACGAGTTTTTCTTCACAGGGTCACCGCAGGATTTAGAGCGTTACCGCTTGTCGATCCCGTATATTCGCGTCGCCGATAAACATGCACCGCAACAGCAGGTAACAGTGCCTGTTCCTTTACAGGAAGGATCGGCAAATATTGATCAAACAGTGCTCCTGGCAGGCTTTCCTGTCGATTTTACAAAAGTGGAGCGAGTCGATTCCGAGACTGTCCGCGTGCACGTAAATGTCCGCTTTGATTCCGGTCTGGCGAAGACGCTGCAAAGCTTCAAGGTCTATACACAGAACGCCGACCGGATGTCCTATATGTGGAAAGCAGCCGAAGATACGGGAGCGATCGAATACTTGGAGCTGGAGGTGCAGCCTGGCATGGAGGAGCTGACCTTTTTCATCGGGGAACCGCGCTACCTCTTGAAGGGCCCGTGGCAAATGGTGATAGAATAAGAGCCTGCCCTTTCATCTTCCCCCTTCTGCAACGCAAAAATGGGTGCCCATTGTCAGATCTGACTTGTGGGACACCCATTTTATTCAGATTGTACTGTACAGTGAAACACTATTTCGTTCCTTGTCGTACATGACGCCCTTCCACTTTTACCCGGCCTGTGAGCAATTTGTCGATGACGTCGACGAGCAATCCATGCTCCACCTGATGAATCCGGGCGCTCAGGCTCTCGGCTGTGTCATCCTCCAGCACCTCTACAGGTGTCTGCGCGATGATCGGACCGGTATCCAGTCCGGCATCGACCATATGCACCGTTACCCCCGTTATCTTTACCCCGTAGGAGAGTGCCTGGCCGACGGCATCCTTGCCCGGAAACGCGGGGAGCAGCGACGGGTGAAGGTTGATCATGCGCCCCTCGTATGCCTGAAGCAGCGTATCTCCGACCAGCCTCATATATCCGGCCAATACGACAAGCTCTACTTCTCTCTTCTGCAGCTCGGCGACGATTTCCCGCTCGAAAGTGGCCTTGTCCGGATATGCTTTCGGATCGAACACAAACGCATCTACGCCAAGCCGAGCAGCCCGTTCCAAAACGCCGGCGCCCGGTTTGTCGCATACGAGCAGGGCAATCTCGGCTCCCGCCAGACGGCCGCTTTTTGCCGCTTGCACGACCGCTTCAAAATTGGAGCCGCTGCCAGATGCAAAGACGGCTATCCGCTTCACCACGCCACCCCGTTGTATACGACCTTTCGTTCCCCGGCAGCGATATGGCCGATCCGGTACGGCTGCTCGCCCGACTGCTTCAGCGTCTCCATCGCCCGCTCGGCATCCTCCGGCTTGACGACCGCGATCATGCCGATCCCCATATTGAAAGTGCGGTACATGTCGCTCCAGGAAATATTCCCGGATTCCTGCACCAGGGAAAAGATCGGCAGCACCGGCCACGTCCCGACGTCGATGACCGCCTGCGTCCCTTCCGGCAATACGCGCGGAATGTTTTCCGTAAAGCCGCCGCCGGTGATGTGGGCCATCGCTTTCACCTCGACCGCATCCAGCAGCGACAACATCTGTTTTACGTAGATGCGTGTAGGAGTCAAGAGCTCCTCGCCCAATGTTTTGCCGAGGACGTCCATATGCTCGCTCAGAGAAAGGCCGCGGTCAGCCAGCAGAACCTTGCGGACAAGCGAAAAGCCGTTGCTGTGGACTCCGCTTGCGGCCAGCCCGATCAGCACGTCGCCCGGCTTCACCGAAGCGCCGGTAATCAGCTTGTCTTCGTCAGCCACGCCTACCGTAAACCCGGCGATGTCGTACTCGCCTTCCGCGTACATGCCTGGCATTTCCGCCGTTTCGCCGCCGATCAGGGAGCAGCCTGCCTGGGCGCAGCCGTCGGCAATCCCCTTGACGATGGCTTCGATTTTCTCCGGAACGACCTTGTCGCACGCCAGATAGTCGAGGAAAAAGAGCGGTTCCGCTCCTTGCACCACTACGTCGTTGACGCACATGGCCACCGCGTCGATCCCGATCGTGTCGTGTTTGTCCATGGCAAAAGCCAGCTTCAGCTTGGTGCCGACTCCATCCGTTCCCGAGACGAGCACCGGCTTTTTGTATTTGGTCGTATCGAGACGAAACAGAGCGCCGAACCCGCCCAGATCAGTGAGCACCTCCGGCCGGAATGTCCGTTTGACGTGCTTTTTCATGCGCTCGACCGCCTGATTGCCCGCCTCTATATCTACTCCCGCTTGCTTGTATGCATCACTCATGGTTTCTCCTCCATCGGTAGAGGTTGGTTGTTGGCTTTGCAAAAACACGCAGCTTGCCTGTCAGCACTTATCTGAAGGCAGCGCCGCTTCGTATTCCACTTCTGTCGGGTAGTCTCCGTTGAAACATGCCAGACAGTGACCGCGGTTGGGAGAGCCATCCTCGCGGCCGATCGCGTCGATCATGCCTTCGATTGTCAAAAAGCTGAGCGAATCGGCGCCAATGAATTGGCGGATTTCTTCCACCGATTTGGACGAAGCGATCAGCTCGTCGCGCGTCGAGGTGTCGATGCCGTAAAAGCAGGAGTTCATGACCGGCGGCGAACTGATGCGGACGTGGACTTCCTTTGCCCCCGCGTCTCGGAGCATTTGCACGATCCTGCTGCTCGTCGTCCCGCGGACAATCGAATCGTCAATCATGACCACCCGCTTGCCTTCGACCACCTTGCGAACGGCTGACAGCTTCATGTACACGCCGCGCTCGCGCAGCTCCTGGGTCGGCTGGATAAAGGTGCGTCCCACATAGCGGTTTTTGATCAAGCCCAGCTCGTAAGGAATTCCCGTCGCCTCCGCGAAACCGATTGCGGCAGAAATGCTCGAATCGGGAACGCCGGTCACGACGTCGGCTTCCACAGGCGCTTCGAGAGCGAGCTGTTTCCCCAGACGCTTGCGGGCCATGTGGACGTTGATGCTGTCGATGTCGCTGTCCGGACGGGCAAAGTAAATATATTCAAATGTGCAGATCGAGCGTTTGGTGTTTTCGGCAAATGTGGACTCGCGGACGCCGTCCTCGTCGACCACGATCAATTCGCCCGGCTGAACGTCCCGCCAGTACTCTGCGCCGATGATGTCAAACGCGCACGTCTCCGACGCCACGCAAATCGCATCGCCGAGACGCCCCAGCGAAAGCGGACGCAGGCCGTTGGGATCGAGCGCGATGATTAGCTGTTTTTCATTCATGACGAGAAGTGCGTAGGCTCCCTTGATATGCTGCAGCGCCTCGCGGACAGCCTCGGTCAAATCGCTGCTTTTGGAACGGGCGATCAAGTGCGCGATCACCTCAGTGTCGCTGGTCGTCTGAAAGATCGAGCCTTTTGCCTCCAGCTCCTTTCTGAGAACCGAAGCGTTGACCAGGTTGCCGTTGTGAGCCACAGCCATGCTGCCGTGAGCGTAGCGGAAAAAGAGCGGCTGCGCGTTCTCGATCTTGCTCGAACCCGCAGTGGTGTAGCGTGTATGACCGATGGCAATGTTGCCGCGAAAGGTTTGCAGATCCACACCGGCAAACGCCTCCGCCACCAGCCCCATCCCCCGGTGTTTGTACCAGCGCTCGCCATCGGAGGCGCAGATGCCTGCGCTCTCCTGACCGCGATGCTGCAGGGCGTGCAGCCCCAGATACGTCAGCGGGGACGCTTCCTTGTGGTTGTAGATGCCAAAAACGCCGCATTCTTCGTTCAGTTTGTCCCAGATTACCCGATCAAACATGGAATCGCATCCTTCCATGCGGCCTTCAAAGCTGTCAGCGGTGCGTGTACAGCTTCGACCCCGTTGATGTTCACCACCAGTTGCTCTCCGCCAGTCTGTCCGATTGCCTGCGCAGGCACGCCCATTTCGCCGGCCAGAGCCAGCACCTCATCGGCCTTTTCCGTGGCGACACTGATCAGGATGCGGGACTGCGATTCGCTGAACAACAGCACATCCGCTCTCAGATCAGAGGACAGGGAAACTGTCGCGCCGATGTTTTCGCCAAAGCACGCTTCCGCAAGAGCCACGCCGAGGCCGCCTTCCGACAAGTCGTGTGCCGATTTGACCAGCCCGTTGCGGATGGCGTCCAGCACCAGCTTCTGCACAGCCGCCTCTTTTTTCAAGTCCAGCTGAGGCGGACGGCCGGAAATCGCGCCAGTCGCATATTTTTGATACTCGCTTCCGCCCAGCTCGGCAAAGGTTTCGCCGAGCAGGATGACGACATCTCCCTCAGCCTTGAAATGCTGCGTAGTGATGTGATCCACATCCGTGATCAGGCCCACCATCCCGATCGTCGGGGTTGGGTAGATGGCATCGCCGCTCCGCTCGTTGTAGAAGGAGACGTTTCCTCCGATGACAGGCGAATTCAGCGCCAGGCAGGCTTCGCTCATGCCGTCAACGGCTTTTTCAAACTGCCAGAACACCTCCGGCTTCTCCGGACTGCCAAAATTCAGGCAGTCTGTGACCGCGAGCGGCTCGGCACCAGAGCAAACGACGTTGCGCGCCGCTTCCGCCACGGCGATGGCACCGCCCACCTGCGGGTCCAGATACACGTAGCGTCCGTTGCAATCCGTGCTCATCGCCAGCGCCTTGCGGGTACCGCGCACCATCACGACAGCGGCGTCGGAGCCTGGCTTGACGGCTGTGCCTGCCCGGACGATGTGATCGTATTGTTCATAAACCCATGCTTTGCTCGCGACCGTCGGCTGGGCCAGCAAAGCCTTGAGCGTTTCATTCAAATCCTTCGGCTCGCTGATCGCCGCCACCGGGTCCACCTTGGCATTCGCCTCGTAATAGGCGGGAACCCTGGAAGGGCGATGGTACACAGGAGCGTCATCCGCCAGCGTTTTCACCGGCACCTCTGCGACCACCTCGCCGTGATGGAGCAGTCTGAGCAGGCCGTCATCCGTCACTTTTCCTACGACGGCAGAAGCCAATCCCCATTTGTCAAAGAGAGCGATTGCCTCTGCTTCTTTGCCCTTTTCCACGACGACGAGCATGCGCTCCTGGGATTCGGACAGCATCATTTCATACGCGGACATGCCCGCCTCCCGCTGCGGCACCAGATCGAGGTTCATCTCGATTCCATTGCCCGCCTTGGAAGCCATCTCCGCGCTGGAGCAGGTCAGGCCGGCCGCCCCCATATCCTGAATGCCGACGACGATTCCGGTGTCGATCAGCTCCAGGCATGCCTCGAGCAGCAGCTTTTCCATGAACGGATCGCCTACCTGCACAGCGGGGCGCTTTTTCTCCGATTCTTCATTCAATTCCTCGGAAGCGAAGGTAGCCCCGTGAATGCCGTCACGGCCGGTGCTCGCTCCCACGTAAATGACCGGGTTGCCGATGCCGCTGGCCACCCCTTTTTGAATCTTGTCGTGGTCGATCAGACCGACGCACATTGCGTTGACGAGCGGGTTTCCTTCATACGTAGGGTCGAAGTTGACTTCGCCGCCTACAGTCGGAATCCCGATGCAGTTGCCGTAGCCGGCAATCCCGGCGACTACGTTTTCAAACAAGTATTTGACGCGCGGGGTTGTCAGTTCCCCGAAGCGCAGCGAATTGAGCAAAGCGACCGGACGCGCTCCCATCGAGAACACATCGCGGATGATGCCGCCTACTCCTGTTGCCGCTCCCTGGTACGGTTCGATGGCAGAAGGGTGGTTGTGGCTTTCGATCTTGAAAACGACAGCCTGATTGTCGCCGATGTCGACGATGCCGGCGCCTTCACCCGGTCCTTGCAGGACGCGCGGGCCGGTCGTCGGGAAGCGGCGCAGGACAGGGCGGGAGTTTTTATACGAGCAGTGCTCCGACCACATCACGCTGTAGAGCCCTGTTTCCGTCCAGTTGGGCTGGCGTCCCAGAATGTTGACGACGCTCTTGTATTCTTCGTCTGTGAGACCGATTTCGCGATAAAGCTTTTCTTCGGCAATTTGCTCGGCAGTCGGTTCTTTATGAGTGAGCTTGGACACTGTTTCGTTCCCTCCATGTCTGTAGAATCGAGGTAAACATGCGCCGTCCGTCAGCAGAACTCATCCATTCGTGAACAGCGCGCTCCGGATGGGGCATCATGCCCAGCACGTTGCCTTTTTCGTTGCAGATGCCAGCGATATCCTCCAGTGAGCCATTCGGGTTTTCCCCGTGATAGCGGAACACGATCTGATTGTTGGCTTTCAGTTTTTCCAGTGTTTCTTCGTCACAGTAGTAGTTGCCCTCGCCGTGTGCGATCGGGATCTGGATGACTTCACCCGCCGCGTAATCGCGGGTAAAGGCGGTGTCATTGTTCTCGACGCGGAGCGCGGACAGCTTGCAGCGGAATTTGAGCGAACGGTTTCTCAGCAGCGCTCCCGGCAGAAGCCCTGCTTCGGTGAGAATCTGGAAGCCGTTGCAGATGCCCATGACCAGCTTGCCTTGCTCGGCCGCCTTGATGACCTGCTCCATCACCGGGGAAAAACGGGCGACGGCGCCGCAGCGCAGATAATCGCCGTAGGAAAAGCCGCCCGGCAGCAAAATGACATCGTAGCGGGACAAGTCGTTTTCTGCGTGCCATACGTAGTCGACCGGCACTCCCATCACGTCTTCCACTGCATTGTACAAATCCACGTCAGCATTGGAACCGGGAAATACGATAACGGCTACACGCATCGCTCAGCCCTCCACAATCTCGAAGCGATAGTCTTCGATGACAGTGTTGGCAAGCAGCTTCTCGCACATTTCGGAAACCCGTTCCTCCGCTTTGCTCAGGTCGGAAGTATCCAGCTCCACTTCGAGATACCTTCCGATGCGAACGTCCTTTACCTCGTCGAATCCAAGCGAATGCAGCGCTCCTTTTACTGCATGGCCTTGCGGGTCCAATACGCTTTGACGCAATGTAACGTAGACGACAGCTTTATACATGTGCCTCTCCTCCCAATCGTTTGAGCATTTCCTGATACGCTTCCTCTACTTTGCCGAGATCGCGGCGAAAACGGTCCTTGTCCAGCTTTTCTCCCGTCTCGGCATCCCAGAACCGGCACGTGTCCGGCGATATTTCATCGGCGAGGAGAATCTCTCCTTCCGGTGTACGACCAAACTCCAATTTAAAATCGACGAGAAGGATGCCCCTCTCCCGCAAATACGGCTGCAATACGTCGTTGACCATCAATCCCAAACGCTCCAGTGCAGCCAAATCTTCTTCGCTGGCGATACCCATCACCTTGATGTGAGAAGGATTGACGAGCGGATCTCCGAGCGCGTCGTCCTTGTAGTAAAACTCGACGACCGGCTGAGGAAGCACAGTGCCTTCCTTCATGCCCAGGCGCTTGGCCAGAGAACCGGCGGCGATGTTGCGCACGACAACTTCCAGCGGAATGATCGCCACCTGCCGTACCAGCTGCTCCGTGGGCGACAACAGGCGTATGAAGTGATTGTCGATGCCGCGCTGTTTCAACATCGTGAAAAAGATTGCGGTAATCCGGTTGTTCAGTTCTCCCTTGCCGGTGATGGTCGCTTTCTTTTCTCCGTTAAAAGCAGTGGCGTCATCCTTGTACTCCACCCAATACTGATTGTCCAAAGACGTACGATAGATACGCTTTGCCTTGCCTTCGTAAAGTTGTTCTCGTTTTTCCACTTCCGGAGCCACCTTCCCCCGATGATATGGGTTTGATCAAACCAATTCACGAACGATTCAATTTCATTTAAACATAATTATACGCCATTATCAACGGAAATTAACAAATATACCTTCGACAAACGTTCGGGAATTATTGTATAAAAACATCATTTTCTCTCTTAATATTCGTTTACATTACATCCACACCAGCTTTACATTCCTTCACTACAATGGAAATGGGACTATCTGACTACGCAATTTTTCAGGGGGACAAACATGATCAAGAGACAATCCGTTTTTACGCCTCTCGCAGCTCCATTCGCCCGCCTGCACAGGAACATACGGCTACAGACAAAGATCACCGTTCCGCTGCTGTGCCTGCTGCTTTTTTCCTCCATCATCATCGGCGGCGCGTTTTATTCCCAAGCCAAACAGATGATTATCTCCCAGATGGAAGCAAGACTGGACTCTGAAACCGAAAAGATTACGGAAAAAATCGCGCTGATGAAGTTCACGTTTGCCTCCGACGACAAAACATACAAAAAACGGCTGCAGTACGAGCTGCGACAGCAGCAGGCCGGTCTGGCCCAAAAAGGATTGGACATCCAGCAGTTTGTGGTCCGTGACGGCCTTTTCGAACCGATTGAAAACATTACGAAAAGGGCGATTGACTTTCCCGGGGAGCTCGCCGCGCAAATACAAGCCCAGCGCTTTGGCGTTACCCATATAAATGCAGGCGGGGCCGTACATACACTGGCTTTCAGTCACTCGCCCGAAGAAAATTTCATCTACATCATTGCCGTTCCGCAAAAGCAGTACCTCGCTCCCCTGGACCAAACAGGGAAATTTATCTTGTTTACCATCGCAGTTTGCCTGATCCTTTCCTTGATTCTTTGCTGGTTCATTGTTCGCGGCATCACGGCACCCTTTCAGACTCTGATTGCCAACATGCGCCGGGTTAGCTCCGGAGATCTGACCCAACGGACCGACCTCAGCCATGAAGGGCCGGAAATCCGCTCCATCGCAGACAGCTTCAATCACATGGTCGAACAGATGGCGGATATCGTGACCGAGATCAAGCGGATGATTGTCGAATTAAACAGAGACGGTCATGAAATTCGGCTCGCTGCCGAGGAGGCCGGAGAGCGCTCTTCGCTGTTGGCCCTGCGCCTCGATACGGTGAACAAGGGCGTCGAGGAAACGGCCAGCTCCACAGAATCTGCCACCGCCTCTTTTCAACGGATGAAGACGGACATGGATGAACTGTTTAAGGAGATCGCCTCTGTCCTTGCATCAGGAAAAGAGATGGAGCAAGTGGCGCTCAACGGCCAGGAAAGGATCGACGATCTAACCTCCATGATCCGCCGCTTTTCCGGGAGATACGAGCAGCTTTACAACCGGATGTCCGCCCTTCGGGAGCAGTCTGAATCGATTGGAGCCGTCGTCGGGCTGATCCAAAACATTTCCAAGCAGACAAAGCTGCTGGCGCTGAACGCCACGATCGAAGCGGCAAGGGCAGGTCAATACGGCCGGGGCTTCGCCGTCGTCGCGGACGAAGTAGCCAAGCTGGCCGGGGAGTCGGAAACAGCAGCGGTCGAAATCTCCCACATGATGCAAAGCATCCGGGGTGAAGCGCACTCCGTTTCTGCGGAAACGACAGAGGCTGCCGGACAATTGCAGCAAAGCATGGAAAAGCTGCACGAAGCGGAGAAAGCCTTTCTTCTGCTCAGGCAGACGATCGACCGGACCGCCGTACAACTGGAGGCTGCAAGCAAAGGCTTGTCCGGTATCTCAGATGATTTGGATGAAGTCGATGCTACACTCGAAACGTTCGTCGCTGTCTCCCAGGAGACCAGGACAAGTACGGAAGAGATGCTGCACACGTCCAGGGAGCAGCTGGCCTCGATCGAAAAGTCGCGCAGACTGGCAAGCGAACTGTTGGCCCTGTCTGGCCGCCTGCATGAGCTGAGCGACAAGTTTCGGGTTGCGTCATGATAATTTCGCTTCCAACTGCAAACAGTAAGAGGGAAAATGGACAGATCGGGAGGGAATATCATTGCGGGATACCTATATTCCGGTTACTTCGGCGGCAAGCGGCATCGGCCAGGAGATCGCCTCTGACGTGTTTGCCCTTTGCATACAGGTCGTAAACCTCTGCTTTGTCGGAGAACCTCAGTCCGGGCAGTGGGTGCTCGTCGATGCCGGGATGCCCAAGTCGGCTCCTGACATTGCGGCTGCGGCTGAAAAACGCTTTGGTTCGGGAGCGCGCCCAAAGGCAATCGTCCTGACCCACGGTCATTTTGACCACGTCGGCGCGGTGATCGATCTGGCCGATCGGTGGGATGTCCCTGTATATGCCCACGAGCTGGAAAAGCCTTATCTAGATGGCACCTCCGATTATCCCGAACCGGATCCGGGCGTAGAAGGAGGTCTGGTCGCGAAGCTGTCGCCGCTGTTCCCGAACGGAGGCATCGATCTGGGCAGCCGGCTGCAGACCTTGCCGGCAGACGGAACCGTTCCGTTTATGCCGGGGTGGCGCTGGATTCATACGCCCGGCCACTCCCCCGGCCATGTCTCTTTGTTTCGGGAGCAGGACCGGGTGCTGATCGCCGGGGATGCTTTTGTCACAGTGAGACAGGATTCTCTCTATAAAGTGCTGACGCAAATGACCGAGATTACCGGCCCGCCCCGGTACTTTACGACTGACTGGGAGGCCGCCCGGGAGGCGGTTGAAAAGCTAGAAGCGCTGCGTCCGTCGATAGCCGTCACGGGTCACGGTCTGCCCGTCTCGGGTGAAGAGCTGGCAGAAGGACTGGCGCGGTTGGTGCGCGACTTTGACAGCATAGCGCTTCCCGATTACGGGCGGTATGTGCCTGAGCGCTCCGTTCAGACCGACTCTGCGGGCCAGGGGGATCATGCGCTTTTTTAGCAAACAGAAAAAACGCGGGGAATTTCCCGCGTCAGATTCAAAAAGCCCCTTTCGGATGAAACGGGGCTTTTCAATGGTTTAGTATGAATCTGTTTTGATTACAAATCCAAATGGGTGTTCTTGATCATCCTTATAGGCATTGATTCGAAAACCTCTGTAAACTGTTTTACTCTTCTTAGGATTCGAATCCAGAGCAGAAGCGAAGTGCTTCTCTAATTTGAATTGATAGTGATTGTCTTCATGGGTATAGGGCACCTCCTTGATCTCTTTATCCGTATATAATTGTTTCCCCTCTGAATCGAGGAGAACGTCCAAAATCGCTATATGATCGAATTCTGTACCGCCAAAATCAATGGTAACTGTCTCGCCGCTTTTGTAGTATGCAATCTCTGGATGAACCGTTGGATCAAACGCAAATGTGAATTGGTCTTTGAAATTTTGTACACCTTTCAAATCATGCAAGGGAAAAGTATCCTCTCCGATTATTATATTTTTTGCCTCTTTCCCGACTGGATTCTCAACGACTGCACTGTTTTCTTCCTTCGTCTCAGAGGCATCCCCGCATCCGCTGATTCCTGCCAGGATCAAAGCCACTAGCAGGAAGCCTTTGAAGCTGTTCATTTTTTTCATCTCCCCTTCTATTAATTTATTCCGAATTGAAATGAGCCCCTGCGATAAGTCTGGCGACCTATCTGTTTCGATTGCGTCCCACGATATCCAAAGCTGTACCGTTACCAGAATCATGCTCCAGAATTTTTTCCGAATTTCTATGGCTTCCTCGCCACTGATGTATTGTCCCGGCAGCTCGTGAAACAGCAGGAGATATTCCAGAAGCTCCGGATCGTCCGGCGACAACTCTGCTGCCTTTCACGTGTGAGAAAGAGCCGACTCATAATCGCCCTCATAATGATTGAGTGCCATCGTTCTCCAAGCCCGCTCCCTTTTTGTGATACACTATCTAATAGAAAGAATGCGTGAAAGGATGGGATTTGTCATGTTGCCGTTTGAATTGTCGTTTCCGACTCGCATATTGTTTGGAACCGGGGAAATCGCAAAGGTTGGACAGGAAGCAAAGAGTCTCGGGCAAAAGGCGCTGCTCGTCACCGGCGGAAGCTCCGCAAAGCGAACGGGCTTGCTGGACAGAGTGCAGGCCTTCTTGAACGAACAGCACGTTTCCCATGTGCTCTTTGACAAAATCGAACCGAATCCCCGTACTTCGACCGTCGATCAAGGAGCTTCCCTTGCCCGCGAGCACGGTTGTGATTTTATCATTGCCCTCGGCGGAGGTTCGGTGATGGACGCGTCGAAGGCGATCGCGGCTGCCGCTTTATCCGGCCGCCCGATTTACGATTACATGCGCGGAAATCCGAGCGGAACCGCAAAGGATCTGGTCCCTGTACAGGAGGCCTTGCCGCTCATGGCGATCCCGACAGTCGCGGCGACCGGCTCCGAAGCCAACAACATCAGCGTACTGACGCACTGGGACACACATGAAAAATCGTCGATCAACGGGCCTGCCCTGTACCCGCGGGTAGCGATCCTGGACCCCGCCTTGACGTACACCGTACCCGCGCATGTGACGGCTGAAGCGTGCGCCGATATTTTTTCGCACATGTTTGAATCGTATTTGATCAGCGCCCCGGGCACACATGTGCAGGATGGAATCACCGAGTCGCTCATCCGTCTCGTCGTCGAGCACTCGCTGACAGCGATTCGCCAGCCGGATCACGAAGAGGCCCGTGCGACGCTGCTATGGGCCAGCACCCTTGGGATCAGCCCCTTTGCCATCGGCGGACGCGGGGCAGGCATGCCGCTACACCAGATCGAGCATCCCCTGAGCGGCCATTACGACATGGCTCATGGACGCGGGCTGGCGATCTTGTCGCTGCCTTATTTTGAGCAGATCATTCTGCAAGACCGTCCGGAACGGCTGGCGCGAATGGGACGGGAATGCTTCGGCGTATCCGAAACGGATGAGCTGGCAGCAGCGCGGGCAGCGATCAAGGCCGTACAACGTTGGTATGAGGCGATGGGCATCACACAGCGTCTGTCCGACTTCGGCGTCGACAAACATGCTCTGGAGGAGCTCGCCCGCGAGTCGATCGTCATTGGCGGCAGAGGAGCCGGCTATCTCCCAAGCTCCCGCCCTCTGTCCGAGCAGGATGTAATCTCCATCTACGAAGCATGCTTGTAAACGCCTGACGCTGGCGTTCGGACAAGGGCCGCTTCGCTATGCATACCTCACGAGCGGTTTTTTAGCGGCCCGGTAAATCGTAAATATGCTCGTCCTAACGACTGGCACGGCTGTTTCGGCTATGCGATAATATGATGGATAAAAATTTTTTTACTATGGAGGTTACACACAATGGCAGATCCGCGCATTAACGAGCTAGCCAGTCGCCTCATCCGTTACTCGCTCAACCTGCAAAAAGGGGAAAAAGTCCTCATTGAAAATACCGGCATCCAGGTGCCGCTGGTGCGCGCACTGGTGCGGGAAGCGTTCGCTGTAGGCGCACTCCCTTTGGTAACGCTGAAGGATCAGGAGATTTTGCGTGCCTTGAAGCAAGGGACAAGCAAAGAGCACATGGAGCTGATCGCCAAGCATGAGCTCGCCCGCATGAAGGACGTCGATGCCTACATCGCCGTTCGCGCTTACGACAATATCAACGAATTTGCAGACGTGTCCGAAGAAAAGATGGGCCTGTATTCCCGCCACTGGTATCAGCCAGTTCACACGAACGAGCGTGTACCGAACAAGCGCTGGGTCGTGCTCCGCTACCCGAACAAATCAATGGCCCAGCTGTCCAACATGAGTCTCGAAGGCTTCGAGGACTTCTACTTTGATGTGTGCAACCTGGACTACTCCAAAATGTCCAAGGCGATGGACCCGCTCAAAGCGCTGATGGAGCGCACAGACCGCGTCCGGATCGTCGGACCGAAAACGGACCTGTCCTTCTCGATCAAAGGCATCCCCGCGATCAAGTGCGACGGAAAGCGCAATATTCCGGACGGCGAGGTATATACCGCACCGATCCGCGATTCTGTGGAAGGAACCATCTTCTACAATGCCGCCTCCAACTACCACGGCATCTCGTTTACCGATGTCCAGTTTACGTTCTCCAAAGGAAAAATCGTCGAGGCCACCAGCTCCAACACGAAGGCCCTGAACGAAATCCTGGATACGGATGACGGTGCCCGCTATATCGGCGAATTCGCGATTGGCTTTAACCCGCACATTCTGCACCCGATGCTCGACATCCTGTTCGACGAGAAGATTGCCGGCAGCTTCCACTTCACCCCCGGCAATTCCTACACCGTGGCAGACAACGGCAACCGCTCCTCGATTCACTGGGATTTGGTGCAAATCCAGCGCCCAGAGTACGGCGGCGGTGAAATCTGGTTTGACGATGTACTGATCCGTAAAGACGGACGGTTTGTCTTGCCGGAGCTGGAAGGTCTGAATCCGGAGAATTTGGTGTAAAACTTTTTTACACAGCAGAAGACTGCTCGCTTGAGGTGGCGAGCAGTCTTTCTTATTCTCTTTCTTCTCCGTTTCTTTTGGCTTTTTTCGGGCCTTTTGCTTTTTTTGAGGGCTTTTTGCTTTTTTTCGGGGTCTTTTTCCTTTTCGGGGGTCCTTTGCCTTTTTTTAGCTTCTTTAGCTCTTTTAGCTTTATTGGCTCTTTTGGCTCTTTTGGCTCTTTTGGCCCTTGAGGCCCGCTTAGGCCACTTTTGCTTTATTCCTTCCCTTCCGTCTGAACCAGCTTGCTCCCTTGACTTACCTGCTCCTCCCCCGCGCTTGCCTCTGACACCGCACCTGGAAACATGCTTGCCAGCTTCTGATAGGTCGGCGGAAACTCTGCCTGGTAGCGAAGGTAGGTGGGAATCGGGTAGCGAATGCCGCCCCGGTTCGTACCCTCCAAGCCCTCGACCAGCTCCGCCGCGTCGCGGAAATGAAAGCTGAAAGCCATCTCGTGATCCTGTGTTTGCGCAAACAGCCTGTCGCCATAGCAAGGAACGATCACCTGGGGCTCTCCGGTCTGCAGCGGCTTGATCGCTATATCGGCGCAGTCGGCCCGGCTGGAAAACGTCGACGGGATCGATCCGCCCCGTTTGTACAGCATTCCCGCCACCAGACGCATGACTTGGGCGGAGTTTCCGTAAATGACGACCACGTCCGGGTCAAAAGGAGCCCGCTCCAGCGGAAACGAGACGTAATACCCGCTCTCTTCCCGCGAAAGCTTGGGTACATCCTGCTCGCTTTTGGCGCCAGCCTCCAGAGAATCCGTGTACATGCCACAGGCGAGATGCCCTTCGGAATAAAACGGAAGCTGTTCCTCATAGCCGAATGCCACCTGGGCGATCGGACAGGAGAGATCCGCGCCGTTCATGGCAATCGTCCAGCCGTAGCGACGGGAAAAGCTGACCGCCTGGCAGATGGTGATGAGATAGCCCAGATCCTGTGACGGGCGCTTTGCTTTTGCAGGCAGCTCGCTCTGGCTTTTGACAATTTTAATCCCCACCGGAAAAGTGTCAGGACGAATAAACGATTGGATGGCTTCACGCAATTGCTGTATGCTCATAACTTTTCCCTCCGGTCGCTTTTTTTGAATATTTCTGCAATGTTAGTCAAAAAACCTGTTTCTTCCCCACAAATTACGGGATGATGCCAAAACATATGCACATTACAGAAATGTAAGGTGAGGGAAAGGTAAATCGATTTATTGTCGGCTGTTTGTATAGTACCTTTGTTAGTAGAGAAAGTTTGACACTTGGTGGAGGAAACGAAAGAAATGAAGAAGTTGGGGATTGTCGTAATAAGTATCGTATTGTTGCTGCTGACCGGCTGCGGGCGCCAGTCCTCCCCTGAGCAGGTCCAGGGCCTTGGAAAGGCTGAGGCTGCCGCCATCGCCCAAGCGGCGGTGAAGAAATTCTTTCAAGCCGAAGTAGATATAGAGGACCGGGAAGTGACTTTGGAAGATCCCGACTCCTTGATTGACAGCGATACGCACCAGCCTATCTACCGAGGAGTGCCCGTCCATGCCGTTCTCAAGCGAAAGCCGCAGGACGGAGAAATCGCGGCCTTCCATGCGGTTATAGACCCAAAGACGAAGCAAATCCTTTCCCTTTCCATAGATCGAATGAACAAACAGACAACACAGACAACATCGCTGTCGACCGAAGAGCTAGAGCGGATCGCGGCTGATTACGTCCGCTCTCGGGCGCTTTTGAGCCCGCAAGCCGTGAAATTGGTGAAGTGTTCTCCCGTCAGCACGGGCGACCGAAAGCAGTACTTTTATTTTACAGACGATCAGTATACCGTGGCTGTCGGGGTTGATACAGAATCGCGGCAGATCGTAACCTTTACGTTTGACTGACGGCTCCCGGAGGGCCGTCAGTCGTTCACTTTCCAATAGCGATCCTATTTTTTTGAAATCCACGGCTCGATAAGCGCATTTACCACAAAGTCTCATCACCTCTCCTCTGCACTACGCATCCTGTACAGAAAAAAGGACGCGACTGCTCGCGCCCCCTCCCTTTTACTTTGTTTACCACGACGCGATGCAGCTGTCCGTCCGCATGTCGGTCCCGCCGATCAAGACGCCGTTTTCATCCCGCCAGATGATCTGGCCGCGGCCAAATCCGCCGAAGCCCGTCACCCGCTTGATGTCATGGCCCTTTTTCTTCAGCTCCTGTGCGATCTGTTCGGGAAAATGCTGCTCGACCTCCACCGTTCTTCCTTCCACCCAGCGCCATCGCGGAGCATCCAAGGCGGCCTGCGGATTCAAATGAAAGTCGACAGTGCTCATCACCACCTGCACGTGACCCTGCGGCTGCATGTATCCGCCCATGACCCCGAATGGTCCAACCGGTTTCCCGTCTTTGGTCAAAAAGCCGGGAATGATCGTATTGAACGATTTTTTCCCCGGCTCCAGCCGATTGTCGTGCGCGGGATCGAGCGAGAAGTTATTCCCCCGGTTTTGCAGAGCAATTCCCGTACCCGGAACGACAATCCCTGATCCGAATCCCATGTAGTTGCTCTGGATAAACGAAACCATATTTCCCTCGCCATCCGCTGTCGCCAGGTAAACCGTACCGCTGGCAACCGGTTTGCCGGGTTCGGGTATTCCGGCATGCTCCCCGATCAGGCTGCGGCGGTACACTGCATACTCCTCGGCCAACAGGTCCTCCACCCTGACGCTCATCCTGTCCTCCTGCGTGATGTAGCGCAGTCCATCGGCAAAAGCCAGCTTGATCGCCTCGATTTGCTTGTGGCAGGTTTCGGCCGAATCCCTGGCGTCAAAATCGAAGCCCTTCAGCATATTCAGCGCCAAAAGCGCGACCAGCCCCTGACCGTTCGGCGGTATTTCCCACACATCGTAGCCTCTGTAGTTGACGCTGATCGGCTTGACCCACTCGGGCCGATACGCAGCCAAGTCGGCCAGACGAAGATACCCGCCAGATTCGCGGGAAAAGGCGTCGATCCGCTCAGCCAATTCCCCGCTGTAGAAGCTTTCTCCCTCGGTCTCGGCAATCTTCCGAAGCGTCTTTGCGTGTCCGGGCGAGCGCCAGATTTCCCCTGCTTTCGGAGGACCTCCTGCGGGAGCAAACGTGGAAAACCAATGGGCGAATTCCGGGCCCGTACAGAGCTGCTTGAATTTGTGATAGGCCACTTCCCAAAAATGAGCGAGTGTCGGCGACAGCGGATAGCCTTGTTCCGCATAGTCGATTGCCGGCTTTAGCACGACTGCAAGCGGAAGCCTGCCGAATCTTCTGGAAAGCTCGACCCATGCTGCCGGCGCACCTGGTACTGTTACCGGAAGCCATCCGTACGTCGGCATTTTCTCATGCCCCTCCGCTTTTACGGCCTCGATGGAAATGCCGTTTGGCGCCGGGCCGCTTGCGTTTAAGCCGTGAAGCGTGCCTTTCGTCCAGACTAGCGCGTACGCGTCGCCGCCAATCCCGTTGGAGGTGGGCTCTACGACAGTCAGACAGGCGGCGGTGGCAATCGCGGCATCAATGGCATTTCCGCCTCGCTTCAGCATATCAAGTCCCGCCTGGGCCGCCAGCGGCTGCGAGGTTGCCACCATCCCGTTTCTGGCATAGGCTGTCATCCGGCGGGACGCATACGGGTATTCCATCGGGTCAAAGAATGTCATAAGACGTGCTCCTTTCAACTGGTCAGCTGATAAAGAAAAACCCGTACGCCATCGCGAGCAGAATAACCAGGGCGGGATGCAGCTTCCACTTTTCCAAGAGGAGAAAAGCGGCGACCGAAAGGATAGCGGTCTGCATCCACCCGATCCCTTCGACGGCTCCGAGCAGAAACTCGTAGGTCATGATCCCCAGCAGCACCGTCACGATCGGACGAACCGATTGCGTCATCGCCTTTACCTGGGGGGCATCGCGAAACAGGTTGAGTGCGCCGAGCAGCGCAATCATGGCGATAGCTGTCGGAGCTACGGTAGCGAGAAGGGCGACCGCCGCTCCGGGGACGCCTGCCACCTGGTAGCCGACATAGCCCGCCAGCTTGGTCGCGATCGGGCTGGGAAGCGCATTGGCGACGGCCAGCACCTCGCCGAACTCCTGCATCGTCATCCAGCCGTAGTGGTCGACGACTTCATTCTGAATCAGCGGGATGCTTGGCGGCCCGCCTCCGTACCCGAGGATGTTGGAGATGAAGAACGCCCAAAACAGTTGCAGGTAGATCATGCTTCTCCCTCTCCTTCCCCTCCGCTCTGCTGCTTGCGGACCGCCCAGGTGGCGTAGCCGAAGGAAAAGATCAGGGCGATGCCCACCACGATCCCTGGATGCAGATCAAAAAACAGCAAAGCCACTACCGATAAAAGCAAAGCGGCAGCGGCTCCGCTCTTGTTCTTGCTCCCCTGCCAGCCCTTTTGCAGAAACTCCCAGGTCAGTACGGCCGTCATCACAGCAATGACTGGCTGGATCGCCTGAATCATGCCGTATATGCCCGGGGCGTCCTTCCACTGATAGATCACCTGCAGCAGCGCAATCATCGCCAGCACAGTGGGCAGCACCACCGCACAGTTGGCGACCAGCGCGCCCATCCAGCCTTTTACGCGGTAGCCGATATATGCGGCCAGCTTGGTTGCGATCGGGCCTGGAAGCGCGTTTGCCATCGCCAGGTTGTCGGTAAAATCCTCTTCGCTTACCCATTTGTATTTCTTCACGCATTCGGTATAAAACAAGGGGACCATCGTCGGTCCTCCTCCATAGCCAAAAATCCCGATTCGAAAAAAGGCAAGAAACAACTTCCAATAAATCATGCTGTCCTCCCTTTCTGTTTTCTGCCTTCCATTTCAACGAAGATATGTATGAGATGATTTCAATAATTTCAATTCATGAATGACATTCATGCGGACAATACCGGAAATCTTGTTCAGCCTGCCCAGTAAAAAGCCGGACAGCTCCTCGTAATCCCTGTGCAATACCTGGATCATGATCTGATATTCTCCCGAGGTCAGGACGATCTGCCGGACCTCGTCAATAGCCTGCAGCTCGGCTGCCGCTTCATCGAGCCTGCCTGCCTCGACTGCCAACTGGATCAACGATGACAGCATCAGTCCCGCCTTGGCCGGATTCAGTACGCCGATCAGACTGAGCACTTCTTCCTCCTGCATCTGCTGTACCCGCATCCGAACTGTCTTCTCTGTCACCCCCAGTTCCTTGGCGATCTGGGTAAACGGCAGCCGCGCATTCCCCTGCAAAGCTTTGGCGATACCGTAATCCAAATCGTCCAACTCAAAATATCGTGAACCTTCCAAACTCGTTGACATGCTCCCCCTGCCTTTTTCTACTCGTTTTCGCTTGATCAGCGCCTATCACACGAAGATATGCGCCGGACAAGGACGATAATCAGATTTTTAGTTAGCATAATATGGAACCTGCCCAAGCGCAATATTTTCCCTAAAATTCTGATAAGCCCGCCTGCCTGAACAGACGAAAGCAGGCGCCGCATGCGGAGCCTCTCTCCGCTGCGACGCCTGCATATCGTAGCTCTTGGACGTTACTGCATGGACCGCTTCAGGTTGAACAAGTAGCGGTTGCGAATAATCCAGAAATAGACAAATTGTACGAGAACAAAGCTCGCCAGCACGATCGCCGTCGGCTTTACCACGGACGCGATCATCATCAGCTTCAGAAGGCTGTTTAGCGAGACAAACGCGACGGCACTGTGTACGATGGCCACGATGATCGGAACGAAGAACAGCAGCCCGATCTGCGTCGTCACGATGCGGGAAAGCTCCTTCTCGGAAAGGCCAATCTTTGTAATCGCGCCGTATTGTCTGCGGTCGCTCTCCAGATCAGTGTACAAACGGAAGTACAAGAAGCTTCCTGCCGCTACGAAAAACAGAACGCCGACAAACAATCCGATGAACAAGCTCGTGTTGGCCATTTGCTTCAACTCTTGATAGATCGGAGCGCGGGCTCCGAAGGAATACGCCCCGTCATGCTCCTCGGAAATTTCTGCTTCCAGCTTTTCACTCAGTTCTTTCGTCTCTTTCCATCTGTCCACTTGGTAGAAATAGTTGTGTTCAAAATTGCTCTCTTTTGCTTGGGCATAAACGCTGTCTGCCACAATCACCAACTGATTGCCGCTCAAGGATCTTATTACCGAAAACCCTTCGATACCTCTGGGCTTCAATTGTTGACCGGCGACTGTCAACGAGCCGTCTTCTGCACCGCTTACATCCTCGCCCGGCCAGCGTTGATAGTAGACAGCTTCTCCGTCGCCTACCTGCACCTCATCCGCGTCCGCGGCACGGGCCGCGCGATTGTACTCGGTGACCCCGACAATCGATACCCCTTGATGCTCTTCTTTGTTAACGGACAGGTACTTTGTTGTTACCTCCCATTTTTCAAACGGAAAGCCGGCGTCTTGCAGCGCTTTCTCAATCCTGGCCGTTGTCGCTTCCCGCTGTTTCGCGTCTGCGGTGGTCAGATATTCAAACGCATACGGATTCGTCCTCACTGTCGTCTCCGTGATCGAGGAGGCCAGTGCAGCCAGTGTCCCGATCGCGCAAAACGCCACGGTAGAGACGATGCAGACGAGGAAAAACATGCGGGCGTTGTCTTTCATCCGATAAGCCAGGTCAGACAAGGTGACCAGGTTGGTCTTGTTCCAGTAAAAATGTCGGTTGCGCTTCATCAGCCTGATCAAAAATACACTGAGCTGCGTGAACAGCAAATAGGTCCCGGCGATCGTCAGCGCGATGACTGGAAACATCAGGACCATCACAAACGCGCCTTTGGCCCAGATCGCCAGCGCATACGCCATCACGAGGAGAGCAGCTGCGAGCAGAGACAAGAAAACCGATGCTTTTGGTTCCTGCTTCGGACGCTGGCTTCCTTGCAAAAGCTCCAGCAGGTTGCTTCGTTTCAAAAACAGCACCGTAAAGACGGAGATCGCCACAAACAGGCACAAGAAGCAAACAATGGTCAGCACCATGGCGTCCAACGGAAGATAAAAGGGCAGCGGTTCCACATCGAGCAGGAACCCGGCAAATTGGAAAAACAGTTTCCCCAGAACCATCCCGAGCCCGATTCCAAACACAATGGACAGCGATCCGATCATCATGTTTTCCATAAAGATCAGCCTGTTCCTCTGGCCTTGCGTCATGCCGTGCATCATTAAAATGCCGAACTCTTTTTCCCTTCTTTTCAAAAACGCTCCGACACAATAGAAGAGAAAGAAGAAGGCAAACAGAAAAATAATGTACTCCGCCGCCACCATCCCTTGGGCGACAAAGCGGTGAATCTCGCCGTTTTCAACGCCAGGATGGTAGATGAACATCGCGTAGATGAAAAAAATCATCACCGAAAACACACTGCTCAGAAAAAATGCGGCATAGGTTCGCTTGTTCCGGGAAACGTTGTTAAACGCGAATTGACGAAAGGTCATGCGTATTCCCTCCCAGAAGCGACAGCGCATCGATGATTTTCTGGAAGAATGCCTGTCTGCTTTCTCCGCGATACATCTCGTTGTGTAGCTGGCCGTCCTTGATAAAGATGACGCGGTGGCAATAGCTGGCCGCAAGCGGGTCATGCGTGACCATCATCATCGTCGTGCCGTCGTTTTTGTTGATCGTCTCCAATGTTTCCATCACGTTGCGGGATGCTTTGGAGTCTAGGTTGCCGGTCGGCTCGTCAGCCAGCAGGAGGGAGGGCGTATGAATAATCGCCCGGGCGATGGCTGTCCGCTGACGCTGGCCTCCCGATATTTCGTACGTCCGCTTTTCCAGAATGTCCACGATCCCGAGCTTTTCCGCGACGGTCTGAAGCTTTTCGTCCATTTCAGCGACGCTTTTGCCGTCGAGGGTCAGCGGCAGCACGATGTTTTCGCCAACTGTCAGCGTATCGAGCAGATTGAAGTCCTGAAAGACAAATCCCAGCTCTCTTCTGCGGAACAAGGCGAGCTGGTTCCGTTTCAATTCATGCGGATTGGTGCCATTGAGCAGCACCTCGCCCGACGTCGGGGAGTCAATCGTCGAAATCATGTTCAGAAGCGTGGTTTTCCCGCTTCCGGACGGACCCATGATGCCGACGAACTCCCCTTTTTTAATTGTAAAGTCGATGTCGGTCAACGCCCGATACGTGACCCTGCCGCCGTATATTTTGCTGAGGCGCTTTACATGCAGCATATCCATGTGCGCTTCTCCTTTCATTTCATGCCTGATCTTATAGATTAGGTAGCATCCTTTACTGCTTACCACTATACGGAAAGCGCGCATGTTCATCCATCGAATTAGCTTTCATCCAGCTTACGTTCTTGTAAGGTTGGCACAACAGCCGAAAAGACGATGCGGACTTTTGTTCCCACACCAACCTCCGACTCCAGCTCTACGGAATGATGAAGGCGTCCGCAGATCTCCTTCACCAAGTAAAGCCCCATACCGGTCGACTCCGCGTACTTGCGGCCGTTTTCTCCGGTGAAGTACGGTTGATACACGCGCTGGATATCCTCCGGCGGAATGCCGATACCGCTGTCCTCTACCTCCAGGACTGCAAGCTGTCCCCTGGTATACGAGCGGATCGTCACCTTGCTGCCCTTTTTGTCCGAGTAGCGCACTGCATTCGTCAACAGCTGGTTTAGCACAAAGGAGAGCCATTTTTCATCCGACTCTACCACCAAGTGTTCATCTACAGCCAGCTCGGGATACACCTGATTGCGTATAAACAGCCGCTTGTTCTCCGACACAACGCTTTGCGCCAGCTTTCTGAGAGACACCGGCTCGATCAGGTAATCCTGCTCAAAACGGTCCAACCTGGCGCTGTACAGAACCGTCTCCAGCCCCCTTTTGATCCTGTCCACTTCTTCACGCACGCTTTCAATCCGCGGATCGTCATCGTCCTGCAGCAGGAGGTGAATGACAGAAATCGGGGTTTTCATCTGATGGACCCACTGCTGGATAAAGGTCGTATGGTCCCGCTGCTTGGTCTCATACGTATGGAGCTGCTCTTTGAAGAGCCGGTACTGGTTTTGGAACGTTTGATCCATCGCCTGTCCGAGCGGAGCATTGCCATGCGTCAGCGTCAGTTCCTCGAGGTTTCGAATTGGCGTGCTCAGCCGCTTGTATACGTACCGGTTGGCCAGATAGCGGATCACTAAAAAGCACCCGGCGAAAAAAACGCACAGGAAAATCGCATAGCTGATCAAAGAAGGATTCCAGTAGCCGTCCAGGCCGAAAATCAGGATCAAGAGGAAGAGCTGAATGAAAAACATCGCCAGAAATGCCCATTGGTCGCGCAAGAACAGCTTCATTCCGCATCCTCCCACGTGACCTTCAGGCGGTACCCGGAGCCGCGGACAGTTTCAATCGCCCCGTCCAGCCCCAGCTCCTTCAGCTTGCCGCGCACACGCGTGATGTAGACGTTGAGCGTATTTTCATCGACGAACTGCTCATCCCACAGCTTTTCCAACAGGCGCTCGCGGCTGACCACCCGGGGATATTGATTGAGCAGCGCCTCCAGAAGCAGTGCTTCCTTTTTGCTCAGCTCTACTTTTTCGTCCCCCATCATCAATTCCATCCGCTCCAAAAACAGCCGCAAGCCTGCTACCTCAACGGTTCGCTCCGTTTCCTGGGGAGCGTACATCCCGTAAGCGCGCCGCAGCTGACTGCGAATCTTCGCCAGTACGACATCGTAATCAAACGGCTTGGTAATGTAGTCGTCCGCTCCATTCTCCAATGCCATCACCTGATCCATCTTGCTTTCCCGCGCGGAAATGAACAGGATCGGACAGTTCGACACCTGGCGAATCTGGCGGCACCAGTAAAACCCGTCAAACTTGGGCAAATTGACATCCAGCAGGACCAAATCAGGCTGGCCCTGGGAAAATACATCCATCACCCGGTCAAAATGGTCCACGTTTATCGTTTGGTACCCGTATTTTTCCAACTGCCCTTGAAGCAGCTGGTTAATCTTCGGATCGTCTTCCACGATCATGATTGTCGACATTGATCATCCGCCTCACTTCCGTCATCTCTATTTTTACTATACCAAAAAATCGGATGAGCCCCCAATGAACGAAGCCAACTGTATGGGTTGCGAGAATCGACTCCCATCCGATCCCAGCCTTTTTTAAAAAACTCCAAAAAACGGGACAGATCCTGTGATCCATCCCGTTTTTTCTATGCTGCCTCCCGTTCTCTCATACACGAGACATCATTTTTTGCAGCTTTTTGATCCCGCGGAAATGCAGAATTTTTACTGACGCTTCCGTCTTTCCGAGAATCTCGGCAATTTCGTTCATCCTCAAATCGGCCAGGTACCGAAGTGAAATTACATTTCGCTGGTCGGCTGTCAGCGTCTTAACGTTTTTCCACAGGTCTTCATGAGACTCTTGGTTCAATACCCGTTCCTCCGGCAGCTTTTCGCTTGTGACCAGGCTGGAGAACACCTCTTGGTCCGCCGGATATTCCCGTTTTTTGCGCAGGTAGTCGATCAATGTATTGTGGGCGATCCGGAAAATCCATGCCCCGAAAGGATGGCGTCCGTCGTACTGGTCGAGCTTGGAGTACACCTTGACAAACACAGTCGTCGTCAAGTCCTCCACGTCCCAAACATTGCGAACGCGGTAGCGGAAATAGCGGTAAATTTTCGCCGAATATTCTTCATATATGTGCCCGTGGTCGGTTGACTCAAGTTTTCTCACAGTATTCATGGTCCTTGCTCCCGTATGTTCGTTTTTTCCTGTATGAAGGTTCGTATGAATTGTCTTTATTGTAAAAGGCCCGGGAGATTGGAACCATCGAGTTACATTTCATCTTCCTTACAGTTTTGTAAGGTGGGAGCTGCGTTGAAGGCCGGAGAGTTATTCCACTTCACAAACTGGGATTCTCCTTGGACACTCGCTTGCATGGGGCTTAAAGAAATCACTGTTAAGCTGAGGAAGCTTAAAAACGCAAACGTGAAATCTGTGTGAATGACAAAAAGCGACATTCTTTTATGATGCAAATATGTTAATTTATTTTTGTAAAATATTTGAAAGGATGGTACTAATGAGAAATAACTTTTTGAAAGCATCGTTACTCTCTTTACTAGCAGTGGGCCTTTCCGCAAGCTCCTTGTTTAGCAGTACACCGATTCTAGCCAAAGATACCCCCTCAACATTTGAGGATCTCCCACAATTCGCAACGAAACAAAGCGTAAATATTATGCTTTACGATGAAGACGGAAAAATCGAAAAAGAGTTTCATGCCGATGGGCTTGAAGTGACTTATCATTATCAAAACGGGATCATGACTGAATCCGTGGATAACAAAGGGAGAACACAAAGATACAAAAAGCGGGACAACTTCGTCGAAATAACCGAGTATGAAAACGGAAAGGAACTTTTTACTCATAGTCTTTCTCAGAGCGATTATAATTTTCCGGAATTTACAACCCTCGATTACGAAGACCGTGAGAAAGAAAAATTGGACAACCAGATCAATCTGGAAAACAAACCAAACGATGAAGACTCCTTACATATCGAAAGTAAAACCACCTACGAAGATTATTTTGTGAATGGAGTCCTTATGAACAACCTAGTTCCTGGTTCTTGCCCCTGCTCATCAGGTGCATCAGACAAATTTATCAACCATAACTCTATGACAGAAAGGGAGATTCAGTCGTTTTTTGAAGAGAAGGGTTCCATTTTGAAGGATCCTGTGCAAATTTGGAGGAAAGATTCCAACGGAAAAGTTTATAATACCAACAAAACCATCCTTCCATCCAAAGCTATCTACGACGCTGCGCAAACACACAGAATGAATCCGAAAGTGGTTATTGTCACCCTCCAAAAAGAGCAAAGCCTTGTTTCCGCAAAGCCCGGAAGCGAACCATACTCGTCTCGCCGTTTTTACTACGCGATGGGGTACGGTGCCACGGATGGTGGAGATTTGAAGGGAACCAGCGGTTTTGATGTTCAGATCGATAAAGGAACAAAACTGTTTAAGGATTTGTGGTATCAATCTCCAGGCGGTAGTTACCCCGTTCTGTTTGAAAACATCAATTACGGAAGCACCAAAACCTCCAATGGTGTCACTTATAAAAACTACATCTGGGTTAAAAATTATGGAACATGGGCTCTCTATAAATACACGCCTCATACCCTGGATATTAAGCAACTTCCAAATATTAAAGGAGGAAACTATTTGTTCCAGAGTCTCTTCAAATCATATTGGGGAGCAGACTGGGATTGAGTTAATAAGGCATGCCCTTCGCTATAAGCGAGGGGTGTTTTCAATATGAGGGAGGTAATATCTGTGAAAAGTAAGCTCTTGCTAATTTTCATATTCGTACTGTTCCTATCGGGCTGCACTTCCCAAGAAACTACACCAAATAATGCCCCACAAGAGACACCCGCCCAATCCTTGGCAAGTCAATTTCCGGGGACAAACTTACACGCCATACAGGAGCATATTTACAATTCAGACTCTATAAAAGCCCAGCCGGAATTAGCCGCGATATGGTTTGAAGAAAATGAGAAAAAAAGTATGCTCCAATGGTTGGAAACAGCCACAGAAATTACTACTCTTACTCAAAAGATTAAGAAGATTGGATGGTATGACTTCGAATATCAAATTGGCAAACAGGTAGTAGATAGAAAATACCTAGCATACGTTCAAGATGAGAATGGCCGATTCTATGTCAAGCCCTTTGAAGTAGTGAAGGAGTTGAATCTGGAGGAATTTACAGAAGAGTCTATTGAGCCGATTTTACAGATACTAGGCAAAGATAACTGGTTTGTTGTAGAAGAGGCACCCTTTTAGAACAATACAGATTAGTGCCTGCAACCAATTTTTTGAGCTGTCATAGCAACGCCAGAATGTAAAGCAAAGGAGGTGTCCCTTGGTACCAAAGACACCTCCAACAATTGCAAAGCATACTGGTATTAACGTCAACATTACCCCCGACATTTGCCGGGGGTGTTTATATTTTTCTTTTATTCCTTCACATTGCCTTAAGACAACCTTCTCAAAGCTTGAGCCACTCCGCAAAATACGTCTCCGTCACCGGAAAATACGCTGTGGCGAACCGGACAAACTCCTTTGTATCCACCTCTTGGTAGGAATACCGCTCGCAGTAGGCCTTCAGAAAACGCCAGCCGTCCTCTGCAGTGCCATAGGTGGAGATCAGCTCCCATAGACGCAGGGGCGGCACGGAGTAGAAATAAGCATAGGTTTCGCCTTCGTATTGGTCGAGCGGCAAATTTGACGGTTTATCAATGGCAGTTCGGGCAGCTTGTTTGATGCCGGCAAACACTTCCTCCTCCGATTGCTTCCGGTAGTCGAGGAAAAACATCGCGGAAGCCAGCTCGGTCAAGCCTTCATCCAGCCATCTGTCATGATAGGCGTCATTGGCGATCATGCCGTAGAACCACTGGTGCCCGATCTCGTGGACGACGGTATGCTCCAGCGACGAGCCGGTCTTGTTCGCGGCTACCGCGACCACTCCGGGATACTCCATATCCACCCTGCCATCGAGCAGAATGTCCAGCTGCTTGTGCGGGTACTTGCCGATTTTCTCTGAGAAAAACGGAACCGCTTCCGCCGCTGTCCGCAGGGCTTCCTCCATTTTCTGCCGATTTGCCTCCTCGCCGATGACGCGTATCTGTATGCCATCTACCGTTTCCGAAATGGACGTGACATCTTTGACCACGGCAGCAAATGCTTCCCGGACGCGTGAAATGGCAACCTCGCCGCTTTGCCGCGCTTCCGCCGGGTCTTCGTCCGAGGAGCTGACGAACTGATAGCCGGGCGGCAGTTCGTAGGAAACGGTGAAGTCGGAGTAGCCTGTATGATAAGACTCCCCGTTGATCCGGTACTCTTGCTTGTTCCAGCCATTGCGGTACGTGGCGAGCATCGGATAAGCCTGGGCCAGAAAATAGCGCTGCCCCATTTTGTCGAAGCGCAGTCCTTCTTCCGGCACAGTAAACGAGTACGATACGTGCACCGTCCTGACTTCGCCCGGAGCCATTTTCTTATCCAGCGGGATCGCCAGTGTATCGGAGGAAAGCTGGTATGCCGCCTGCTTTTGATCCAGCTCGACCTTGTCAATGTTCACATCGGCAGTGCCCTTCACCGCTTCAGGCTTGTTTTGTTTCGTAAAAACGTTGGGGATAAAGTAAAACACCAGCTGATCCCAGTTATCTTTGGAGAGGTTCTCCACCCGTATGTCCGCTTTCGCCGCAAACCTTCCTGATTTGTCCATGCGGAAAAACAATTGGTAGCTGGCCTTGCTGCCCTCCGGTACGGGCTCGGGAGCAAAGCCGGTCAGGTCGCCAGCTGCTTTCTCCTGCTTAGGCGGCGTCCCCGTTCCCTCTTTCCCCTGATTGGACCCTCCCTGTGCCGGGTCTGGATTTGCAGATGGCACTGGCTGTTCACCGGGTGCTTGCCCGGGCTCTGCCCCTTGCTCAGTCGAAGACGCTTGCCACAGCCGAATCGCGCTGATCGTCGCCCCGGCCACACAGCCGATGAGGAGCACTGCCATCATGGCGCGCAGCACACGCTCTGTCCGCCTGCGGTTTTTCTGAGAACCGCGCAGCCCTTCTGCCGGGCGGAACCGCACGGCCATGACGGCTGGGAATATCGCCCCGAGCAACCCTACGAGGACGGGAATCAGCCCGGCACTCAGCAAGAGCCACATGTCTTCCGCCGGAAACTGACGGTACAGCATAGCGATCACGAGCACTCCCAGCCCGATCCCGCCGATAGCAGCCAATAGCCCGCAGAGCAGCCCTTCCGATAGAATCAGGCGGAATATTGCTCCATTGCGCCAGCCCATCGCTTTGAGCAGCAGCAGCTCCGCTTTTCGATCCATGACGTTCTGCCAAATGATTTCCGCTGTCGTCAACACGGCGATCACCAGCGCGAGCACCATCGCCACGTAATGCTCCTGCCCGATCTCCACTGCCACATATTGCCCGAGCCATGACGTATACATCATCCCTTGCAGGCGGAAAGTGACGAAGCCGAAAAACACCAAAAGACCGGTCGGCACCGCGATGGCAAACACGGAAAGGAGGCTGCGGCGAAAGCGAAGCAGCAATTGGCCAAGCGCCAGCGAGAAGCTGCTTTGCACCCGAATCAGGCGGCGTGAACCCGGCTTTAGCTCTCCCGTCCGCATGAGCACCAACGGGGAAACTCTGCTCACGAAAAAAGCAGCCGGAATTGCGGCCAGTACGTAAATAACGATCCCGCACAAACCGATGCCGATCACACGCTCTAATGGAACGTTTGCTCCCTGCTGCAGAACAATCATCCCGACAATGGCCCAACTGATGAGAGTCACAATGCCTCCCAAGAGGCAAGCCTCCAGAAACAGGATTCCTGCCACGTGCCCGGGACGCCACCCGACTGCCAGCCACAGTCCGAATTCGTTGGTACGGGCGTACAGCGTCACCAGGTTAGTCGCAAAAACGTAGGTGACAGCCATCAGCATGACAATGCCCATGATGCCGGAGAAGCCAAGCGAAACCTCGCGAAAGAGCGTAAACACGCTGCCCAGCTTCACAAAAAATTGCTCGATCCAGCCCATTGCCGGATAGCTGCCGTTGGCGGGAACATGCACAAGGACAGGCTGCGGCGAGGAACCAAGCGTAATGTCGGCGATCAGCCCGGTTCGCTGCTCAATCTCCCTGGCCACTTCCTCCAGCTTTTGCTGGCTGGCTTCGCTGACACCCTCCACTCCCTTTACCTTGATCCGAATCGATGCGATCGGCTTGTCTCCCATCAGCTGTGCCGCTGCATCAATGGTCGTGAGCATCAGGGGCGGATTGGTGAGCAAACCAAACGGGTTGAGCGAAGGACGAACGGAAACAGGCGGATTCACCGGCCTTCCGTCTTTGTCCAGGACCAGGCGAGCCTCCGCAGGCCGATACGTTTCCATCGGCAGCTCGTCAATCGGATCTTTGGAAATGGCCAGCTTCTCCGGGTCGTAAAAGCCTACCCAATACGGCTCGATCAGGTGGCTCCAGTTCCAATTGTCCACGAACCGGAAAGGGCGAAAGGAATAGCGGAAATCGTCCGGCATGTACCCGTAAAACTCTTGTATGTCCTTGGGAATCTCCGGCTTGACAGCTTTTACGCCATAAGCGTAGTTCCAGCGCTCCGGATAGGGACTGGCTGTCTTTTCAAATGCAAGCGGGCCTGGCTTATCATTTAGCGTGTTGCTCATGTAGGCCCAGCGATTGTTATTTTGATAGCGGAGAAACGGTTTTCCCGTTTGGATGTCAACTCCCGAAAGACTTGCGAACAGCAGTGCATGGGCTTCTTTAGAACCGAAGGCGTATTCGATCGGCTCTCCTTCCGTCTCTAACTGATCCAGATACGACGCGCCGCCCTTGCTTGCGACCTCCTTCATGGTCTGGTCGGCCTCTTCCCTGGTGGAAAACGGCAGCTTCAATCGTTCATATCTGCTCACAAAACTGAAATCGGCGTCTATCCGGTTGCTCATCAAAATAGGGAGCTTGGTCACCTTCTGCCCTTCCCCGGCATCGTCCGTCTCCGCTTTGTCTTTCTCTGTGAAATAGCGGCTTTCCCCGATTGGCATGACAGCCTGGTCTAATCCGACCAAACGCGCTTCTTCCACGGGATCAATGCCCACCAGAAGTTGATTGAAAAATCCCCAGAGATCGAGGATCCATGACTCTACACCATAAAGTCGGCGTGTTTCTTCTTCGTCACCGGGCATACTCCAAAGTCCATTTGTATAATATCGGGTACGTTCAACTGAAGGAATGACATGCACTCCGTCGTTACTGTAGGTTACCATAACGTGGCGATAAATCCCCGGCTCTTTTGGCTTTTCAATTACTTTTCCATACGTAAATGTGGTCCCCGAATAGCCAATCGGCGCAAGCGGAGCGGCAACCTCCACGTCCGGCAAACTCTTGATCCAGGCGTAGTCGTCAAGACTGATCCCCCCGTACAACCCGTTCAAATAATTCGGCTCCAGCAGTTGGTCCTGTTCCGTCACGCTGCGTGTCCCTTCCGGCCGAACCACGATATGGTACGCGGCCTTCCAGCGCTTTTGCAAAATTTCCTGGGTTGTCCCGTTGTTGCTCTCGGTGACGCCCACAAAATAGCTGAGCGTCGAGCTGATGATGAGCATGCCGACGAGCAGCAAAAGAAAGCGCTCCGGGTGGCGCCACCAGTTTTTCCATATATAACGAATCATGAGCTCACCTCATCGTGTCGGCTATCATACTGCCATCCCGCATTTCGATCCTCCGGTCGGTCCGGCCAGCCAAATGCTCGTCATGGGTGACAAAGACAATCCCGCTTCCATGCTCCTGCTGATATTTTCGCAACAGTTGAAAGACCATCTCCCCGTTGTTCGAATCGAGATTGCCTGTCGGTTCGTCGGCCAGCAGCCATTTCGGCCGATTGACCAAAGCCCGGGCGATTGCCACACGCTGCTGCTCGCCACCGGACAATTGAGAGGGCAAGGCATTCTGTTTATGCGATAGGCCCACCCAATCAAGCAGCTCCTGTGCCCTGCCCTTTTTGTCGTAGCCGACTTTTCGCGGAAACAAGGGGGACATGACATTCTCCAAAGCCGTTAGCGTCGGGAGCAGATGAAAGTGCTGGAATATAAAGCCGATCTGGGCAAAACGAAAGTCGGCCAGCGCATTTCCTCTCAGCTTGCTGACATCCACATCGTCGTAGAAAATAGTCCCTGCAGTAGGCACGTCGAGCGTTCCGATCAGTTGCAGCAAGGTGGATTTTCCGGAGCCTGACGGACCGACGATGGCCGTAAACTCTTTATGATGCAGGGTAAGATTTACATCGCGGAGCGCGGTGGTTGCTACTCCGTCACCGCTATAGGTTTTGGCAAGGTTTTTGATTTGGATGGTCATGGTCATGGCGTCACACTCCTCTGCTTTTTCATCTGTAGCTTTCAGGCCGCATTTTCCGGAAAGCCGATGCGGTTTTATCGTGCGGATTGCTCTTCATCGGGTCATTGCGGTAAGCAAAGGTACTGCTCACATACGGAACCTGTTTTCCATCTGTTTCATTTCCATGTAATAGCAGAGTAGTCCAATCCCCAGAAATTGTAAATACCTTATTCGTCCTGCTCTTGTGGCAGAAATGGTGAACGCTCCCGAGAACAGTCGGGAGCGCCTCTTATGTATGGAAGGTTGATCCACCTGGTTTCCTTTGATCCATGCAACAGCCGGATAAGTCCGCGACCGTTCTTCCTAACCCACTTTAACGACTGGCATATTGAACATGGATTCGATATCCCGATAGTCTTTCACTTGCTTGATGTCACGGATCATTCTGTTTTCACCGACCAAAATAGCAGTCGGAACGGTATGAATCTGGTATTTCTGCATGATCTCCTCTGAACGGATGAGATGAATACCCTCCGGAATCTCCATGCCCTTTTCATAGTAGATCGGGTTTGCGACCACAATAATCCTCACATGCGGGTACTGGTTTCTTGCATGCTGCAGCTCCGATATGACAGCCTTGCAGGTCCCGCAATGATCGTTGGTAAAAAGCAGCAACGTTTGTGCTATCTGTTGATCATTCAGTTCGACGATGTCTCCCTGCTGATTTTTTTCCCGAAAGAACGGCGCTGAACCGCCAATGGATAAGGACGCCATTTCCACCTGTTTGTCGCTGATTCGAAACCGGTTTAAAAATTGAACGACCAACCGAATAAAGAAAAGCAAGATGATGGATTGAACAAACACAACAACCCACAGCAATACATTCGAGATCGCCAGACTATTCATTTTGATCCCCCTTCTCTGCTTACTGCCTCCGCAAAAAGAGCCGAACCTTGACATATATTTCCCAAACCCCGTTGATCATCGCAAGAAACAACAAGGCCACCCACGCCATCAGCACATTTTGGATAACGGAGAGGTTGAATAACCGGCTAACCTCGCCTATCCACAAGCTTTCGATGCTGCCCCATTGGGACGGTGAAAAAAACACCCACCCTGCCAGCAGCATCAACAGCAGATTGCGAACAACCAAAAGCCACGAAATGCGATGATTGCCAGCCACACCGCCGCAGCCGCATGAAATCTCTCTTCGTCCGCGAAACAAATTCAGGGCAATCGCAAACGAATAGAGGATCAGCAACAGAACGGCAAGAGAAGCGCCAAACGTTTGGAACAACCCCAAAAACAGCAATACCCCCGCCAAAAGCTCTACCGCTGTCTCCGCACGAACGAATAAATGGATGGAAGAGGCGGGAAGAATGCGATACTCTTTCACGATCACGCTATGCTCCTGCATGTTTTTCCACTTGCTCATGCCTGTACTTAAAAAAAGCGTGCCAAGAAACACTCGCAACACAAATGTCAGCTCGTCCACCCGACTGCCTCCCTTTCCCCTTCCCTTTCCGATGAGAACCATTGCGCCTGCATCTGGTACATCTGGTAATACTCCTGTCCAAGCGCCATCAATTCCTCGTGGGTGCCCATTTCGACGATTTTCCCTTCCTTCATGACGATGATTCGGTCTGCCATCCTCGAGGCGGCCATCCGGTGGGAAATAAAAATCGCGATTTTGTTTTCCGTAAGCAGCTTGAACTTGCTGAAAATATCCATTTCCGCGATCGGGTCCAGCGCCGCTGTCGGTTCGTCCAGAATGACTACTTGACTGTCACGAAAAAGCGCCCGCGACAGCGCCACCTTCTGCCATTGCCCGCCGGAGAGGTCTTCCCCGTCGGCGAGCAGCCTGCCCAAGTAAGTCTCATACCCTTCCGGAAGCTGGCGAATGAAGGCGTCCGCCCCGCTCAGCTCTGCAACTTTTCGGATGCGGTCCAGATCATCTATCCCCGCGATGTTGCCAATCGCGATATTTTCGCGAACCGACACATCATAGCGAATAAAATCCTGGAAAATTACAGTGATATTTTTATGCAGCTCATTTTCGTCGATGTCCGCAATGCTTCTGCCATCGATTTTGATTTGCCCGCTCGTAGGAGGATAAAGCCCCATCAGGCACTTTACCAATGTGGTTTTCCCCGAGCCATTCTGACCGACAATCGCAATTTTTTCATGCGGGTGGATATGAAAGGAAATGTCGGAAAGAACCTCTTTATCACCCTGTACATAGCGAAAGGAGACCTGATTGAATGTGATCCCCTGCCGGATCGTGGACGGAAAAGGCTCGTTTCCGGCAGCAATCAGGATTCTCTCATCCTCGCGCTCAAAAAATTGATAGAAGTCCTTGATAAACAGCTTTTCTTCATATAGTTTGGCAAACAGCATGGAAATTCTCGTGAACGTTTCCTGCGCCCCCTGGACCGCCTGTATGATTGCGACGAATTCGCCAATGTTCATTTTTGCTGTCCGGGCCAGCCATATGACCGAGACAGCAATTCCCATGTAAAAGAAAGCGGAAAACGCCTCCAAGCCCACTTCGGAGCCCTGCTGCTTCTTTTCCAGGCGAAGCGTTTCTCCCGTGTTCTGCATAAATTTTTCCGCCCATCTCTCGCGAAAAAAAGAAGCCAGGCCGAACAATCTGATTTCCTTTGCCGACTTGCGATCCTGCAACAGATACTTGTAGTAATCTGCCGCACGGGCTACCGGGCTTTGCTTGAGATGCAGGCGATATCTCCTCTGGCCGAACTTCGCCTGGATATAAAAGATAGGGATCGTAGCCACCAGACTCAGGATCACCAGGCGCCAATCGATCACAATCAAAAAAAGCGCGTAGGAAAACAAGCTGATGCCGGCTTGCAACATATCAATGACACTTCGCACCGGAGATAAAAATCTGGCTCCCCCGCCCGAGATGCGCTGCAGATGATCATGGTAGTCGGGCAGGTCAAAATACATGACCGGAACAGACGAGGTTTTGTCCAAAATCATCTGCTGCACGTCGAAATCCAACGTGCATTCCATTTTCTTATCCAGGTATTCCCGAATATTTTTAACTGCTGATGATAGAATACTCAGCATGAATTGTCCAACCAACAACAAGAGCAAAAGTGCGTATTCCTTCGTGCTGCTTTGAATAAACCGTGTGACCTCGTTGATCAGTTCCTTTGACACCCATAAGGTGAGAAACGGGAAACAACCGGTTACGACGCTCAGTGTGACAGATAGGAAGAGCCACCACTTTCCTTTTTGCCACACGTACCGTAATGCCTTGGCAAGATATTTATTGTCCATCTTTTCCACCTGTCTCAAGGCTGACGCGAATTTGTTCGACATACTTCACCAAAAAATGAACCAGCAGAAACTCGCGCTGTATAACCCCTTTTGGATCGATGACAAAGAAAGTGGGAAACCTCGTGATGCCCAATCTTTTTAGAACCGCTTCCTTGACCGGAACAATCTCGGCCCATTTGCTATAGTCGGCCCGGAATTTTTCAAAGTAATCAGCCTGATCTGCTTCCGCCAGGCAGACAAACGGAATTTGCAGACTCCGATTCTCTTTCAAAAATTCAGCCAACGCCTCATGACAAGGATGGCAGGTAGGCGATGAAACCAAAAGGACCGCGTACGTATCTTTTACGACATCAGGCAGCTCAATCGCGTCATGGATCGGCATGCCTACAGAGTGATTCACGGTTTTCGTTTGCTGTGCAGGTTCCGGAAGGTAGGAAATCTCCAGCTTCAATCTTTTTACATAGTTTAAGATATTCAGCGATAAAAGAGTCCATCCCAAGGCTAAACCTATATACGCAGCGATCATGTCTACCCCCAAAAGAATGGCTGTTGCCACTTGCCAATGATGAAAAGGAGGCCACATCTGAAGGCTCTCCTTTTCATCAGCAATGCAACTTATGAAATTTCCCTATGAAAGCAAATCTGTCAACTCTTGCTCATCCAATCAAATCTAGCAGCATCTTACCTTTGACTCCGAACACCGTTCGCCATTTCTGGTGTCGTATGTGTACTTGATGTAGGTTTTGTTTCCCGTAGTTTGGCAACCGGACCAAGTGACATACTCGCAAACATACTTCGGGCCAGCAATGAAGCCGGAGTCAGCGCAAGGCACGTACATTGGCGACACGCCAAACAGATTGGAAATTTTTTGGAACATGATGATTCACCTCCCTGATTTTTATACTAGTACAAAAATACTGAATTGTAAATAAATTGAATCTATTCATCTATTTACAATTTCTATCATTTTTCGACATATCCTTGCTAGATTTTAATCATCCCACCATGTACGGGATGAAATCCTTTTGCCAGAGAACGTTTAAAACATGAAAAACACCCCTTAACGCAGCAGTGGCTTACTGGTTACCCAATGGCTGCTGATCAGGAGTGTCTTTATCCTTCTTCTTTATTATGTCAGGTCTTCAAATCACTTTGTTCTTTTTCAAATCAAGCCTAACCGCTGGAAAATCGTATCCACATGCTTCAAATGGTAGCGGTAATCGAAACAATCATCCAGCTCTTCCTTGCTCAGCGTCGAGGTCACGGTCTCGTCCTCCTCCAAAATCGCTTGGAAGGAACGCTGCTCTTCCCATGCCTGCATCGCCCGCGGCTGTACGGTGTCGTAAGCCTGTTCGCGGCTCATGCCCTTTTCGATCAGCTTCAGCATTACTTGCTGCGAGTAGATCAGGCCAAATGTGCGGTCCATGTTGCGCTTCATGTTTTCCGGGAATACAGTCAGGTTTTTCACGATGTTCATGAAGCGGCGCAGCATGTAGTTCAGAAGTTGTGTTGCATCCGGCAAAATGACGCGCTCGACCGACGAATGGGAGATGTCGCGCTCATGCCAGAGCGGAACGTTCTCGTAGGCGGAGAGCATATGTCCGCGAATCACGCGGGCCAGACCGGAGATGTTCTCGCAGCCGATCGGGTTGCGCTTGTGCGGCATCGCGGAAGAGCCTTTTTGGCCCTTGGCGAAAGCCTCCTCCACCTCGCGCATCTCGCTTTTTTGCAAACCGCGAATCTCGGTGGCAAACTTGTCCAGCGAGGTGGCGATCAAAGCCAGTGTCGCCATGTACTCCGCATGACGGTCGCGCTGCAGGGTCTGGGTGGAGATTGGCGCCGGTTCCAGGCCAAGCTGCTCGCATACGTACTTCTCGACGAACGGGTCGATGTTGGCGTAGGTGCCGACAGCGCCGGAGATTTTGCCGTACGCGATTTCTTTTTTCGCCGAGCGGAAACGGGCGAGGTTCCGCTTCATTTCCTCGTGCCAGAGCGCCAGCTTCAGCCCGAACGTAGTCGGCTCCGCGTGGACGCCGTGGGTGCGGCCCATCATGACGGTATCCTTGTGCTCCCGGGCCTTGTCTGCCAAAATCTGAATGAAGTCCTCCAGGTCCTTTTCCAGAATCTCGTTTGCCTGGCGAATCAGATAGGAGAGTGCCGTATCGACGACATCGGTAGAGGTCAGGCCGTAGTGGACCCATTTTTTCTCCTCGCCCAGCGTCTCCGACACCGCACGGGTAAAGGCCACCACGTCGTGACGGGTTTCTTCTTCGATTTCATAAATACGCTTGATGTCAAAGCCGGCGTTTTCACGCAGCTTTTTCACGTCTTCGGCGGGGATGACGCCCAGCTTGGACCACGCTTCGCAAGCGAGAATCTCTACTTCCAGCCATGCCTTGAATTTGTTTTCCTCTGTCCAGATGGCACGCATCTCCGGTCTTGAATAACGTTCGATCATTGTTGTCCCTCCGCTTTATTCGTCCATATTTCCAGCCGTTCGATTTCTGCCAGCGCCTCTTCCACTGTGGGCGCCAGTACGTTGATATGGCCCATTTTCCGCTTGGGCTTGCTGTCCGCTTTGCCGTACAGATGCAGCTTGGCGGTACGGGGCAGGCGTTCGATCCGCTCCAGCACAGGCTCCAGGTGCTCTCCCAGTATATTGGCCATGACCACCGGTGACAAGAGCTCCGTCGATCCCAGCGGCAGATTGCAGACGGCCCGCACATGCTGCTCGAATTGCGATGTGACGCAGGCGTCCATCGTATAGTGTCCGGAATTATGCGGGCGAGGCGCCAGTTCATTTACATAGAGTTCCCCGTTTGCTGAAAGAAACATCTCGACGGCGATCAGTCCGACCACGTCGAGCTTTTCCGCGATGGTGCGGGCGATCTCTTCAGCCCGTACGCGCACCTCTTCGGGAACGCGGGCCGGTACGATGGAGAGGTGCAGAATATTGTCCACATGCACGTTTTCCGCCGCCGGGAATACAGCCAGCTCGCCGGATGGATTGCGGGCGGCGATGACGGACAGCTCCATGACAAAGGGGACGAATTTTTCCACGATCAGCTCTGTCCCTGCTTTGGAAAGCGTTTCGTACGCTGTGTCAATCTCGTCCATGGACCGCAATACCCACTGTCCTTTCCCGTCGTATCCGCCGGTTGCCGTCTTCATCACCGCTGGCAAGCCCAGTTCCCCTACGGCCTGCCGCAGGCTGTCTGCGCTGTCGACGACGCGAAACGGCGCGACCGGGATGCCCAGATCGCGGATCGCTGTCTTCTCGCGAATGCGATGCTGCGTAATGCGCAGCAGGCGGCTTCCCTGTGGCACATAGGAACGGGATTCCAGCACCTCGGCCACCTGCGCGTCCACGTTTTCAAATTCGTAGCTGATGACATCGCTCGCCTGGGCAAGCTCCAAAGCCGCCTCCACATCGTCGTAGCGGGCGACAATTTGTCTGTCTGCGGTCTGTCCGCACGGCGCATCCTCCGTCGGGTCCAGCGTAACGAATCGATAGCCCATGGCTCGTCCAGCAAGTGCGATCATGCGTCCCAATTGACCTCCGCCCAAAATGCCAATGGTCGCTCCGGGCTTTATCGGATTGTTCTGTTTCGGTAGTGTCTCGGTTCGTTTCATCATGCCAGATCACTATCCCCCAATACCTTGTCGCGCACGGCCTCTCTTCTGGCCACGAAGCGCTCCTGAATTTCGGGGTACTTGATCCCGAGAATTTGCGCGGCCAGCAGTCCCGCGTTGACTGCACCGGCTTTGCCGATGGCAACGGTAGCCACTGGTACACCGCCCGGCATCTGGACGATCGAGAGCAGAGAATCTAGTCCGTTCAAGGTAGACGATTTGACCGGAACGCCGATGACAGGGAGTTCGGTCTTCGCTGCCACCATGCCGGGCAGATGGGCCGCACCGCCCGCTCCCGCGATAATGACTTCCAGCCCCCGCTGCTTCGCCCCTTCGGCATAGGCAAACATCAAGTCAGGCGTTCTGTGAGCGGATACCACTTTCTTTTCATACGGAACCTGCAGCTCCTCCAGAATAGCGCAGGCATCCTGCATCGTTTCCCAATCCGACGTACTGCCCATGATGACACCAACCAACGGTTTGACCATTGTCTACTTCGCCCCTCTTCCGTCAATGTCCTATCTTATCATAGAAAACGGGGCCACTGCTTCACATAGAAATGAACTTTGGCCACTCGTTTCACGCCCATTCAACGACAAAACCCAACCGATCCTTTCACAATCATGAACAGGAGCGCCTGGGCTTGCTATCTTTTTCAACATGTTTAGTGTAACAGGGGAAAAGCTGGACTGTCAACAGACAAACCGAACGATAAACAATGGTAAATGAAATAACATTCGCCTTTAGAACATCCGAGAAAGCCTTCCTCTTTTCATCCAGGCATCCGCCTCGCTCTTTTTTTCCAAATCCAGCCTGAGCCAGTAGTCGACAAACGGCGCCGCATTCTCTCCGGCAGCTTCTGAGAGCATTTTGACAAGCTCCCCTCCAGTTGCCTGGCTGTATTGATGGTTTTGGACGTACTCGCGCAACATTTGATGCAGCCGGTCTTTCCCCCACTCCGACCGCAGCGTCCACCACATCATCCCGCCTCTGGCATAGACCAGATCGCTGTAGCTCTTCCAGTCGGGAAAACGGTCCAGCGGCAGCCAGACATCCAATCCTTGTTTTGCGTAGGCATCCGACTGCCTGGCCCGTTCCCTCCGGTAGGCCAAATAGCTTCCGCCGCCAGACACCGGACCATCCTCCAGGAACGCCATCGTGGCATAATCGGCGAGGCTTTCGTCTACCCATGCCTCGCGAATCTCGTCGCTCCCGACCAGACCGTAGAACCACTGATGGGCCGTTTCGTGCGCCACTACCGCTGTCCCCATCCCGTTTGGACCATATTGTGAAGCAAAAAAGTCCCCCTGGATAAAGGAAATCCCGGGATACTCCATCCCTCCGAAAAAGCCTCCTGTCTTGACCACGTCGTATTCCGAATACGGGTACCTGCCAAACTGCTGGCCAAAATAGCGGATTGACTCGGCCGCTGTCTCGTGAAGACGGGCTACTGTTTCCGGATCGTCCCCCTCCTGCCACCATGTCCGGATGGTGGTCCCGTTCACCTGACTGGTCGTCTGCCTGTAGCTGTCATCCATCACGACCAATGCAAAATCCCTGATATTCCACGCATCAATCTCGTAGGCTGCTTCTTTTTGCGGACGTTTCCGCGTGACGACAGCCTGGCTTTCCGTCCCGCTCGTCGCCAAAAGGTAGCCCTCCGGCAGATGGACCTTCAGATGGTAATGAGCCATCTCGCTATAGAACGGGTCGCCCATCGGATAGTACGGGTCCAACCGCCATTCTCCCTTTTCGCGCACTGCCAGCATCGGCAGCCAATTGCCCAGCCACATGGCGTGACCGTTGTAGGACAGGCGCCCATTGTTGCGAGGGAGTTTGAGCTGAAATTCAATCTCTACTTCCCTCAGGCGGGAGGTTTGCTTGCCGGATTGAACCGTTCCAGCGGACCTGACATCGGACTGGTTCGGGTTTACTTGCTCTTGTGTAATTTGCTTATCGCTGGTCTGCCTGGCGTTGGTCTGCTCTTCATTGCTTTGCTGCTCTTCATTGCTTTGCTGCTCTTCATTGCTTTGCTGCTCTTCATTGCTTTGCTGCTCTTCATTGGTCAGCCGCTTTTCATTCGTCTGCCCGCCATTGGTCTGCAAAGTCTCAGGCAACGCTACCTGCAAAATGTTCTCCGTCGGTCCCGCCGTCCGAAATGCAGCAGTCTTTCCATCTGCACGGACATCCATGATCCGCATTCTTCCCGGTTCTGTCTGCTTTCCGAGAATCTGCTGCCAGTTGGGATCGCTCAAATCTGCCTGGGGATGAAACGCATTGGGGTACAGGTGAAACATCGCCTGACTGTCCGTTGAAAAAAATCGAACAGACAGCTTCCCGGAAACGGTGTGATTTTTCGGATCAATCCGGACGTCTCCGGTGTACGTCGTATGCGCCGGAATCTGCTCCGGCTTCACGGTATCGGCCCTCGCCTGATCCTTCCACGGCTGTGCCAACAGAAGAGCCGTCAAACCTGCCCCTGCTGCTGCCAGGAGCATCCATCCCTTCCGTCTCATGAGCGATCCCCCTCATATCTTACCGCTTTGCTGCCCGCTGCCGATCCAGCCAGGCCTCCGCCGCCTGTTCTTGACTTCTGTCCAGCAGCAGCCAGTATTTGATAAATGGGCTGGCATCTTCACCGGCTTCTGCCGTCAGCGCTTCCACCCATCCTTTCCCCGTCGCGATCCCGTGCTGATGGGCAGCCACAAAGCGCCTCAGCATTGCGTGAAGACGCTGTTCTCCCCACGCTTCCCGGAGCAGCCAGAGCATGGTCGTCGTCCGGGAATAGACCAGATTGCTGTAGCTCTCGTTATCAGGGAAACGGGACAGCGCCATCCACGGCTTGAGCCCTTTTTTGTCATAAAAGCCTGTCGTCCCTCTGACCATTCGGCCTACCTGCTCGCCGGCCAGCTCCGGATAGGCATTTACCATAAAGGCGAGGGAGGCGTATTCTGCCAAGCCTTCGTCAAGCCATGCCTCTTCTACCTGATTGTTCCCCACGAGACCATAAAACCACTGATGGGCCGTCTCGTGAACAACTGTGGGGATCGATGACAGGTGATCGCCTTGGTAGTGGGAGCCGTCCAGAAAAACGATGCCTGGATACTCCATGCCATTGATATTGCCGCCGATTCTCACCGTATCGTACTCCGGATACGGATAGGCGCCAAACTGAGCCTGAAAGTATGCGAGGGCTTTCACCGCCGCTTCGTGGTTCCGCTTCACTTGTCCCGCCGAATCACCCTGACGCCACCAGCTGCGTACCCATGTATTCCCTACAGGCGTCTCCGCATGCTGATAGGTGTTGTCCATAATGACGAGCGAAAAGTCTCGAACCCGCTTTGCCTGCAAGCTGTAGGTGATTTCACCCGTCTGAAGCTCTTTTCCCGCTATATTCCGGTCCGTCGCCGTACTGACGAATTGGTACCCGGCAGGGATCGTCAGTTGTACCTGGTAATTCGCCGTTTCCGTATAAAAAGGATCACCCACCGGTCCATAAGGGTCCAGATGCCAGCCAGAGGCATCGTACACCGCCAGTACCGGCAGCCAATTTCCGAGCCAGATCGCATGCTCGTCATACGACATCCGCCCCATGTTGAGGGGCAGCGTCATCTCGAAATCCAGCTCCAGGTCGATTGGTTGGGTAGTTGCTTGGGCAGTCGCTTGGGCAGTCGCTTGTAAACCTGCTTGTGTACTTGCTTGTGCGTATTGTAGTTCGCCTTCTTTAGCGCTGACAGCCTTTCCGAGCCCTACCTTCACGACCGTTCCGTCGATCTGATAGGAAGCAGGCTTTCCTTGGACGACCAGTTTGGTAATATGATACGTTCCGGGCACGGCATTTTTTCCTAAAATTTCTAGCCAAAGCCCCCCTGATTTTTTCTCGGTAAACGCCAAAGGATACAGGTGCAAATACACATAATCCGGGTCTCTCGGCGCAAACCGGATGTGGACGCTGCCGGTTGCTGTCTTGCTTGCCGGATCGATTTTCACATCAGCCGCATAAGAAGTCATGTCCTCCGTCGCTTGCCCCGCCGTCGGGGACACGGCAACGCTCTTTTCCAAGCTGTCGGCAGCATTCTCGCTCTCGCTCATACCGCTATTTTTTGCCGCAGCAAGCCTGGTGCCTCCAGGAGTATCTCCCGCACCTGCCGAAGCCGCGGCCCGCTTTGCAAAAGCCGCTCCTCCGGCAGGAAAAATCCCCACAAAACTCATACTGACGACCAATACCACATAGACAGCTTTCACCGAAACGAGCCTCTCCACCCGGCTTCTCACCGCATCTCCCCCTTTTCTTGTCTTCTATCCTACACGATCTCCACTGTTTCGCTAAGCCTGCATTTGGGTAAAAATGGAGGGCCAGTCCTTTTCATCTTTGATGCGAATTGTCCGCTCCTCGCCGCTGATCATATTCTTGACGACCACCGTCCCGGCAGCCCGCTCATTTTCCCCGAAAATCAGCACATACGGGATTCGCTCCTTGTTGGCGTAGTCCAGCGCTTTTTTCAAGCGGCGTCCCATGAGCTCTACCTCTATCCGCAGACTGGTCGATTTGCGAATGAGGTTTGCCAGTCCCAACGCCTCTGCTTCTGTCCCGAGCGGAATGACAAAGACATCTGCACTGCGGGCTTCAAAAGGGCTGTCGCCCATCGTGAGTGCCGTCAAAATGACGTCCAGTCCATATGAGATGCCCACGGCCGGATACTCCCGTCCGTCCCCCAGAAACTGGCCGATAATCTTGTCGTACCTCCCCCCGCTGCCAATGCTGGAGGTGATTCTGCCGTCCTTCAAAAAGATTTCGTACACCGTACCCGTGTAGATGCTAAGGCCCCGGGCCAAAAAGGGGGTAAACCGAACCTCTCCGGCCACACCCGCTTCTTGCAAAAGGGCAAACAGCTCCTGCAGCTCGGCTGCGCCCTCCTGTACCAATTGCTCGTCGTACCTGTTTGCCAATCCATCGAGACTCCGTTCCCCATTGCGCAAAAAATCGGCGATCTTCGCTATTACCGGCTCCTCGATTTGCCGCTCCCGCAAATCGTCGCAGACGCCATCTACGCCGATTTTTTCCAGCTTGTCAAGCGATAGCATCACATCTGCTGCCTGCTCCTCCGCGATCCCCATCACCTGAAGCAAGCCGGACAACAGCTTGCGGTTGTTCACCTGGATGTACACGTCCAAACCGAGCCGCGCAAAAGCCTCAAATGTCATGCTGATCAACTCGGCTTCCGCCAGCATGGAGGTCGTCCCGATGATATCTACATCACACTGGATGAACTCGCGGAACCGCCCCGGCTTGACCGGACCGTCGCGAAACACCTTGCCGATTTCATACCGTTTAAACGGCAGCCGCATTTCAGGATTCATCCCGACGACTTTGGCGAGAGGGACGGTCAAATCATAGCGCAGCGCCAAATCGCGTTCCCCCTGATCGGTCAGCCTGTACACCTCTTTGAGGATTTCCGCCCCTCCCCCGTATTTCGAAGCGAGCAGATCGTAATGCTGCAGCATCGGCGTCTCCAGCGGCTTGCAGCCGTGCGAGGCAAATACTTCCTCCAGCGTCCTCCGGATCGTATTGCGAAGCCCCTGTTCCTCCGGCATAAAATCCCTTGTCCCTTTGACATTGCGCAAAATCCCTTCCATAAACTGTTCCTCCTTTTCATTTGCTTCCCAGTCTGCTTCTTTTCCTTCTCCGGAAACGGCAAAAAAGCCATGCGGAGACATCAAATGCCCGCATGGCTTTCCTTCTGCCACCGCAGGCACCAAGCACAAACAGCGCTTGCACCTGCGGAAAATTTCATTTCCGTAGATACAAACGCTCTAATGATGGTGATGCAGTTGAAGGAATGTGCGAAGACCGATCATCGGTCCATCCCTCCTGAGCAGAATTTTTCCTATCATACAACACGCAGTAGCCGCGGCGCAAGAATCAAGCTTGTCCCCTGCACAATAAAAAACCGGCTGCCGCCACTCAGGCGACAACCGGTTGACCTTTTGTCCATCTATTCTCTCAGGAAGATAAAATACGCCAGGAAGACGAAGAACAGCGCGTACATGACTGGATGAACCTCGCGACCTTTGCCCTTCAACACCTTGATCACCGGGTAAGTGATGAAGCCTGCCGCGATTCCGGAAGCGATGCTGTAGGTCAGCGGCATCATCAGGACCGTCAGGAACGCCGGGAACGCTTCGTCCATTTCGCTCCACGCGATCTGGGCCATGTGAGACGCCATCAGTACACCTACGATCACGAGCGCTGGCGCTGTCACAGCTTCCGTCACGACGGAGAGCAGAGGGAAAAAGAACAGAGCCAGAAGAAACATGATCCCGGTTACAACTGAGGCAAAGCCTGTCCGGCCGCCCGCTGCGACGCCTGCCGTCGATTCGACGTAGCTGGTCGTAGTCGACGTTCCGAGGATCGCTCCCGCCATACCGGCAATCGCGTCGGAAGCCAGTGCGCTTCCCGGACGAGGCAGCTTGCCATCCTTCAGCAAGCCTGCCTGGCTCGCTACTCCAAGCAGTGTTCCTGTCGCATCGAAAAAGTCAACAAACAGGAAAGTGAAAACGACAATCAGCATTTTCGCGCTAAACAACGTAGAAAAATCGCCAAGATACTGGAAAGCTGCACCAAAGGTTGGAGCAAGGCTTGGCGGCGTGTCGACGACCTGTTTCGGAAGTTCCACAATCCCGAAAATCATCCCCACGATCGCCGTCACAACCATCCCGACGAAAATCGCGGCATTTACCCGGCGAGCCATCAGGACTGCCGTCAAAACCAGACCGAAAACAGCCAGCAAAGCATTTTTCACAGCCAATACCTGCGCGGCATCCATATCCGGATGGAAGGTCAAATGGCCGAGTGTCACGACTGTCGCGTCACTGGCGATAATAATACCCGCGTTTTTCAAACCGATAAATGCGATAAACAGCCCAATCCCAGCGGACACCGCGTACTTTAGCCCCTGAGGGATGGAGTTTACAATCGCTTCCCGAATGCCAGTGAGCGACAGGAGCAAAAAAATCGTACAGGAGACAAAAACCCCCGCCAAGGCCTGCTGCCAGGGAATCCCCATCGTCAGAACAGCTGTATACGTAAAGAACGCGTTGAGTCCCATCCCCGGCGCCTGGGCGATCGGCAAACGGCCGACAAACGCCATGACGAGTGTACCAATCGCTGCTGCCAGCGCTGTGGCTGTAAAAATGGCTCCAAATTCCGGATAGTTCGCTTTCAGCTCAGGCGGCAGATCGGCCCCGCTGAGGATGAACGGATTGACAGCCAAAATGTAGGCCATTGCGAGAAATGTAGTGATACCTGCAATCGTTTCACGACGATAATTGGTGCCTAGCTTGTCAAATTCGAAGTACTTCCGCACCGGAATGTCCCCCCAGATATTTTTCGGTAAATAAAAAGCCGAGGCGCAACCATACACCTCGACTACCGAACAAAACAGACGGGAAACCATAAATAAAATGAGTACCTTAACGTTTCAATATCCCCGTTGATGTCTTGTTCGTAGCCAGGTCGTTTGCGGCGACCTCGTAGAAACTCCCGAGCCCTATTCCCGAGAATATACGAACCTTCCTTATTTACCTTTTCACAACGAAAAGTTTAGCAGGAAGAAAAGAGGTTGTCAACGGAAAATACGAACGATAAAAATCTCTGATCAATCAATATCCGGTTTTATTGCATTTCAGATGAGGACCTTCCTGCCATTCTCACAGCTTGTCCCCAATTCCGAACGAAAATTTACTCCCACTCGATAGTTGCTGGCGGTTTGGACGTGATGTCGTACACGACTCGGTTCACGTTCTCCACTTCATTGACAATCCGGGTGGAGATTTTCTCCAGCAGATCCCACGGAATCCGAGCCCAGTCTGCAGTCATTCCATCAATGGAGGTAACGGCCCGAATCCCGACTGTGTAGGAATACGTACGAACGTCACCCATTACTCCGACACTTTTCATATCCGGCAGTGCCGTGAAGTATTGCCAAATTTCTCGATCCAGACCTGCTTTCGCGATCTCTTCGCGCAGGATAGCATCCGATTCACGAACGATCTCCAGTTTTTCTTCTGTAACTTCGCCCAATACACGAATGCCAAGACCTGGTCCCGGGAACGGCTGACGCCATACGATTTCATCCGGCAATCCGAGTTCTGTTCCCAGCTTGCGGACTTCGTCCTTAAACAGTGTTTTCAACGGCTCGATCAAGGTGAAGGTCATATCCTCTGGCAGCCCGCCAACGTTGTGGTGAGACTTGATGGTGTGGGCAGTAGCCGTACCGCTTTCCACGATGTCGGTATAGAGTGTGCCCTGGGCAAGGAAATCCATGTCTTTCAGCTTGCTTGCTTCCTCGTCAAACACGTAAATAAATTCGTTACCGATGATTTTGCGTTTTTGCTCTGGATCGGTTACGCCTTTCAATTTGTTTAGGAAACGTTCGCGAGCGTCAATTTTGATGACATTCATCGAGAATTTATTCGCGAATGTCTCCATGACGCCTTCCGCTTCTCCCTTGCGGAGCAAGCCATGGTCTACGAACATGCAAGTCAGTTGATCGCCGATCGCCTTGTGAATCAAAGCCGCTACGACCGAGGAGTCGACCCCGCCGCTCAAAGCGCACAGAACCTTTTTGTCTCCAACCGTCTCGCGGATCTTTTTGATCTCATCGTCGATAAACGTGGTCATGCTCCAGTTGCCTTCGCAACCGCAAATCTCAAACAGGAAGTTGGCGATGAACTCGTTTCCTTTTACCGTATGGCGCACTTCCGGATGGAACTGTACCCCGTACAGCTTGCGCTCAGGATGGCTGATGGCTGCCACGGGACAGCTGTCGCTGACTGCATCGATCCGGAAACCGGCCGGCAGCTCCACGACCTTGTCGGAGTGGCTCATCCAGACCACTTCATTTTCTCCCCATTTTTCGTACAGGCTGTGCGGTTGCTGCAGACGAAGCTCGGCTTTTCCGTATTCCCGTTTGCCGGCGCGCTCCACTTTTCCTTCCAGCATGTGGCTCATCAGCTGCATGCCGTAGCAAATCCCCAGTACCGGCACATCCAGATCAAAAATAGCCGGATCTACTTTCGGTGCGCCTTCCTCATACACACTGGCAGGTCCGCCGGAGAAAATAATCCCCTTTGGCTGCATTTCCTTGATTTTTTCAACAGGTGTATTGTAAGCGACCAGCTCGCTGTACACCCCAAGATCCCGTACGCGACGGGCGATCAACTGGTTGTATTGTCCCCCGAAATCCAGTACGACGACCATTTCCATTGGCTTGCTCATGTGATCCTCCTTCTCCTGTTTCCGCCAGGTTGTTACCGATAATTTCACCTTGGCCAAGCTCATGCACCGCGAGATTGGGAACGTAAACGCATTTTCGTTTCCCAACCGTCCAAGGTTGTAAAAAAACCGGGACCATTGCCTCCGATAAAACAAAACGGAGGCAGAGTCCCAGTTTGTGTACACTTTTGCGGTTGCATGTACAAAAATCCGAAGTCCTCACCTCGTAGTCGCCCGATTTACGGTCGAGCGGTAGAAACTGTCAGGCCAATTCCTGATACTATACGAGTATTCGAAGGAAATTCTAGCAGACTGAAGGTAATAGTTCAAGGCTTCAATTGCTGGGTAAGCCGATCAATCAGTTGCTGTGCAATCGAACGGGCCTTTTCCTCCATTTCCCTGCACCCATAATAGAGACGCTCATACAGGTGAGTGAGGTACTGCAGGTCTTGACGTTTGTCACCGGTCAGAGCAATTCTCTTCACGTACTCCCGCAAAGTCTCACCCGGTTCCCGGCGTGAATGCAGATGCTGAATCATCTGAAGCAGCAGTTTATATCGATCCGAGTAGTGCTCGTTTGGATGACTTCTCATTTGACGCTGAAGCCACCAATACGTGATAACCCGTTTCTTCCTCCAGGCCAGATAAGCACCGGCTGCCAGCAACACAAGCGCTGCCGCTTTTGCTTGCCACGGCATTTTCCAGCTTGCCTGTGTGGGGCTGTCGGCGCCCTCAAGCTCGTCTAGTCGGTTGTTTCTCCGTTCGGCTGCCGTATTTTCTTGCAGATTCGGAACCGGCAGGGTTACCGATTGTTCCGATGAGTTCAGATCGTATTTGATGCGAACAGGGGACAAGAAAGTGCTGGTCGCTTCAAACGGAATCCAGCCTTGTCCAGGGAAGTAGACCTCTACCCAGGAGTGAGCGTCCTTGTTTCGAACTTCGATGACATCGTTGCCATTGCTGTCAGTGCCTACGCGGCTGCCCGGAGCAAATCCCTTGACCCAGCGTGCCGGTATCCCGATCGATCGCAGCATGACCGCCATCGAGGTCGAGAAATGGTCGCAGTAGCCCCTGCGGCTGTCAAACAGAAAGTGGTCTACGAAGTCCTGCCCCGGTGCCGGTACGGGCACATCCTTGGTCTCGTATTTATAATCTCCTCTCGTACGGAGGTAATTCTCGATCGCGCGCACTTTTTCATACGGAGTGTTTGCGTTCTTGGTGACATCCAGAGCCAGCTCCTTCACTCTGTCGGGCAACTCGCCAGGAAGCTGCAGGTAGCGTTGCTTGATGTCAATCGGATAGGTGGAACCTGCTTGCATGATTGCCTTTTCGCTGACAATCGGCACTTCCGCTTCCAATTCATATTTCTCCGGCTTCAGCAGAAAACGGCTCGGCAGTGATCGCTTCTGTCCTGTGCTTTGAGATTCTGTCGCTTGTTCACCCTGTTCTTCTGTCGGCTGTACTGCCTGACCACTTGCAGGCTGCCCGGTCGGAGCTCCTCCCGGCTGTACTGCCTGGCCACTTGCAGGCTGCCCGGTCGGAGCTTCTCCCGGGTGTGGCACGCCTCCCTCTTCTGGCTCGGCTTCCTCCCTCGGAGCTCTCATATCTACTCTGCCGGCCCGTACCTCCACTTGCTGGCTTGCTCTGTCATAAACCATCGTGGCGTTATCAGGCTCGATGCTTACAACCTTTTTCAACTGCCCTGGATAAAACATCGTAAAATACGGTTCCCCTCTGGAAAAATCCATTGTAGCCCGCACTTCCTTTGTTTCCGTTCCATGAAACAGCATTTGCTTCCACTGATGGGTTTGCAGGTTCAAAATAGGCTCATACTCCCGCTCTCCCTTTTGCCAGCCGCGTCCTGTGTAAATATCCTTGGAGTCGCCGCGCCAGTACGTCCGCTCATTGGTGATAGCAACAAAGACTAGCGCCTCATCCTGTTGGAAGGGGCCACCGAGGTTTTCGTCATTATTGTCGTAGCCGACCTTTTTCATGGTGCCAACTGGCCCTTCCTCGCCTCCGGTTAAAAAGGCGATCGGATCCGGCCAGACGGCATCTTTTTTCGGGCCGGCGTAGGCGACACTTACTACGATGGCCAGAATCAATACCGGGGCGATCAACGTATTCCACAGCGTCCAACGCTTTTTGCCCGCAATCGGGGCCCGCTTGGATATGGCTGTCAGATGGGCGACAGCCAGCAGCATAAACCCGTAGATCAGCGTTCGGATGATCGCACCGTCCGCCTCATAAGGCAAAAACGTATCCAGCACTGCCAAGTACAGCTCTGTCAAAAAGACAAACCAAAGGCCCTGCCGCTGTTCCAAAACTAGATAGGTGACCATCGAAATCAGTATGGCCAGCATGAGATCAAATAGCAGGTTGCGGGAGATCAGAGACATCGAAATCCAATCCTGCTGAAAAGCCAACGGCACATCGCGCACCAGGCTTGCATACATGTTGTAAAGCCATTCCGTACTCAAAAACGACGATGTGAAAAAGTCGGAATGAATGATCCATAAAATACCGAGCAGCTTGAAAGGAAAGGTCAGCCATCGGTATGGAACGACCAGATCGAGTAACAAAACACCTGCAACGATCATGTAGAATGGCCAAAGTGTTCCGGTATCGGTCAGCTCGCTTAAAGGCAGCAGCCACTCCCTCAGCATGAGAAAAAGAAACAAGGCAGCAAGCCATTCCATTCCTTTGGGGCGTCTCCAAACACTCATTACGAGGCACCTCCTATCCGCTTCCCGTCTTCCACATCATCCAGGTGCACCGATTTGCACGTTACCTTGCTCGCCATCAGCATTTGAATAGCTTGCTTCTCCTCCGGTGCCGGAACCGCATGTGCATGAATCCGCAGTAGATGGACATGCCGCCCTTTTTGAGACAACTGTACCAACCTGGCTACCAGTTCCTTGTCGACGCGTGGCGTGATCACGACCAGTGTGACGCCTGGAGGCTGCTCCAACGCTTCCCGCCCCACAATCCGGGCAAAGCTGTCCACACCTTCCGCCATCACCCGTGCCAGTTGGTCAAAAATCCGGATAAAATGCGTATGCGAACAGGCTGGTTGTATCGCGATTCGCTCTTTTTGCTTGTACGTCAAACCGTAATGATACTGATTGCGATTGGCATAAGCGACGAGACTTGCGGTCAGTTTTACGGCGGCCTCGAACAATTGCGGCGTTTGATCCTGGTAGTGAGCCTTTTCTACATCCAGAAAAAAGACCACCTGGTTCATCGCCTGGTGTTCAAATTCTTTTGTCTTGAGACCGGTCCCGCGTGCCGATGCGCGCCAATGAATTTGGCTCAGTCTGTCTCCACGGTGATATTCACGGACACCTCGCACTGCCGCTACGTCATCAGAACGGCGATGAGCGACGTGTACAGTCCCGCTGAAGCTCCCGTCACCCAGTGCCCAATGCGTCATCTCCTGATAGGACGGGTAAACGAGGAAATCATTGAAGACCGAGACCGTCTTTTTCCTTTCAACAAATCCAAAGAAGTCTCCCCCGCCCAACACACATTCGGTCAAACAATAATAACCCCGCGGCAGTCCGGGTATGACGTATTTAAACTCTATTTCTCTTTTAAACCAAGGAAAGATTAATTGCCGATGCGGCTCAAATACACCAGCCAGCCGGTCTGGCAGCGGTTCTATCACTACGTTCCAGCCCAAAGGAAACCAGAAACGGCGGCGCAAACGCACCGTTACAACGACGTCTTCGCCTTCCTGAAGGCGGTTTCGGTCGATTTCCCTGACGACCTCTAGCGAGCGGAACATCATGAAAAACACACACAATTCATAAGCCAGAAACACCAGGCTGCTGTAAAACAAAAACCAACTGGCAAACCCGCCCTGGAACATGGCAAACACAAACGTAATGAGGACAAGTGCAGCGGTTTTGATCTTCCCATAGCGTTGTTGTTTCATGCACGTTCACCGCCTCAGCTAACCGGAACACGCGTTTCCGATAGAATCGCCGATAGGATCCGGTCGATCGTAGCTCCCTCCAGCCGAGCCTCCGGTTTCAAAATAATCCGATGAGCAAATGTCACCGGCACCAGTTCTTTGATGTCATCCGGAATCACATAATCTCGCCCACGCACGAAAGCCAACGCCTGGACCGCACGGAAAAGGGCAAGTGACCCGCGTGGGCTGACGCCCAGGTACACCTGATGGTGTTCTCTCGTCCGCATGCACAAGCGTACCAAGTACTCCTGAACGCCTTCAGACACTCGGACAGTGGCGACCTGCTTTTGGATTTGAGACAGCTCTTCTGTTGTAACGACGGGCTCCAGGCTGTCGAGCGGGTTTTCCCCGGAGAACCTGTTTAACATCCGCACCTCTTCCTCCAAGGTCGGATAGCCAAGACGCAGCTGCATCAAAAAGCGGTCTAACTGCGCTTCCGGCAAAGGAAACGTACCCTCGTACTCCAAAGGGTTTTGGGTTGCCATTACAAAAAACGGGCTGTTTAATCGGTAGGTATTGCCGTCAACGGTAACGGAACGCTCCTCCATTGCCTCAAGCAGCGATGACTGTGTCTTTGGAGAGGTACGGTTGATCTCGTCAGCCAAAATAACATTGGCAAAGATCGGTCCGGGACGGAACTCGAATTCCATCGTTTTTTGATTGAAAATCGCTACGCCTGTTACATCTGTCGGCAGCAGGTCGGGAGTAAACTGGATTCGTTTAAATTCGCCGCCAATCGATCTCGCCAAAGACCGAACCAGCATGGTTTTACCGACTCCAGGGACATCTTCCAGCAAAACATGGCCATTTGCCAATATGGCTGCCACGCATAGTTCAATAATGGAGCGCTTTCCAATCAGTACTTTTTCAATATTAGCAATCAACTTTTCCACAGAGGGATGTGGATGATCGAGTTTAATCGAGTTCATGGATGACAACTCCTGTTCCAACGTATTCTACCTTTTCGGCAATCACGTGTAATAAGGGCCTTTTCATCAAATAGGAACGGCCGATGGTCGACTCTCTCTTCATTTTATCTGATACCTTCATCCAGTGGAGAGGAAACCTATTCCTAAAGTAAGATAATGCGCTTGAAGTTACAAGGAAAAAATCGTTAATATTTGTAAAATTGTGAAATGAACTATGAAAAAAAGGGTAGGATGCATTCCTACCCTGTTGTCGTAATCTACACATATGGCGTGCCCTGAGAGATTCGAACTCCCGACCTTTTGATTCGTAGTCAAACGCTCTATCCAGCTGAGCTAAGGGCACAAAATGGAGCGGACGACGGGGCTCGAACCCGCGACCTTCGCCTTGGCAAGGCGACGCTCTACCAATTGAGCTACGTCCGCATAATCGTGATTACATATAAAACGTATAAACAGTCTCAAGGTCACTATGGTGCGGGTGAAGGGACTTGAACCCCCACGGTCTCCCGCCAGAACCTAAATCTGGTGCGTCTGCCATTCCGCCACACCCGCATGCACATTGAGAAACTGTTATTTTTGAAAAACTGGTGAGCCATGAAGGACTCGAACCTTCGACCCTCTGATTAAAAGTCAGATGCTCTACCAACTGAGCTAATGGCTCAAACAAGTGGCTGGGGTACTAGGATTCGAACCTAGGAATGACGGAGTCAAAGTCCGTTGCCTTACCGCTTGGCTATACCCCAAAAGTGGTGCCGGCGATAGGACTTGAACCCACAACCCCCTGATTACAAGTCAGGTGCTCTACCAATTGAGCTACACCGGCATGATATTGTTGGCAATAATGGTGGCTCGGGACGGAATCGAACCGCCGACACGAGGATTTTCAGTCCTCTGCTCTACCGACTGAGCTACCGAGCCAAAAAATGCTAATCCGCAAATGATATCCGCTAGGGATAAAATGGCGGAGCTGACGGGACTCGAACCCGCGACCTCCGGTGTGACAGACCGGCGTGAACTCCAACTTCACCACAGCTCCATATTTGGTTGCACCCAAGAGCACTTTGATCCTACTTGAACGGAAAGTATATCGAGGTAGTACAAGTAGAAAATTTGGTTGCGGGAGCAGGATTTGAACCTGCGACCTTCGGGTTATGAGCCCGACGAGCTGCCAGACTGCTCCATCCCGCGACGATTTTAATAAATAAATGGTGGAGGCTGACGGGATCGCTTCCACTTGCGACGCTGCGTCGATTACTCTTCACATGCGAGCAAGATCTGAAGTACCCGAGCAATACTCCTTTGAACTTCTTCGAGGGTGAACCGGCACGGTGAGATCCCGTAACCGATAGCAACGAATAAAGCATATGGTGGAGGCTGACGGGATCGAACCGCCGACCCTCTGCTTGTAAGGCAGATGCTCTCCCAGCTGAGCTAAGCCTCCAGAATCCTTCGCAAAACTCCCGGATGTTACCGAAAATTTGCGAAGCACTTGTATGGTGACCCGTAGGGGATTCGAACCCCTGAATGACAGCGTGAAAGGCTGCTGTGTTAAACCGCTTCACCAACGGGCCATATTTTTTCATGGTGCGGTCGGCGAGACTCGAACTCGCACGGGTCGCCCCGCCACCCCCTCAAGATGGTGTGTCTGCCAATTCCACCACGACCGCAACTTAGGTTGGTAGCGGCGGAGGGGATCGAACCCCCGACCTTTCGGGTATGAACCGAACGCTCTAGCCATCTGAGCTACACCGCCACTATTTATAAAGGTTAAACATGGCGGAGAGTGAGGGATTCGAACCCTCGCTACGCTTACGCATACTAACGGTTTAGCAAACCGTCCCCTTCGGCCTCTTGGGTAACTCTCCGTATATGGCTCCTCGGGAGGGACTCGAACCCCCGACCGATCGGTTAACAGCCGATTGCTCTACCAACTGAGCTACCGAGGAACAATGATAAAGGCACTAACGCAATTCATGCAGCTTCGCGCCTTCAAAACTGGATATGCATGCTGTAAGGATTGTGTGGATAAGTCCTCGACCGATTAGTATTCGTC